>NZ_PJIQ01000045.1 GCF_002929745.1 Arthrobacter sp. B1805
GCCGGCGGCGGCTCCGACCCACCCGGCGAGGGGGTAGGCCAGGAGGTAGCAGGCGTGGGAGAGGGAGAACTGGGCGGTGAACAGGTAGCTGCGCGTGTCATCGGTGGCGACCCGGCGCAGCAGGCGTGAGGATGGAGTGCTGATCATCGAGGTGCCGATGCCCAGGACGACCCACAGCCCGAGGAAGAGCGCCCACGAAGTGCCCGAGGGATTCGCACCGCTTTGCTTGGTGGAGGCAAGGAACGCCGCGGCGAGCAGACCGACCGTCAGGACAGCGCCACCGAGGAGCATGAAGGTGCGGTCCGGTGTGCGTTCCAGGGCCCGTGGTGCAATGAATGCGATGAGCATCGACCCTGCACCGTAGAACGCCAGAGAGATCGCGACGTCGGTGTTGGTTCCGCCGAACAGGTCCCGGGCGTAGACGACGGTGTTAACCAGCACGAGGGCTGTCGCTGTGGCGACGACGAGGTTCAGGGCCATCAGCCCGCGCAGGGATGGTTCGCGCAGGAAGATCCGGGTGCCCAGGGTGGTGCGGTGCAGCAGGGAACCCTGTTGCTGGGCCGCGGGGACGGCCGGCAGGCCGGTGGCGAGGACCATTGCCGCGGACACCAGGAACCCGACCATCGTGCCGACGAAGAGGTTGTGGAAGCTCATCACCGTCAGCAGGGCCGCGGCGAGCAGCGGGCTCACCAGGGACTCGAGGTCGTAGGCGAGCCGGGACAGGGACAGGGCCTTGGTGTAGTCCTTCTCCTCCGGCAGGACCACGGGGATCAGCGCCTGGAACGCCGGGGTGAAGGTCGCGGACGCGGACTGCAGGATGAACACCAGAACGTAGATCTGCCACACCTGATCGATGAAAGGCAGGCTCAACGCGATCGCCGCGCGCACCAGGTCCGCGCCGACGAGGACACCCTTCCGGGGCAGGCGCTCGACCAGGGCCGCCATCACCGGGGCGACGAACACGTAGGCGATCATCTTGATCGTCAGGGCCGTGCCGAGCACGGCGCCGGCCTGCCCGCCGGCCAGATCGAAGGCGAGCAGGCCCAGCGCGACCGTGAGCAGGCCCGTCCCGAGCAGGGCGACGACCTGCGCGGTGAAGAGATTGCGGTACGCGGAGTGGCGCAGGACAGAAAGCATGAGGAGAAGCCCGTCTCGTACAGGAACAAGTCCCCCCACTATAGGTGCATCCTTACGCACTTACGAACGCGATCTGTCGGTGGCACCCCTCCGGCTCTGCAGCTACCCTGCAGCGGCCGGAACGCGGAAGGGCCCCACCGATGTGACGGCAGGGCCCTTCGTGGCGCTGGGAACAAGCTAGCTTTGGGCTCCGCCCCGGGCACGGCGCCCGAGGAAGAAGGCGATCGCCGCGGCCGCGATAACGGCGGCAATGGCGATACCGATGACGGTGCCTGTGTTGTCGTCGCTGTTCTGGCTTGCGGGAGCCGCATCTACTTGCCCTGCGTCCTCGGTGGCCGAGGGCTCCGCGTCCGCGGGGGCGGTCGCCGCGG
>NZ_PJIQ01000046.1 GCF_002929745.1 Arthrobacter sp. B1805
GACCCTCTGCGCTATAACCTTGCCGCTATGATTGCGCGCTTCAATGAAACGGGACGCAGCCAGGTGCTGGCAAAACGTATGCCGGGCGATCTCTCTGAATACTCCGTCATTCAGACCAAAGAACCGCTGGATCGCGAAGGTAAAGTCAGCCGCATTGTTGAATTTATCGAAAAACCGGATCAGCCGCAGACGCTGGACTCAGATATCATGGCCGTAGGTCGTTATGTGCTTTCTGCCGATATTTGGCCGGAACTGGAACGTACTCAGCCTGGTGCATGGGGACGTATTCAACTGACTGATGCCATTGCCGAACTGGCGAAAAAACATGCTGTGGATGCAATGCTGATGACTGGCGACAGTTACGACTGCGGCAAAAAAATGGGCTATATGCAGGCGTTTGTGAAGTATGGTTTGAGAAACATTATGCTAGGCACAAAATTCCGTGGTAAAATAGAAGAAATAATTATAAATGATTTTTAATGAAGATAAAAGGCGGGAGAAAATAGTAATATGAAAGTCGTCAACCGATTATCTAAGCTAATGTTTAAAATATCAGATGATGTTTAGATCTTTTATGGTGATTTTTTGCTTCATGTGATTTAGAAAACGGTCTCTTGTTTTATTAGAGACGAATTTATTAAGATTGCCATGTTATAAGTTTGTGTTAGTGAACTGGTAGCTGTTAAGCCAGGGGCGGTAGCGTTGTTTTTTGCGTCTTGCGGGGTAGTATCTATACCCTCCCCCCTATTATTTGTTGCAAAGAGGTCTTTGGGTAAATAACGAGAAGTTAATGTTTACAATTAAAACTGTATTTGTGTTGAGGATATTCGGCGCTATACTTGCGCTGTCAACGAGTGTGATGATATCAAGAACGCTCAATATGAGTGAGGCTGGTGGGGTTTTCTTCCTATTATCAGTAACTGGAATAATATCGTCCCTATCCTCTTTAGGACAAAATAATTTAATTTTGAAAAAATGTGCCTCAGTTAAATATGCATTAAAAGCACGAGGCGTTTTTTTTCTTAGATGCATAAAACGGAGTGTTATATCCAGTATTATCTTATCTATCATTTTAATACCTATAATTCATTATTTTTCGCCACAATTATTATTACGAAATACATGGTGTTTGGCGATTCTGTTGATAATATCATCGTCAGTAAATATATTGTTATATTCCTTTTTACAGTCTCAAGGTCTTGTCACTTTTAGTGTTGTTCTGCAGTATATATTTCAACCCTTATTGTTTATTTTTTTTGTATTACTTATTGTTCTGATTAAAAATGAAAGTGTTTTACTGGTGTCTTTATCATACTTCTTCTCAATTATTCTTATTGGAGGAGGGGGGGGGGGACGCTGGAGTTGTAATGTCGGGGGCGGTTTTCATCACTTACGA
>NZ_PJIQ01000047.1 GCF_002929745.1 Arthrobacter sp. B1805
GGGACTGTCTGAATAACGGTGTGTGAGGGTTCGGCCTGATCCGAGAGGAGATGGCCGTGAACGACTTCACGACCGAAGTATCAGGGGCGATGATCGATCCTGTGACGGGAGAAATCATCGATCAGAAGGACCTCGCCGAGCGGCTGCTCGCCCAGGCGAAGGAGCAGGGCGTGAGCCTGGTAGGCCCGGGTGGCTTGTTGAACCAGCTGACCAGGAACGTGCTGGAAACCGCTTTGGAAGCGGAGCTGACCGAGCACCTCGGGCACGAGCACGGGCAGACGCCGATCGCGGCGAACATGCGCAACGGCACTCGGGTGAAGACGGTGTTGACGGAGATCGGCCCGGTGGAGATCGAGGTGCCGCGGGACCGGGACGGGTCGTTCGAGCCGGTGATCGTGCCCAAACGGAAACGGCGTCTGGATGGCATCGATGAGATCGTGCTCTCGCTGTCCGCCCGTGGGTTGACGACCGGGGAGATCGCCGCGCATTTCGAGGAGGTCTACGGGGCGAAGGTCTCTAGAGACACGATCAGTCGGATCACCGAGAAGGTCGCCGGTGAACTCGCGGAGTGGGCTTCCCGTCCGCTGGACCCCCTTTACCCGGTTCTGTTCGTCGACGCGATCGTGGTCAAGGTCCGCGACGGGCAGGTCCGCAACACCCCGTTCTACGTCGTTATGGGCGTCACCGTGAACGGGGAACGCGACATCCTTGGCATCTGGGCCGGTGACGGAGGCGAGGGTGCGAGGTTCTGGTTGCAGGTCTTCTCCGAGCTGAAGAACCGTGGTGTCGAGGACGTGCTCATCGCCGTCTGCGACGGGCTCAAGGGCCTGCCGGAGGCGATCAACACGACCTGGGAGCGGACCGTCGTGCAGCAATGCGTCGTGCATTTGATCCGCAACAGCTTCCGCTACGCCGGCCGGCAACACCGAGACGGAATCGTGAAAGCCCTCAAACCCGTCTACACGGCGCCGTCCGAAGCGGCGGCGAAGGACCGGTTCGCGGAGTTCGCCGCCGAGTGGGGCCAGCGGTATCCGGCGATCGTGAACCTCTGGGAATCCGCGTGGGCGGAATTCGTGCCGTTCCTCGAATACGACGTGGAGATCCGCCGGGTCATCTGCACGACGAATGCGATCGAGTCGATCAACGCCCGCTACCGCCGAGCGGTGCGGGCCAGGGGCCACTTCCCGAACGAGGCCGCGGCGCTGAAGTGTCTTTACCTCGTCACCCGGTCCCTTGACCCCACCGGCGGAGGCAGAGCACGCTGGGTCATCAGGTGGAAACCAGCGCTGAACGCCTTCGCGATCACCTTCGCAGGACGCTTTGAGAAAACCAACCACTAATGAAAACCGCCGGACCCCACACACCGTTTATCGGACAGACCC
>NZ_PJIQ01000048.1 GCF_002929745.1 Arthrobacter sp. B1805
TAGCAGAGGTCGCAGCGCCGAGCTCGGGCGTCCTACCCGCAACTGACGTGATCGAAGACTCAGCCACCGACGCTGCTGGCTGATTGTTCCGCGCGAAGACTTGAAGTGCGGAAAGAGTGCCTGGCCACTGGTTCCAGTCACCGACGACAGGCCCCTGGCTCGTGTATTGCCACAGCTCGTAGCCTGACCATCCTGCTGGCATGTTTGTCGGAGCGGCGTTGCTGTAACTCGCGAGATGCAGGGGATGATTCCCGAAAGCTGTGGAGCGGCCTGTGCAGGTGTTCCACCAGTCGGCCGTCGTGTAGATCATGGGAACGCGTCCGGTGCGCGCGAGCACCGTGTTGGAGAAATCGCGGATCCAGTTCACCATCTGAACGGGGGACATGTTGTAGCAAGAGTTGCCGAGCGTTGAGTATGGGTTGTACTCGACGTCGAGCAGGGGAGGGAGGGTCTTTCCATCTGCCGACCAACCTCCGCCGTTGTTGACGAAGTAGTTGGCTTGTTCGGCTCCTGAGCTCACACTCGGTATCGCGAAGTGGTAGGCGCCGCGAAGCATCCCGACGTTCGTCGAGCCCTGGTATTGCTCGCCGAAAAAGGGATTTCGGTAGTTGGTCGATTCCGTCGCTTTGGTGTAAGCGAAGCGGGCGCCTTCATTCCACGCTGCCTGCCAGTTGACAGTGCCCTGGTGGCTACTGACGTCTACCCCGAGCACACCGCTGGGTTTCCAGTAATTGACTGCAGCCAGACCGGCCCCGCCCTCTTCTTTGATCGCTATGGGACTTTCTTCCTCGGGGGCGGGAACTTGAGGATCACCCGTCCGTGACAATCGCAGGACGCCCTGACCCAGGGAAGCACCGTCGGAACCTATCTGGCTGGCGACCGCGCGTTTGTTCGCCAGCATTTGCTCGTCAGAAAGCGTGCCTTCCGCTCCCTCTGTGTCCGTACTGGTGGACGCGCTGGGGGCTTCAGGAACCGACGTGACAGCCGGTTGCGGGGAGACCGGAGTGATCGCCTGTTGGGTCGCATCGCCTGGACCAGCTGGTGGTGCAGTCTGATTGCCGTTGCTTGGAGCAAGCGGAGGCTGCGTCTGCGCAAGCGCCGGGCTGGGACTGAGGATAATTGCAGCGCTCAGTGCAACGAGCGCTGCGGCTGTCCTGACTCTTAAGGGTGTCACAAGGCTCTCCAAGTGTGTGGTGCGTTCTCCGAGTCGGCCAGGCATTTGTAACCAGACCCAGTAGGTTTCGGTCTATTTGTAGGTGATGCGGGTTCCGGTGGTGGGGGTCCAGGTGATGGTGCCGCGTTGGTAGGTTTGCTGGCAGTTG
>NZ_PJIQ01000049.1 GCF_002929745.1 Arthrobacter sp. B1805
TCCTGACTTGTTCCATTGGTAGTGGGGCGCCGCAGGATCTGCAGTCTTGTAGCGTCCAGGGTGTCAGCTGGCACAGGTCCGCAAGCTCCTTGCCGCCCGTCTCGTGTGGGTTGGCTCTCTGATAGCGTGCCGCGCCGCTGACACCCGCCCGGGGCGTGGCTCGACAGAGGCATGCGAACACTTCAAGTCAGGGTGCCCGCCACGGGTGATCCATCACTCATCGGCGTAAGGGGCCCGGACATGATCATCATCGGCATCGACCCGCACAAATCCTCCATCACCGCAGCAGCGATCGATCCTTCGGGCTCCCAGCTCGCGGTGCGGCGCTTCGTCGTCAACGCAGGAACCGCCCGACAACTGCTGGCCTGGGCCGCTCAATGGCCCGAACGCACCTTCGCCATCGAAGGCGCCAACGGTCTAGGCCGAGGTACGGCTCAAATCCTCGTAGCCCATGGCGAGGTCGTCGTGGATGTTCCCTCCACCCTGGCCATGAAAGTCAGGGTCCTCTCCACCGGCGGCGGACGCAAAAGCGACCCCGCGGACGCGTTCGCGGTCGCCCTCACAGGCCTGCGACAGAAAAACCTGCGCGTCGTCGCAGCCGAAGACCAGACCACGATCCTGCGTCTGCTGGCCGAACGCCGCGAGGATCTGGGTCACGAACGCGCCCGGCTGCTCAACCGGCTGCACCGACTCCTGCGTGAACTCCTACCCGGCGGTGTCGAACCCGGGTTGAGCGCCGACAAGACCGCCGCGGCACTGCGTACGATCCGGCCGGCAACAGCCACCGACGCGGTCCGGCGGGAACTTACCAAAGAGCTGCTGACTGATCTTCGACGCATCGATTCCTTCATCAAGAGCAACGAAGCGCACACCCGTACCGCGTTGGACGCCTCCAGCACCACCCTGCAGGAAATCCCCGGTATCGGCGTCGTCCTGGCCGCGAAACTCCTGGGACATGTCGGTGATATCACCCGTTTCCCCAGCGCCTCACATTTCGCCAGCTACACAGGCACCGCGCCCCTGGAAGCTTCCAGCGGCAACCACAACCGGCACAGACTCAATACCGGAGGCAACCGGCAGCTGAACTCCGTGCTGCACACCATGGCCGTCTGCCAAAGCCGTGATCCCGGGCCAGGCCGGGACTACTACCTGAAAAAAATCGCTGAAGGAAAAACACCCCGCGAAGCCCGCAGGGCACTCAAACGACGCCTCTCCAACGTCCTCTACCGACAGATCCTGCACGACCACCACCAAGCCGAAAAGGCCGCCGCTTGACACACAGAGGCGCTAT
>NZ_PJIQ01000005.1 GCF_002929745.1 Arthrobacter sp. B1805
TCCTTGGAGAGCTTCGGGATGGTGCCGAACTGGCCTGTCGCGCGGGCTTCTGCCAGCTGCGCGAGGGCGTCGTTGGCACCCTTGACGTAGGTGGCCTGATGCTTGGAGTGGTGCAGCTCCATGATCCGGCCCGAGATGTGCGGCTCCAGGGCCGCGTAGTCATAGTCAAGATCCGGCAGTACGTATTCGCTCACGTAGTCCTCCATGTAGTGATCACAGCGCCCGCGCAGCCCGTAGCCCTTTCGGGGCCCGGACCGCAGGCGTCCCCGCTCGATCAGAAGCGGGCTTGTTGTTCCATCCTATGCACTCATTCACTCGTCGAGCATGTCCGGGGTCACATTCGCATCGGTTCCCGGGATGCCGATGTCCGACGCCCGCTTGTCGGCCATGGCCAGCAGCCGCCGGATCCGTCCGGCGATGGCGTCCTTGGTCATCACCGGGTCCGCGAGGCGGCCGAGTTCGTCGAGGCTCGCCTGTTTGTGGGCGACCCGCAGCTCCCCTGCGTAGCGCAGGTGCTCGGGCACCGTCTCGCCGAGGATCTCGAGCGCTCGTTCCACGCGTGCTCCGGCGGCGACTGCGGCCTGGGCCGACCGGCGGAGGTTCGCGTCGTCGAAGTTGGCGAGGCGGTTCGCCGTCGCGCGCACCTCCTTCCGCATGCGGCGTTCCTCCCACACCATCAGCGCGTCATGCGCACCCATGCGCGTCAGCAGTGCGGCGATGGTGTCGCCGTCCCGGATGACCACGCGATCGACTCCGCGGACCTCCCGCGCCTTCGCGGCGATGTCGAGCCGCCGGGCCGCCCCCACGAGCGCGAGCGCCGATTCCGGCCCGGGGCAGGTGACCTCGAGGGAGGATGAACGTCCCGGTTCGGTCAGCGAGCCATGTGCGAGGAAGGCTCCGCGCCAGACGGCCTCGGCGTCCGCCGTCGAACCGTTCACGACCGCCGAGGGCAGCCCGCGGACGGGACGGCCGCGACTGTCCAGCAGTCCGGTCTGGCGAGCCAGGGATTCGCCGTCACGCACGACGCGCACGACGTAGCGGTTGCCGCGCTTCAGGCCACCACCCGTGACGACGATGATCTCGCTGTTGTGGCCGTAGACCTCCGCGATGGCCGCGCGCAGGCGGCGCGCCGTCGACGCGAGGTCGACCTCCGCCTCGATCACGATCCTGCCGGAGATGATGTGGAGACCTCCGGCGAACCGCAGCAGCGCGGCCACCTCGGCCTTGCGGACCGAGGACTTCTTGACGTCGAGGTGGGAAAGCTCCTCTTTGACGTCGGCGGTCAGGGCCACAGATACACTCCTAGTTCTCCCCAAACATGTCGTTGTAGGACGTCGCCAGCCGCAGCGGATCATGCACGGGCTTACCGGTCGAAACCCCCACTGTACCGAAGACCGCGCGTCCGCCCATGCCCGCGACGGCGGTCTCGAACTCCGAACGGTCCCCGATGACGGCGGGGTCGGCGAGTACGACGTCGACCGTGAAGTCGGGCGCGTACCGCGAGATCACGTTGAGGTGGTCGACGGCGCTCATGCCATGGGTCTCCTTCGTGTCGTTGCTCAGGTTCATCGTGAGGCAGCGCTTGGCCGACGTACGGCACAGCGCACTGCGGAGCTCCGGAAGCAACAGGTGGGGTAGCACCGACGTGTACCAGGAGCCGGGCCCGAGGATCACCCAGTCCGCGAGCTCGATGGCTTCCAGGGCGTCCTGGCACGCGGGGGCGGCGGCGGGGAGCAGGCGCACATTGCTCACGTTGCCGGTCTCCGCCGCGACCGCGAGTTTCGCCTGCCCGGTGACCGTCCTGACGCGCAGTGAGCCCTGGACCTCGCTGAGCACGTCACCCTCGATCGTCAGGGGCACGCTGGCCATCGGGAGGACCCGGCCACGTGCTCCGAGCAGCGCACCCGCCCACTGCAGGCCGGCCACCGGATCACCGAGCAGTTCCCAGAGGGTGACGATCAGCAGGTTGCCCATCGCATGGTCGTCCAGCGAGCCCTCGATCCCCTCTCTGGACGTGAACCGGTGCTGCATCACGTCACGCCAGGTCCTGCCCCAATCGGTGTCGTCACACAGTGCGGCGAGAGCCATGCGGAGGTCTCCGGGAGGCAGCACCCCGAGCTCGTGGCGGAGCCGACCGGAGGAGCCGCCGTCGTCCGCGACTGTCACGACGGCCGTCAGCTCCTGCGTCAGGAGGCGCAGCGCGGACAGGGAGGCGGAGAGACCGTGCCCACCCCCGAGTGCCACGACGGACGGGGCAGCGCCCTGTCCCTCACCCCTCGTCCGGGCCGCCGGTGGGATGAGGGGCAACGGACCCGAGAAGAGGGCCACTACTCACGCCCGAGGTCGCGGTGGTGTGCGGCGACCTGCACTCCCGGCAGCTGGGCCAGCCGCTGCGCGATCTCCTCCGTCACCGCGACCGATCGGTGCTTTCCGCCCGTGCATCCCACCGCGATGGTGGCGTAGTGCTTGTTCTCCCGCCGGTAGCCGTCGAGGACAGGAACAAGGGCGTGCACGTAGCGGTCGATGAAGTCGCTCGCTCCCTGGGCACCCAGGACGTAGTCGCGCACCGGTGCGTCGAGTCCCGTCTGGGGCCGCAGGACGGGAACCCAGTGCGGATTGGGGATGAAACGGACGTCCGCCACGTAGTTGGCGTCCACCGGCAGCCCGTACTTGAACCCGAAGCTCATGACGTTGAGGCGGAGGACGATGGGGCCGGACTCGGAGAACAGCTCAGTGACGCTGGTCGCCAGGGCATGCACGTTGAGGTCGGAGGTGTCGATCACGACGTCGGACGATTGCTTCAGTTCCTTGAGCACCTCGCGTTCCGCTGCGATGCCGTCGAGGATGCGGCCGTCACCCTGCAGCGGATGCGGTCTGCGGCCCTGCTCGAAACGCCTCACGAGCACCGTGTCGTCCGCGTCGAGGAAGAGCACCCTGTAGTCGACGCCCGCGGCCCGGAGCCCGGCGAGGGAGGCCTTGATATCGCTGAAGAGCTCCTTGCCGCGCACGTCGATCACGACGGCAAGCTTCGGGATGGACTGTGGCGTCCGCGCCACGAGCTCGGTCAGCGTGGTGAGCATCTGCGGCGGCAGGTTCTCGACGACGTACCAGCCGTGGTCCTCGAGCGCGTTCGCGGCCGTGCTGCGCCCGGCACCCGACATGCCGGTCACCACCAGCAGCTCCGACTCGGTGGGCTTGACCGGAGTCAGGCTCGTGGCCTCAGTCATCGTGGTGCATCCGTTCCGGCTCGTCGGGGTGTCCCGGGTCTCCCGGGTGCCCTGGTGTGTGCGTCTCGACGGCGCGCCTGCGGCCGCGCCTTCAGCCTAGCTAATCTTCGATGATCTCGCCCGTGGTCATGTTCACGGCAGGGGCGGGTGCATCGGCGGATTCGACGGCGAGTGCGGCCCGGATGGTCTCGGCGAGGGCCGGACCCACCCCTGGAGCCTCGACGAGCTCCTCGACGGTGGCTGCACGGATCTTCTTGACGGAGCCGAACTGCTTGAGGAGGGCCTTGCGCCTGGCCGGACCCAGCCCTGGAATGTCGTCGAGCGCCGAGGCAGTCATCGACTTGCCGCGCTTCTGGCGGTGGAACGTGATCGCGAAGCGGTGCGCCTCGTCGCGGATCCGCTGCAGCATGAAGAGACCCTCGGAGGCCCTCGGCAGGATCACCGGGAACTCGCTGTCCTGCACCCACACCTCCTCGAGGCGCTTGGCCAGACCGATCACGAAGACATCGTCGATGCCGAGGTCCTCGAGCGCGCGGGCTGCGGCGGCCACCTGGGGCGGCCCGCCGTCGACGACGACCAGGTTCGGCGGGTAGGCGAACCGGTTGCGCGCGATAGCCGTCGTCGTGTCCTTCATCGGCTCCCCCTGCTCGTCCACGTCCGGGTGCTCGAGGACCGACGCCTCGTCATCGACGGGATCCACGTCGGGATCCGGCGCTGCGGCGTCGCGCTGCTCCCCCGACTTGCCGGCGAGGTAGTTGCGGAAGCGCCGGTAGATGACGTCGTACATGGAGGCGGTGTCGTCGCGCGCCGCGTCACCGGCGATGGAGAACTTCCGGTATTCGGACTTGCGCGGGAGGCCGTCCTCGACGACGACCATCGACGCCACGACATTGGTGCCCTGCACGTGCGAGATGTCGAAGCACTCGATGCGCATGAGGGGCTGCGGGAGGTCGAGCGCTTCCTGCAGCTCCTGGAGGGCGGCGGAGCGGGTCGTGATGTCGCCCGCACGGCGGCTCTTGTGGAGGCGGAGGGCGTCAGCGGCGTTCTGCTCCACGGTCCCGAGGAGCGTGGCCTTGTCACCCCGCTGCGGTACCCGCACATCGACCCTGGCGCCGCGCAGCCCCCGCAGCCACTCGAGCATCTGATCCTCGTTGCTGGGCATGACCGGGACGAGGACCTCGCGGGGAATCTGGTCGTTGCTGCTGCTGCCCTCGCCGTAGACCTGCTGGAGCAGGTGTTCCACGAGGTCCGCCGTGTCCATGTCCTCGACCTTCTCGACGACCCAGCCGCGCTGGCCGCGGATCCTGCCGCCGCGGACGTGGAAGACCTGGGCCGCGGCCTCGAGTTCGTCCTCCTTCAGCGCGAAGATGTCCGCGTCGGTGTCCTCGCTCAGCACGACGGTGTTGCGTTCGAACACCCGGCGGAGCGCGGCGATGTCGTCGCGCAGGCGCGCTGCGGACTCGTAGTCGAGCTCCGCGACCGCCTCGCCCATCTTCCTCTCGAGCCCGGAGATGAACTTCTTCGCCTCCCCGCCCATGAAGTCGCAGAAGTCGCTTGCGAGAGCTTTGTGGTCCTCAGGGCTGATACGACCGACGCACGGCGCGGAACACTTGTCGATGTAACCGAGCAGACACGGCCTCCCGGTCCGTTCGGCGCGCTTGAAGACGCCGGCGCTGCAGGTGCGGACGGGGAACACCCGGATCATGGTGTCGACCGTCTCGCGGATGGCCTTCGCGGGATAGAACGGGCCGAAGTAACGGGTGTCCTTCTTCTTGTCCCCACGCATGACCTGCACGCGCGGGTACTTCTCCCCCATCGTGACGGCCAGGTACGGGTAGGACTTGTCGTCACGGAACATGATGTTGAAGCGGGGATCGAATTCCTTGATCCACGTGTACTCGAGCTGGAGCGCTTCGAGTTCGCTTCCCACGACCGTCCACTCGACGCTCGCCGCGGTGAAGACCATGCTGCGTGTCTTGGCCAGCAGACCCTGGGGGTTCGCGAAGTACGAGTTCAGTCGGGACCGGAGGTTCTTGGCCTTGCCGACGTAGATGACCCGGCCGTGCTCGTCGCGGAAACGGTACACGCCGGGCTCGGTCGGGATCTCGCCTGTCTTCGGCCGGTATGTTACTGGGTTCGCCACACCTTCAATCCTAGGGCTGGGCAGTGACTCACCCTGACGCCCGAGTGGGTTTCCGCTCACCGCTGACGCAGCTTCCTGCCGGCTCGCGGACCGCCGTGCAGGGCGGCCTATTCGGCTGCAGGGCTCTGGTTGTAGTGCGGCACGCGCTCCTGGCGGGTCAGGGCAGCGATGCTGTCCATGATGGTGTCCGTGGCACTTCGGCGAGCGGGCAGCGGATGCCCGGGCCCCGTCTTCGCGAAGACGAGGGGCTCACCGATGCGCATCGTGAAGTGCTGCGGCCGGATGCCCTTCTTGCCCGCGGGTTGCAGGGCATCCGTTCCCACCAGTCCGACGGGCACCACGGGCGCACCTGTCGTCAGCGCGAGCCAGCCGACGCCTGTCCTCCCCCGGTACAGCCGACCGTCCCGCGACCGGGTGCCCTCCGGATAGATGCCGACGCCGTCACCCTGTTCCAGCAGATCGAGCAGCGTCTTCAGCGCCTGGACGCTCGCAGCCTGCTGGCCACGCTCCACGGGGATGGATCCGACGCCCTCGAAGAACGATCTCATGAGGGTGCCCTTCACCCCGGAGCCCGTGAAGTACTCCGCCTTTGCGAAGAACGCAACGGGACGAGGCATGAGTGCCTGTACCAGCACGCTGTCGAGGAAGGACAGGTGATTCGGCGCGACGATGAAGGGCCCGTCCACCGGCACGTTCTGCAGCCCTTCGACGGTGGGCCGGCAGAGACCGGCGATCAGGCCGCGCGTCGTGGTCCGCGTCAGGTCATAGACCCCCACGGAGCACCTCCAGCAGCTCATCCGCAGTGTGCACGACGGCGGTGGCTCCGGCGCGCTCCAGCTCGCCTGCGGCCGCGAACCCCCATCCGACACCGATGCACTCGAGGCCGTTCACGCGCGCACCCTCGACGTCGTGGTGCCGGTCGCCGACCATGATCGCTCGGTCGGTCGCCGCCCGGTGGTGCTCCAAGGCGGCGCGGATGATGGGTCCCTTTCCGCCGCCGGCTGCGGTCTCGTCGCGTGGGGAGCCGTGAACCGACGCGAAGAGGTGCCGGAGACCCTGCACCTCGAGCAGTTCCTCGGCGAGCCATTCGGGTTTCTGGGTAGCGACAGAGACCACGGCTCCGGCGTCCGCCAGGGCCTGCACGCACCGCGCGATACCCGGGTACGGACGACTCTGCGTCAGGCCCTCCGCGAGGTAGCCCGACCGGTAGGTCGTGACCACCTCGTTCACGCGCGACGACGGCACCCCGCCCAGCTTCGTCAATGATTCGAGCAGCGGTGGCCCGACCATCGCCTGCAACGATTCGTCATCGGGCACCGGGAAGCCGTGGCTCCGCAGCGCGGCGCTGATACCTCCGGTGATCGCTCCTGCGGGGTCGACGAGGGTCCCGTCGAGGTCGAAGAGTATCAGCGAATGCATATTTGCCACCGGGCAAGCTTGCCATAGCACCGGGAGGGCATGCATCACGCATGCCCTCCCGGTTATATTCGACGGGCGGCGGCAGCTAGACGGCAGCCTTCTCGAAGATTTCCCTGAGGAAGGTGCCGGTGTAGCTGCGCTCGTTCTTGGCCACCTGCTCCGGAGTGCCGGTCGCGATGATCCGCCCGCCGCCCGAACCGCCGTCCGGCCCCAGGTCGATGACCCAGTCCGCGCTCTTGATCACGTCGAGGTTGTGTTCGATGGTGATCACGGTGTTGCCCTTGTCCACGAGGCCCTGCAGGACCAGGAGGAGCTTGCGGATGTCCTCGAAGTGCAGACCCGTGGTCGGCTCGTCGAGTACGTAGATGCTGCGTCCGTTCGAACGCTTCTGCAGTTCGCTGGCGAGCTTCACGCGCTGCGCCTCGCCGCCCGAGAGGGTCGTAGCGGGCTGGCCGAGGCGCACATAGCCCAGGCCGACCTCCACGAGGGTGTTCAGGTGCCGGGCGATCGGGCTGAAGGCGGCGAAAAACTCGGCGCCCTCCTCGATCGGCATGTCGAGGACGTCGGCGATGGTCTTCCCCTTGTAGTGCACCTCGAGCGTCTCGCGGTTGTAGCGCGCGCCGTGGCACACCTCGCACGGGACGTAGACGTCGGGCAGGAAGTTCATCTCGATCTTCAGGGTCCCGTCGCCGGAACAGGCTTCACAGCGCCCGCCCTTGACGTTGAAGGAGAACCGGCCCGGCAGGTACCCGCGGACCTTCGCCTCGGTGGTCTCGGCAAAGAGCTTCCGGATGTTGTCGAACACACCCGTGTAGGTGGCCGGGTTCGACCGGGGCGTGCGGCCGATAGGGCTCTGGTCCACGTGGATGACCTTGTCCAGATGCTCGAGCCCGTCGATGCGCTTGTGCCGTCCGGCTACCTGCTTCGCGCCGTTGAGCTTGTTCGCCAGCACCTTGTACAGGATGTCGTTCACCAGGGTCGACTTGCCCGACCCGCTGACGCCGGTGACGGCGGTCATCACGCCGAGCGGGATCGTGGCATCGACGTTGGTCAGGTTGTGTTCGCGCGCGCCGACGACCTTGAGCTGGCGGGATCGGTCGATCTTGCGCCGCTTCGTCGGGATCTCGATCTTCCGCCGGCCGGAGAGGTAGTCGCCGGTCAGGGACTTCTCGTTGGTGAGGAGGTCCTCGAGGAGACCCGAATGCACCACCTCGCCGCCGTGCTCGCCGGCACCGGGTCCGATGTCGACAATCCAGTCGGCCTCGGCGATGGTGTCCTCGTCGTGCTCGACGACGATGAGCGTGTTGCCCAGGTTCCGCAGGCGCGTGAGGGTCTCGATGAGCCGCCGGTTGTCACGCTGGTGCAGGCCGATCGACGGCTCGTCGAGGACGTAGAGAACACCGACGAGGCCCGAGCCGATCTGCGTAGCGAGCCGGATGCGTTGCGCCTCTCCGCCGGACAGCGTTCCCGAGGCGCGCTCGAGGTTCAAGTACTCGAGCCCGACGTCGAGGAGGAAGGTCAGGCGCGCCTGGATCTCCTTGAGGACCTGGTTGGCGATCTGCGCCTCGCGACCGGTGAGCACGAGGTTGTCGAGGAACTCGGCGCAGTCGCGCATCGGCATCGCGGAAACCTCCGCGATGGAACGGCCGTTGATCAGCACCGACAGCGACGCCGGGTTGAGGCGCGCGCCGCCGCACGTGGGGCACGGGATCTCCCGCATGTACTCCTCGTAGCGGTCGCGCGCGTTGTCGGATTCCGTCTCCGCATGCTTGCGCTGGATGTACTGGATGGCACCCTCGAAGCCCGTGCTGTACTTCCGCTCGCGGCCGAACCGGTTCTTGTACTGCACGACCACCTTGTGGTCCTTGCCGTAGAGCGCCGCTTCCCGGGCACGGTCCGGCAGCTTGCGCCAGGGCGTGGTGATGTCGAAGTTCAGCTCGGAGGCGAGTCCCTCGAGCAGGCGGGTCCAGTACTCGAGCGTCGCCGTTCCGAGCGACCACGGCGCGATCGCGCCCTCGGCGAGGCTCAGGTCCGGGTTGGGAACCACGAGCTCCTCGTCGACCTCGAGCTTCGTGCCGATACCGGTGCAGGCCGGGCACGCACCGAAGGGATTGTTGAAGGAGAACGAGCGCGGCTCGATCTCGTCGATAGCCAGGGGATGCTCGTTGGGACACGCGAGGTGCTCGGAGAAGGCGTGCAGGCGCTTCGCGTCATCCTCCGGAAGGTCGACGAACTCGGCGAGGACGCGTCCGTCGGCGAGCTTGAGCGCGGTCTCGACGGAATCCGTGAGCCGCTGCCGGATGCCGCCCTTGACCACGAGGCGGTCGATGATGACCTCGATGGTGTGCTTGTACTGCTTGCCCAGCTTCGGGGGATCACTCAGCTGGACGAGCTTGCCGTCCACGCGGGCACGGGAATAGCCCTTGGCCGTGAGCTCCTGGAAGAGGTCCACGAACTCGCCCTTGCGCGCCCTGACCACCGGGGCGAGGACCTGGAACCGGGTACCCTCATCGAGTTCGAGCAGCTGGTCGACGATCTGCTGGGGAGTCTGCTTGGCAACGGGTTCGCCGCACACGGGGCAGTGGGGGCGGCCGACGCGCGCCCACAGGAGGCGCATGTAGTCGTAGATCTCGGTGATGGTACCGACGGTCGACCGCGGATTCTTGCTCGTCGACTTCTGGTCGATCGAGACGGCGGGTGAGAGACCCTCGATGAAGTCGACGTCGGGCTTGTCCACCTGCCCCAGGAACTGGCGGGCATAGGCGGAGAGCGACTCGACGTAGCGCCGCTGTCCCTCCGCGAAGATGGTGTCGAATGCGAGGGACGACTTGCCGGACCCGGACAGCCCGGTGAAGACGATCATGGCGTCCCGCGGGAGGTCGAGGTCGACGTTCCGCAGATTGTGTTCGCGTGCGCCCTTGACGATCAGCCGGGACAGGTCCTGGGGAGCGGGCTCCGGATTGCGGGCGTGCTGCTCAAGAGAATTTGCTATAGACACCAGACCACTGTAAGTGAAATGGCGTTCGAAGACATATTCGAATAGCGGCCCAGCCGCACCGTTCTGGCGCGCGCGCGGCTGCCGTTCACGCTCGGCGCAATGCCGCGCGCACTATCGCGACCGCGTCGCTCTCCGGAAGGCCGGTGGCAGCCACGACGGCGGCGAAGTCGGCAGCCGCGGCGGCGACCCGCAGACGGGCGTCGTCGCCCCCGGCGGTGATGATGGTTCCCGCTCTGCCCCTGGTCTCGACGGCACCGGCCTGCTCGAGTTCGCGGTAGGCGCGGGCCACGGTGTTGGCTGCGATACCGAGGTGTGCGGCCAAAGTCCGCACCGGCGGCAGCCGGGTGCCCGCGGCGGCCTTCCCCGAGTTCGCGGCGGCCAGGATCGACTGCTTGATCTGCTCGAACGGAGGAACGGAGCTCGTACCGTCGAGCCTCAGCCACCGCGGAACGTCCTGCTCCACGCCTCACCCCTCCCACGTCGTCGCACACCGGGCCGGGTGGTCCGGGTGTACCTGCACCCTACCGCCGTCCCGTTTTCCCGGGCGCCTGTGCCGGCGCGGGCTGTTGCAATCACGCGGCGTGCGGCACGGTCGCATTGCCTAGACTTGGCTCATGCATGACCTCAGCGAAGTCACCATCCGCAGTATCTCCGTGTCCGAGATGGACAACAACGTCTACGTGCTGACCTCCAAGTCGAGCGGTGCCCAGGTACTGATCGACGCCGCCGACGACGCCCCCGCGATCCTCTCGCTCCTCGCGGACGCTCAGGCGGACACCGATGCCGAGGCCCGCGTGGCGCTGATCGTCACGACGCACTCGCACTGGGACCACGTCCGGGCCCTCGCCGAGGTCAAGGACGTCACGAGGGCGCGCACCGCCGCCGGGGAGGACGACGTCGCGGACATCGAGGTTCCCACGGACGTCCCGCTGCGGCACCACGACGTCGGGTCCTTCGAGGGCTTCGAGCTCGAGGCGATCCACCTGCGCGGGCACACTCCGGGCTCCGTGGCGCTGCTCTACCGCGATCCGCACGGCCCGGCCCACCTCTTCACGGGCGATTCGCTGTTCCCCGGGGGCGTCGGCAACACGCAGGGCGATCCGGACCGCTTCGCGTCGCTCTACGACGACGTCGTGACCCGCGTCTTCGACTACCTACCGGACGACACCGTCGTCCACCCCGGTCACGGCAACGGGACCACGCTCGGAGCAGAACGCGGCTCCCTCGAGGAATGGAAGCAGCGCGGCTGGTAGGAGCACGGACGACGGCCAGGAGGGCCGGACGGGCCGTTCAGGCAGCCCGGTGCCCGACCGCGAAGATGCGGCGGAAGCCGAACACCGTGCCTATCGCCGTCCGGGGGTACGCGCGGCGCAGCATGTCCCCGTATCCGGCCTCGAACTCCTCCGCCTCCCCGGCTGACAGTACGTCCAGGATCGGACGCAACCCTGTACCGCGCACCCAGTCCAGCACGGCGTCCTCACCCTGGAGCACCTGCTGGTACGTCGTCTCCCAGACATCGGCGTCCAGACCGGCGGACAGCAGGATCCCGAGGTAGTCGGAGGGTTCGCCCACGGCATCGTCGTGACGCAGCACGCCCTGCAGGAGGGGCGCCCACCGGGCGCTCGCGGCATGCTCGCGCATCAGGGCGTGGGACGGGGCCGAGAAGTTGCCGGGAACCTGCAGCGCGAGCCATCCCCCCACCGGGAGCGCCTCCGCCCACGCGGCAATGAGTTCCTGATGTCCGGGGATCCACTGAAGGGCTGCGTTCGTCACGACGACGTCGTCGCCACCGGGCAGGTACTCCCGGAGGTCCTGCAGCTCGAACGTCAGGTTGGCGGGCGCCTGCCGCTGCCGGGCTGCGCCGATCATGTCGGCACTCGAATCGACGCCGACGACCGCGGCGTCCGGCCACCGCAGCGCGAGCGCCTCGGTCAATGCGCCGGTCCCGCACCCGAGGTCCACGACGCTCCGCGGCGACGGGTGGTCGATCCTCCCCACCAGGTCGAAGAACGGCCGGCCCCGAAGGCCAGCATGGCGGAGGTACGTTCCAGGGTCCCAGCGCATGATCCACCCTAACGCCGCCGGAGCGCGGCCGCGCCCCGGCCACCGGTAGGCTGAACGGACCATGAGGATTCAAGAGCACCTGCCCCGGCACGACGACGGCCGACTTCCAGCCGATGCCGTGTACGAAGCCTTCTCGGGCTGGGCGACGGCCCGTGGACTCGCGCTCTACCCCGCCCAGGACGAGGCGGCGATGGAGCTCGTGTCCGGCAACAACGTGATCCTGGCGACGCCCACCGGATCGGGCAAGTCCCTCGTCGCGATCGCAGCGCACCTGAAGTCCTTCGCCGAGGGCCGCACGAGCTACTACACCGCGCCGATCAAGGCCCTCGTGTCCGAGAAGTTCTTCGCGCTCTGCGACATCTTCGGGCCCGAGAACGTCGGCATGATCACCGGGGACTCCGGTGTGAACCAGGACGCACCGATCATCTGCTGCACCGCCGAGATCCTCGCGAACCTCGCCCTGCGCGAGGGCGCCCAAGCGGACGTCGACACCGTGGTGATGGACGAATTCCACTTCTATTCCGACCCGCAGCGGGGTTGGGCGTGGCAGGTCCCGTTGCTCGAACTGCCCCAGGCACAGTTCCTGCTGATGTCCGCGACCCTCGGCGACGTCACGCGCTTCGAGAAGGACCTCACGGACCGCACAGGACGTCCGACGGCGACCGTCACGTCCGTCGAACGCCCCATTCCGCTCCACTTCTACTACGTCGAGACGCCGGTGCAGGAATCCCTCGAGGAGTTGCTGTCCACCCGGCAGGCTCCTGTCTACGTGGTGCACTTCAGCCAGGCCGAGGCCATCGAGCGCGCCCAGAACCTGATGAGCGTCAACATCTGCACGCGCGAGGAGAAGGACCGTATCGCGGAGCTCATTGCGACGTTCCGGTTCTCGTCCGGGTTCGGCAAGACCCTCAACAGGCTGGTGCGTCACGGCATCGGCGTACACCACGCGGGCATGCTGCCGAAGTACAGGCGTCTGGTCGAGCAGCTCGCGCAGGCCGGTCTGCTGAAGGTCATCTGCGGTACCGACACTCTCGGGGTCGGGATCAATGTACCCATTCGCACAGTGCTCCTGACTGCCCTCAGCAAGTACGACGGCGTCCGCACCCGCCTGCTCAACTCCCGCGAGTTCCACCAGATCTCGGGCCGCGCGGGTCGTGCGGGCTACGACACCGCGGGCACTGTCGTCGTACAGGCCCCCGAGCACGTCGTGGAGAACGCCAAGGCCATGGCGAAGGCCGTGTCCAAGTTCGGCGACGACCAGAAGAAGCTGCGTCAGGTGGTGCGGAAGAAGCCCCAGCAGGGATTCGTCTCCTGGGGCAGGCCGACGTACGAACGGCTCGTCGAGAGCATCCCCGACCCCCTGACGTCGTCGTTCACCGTCAGCCACTCGATGCTCCTGAACCTCCTCGAGCGACCCGGCGATCCCTTAATGGCAGCGAAGCGGCTACTGACCGAGAACCACGAGACACGAGCCTCGCAGCTGCGCCTCATGCGCCGTGCGATCGGCATCTACCGCGAGCTCGTCGCGGCGGGGATCGTGGAGAAGCTGCCGGAACCGGAGCCGGACGGCCGGCAGGTCCGGCTCAAGGTGCATCTGCAGGCGAACTTCGCCCTCAATCAGCCGCTCTCGCCTTTCGCCCTGGCAAGCCTCGAGATCCTCGACCCCGAGGCTCCGGGCTACGCGCTCGACGTCGTGTCCGTCATCGAGGCCACGCTCGAGAAGCCACGCCAGGTCCTCAACGCGCAGGAGAAGAAGGCACGTGGCGAGGCCGTGGCGGCCATGAAGGCCGAGGGCATCGACTACGACGCCCGGATGGCCCGTCTCGAGGAGGTCACCTACCCGAAGCCGCTCGAGGAACTGCTGCAGCAGGCCTTCGACGTGTATCGAGCGTCCGCGCCATGGCTCGGCGACTTCGAACTCGCGCCCAAGTCCGTGGTGCGTGACATGTACGAGCGGGCGATGAGTTTCGGTGAGTACGTCGCGTTCTACGCACTGACCCGTTCCGAGGGCATCCTCCTGCGGTACCTCGCCGACTGCTACAAGGCGCTGCGTCACACCGTTCCGGTCGAGGCGCTCCGCGAGGACCTCAGCGACATCATGGAGTGGCTCGGCGAACTCGTGCGTCAGGTGGACAGCAGCCTCCTGGACGAGTGGACCCAGCTGGCGGCCGGAATACCACCGGGTGCAGCGGCGGACGCCGTCGACCTGCCGGAGGAGCCACCGTCGGTGACGTCCAACGAGCGGGCGTTCCGGGTCATGGTGCGCAACGAGATGTTCCAGCGCGTGAAGCTGTTCGCCGATGAGCAGGACGAGGCACTCGGTGCGCTCGACGCCGACTCGGGATGGACGGCGGACCGCTGGGCCGATGCCATGGACGGGTACTTCGGTGACTACGAGGACATCGACGACGGCCCCGAGGCGCGCGGCCCCGACCTGCTGCTGATCACCAAGGTGCCGGGAGCCTGGAAGGTGCGCCAGATCCTGAAGGACCCCGAGGGCAACGGCGACTGGGGTATCAACGCCGAGGTTGACCTCGCCGCCTCCGACGAGGCGGGCACTCCTGTGATCCGGATTCTCGGTGTCGGGGCGCCGGTCGCCGCCTGATTTCTCGAGTCGCTGCGCTGTCCGTCCCGTGGAGTCTGCAGACCCCTGACTAGGCTTGAGGCATGAACACTATTCGAGAAGCACGTCCCGCAGACGTACCGGTCATCCTCCAGCTCATCCATGATCTCGCGATCTACGAACACGAGCCGGACGCCGTGAAGAACACCGTCACCTCCCTGCAGGACGCGCTGTTCGGCGACCGGCCCACCATCTACGCGCACGTCGCCGAGGCACGGGGTCAGGTCCAGGGATTCGCCCTCTGGTTCCTCAACTACTCGACCTGGGAGGGCGTCAACGGCATCTATCTCGAGGACCTCTACGTCCGCCCGGAGGCGCGCGGAGCCGGCGTGGGCAAGGCGCTCCTCGCCAACCTCGCGAAGATCGCGACCACGCGCGGCTATGCCCGGGTCGAGTGGTCCGTGCTCAACTGGAACGAGCCATCGATCCGTTTCTACGAGAGCCTCGGCGCGCGCGCGCAGTCGGAGTGGAGCACCTTCAGGCTGACGGGTGATGCCCTCGCCGACGTAGCCGCCCTGTGAAGCCACCGGCGGCGCAGTCCGCGGACGAGACCCGAGCGGATCAGCATCGCGGCGGCGCGGCGGGTGACACGGACCCCTGCGAGGACCACATCATGGGCCGGACGGCGGTCATGCGCGGACTGCGCGCGACGGCGCACCGCTTCCGTGTGCCGCTGGACCATGCGGACCGCCACTCCCCCACGATCGAGGTGTTCGCCCGCGAGTACTCCTCCCTCGATCACAGCGACGACGACGTCGCAGCCCTCCCCTGGCTCCTGTTCCTCCAGGGCGGGCCGGGCGGGCGAGGCGTCCGCGCGACGCAGCTCTCCGGCTGGATGAAAGCGGCGGCGCGAGAGTTCCGCATCCTGATGCTCGACCAGCGGGGCACCGGTCTGTCGACGCCCGCCGATGCCGCGACGCTGGGCTCGCTGCCTTCGGCCGAGGCGCAGGCGGAGTACCTGACCCACTTCCGGGCGGATTCGATCGTGGCCGACGCAGAACTCATCCGGGAACGTCTCGGTATCGGCCGATGGACCGTCTTCGGTCAGAGCTACGGCGGCTTCTGCACACTCACCTACCTGTCGCTCGCGCCGCAGGGAATCGAGCGCGCACTGATCACAGGAGGGCTCGCGCCGCTGTCCGGGCGGCCGGACGAGGTCTACCGTGCGACGTTCGCCCGGGTCGAGGAACGCAACGACGAGTACTTCGCGATGTACCCGGAGGACCGTGAACTCGTCACCCGCATAGCCCGCCACCTGGACGGCGTCGAGGAATACCTACCCGGCGGGGAGCGGCTCACGGCGCGGCGGTTCCAGATGGTGGGTTCCTTCCTCGGCGGCAACACCAGGATCCACGGACTGCACTACCTGCTCGAGGACGCCTTCATCCGGACTGCCTACGGCCCCCGACTCTCAGCGGCGTTCCTCGAGCAGGTCCACGCGGTCGTCAGCAGGGCGTCGCAGCCGCTCTACGCCCTCCTGCACGAATCGATCTACTGCCAGGGCTTCGCCTCATCGTGGTCCGCGCAGCGTGTGCTCGGCGAGTACCCGCAGTTCCGCGAGGACGCCGGTCAGGTCCTGCTGACCGGCGAGATGGTCTACCCCTGGTACTTCGAGGAGGACCCCGCCCTGCGGCCCCTTCGGGCCGTCGCCGATATCCTCGCGGACAAGGACGACTGGGGCCCGCTCTACGACACCGATGTGCTGGTGACCAACACCGTTCCCGTTGCGGCCGCGGTCTACCGCCACGACATCTACGTGGACAGGGACCTGTCACTGACGACGACGGCGGCTGTTCGAAACCTCGAGGTATGGGAGACGGACGAGTTCCACCACGACGGCATCGCGGACGACGGCGAGGCGATCTTCGATCGCCTGCTCTCCATGACGCGCCGCTAGCGGCTCCTCAGCAGTCGCGCGGAGCACTCCAGAGACAGCCCCAGAGACAGAAGGACCCCGCACGATGTGCGGGGTCCTTCTGTCTCTCACGGCGAGGAAGGAACTCCTCGTCGGCGTCCACGACTAGTGACGCGGATCCTTCGCGCCTGCCTCGTCAGCAGCCTGGTCGAGCCCTTCGTCGACAGCGGAGGA
This sequence comes from Arthrobacter sp. B1805, assembly GCF_002929745.1. Lineage (GTDB taxonomy): Bacteria > Actinomycetota > Actinomycetes > Actinomycetales > Micrococcaceae > Arthrobacter_D. The sequence continues at coordinate 16,564 of NZ_PJIQ01000005.1, forward strand.
CGAGCCGTCAGTGGCCTTACCCGAGCGTGCCTCGGCCTGCTCGAGCGACCTGGACCGGATGAGGCTGGCGATGACGGCGACGACGATGGTCGCGATGATCACGGCGAGTGACACGAAGGTCGGGATCTCGGGAGCCCACCCGATGTGCTGGCCACCGTTGATGAAGGGCAGCTCGTTGACGTGCATCGCATGGAGGATGAGCTTCACGCCGATGAAGGCGAGGATGACGGAGAGGGCGTGCTTCAGGTAGATGAGGCGCGTCATCAGGCCGCCGAGCAGGAAGTACAGCTGGCGGAGTCCCATGAGGGCGAAGATGTTCGCGGTGAAGACGATGAAAGCGCTCTGGGTGAGGCCGAAGATCGCCGGGATGGAATCCACGGCGAAGAGCAGGTCGGTCAGGCCGATCGTCACGAAGACGATGAGCATCGGCGTGAAGACCTTCTTGCCGTCGACCACCGTGCGCACCTTGTTGCCGTCGTACGACTCGGACATCGGAAGCACCGAGCGGAGCTTCGAGATGAGCTTGTTGTCGCCCGCGTGTTCCTCGTCCTCGCCGGAGTCCGTGGCCTGCTTGTAGGCGGTGTACAGGAGGAAGGCGCCGAAGATGTAGAAGATCCAGCTGAAGTTCTCGATGACGGCGGCACCGAGTGCGATGAAGATCCCTCGCAGGATCAACGCGATGATGATGCCCACCATCAGCACCTCCTGCTGGTACTTCCTGGGTACCGAGAAGCGCGCCATGATGATGATGAAGACGAACAGGTTGTCGATACTCAGGCTGTACTCCGTGATCCAGCCTGCAACGAACTGCCCCCCGTATTCCGGTCCGGTGAAGGCGAACATCAGCGCCGCGAACACCAGCGCGAGGCCGACGTAGAACGCGACCCAGAGACCGGCTTCCTTCATCGAGGGCTCATGTGGCCGCTTGACCACGAGCAGCAGGTCGAACAGCAGGATGATCCCGAGCACGACGAACGTGCCGATCTCGAATGCGAGGGGTAATGCGGGCATGGAGTACCTTCCGAAGGGTGCCGAGAATTGCCGTAAGTCTCTCCGCCGCGGCTTCCAGCCGGCCGACCGCTATGTCCGGCAGGGCGACGATGCCCTGCGTGCTGACGTCCATAGCGCGTGGGATACTCCCCTACGTTCGGTCAATGGTACCCGGGCAGCACAGAAGCCGACGAATGTGCCTGACCGCTGGACACATTCGCCGGCTTCCTTGACCTTTCGGTCTGCTCCTCGCCCGGTCGGCGGCGAGGCGTGCTACCGCAACGGTCAGGCGTGCCCCGCGGACTGCATCTGCCGCAGTTCCTTCTTGAGGTCGCCGACCTCGTCGCGCAAGCGGGCTGCGAGCTCGAACTGCAGTTCGGCCGCTGCGGTGTGCATCTGGTCCGTGAGTTGCTGGATGAGGTCCGTCAGGTCCTCGGCGGGCACCGAGGCGAGCCCTTCGCGATGCCCCGCGCCCTTCTTCGGCTTCCGGCTCTTGCCGGCTTCCTCGAGAAGCGCACGCGTGTCGGCATCCTCCCGGTTGATGGTGTCCGTGATGTCAGCGATCCGCTTCCGCAGCGGCGTCGGATCAATCCCGTGCGCGAGGTTGTGGGCGACCTGGATGGCGCGACGCCGGTTCGTCTCGTCGATGGCACGCTCCATCGAATCGGTGATGCGGTCGGCGTACATGTGGACCTGCCCCGAGACGTTGCGGGCGGCACGGCCGATGGTCTGGATCAGCGACGTCGTGCTTCTCAGGAAGCCTTCCTTGTCCGCGTCCAAGATGCTGACCAGTGACACCTCGGGAAGATCGAGGCCCTCGCGGAGGAGGTTGATGCCGACGAGGACGTCGAACGTCCCCATGCGAAGCTCCCGCAGGAGCTCGACGCGGCGCAGCGTGTCCACGTCGGAGTGGAGGTACTCCACCTTGACGCCGTGTTCCAGGAGGTATCCCGTGAGGTCCTCGGCCATCCGCTTCGTGAGGGTGGTCACGAGTACCCGCTCGTTGACGGCGACGCGCTGGCGGATCTCCCCCAGCAGGTCGTCGATCTGTCCCTTCGTGGGCTTGACGACGATCTCCGGATCGACCAGACCGGTGGGCCGGATGATCTGCTGCACATAGCCGTCGGCCTTGCTGAGCTCGTACTTGCCCGGCGTTGCCGAGAGGTAGACCGTCTGGCCGATGCGCTCGAGGAACTCATCCCACTTCAGAGGCCGGTTGTCCATGGCGGAGGGGAGCCGGAACCCGTGGTCAACGAGCGTCCGCTTACGGGATGAGTCACCCTCGTACATCGCACCGATCTGCGGGATGGTCACGTGGGACTCGTCGACGACCAGCAGGAAGTCGTCCGGGAAGTAGTCGAGGAGGCAGTGCGGCGCGGAGGCCGGACCGCGCCCGTCGATGTGCCGCGAGTAGTTCTCGATGCCGTTGCAGAACCCCATCTGCTGCATCATCTCGAGGTCGTAGGTGACGCGCATACGCAGGCGCTGCGCCTCGACCAGCTTGTTCTGGGACTCGAGCTCGGCGAGCCGCTGCTGCAGCTCGTCCTCGATGTCCTTGATGGCTCGCGTCATGCGGTCCTGCCCCGCCACGTAGTGCGACGCCGGGAAGACGTACATCTCTTCTTCCTCACGGATCACGTTGCCCGTGAGGGGATCGAGGGTGTAGATGTTCTCCACCTCGTCCCCGAAGAACTCGATGCGGAGGGCGTGCTCCTCGTACATCGGGATGATCTCGACGGTGTCCCCGCGTACGCGGAACGTGCCACGGTGGAAGTCGATGTCATTGCGCGTGTACTGCATGCCGACGAACTGCCGGAGCAGCTCGTCCCTGTTCATCTGGTCACCGCGGCGCAGCGTGACCATCTTGTTGATGTACTCCTCCGGGGTCCCGAGACCGTAGATGCAGGAGACGGTGGCGACCACGATCACGTCGCGGCGCGTCAGGAGCGCGTTGGTGGCGGAGTGGCGCAGCCGCTCGACCTCCTCGTTGATGGAGGAGTCCTTCTCGATGAAGGTGTCCGTCTGGGGGACGTACGCCTCAGGCTGGTAGTAGTCGTAGTAGGAGACGAAGTACTCGACCGCGTTGTTGGGCAGCAGTTCCCGGAACTCATTGGCGAGCTGCGCCGCGAGTGTCTTGTTCTGCACCATGACCAGGGTGGGGCGCTGGACCTGCTCGATGAGCCACGCAGTCGTCGCGCTCTTGCCGGTACCGGTGGCGCCGAGCAGGACGACGTCCTTCTCCCCGGCGTTGATGCGTTCCGCCAGCTCCTTGATCGCCGTGGGCTGGTCACCCGCGGGCTGGTACTCGCTGATGACCTCGAACGGCGCCACGACACGCTTGATATCCTGCGCAAGACTCATGCGTTAAAGGTAGCCCGTGCCGGTGACACTTCTCCGCGGATTTGCTGGCGGCTGAAAGGCGCAGGCGGGCGCTCCTCCGGTCCTCAGTCCGCTGCGGAAGGAACGGCCACGAGCACCGTGACGTCGACCGCGGGATCGGCAGTCCTGTGGACGGCCCAGTCCCCCCGGTGGCCTTCGACAGCGTCGAGGACGCGCGGGAAACCTGCCGAGGTCACCGCCCTGCTCACGGTCACGACATCATCGGCTTCCCCCGGCATGACGCGGACCTCGGCTCGTGACGCGTCGTCGTCGCGCGGGCCGGCGGCGTCGTCACCGCCGAAGGACACACCGCTCGGAAGTGCTGCTGCGAGCTTGTACCGCACGCGGCGCCCGAGTCCGCTCGTACCCGCCAGGCCCGCCGCGTCCGTCGGGACACCGCGGCCGTGGGCAGGCCGGCCTGCGGCGAGGTTTGCCCGGAACGGCTCGATCCGCCCGCTCCACAGGGCATCCGTCGAGGCGAGGAGGTCGCCGAGTCGACGGTCGTTCGGAAGAACGGCGTCGGCTTCGCGCAGCCGCTGGTCGCGCGATGTCTGGGCCGCGACGCGCTGTTCGGCGTCAGGGCGCTCCATCCCCCGTTCGTGCACCATCCGCTCGATCCGCAGGGCATCGGGCGCATCCACGACGACGACGAGGTGGAAACGCGCTGCCTGACCCGTCTCGACCAGGAGCGGAATGTCCTCGACGACGACGGCATTCACGGGGGCCCGCTTGATGAGTTCCGCTGCGCCCCTCCTCACACGCGGGTGCACGATCGCGTTGAGGCGTTCGCGCGCGGCGGCGTCCGCGAAGACGAGTCGCCCGAGGGCAGGACGGTCGAGGGTTCCATCCGCTGCGAGGATCCCGGGACCGAAGGCTTCCATGATCTCGGCGAGACCGTCCGTTCCGGGCGCGACCACTGCGCGCGCCAGCAGGTCCGAATCCACGACGACGGCGCCGAGCTCCCCGAACCGACGCGCGACCACCGACTTCCCGGCAGCGATGCCCCCTGTGAGTCCTATGCGCAGCATGGAGCCAGACTAGTCCGATGCTCCGCTGCGACGTGTCAAGCAGCGGCTGTAGTGCGCTTGCTCCGCCTGATCGTCGTCACCCTTGAATACGCTAAGGGAACTTACCTTTCTCGAGGAGCACTGTGACCATAACCCTGCAGGACCTTCAGGACACCGCCGCTGCGACCTTCGGCTGGAGCGATCTGCGTGACGGTCAGGAGCGCGCCATGACATCGGTCCTGGAGGGCCGCAGCGTCCTGTGTGTCATGCCGACGGGCTCGGGCAAATCCGCGATCTACCAGGTTCCGGCCATGGCGCTACCCGGCGTCGCCGTCGTCATCTCGCCCCTGATCGCACTGCAGCACGACCAGGCGGAGTCCATCAACGAGAGCGCCGGTACCACCCGCGCCTACGTCATCAACTCCGGCATGAGGAAGAGCGAACTCGATGCCGCATGGGAGGCCTCGGCCGACGCGGACCAGACGAAGCGCGCGAAGTTCCTGTTCCTCGCCCCCGAACAGGTTGTGCGCGATGACGTCGCTGCACGGCTCCATGCGCTCGACGTCTCGCTCCTCGTCGTCGACGAGGCACATTGCGTCTCCTCCTGGGGGCACGACTTCCGGCCCGACTATCTTCAGCTCGGCCATCTCGTCAGGGACCTCGCCGTGCCGGTCGTCGCTCTCACGGCCACCGCGTCCAAACCCGTGCAGAAGGAGATCGTCGAGCGGCTGCACCTGTCGGATCCGGTTGTCATCGTCGAGGGTTTCGACCGCCCGAACCTCTCCCTCGATGTCGTCCATCATGTAGAGGGCGCGGACAAGGAGATCGCCGTCCGGGACCAGGTGCTCGACCTGGCCGGCCCGGGCCTCGTCTACGTCGCAACGAAGAAGGCGGCGGACACCCTCGCTGCTTCCCTGCAGGAGCGGGGGCGCAACGTTGACGTTTACCACGCCGGACGCCGGAAGAAGGAGCGCGAAGCCGTCCATGAGGGTTTCCTGGCGGGCAGTATCGACGTCGTCGTCGCCACGACCGCATTCGGGATGGGCATCGACAAGCCCGATGTGCGATTCGTCGTCCACGCGGACGTCGCCGATTCCCTCGACAGCTATTACCAGGAGATCGGCCGGGGCGGGCGCGACGGACTCGAGTCCCGGGCCGTCCTGCACTACCGACCGGAGGACCTCTCACTCAGGCGATTCTTCGCCGCGAAGTCCGCCAATCGCAAGCAGCTGAGCGAGCTGTTCGCCCTCCTGTCCGCCCAGGACAAGCCGATCAAGATGAAGAAGCTGAAAGAGCTCTCCGGTCTGTCGCCCCGGAACCTGACAGGACTCCTGAACCTCCTCGAAGCAGCCGGAGCCGTCAGCGACGGCGCGAAAGGTTACCGCGCCAGGAAGATGTCCGCGGAAGAAGCGGCCAACAGGGCGGTCGAGCAGGCAGAGAACCGCGAGAAGATCGACCAGTCCCGCGTGGAGATGGCGCGACGGTACGCCGAGACGCGAGGATGCCGCCGCCAGTTCCTGCTCGCATACTTCGGCGAGGAACTCCCCGAGCCCTGCGGGAACTGTGACAACTGCGCCCGTGAGGACACCGCGGGCGTGGATCCGCAGGCGGAGGACCGGCAACCGGAGCTGCCTGCGGACCTTCCGTTCGCGGTCGATGCCGGGGTCGAGCACCCGGAGTGGGGCCGGGGCACCGTCATGGGATACGAGGACGGAATCATCACGGTCCTGTTCGACACCGTGGGCTACAAGACGCTGTCGCTGGAGCTGATCGAGGAAAAAAACCTGCTCGCAGCTGTGCCGTCCGCTGATTGACGCGGACGGCACAGCCGGGTCGGGCCCGGGTGGAACTAGCGGGGCTGGGCGGGGTTGGTGGGGTCGCCCTGCGACGGAGGATTGATCGGCGGACCGGAGGTAGCCGGACTGACCGGTGAACCGCCGGCAGTGCTGCCGACCTCCGGCAGCGAGCCAGCCGCCCCGTCCGCGAGTTCCGCACCGCCCTGCACCGCCTCCAGACGCTGCTGCAGGACGAGTTTCACCGGCAGACGGTCGCCGTGGCCCTCCTCGTAGTCCAGGAGTGCCCTCAAACCGCCCTCGTCGAGACCCGTGATGCGGGTCGGCAGCGTGCCGAGCGGAATGTGGTCGTAGTCGGGCAGTGGCAGTTCGCCACGTCCTGGCGATCCGGTCATGTCAACTCCTAGCTTATTCAAAGTGTGCTTAGTAATCACACCCTAGGCAGGCCGGAGTCCGGCGAGCAACAGTGTCTTGACCTTGGAGGAGGGGTGGCAGCCGCGTGCGCCATCGCTACACCCTCCGGCCGGAGAGTTATACAGCCCGGAGCCGGCCGCCGCGCGTGTGTATCCTGATACTTTGATTCCGATGCACCCCCTGAATTCGACCCCGCTGCCGAGGCTGTGACCGTGACTTCACCGATGGAAGAGCTGACTTTCATCTTCGCCCAACTCAAAGGGCTCATGCTCACCGAAGTGAACGCCGGTCTGGCGGTGGAGGATCTCGCCGAAGCGGTGAAGAAGTCCGTTCCCGGATCGCTGGGGGCCGGCGTATCCCTCATCGACGATCAGGGGCGCAAGCGCAGCACCGGATACACCGACGACGTCGTAGCGGCAGCAGACGCGCTGCAGTACGAGCTCGGACAAGGCCCGTGCCTCACCGCGTGGGCCGCGGAGACGACCGTACAGGTCGACGACGACAGCGCCCTGCGGCGACTCCTGTCCGAGGCCTCGACCACGAAGAACGATCTGCGAGCCGTCGCCCTCCTTGTGATCGACGGCGCCACCGGTAGCTCGCGCTGAGGCCCAGCCGTGGAGAACCTTCCGAATCACGAGTATCAGCGGATCCACCTCCTCCGAGCCATCTGCCACGCCAAGATCGAGTCGAGTGAACTCTGGCTGCATTATTTCGGTCTCGGGGGCGACGCCGGCGAGTACGAGGTGGAAGCGTACCTCCATGGATCATTCACGCTCCCGCCGCTGCAGCGCGATCTCCTGGCTCAGGCGGCGAACGAACTCATCGACAGGATCCCACCACCGCCGCGGGCGCCCTACAGCACGGACCCGGAGGGCACCGGGACAACGCGTGAACCAGGCGGGCAGGTCGAAGAAGCGGCTCCGGACGGTGCTGGTTCCGCGCTGACATGGCTGTTCGACCACCGGCCCGCGAGCGAGTCCGGTGGTTCGGGCACCGACAGCGACGGCGCCAGCCCGCCGCACCCCACCGACTCGTGACGGTGCGTGACGACGGAACCGGGACTGCCAGGACCCCGGACACACCAGGAATGGCACACTTCCCATGTCCGGGACAGTGCGCATGATGCCGTTCGATCTCGGGTCCCTGCGCCGTGCTCCCGACGTCGAGACACCGGAACTGGTAGCGGTCGATGCCGCCGACCGCCTACTTCTCGACACCGTCACGGCACGTCTCGAGTCTCCGGGCGGCCTCGCCGTCATCAACGACTCCTACGGCGCCCTGACGCTCGGTGTCGCTCAGATCGCGGGCCGGACAGACATCAGGGTCTTCCAGGACGGTGTCGTCAATGAGCGGGCGCTCGCCCTGAATGCCGCAGCATCGGGCCTGCAGAACGTCTACCGGTCCTACCCGCTGGGCGCCTCCCTGCTCGAGGACGTCTCCACCGTTCTCGTACGGCTCCCCCGCTCATTGGACGAGCTCGACGAGATTGCGCGCACCGTTGCGGCTCATGCCCGTCCGGACGTGCAGGTGCTGGCAGGCGGGCGGCTCAAGCACATGTCCCTGTCCATGAACGGCGTCCTCGGCCGCTCTTTCGGAGAAGTGGCGGCAGGCCTCGCCCGGCAGAAGGCCAGGGTGCTCGTCGCCTCGCAGCCGCGTCTCGTGGATCCGCCCTCCTCCCCGCGCGCGGCCCGGTACGACGTCGGGCTCGGCGGACCGCTGGAGGTCAGGGCCTACGGCGCGACCTTCGGCGGTGCCGTACTCGATCCCGGAACCCGCTTGCTGCTTCCACAGCTGCGGGCACTGGCGCGTCGCGGTCCCTCCGCAGCCGGCCACGAGGTGATCGATCTCGGCTGCGGAAACGGCACTATCGCCGCTTTCATCGCCCTCAGCCATCCGGAGCTGAGGGTTCACGCCACGGACCAGTCAGCCTCGGCCGTCGCGTCGACGGCCGCGACGGCTGTGGCCAACGGGGTATCGGACCGCATCAGGGTGAGCAGGGATGACGCGCTGTCCGACGTGCCCGACGCGTCGTCGGATGTGATCGTCCTGAACCCACCGTTCCATATCGGCAGTACGGTGCACGCCGGCATCGCACGCAAACTGTTCCGCGAATGCGCTCGCGTCCTGGTGCCCGGCGGCGAGCTGTGGACGGTATGGAACAGCCACCTCGGCTACCGGCCGGTCCTGGAACGCGTGATCGGTCCGACGCGGCAACTCGACCGCTCCCCCCGCTTCACCGTCACCTGCTCTACCCGGAGGTAGGGCGTGGAGCCACTCGCTCACGTGTATCGGTGCGTGCGTCGGCATCCGAGCCCACATCGGTGAAGCCCCGCGACGCGTAGCTCGCGCGACCGGCCGGGTCCGCGGTGAGGCTTCCTGCATCGCGGGTGCTCATCGCGGTTCCGCATAGAGCGTGGCCATGCTGCTCCGCAGGATCGGTGCGATCTCCGCTGGGTGCGGAGCACTCGACGCGTGCAGGGCGATCTGGCGATTGAGATGAGCCCACAGTTGCCGGTCGTTCCCCAAGGCCGGCGGCCGGCGGACCAGCCACGTCCAGCCCCGCGGCGGCAGGGGAATCCCTGCGTCATCCAGGTAGTACTCGATCGCCTCGTCCACCGCCTCGCGATCGGCCTCGCTGAACGGTTCTGTCCAGGTCCGGACGGTGCCGCCGGGACCCGGCCCGCTGACACTGACGCTCCGGGTGCGATCGGCAGTCGGCGTCTTCCGTACATTGGCGGTTCCGGCCGCCCAAGCCGTCAACACGCCGAGGCCGTTCTCCGTGGTTTCCCACCACTCGGTTCCCGGCGACCCTTCGGCCACGTCGTCCCAGTCCGTGGTGTCCATGGAGTCCCCCCTGATCGTCGTGCCGGCATCGATCTTCCGGCCCGCGACGTCGGTCCTCATGTCGGCGTGCTGTCGACGCAGGGCTGCTTGTTGCAAGACTATCTCCGGTCGTCCGCTAGCGTCGCGTGCGGGTGCCGTCCATAAGTGCCATCAACAGGGAAAGCCCCCATCCGGCGGATAGGGGCTTCCTCTGGTAACGCGGTGATGCCGTGGACTACGCTCCGGTCAGCTTCTCGCGGAGAGCCGCGAGTGCCTCGTCGGACGCGAGCGTACCGGATCCGGTATCGGCGGCGACGGGCTCCGAGGAGTAGCTCGTCGCGTTCGACTCGACAGGCTCGTTCGCTGCAGCGGCGTCGTCGGACGCGTGCTGCACGACCTGCTTCTTGTGGGACTCCCAGCGTGACTGGGCCTCGGCGTACTGAGCTTCCCACGCGGCGCGCTGGGTCTCGTAGCCCTCGAGCCATTCGTTCGACTCGGGGTCGAAGCCCTCGGGGTACTTGTAGTTGCCCTCTTCGTCGTACTCGGCGGCCATGCCGTAGAGCGCGGGATCGAACTCGGTGCTGTCGGCGTCGACGCCCTCGTTGGCCTGCTTGAGGCTGAGCGAGATACGGCGGCGCTCGAGGTCGATGTCGATGACCTTGACGAAGAGCTCGTCACCCACGGAGACGACCTGCTCGGCCAGTTCGACGTGGCGGACAGCGAGCTCCGAGATGTGCACGAGGCCCTCGATGCCGTCCTCGACGCGGACGAACGCACCGAACGGAACGAGCTTGGTGACCTTGCCGGGGACGACCTGGCCGAGTGCGTGCGTACGGGCGAAGGTCTGCCAGGGATCTTCCTGCGTGGCCTTCAGCGACAGCGAGACGCGCTCGCGGTCGAGATCGACCTCGAGGACCTCGACAGTGACTTCCTGGCCGACCTCGACAACCTCGGACGGGTGGTCGATGTGCTTCCAGGAAAGCTCGGAGACGTGCACGAGGCCGTCGACGCCGCCGAGGTCCACGAACGCACCGAAGTTGACGATCGAGGAGACGACGCCCGGACGGACCTGGCCCTTCTCGAGCTTGTTGAGGAACGTGGAACGAACCTCGGACTGGGTCTGCTCGAGCCAGGCACGACGCGACAGAACGACATTGTTGCGGTTCTTGTCGAGCTCGATGATCTTCGCTTCGATCTGCTGGCCGATGTACGGAGCCAGGTCGCGGACGCGACGCATCTCGACGAGGGACGCGGGAAGGAAGCCGCGGAGACCGATGTCCAGGATGAGGCCACCCTTGACGACCTCGATGACGGTACCGGTGACGACGCCGTCCTCTTCCTTGACCTTCTCGATGTCGCCCCAGGCGCGCTCGTACTGCGCACGCTTCTTGGAGAGGATCAGCCGGCCTTCTTTGTCTTCCTTGGTGAGCACCAGAGCCTCGACCTGATCACCCACGGAGACGACGTCTCCGGGATCGACGTCGTGCTTGATGGAAAGCTCGCGGGAAGGAATGACACCCTCGGTCTTGTAACCGATGTCGAGCAGGACCTCATCGCGGTCGACCTTGACGACCGTACCCTCGACGAGATCTCCGTCGTTGAAGTACTTGATGGTGGCGTCGATCGCTGCGAGGAAGTCCTCAGCGGTGCCGATGTCGTTGATGGCGACGACGGGGGCACCTTGCTTCTCGGTGGTGGTGATGGTCATGTAGTTGGGGCTCCGTTGTGGATGATTACTTGCTCCGGTCATGGCGGACACCGCGGTTCCGACTGGGCCGGGAGCGGGTTCCGTAGTCCGGATGTGGACGAAATGGAAAGAACCTCGAAGAGATTCAGGAGTGGTATCGCACTCGGAAGACCGTCGGCTTGCACCGGGACCCGCCAGAGCGCACTACGCGCCTGTCTAGTCTAGCCTCGGGGTCCAACACCGTCAAAGTGCCGGGCCCACCTAGAAGTGCGTGATGCAGTACGGCTCCTGCGTGCGCCCGAAGAGCGCGTCCAATAGGCCGACGGCGTCGTCGTCGTGCGCGGTCAGTGCTCCCGCCGACCGGAGCACGGAAGCGGAGACACCGCCGAGGTACAAGGAACCGAGCGCGTTGACGGTGAGCGTGACATCCGGCGCCGTCGCTGCCTCTACGTGGGCAACCTCCTCCGCCACGCCCTCGACGACGGTCAGGACGTAGGAACCACCCACGATGTCGAGATCGTCGGTCACGCGCAGGACGATCCTCCCGGTACCTTCGTACGAACGTCTCGCGAGGGCGTCCTGCACATCGAGCATCCGGACCCACAGCACGTCATCGGTGCCCTTGACCTGGTAGCAGCGGCGGTCACGGAGCGCCCAGGGCAGCGGGTCGTCGCGCCGGGCCCCGTCCCACGTCACGAGCTGCACGAGGTCGAGCGAACCGAGGTAGCGCCACAATTCGAGGTACGCAGAGGGGGTCGCGGCGACGAGATCGACGATCTTCATGGTGTACGGCGTCGTCTCCCACCCGGCGAAGCGGTACGACACGTACCCCACGGGCGTCCCCCCGGCGTCGTAGTGGACGGCCATGCGGACGGCCCGGTCCTCGACGGGGCGCTCACGCCCCCACTCGCCGGAGGCCCGGCGCGGGTAGGCGTACTGACGATCGACGGAGCCGAACGTCGATGCCTGGAATCCGGCGAAGACCTGCTCGGCGAGGCGGACCGCGTGCTCGCGGGCCACCAGCGTCGTCGTGCCGGTCCTGGGCGCCGTGACCTCGAAGCGCTCACGCACGTCGACCTCCACCGACTGCGTGAACGTGGCGCATCCGAACCCGAACCGGCCGTAGATGGTGGCTTCCGAGGCCGTCAGGATCGCCAGGGGAAGGCCCCGCTCCTTCGCCTCCCGCAGGTCCCTCGTCATCATGGAACGGAGGATGCCGTTGCGTCGGTGGCTGGTTCGCACGGTCACGGCCGTGATCTGGTGGACGTCGATCTGCGCCGCACCGACATTGAGCGCGTGCACCATGGTGCCGTAGGTGGCGACAGGATGGTCCGCGCCGAGAGCTTCGGCGGGCTGGGCCCGGTCGTGGACGCCCCACAGGACGCGCTGATCGGCTTGATAGGCGGCCAGGTATCGCGGGACGTCCTCAGGATCGAACGTGCCCTCGTGGAATCCGATGCCTTCGGCGTCGAGCCACTTCACGAAGCGGCCGTCCGCTGTCGCGCTCTCCTCGGCGTCGAGGGAGAAGATCTCGGTGTGCAGGTCTGGGGTCGTGTAGTCGCTCACACCTCACCACCCTAGCCGGGGGCGTCCGGGGCGGACCAGGGTCGCGTCCCGGTCCGCCGAGTACCGAGGGGTAGAACGGCGTCGCGCCCCTCGTGCCTCCCGGTGCCCCTCGTGTCTTCTAGTGCGCGGCGTCGTGCCAGCTGGTACCCGTGCCCACGGAGACGTCCAGCGGCACGGAGAGGTCGGCCGCGCTGCCCATCTGTTCGCGGACCAGCGCCTCGACCTCCTCCGACTCCCCCTCCGCCACCTCGAGCACGAGTTCGTCGTGGACCTGCAGCAGCATGCGCGATGCAAGACCACGACGCGTGAGGGCGTCATCGACACCCAGCATCGCCTTCTTGATGATGTCCGCCGCTGATCCCTGGATGGGCGCGTTGAGGGCAGCCCGTTCGGCCATCTCACGCAGTTGCCTGTTGTCGCTGGACAGGTCCGGCAGGTAACGGCGCCGGCCCTCGATCGTGGAGGTGAAGCCGTCCTTCCGTGCCTGCTCGACGATGCCGCGAAGGTAGTCGCGCACGGCCCCGAAGCGCTCGAAGTAGTCGCGCATCAGCGTGCGCGCCTCGTCGACCGAGATGTTGAGCTGCTTCGAGAGGCCGAAGGAACTCAGCCCGTAGACCAGACCATAGGACATGGCCTTGACCTTGGAACGCATCGCATTGGTGACATCCTCCGGCGCGACACCGAAGATGTGCGAGCCCACGAAGCGGTGGAGGTCCTCGCCCTCCTGGAAGGCGGAGATCAGGCCCTCGTCGCCGGAGAGGTGCGCCATGATGCGCATCTCGATCTGCGAGTAGTCGGCCGTCATCAGGCTCTCGTACTTCTCCCCGTTGCGGCCCTGACCGACCACGAACACCTCGCGGATCCGGCGGCCCTCCTCGGAGCGCACGGGGATGTTCTGGAGGTTCGGGTTGGTGGAGGAGAGGCGGCCCGTCGCGGCGACCGTCTGGAGGTAGGTCGTGTGGATGCGGCCGTCATCACCCACGGACTTGCGGAGACCCTCCACGGTCTGCCGCAGCTTCAGCGCGTCACGGTACGAGAGGAGCTGCTCGAGGAAGGGGTGGCCGGTCTTCGTGATGAGATCAGTGAGGGCATCGGCGTCCGTGGAATAACCGGTCTTGATCTTCTTCGTCTTCGGCAGCCCCAGTTCGTCGAAGAGGACGGTCTGGAGCTGCTTCGGCGAACCGAGATTGATCTCCTTGCCGATGATCCGGTAGGCCTCGGCACCGGCGGCACTGATCGTCTTCGAGAAGTCGTCGAGCAGCCGGTCCAGTCCGTCGACCGAGACGGCCACCCCCGTGAGTTCCATCCGGGCGAGCACCTCCGCCAGTGGCAGCTCCAGTCCGCCGAGCAGCTGGTTCGCTCCCCGCTCCACGAGCTGGCCGGCGAAATGCTCGCTCAGGCGCAGCGCCGCATAGGCGGCGACCACGGCTGGTGACGCGACGTCGTTGCCCCCGAGGTCGAGGGCCTGCTGGCCGGAGGAATCGTTCGCGGACGCCGTGATGGACAGGCGCAGGTGGTACTGGGCGAGATCGGCGAGATCGTAGCTGCGGCGGTCCGGCTGGATGAGGTACCCCGAGATCGCTGTGTCGTCGACCTCGCCCGCTAGCAGGAAACCCCGGGCGGAGAGCAGTTTGAACGCGGCCTTGAAGTCGTGGACGATCTTCGGCGCATCCCTATCGCCGAGCCAGTTCCCCAGTACCTTCTCGGCCTCCGCATCCAGGGGTTCGAGCGGGATGTAGGCCGCGCTCAGGGTGGTGACGACGGCGATCCCGACGACGTCGGTGGCACCCCCGGTCGTCTCGGTCGCAAGGGCCACGGATGCCTGGGCCTGGTTCGTCGCCCTGAACCACTGCGACAGTTCCGCGGCGCTCCCGAGCAACGCGTGGGCAGGAGCGCTCTGCTCATCCCCTGTGTCCTCCGACTCCTCCTCAGGGAAGAGGTCGAACAGGCGCTTACGCAGCGTGTTGAACTGCAGCGAGTCGAACAGGTCCTCGACGGCGGCGCGGTCGGGGTGCTGCGAGACCATCGCCTCGAGGTCCACGGGCAGGTCCAGATCGGTCAGCAGCCGGTTCAGGCGCCGGTTGCGCTTCACGTCCTCGATGTTCGCCCGGAGCGAGTCTCCGACTTTGCCGCCGATCTTGTCGAGGTTCTCGAGGATGCCCTCGAGTCCCCCGTACTGCTTGATCCATTTCGCCGCTGTCTTGGGGCCGACCCCGGGCACGCCGGGCAGGTTGTCCGCGCTCTCCCCCACCAGTGCCGCCAGGTCGGAGTACTGGTGCGGCGGGACGAAGTACTTCTCCTCGATGGCCTGCGCGTCCATCTGCGGGATGTTGGTCACGCCCTGTTTGGGGTACAGCACCGTCACCCGGTCGTTGACGAGCTGGAAGGCGTCCCGGTCCCCGCTGACCACCTGCACGTCCCAGTCGGCGGCAGCGGCCTGGTAGGCCAGCGTCGCGAGGATGTCGTCCGCCTCGTAGCCGTCCAGGGATATGGTCGGGATGCGCATCGCCTCCATCACCTTGATGATCAGGTCCACCTGTCCGTGGAACTCCTCGGGCGTCTTCGAGCGGCCTCCCTTGTACTCCGTGTACTCCTCGGAGCGGAAGGTGGGGGTGTCGAGGTCGAACGCCACGGCGACGTGGCTCGGCTTCTGGTCCTTGATGAGGTTGATGAGCATGGCGGTGAAGCCGTAGACCGCGTTGGTGTGCTGGCCCGTGTCGGTCGAGAAGTTCTCCGGAGGAAGCGCGTAGAAGGCGCGGAACGCCATCGAGTGCCCGTCGATGATCAGGAGACTGTTGCGTGAGCCGTCGCTGCGCCGGGCCGGTGCCGGAGTGCCGGCAGGCGCCTCGGAACCCTCGGTGGTGCTCTCGGAAGACGGGGCCATGGTCAGGGTCGCGGCAGGTTTGGTTGTTTCACTCACAGGTGCCAGCCTAGTTGCCATGACAGACAACCGCACCCAGTCCGACGTCGTCCCGGCACCCGACGAGGAGACGCTGGCGGAGTTGCTCGCCGCCGGGATTCCGCCGGAGATGCATGGCTGGCTGGGCCGCTACGGCGTGGGGGCCCTGACCGTGAAGATGGGCATCGTGTTCCGGGAGATGAGCGCCGAGCGCATGGTCGCGACGATGCCCGTCGAGGGCAACCAGCAGGTTGCCGGTATCCTCCACGGCGGTGCACATGTGGTGCTGGCGGAGACACTCGGCTCCTTCGCTGCCGGGCTCCATGCGGGTCCCGGCCGCCAGGCCATGGGCATCGAAGTGGGCGCGACGCACCACCGCAGCATCTCCTCGGGTTCGGTGACGGGCACGGCGACGGCCATCCACCTGGGACGCACCCTCACGACCCACGAGGTGGTCATGACGGACGACCAGGGCCGGCGGCTCTCGACGGCCCGGATCACCAACATGATCAGGGACGCCCGCGACTGAGGTTCCCCTCCACCCGGACGCACGGGGCGCCCTCCCGCGGCTCGCCCAGATACCCCGCTGATCCCTGCAGGAAAGGACGGGGCGAATGCAAGCCCGCTCCCGCGCTCGTGCAGGTGTTGCCGCGTCGAACGGGCCCTGCCTACCGTGGACGGGACGGAAGCCGTCCAACCCACACCACCTGAGGGAGCACCACCATGGCCGACAAGAAGCTGAAGACCGTTGCCGCCCTCCTGGCCGCGAGCGCGCTGTTCCTCGGCGGCTGCGACCTCGGCAGCAAGGACAGCGACAATTCCGGGACAGACACCGGTAATTACGACGACAACAACGGGATCGACACCGACCTCGGTGACGACAGCCGAGGGAACGATCTCGACGACGCTCCCGAGGGCGGGGACCAGTGACGCGCCGCGGCCCAGCCCTGGCACGGGCTGCCCTCAGGGGCGCAGCGGCCGGCCTCGTGGGCACTGCGGCGATGACGGTGGGCGAACTCCTCGAGCAGCGCATCACGCACCGCCCGGACTCGCACATCCCGGCGAGGACCCTCCGGATCCTCGCGGGCAGGCCGACGGACAATGCCTCGCAGTATCCGCTCTGGAACCATGCGATGCACTGGCTGACGGGCGCTACCCTGGGAGCCCTCCGCGGTGTCTGGTCCGCGACGGGCATCCGCGGAGCGTCCGCGACGGCAGCTCATACCGTCGTTCGCCTCGCCTTCGACCAGACGCTCGAGAACGCGACCGGCGCGGGAGCAGCCCCTTCCCTCTGGCCCGCGGGCGAGAAGTCGGTCGACTATCTGCACAAAGGCGTCTTCGCGGTGGTCACGGGTATCGCCTCCGACAGGATGAATCCGCCCTCGCTGGTGAGCACGGCTGGAGCGAGGAGCCACTGACCCGGCGGCAGCGGGCACGGCGCGCTGTCAGGCGCCGGGCCTCACTGCGGAGCCCTCCTGGATGTAGCGCCGCAGCTCGGCGGGCCGGAAAGGCTTGCGCAGGTAACGGTCAGCGCCCGCGTCCAGCCCGTGGTGTTCATCGGACGGATCCGCCCGGGCCGTCAGCATTACGATGAAGGTCGTCGAGAACCGCCGGATGCGCTGGGCCACCTCGAACCCGTCGATGTCCGGTAGCCCGACGTCCAGCGTGACGACGTCCGGCATCAGCCTCCGCACCATCTCGACGCCGGCCAATCCTGCCGGTGCCGTGTGAACCCGGAATCCCGAGCCGGTCAGAACGGCATGCAGGAGATCACGGACATCGTCATCATCCTCGATGACAACTGCTGTCCGGGTGGGCTCCATGCTCGGCATAGCGCAAGTTTACTCCGCGGCATCGCTGCGCCCGCGCGGGATCTAGGACTCGGGGCGGGCCGTTGCCTCCACGGGCTCTCCGCCGCCGGAAGGTTGCACCGTCACCGTCGACACCGCATCCGGCACCTCGGGGAATGCCCCGATCATGAGCAGCTCGGTGGTCTCCCCCGGTAGTGCGCCTCCACTGTACTGTTCCAGGACACCCACGACCTCGGGCGACGGTTCGCCGCCGTTCGCCGCCGCCCCCCACTCACTGATCACCGTCGAAGCCGGCCGGAATTGCAGGTCCTGGCCTTCGGGTGTTGCGACGGTGACCGTGTCGAGGTCCAGCGGCATCGCCCCGTCCGGGTTCTGCACCGTCACGCTCGCGTAGGTCACCGCGTCCTGGCCGAGCTGGCTGCGCAGGGCCTCGACGTCCTCGGGCGCTTGCGCAGGGATCACGACCTCGCCCGTCGCCTCGTCGATGAGGAAGGAGAACGTCCCGCTGCTCGCATCCGTGAGTCCCTCGACCGACGGGGCCTCCGACGGAGCCGCAGCCTGCTCGCTGGCTGTCTCCCTGGGATCGGGGGTGGGGCCCGCCGGCTCGGCATCGGTGGCGGGGTTGCCACCGCAGCCCGTCAGGAGAAGCAGTAGCAGGGTCGATGACAGCACGGTCTTCTTCATGGGTCTCCCGGCGGCCGGCGCTGGGTCCGGCACGGAGTCAGGCCCGGCTCGTGCCGGGGTGCGGCGATGTTCTTTTTCCGTTCTACCAGCACGCGCTGGACTGCGCGGCTACCGCCTCCACCGGGGCCGGCCGTTGACAGTCCGGTTCAGTCACGGTTACGCGCGCGGCTCGGCTGCACCCTCATCGGCTCACCGGGCATCTTCGGGAAATCGGGCGGGAAGGGAAGCTCGCCAAGGCCGGATTCGGCGTCGCGGTCCCACCACTGGCGCAGGACGTCGATCCGGCCCGGTTCCGCATGCAGGTTCTCCCAGGGATCCCCCACGGTCCTGAGCCGCTCGGGCACCTTCGCGATGGTGAAGGACGCCGGGTCGACGCCGGTCAGCTCGTCCCATGCGAGCGGACAGGACACCGGGGCGTGAGGCAGGGCCCTCGGGCTGTACGCACCGGCCATAGTGCGGTCGCGATTCGCCTGGTTGTAGTCGACGAAGATCCGGGCGCCCCGCTCCTCCTTCCACCACGCGGTCGTCACACGGTCCGGCATCCGGCGTTCCAGTTCACGGGCGGCGGCAATCACGGCCCGGCGCACCTCGAGGAACTCGTGCGTCGGTTCGATCGGGGCGAAGACGTGCAGCCCCCGGTTGCCCGACGTCTTGACGAAGCACGAGAGGTCGGCATCGCGCAGGACAGAACGGAGTTCGTGAGCGGCAGCGACGACGTCGGCAAAGGTCGTACCCGGCTGCGGGTCGAGGTCGATCCTCAGCTCATCGGGGCGATCGGGGTCCGTGGCACGCGACGCCCACGGGTGGAAAACGACAGTATTCATCTGGATCGCCCAGACGGCCGAGGCCGGCTCGTCGAGGACCAGTTGCGGATGCGACCGCCCGCTCGGGTAGACGACGGTCACGCTGCGGACGTAGTCCGGTGCACCCTTGGGTGGGTTCTTGCTGAAGAAGAAGTCCCCGTCCACGTCGCCGCCGAAGCGCTGGAGGGAGACCGGTCTGCCGCCATTCGCGCGCAGGAAGGCCGGCGCGACGTCGACGAGGTACCGGGCGAGGTCCAGTTTCGTCAGCCCGGCCTGCGGCCAGAGCACGCGGGAAGGGCTGGACAGGCGGACCGGCCGTGAGCCGTCCGGACCGTCGACGTCGAGGATCATCGCTTCGCTGGCCATGGCTCAATGTACCCCGGCAACCCGCACGAGGGGTCCTGCCGTGCTCCGGAGACGGCAGCCCTGTCCGCATGCAAGCTCTGCGTGTGTGGGCCTGCATGCCGTGGTGCCCGAAGTGGGACTCGAACCCACACACCTCTCGATACTGCATTTTGAGTGCAGCGCGTCTGCCAATTCCGCCATTCGGGCCGAGCTGCCCCGACTTCCTCCGGGAAGACTGACTTCCCCGCCGGTGCGCGAATCCACTCTACATGCCGATAGGCTGTTTGCGGGAACGGGAGCGAAGCCTCCGCGGACCCATCGGAACGCCATCATCATCAAGGAGCAACAGTGTCTGAACCCACCGAATCCACGCCCACCGGACCTGCACGCCGGGTCATCGTGGCCGAGGACGAGACGCTCATCCGGCTCGACATCATCGAGATCCTGCGTGGGGAAGGGTACGAGGTCGTGGCGGAAGCCGACAACGGCGAGAAAGCCGTCGCTCTCGCGGAGGAACACAAGCCGGACCTCGTGCTCATGGACGTGAAGATGCCCGTCATGGACGGCATCACCGCCGCGGAGCAGATCGTCAAGGCCCGGATCGCGCCCGTCGTCCTGCTGACGGCCTTCAGTCAGAAGGAACTCATCGAGCGCGCGCGTGACGCCGGTGCGATGGCCTACGTCGTCAAGCCCTTCACCCCGGCGGATCTCATCCCCGCCATCGAGATCGCGATGTCGCGTCACGAGGAGATCAAGGCCCTCGAGGCCGAGGTGTCCGATCTCCAGGAGCAGTTCGCCACCCGCAAGCTGGTGGAGCGGGCCAAGAGCCTCCTGACAACGAAGATGGGGCTCACCGAACCCGAGGCCTTCCGATGGATCCAGAAGACCTCCATGGATCGCCGACTGAGCATGCGCGAGGTCGCGGAGACGATCATCAACCAGGTCAACTGAGCATCCCCTCAGCCCTCTCTCTACGAAGGAAGGCCCCCACCCGGTCGGGTGGGGGCCTTCCTGTCTGTCCGGCGGGTCAGGCTACTTCTTCTTGACGGGCCAGGGGCCGACGCCTTCCTTGATGTAGGACGTGTGGCCGTCCGGCAGCTGGCCGGCGTCCGTGATGTCACCGACGCGGTGGACCTTGATCGAATTGGTCGAGCCGGCCTGTCCGGGAGGGGAACCGGCCGCGATAACCACGAGGTCGTCGATCTCGACGAGACCCTGCTCGAACAGGACACGATCGACCTGCGCCGTCATCTGGTCCGTGTGCTCCACGAACTCGACGAGCTTGGGCTGGATTCCCCAGATGAGGGACATCGTATTGAGCGTCGACTGCACGGGGGTGAAGGCGAACACCGGCTTCTTCGGCCGAAGACGGGAGAGGCGACGCGCCGAGTCACCGGACTGGGTGAACGTGCAGATGTACTTGGCATCCAGCTGGTCCGAGATCTCGACGGCTGCGCGCGTGATCGCACCGCCGCGGGTCTTCGGCTTGCTGCCGAGCGGCGGAACGCGCTCGAGGCCGTGGCGCTCCGTGGACTCGATGATGTCCGCCATGGTGCGGACGGTCTCGATCGGGTACTTGCCGACGCTCGTCTCGCCCGAGAGCATCACGGCATCCGCACCGTCCAGGACGGCGTTCGCGCAGTCGGAAGCCTCGGCGCGCGTGGGCCGGGGA
Organism: Arthrobacter sp. B1805; assembly: GCF_002929745.1. Taxonomy (GTDB): domain Bacteria; phylum Actinomycetota; class Actinomycetes; order Actinomycetales; family Micrococcaceae; genus Arthrobacter_D. The sequence continues at coordinate 37,437 of NZ_PJIQ01000005.1, forward strand.
TTGTCGATCATCGACTCGAGGACCTGCGTGGCGACGATGACCGGCTTGGCCCAGCGGCGCGCGAGCTCGACGGCGCGCTTCTGCACGATGGGCACGTCCTGCAGGGGAAGCTCGACGCCGAGGTCACCACGGGCAACCATGATGGCGTCGAAGGCGTCGATGATCTCCTCGAGGGCATCCACGGCCTGCGGCTTCTCGATCTTGGCGATGACCGGGACACGGCGGCCCTCCTCATCCATGATCTCGTGGACGCGCTTCACGTCTCCGGCGTCACGCACGAAGGACAGCGCGACCATGTCGACACCGATCTGGATCGCCCAGCGCAGGTCCGCCTCGTCCTTGTCGCTCAGCGCAGGCACGTTGACGGCGACGCCGGGCAGGTTGATGCCCTTGTTGTTCGACACCATTCCTCCGACGACGACCTCGGTCGTGACCTTGACGTCGTCGACCGCCGTGGCCCGCAGCGAGACCTTGCCGTCGTCGATGAGCAGCATGTCGCCCACGTTGACGTCCTGGGGCAGGCCCTTGAACGTGGTGGAGGAGATCTCCTGCGTACCCTCGATGTCGTCGATGGTGATAGTGAAGACGTCCCCCGGCGCCAGGGCGTGGGGACCATCGGCGAAGCGACCGAGGCGGATCTTCGGACCCTGCAGGTCGGCGAAGATACCGACGGGCTTCCCGAGCTCCTCGGAGGCACGGCGCACGTTCTCGTAGGTGGAACTGTGCACGGCGTAGTCACCATGGCTCATGTTCATCCGGGCTACGTCGACGCCCGCCTCGAGCACCGCTCGGGTGTTCTCATAGCTGGCAATCGCGGGGCCGAATGTTGCAACAATTTTTGCGCGTCTCATAAACCTAGCCTAGTCGTGTTTGGGTCGAGGAAATGGTTCGGGGGCCGGTCAGAGGACGGCGATGGAGCGATCGGTCGGAGCAACGGGTGCCGGCAGCTTCGTGGAACCCATGAGCCACTGGTCCACCGCTGCGGCACATGCACGGCCCTCCGCGATCGCCCAGACGATCAGCGACTGCCCTCGGCCGGCGTCACCCGCCGAGAAGACGCCCGGCGTGTTGGTCATGTAGTAGCCGTCACGCGCCAGGTTGCCGCGCTCGTCGAACTCGGCCTGCACCTGTTCGGTGATGCCGGCCGGCTCCGCGCCGGTGAACCCGAGCGAGAGGAAGACCAGGTCGGCGGGGATCTCGCGCTCGGTTCCAACCTTGGGCACCCGGCGGCCGTCCACGAACTCCGTCTCCGCGACCTTGATGCCGCGGAGCACGCCGTTGTCACCGACGAACTCGACCGTGGACGCCAGGTAGCGGCGCTCGCCACCCTCCTCGTGAGCGCTCGCGATGTCGAAGAGCGTCGGGAACGTGGGCCAGGGCTGGTCCGGGCGGCGTTCCGTGGGCGGCTGCTGACCGATCGCGAGCGTCGTGACGGACGCGGCCTTCTGGCGGTGCGCCGTGCCGAGGCAGTCCGCGCCGGTATCGCCGCCGCCGAGGATGACGACGTGCTTGCCCTCCGCGTGGATCTGGTCCTCGACCGCCTCGCCGGCCACCACGCGGTTGGCCTGGACGAGGTAGTCCATCGCGAAATGGACGCCCTCGAGGTCCCGCCCAGGAATGGGCAGGTCACGCGGCACGGTTGCACCGGTGGCGACGACGACGGCGTCGTAACGCCGCTTCAGCTGACCCCAGCTGATGTCCTTGCCGACGTCCACTCCCGTGCGGAAACGCGTGCCCTCGGCCTTCATCTGGTCGAGGCGCCGCTCGAGGTGGATCTTCTCCATCTTGAAGTCCGGGATGCCGTAGCGCAGCAGGCCACCGATGCGGTCGTCGCGTTCGTAGACGGCCACGGTGTGGCCCGCGCGTGTCAGCTGCTGGCCGGCGGCGAGCCCGGCAGGGCCAGACCCGACGACGGCGATGGTGCGGCCCGTCAGGCGCTCGGGCGGATGCGGCTCCACCCAGCCCTCCGCGAAGGCGAGGTCCGCGATGGACACCTCGACCTGCTTGATGGTGACGGGCGGCTGGTTGATGCCGAGCACGCACGAGGACTCACACGGGGCCGGGCAGAGCCGCCCGGTGAACTCCGGGAAGTTGTTCGTGGCATGCAGCCGCTCGATCGCCTCGTGGCCCTTGTCTCGGAACATGAGGTCGTTCCACTCGGGGATCAGGTTCCCGAGCGGGCAGCCCTGGTGGCAGAAGGGGATGCCGCAATCCATGCAGCGACCCGCCTGCGACTTCAGGACGCCCTTCTCCTGCGCCTCGTACACCTCTTTCCAGTCCATGATCCGTACCGGAACGGGACGGCGTGGCTGGGTCTGGCGCTCGCGCACCTTCATGAATCCGCGTGGGTCAGCCACCGGTAACCTCCAGGATCTTGGTCCACGCCTCTTCACCGTCGGGATCGAGTCCCTGTTCGACGGCTGTGGCACGGGCGTCCAGTACCGCAGCGTAATCGCGCGGCAGGACCTTGGTGAAACGCTTGATGGTGTCCTCGAAGGACTCGAGCAGGCTCTCCGCGAGGTTCGACTCGGTCTCCTCGACGTGCTGGATCAGCAGCCGCCGCACGATCTCGATGTCCTCGGCGTCGAGCTCCTCGAGCAGGAGTTCGCCGTTCTCGAGGCTCTGCTTGTTGACGCGGGCACGGTCGAGGTCGAGCACGAAGGCCGTTCCCCCGGACATCCCGGCGCCGAAGTTCCGGCCCGTACGCCCGAGGATCAGCGCCTGGCCGCCGGTCATGTACTCGCAACCGTGGTCTCCGATGCCCTCCGCTACCGCCGTGGCTCCGGAATTGCGAACGAGGAACCGCTCCCCGACCTGCCCTCGCAGGAACATCTCGCCGCTCGTGGCGCCGTAGCCGATGACGTTGCCCGCGATCACGTTGTGGTCCGCGCGGAAGACGTTCGCACGATCAGGACGCACGATGATGCGGCCGCCGGAGAGACCCTTGCCCACATAGTCGTTCGAGTCGCCGAGCAGCCGCAGCGTGATACCGGCGGGCAGGAAAGCGCCGAGCGACTGACCGGCCTGACCGGCGAGCGTCACGTCGATGGTGTTGGTGGCAAGCGTGTCCAACCCGAACGTGCGCGTGACCACATGGCCGAGCATGGTGCCCACGGAGCGATCGGTGTTCACGACGTCCACGGAGATCCGCACGGGTGAGCGGTGCTGCAGCGCTTCCGCACTCATCTCGATCAGCTTGTTGTCGAAGTGCTCGTCGAGGTCGTGGTTCTGCGGAAGCATGTTGCGCATCGGCTCGCCCGAGTCGAACTCATTGCCCCGCAGGATCGGATCGAGATCGAGCCCGTCGGCCTTCCAGTGCTCGATCGCCTCGCGGGCGTCGAGCAGCTCGCTGTGACCGATCGCCTCTTCGATGGACCTGAAGCCGAGTTCGGCCAGGATCTCCCGGACCTCCTCCGCGATGAACTCGAAGAAGTTGACGACGAATTCCGGCTTGCCCGTGAAGCGGCTGCGCAGCTCCGGGTTCTGCGTCGCGACGCCCACCGGACAGGTGTCGAGGTGGCACACGCGCATCATGATGCAGCCCGAGACCACGAGTGGCGCGGTGGCGAAACCGAACTCCTCACCGCCGAGCAGAGCCGCGATGACGACGTCGCGCCCGGTCTTGAGCTGGCCGTCCACCTGGACCACCACGCGGTCGCGAAGCCCGTTCAGCATGAGCGTCTGCTGCGTCTCGGCGAGACCGAGCTCCCACGGGATACCGGCGTGCTTGAGCGAGTTGAGCGGGCTCGCGCCGGTTCCGCCGTCGTGCCCGGACACGAGCACGACGTCGGCCTTCGCCTTCGTGACGCCCGCCGCGACCGTGCCGATCCCGACCTCCGATACGAGCTTGACGTGGACGCGTGCGCTCGGGTTCGACCTCTTGAGGTCGTAGATGAGCTGCGCGAGGTCCTCGATGGAATAGATGTCGTGGTGCGGCGGCGGCGAGATCAGGGCGACGCCCGGAGTGGAATGCCGTGTCCGGGCGATCCAGGGGTACACCTTCTGGCTCATGAGCTGACCGCCCTCGCCGGGCTTCGCTCCCTGTGCCATCTTGATCTGGATGTCGTCGGCGTTGGTCAGGTAGAGGCTCGTCACGCCGAAGCGGCCCGATGCGACCTGCTTGATGGCGGAGCGGCGCTCCGGATCCATCAGGCGCTCGACGTCCTCGCCGCCCTCACCGGTGTTCGACTTCGCGCCGAGGCGGTTCATCGCGATGGCGAGCGTCTCGTGCGCTTCCTTGGAGATGGAGCCGTAGCTCATCGCCCCCGTCGAAAAGCGCTTGACGATGGACGAGACGGGTTCGACCTCGTCGATGCTGATGGGCGCACGGGCGTCCCCGCGCAGCTTGAGCAGCCCGCGCAGCGTCATGAGTTCCTTCGACTGGTCGTCCACACCCTGCGTGTACGCCTTGAAGATGTCGTAGCGCCGCTCACGCGTGGCGTGCTGCAGGCGGAAGACGGTCTCGGGGTTGAAGAGGTGCGGCGGGCCCTCGCGGCGCCACTGGTACTCGCCGCCGTTGTCGAGGCCGCGGTGCGGATCCTCGATGCCGTCCTGCGGGTACGCGCTCTCGTGGCGTGCGGCGGTCTCCGCCGCGATGACATCCAGACCGACGCCGCCGAGTTGCGTCTGGGTGCCGTGGAAGTACTCGTCCACGAGTTCCTGCGACAGGCCGAGCGCCTCGAAGGTCTGCGCGCCACAGTAGGAGCTCACGGTCGAGATGCCCATCTTGGACATGATCTTCAGGACGCCCTTGCCGAGGCCCTTGATCAGGTGTGCGACGGCGGCCTCGGCGGTGACTCCGGTGATGTCACCGTTGCGGACCAGCTCCTCGCAGCTCTCCATCGCCAGGTAGGGGTTGACCGCGGAAGCGCCGTAGCCGATCAGCACCGCGACGTGGTGGACCTCGCGCACGTCGCCCGCTTCGACGACGAGGGACGTCTTGGTGCGGTTGGCGCTCTTGAGCAGGTGGTGGTGCACCGCACTGGTCAGGAGCAGGGACGGGATGGGAGCCCACTGCGCGTTCGAGTCGCGATCGGACAACACGACGTACTCGACCCCGCGGTTGAGTGCGCTCGACACCTGCTCGCAGATCTCGGCGAGGCGCGCCCGCAGGGCAGCCTCACCGCCGTCGTGACGATAGAGGCCACGGACACGGACCGTCAGCCGGTCGCCATCCTCGGTCTCGAGGTTCGCGATCTTGGCCAGCTCGTCATTCGTGATCACGGGGAACTTCAGGGCGATCTGCTTGGAGCGCACCTGTCCCATGGACAGCAGGTTGCCGTCGGGTCCGATCGTGACGCCCATCGACGTGACGAGCTCTTCGCGAATCGAGTCCAGCGGCGGATTGGTGACCTGGGCGAAGGACTGCACGAAATAGTCGAACAGCAGGCGCGGACGCTTGGACAGCACGGCGATCGGCGTATCCGATCCCATGGCGCCGAGTGGCTCGGCACCATTCTTCGCCATGGGGCCGAGCAAAATGCGCAGCTCCTCCTGCGTGTACCCGAAGGTGCGCTGGCGGCGGTTGATGGAGGCTTTCGTGTGGATCACGTGCTCGCGCTCGGGAAGGTCCTCGAGCTGGATCAGGTTCTCCTTGACCCACTCCCCCCACGGGTTGGCGGCAGCCACTTCCGCCTTGATCTCCTGGTCCTCGATGAGGCGGCCTTCCTCGGTGTCGACGAGGAACATCTTGCCGGGAGAGACGCGGCCCTTCCGGACCACCCGGGAGGGCTCGACCTCGAGCACGCCGACCTCCGATGCGAGGATGACGAGGCCGTCCTCCGTGACCCAGTAGCGGGCGGGGCGCAAGCCGTTGCGGTCGAGTACAGCGCCGACCAGGCGCCCGTCGGTGAAGGACACTGCGGCCGGTCCGTCCCAGGGCTCCATGAGCATCGAGTGGTACTGGTAGAAGGCGCGGCGGGCGGGATCCATGGTGGCGTGGTTCTCCCACGCCTCCGGGATCATCATCATGATCGAGTGGGTGATCGGTCGCCCCGACAGGGTCAGCAGTTCCGCGACCTCGTCGAAGGACGCCGAGTCGGAAGCACCCGGGGTGCAGATCGGGTACAGCTCCTCCGGCGCATCACCGAGCAGTGGATTGGACAGCTGCGACTGGCGCGCACGCATCCAGTTCCGGTTGCCCTTGACCGTGTTGATCTCGCCGTTGTGCGCGATCGTCCGGAATGGCTGGGCGAGGGGCCACGAGGGGAAGGTGTTCGTCGAGAAGCGCGAGTGGACGATGCCGAGGCGCGTCTTGAAGCGCTCGTCGGACAGGTCCGGGTAGAACGGCTCGAGCTGCGCGGTCGTCAGCATGCCCTTGTAGACGATGGTCTTCGAGGACAGGGAGGGGAAGTACACGCCGTACTTGTTCTGGGCGCGCTTGCGCACCCGGAAGGCTTTCGCGTCGAGATCCGACGCGTTGCCGTTCGCCGGTGCCAGGAAGAGCTGCACGAAGTGCGGCATGCAGGCACGCGCCATCGCACCGACGAGGTCGGCGACCACAGGCACGACACGCCAGCCGAGGACCTCGAGGCCCTCGGACTCGGCGATCGACTCGAGCCCGGCACGCGCGGTCTCCTCCTCCTTCGCCTCGGCCGGCAGGAACGCTGTTCCCACGACGTAGGACCCGACGGGCGGGAGCTGGAAGTCGACGACTGCGCGGAAGAACTCGTCGGGGATCTGCGTCAGCAGACCGGCGCCGTCGCCCGTACCCTCGTCGGCACCCACGGCACCGCGGTGCTCGAGGTTCCGCAGCGCCGTCAGTGCGGCGTCGACGATGTCGTGGCCGGGTTCACCGCGAAGGGTCGCGATCACGGCGAGACCGCATGCGTCCTTCTCGTTGTCCGGATTGTAGAGGCCTGTTGCTTCCGGGAGGGAGGCGAACCGCGTGAAGGGCGACTCCACGGCGGCTGCGGTGGATGGCGTCGTTTCCGGTTCTGTCCCGGTCGGCTTTCCTGGCATCAAAGCAGTCATCGAAAGGATCCTTCCCCCATGATGGAGCGTCGGGAGGGGACAGCCTTGGCCCCGCGGCACCGCTGTCTGGAAGCGGGCACCGTCTGTTGTTCTCTTGCACACCACCTGCACCGGCGCTGCCCGGCGCTCTTGGCGGGCAATCGCTGCAGTCATCCTGCGCCGGGTGGAGGTGGTGTCGGTGCGAGCAGGAAGGTGATCCGGCCGTCGCACCTGTGGTCCACAACTGTGTGGTGTTGCGTCCTTTAGGGGCGGTGGCCCGGGGACTGCTTTCGGGGACCGAATCCCGCGGCTCCGCTTTCGCGGGGTCCCAGGAACGCGGATCGTTACTCAGGAGCCGTTTGTTTCGGAAAGATTACCACGATCATTCCGCGGTCAATGACCCTTGTCCGCGGAGTGGCTGCCTGTGGCTGAAGCGTTATCGGTCGGGCTGCCCGCACCCGCTTCCGGCGCGGAATCCGGCTCCGACTTGGACGCCGTGGACGAGGCGGCCGACTGGTCCGCTTCTGTACTGGGGGTACCGTCCTTCGCCTCGCTGCCGGAACCGGCAGCGGCGGTGTTCTCGCCTTCGCTGTCCTCGGCATCCACCACTGGGTCCTCGTCCTTCGGTTCACGGCCGGGAAGGTACACCGAGGGCGCATCGACGGGACCGCGCTTCAGGGAGAGGAACACGAGGATGGCCAATGACACGAGGAACACCGCGATGCTCGTCCAGACGTTGAGCCGCTGCGTCACGCCGAAGAGCGTCACCATCTCGGCGTCGTCGATCCGGAGTGTCTCGATCCAGACGCGCCCGAGGGTGTAGTAGGCCGCGTAGAGCCAGAACATGCGCCCCCCGCGGAGGCGGAACTTCCGGGCGAGCAGGAGCAGGATGGCGACGCCCGCGAGGTTCCAGAGGAGCTCGTAGAGGAACGTCGGGTGGAACAGCGTGCCGGGTTCCTGGTCGAGCGGGAAGTTCGCATTGTCCGCGTCGATCTCGAGGCCCCACGGAAGGGAGGTGGGCGCACCGAAGAGTTCCTGGTTGAACCAGTTGCCCAGCCTTCCGACGGCTTGTGCCAGCAAGAGCCCGGGTGCGGCTGCATCGGCGAAGGCCGAGAGCTTGATACCCGCTCGACGTGCGCCGATCCACGCACCGACCGCTCCGAGTGCGACGGCGCCCCAGATACCGAGGCCGCCCTGCCAGATCTGCGGGATCCGCGCCAGATCCCCCTCCGGACCGAAGTACGCGTCCGGCGAGGAGAACACATGGTAGAGCCGTCCACCGATGATGCCGAACGGGATGGCCCAGATCGCGATGTCCCAGACAGCGTCAGCGTTGCCACCGAAGGAGACGAAGCGCTTCTGGGTGAGGATGAGTGCCAGGACGATGCCAGCGAGGATGCACAGCGCGTAGGCGTGGATGGTGATGGGGCCGAGGCTGAAGCTGGCCCATTCCGCGGGTGGGCTCGGGATAGCGGCCGCGAGGCTGCCGCCGATCATGCCGAGGCCTTCGCTGTTCCCGTGCTGAGCTCACGCGTCAGCTCGGCTACTGCTTCCACTCCGCCGTCGCGGAGCGCAGCGACCAGTGCGGTACCGACGATCACGCCGTCGGCGTACGCGCCGATCTCCCGGACCTGTGCCGAGGAGGACACGCCGAGCCCGACGCAGACGCGCTCGGCTCCGGCCTCATGGGCGGCGTCGACCACGGCCCGGGCAGCTGCTCCGACGGAGGACCTGGCGCCGGTCACGCCCATGACGGACACGGCATAGACGAAACCCCTGCTCGCGTCCACGGTGTTCTGCATGCGCTGCGGCGAGGTGGACGGGGCCACGAGGAACACCCTGTCGAGTCCGAGCTCCTCGGAGACCTCGAGCCATTCGGACGCCTCGTCCGGGATGAGGTCCGGTGTGATGAGTCCTGCGCCGCCCGCTGCCGCAAGGCGCTGGGCGAAGTCACGTACTCCCATGCGCATGACGGGATTCCAGTAGGTCATGACGAGCACGGCGGCGTCGCTCGCGCTGGTGATGCCTTCGACGACGTCGAAGATCTGCGGGACGGTGAAGCCGTTGGCCAATGCCTCGACCGTGGCTTCCTGGATCACGTGCCCGTCCATCACGGGGTCGGAGTAGGGAATCCCGATCTCGATCAGGTCGACGCCGTTCTCGGCCATGGCGATGCCGGCCTCGATCGTGGTCCGGACGTCGGGGAAACCGGCCGGAAGGTACCCGATGAGTGCCGCGCGGCCTTCGCTGCGCGCTTTCTCGATCGCGGCGGCGGCCTTGGAGACCGCTCCGCCTTGCCCGCTCGTGTCTCCGGCGGCATGCCTGCCGGTGGAATGTGTGATCACAGCTGTTCACCCTCCTGGGCGATTTCCTGCTCCGCGCTGTCATCGGGAAGCAGGTCGAAGTAGCCCGCGGCGGTCGCCACGTCCTTGTCGCCGCGACCGGAGAGGTTCACGATGACGATCTTGTCCGAGGCCTGCTCTCCGGGTGCGAGGCTGTCCGCAAGGCGCCGCCCGACCTTCATCGCGCCCGCGAGTGCGTGCGCGGTCTCGATGGCGGGGATGATGCCCTCGGTCTGGCTCAGGATCCTGAAAGCCTCCATCGCCTCCGCGTCGGTGATCGGCTCGTAGTTGGCGCGTCCGATGTCGGCCAGGTAGGCATGCTCGGGACCGACGCCGGGATAGTCCAGGCCGGCGGAGATGGAGTGGGACTCCATCGTCTGGCCGTCCTCGTCCTGCATGAGGTAGGAGCGCGCTCCGTGCAGCACTCCCGGGCGTCCCAGGGTGATCGTGGCGGCGTGGCGACCGCTCTCGACGCCGTCACCGCCGGCCTCGAAGCCGTACAGCGCGACGTCGCGGTCGTCGAGGAACCCGTGGAACAGGCCGATGGCGTTCGATCCGCCGCCCACGCACGCGCACACGGCGTCGGGGAGCCTGCCCGCCTGCTCCAGGATCTGCTCGCGCGCCTCCTCTCCGATGACCTCGTGGAAGTACCGCACCATCGCGGGAAACGGGTGGGCACCCGCGGCGGTCCCGAGGAGGTAGTGCGTGGTCTCGACATTGGCGACCCAGTCGCGAAGGGCGTCGTTAATGGCGTCCTTGAGCGTCTGGGACCCGTTGGTGACCGGGACGACCGTTGCCCCGAGCAGCTGCATGCGTGCGACGTTGAGTGCCTGCCGGCGCGTGTCCTCGGCGCCCATGTAGACGACGCATTCGAGACCGAGCAGGGCGGCTGCGGTCGCGCTTGCGACTCCGTGCTGGCCCGCGCCGGTCTCGGCGATGACGCGCGTCTTGCCCATGCGCTTGGCGAGCAGTGCCTGCCCCAGCACGTTGTTGATCTTGTGCGAACCGGTGTGGTTCAGGTCCTCGCGCTTGAGGAAGATCCGGACACCCCCGCAGTGCTCCGCGAAGCGCTGTGCCTCCGTGAGGAGGGAGGGCCTGCCCGCGTAGTTCCTGTTCAGGTCGGCGACCTGCGCGGTGAACTCCGGATCCGCCTTCGCCTTCTCGAACGTGTCCTGCAGTTCGTCGAGGGCGGCAATGAGCGACTCCGGCATCCAGCGCCCGCCGTAGGACCCGAAGTAGGGACCGGGCGCATGGCGGAGGCTCTCGTCGTGGCTGAGGAACGCCTCTGCCGTTCCGGTGTCGACGGCGTCCGCTGCTCCGGTGTCCGTGGCGTGGACGCCCGTGCCGTGGTGCGTATCGGTCATGACTTCAGCATTCCTGTCCTGTTGGTCCTGGCCCGGGCGGCGCTGCCGTCCGGTCCCTGGCGGACAGGTGGTGACCTGCCCGCTTCCTGCTCCGTGCCGAATCCGTGCTGCGGGTCCTGGCCCCGCCGGTGCCGGGCCGTCGTCGTCGGCCCGAGCGCACCGCGGCGTCAGCTGAGCGCTGGTGCGCCGACGCTGTGCCCACCGGTGAGCCCGGCCCGCTTGAACTCCTGGATCGTTCCCGCAGGATCACCGGACCGGACGAGGGCCTCCCCCACCAGAACCGCGTGCGCGCCGTTCCCCGCGTAGTCGGCGACATCAGCGGCGTCGCGCACTCCTGATTCTGCGATGACGACCGTCCCGGCCGGAACGAGGTGCGCGAGCCCTCCGAAGACGCCGCGGTCGATGTCGAGCGTCTTCAGGTTGCGCACGTTCACGCCGATGATCGGGGCCCGGGCGGCGACGGCCCGCCGAACCTCCTCCGCTGTGTGCGTCTCGACGATCGCGTTCATCCCGAGCTCGTGCGTCAGCGCGAGGAAGGAGGACAGCTCCTCGTCGGTGAGCGCCGCGACGATCAGCAGGACGACGTCGGCCCCGTGTGCGCGCGCCTCCCAGATCTGGTACTCGTCCACGGTGAAGTCCTTGCGGAGGACCGGGAGTCCGACGGCCGCACGGACGGCGTCGAGGTCGGCGAGGGAACCGCCGAAGCGCCGCTCCTCCGTCAGGACGGAGATGACGGAGGCTCCGCCGTCCTCGTAGGAAGCGGCAAGAGACGCCGGATCGGCGATGTCGGCAAGCGCGCCCTTCGACGGACTGCTCCGCTTGACCTCGGCGATGACGGCGAGGGTTCCGCCGCGTCCTGCGCCGAGCGCCTCGAAGGCATCGAGCGGGGCGGGAGCCGCGAGGGCAGCTGCGCGGACGTCCTCCAGGGATCGCCCACGGCGACGCTCCGCGAGATCCTCGCGGACGCCCTCGATGATGTCGTCGAGGACGGTCATCTAGTGTCCGTTGTTCTTGAGCTTCGAGCCACCCACGCCGTAGCCGATCTTGCGCAGGATGAACCCGACGATCAGGCCGACGAACATGATGCCGATGCCGACCCAGAAGAGGAGGGTACCGAAGTCGTGGTTGCCCTCGGTGCTGGCGAGGATGTACGCGAAGGAGGCGAGGGCTGCGCCGGCCAGCATGATGAGGACACACGTCCACGCTGCCGGGCTGTTGCCGTGGCCGATGGTCTCGTCACCCATCGACGCGTGGTTCTGGGGGGTGTTGCGGCTAGCGGAGGTGCTGGTCTCGGATGCCATGGTGAATCTCCTTCGAACGGGTCTCGTTCCATTCTGCCATTGATGGGACGGGCCAGCGGAACGCGGACGCGCCCAGTCCCGACTGGTGCTACCGAGGTCCGGGGTAGGCAGCAGCAGGCCCCGGTTCCGGCGTCAGCGCGTCGGGTCGTTGCCGCGCGACAGTTCGTCCCAGTTGTCGATCTCGTCGGCGTGGGCGCTCGCGCCGCTCCGTCCGCCTCGCGCTCCACCGGTGCCGCGGTCGGTGTAGCCGCCACGATCGGTGCCGCGGTCGGTGTAGCCGCCACGATCGGTGCCGCGGTCGGTGTAGACGTCACGATCGGTGTCGGTGTCGGTGTCGCTGTCACGGACGGAGTCGCCATCAACCGTGTCCGGCACGACACCGGGGGGCACATCGCCGATCGACGGCTCCGGCGCTCCCGGCTGCAGGCCGCCCTCCGGAGACCGGGCTGCACGGCCCGGCCGGGCTGCGCCGGCGTCGTAGCGCCTGTTCACTCCCCACGTGCGCCCCGCGAGAACCACCCAGGCGGCAGCGAGGACCAGCAGTACGCCGGCCACGACGGCGAGCCACGGCATGGCGGTGGCCGCCGCCCTGGCTCCGTCGAGACCGCTGACACCTATTGCCGCGCCGATCGCGGGCTCGGCTGCCGAAGCGGGATCGCTCGCCACCGACAGACTGGACAGCGCGATCCCCGTACCGGAGAGCACGAGGATCACTGCGATGACCCAGCGGGCTATCCTGCCGGCGATCGAGACCGCGAGGGCTGCAGCCAGCGCGACGAGCGCGAACGCAGTGACGGGGGTTGCCGCATCACTGCCCGCAACGGTGAGGTCCGGCGTCTGGACGGCCTCCTGGGGCAGTCGGACCGTGAGCCACGTCTGCGTCGTCGAACCGAAGGCGAGCAGCGCGAGAACCACGATGCCCATCACCACGATGCCGCGACGCGTGAAGCGGCCCGGGGTGGGCTGCCCGGCGCTCACGGGGATTCCGCCGTCACAGGACGCAGGCCTGCGGCCGTCAGGGCCGCCCGGAGCGGAGCAGCGGCCTTGTTGACGGTCTCGAGCGCTTCCGTCTCGAGGACCGAATCGGCGACGATCCCGCCACCGGACTGCACATACGCCGTTCCGTCCCGCAGCAGGGCGGAACGGATCGCGATCGCCATGTCCATGTCACCCGCGAAATCCAGGTACCCCACCACTCCTCCGTAGATGCCCCGCCGGTGCGGCTCCACCTCGTCGATGAGCCGCAGGGCCCGGGGCTTCGGCGCGCCGGAGAGCGTACCAGCGGGGAAGGTGGCGGCCAGGACGTCGTACGCGCTCTTCGAGGGCGACAGCGTGCCGACCACCGTGGACACGAGGTGCATGATGTGGCTGAACTTCTCCACCTCCATGAACTGCGTGACGTCGACGCTGCCCGGCAGGCAGACCTTCGACAGATCATTGCGGGCCAGGTCGACGAGCATGAGGTGCTCCGCCTTCTCCTTGGTGTCCGCGCGGAGTTCGACAGCGAGGTCGCGGTCCTCCTCGGTGGTCCTCCCGCGGGGCCTCGACCCGGCGATGGGGTGGGTGATCACCTCGTTCCCCGTCACGGTGACCAGGGCCTCCGGTGAGCTGCCCACGATCGAGTAGGCGCGCCCGTCGGCGTCCTCGAGGCTGAAGAGGTACATGTAGGGGCTGGGGTTGGTTGTACGGAGGATCCTGTACACGTCCAGGGCGGAGGCGTCGCACTCGATCTCGAAGCGGCGGCTGATCACGACCTGGAAGACATCGCCGTTGACGATCGCCCGCTTGCCGCGCTCGATCGCCGTCAGGTAGTCGGGTTCGAACCAGGACTCGCGGACCCGATGCATCGACTCCTCGGCACTCGGGGCGTCCGCGGCCATCACCGACACCGCCAGCTCGGCAGGCGCGACGAGTGTTGCCAGCATCGCACGGACCCGCGCGACGGCGTCGTGCCATGCCTCGTCCACCCGCTCGTCGGTGCCGTCGAAGTTGATCGCGTTCGCGACGAGGGTGAGCGAGCCCTCGGAGTTGTCGTGGATCGCGAGGTCCGAGACGAGGCACATCGCGAGCTCGGGCAGAAGGAGGTCGTCCTCGGGCGGGCTGGTCAGCCGCTCCCAGTGCCGCACCGCCTCCCATCCGACGAAACCCACCATGCCCGAGGTGAACGGAGGAAGTTCACCGAAGCGCTCGGTCCTCAGGGCTTCGACCGTCCGCCGCAGGGCCTCGACCGGATCGCCGTCCACGGGGACGCCCGCAGGCGGCTCGCCCAACCAGTGCGCCTGGCCGTTCCGCGTGGTCAGTGTCGCCCTCGAACGGGCGCCGATGAACGAGTAGCGCGACCAGACACCGCCGACGGCGGCGGATTCCATCAGGAACGTACCCGGCTGCCCCGCCGCGAGCTTCCGATAGACACCGATCGGCGTGTGCGAGTCGGCGAGGACCTTCAGGTGCACGGGGACGACGCGGCGGGCCTTGGCGAGCTCACGGAACTCCTCGAGGGTGGGGCTGATGGTGCCCAGTTGCTGCATGGAGTCAGAATCCTTCGGCATCGGAACGGTCGGCGGTGACTGCGGGCAGGTTCCGCCCGTCGAAGCATGTGCGCGTGCCGGTGTGACACGCTGCTCCTTCCTGGTCGACCGTGACGAGCAGGGCATCGCCGTCACAGTCGAGTGCCACACCCTTGACCCACTGACGGTGACCGGAGGTGTCACCCTTGCGCCAGTACTCGGAGCGTGACCGTGAGTAGAACGTCACGCGTCCGCTCGTGAGGGTCCGTCGGAGCGCTTCCTCGTCCATCCAGCCGAGCATCAGCACCTCGAGGGTGTCGTACTGCTGCACGACGGCGGCCACGAGGCCCGCGTCGTCCTTCTTGAGGGCATCCGCGATGGCCGGATCCAGGAATGGTTGCGCGTCTCCGGGTCCCTGCGGGGAGGAGGAGGCGGAGTTCTGCGGGGAGGAGGTGGAGGAAGGCATCCCTGCGATTCTAGTGCCGTCCCGGCGAACCGCGGCGCGCCTGCCCCAGCCACCGCGCGACATGCTAGTTTCAGCAGTGATGCGCTACGTAACCCCGTCCCGCGAGGTCCTGGCCGAGACACTGCTCGCAGCCGGCCCCGATGCCCCCACCCTGTGTGAGGGGTGGCTGACGCGCGACCTCGCCGCACACCTCTACCTCCGCGAGCACAAGCCCGCCCTGGGCCTCGGAATGGTCGTGAAGCGCTTCGCGCCACTGACCGAGCGCGCCACGAAGGAGGCGGCGGCCCGTGCGGCCTCCCCTGCGGGCTACGAGGCCCTGGTCAACCGCTTCCTCGCCGGTCCCCCGGCGCTCTCACCGATGAGGATCAATTCCATCGACAGGAGTGCCAACCTCACCGAGTACTTCGTGCACACGGAGGACGTCCGCCGGGCCACGACCCGCTGGGCACCCCGCGCGCTCGACGAGGACTATGCGAATGCCCTCTGGGAGGAGCTCGTCAAGCGAGCCGCGATCCTCTACCGCGGCGTGGACCTCGGGATCGTGCTCGTGCGCCCGGACGGTCCGCGGCATGTCGCCAAGCGTGCGCCGGTCTCGGTGGCGATCGTCGGCGACCCGGGCGAACTACTCCTGCACGCACACGGCCGACGACGGCAGGCCCTGGTCACGTTCGAGGGCCAGCCCGATGCCGTAGCGCTGCTGGAAAGTGCCGACGTCGGACTCTGAGCGCCTGTTCCTCTTCGTCACCCCGACGGGGCGGCACACCCGCACCAGCGCCGCACGTTCTCCGGCGCCGTTACCAGCGGCGGACGTTCTCCGCCCCGTCATCAGCGGCGTTACCGGCGCCGGAGAAACCGCCTCACACCCCCGCGGTCGCGCGACCCTTCAGCGGACTGGGAAGCCCGCGTCCCGGATGGCTGCCTTGACCTGGGCGATGGCGTCCACCGGTCCGAAGTGGAACACTGACGCCGCGAGCACGGCATCCGCGCCGGCCTCGACGGCTGGGGGGAAGTGCGACGGCTCGCCGGCTCCGCCCGAGGCGATCAGGGGCACACCCACGGCCGCGCGCACGGCGCGGATGAGTTCGAGGTCGAAGCCCTCCTTGGTGCCGTCCGCGTCGATCGAGTTGAGCAGGATCTCGCCCACACCCCGCTCGGCGGCTTCCCGAGCCCAGGCGACGGCGTCGATCCCGGTACCCTTGCGGCCGCCGTACGTCGTCACTTCGAAGCCCGAGGGCGTACTGGCGTCCCTCGTGCGGCGTGCGTCGAGGGAGAGCACGAGAACCTGGGCGCCGAAGTGCTTCGTGATCTCGTCGATGACGGCAGGGCGTGCCACGGCCGCGGTGTTGATGGACGCCTTATCGGCGCCGTAGCGCAGGAGGCGGTCGACGTCGGAGATCTCGCGCACGCCGCCGCCCACCGTCAGCGGGATGAAGACCTCCTCGGCCGTGCGGGCGACGACGTCGAAGGTCGTCTCCCGGTTGCCGGAGGAGGCGGTGACGTCGAGGAAGGTCAGCTCGTCGGCGCCCGCCCGGTCGTAGCGGTGCGCGAGCTCGACCGGATCTCCGGCGTCGCGCAGGTCCTCGAAGTTGACGCCCTTGACGACGCGACCGGCGTCGACGTCGAGGCAGGGGATGACGCGGATGGCGACCGACATGCCCCTCCCCCTAGATCCGGCAGGCGTGGATCGTGCTGACGAGGATGGCGCGCGCGCCGAGCTCGTACAGCTCGTCCATGATGCGGTTGGTCTGGTTGCGCTTGACCATCGAGCGGACGGCGACCCAGTCGGAATCCCGCAGCGGGGAGACCGTCGGGGACTCGAGCCCGGGGGTCAGGGCTGCGGCCTCGTCCACGAGGTCCTTGCGGATGTCGTAGTCCATCATCACGTACTGGCGGGCGACGAGGACGCCCTGCAGCCGTCGCAGCAGCACGTCGAGGCCCGCCGGAGCCTCCACTCCGACGCGACCGATCAACACGGCCTCGCTCTGCAGGATCGGGTCACCGAAGATCTCCATGCCGGCGGCACGGAGGGTATTTCCGGTCTCGACGACGTCGGCGATCGCATCGGCGACGCCCAGGCGGACCGAGGACTCCACGGCGCCGTCGAGCCTGACCACACTTGCGTCGATACCGCGCTCGGCGAGGTAGTCCTTGAGGAGTCCCTCGTAGCTCGTCGCGAGGCGCTTGCCCTCGAGCTGTTCGACGGAGGAGAAGTCGCCGACCGGTCCGGCGAAGCGGAAGGTCGAGGCGCCGAAGCCGAGCTGCATGAGCTCCTCGGCCTTCACCTGCGCATCGAGGAAGAGGTCGCGCCCCGTGATGCCGACGTCGAGCGTTCCGGATCCGACATACACCGCGATGTCGCGGGGACGGAGGAAGAAGAACTCGATCTCGTTCTCGGGGTCGACGAGCACGAGCTCGCGCGGGTCGCGGCGCTGGCGGTAGCCGGCCTCGGCGAGCATGGACGAGGCGGCCTCGGACAGGGCGCCCTTGTTGGGAACTGCTACACGGAGCATGGGAGAGTCTTTCGCTGGAGGGGGAAGGGCAAGCAGGGGCCGCGGGCTGGAGCGCCGGCGCGGCTACAGATGCTTGTAGACGTCCTCCAGGGTGAGACCCTTCGCGATCATGAGCACCTGCAGGTGGTAGAGCAGCTGGGAGATCTCCTCGGCGGCGTCCTCGGTGGACTCGTACTCGGCGGCCATCCAGACCTCGGCGGCCTCTTCGACGACCTTCTTGCCGATGCCGTGCACGCCTGAGTCCAGCTCCGCGACGGTCCGCGAACCGGCCGGCCGCTCCACGGCCTTCGCGCTGAGTTCCTCGAACAGGGAATCAAAGGTTTTCACACCCCCTAGGCTATCGGCTCGGGGGGCGGACCCGTTCCGCGGGTGCGCCTGTGTGACGGAAGCCTCCAGGCTCATCGCTTCCATGACCGGAGGACCCCGGCGGTGGCAAGCGCGGCCGAGACCGCCTCGTGCCCCTTGTCCTCGGAGGAGCCGGGCAATCCGGCGCGGTCCAGGCCCTGCTGCTCCGTGTCGCACGTCAGCACACCGAAGCCCACGGGTACGCCCGTGCGCACACTCACCTCCGTGAGGCCGGACGTCGCCGCCTGGCAGACGTACTCGAAGTGCGGAGTACCACCGCGGATGACGACGCCGAGGGCTGCGACGGCGTCGAAGTGTGGTGCGAGGCGCGCTGCGGCGACGGGCAGCTCGAAGCTGCCGGGGACGCGGATCTCGGTCACCTCGGCTCCGGCTTCGGCTGCAGCTCGGCGGGCGCCGTCGAGCAATCCGTCCATGATCTGGGTGTGCCAGCTCGCGGCGATGATCGCCAGGCGCAGCGGCGCCCCCTCCTGCGAGGTCAGTCCGCTGATGTCGATGCTGGGTGCTCCGTGGCCGCTCATGGTTCTCCTTCGGTCGTGCTCGTCGGTCGTGCTGGTCGGTCGTGCTGGTCGTCGTGGTGGTCGTCGAGGTGGTCGTCGGGGTGGTCCTCGAGGTGGGCGACGAGGTCCTTGATCGAGATGAGTGGAACCGCGTGGTCGTCCGCGAACCGGCGCAGCGCGGGCAGTCGCATCATGCTGCCGTCGTCGTGCACGAGTTCGGCGATGACCGCAGCGGGCCGTTTGCCCGCGAGGACGCTGAGTTCCACGCCCGCTTCCGTATGGCCGGGCCGTTCGCGGACCCCGCCGGCAACCGCCCGCAACGGGAAGACGTGACCGGGCCGGGTGAGGTCGGCGGGCACGCTGGACGCATCGGCGAGCACCCTCGCGGTGCGCGCGCGGTCCGCCGCGCTGATGCCCGTGCTGACACCCGTCGCGGCATCGCACGACACCGTGTACGCCGTGCCCTTGGCATCCTCGTTGACCGCTGTCATCGGCGGGAGGACGAGCCGCTCGGCGTCGGCGGCCTGCAGGGGCACGCACAGCACGCCCGATGTCCAGCGGACGGTCCAGCCGACCAGTTCCGGCGTCGCGTCCTCGGCGGCGAAGACGATGTCCCCCTCGTTCTCCCGGTCCTCGTCATCGACGACGATGACGGCCCGACCCGCGGCGATCGCGTCGACGGCGTCCTGGACCGGGTCGAGCGGGATGGTCCCCGTCATCGCGTACCGCCGGTGCCAGGGCCCTGGCGTGCGTCGACAGCAGCGAAGCCGAGGAGGCGCTCGGCGTACTTGGCGAGCACGTCCATCTCGAGGTTGACCGCATCGCCGATCGACTTCGCCCCGAGGCCGGTCTCCTTGAGCGTGGTGGGGATCAGCCCGACCTCGAACCACTGCTCCGGCTCGGCGGGGGGACTGACCGCGGTGACCGTCAGGGAGACGCCGTCGATCGCCACGGATCCCTTCTCCGCGGCATAGCGGCCGAGCTTCGCGGGCAGCCCGAAGCGGAGGCGGTGCCAGGCACCGAGATCCTCGCGCTCGAGCAGCACGCCGACGCCGTCCACGTGCCCCTGCACCACATGCCCGTCGAGCCTGCCGCCCGCCGGGACGCAGCGCTCGAGGTTGACGGGCGCCCCCGGCTGCAACTCGCCGGTAGTGGTCCGCCGGAGGGTCTCCCCCATGACGTCCACGCCGATGCGGGGCCCGTCGAGCGTGACGGCCGTCAGGCACACCCCGTTGACGGCGATCGAGGCTCCGGGTGCCAGGCCCTTCCCGGTCTCGGGCGCCTCGAAGACGAGGAGACCGCTCTCACCGTCGGGTGTGAGTTCGAGTGAGACGACGCTGCCCTGCTCGGACACGATTCCTGTGAACACGGGTACTTCCTTCGGACGATCGGGCTTCGGATGTGCCGACGCGTGCTGTCGGCGTGCAACGGGTGGTGGATCAGGGGGCGGATGGCGGGGGCCGCAGGTGCAGCCGGACATCCGCGCCCAGCTGCTGCACACCCGGACCGCCGGCGTCGTCGAGCATCCACCGGATGGCGTGGTCGAGCGTGGCCACGCCGAGTTCGGGGAAGGCGGGTGCGCCGTCCCCGAGGACCAGCGGGGCGACGAAACTGACGAGTTCGTCCACGACTCCGGCCTGGAGGAAGGCCGAGGCGATCCGCGGACCGCCTTCGACCAGAAGGTGGCGCACTCCCCTGCCGTAGAGCTCGCCGAGGACCCCCTGCACGTCCCGGGTCGGCAGGTGGAGGAACCCCTCGCCCCTGATCGCGGCGCCCTCGGGCACGGGTGTCCGGCCCATGACGACCCGCAGGCCTGCTCGACCGGCACCCGCGGGGGCATCCCGGTTGATGCCCCGGGCAGTGAGGCGCGGATCGTCGGCGAGGACCGTCCCGGTGCCGACCAGGACGGCGTCGGCCAGGGCCCTGATCCTATGGCCGTCCGCGCGGGCCTCGGCACCGGTGATCCACTGGCTCGAGCCGTCGGCCGCCGCCACGCGCCCATCCAGCGACTGGGCGGACTTCAGGGTGACGAAGGGTCGCTGCGCGATGAGTGCGGCGCTCCAGCGCTCATTGAGCTGATACGACAGGGCTGCCTCGACCCCCCCGACGCACTGGATGCCCGCTTCCCCCAGCCGCCGCGCTCCCCCGGCGGCTGCACCATTGATGTCGGCGGCCGCGTAGACGACCCTCGCCACTCCGGCGTCGATCAGGGCTTCACTGCACGGTCCGGTCCTGCCGGTGTGGTTGCACGGCTCGAGCGTCACCACCATGGTCGCGCCCCGTGGATCGTTGCCACGGGAGCGCGTGTCCGCGAGTGCTGCCGGTTCGGCGTGCATGGTTCCGGCACCACGGTGGTACCCCTCGCCGAGGATGGCACCGTCGGCAGAGAGGACGACGGCGCCGACGAGGGGATTGGCACCCCGCACACCGCGACCGGCGAGATCCAGTGCGCGCAGCATCGCGGTCGCCTCCGCTCCGCTGATGGAGGGCGTCGGCGTACTCATCGGAGGGTCGGATCCGGCAGGAGGGTCTCGATACTGGGCTTGGCGGTGTGCTGGGCGCGGGCCCACACGAAGAACCCGACCAGGGTGAAGGCTCCGTAGAACACGTACATGAAGGCACTGGCGTAGTAGCCGGCACTGAAGAGCAGGGGCACCCCGACGATGTCGACGGCGACCCACACGAGCCAGAACTCGACCCAGCCCTTGGCCATGCCGTAGGTCGCCAGCAGGGATCCCACGAAGGTCCATGCATCGGCCCAGACGGGCTCGTAGGAGCCGAGAATGCGGAAGAGGGGCGTGAGCGCGAAGGTGCCGACGATCATGAAGGCGACCATGCCGAGGCGGGCCTTGCTTCCGGCCCATTGCGGCGTCACCGCCTGCCCGCCGCGGTGCCGGCTGGCCTGCCACTGCCGCCACCCGTAGATCGAGACGGCGATGAACATGACCTGGCGTCCGGCCTGCCCGAGCAGGTTCGCGGCACTCTCCGCGCCGAAGACGGATCCGAGGAAGACCGTCAGGAGCAGGAGGTTGCCTGCGATTCCTACGGGCCAGGCCCAGACCCGTCGACGCATCCCGCCGAGGGCGCTGAGGAGGCCGAAGACATTGCCCACCACTTCGCGGAGCAGGAGGGAGCCACTACCTACGGGAATGCGGGCCTCGAACAGCCACTGCAGAAAATCCATGCCGATCCTTCGCCGATACGACGGCTCCGGGCAATGGCAGCAGGAAGGACGGAGCTGTCACGGGCGTACCGTGACAGGTAACGCGACCCGTCAGGCGGGCAGCGCCTATGTCCTGCTGTTCGTGCTTCTCCCATCCAGACTTTAACTGTCGGTCCCGGAATTCCACCGGCTCAACCGTTCGCGTCCCGCGGTTGCGGGGCGTTGAACGGGTCGCGGACTATCACCGCCGGTTCGGACTTACACCGACCCCGGAGCACGTACTGCCCCGATTATTTCACAGCGAGCCCGTGCACCGGGCCGGACCGTCACAATTCGTCCGACAGCGATCATCCGACGACGACGCCCGGGGCCTGACACGCCGTCGACCGGCGGCGCGTGCAAGAGCGCGTCGGGAACAGACAGGACAGGGCACCCCGCGCGGGGTGCCCTGTGCTGTCTGTTCTTCGCGTCCTTCTGTCCTCGCGGTCGGTGGACGCCGATCGCCCGTCGGCCCGCCTGTCAGGTCCGTCCGGCCGTCAGGCCTCGGTCTTCGGCTTGGCGTCGACGCCGGCTTCCTTGCGCTGCTGTGCGGTGATCGGCGCGGGCGCTGCGGTCAGGGGGTCGTACCCGCCGCCCGACTTGGGGAAGGCGATGACGTCGCGGATCGAGTCGGTGCCGGCGAGGAGGGACACCACGCGGTCCCAACCGAGAGCGATTCCGCCGTGCGGAGGCGCACCGTACTTGAAGCCCTCGAGCAGGAATCCGAACTTCTCCTGCGCCTCCTCGGGTCCGAGGCCCATGACGGCGAACACTCGCTCCTGCACGTCCCGGCGATGGATACGGATCGAACCGCCACCGAGTTCATTGCCGTTGCAGACGATGTCGTAGGCGAAGGCAAGGGCGTTCTCGGGGTCCGTGTCGAACGTGTCGAGGAACTCGGGCTTCGGCGACGTGAAGGCATGGTGGACGGCAGTCCAGGCACCACCGCCGACGGCGACATCGCCCGCTGCTACTGCAGCGGAGGCCGGCTCGAACATGGGCGCGTCCACCACCCACACGAAAGCCCAGTCGCCTTCCTTGATCAGTCCCGTCCGGCGCCCGATCTCGACACGAGCGGCGCCGAGGATGGCCCTCGACGACGCCTTGTCGCCGGCAGCGAAAAAGATGCAGTCGCCGGGGTTGGCGCCGGTGGCAGCTGCGATGCCCTCACGCTCGGCGTCCGTGAGGTTCTTCGCAACGGGTCCGCGGAGGCTGCCGTCGTCGTCGATCAGGACGTACGCGAGGCCCTTGGCGCCGCGCTGCTTGGCCCACTCCTGCCAGGCGTCGAGCTGGCGGCGGGGCTGCGAGGCGCCTCCGGGCATGACGACCGCGCCGACGTACGGCGCCTTGAAGACGCCGAACTCGGTGTCCTTGAAGAACTCGGTCAGCTCGGTCAGCTCGAGGCCGAACCGGAGGTCGGGCTTGTCGGAGCCGTATCTGGCCATCGCATCGGCGTAGGTCATGCGGCGGATGGGCAGTGGGATCTCGACGTCGATGAGCTTCCAGAGTGCGGAGACGAGCTGCTCACCGAGGGCGATGATGTCGTCCTCCTCCACGAAGCTCGCCTCGATGTCCAGCTGGGTGAACTCCGGCTGGCGGTCGGCGCGGAAGTCCTCGTCGCGGTAGCAGCGGGCGAGCTGGTAGTACTTCTCGAACCCGCCGACCTGGAGGAGCTGCTTGAACAGCTGCGGAGACTGCGGCAGGGCGTACCAGGAGCCCGGAGCGAGCCGCGCGGGCACCAGGAAGTCCCGCGCACCCTCGGGTGTGGAGCGGGTCAGCGTGGGAGTCTCGATCTCCACGAAACCGTCCCTGTGCAGCAGCTCGCGCGCCACGCGGCTCGCCTCGGACCGCAGGCGCAGGTTGGCCTGGGGGCCCGGCCGGCGCAGGTCGAGGTAGCGGTGCCGCAGGCGCGCTTCCTCGCCCACCTCGACATGCTCGTCGATCTGGAACGGCAGCGGGTCGGAGGTGTTGAGGATGGTCACGGTATCCGCGATCACCTCGATCGCCCCCGTCGGCAGCGCCGGGTTCTCGTTGCCCTCGGGGCGCTGCTGGACCGACCCGACGATCTGCAGGACGTACTCGTTGCGCAGGCTGGAGAAGACATCCTCCTCGCGCACCACGACCTGGGCGACGCCGGACGCGTCCCTGAGGTCGAGGAACGCCACTCCGCCGTGGTCGCGGCGGCGGGCTACCCACCCCGCCAGGGTGACCGTTTGTCCTACGTGCTCGGGCCGAAGGGAGCCGAGTTCATGCGTGCGGAGCACAGCATTCCTTCCCACAGATGTGTCAGATGAGTCGCAGGCGAGCTGCACCTGCCTAGAGTAACTTCAAGCGCGACCAACATTACCGGTCCGCGTCCTACCGACCGGCCGGACTGGCCGGACGGTAGGACCGAGCGCCGGCTCCCGGCTTTTCACTCACGAGGAGGCACATGCAGCAGCAACCGGGCCTACGCCGCGCGATGGGTGGCTTCGACGCCACGACCGTCGGGGTGGGGGCGATGATTGGGGCCGGAGCCTTCGTGGTCTTCGCGCCGGCAGCTGCCGCTGCCGGGCCGTTGCTGCCGCTGGCCGTCGTGATCGCGGGTTTCGTCGCCTACTGCAACGCCTCGGCGACGGCGTCCCTCGCCGTCCGCTACCCGTCGAGCGGCGGAACCTACCTGTACGGACGCGAGCAGCTGGGTCACTGGACGGGTTTCGTCGCAGGCTGGGGATTCGTCACCGGCAAGCTCGCCTCGTGCGCAGCCATGGCCCTCACGTTCGGGCTCTACGCCGCCCCCGGCGCGGAGAAGCCCGCCGCGGTGGCCGCCGTCGTCGCGCTCACGACGGTCAATCTGCTCGGAGTCACCCGGACCGCCCTCGCCACGCGAGCCATCGTCTCACTCGTCATACCCGTCCTCGCCTTCGTGATCGTCGTCGGCTTCTCCACCCCACCGGCACGGGAGTCCCTCGCGGGCGGGGTGCCAGGACCGGGCGGCGTCCTGCAGGCGTCGGCGCTGCTGTTCTTCGCCTTCGCCGGGTACGCCAGGATCGCCACGATGGGCGAGGAGGTCCGCGAGCCGCTCAGGAACATCCCTGCGGCGATCTTCGGCGCCCTCGGTTTCACGGCGCTGCTGTACCTGCTCCTGGCGCTCTCGCTCCTGCACGCTCTCGGGGTTGAAGCGCTGGCCGATGCGACCGCACCCCTTCGGGACGTCATGGACGCAGCCGTCCCGGGAGAAGGATCGACCGGTCGGGGCGGGGCCGTCGTCACCCTTGCCGCCGCGCTGGCCAGTCTCGGTGCATTGCTCGCGCTCATCGCCGGCGTCGGCCGAACCACCCTCGCGATGGCTCGCGGCCGGGACCTTCCGCACGTGTTCGCAAGGGTATCCGCCCGGTTCGGCGTACCGTGGGCCGCCGATACCGCTGCAGCCGTCGTGGTGATCGTCCTCCTGCTGGCCACCGACGTACTCACCGTCGTCGGGTTCTCCAGCTTCGGAGTGCTGCTGTACTACGCGATCGCGAACGTCTCGGCATTCACGCTCGCTGAGCGGCAGTGGTACTCGCCACGCTGGCTCAACGTGGTCGGCGCGGCCTGCTGCCTGGTCCTCGCCTTCACGCTACCCCCGGTATCGGTGCTGACGATGCTGGCGGTGCTCGCGATGGGCGTCGCCGCGCGGGCCCTCGTCCTGGCCCAGCGACGCAGACGAGCCTGACCCTGCGGCGCGTGTAAGCGGGGGGTGCGTCTGGCCCTTGAGACGGCGGCCGCACCGTCCGACGTCGGAGAGGAGGGCCGCCGTGCCGCGTCAGGACTTCGCGACGACCGGTCGCAGGTCTCCGGCAGGAGGCGCCCAGGACGCGGGGTCCGCCGCGACCTGGTCCCCGGAGCGGATGTCCTTGACCTCGTGCGCGCCCTCCGTCGAGGTGAACCAGACGAACGGTATGCCGCGGCGATCGGCGAACTTGATCTGCTTGCCGAACTTCTCCGCACTCGCGGCGACCTCGGCGGAGATCCCGCGGCTCCGGAGCGCCGATGCGACATCCTGTGCCTGCGACCACGAGTCGTCGTCGGCCAGCGTCACGAGGACAGCGGTGGGCACGGCTCGGGACACCGTCGCGAAGCCCTGGCTGAGGATGCGGGAGACGATACGCGTGACGCCGATGGACAGCCCGACGCCGGGGAACGTTCGGTTGCCCTTCCGCGCCAGGGCGTCGTATCGACCACCCGAGCAGATGGATCCGAGTCCCTCGTGTCCATTGAGGACGGTCTCGTAGACCGTGCCCGTGTAGTAGTCGAGGCCCCGCGCGATGCTGAGGTCGGCCACGACGCGCCCCGGTGCCCGACGCGAGGCCTCCCCGACCACCTGCCGCAGTTCCTCGAGGCCCTCCTCGAGGAGGTCGTCGGTGACCCCGAGGGCCCTGACGCGCTCGACGAACGATGTGTCGGACGTACGGATGCCTGCCAGCTCCAGGGCGAGACGGATCTGATCGTCGTCCGCGCCGACCTCGTCCTGCAGGAGTCCACCGACCTTCTCCGCCCCGATCTTCTCGAGCTTGTCGATGCTCCTCAGTACGGCCGCGGTGTCCGCGAGGCCGATGGCGCGGTAGAACCCCTCCGCGAGCTTGCGGTTGTTGACGCGCAGCGTGAATTCCGGGATCGGGAGGGCTCCGAGGGCCTCGACCACGGCGAGGGCGAGTTCGACGTCGTACCGGAACGGCAGGACGCCGTCGCCCACCACGTCGATGTCCGCCTGGGTGAACTCGCGGGCCCTGCCTTCCTGCGGACGCTCACCCCGCCAGCACTTCTGGATCTGGAACCTCCGGAAAGGGAAAGCCAGATGTCCCGCGTTCTCGACCACGTACCGCGCGAAGGGCACCGTCAGGTCGTAGTGGAGCGCGAGCCCGCTCTCGGACGCGGACGCCTCATCG
The DNA here is from genome assembly GCF_002929745.1 of Arthrobacter sp. B1805. Taxonomy (GTDB): domain Bacteria; phylum Actinomycetota; class Actinomycetes; order Actinomycetales; family Micrococcaceae; genus Arthrobacter_D. The sequence goes on from NZ_PJIQ01000005.1 coordinate 63,850, forward strand.
GCCTGCAGGCGGGAGACGGCGTACACCTCCTTGTCGATCTCGCCCTTGCGCAGGAGATGATCGACCGTCTCGACGGCACGCGTCTCGATGCTCGAGAACCCGTGCAGCTCGAACGTCCGCTGCAGCACCTCCAGGACGTGGAGCTCGATCAGGCGCTCCTCCGGAAGCCATTCGGGAAAGCCGGACAGTGATGCCTTGCGGGCCATGGGTAGGTCTCCTCCTGCGCGGGGGTTGCCGGTCGCGCCACCCCCGGCTCGGGGCAGACGGACCGGTTCTGCGGCCTCAATCCTAGGGGCCGGGGCACGCCCACGGGAAAAGGCCACCACCGGCCACCCCTGGCCGTCGACGCGAACGCGGCCCTGCCTGGCGTGGGGACGATCACGGCCCAATGGGTAAAGTAGCCTCGGGGAAGGTTTCATCGCTCCGGCGCTCGGGTCGGTTGCTGCATCAGTAGCCGCGCGGCTCTGCCGCGGGAGTCCCGTCCTACCGGACCGATAGACTCCTAGACCCTGCATGAAATGGCCCCGGCGTTGCTCACGGCCATACGACGAGCGAAAGACTTCTAGCGGTGACAGACAGTCAGCAATCCGACGAAACGACCATCGGGCATGACGCACGCGATGCTGCGGCAGGCGATGGCACCTCCTCCCCGACCGCGACAGCCGTGACCGATGGTTCCGGTGGTGCCGCAACCGGACCGAACGAGGCTTCCCCGGGCGACTCCGCGGACAAGGCTCCCGCGAGCGACTCCGTGAACGAGAACCCGCCGACCCGCTCCGTGGACGAGGCCCCCGCGAGCGACTCCGTGAAGGAGGTCGTGCAGGGCGCTGCAGAGGAAGCAGACGCAACGGCGGCAGTTGCCGACGGCACTCCGGAAGCGGAAGCAGCGGCTCCTGTCGAGGTGCCCGGCCCGGCCCACGCAGCGCCGGACTCACCCTCTTCCGAGGAACATCCGGCAGAGCCGGCCGAAGCCCTGGCACCGGAAGCCCCCGAGGTGGCCGAGCCTTCCGTGCCGCTGGCGGCCGAGGCTGCTCCGTTGAACGCGCCGTCGCCCCGCACCGCTGCCCCCCGCCCGCCGTTGCCTACAGCCATGGCGCCCCGCTCGCAGAAGAAGGCCTCGCAGCCGGTCGCAGCACCGCCCGCGCACAGTACGTCGCTCGAGGAAGCCGGCAGGTTCGCGCGTGTCGAGGAGGACGGCCACGTCTTTCTGCTCGTCGAGGGCGCCGAGCACCCCGTGGGCCAATACCCCGACGCCACGCGCGAGGAGGCCCTGGCATACTTCGTCCGCAAGTACGACGACATCGTGAGCCAGGTTGCACTGCTCGAACAGCGTGTGCAGGCGAAAGCCCCGTCGTCGGACATGGCCAAGACTGCCAAGCACCTGCGTGCGCAGGTCGGCGAACGCAAGATGGTGGGCGACGTCCTCGCCCTCGAGGCACGGATCGACGCCCTCCTCGAAGCCGTGGGCGGCCTGGAGAAGGCGGAACGTGCGGTTCAGGACGAGCTCAAGGCGAAGGAGCTAGCTGCCCGGGAAGCCATCGTGGCTGAAGCGGAGGAGCTTGCGGGACGGGACCCCTCCACCGTCCAGTGGAAGGCCAGCAGCACGCGCATGAACGAACTGTTCGAGCTGTGGAAGGCTGCCCAGAAGAACGGGCCCAGGCTCGGCCGGGGCACCGAGGATGCGCTTTGGAAGCGTTTCCGCTCGGCCCGCACGGTGTTCGACCGCCACCGCCGCGCCTACTTCTCACAACTGGACAGCGACAACGCCGAGGCCAAGCAGGCCAAGGAAGCGCTCATCCAGCGGGCCGAGCAGCTTGCCGGCTCCACTGATTGGGCCCAGACAGCCGCGGAGTACCGGCAGTTGATGGACGAGTGGAAGGCGTCCAAGCGCGCCAGCCGCAAGGATGACGACGCCCTCTGGGCGCGCTTCCGTGCGGCACAGGATCGCTTCTTCGAGGCTCGCAAGGCAGCGAACGAGGCCGTCGACGAAGAGTACGCGGGGAACCTGGTGGTCAAGGAGGCACTGCTCAAGGAAGCCAAGCAGATCCTGCCCATCAAGGACCTCGCCGCTGCCAAGAAGGCGTTGCAGTCCATTCGTGACCGCTGGGACGAAGCGGGCAAGGTGCCGCGCTCGGAGATGGGGCGTATCGACGCCGGTCTGCGCCAGGTCGAGGACGCGATCAAGGCCGCGGACGATGAACACTGGACGAAGACGAATCCCGAGACGAAGGCGCGCACCAACAGCGCCCTGAGTCAGCTTGAAGCGACGATCGCCCAGCTGAAGGACGACCTCGCCGACGCCGAACGCGCGGGGAACGCGAGCAAGATCGCCTCCGCGAGGGAAGCGCTGGCAGCCCGCCAGCAGTGGCTCGAGATGCTGCAGAAGTCGGCACAGGACTTCTCCTAGCATCAGTCCCTGCCCGAAAGCCCTCCGGCCCCGTTGTCCACAACAGGGCCGGAGGGCTTTCGTGTCGGTTCACGAGGGGTGATGCTGGACCAATGCCTCCCCTGGACAGCGCCCATGCGGCAGCACCCCCCGAACGGGTCCTGGGGCCCGGCGCCCATGCGGCAGCACCCCCCGAACGGGTCCTGGGGCCCGGCGCCCCGCCGGTCACCTCCACCGGAGGGGCGCTGCTCCACGCCGGTGACACCTTCACCTCCGCCGAGCTGCAGTCCATGCGGCTCGACGGACTCGTTCGCCTCGTGATCGGGAACTCCTACCTCCGCAGCGACTTCAGGGAGGACGCCGCAACGAGGTCGCAGGCCGCCGCGCGTAGCGTCCCGCAATCCGTCCGCCCGCGCGTCGCCCTGGGGCGTTCCTGCGCCGCCTGGATCTACGGCTGCGCACCGCCGCCGTCACTCATCAGCCTGGTGACGGATCATCGGCGGCGGACCACCGCCCTCCCGCCGTTCACACCCGCAGTCATGCACCAGGTGGCACTCGGCCCGTTCGACGTCAACCTCGTGGGAGGAGTTTCCGTGACGACTCCGCTCCGAACGGCGCTCGACATAGCCGTGCACGGTGAGGACCGCGACGCAGTATCCATCCTGCAGGCCATCGGTGCGGCACGTGAGCTCGCCTGCCCGCTGCGCCTGGTGGAGGCGGCACTCGTGACCGCTCCACGCGTTCCGGGCAAGACACGCGCACTCACGCGGTTGCGCGCCGCCCGAGGGCTTCCCGGTGGCGCGTGATATTCGGCGCGCTCAGGAGCGGCGCTGCGACCCGGTGGTCCGATACACGTCGAAGACACCGTCAATACGCCGTACCGCGCTCAGGATGTGGTTGAGGTACTTCGGATCACCCATCTCGAACGCGAAGCGCGACATGGCTACCCGATCGGAGGACGTGTTGACGTTCGCAGCGAGGATGTTCACATGGTTCTCGGCGAGCACGCTCGTGACGTCCGAGAGCAGGCTCTTCCGGTCCAGGGCCTCGACCTGGATCTCCACGAGGAAGACGCTCGACTGCGTAGGCGCCCACTCCACGGGCACGATTCGGTCCGGCTGGTCACGCAGTTCCTGCACGTTGCGGCAGTCGTTCCGGTGGACCGACACGCCCGATCCCCGCGTGACGAACCCGATGATCGGGTCGGGTGGGACGGGCGTGCAGCAACGGGCGAGCTTGACCCATACGTCACCGACGCCGCGGACCGTGACGCCGGAGTCGGAGAACTTGGGACGGCGAGGCTGCGTGGCGACCGCCGTCTCCGCGATGTTCTCCTCGGCTCCCTCGTGACCACCCATCAGGGCAACGAGGTGCTCGATGACGTTCTGCGCGGAGGTGTGCCCGTCCCCGACTGCCGCGTACAGGGCGGAGATGTCCTGATGACGGAGTTCCTCGGCCACCGTCATCAGCGCGCTGTGCGTCATCATGCGCTGCAGTGGCAGGTTCTGCTTGCGCATGGCTCGCGTCAGCAGCTCCTTGCCCTTGTCGATCGCCTCTTCGCGACGCTCCTTGGTGAACCACTGCCGGATCTTGTTCCGAGCCCGAGGGCTCTTGACGAAGCCCTGCCAGTCCTGGCTCGGCCCGGCTCCTTCGGCCTTCGAGGTGAAGATCTCCACCCAGTCACCGTGGTTGAGTTCGCTGTTCAGGGGCACGAGCTTTCCGTTGACCCTCGCGCCGATGGTCCTGTGACCGACCTCGGTGTGGACCGCATAGGCGAAATCGACCGGCGTCGATCCGGCCGGCAGCGCCATCACCTCACCCTTGGGCGTGAAGACGAAGACCTCACGCGCATTGATCTCGAACCGCAGGGAATCGAGGAACTCATCCGGATCGGACGTCTCCTGCTGCCAGTCCACGAGGCTGCGCAGCCAGCCCATGTCGCCGTTGTCGGACGCCTCGAGCTGCCGGCCCCCGCTCTTGTACTTCCAGTGGGCGGCAACGCCGTACTCAGCGCGGCGGTGCATGTCGTGCGTCCGGATCTGGATCTCGACGGGCTTGCCGCCGGGGCCGATCACCGTGGTGTGCAGCGACTGGTACATATTGAACTTCGGCATTGCGATGTAGTCCTTGAACCGCCCGGGCAGGGGATTCCATCGCGAATGCAGCGAGCCGAGGGTCGCGTAGCAATCGCGGACGCTGTCGACCAGCACGCGCACGCCCATCAGGTCATGGATGTCGTCGAAGTCCTTACCCCGCACGATCATCTTCTGGTAGATGGAGTAGTAGTGCTTGGGCCTGCCCGTGATCGTCGCCTTGATCTTCACGGCACGCAGGTCTTCCTCGATCTGGTTCCGGACGAGGCTGAGGTGCTTCTCCCGCTCGGGCGTCCTGTCCCCCACCATCCGCACGATCTCCTCGTACACCTTGGGATGCAGTGCGGCGAAGGACAGGTCCTCGAGCTCCCACTTGATGGTGTTCATGCCCAGCCGGTGCGCGAGGGGTGCGAAGATCTCGAGAGTCTCGCGGGCCTTCTTCGCCGACGAGGCGGGCGAGACGAAGCGCCAGGTCCGTGCGTTGTGCAGGCGGTCCGCCAGCTTGATGACCAGCACCCGGATGTCCTTCGCCATCGCCACGACCATCTTGCGGACGGTCTCGGCCTGGGCAGCATCTCCGAAGGAGACCTTGTCGAGCTTCGTGACGCCGTCCACGAGCATCGCGACCTCGGGCCCGAAGTCACGCCGGAGCTCGTCGAGCGTGTAGGACGTGTCCTCCACCGTGTCGTGCAGCAGGGCGGCCGCGAGGGTGGTGCCGGTCATACCCAGCTCCGCGAGGATCGTGGCGACGGCCACGGGGTGCGTGATGTACGGGTCCCCGCTCTTGCGGGTCTGGCCTTCGTGACTCCGTTCCGCCACGAGGTAGGCACGCTGGATGAGGTCGAGGTCTTCCTTCGGGTTGTTCGCCCGAACGGTGCGGAGCAGTGGCTCGAGAACCGGGGAGTAGCCCGAGGAGCCTCGACCGGTCAGCCGGGCGATGCGTGCGCGGGTGCGCCCCCGCCGACCCGGCGCAGCCTGATCGGCGCTCGTGGCGGACGGCGCTGAGCCGGGCGAAGCCGGTTGGACCAGTCCGCGGGCAGGGCCAGGGCGCAGGGAATCGGTGGCAATCGGGCCGGGCACGCCTGGCACCTCGCCCTGTCCGCCTCCGGGCCGTACTGCGGGGTTCACCGCTTCAGCCATTCACAGTCCCTCAATCTCGATCTCGGACCCGAAAGGATTCAAGATGCCACAGGTAACGCGACAACTCCAAGTCTAGCTGGGCTTTTAACTGCTTCAGCCGCAGGATGCCCGGTCCGGGTCCCTGCGGCTGAAGCGTATGCTGCGCGGCGGCGCCGCTCGGTCAGGCGTGTCGTCAGGCAGATGCGGCTTCTAGCGTGCGCCTCTCCCGGACCTTCTTCTCCTGTTTCCGCAGCTCCCGTTCGTTCAGCCGAAGCGCTGCGTAGAGCGGCGCCGCGATGAAGATGGTGCCCAGCGTTCCGAGGATGATGCCGATGAACAGGGCCAACGAGAGGTCCTGCAGCGTGCCGGCTCCCAGCAGGAAAGCGCCGATGAACAGGATGGAGGCAACCGGCAGGATAGCGACGACCGAGGTGTTGATCGACCGGACGAGTGTCTGGTTCACGGCGAGGTTGACCTGCTCGGCGAACGTGCGCTTGGTCGAGATCGCGACGTCGGCGGTGTTCTCCCGGATCTTGTCGAACACCACGACCGTGTCGTACAACGCGTAACTGAGGATCGTCAGGAATCCGATGATCGCCGACGGCGTGACCTCGAAGTCGCTGAGCGAGTACAGGCCCGCGGTGACGACCATGACCACCACGAGCGCGACCATCGCGGCAAGCGCCATCTTCCACGTCCGGAAGTAGATTGCCATCAGGATGGCTGCCAGCAGGACGAAGACGCCGAATCCGATCAGGGCCTGGCGGCTGACGTCCTCGCCCCATGTCGGGCCGACGAAGCTAGAGGTCACCTGGTCCGCCTCCACACCGTAGCCGCTGACGAGGTTGTCACGGACGCTCAGGGTCTGATCGTCGGACAGTCGTTCTGTCTGGATACGCATGGTGTCGGGAGCGATATTCGTGACGCGAGGAACCGCGTCGGACACGACATCGGTCACGGCGGCCTCACCGACGGCGACGTCTGTGTTCTCGGTCGCGGAGACCGTGAACTCGGAGCCTCCCCGGAAGTCGATGCCCAGGTTGAAGCCCCCCTTGACCACCGGGATGATGATCGAGATCAGCACTGCGAGCCCTGCGATGAGGAACCAGAGGTTCCGCTTCGCGACGAAGGGGTAGGAGCGCTTCCCCGAATACAGCTCGTTGCCGAACGTGGCAAAGCTTGTGCGGCTCATTCGTTGTTCTCTTTCTGGGAAGAACCGGTGCGCGCGGCGACGGAGGAGCCGGTTCGCCCGGCGGCGGTCGAACCGGTGCGGGCGGCGACAGCCTCCTGCTGCTCTGCGCGTCGGCGCTCAGCGATGGTCATACGGCGGTCGGCCTCGGCCGCGGCGCCCTTGTTCTTGGTGCGGGTGACGACGATGGGCTCCTCGCCGGGCTCGCGCAGGCGGCCTGCGCCGCGGTACAGCGGGATACCGCCGAGGCGGCTCGGGTCCAGTCCCGACCATGGGTGGCCCTCACCGAAGAACCTGGTCTTCGCCAGCAGCCGGAGGACCGGGTGCGTGAACAGGAAGACGACGACGAGGTCGGCGATGGCCGTCAGGCCGAGCGTGAACGCGAAGCCCCGGACGTTCCCGACGGCGACGAAGTAGAGCACCAGCGCGGCGAGCAGGTTCACGGCCTTCGAAGCGAGGACGGTGCGCTTGGCGCGACGCCAGCCGTGCTCGACAGCTGAGATCAGCCCGCGGCCATCGCGCAGCTCGTCACGGATACGCTCGAAGTAGACGATGAACGAGTCGGCCGTCTGACCGATGGCCACGATGAGGCCGGCGACACCCGCGAGGGAAAGCCGGTAGTTCTCCGTCCAGCCGAGGATGCAGATCGCGAGGTAGGTGAGGATTCCGGCCACCACGAGCGAGGCGATGGTTACCAGACCCAGCAGTCGGTACTGGAACATCGAGTACACCGCTACGAGCACCAGGCCGATGAGCCCGGCGATCAGGCCGAGCCGGAGCTGGTCGGCACCGAGTGTTGCCGAGATCTGCTGCTCGCTCTGGATCTCGAAACTGATCGGCAGGGCTCCGTACTTGAGCTGCTCCGACAGGGCGGCCGCGGATTCCTCCGTGAAATTGCCACTGATCTGCGGGTTGCCGTCCGCGATGACCGCATTGGTGGTGGGGGCGGAGACTATCCGGCCGTCGAGCACGATCGCGAACTGATTGCGTGGATCGCCCTGGCCGATCGCGTAGAGGCGCTCGGTGACCTCGCGGAAGGTCCGGGTGCCCTCGTCGTTGAAGTCGATGTTCACGGCCCAGGTGTTGAGCGCCTGGCCCTGCGCGCTGCGCTGCAGGCCGTAGCTGGCCGTGGAGATGTCGGTGCCGGGAACTTCGACGGGCCCGAGGATGTACTTGCCCTGCGTGTCGGGTTCGCAGGCGACCATCGGCTGGTCGGCGGGAGCCGGCTCCTCCGCTGGTTCCAGGGCAGCGGGATCGAGGCAGTCGAGTGCCTCGAATTCCTTGTAGAGCTCAGGGGTGATCCAGTTGGGGTCACTCGCGTTCTGCGGCTCCGCGGCGGGCTTGGGAAGCTGGTCGTCCGGGGTCGGGGTCTCCGCCGCAGGCGCCTGCCCTGGTCCACCGGCGAGCACCGGGCGGAACTCCATCTGCGCCGACGCCTGGATCAGGTCCCGGGTCTCCGGGTCGGGCGTGCCGGGGAGGGAGACGATGACGTTCTGACCGGACTGCGTGTTGATCTCCGCTTCGGCCACACCGGAGCCGTCGACGCGCTGGCGAATGATCTCCACTGCCTGGTCGAGCTGCTCCGGTGTGATCTCGCTGCCGCCCTGGACCCGAGGTGCCAGGATCATCTGGGTTCCACCCTCGAGGTCGAGGGCCAGGCGGGGGCTCCAACTTGCCGTGCTCCAGTAGGATCCTGCCCCCAGCAGGATCGCGAGCAGTGCTGTCAATGCGCCCAGCCAGACTAGTGTCCGCTTGGCCGCCGTCCCGGGACCGGTACGAGGCATGGTGAGGTTTCCTTATTCAATGGCGCGTCGAGTACGCCGGTTGGTCCTGACAGGCTCCCGCTGAGTACCGGAGCCCGGGGAGTGCTAGTTGTCTGGGTTTGCTCTGGGGTCGCGTGGTCCTCGCGCCTCGCGATTCTCGCCTGCGATCCGCTCACGGTCGAGCCGCTCGAGCGTCTCCTCCGGCGTCTCGACGCTCGACGAACCGCCCGTGGTTCCGGCAGGGGTTCCGGCAGCGGAGGAATCAGCGACCGTACGGTCGGCGTCGAGCGACGAAGCGTCGTCGGGGACGGTGGTGGCCCCGATGGCGTCGTCGTCGACGTGGTCATCGGCAACGGCGGATTCCTGCTGCACCACCTTGGACAGTGCCTGTGTATGCACCGTCGCGTGCGTACCGGGCGAGAGCTCGAGGACGGCCTTGTTGTTCTCCTGATCGATGGAGACGATCGTGCCGAAGAGTCCGAACTGCGTCATGACCTCCGTGCCGGGCTCCATCTGCGTGCGCATCTCCTTCACCTGCTGCTGCGCTTTCCGCTGCCTGCGGAACATGGTGAAGATCAGGAAGGCCAGCGCCAGCGGCAGCAGGAGGGAGAAGATGTCGAATGACTGTCCATCTCCGGAGGCGGTCTGGGCGACTACATGTGCAAGCACTAGAAAAATCCGTTCCTGGGACTGGGTGTGGGCGGCAGGACTGTGCCCCGGCACACATCGTGAGACACCAGTCTAAAGGGGAATCCTGAGCGCTCCTGCGTCAGGAGTCCGGCTGCGCCCAACTGTCAAGGCTTGTTTCCGTTCCCAACAGGTCTTCCGGCGCGACCGAGAACAGGTCCTCCGGCATGGCGGCAGCGACGTTCGGAGGCATTACGAGTCCGAGGTGCTTCCACGCGGCTGCTGTCGCGATCCTGCCGCGCGGCGTGCGTCCGAGCATTCCTTCGCGGACGAGGTAGGGCTCAGCGACCGTCTCGACCGTCTCCGGTTCCTCGCCGACGGCGATCGCGAGCGTCGACAGGCCCACCGGTCCCCCGTTGAACTTGGTGATCAGCGCGGTGAGGACGGAACGGTCCAGACGGTCCAGGCCGCGAGCATCCACCTCGTACATGTCGAGCGCGGCACTCGCCGCTCGCGCGTCGATGAGGTCCATGCCGTGCACCAGGGCCCAGTCCCTGACGCGCCGCAGCAGCCGGTTGGCGATTCGCGGCGTACCTCGTGATCGGCCGGCGATCTCGGCGAAGGCGGCCGAGTTGACCTTCATGTCCATCAGCATCGCGGAACGTCGGAGCACCAGCTCGAGCTCCTCCGTGGAGTAGAACTCGAGGTGGCCCGTGAAGCCGAAGCGGTCCCGGAGCGGCCCCGGCAGGAGCCCCGCGCGGGTCGTCGCGCCGACAAGGGTGAAGGGCGGCAACTCCAGCGGGATCGCCGTGGCGCCGGGACCCTTGCCGACGATGATGTCGACGCGGAAGTCCTCCATCGCCATGTACAGCATCTCCTCCGCGGGCCGTGACATGCGGTGGATCTCGTCGAGGAAGAGCACCTCTCCCTCGGTCAGGGAGGAGAGGATCGCCGCGAGGTCCCCGGCGTGCTGGATCGCAGGGCCCGACGAGATGCGGAGGGGCGCATTCATCTCCGCGGCGATGATCATCGCGAGCGTCGTCTTCCCGAGACCTGGCGGGCCGGACAGGAGGACGTGGTCCGCGCTGCGTCCGCGCAGACGCGAGGCCTCCAGTACCAGCGACAGTTGCCGGCGTACCCGCTTCTGGCCGACGAAGTCGTCGAGGTTCTTGGGCCGCAGGGCCGCCTCGACGGCCCGGTCCTCCGGATCCGCAGCCGCGGCCACGAGCGGTGCGTCTTCGGGGTGCTGGTCGGTCATCGGATCGCCTGCGGGCGGACGGAACTCCGCGCGCCGTCCTGGCCGAGCCGTCGGAGCGTCAGTTTCAGGATCTGTCCGACGTCGCCGGTGGCGGCGACCTCCGGAGCATCAGCCACGGCTGCGTCGATCGCTGCCCCGGCGTCCTTCTCGGACCAGCCGAGGCCCATCATCGCGGTGAGGACCTGGCCCTGCCACGTCTGCTTTTCCGCCCCGGGCTTGGATTCGAGGGGCACCAGCTTCCCTGCCAGCTCGAGCACGATGCGACGGGCACCCTTCGGCCCGATCCCGGGCACCTTGCTGAACGCCTTGTCGTCACCGGACGACGCCGCGATACGGATGGCGTCGGGTGCGTGGACGGCGAGGACGGCGAGGGCCAGGCGTGGCCCGACGCCGCTCACGGCCAGGAGCGTCTCGAACACCTCCCGCTGTTCCGCGTCCTCGAAGCCGAAGAGCGTCATCGAGTCCTCGCGGACGATCATCGCCGTGGCGACCGACGCCTGCTCACCGACCCGCAGGCCCGCGAGGGTCTGCGGTGTCGCCTGCACCTGCATGCCGAAGCCGTTGACGTCGATGACGGCGGAATGCAGGCCCACGTGGGTCACTGTTCCGCGCAGGGAACTGATCATGATGTGCTCCAAGCGCTTGCTGGTCGGGATAGCCGGACTGCTGCCGGCGTCGAACACATGTTCTATTGCCCAACGGTACCGGCGGGAGGTTGTTCGATCGAGCCGCCACACCGGAAGGGGGCTGTCGCGACGAGCGGACGCACCGCGGAACGCGAGCCCCCATTCCGCGCGGCGAGCCGGCGCAGGCGGTGTCGCTGCGAGAAGCAGGCCGGCGCTAGCGCCGTCGTGCGCGAGCTTCGGCTTCCGTCCAGACACGCTGCGCCGACGTGACCGTTCCACCGGATACCGCGGAGGCGGCGGCGCCCTGCAGTCCCACTCCCCTGCGCCAGGCGTGCGTGATGGCCAGCGCCAGCGCATCGGCGGCATCGGCGGGCCTGGGCGCCGTGTCGAGGCGGAGGATCTTCGTCACCATCTTGGTGACCGCGGCCTTGTCCGCTTGGCCGTTGCCCGTCACCGCTGCCTTCACCTCTGTCGGGGTATGCAGTGCCACCGGGATCCCCCGCCGTGCGGCGGAGACGATCACGACCCCGGACGCCTGCGCCGTGCCCATGACGGTGCTGACATTGAGCTGGCTGAACACGCGCTCGACGGCGAGCACCTGCGGTTTGTGCAGGTCCAGCCAGGTGTCGACCGCTTCCGAGATGACCAGGAGCCGCTCGTCGAGGCTCCTGCCGGCCTCTGTCCCGACCACGCCGACCGCGACGAGCGTCGAGCGGCGGTTCGGCTCGATATCGACGACGGCGAGGCCGCAGCGCGTGAGGCCCGGGTCCACGCCCATCACGCGATAGGTCACGGGGTCACTCGGGCCCACCGGGCCGCAGGCGTGTCGAGGGAAGCGATGTCAGTCGTCGTTCTCTAGCTCGGCCAGGATCTCGTCCGAGAGGTTCGCGTTCGAGTAGACGTTCTGCACGTCGTCGAGCTCCTCGAGGGCGTCCACGAGCTTCAGGAACTTGCGCCCGCCGTCGGCGTCGAGGTCCACCTGCAGGGACGGCACGAACTCGACCTCGTCGGTGTCGTACTCGATGCCGCTTTCGTCGAGCGCTTCGACCACTGCGCGCAGGTCCTGGGGCTCGGAGATGATCTCGAAGGTCTCGGCCGACTCCTTCACCTCGTCGGCACCGGCGTCCAGCACGGACATGAGCAGCTCGTCCTCGGTGAGCCCGTTCTTCGGCAGGGTGACGACACCCTTCCGGGCGAACAGGTATGCGACGGAACCGGGGTCGGCGATGGTGCCGCCGTTGCGGCTGATCGCCAGACGCACCTCGGAGGCGGCGCGGTTCTTGTTGTCCGTGAGGCACTCGATCAGGAGGGCCGAGCCCTGCGGCCCTCGCGCCTCGTACATGATCGTCTGGTAGTCCACGGCCTCGCCGAGCAGACCGGCTCCGCGCTTCACCGCGCGGTTGATGTTGTCGATGGGGACGGAGGTCTTCTTCGCCTTCGAGACGGCGAGCTCGAGACCCGGGTTACCGGCGACGTCGGGGCCACCGGCGCGCGCCGCGACCTCGATGTTCTTGATCAGTTTGGCGAAGGACTTGGCCCGCTTCGCATCGATCGCGGCCTTCTTGTGCTTGGTTGTTGCCCACTTAGAGTGCCCCGACATGCCTACGCTTCTCCTCTGATCATCCGAATAAACAGTTCGTGGACCCGCCGCTCACCCGTCACCTCCGGGTGGAAACTCGTGGCCAGCAGGTTCCCTGAACGCACTGCGACAATTCTAGCGACCGGCTCCAAGTCGGTGCCCCCGCCATCCGAAGGCCCGGCCAGCGGCGCTTCCGCGGCGGGCACCTGGGCCAGCACCTCGACGTCCTCCCCGACCTTCTCGACCCAGGGAGCGCGGATGAAGACGGCCCGCACGGGGTCCTCTGCTGCAGCGCTCCCGGTGGTGGCGAGGCCCGCGAAATCGAGGTCCGTCTCGAAGGACTCGCGCTGCCGCCCGAAGGCATTCCGACGCACCACCATGTCGAGGCCGCCGAAGGTCTGCTGCGGATGACCGAGCCGGTCGGTCGACGGATCGGCGATGACGTCGGACAGCATGATCATTCCCGCGCACGAGCCGTAGACGGGCAGGCCGCCCGCGATCAGCTCGCGCAGCGGCTCCACCAGCCCGAACGTCCGCGTGAGTTTGTCGATCGTCGTCGATTCGCCTCCCGGGATTATCAGGCCGTCGATGTCCGCGAGCTCCGCTGCGCGGCGAACAGGCACGGCACGAGCCCCGAGGGACACGATGGTTGCGATGTGCTCTCGCACGTCGCCCTGCACGGCAAGGACACCGACGACGACGTCCCGGGCGGGGTGCACCGTCGCCGGACGGTTTGGGTCGCCGATGGGTGATTCGGCAGCAGGAGAGGCAGCAGAAGGGGCAGGGAGGGCGGCGTCAGTCGAGTCGGCGCGCAGGGGCGGCGGTGCCGAGGACGGGGAGGTCATCCCCCGATTCTAGTGGTTTCGCCCCCGGTGCCCGGCGCCCGACGGCGGGCGTGAGCGGCGCCCCCCGGCCGCGTCCCGGGAAGGACGGTGAGCCTGCGATAATTTGTAGGCATGAATCCCCTACCAGTCCTCGTGGGCAAGGCTGTGCGCGTCGCCTCCCGCCTGCGCGGCGGCGGCTCCGCCTTCCCTGGCCTCGTCGTCGAGCGCCTCGATCCCCGCTTCATGGGCCGCGCCCTCTCCACCGTTCCCCACGGCGTGGTCGTCGTCAGTGGGACCAACGGGAAGACGACCACGACCAAGATGGTGGTGGAACTGCTCGAGGGCCAGGGCCTGACCGTCTTCACGAACCGCACGGGCAGCAATTTCACGCGCGGCGTCGCTGCTGCGCTGCTGGGTGAGGTCGACTGGCGCGGGCGGCTGAAGGCCGACGTCGCCGTCCTCGAACTGGACGAGGCCCACGCCGTGCACTTCGTGAAGCTCGTGCCGCCGCGGTACTCCCTGCTCCTGAACGTGCTGCGCGACCAGCTGGACCGCTTCGGTGAGATCGATGCGACGACGCGCCTGCTGGAGCGCATCGCTTTGGCGACGACCGGCACTGTCGTCCTCAATCGCGAGGACCCACGCGTCGCAGGCCTGGCGTCGTCGATCACGACGGCCGAGGTCGCCTACTTCGGTCTCGACGCCTCTCTCCGCAGCACCTTCCCCAATGACGACGAGCTGCGGGGCGAAGCGGGAACTGCTCCGGCCTCCGCGCTTCCGGCCGACGTCGTGCTCCGGTCCGTTGACGGGAACTCGGCGGAATTCGAGGTGGACGGCACCACGACACGCACCGACCTGCGCCTGCGGGGGGTCTACAACATCTTCAACGCCGCGGCCGCCCTCGCGGCCGCGCGGGCCGTCCTGGGTCGATCGGCTGATACCTCGAGGCTCTTCGCGTCCCTGGCTGCCGTGGAGCCCGCCTTCGGTCGGGGCGAGAGCCTCGTCGTCGACGGCCAGGCCCTCGAACTCGTGCTCGTGAAGAATCCCAGCGGGTTCAGGCTGGGCCTGAAGTCCTTCGACCCCGCCGGATGCGCCACCATGATCGCGATCAATGACAACTATGCCGACGGTCGTGACATGTCCTGGCTCTGGGATGTCGACTTCGACTCGCTGGGCCTCGGCGGCGTCGACGTGGTCAGCGGGGTCCGTGCATACGACATGGCTCTGAGGCTGAAGTACGACGACGTCCGCGTGGGTGCCGTCGAGCCCGACATCGTGGACGCCCTCAAGCAGTTCATCCGAGGCTCGGAAGGACGTCCGAAGCGGATCTTCTGCACCTACACGGCCATGCTTGCGGTTCGCCGCGAGCTCTCGAAGATCACGAAAGTCGAGGTGGTGTCCTGATGAGCGACGCCCCGTCCGCCAGCGCGCTGACCGAAGCCCCCGCTGATCCCGCCAAGGGATCGCTGCGCATCCTGCAGCTGTACCCCCGCGAGATGAACATCTACGGCGATTACGGCAACGTGCTCGTGCTCAAGCAGCGCCTCGCCTGGCGCGGCTACGGTGCGGAGATCCTCGAGCACAATGCCGGCGATCCCTTTCCCGACGACGTCGACCTCGTCATCGGCGGTGGTGGCCAGGACAGCGGACAGATCGTCATCCAGGACGACCTGCAGGCCATCGCTCCCACGCTGCGCAGGCTCGCCGAGGACGGCACGCCGATGCTCCTCATCTGCGGCCTGTACCAGCTCTTCGGCAACGTCTTCCGCACGCATGACGGCACGGAGATCCCCGGCATCGGCGTGCTGGACCTCGAGACGCGAGGCGGTGCAGAGAGGCTGATCGGCAACGTCGTCGCCACCAGCGAGGAGTTCGGCGAGATCCACGGCTACGAGAACCACAGCGGCCAGACCTATCTGGGCGACGGGCTGAAGCCCCTGGCAACCGTGATCAAGGGTGCGGGCAACAACGCCGAGGAGAAGCATGAGGGCGCTCGCTACAAGAACATCGTGGCCAGCTATCTTCACGGGTCCCTGCTCCCGAAGAATCCCGCGATCGCCGATTTCCTGCTACGGACCGCGGCAGAGCGCAAGTTCGGGGAGTTCCAGGACGACGGCGTGGACGACACGCTGGCCGAACTCGCCCGGCAGCACGCCGGGGCGAGGCCACGCTGAACCCGGTACGGTCCGCGAGCGCGCCCTGTAGAACATATCCGTAGAGCCGTTCGCACCGGCTGGGGTGACATGACGGAACCCCGACAGGGAGAACATCCCTTGTCGAGTCCGTGAAAGAGGGGTACACCCTGTAGCGGGCGTACCCCTCTTCCTGTTCCTGCTGAACTATCGGCAGTCGCTCACGACGGAGCGGCTCAGGCGGACTCTTCGCCCTTGTCGTCGACTTCCTCGACCCACGACGGCGGTTCGTCGAGGCCCTGCTCCTCGTCCTTCTCGGCATCCTCCGGCGTCTGCTGCACGATGCCCTGCGCGTGGTGGGTCGGTGCGTAGATCGCGTACAGGCGCAATGGTTCGTCGCCGGTGTTCTCGACGTCGTGCCACGTGCCGGCGGGCACCTGGATGCTCCAGCCATCCTCGACGTCCTGCTCGAACGAGAGATCATCCTTCGAGGGCCCCATCTTCGCGCGGCCCTTCCCTGCATCGACGCGCAGGAACTGGTCGGTGCCGTGGTGCACCTCGAGGCCGATCGCACCACCGGGTTCGATCGACATGAGCGTCACCTGCAGGTGCTTGCCCGTCCAGGCGACGCGGCGGTAGTTGTCGTTCTCGGTCGTCGCGCTCTCGATATCGAACGCGTTGGGGTTGGGTCCGTTGTCAGTGATGTCCATGACCGCATTCTGTCCCATCTCCTCGGGGTGCATCCACTTGCTTCTGCTCACAGGCCTCACCACAAGCCGTATTTCGACGCCGAAGCGACTCGCCATGCAGCCCTGGAACGGGAAGTGCGTGATCTCGTGCAGCCGCACAGCAGAAAGCCCTCGGGCAGCAAAAAAAGGTACCGACACCACGAACAGCACCGCCGCGCAGTGCCCCTTACCCGTGTCCCAGCTCCGTCCCCCTCGAGGAGTACTCGTGAATCAGCACCACGGCGGATGTGCTGGCACGGCGAGCTACGTAGGGTCGATGCATGAAGGCCGCCATCACTCCCCCTGCCCTGCCTGACCTCGTCTCCGGACTCGGAATAGCGCTCTGGTACGCCCTGCCCGACTACACGAGGGACCGAAAAATTCGAGCGGGCGTGAAGGCCGGCATCATCGCCTCCAGCGCCCTGTACGGGATCCACGTCCTGAAGAGCCGGGATGCATCCGGGACCAGCGGCTGCACACCGGTCGAGGAACTGCAGCCGAAGGCGGTCGGGCCGGATGCAGTCGGGGTGGATGCAGCCGGGCAGACCCGCTCACGCACCGGACTCCCACGCCATCCTGTCGTTCTCGCCCTCGCGGCCGTCGCGCTCCTCGGGTCGACCGCCGTCGGGACGATCGGCATGGAGCGGGTCGTTTATCGCTACGGAGAGAAGCTTGCGGGCAGAGGTGTGCGCCTTGCGCACACCCGCATCGGCGTCGTGCTCGCCGTGCTGAGCACCGTGACTACCGTGGCGGGCTACTGGGCTCGCGACCGGAATCGGCAGGGTAGGTCGCCTGCAGGCTCCACCTCCGTGGACTGACGAGCGCGGTCGTATGATCGTGGTGCTGCATGAAGGCATGACAACGTGCAAAAGTTGGTTCCCATGAGCAACCCTTTCCTCGAGCCCAGTGGCCTCGACTATCAACTGCCGCCCTTCGGAGCCATCCGCGACGAGCACTACCTGCCTGCCTTCAATGCCGGATTCGCTGAACACCTCACCGAGATCCACTGCATCACGGATTCCGCCGAGGCGCCCAGCTTCGAGAACACGCTGATCGCGCTCGAGCGGGCCGGGAGAACGCTCGACCGCGTCTCCCGCG
Organism: Arthrobacter sp. B1805; assembly: GCF_002929745.1. Classification (GTDB taxonomy): domain Bacteria; phylum Actinomycetota; class Actinomycetes; order Actinomycetales; family Micrococcaceae; genus Arthrobacter_D. Next base: position 81,272 of record NZ_PJIQ01000005.1, read on the forward strand.
TCTTCTTCAGCAATTCGGTCAGCCACGCGACCGAGGCGATCCAGGCGCTCGAACAGCAGATCGCTCCGCGCCTCGCCGAGCACGAGGACAACATCAAGCTCAACCGGGCACTCTTCGAGCGCCTCCGGCAGGTACCGCTCGACGGCCTGGACGACGAGTCCGCCCGCCTCGTCGAGGAGTACATCCGCAGCTTCATCCGTGCCGGGGCGGAGCTGGATGACGCCGCACAGTCCACGCTCCGGGAGCTCAATTCGAAGCTGTCGGCGCTCAGCACGGAGTTCTCGCAGAAACTCCTGAAGGACACCAATGCGTCCGCGCTCCTGGTCGACTCCGCCGAGGAACTGGACGGGCTCTCCGCCGACGCGATCTCCGCGGCTGCCTCGGCAGCCGGCGACGCCGGCCACGAGGGCAGATACCTCCTGACGCTCATCCTCCCGACCGCGCAGCCGGCCCTGGAGCTGCTCACGAACAGGGACGTGCGGCGACGGCTCCACGAGGCGTCGGTCAATCGTGGCGCGCGCGGCAACGACGCCGACACCCTCGCCCTCGCGACCGAGATGGCCACTGTGCGTGCCGACCGAGCAGCGCTCCTCGGTTTCAGTACGCACGCTGCCGCAGCCACCGACAACCAGACGGCGCCGTCGCTTGAGGCGATCCTGGACCGGATGCGGGAGCTCGCCGCCCCGGCGGTGCGCAATGCCCGTGCGGAAGCAGCCGAACTCGAGGCCGAGGCCGGACACCCCATCGAGCCGTGGGACTGGGCCTACTATGCGGCGAAGGTGAGGAAGGCCCGGTTCGACGTCGACCTGGACGCCCTGCGCCCCTACTTCGAGCTCGAGCGGGTTCTGCAGGACGGAGTGTTCTACGCCGCGCACCGTCTCTACGGGTTGACCTTCACCGAACGCCCGGACCTTGTGGGGTACCACCCCGATGTCCGGGTGTGGGAGGTCTTCAACGAGGACGGTTCGGGCCTGGGCCTGTTCCTCGGCGACTACTACACCCGCGACACGAAGAGCGGCGGAGCGTGGATGAACTCGTTCGTGGACCAGTCCCGACTCGAGGGGACGCGCGCCGTGGTCATCAACAACCTGAACATCTCCAGGCCAGGGGCGGGTGAGCCCACGCTGCTCTCGTACGATCAGGTGGTGACCGCCTTCCACGAATTCGGCCACGCGCTCCACGGTCTGTTCTCGGACGTCACCTACCCGCTGTTCGCCGGCACCGCCGTGCCGCGCGACTTCGTCGAGTACCCCTCGCAGGTCAACGAGATGTGGATCCTCTGGCCCGAGATCGTCGCGAACTACGCGCGCCACCACGAGACCGGTGAGCCGCTCCCGCAGGACGTGATCGACCGCATCCATGCTGCCGGTGCCTGGGGAGAGGGATTCGAGACGACGGCCTACCTCGGCGCCGCCCTGCTGGACCTCGCCTGGCACTCCGTCCCCGCCGGCACGGTCATCGAGGATCCGCTCGCATTCGAGGCCTCTGCGCTCGCCGATGCGAGGGTCGACTTCGCGCCGGTGCCGCCGCGGTACCGCACGTCCTACTTCAAGCACATCTTTGCCGGCGGTTATGCGGCGTCGTACTACGCCTACATCTGGAGCGAGATGCTCGACGCCGACACCGTCGAGTGGTTCAAGTCCTCGGGCGGCCTGACGCGCGGCAACGGGGACCACTTCCGGCGGGAACTGCTGTCGCGAGGGAACAGCATCGACCCGCTGGAGGCCTTCCGCCGGTTCCGCGGGCGGGACGCCGACCTGCATCCCCTGCTGGTTCGTCGCGGGCTCGCGTGAGGTCCATGCGGGACGGCACACCACCGTGGTGACGATCGCGCAGTGCCAGCGGCTGGCAACTGCGTGGAGTACGGCGCTGGCGGCCGCTACGGGTGGAAAGACGTTCTCGACGCACGGCACCACCTGGGTATGGCTGCCCGCCAGACGGGAACTGGCAATGATGTTTCCCGAGCAGGTCAGCGCATATGCCGTCCGACCCGCGCTCGCCGAAGGTGTGCGGCTGGGGGCCGCCTCGGTACGGATCTGGCTCAACGGGGCCGTGGACCCGGCGGAGCTCGGTCCCCTCGGGTTCGATCAGAGCTGGCAACCATGGTGGATGGCAGCGCCGGTGTCCGCCGTCGTCGCGTCCGCGGACGACGGCGCCGTCCTCACGACCGACGTGCCCGACTACTCGGGGCCGCTCGAACAGGAACTGCGCGTCGTACGGTCGCAGCCACAGCAGGCATGGCATGCCGTCACGAGGGACGCGACGGGCCACAACGTCTCGGGCGCCGCCTACTCGTTCCACCCGTCCGGCTCGGGCGACCTACACCGGCTCGGCGGCATCCACCACCTCGAAGTCCTGCCCGGGTACCGGAGGCGCGGACTGGCGACGGCGCTGCTGAGCGCGACGGCCCGAGCGGCGGGCGAAGCTGGAGCGGTCGATCTCACGCTCAATGCCACGCCGCAGGGGTACGAGTTCTTCTCCCGGCGGGGCTTCACGCTGCTCGGACGCGGCAGGACCTATGTCCTGACGCTGTAGGGGCTGTGACTCCATGCACCGCACGTTCTCCCGCCAGGAGCCGCATGACCAGGGCGAAAAGGAAGGACCGCAGCCCCACGGCTGCGGTCCTCCCTGTGACGCTGTGCGGACTGTTACCAGCCGCGCTCCGCAAGGCGGTGCGGCTGCGGAATCTCGTCCACGTTGATGCCGACCATCGCTTCGCCGAGGCCGCGCGAGACCTTGGCGATCATGTCGGGGTCGTCGTGGAACGTCGTCGCTTGCACGATGGCGTTTGCCCTTTCGGCGGGGTTGCCGGACTTGAAGATGCCGGAGCCGACGAACACGCCGTCAGCACCGAGCTGCATCATCATCGCGGCATCCGCCGGAGTAGCGATACCGCCGGCAGTGAAGAGGACGACGGGCAGACGACCGGCCGACGCCACCTCCTTCACGAGCTCGTACGGGGCCTGCAGTTCCTTCGCGGCGACATACAGCTCGTCCTCCGCCATCGACGACAGGCGGTTGATCTCGGAGCGGATCTTCCGCATGTGCATCGTCGCGTTGGAGACGTCACCGGTGCCTGCCTCGCCCTTCGAGCGGATCATCGCCGCGCCCTCGTTGATGCGGCGGAGCGCCTCACCGAGGTTGGTGGCGCCACAGACGAAGGGAACGGTGAACTTCCACTTGTCGATGTGGTTGGTGAAGTCGGCCGGGGTGAGGACCTCGGACTCGTCGATGTAGTCGACGCCGAGGGACTGCAGTACCTGCGCCTCGACGAAGTGACCGATGCGGGCCTTGGCCATGACGGGGATGGAGACAGCCTCGATGATGCTGTCGATCATGTCAGGATCGCTCATGCGGGAGACGCCGCCCTGGGCACGGATGTCCGCGGGAACCCGTTCGAGCGCCATGACGGCTACCGCGCCGGCATCCTCGGCGATGCGGGCCTGCTCGGCCGTGACGACATCCATGATGACGCCGCCCTTGAGCATTTCGGCCATCCCGCGCTTGACCCGGTTGCCGCCGGTCCGTGCTGTGGTTGCCGAATTCTCTTCAACGGTGGACACAACTTGCCCCTAAAGGTAGATAAAAGCTGACCCTCCATGATACGACGCCGCGCAGCACGCACCCGGTCGTCTCCGCCGCATCGTCACCGGCCGTAATGCGGCCGTTTGCAAGGCCGGGTCCAAATGATCGGTCCGGCACCGTTCTCCTCGTCGTCGACGTTCTCCTCGGACGGCGACGAGTGACGCGACAGGCGAGGTGAGGAGTTCTCCGAGCTTGGCGACGGTCCCGCGTCCCGAACCTGTACTCGGGGAGGAGGCAGATCCTGTTCCTGGGCCCGGGGCGCAAGCTCCGCTTCTCGACTGGACTTATGGGTGTCGGCGACCTTCGGCGACGGGGTAAGGACAAGGGAGAAGAACGATGGCCGGAATGACGCGCCCGATGCGACGATGCACTGCCGCAGCAGTTGCAGGGCTGGTACTTGTTTCAACAGCAGGCTGCGGGCTTCAGCGGCACCAGCGGCCCTGAAACGACAGCGACATCGAAGGTTGACGGGGAGCGGCTGCAAACAAGCCTCGACGGGCTTGTGCAGGCTGGTTTTCCTGCCGCGCTGGGCACGCTCACGGAGGCTGACGGAGACCGAGTGAGCTTGGCCTCCGGTCTCGGCAACCGTGAAGAACGCCGACCAGCAGCACCCGACGGACAGGTGCGCATCGCCAGCAACACGAAGATGTTCACGGCGACGGTCGTGATGCAACTTGTCGATGAGGGCGACGTCGCCCTCGACGAGCCGATCGAGGCGTACCTACCGGGCCTGGTGGAAGGGGACGGGATCGACGGCAGTAGGATCTCCGTCCGGCAGCTTCTGCAGCACACGAGCGGACTGCCCGAGTACGTCGCTGGTCTGCTCGAGCATGAGGACGGCCTGGAGCAGCGCCGAATTGCGCGTAGCTGTCGAGAACGGGTCCGGTACCACGGCGCCCCTGGCGGTGCCGCCGAGCGGTTACGGCCTGGCGGGCCTTCGCGAGCGACTCACGCTGGTCGGCGGAACGCTTGATGCCGGCCCGACCCGCACGGGATGGCGCACAACTCTGACGCTGCCCACTACCACCGCGGCTTCCTCAGCATCCGCAGACAAGGACGAGCACCCGTGACAACCGTACTCATCGTCGACGACCAGCCCATCGTGCGGGCTGGACTCACTGTGGTCCTCGACGCGGAACCGGATCTGTCCGTCATCGGGCAGGCAACGGACGGACAGGAGGCGGTGCACTTGGCGTCCTCGCTCCGCCCGGACGTCGTGTGCATGGACGTGCGGATGCCCGGCATGGACGGAATCACCGCGACCCGGCAGATCGTCGCCGAGCACGGAAGTGCTGTGCGCGTACTCATCCTCACGACGTTCGACATCGACGAGGACATTTTCGCGGCTCTCGAAGCCGGTGCCGCTGGTTTCATGTTGAAAGGCGCTCAAGAGACAGCCATCGCAGCTGCCATTCATTCGGTCGCTGCCGGCGGCGGAACCTTGGATCAACGGATAACCCAGAAAGTGCTCGCAGAATTCGGCCGCCGTCGCGCCTCCCCAGTACCGACACCAGCTGCCCTCGAGCTGCTCACGCTCCGCGAACTCGACGTGCTCGACCTCATCACCCGCGGGGTTTCCAACGCCGAGATCGCCCGCAGCCTCTTTATCGAAGTGACAACGGTGAAGTACCACGTGCAGAGCATCTTCTCGAAAACGGGTAGTCGGGACCGGCTCCACGCCGCACTGTGGGGATTCCGCCACCACATCGGCAGGGTTCCGGAGTGAGGCAACGAGCCTCCACCATGGCGGCGCGTTGTTACCATTCCTGGACCTCCCTAGGATGGTTGTTGTGGCAGACGTGACGATCCGCAGGACGACGGAGGACGACTGGCGCCACATCCGTGAGCTGCGGCTCGAGATGCTCGAGGACACTCCCCACGCATTCCTGGAGACCCTGGCCACCGCCCTCAAGCACGGCGAGGAGGAGTGGCGCAGGCGGGGGCGCCGGGGACAGTCCGCAACGGGCACCTCCGTTGCCGCCATCGACGGGACGGGACGCTGGGTCGGCACGATGGGTGGGCTGCTGAAGACCGGAACCGACCTCCCCACGTTGTATGGCGTGTACGTGAGCCCATCCCATCGCGGCCGCGAGGCGGGCGTGACCGACGCGCTACTCGACGAGGTCGAGGCGTGGGCGGCGATGCACGCACCGGCCCTGCGCCTGACCGTTCATGAGGACAACCGGCGGGCACAGGAGTACTACTCCCGCCGCGGTTACCGGTTCACCGGACGGACCGAGCCGTACGTGCTCGACCCGGACCAGAGGGAGCTGGAGATGACGCGGATCCTGGCTGCGGGGCCTGGCGACGAGCCGACGACCGGCACCCTCTGAGCCGGATCAATCCCGGCTGCAGCAGGAACAGTCCGTTGCTCCGACGAGGCCGAGCGCCGGAACGCCTTCCGGGCGGGCAGATGCCCCATCCCGGTACGGCGCATCGCCGTCGACGGTCGTTCCGGGGGCTGGAGCACAGCACGCGTTCCCCCTCCACGCGTAGAGGCCCTCCTTGACCGCGACCGCCGCGATGACCAGGGCGGCCACCGGGTCGGCCCAGGACCATCCCAGCGTGCTGTTAAGCACCAGCCCCGCGAGCAGCACGCCCGAGAGGTAGGTGCACAACAACGTCTGCCGTGAATCCGCAACGGCTGAACGTGAACCGAGCTGTCGGCCTGTCCTTCGCTGTGCGGCGGACAGGAGCGGCATGACCGCGAGACTCACGGCCGCGAGGACGATCCCGACCGTCGAGTGCTGGGGTTCGACGGCGCCGCCGAGCGTTCGGACGGCATCGACGGTGACGAAGGCAGCTAGTCCGAAGAACGAGACCGCGATGACCCGGAGCGCAGTCGATTCACGGTCCTCCGGATGCCGCCCGGCGAACTGCCAGGCGACGGCGGTGGCAGAGAGCACTTCCACGATGGAGTCGAGGCCGAACCCGATCAGGGCGCTCGATGACGCGATGGTCCCTGCGCTCAGAGCGACGACGGCCTCGACGACGTTGTAGCCGATGGTGAGGGCGACGAGCAACCGGATCCGTCGGCTGAGGAGCAACCGGCGGCCAGGGTCAGGTGAAGCGGGCAACGTTCCGTCGAGGCTTGCGGGCTGAGTCACCCCTCAATAGTACAGCGTTGCCTGTACCCTCCAGGGTCGAGGGGTATGCGTCGCGGCGTTCGAGCTCGTCCTGCACCAGCTCGAACGCCGGATCCTGCCGGAGGCCCCGCCGCGTCGGGTGGGCGCAGGACGGCGCTGGACCGAACGGGACTCCTGCAGTGCGCTGCAGTCGGAGGAGGTCCAGCTCGGAGACGATATGCAGGTCGGCTGGCGAGAGGCCTGTCGGGTGCGTCATGGCGTGTCCTGTTCGTCGTTTCCCTGTCGTGCTTCCTTCGTTAGACGGAGCGATGCGCCCTGATTCATCGCTCCAGCGGGAGACGGTGCGATCGAGGCGAGACGCTTCGGAGAAGGGGGGCAGGAGCGACGCGGCTAGGACGCCGGGTTGGCCTCGAGTGCCTGCTTACGCACGATGCTCACGCGCTGGTACACCGTGACGAGACTGGCTGCGGCGAGGATCACGAGAACCGCGAACAGGAAAGCCTGGGGTAATCCGAGCCCGGTCAGCCCCGTCACGACCAGCACCGAGACCAGCCGCTCTGCCCGCTCGGCGAGCCCGACGTTCGCCGTGAAGCCCAGCGATTCGGCCTTGGCCCGCGCGTAGGAGACCAGCATTCCGAGCACGAGGCAGGCCAGGGCGGCGACGGCGATGGCCGGACTGCCCCCTCCCGTGAAGAACCACACGGCGACGCCTGCGAAGAGGGCACCATCAGCTATGCGGTCGAGCGTCGAGTCGAGGAAGCTCCCCCAGAGCCCGCCGTCACCCTTGATGCGCGCCATGATCCCGTCGACGACGTCGGAGAACACGAAGAGCGTGATGAAGACTGTCCCCCAGAAGAGCTCGCCCAGCGGATAGAAGACGAGCGCTCCACCGGCGACGCCGACGGTACCTGCGATCGTCACCGCGTCGGGCGTCACACCGCACCGGAGAAGCAGGCGGGCCAGCGGCGTGAAGAGCCTGGTGAAGAAGCCTCGGGCGTACTTGTTCAGCATCAGGGCGCCCTTCCCGCCGGGTCGCCATCTACCGGCCAGGCATCCGCCACCTGCTGGCGGACCTCGCCGAGGGTCTGCGTGATCGCCTTGGTGTGCGCGATGATCGGCAGGAAGTTCCCGTCGCCGCCCCAGCGTGGCACGACGTGCTGGTGGAGGTGCGCTGCGATACCAGCTCCCCCGGTGACGCCCTGGTTCATCCCTAGGTTGAATCCGGAGGGGTTGGAGACCCTGCGGAGCACCCGCATCGCGGTCTGGGTGAGCTGAGCGATCTCCGCTGTCTCCGCGGCGTCGATGTCGGTGTAGTCGGGCACATGGCGGTAGGGGCACACCAGAAGGTGCCCGGCGTTGTAGGGGAAGAGATTGAGCAGGACGAAGGCGTGGGTTCCCCGGTGGACGATCAGCGATTCCTCGTCACTGAGGTGCGGCGCGCGACAGAACGGACACGTCTCCTCCGAGGTGACCTTGTCCTGGCCGCCCTTGATGTAGGCGAGACGGTGCGGAGTCCACAGACGCTGGAAAGCATCCGGCACGCCCGCGAGTTCGAAACCGTCGGTCACCGCGGCGTCACCGGGGTAGGGCCCGGCCGACCGCTCGTCTGCCGGATCCCGCGAACTGTCCGCCTCCCCCATCAGACCGTGGCTTCCCTGCTCCGTACCGCCTCCACGATCCGGCGGACGGCTTCGTCGACGGGCACCTGATTGTCCTGGCTGCCGTCGCGGAACCTGAAGGAGACCGCATTCGCCTCCTGGTCCTCGCCGCCGGCAATCAGGACGAACGGCACCTTCTCCTTGCTCGCCGTCCTGATCTTCTTCGGGAAGCGGTCGGACCCGGCGTCGACCTGGGCGCGGATCCCTTCCGCCTTGAGCTTGTCGACGACGTCGAACAGGTAGTCGTTGAATGCCTCCGCGACGGGGATCGCGAGCACCTGCACGGGTGCCAGCCATGCGGGGAACGCACCGGCGTAGTGCTCGGTGAGGACGCCCATGAACCGTTCGATCGAGCCGAAGAGCGCGCGGTGGATCATGACCGGGCGCTGCCGCGTGCCGTCGGCGGCCTGGTACTCGAGTTCGAACCGGTCCGGCAGGTTGAAATCGAGCTGGATCGTCGACATCTGCCAGGTGCGGCCGATGGCGTCGCGCGCCTGGACGGAGATCTTCGGTCCGTAGAACGCCGCTCCCCCGGGATCCGGTACGAGTTCGAGTCCTGAGGCCTCGGCGACCTCGGCGAGCGTCCGCGTCGCTTCCTCCCAGATCTCGTCCGACCCGACCGACTTCTCCGGGTTGCGCGTCGACAGCTCCAGGTAGAAGTCCTCGAGGCCATAGTCCTTGAGGAGGCCGAGGACGAAGTTCAGCGTCTCCGTGAGCTCGTCCTTCATCTGCTCGCGCGTGCAGTAGATGTGCGCGTCGTCCTGGGTCATGCCGCGCACGCGCGTCAACCCGTGGATCACGCCCGACTTCTCGTACCGGTACACCGAACCGAATTCGAACAGGCGCAGCGGCAGCTCGCGGTAGGAACGCCCGCGCGACCTGAAGATGAGGTTGTGCATGGGGCAGTTCATGGGCTTGAGGTAGTAGTCCTGCCCGGGCTTGCGCACCGTGCCGTCCTCGTTGAGTTCCTCATCCACGTGCATGGCGGGGAACATGCCGTCGCGGTACCAGTCGAGGTGGCCGGACACCTCGTACAGGTGGCCCTTGGTGATGTGCGGCGTGTAGACGAATTCGTAGCCGGCGTCGGTGTGGCGCTGGCGGGAGTAGTCCTCCATGGCCTTGCGGATGATGCCGCCCTTGGGATGGAAGACCGGCAGTCCCGAGCCGAGTTCGTCCGGGAAGGAGAAGAGGTCCAGTTCGGTGCCGAGGCGCCGGTGATCACGCCGCTCAGCTTCCGCGAGGCGCTCCTGGTAGGCCTTCAGGGCGTCCTTCGTCGGCCACGCCGTCCCGTAGATGCGCTGCAGCTGCTTGTTCTTCTCGCTGCCCCGCCAGTAAGCGGCCGCCGAACGCGTCAGGGCGTAGGCGTTGGAGATGAGCTTCGTGTTGGGCAGGTGGGGGCCCCTGCACAGGTCCTTCCACACCACGTCCCCGGACTTCCGGTCCACGTTGTCGTAGATCGTCAGCTCACCGGCGCCGACCTCGACCGATGCTCCGTCCTCATCGGTGGCGCCACCCTTGAGGCCGATCAGCTCGAGCTTGTACGGCTCTTCCTTCATCGCCTCGCGCGCCTCGTCCTCGGAGACGACGCGTCGGACGAAACGCTGGTTGGCGTTCACGATCTTCAGCATCATCTTCTCGAGCTGCTTCAACTCGTCCGGCGTGAAGGGTTCCTCGACGTCGAAGTCGAAGTAGAAGCCGTCGGTGATGTACGGGCCGATGCCCAGCTTGGCGTTCGGGCGCAACTGCTGCACGGCCTGCGCCATGACGTGCGCCGCGGAGTGGCGCAGGACCTCGAGCCCTGCGGGGTCCTCGAGCGTCACTCCCTCGACCGATGCGCCGTCCGGCACCTCCTGGTCGAGGTCCTTGAGCTCGCCGTCCACGCGCATGACGACGACGTCGCGACGATCGCTGAAGAGTTCCGTCCCGGTGGTGCCCGTCGTCGCCTGCTTCTCTCCGCCGTCGACGATGAGGTTCATGGGCTGGGGCGCTGGCACGGGTGGTCTCCTTGGTGCTGGGAAGAATTGTCGCCCGAGGCGGGCGTGGCGGGACCCGGTGAGGGCTGGAACCGCCCTGCTGATCGTATCCGGTGGGCCGAGGGCCGACCAACAAGCTCGCCGGTGGCGACGTCTCCGCACGGCGCTCGCGGCGTGTGAGCGTGTGGGGCGTCACGGAATGAGCCGGCGCGGGCTTGCGTTGAGGAGTGTACGGGCGGAGACGCCGCCCTCCATCGACTGATGCGCGCGTCACCACCCGCGCGTGGATATGAGGAGCACGTGGAGTACACACCAGAAGCCGGATCCATCACCATGTTCTCGACCTCATGGTGCGGGTACTGCCGGCGCCTGAAGTCCCAGCTGGATGCCCAGGGCATCGGCTACAACGAGATCAACATCGAAGAGGTCGAGGGAACCGCAGAGCTCGTCGCCTCCCTCAACGGCGGCAACCAGACGGTGCCCACCGTGATCTTCCCTGACGGAACGTCGGCAACGAACCCGTCCCTGGCCGACGTCAGGACCCGGCTCGCCGTCTAGCCGCACAGCCCTCCGCGCACCAGGGCGGTCCCGCCATATGCTGGAAGCGGTGAACCCGTTGACGGGACACCGCTCCCAGCGGAAGGACAGCAAGAACATGGTGCACAGAGTTCAGGGCGTCGTGGTGCGGGCCAAGGATGCCCCCGCGACGATCGAGACGATCCTGGTCCCCGAACCGGGACCCGGCGAGGCGCTGGTCGACATCCTGACCTGCGGGGTGTGCCACACGGACCTGCACTACAAGCAGGGCGGCATCAACGACGAGTTCCCGTTCCTCCTCGGCCACGAGGCCACCGGCGTCGTCAGCGCCGTGGGGGACGACGTGACGACTGTCGCACCGGGCGACCGCGTGATCCTCAACTGGCGCGCGGTCTGCGGAGAGTGCCGGGCATGCCGACGGGGCGAGCCGCAGTACTGCTTCAACACGCACAACGCCACGCAGAAGATGACGCTCGAGGACGGCACCGTCCTCTCCCCGGCGCTCGGTATCGGCGCCTTCGCCGAGAAGACCCTCGTGGCCGCGGGTCAGTGCACGAAGGTCGATCCCGCAGCGGATGCGGCCGCAGTCGGCCTGCTGGGCTGCGGTGTCATGGCGGGCATCGGTGCGGCGATCAATACCGGCAACGTCTCGCGCGGTGACTCCGTCGCGGTCATCGGCTGCGGCGGCGTCGGAATCGCCGCTATCGCCGGCTCGAAGCTCGCCGGGTCCACGACGATCATTGCCGTCGACATCGACGACCGGAAGCTCGAGCTCGCCCGCGGACTCGGTGCGACGCACGTCCTCAACTCCAAGGAAGAGGACCCCGTGGAGGCGATTCGGGCACTCACCGGAGGTAACGGCGCAGACATCGTGATCGACGCCGTCGGGCGCCCCGAGACCTACAGGCAGGCGTTCTACGCTCGCGACCTCGCCGGCACCGTGGTGCTGGTCGGCGTCCCCACTCCCGACATGACGATAGAACTCCCGCTGCTCGACGTCTTCGGTCGCGGTGGCTCCCTGAAGTCCTCCTGGTACGGCGACTGCCTGCCGAGCCGCGACTTCCCGATGCTCGTGAGCCACTACCTCCAGGGCAACCTCGACCTCGACGCCTTCGTGACCGAACGCATCCGCCTCGACCAGGTGGAGGAAGCCTTCGAGAAGATGCACGGCGGCGCGGTCCTGCGATCGGTGGTGGAGCTCTGATGGCGGCGCGCATCGAGCACCTCGTCACGTCCGGGACGTTCTCGCTCGACGGCGGCACCTGGGACGTGGACAACAACGTGTGGATCGTGGGGGACGACGAAGAATGCGTCATCATCGATGCCCCGCACGACGCCGCGGCGATCGTCGACCAGGTCAACGGGCGGCTCGTACGGGCGATCCTGCTGACCCACGCGCACGACGACCACATCCGCGCCGTCGGCGACCTCTTCGACGCCGTCCGCGCACCGATCTACCTGCACGAGGGCGACCGGGAATTGTGGGACATGGTGTTCCCCGAGCTGAGCCCCGACCAGTCCATCGGCGACGGCGACACCATCGAGGTTGCCGGCGTGTCCCTGACGGCGCTGCACACGCCGGGCCACTCTCCCGGCTCCGTCAGCTATCTGCTCGAGGAGGCGGGCACCGTCTTCACGGGCGACACCCTCTTCCAGGGCGGACCCGGGGCGACGGGTCGCTCCTACAGCGACTTCCCCACGATCATCGAGTCCATCCGCACCCGACTGCTCACCCTGCCACCGGACACGATCGTCCGGACCGGGCATGGCGACAGTACGACGATCGGTGACGAGGCTCCGAACCTCAAGGCCTGGATCGCCCGCGGACACTGACCGACCGGGGCCGGACACCGGCCTTCCCGTCAGGGGAGGCCGGTGGGCCTTGCTTCACTTAATCCGACGACGGCACCGTACGCCTTCAGCAGCGCGGCCTCCACGACGGCGACGGTCACTCCCGGCGCAAGGTCCTCGGCCGCGCCCGCCGTCGGGGGCTGCCACTCGAGTCCCAGGGCGGAGTAGACATCGGTCAGGACTGCGCGGAGCGGCGCGGAATCCTCGACGACGATCACGGACGAGAACAACCACGCTCCTGCGACGACGCGCTGCGCCGTCCCCACGAGCTTGACGGCCGGCGTGCCGCCGGAGCGTCCGTGGACGCTGTACTCGCCCGGGCAGTACTCCCCCGGCACCTCGCCCACGCGCGCGTCCAGCCCGACGTCGCCCAGCACGCCGGCGAAGAAGTCACCGAACGCAGCGAAGCGCGCCCTCGTCCCGAGGACGGCGTCGGGCGCGGGCTCGATGTGGTCGACCACGAGGCACCCCCGGTGGTAGGCGGCAGCACGGCCCCCTGCCCGCCTCACGAGTGGCACGAAGCCGTGGCGGGTGGAAGCCGCGGCGGCCTCCGCGAAGCCCGGCAGCCGTGCATCCCGCTGGCCGAAGGCGAGAGTGGGACTCGGACGGTAGAGGCGCAGCGTCGGGGGCCTCGCGCCGACGGCGACCTCGCGCAGCAAGGCTATTCCGCGGGCCAGCTCGGCAGCGGCGTCATGTGAGGGTGGGTCGAGGGCGAGTGCCAGTTCGGCAGCGCCCTGCCACGTATTGCTCATCGTTCCATCGTAGGCAGTCAGGGCGCGCCCCGAGTCAGGGTATCGGCATGGGAGTCCAGTCGAGCCAGAGGCCGGCCTCGACAGCGATGGCCGGGGGCACGGTGTGCGGCCCCTCGAACTCGCGGTAGACGACGTCGTAGCCGCGGCGTTTCAGTGCTGGGACGACCTTCCTGCTCGTGGCGTCGATCGGCAGGACAGAGTCCTCGGTGCCGTGCGAGATGAAGAGGGTGGGCTGACCGTGATCCGGGCCCGGGGGCACGAATCCGGGTGAGAACGCGACGACCTTGCGGAAGAGATTCCCGTTCGCGAGTCCCAGCCCCAGCGCATAGGACGCACCATCGGAGAAACCGGCAATGCCGATCCGCTTGGGGTCCACCGCGACGAAGGAGAAGACCTCGTGAAGCGCCCTGTCGATGACCTCGGTGTCCGGGCCATAACCCCCGCGGATGGCATCCCAGGTACCGCCTCGCGACGCGGGGGCGAGAATGACGATCCCGAGTTGCTCTGCCGCCGCGCGGAGATAGGACAACCCACCCTGCGCGTCCCCTCCAGCTCCGTGCAGTGCGACCAGGAGCGGAACCTGCTCGTCCGTGGCCAGCGATTCGGGAACGAACACGATCGGATCGCGCTCCGCCGTCACCCTTAGTGCACGGACTCCGGTCATGCTGCCCGGGCCGGCAGCCGTGGCACCGGGACGAGCTGACAGGATTGCTGGATTCTCCGCCGCCGGTGCAGTCCTTCTGCTGTCCATGGGTCCTCCCTCACACGCCGTTCCCGCCACGAGGAGCGGCACGACCATCGCGCCGGCAAGCACAGTCCTCCTCGTTGCCACACACCGGATTCTAGGCTCGCCAACCACCAGTTCTCCCGGTTGCCGTCGGGCCCGTCGTCGGCTAGCGACGGGGAGAACACCCTCAGGAGTTCCGGGCCCCGAGCAACTCCTGCGCGGCACTCCGCGGGTCGGCTGACGCACAGATTGCCGACACCACGGCGACTCCTGCCGCCCCTGCCCGGCGCAGCGGCCCCACGTCGGCGCGGCTGATGCCGCCGATCGCCACGCAGGGCAGCCTCACGTCCCGTACGAGCGCGGCGAATCCGTCCACTCCGAGCGGCGCCGGATGATCCGGCTTCGTCGCCGTCGCGTGCACCGCCCCGACTCCCAGGTAGTCCACCGTGCCGGGTGGCAGGGCGTGCGCGCGGGCGAACTCCTCCGCTGTCGCTGCGCTCAGTCCGACGACGGCATCGGGCCCGATGATCCGGCGGGCCACGTCTGCGGGTAGGTCGGACTGCCCGACGTGCACCCCGTCGACCCTTACTCCCTGCTCGCGAGCCGCGAGGTAGACGTCGACCCTGTCGTCGATCAGCACGGGAACTCGGCCGCCGACGGCGGCAGCCACTGCCGCGAGGAGATCGAGGAGGGCGCTCCCGCCGGCGTGTTTGTCGCGCACCTGGACACAGGTGACGCCACCCGCGACCGCTGCGGCCACGACGTCCGGCACCGTCCGCGGAGCGCACAACGCGGTGTCGGTCACGAGGTAGAGCGGCAGATAGGAGAGCGGGTCCGGCCGCGGCATCAGTCACCGCCCGGGAGGTTGAGGCCCTGCACGACGTCGGCCGGCGTGATCGCGGCGAGCGCGTCGAGGAAGTGTGGGGCGAAGGTCCCCGGTCCTGCCGCCGTGCTGGCGGCACGCTCTGCCGCGAGGGTGTAGGCGGCGGTTGCGGCCGTCGCGGCGAGGAGCGCATCCGGAGTGAGGGAGGCGAAGGCCGCCATCACGGCACCGAGGGCGCAGCCGCCACCGGTGACGCGCGTCAGCATCGCGCTGCCGTTGGCCACCCGGACAACAGCACCTTCGGGGGCGACGACGGCATCGACGGCGCCGGAGACCGCGACGACCGAGCCATGCCTCGAGCCGAGCAGGCGGGCGGCGTCGAGGGCGGCGGCCGGTTCATCGAGGGAGTCGACGCCACGTCCGCCCGCTCCAGAACCGGCTAGGGCGATGATCTCCGAAGCGTTCCCGCGGATGATGGTGGGACGAAACGTGACGAGGCGCTGCGCAGTCGCTGTCCGGACACTCAGGAAGCCGACAGCAACCGGGTCGAGGACCCAGGGCGTTCCTGCGATCAGGGAGGCCTCGGCCGCCTCGAGCATGGCGGCGCGCTGCGACTCCGTGGGCGTGCCGAGATTGACGAGCACACCCGACGCGACGGGTGCGAACTGGGCGGCCTCTCCGGGGATGTCCACCATGGCAGGGGCCGCCCCGAGGGCGAGCAGGACGTTCGCCGTGAAGTTGGTGACGACCGCGTTGGTGACGCACTGGACCAGCGGCGCCGCTCGGCGCAGGTCGCCGAGCAACTCCGCGCACCCTTCAGCGGTGACCGTCCGGGCGGCGCTCACGGACCCAGGGTGCTCGGACGCAGCCGTGGGAGCATCGACGGGCTGCTCCGTCGGTGTCTCCCCGACTGACCGCGTGGACGACTGGGTGGATGAGTGGGTGGATGAGTGGGATGATGATTGCGCCATGGCTGCCTCTCGCAGGATGGAGCGAAAGGACAGGCGGAACCAGGGGCACGCCGGGACATCCCTTCGCCAGTATGAGCTGGATCAGGTTCGACGGGTCTTATCTCAGCCCCTTCCCTGAAGGGACACCCCGTGTCGCTGCTCGAACGATAACCCGATACGGGGCCGCTTCCAAGTCGGTTAGCGGCCGCCGTCGATGCGGCGGCTACGCTGCTCGATTCCGGGCAGTCCGTACGGGTAGTCGCCGAAGGTCGGAGCGCTCACGTCGTCGAGTTGCCGCAGCTCGCCGGCTGTGAGGACGACGTCGGAGGATGCCAGGTTGTCCGTCAGCTGTTCCTGCGTGCGCGCCCCGAGGATCACGGACGTGACGCCTGGCTGGGCCGCTACCCAGGCAAGCGCGATGTGCGAGGCGTTGACGTCCCGCTCGGCCGCGATTGCGCTCACGGTGTCGATGATCCGCCACGTCCTGTCCTGCGCGTTGCGCTTCTCCCAGGCCTCCATGCCGCGCTGGGGGTTCTCACCGAGCCGCGTGGCGCCGGTCGGCTCGGTGTCGCGGGAATACTTGCCCGTCAACCAGCCGCCGCCCAGGGGGGACCAGGGAAGCATGCCCATTCCGGCATCCAGGACGGCCGGAACGATCTCCGCTTCGATCTCGCGCACCAGCAACGAGTACTGGGGCTGGAGCGTCACCGGCAGGGAGTAGCCGCGCTGGCGAGCGATCATGACGGCCTTGGTGAGTTGCCAGCCGGTGTAGTTGGAGAAGCCGTAGTAACCGATGCGGCCCTGGACGACCGCTTCGTCGAGGAACCCGAGGGTCTCCTCGAGTGGAGTCAGCGGGTCCCAGGAGTGCACCTGGTACAGATCGATGTGGTCCACGCCGAGTCTCCTCAGCGACGCGTCGAGCGCTCGGCGGAGGTGGCGCCGCGACAGGCCGAGATCGTTGACGTCGTCTCCCATGGGGAACCGGCCCTTGGACGCGAGCACCATGCGGTCCCGTTCGGACGGGTTCTTGGCCAGCCATCGCCCGATGATCTCCTCCGAGGCGCCTGCCGTGTACACGTCGGCGGTGTCGATGAGGTTTCCGCCGGCCGCCGCATACTCGGACAGGATGGCGTGGGACGTCGCCTCGTCCGACTCCGCTCCGAACGTCATGGTGCCAAGGGCCAGCTGGGACACCGAGGTGCCGCTGTTGCCGAGTTTCCGGTACTCCATGGAGGACTCCTTCTTCGATGCGCCTGCTGGAACGGCTGGTGTGGATCGGGGGGGGGGTCATTCGGTCACTGTCACGCCTTTCCAGAAAGCGTAGTGACCGCGGATGTTCTCCGCCGCTTCTTTCGGCTCCGCGTAGCTCCACGCCGCGTCCTTGTTCTGCTCTCCGTCCACGGTGAGGGTGAAATAGCTCGCCATGCCTTTCCAGTGGCAGACCGTGGTGGTCTCCGTGGGAGCGAAGAACTCCGGGGAGATGGAGTTCGGCGGGAAATAGTGGTTGCCCTCGACCATCACGGTGTCCGTGGACTCCGCGATGACCCTGTTGTTCCAGATCGCTTTGGGCATGGTTCCTCTTCCTCGAGACTCCCCATCGAGCGTGGGGACGACGGTGGCGCGCATCCGGAGCGGATGCGTCCCGTTCCGGGTGCAACCCCGGAACCGTGGCATGCATTCCGGCGGCACAGGCCGGATCAGAGCTTGCGCACCGTGAGGATCTGCTCCGAGCGTCCGAACGGACCGTCGAGGTCGTGCAGGACACTCGAGGTCAGGCCCACTCCCCCCGACCCGAACGTGACGCGTGTGTCCAGGCCGAGCCATTCGCCCGTCGGCATCCTGTACAGGTGGATCTGCAGGTCGACGTTCGGGTACATCCAACTGGTGCCGCCTGGCGCGACACGCGGCGCTATCCCGTTCGCGGCGTCCACCATGCCCACGAGTCGCACGACGTCGGCGGTGGTCCGGCCCTCGACCATGGAGTAGGGGTTCCGCATCCAGACCTGCCCCCGCCCCGGGCGGTGCCCCGGGACGACGCGGACTTCGAGCGACCTGATGAAGCCACCCGGCCAGGCCGTCATGGCCTCGTGCGGCCCTGCGTCCTCCGGGCCCGGAATGCGCTGGTCCTCGACCGCGGCGACGGCTGCCGTGTCCTGCGTCCCGAGTCGCCATGCCTTCGCCACGATCGCCGTCCGCCCGCCCGCCTCCATCCGTGCTTCCACGAGCTCGATAGTCCGGCCGGGACGGACGACGGCGGTGGAGATCTCGAACTCGCCGCGGGGGATCATCCCGAGGATGTCGAAGCTCAGGCGGCTGAGGTGCAGCCCGTCCCGTGGCTCGCACTCCAGCAGGCACTGCGTGATGAGCCCGGAAATGGGAGCCATGTGTTGCTCCTCCGGGTTCCACGCTCCCTGGGCGTTGATCGTCGACTCGAACCGGCCGCCACCGAGGTCGCGGTAGAAGGACTCAGGCACGGAGGGTCTCCTTCGTCGGGGAAGCGAGGCAGAATCATGCGCTGCAGGTGGAGGAGTGGTGCCGATACCATTCTTCCGGCGCGGCACCCGCCCTATGCTAGTGGAGCGGCCACCTTCGCAGCGCCGCGGTATGCCGGTCCGGCGCACGACGGGTCGGACTTCTGGAATAGAGTCCGGGCGCGCGGAGTTCAGATGATTGACCTGGTCAACCTTCCCGACCGGTCCGGCGCAGTACCTTGACCCCGGCGCCGGCGGACGGATCCCGCCGGCGCTGAACAGCAGATCGAACCGAGCGGATCACCATGACCCAGAGCCCCCTCTCCCCCGTCTCCGACGCGACCCCTAGCCGGGAGGCCGTCGCGCCGTCCGGATCCGGTCCGTCACCACAGATTCCGCAAGCCTCCGCGCAGGGCGTCTCCGGCGCGCTCCCCGCCCGGGACAAGCTGGTCATCACCCTCTTGCTCATCTCGGCTTTCGTCGTGATCCTCAACGAGACGATCATGGGAGTGGCGATTCCCCGTCTGGTCGAGGACCTCGGCATCACGGTGGGCGCAGGACAGTGGCTGAGCACCGCCTTCATGCTGACGATGGCCGTCGTCATCCCGGTGACCGGCTTCCTGCTGCAGCGGTACAACACGCGTCCCGTGTTCATGGCCGCGATGGGACTCTTCAGCCTCGGCACGCTCATCGCCGCGCTGGCACCGGGATTCGGTGTCCTGCTGGTCGGCCGGGTCGTGCAGGCCAGCGGCACCGCGATCATGATGCCGCTGCTGATGACGACCGTCATGACGCTCGTTCCACCCGCGTCACGCGGCAAGATCATGGGAAACATCTCGATCGTCATCTCCGTGGCTCCGGCGCTCGGCCCGACCATCTCAGGGGCCATCCTCAGCGTGCTCGACTGGCGCTGGATGTTCTGGCTGGTCCTGCCCATCTCGCTCGCCGCACTGGCTGTCGGTTCGGCGAAGATGAAGAACGTGACCACGCCCCGGCGGTCGGCCATCGACGTGCCGTCGGTCATCCTGTCCGCCGTCGCCTTCGGCGGAATCATCTACGGCCTGAGCCAGCTCGGCGAGGCGTCGGCCGGAAGCGCCGTCCCCGCGTGGATTCCACTCGTCGCGGGTCTCGCCGGCCTCGCCCTGTTCATCACCCGCCAGGTGGTACTCCAGCGGCGTGACGCAGCGCTGCTCGACCTCCGGGTGTTCAAGTCGACGAACTTCACCATCTCGATCGTCGCCATCGCGGTGAGCATGATGGCCCTTTTCGGCACGATCATCCTGATCCCGATCTACGTTCAGACCGTCCTCGGAATGGATCCCCTGGTCTCCGGGTTGCTGCTCCTGCCGGGCGGCCTCGCAATGGGCCTGCTGGGACCCGTCGTCGGACGCGTGTACGACCGCCGCGGCCCACGCATCCTCCTGGTGCCCGGAGCCTTCCTGGTCAGCGCCGTGTTCTGGTCGCTGACGCAACTCACCGAGACGACGCCCACCGGGATGGTCCTGGTGGCGCACGTCGCCTTGAGCGTAGGCCTGGCCCTGATGTTCACTCCCCTGCTGACGTCTGCTCTGGGGTCCGTCAAACCGGCTCTGTACTCGCACGGCAGCGCGGTGTTCGGCACCGCCCAGCAGCTGGCGGGAGCCGCCGGTACTGCGCTCTTCATCTCCGTCATGACCATCCGGAGCACCTCCCTGACCGACGCGGGCGTCGGTGCCGAAGCGGCCCTGGCCGGCGGCATCCGGGCAGCCTTCATGTACGGCGCGATCATCTTCCTGCTCGCCATCGTCGCCTCGTTCTTCGTGCGTGCGCCGAAGGAGACCGAGGACTCGCCCGCCCCGGTGCACTAGGAACAGGTACACGCGCTGGTCGGAAGCGCTCGTCACGACGAAGCCCCGCCGGGTCCGTTCCGGCGGGGCTTCATCGTTCGGCTGTCTCGTTCGGCTGGATCGTTCGGCTCGTCGGCGTCAGGACTCGGGCTGCCGCAGTTCGATGAAGCCATCGCTCGTGACCCGTGTCTCGTAGACGGGCTGGGGCACGCTGGCCGGTCCTCGATAGTTCTTGCCGTCGTCGAGCCTGAACATGCTCTGGTGCCACGGGCACGTGATGCAGCCGTTCTCGATGACGCCCTCTTCGAGGGGACCGCCCAAGTGGTTGCACACGCTGTCCATCGCGGTCAGCTTCCCCTCGTGGCGCAGCAGCAGGATCGGCACGCCGTTTGCTTCGACGGTATGACGCCCGCCCTCGACGACGTCGGCATCGCTGGCCACGCGGGTCCAGTCCTTCGGGGCCTCGTGCCATGCCGTCCGGTTGACGTTGACGCCGCTGGCGTAACTCAGGTGCCCCCCGAGGTAGGCGCTGAAGAGCATCGATCCGAGCCCGCCGAGGCCGAGCAGGACCCCGAGTGCCCGATGGTCCTTGGCGCGCGCGACCGCGGAGGCGGTGTAGAGCGTGACCGCGAGGGAGTTGCCGGCCGCGTGGACGATCCCGACCCGGCGCTCCTTCTCCTGGGTGTCGGACCAGTCGTGCAGGCCCGTGATCGCCGTCGGTACCGCGGAGAGAATCCCGACGGTGACGAGGAGGTCGGCGGCCTTGCGGGAACCCTTGCCGCCGGCGATGTCCAGGAAGGACGCCATGCTCCAGGCACCGGACGGCACGACGATCAGCATCGGATGCACCGAGTGGCCGATCGCCGCTCCGCTGAGCAGGTTCCGGATCTTGCGGGGGCGTACGGCCTTGCTGACCGCTGCTGCGAGAGGGTCGGCGATCTTGTCCAGCGACTTCGCGTGCTCGAGTCCGTCCAGCATCGTGTGCAGGATGTTCATCCTCTGCTCCTTCTGATCCGGGCCGGCGGTCGGCACGTTCGACGTAAGGTGGGCGATGACGCCCGGTCCTACCGTCGCAGTCGTCGCTACACCTGACAACAGGACGGAAGGCCGTGAGGTTTTCCTTGGCCATGCGGAGCGATCGGTGCGAGAATCCGGGCGGGCCGGAGGAGAATGGTTCCTCACGACCGTCGGGAACGCTGCCCAGTCGATGCTGGGCGAGGCGTGCCCCTCCCCGAGGAGGAATCTCTTGCCTGCTGTGCCGCTGCACCTCACCGGCCATCCCGGCGTTCCCCTCACAGCTGACTGCTCGAAGTGCTTCGCCCTGTGCTGCTCCGCCCTGGGATTCGAGAGGTCGAGCGATTTCGCGCACGACAAGCCCATCGGACAGGCATGCCGCAATCTCGCCGCCGACTTCTCCTGCTCCATCCACGCGAAGCTCCGCGGCGAGGGATACAAGGGGTGCACGGTGTTCGACTGTTTCGGCGCCGGCCAGCAGGTGGCGCAGCGCGGCTTCGGTGGGCGGAGCTGGACGGAACACCCGGAACTGAAGCCGGCGATGTTCGCGGCGTTCCCGGTCGTTCGGCAACTGCACGAGGTGCTCTGGTACCTCGATGAGGCCCAGCGCCTCGCTGCATCGTCCCGATCCGTTCCGGCTGCGGCCAGGAGCGCCGTGCTCGCGCTGACGACCGAGACCGTGGGTCTGGCCCGACTCGAGCCGGAGGGCCTCGCCGGCGCGGACCTGGAGGGGCTCCGCGCGAGGGTCGGAGCAGTGCTCGCGGACGTGAGCGCCGCGGTGAGGAAGGCGGCCGGTGGGCCCCGTCATCCACGCCGTCTCGCGCCCGGGGCCGACCTGCTCGGCGCTGATCTCGCACACCGGTCCCTCCAGGGCGCCAACCTGCGCGGCGCCTACCTCATCGCCGCCGACCTGACGGGTTCGGACCTCCAGCAGGTGGATCTGCTCGGTGCCGATCTCAGGGACGCGAGGCTGCAGGGCGCAGATCTGTCGCACGCCCTGTTCCTCACGCCGATGCAGGTCGCTGCTGCGACCGGCGACAGCCACACACGGTTGCCGAACCGACTCGAGCTCCCGGGGCATTGGCAGGACTGACCCGCGCATCCGTGTGGAGCCCGCGCGGGATCGACAGCACCCGCCTGCCTGACCGCCGGCGACGGTAAGTAGGCTTATTGTTGAACCATGAGCTTCAATGACAACGCGCAACTCGACCCTTCACGCGTCAGTGATCGGCGTGGACGCGGTCGCGGTGCGGCCGTGGGAGGGGGCCTCGGTGGTGGCCTCCTCCTGATCCTCTCGCTGATCTTCGGTCCGGGTGTCGTCGACCAGTTGGGAATCGACGACGGCACAGCGTCGCAGCAGCAGGACTCCGGCGCAGAGGACGCAATCAACGAGTGCCTGACCGGCGCAGAAGCCAATGAACGGCTCGACTGTCGCATCCTCGGCACCGCGGAGAGCCTCGACAGCTTCTGGCTGCCCTACCTCGACCAGTTCGGTGTGGCGTACACGCAGCCTGGCGTCGTGATCTTCAGCGACAGCACCGACACCGGCTGCGGGACTGCGACGAGCGCCGTGGGCCCGTTCTACTGCCCCGTGGACGAGCAGACCTACTACGACACCGCGTTCTTCGACGACCTCGTGACCAGGTTCGGGTCCTCCGGCGGCCCCCTCGCGCAGGAGTACGTCGTCGCCCACGAGTTCGGGCACCACATCCAGAACCTCATCGGCACGCTCGGCGCCGCCCAGCAGGATCCGCAGGGCGCGGAGTCCGGCGGTGTCCGCGTCGAACTGCAGGCGGACTGCTTTGCCGGGATGTGGGCCGCGCATGCCACAACGGTGCCCGATCCGGAGTCCGGCGAGCCGTTCCTCCGCCCCTTCTCAACCACCGACCTGCAGGACGCCCTCTCCGCGGCCGCATCGGTGGGCGACGATCGCATCCAGGAGTCGGCGACGGGCCAGGTCAATCCGGAAGGCTGGACCCACGGGTCCAGCGCCCAGCGGCAGGCGTGGTTCGCCCAGGGCTTCGATACAGGCGATCTGCGATCCTGCGACACGTTCGCGGCGGCCGACCTGGACAATCCGTGACCCGTTCCGGTCATCCTGCCCGGACCCCCGAGGAGGTACCCGTGACCGGACGGCTCGCCGTCGTCGTGCCCGTCTTCAACGAGCCGGGCGTCGTCCGCACTCTCGAAGCGCTCCGCGTACAGCGCGACCGCGGCGACCTCCACGTCTACGTGGTGGACAACGCTTCCACCGATGACACGGCACAGCGGATCCAGGACTACGCGGCGGCCCATCCCGAGGTGACACTCACGGTCGTGACCGAGCCCCAGAAGGGAACCGGGGCCGCGAGTGACACCGGCTTCCGGAGGGCGATCGACGACGGCTTCGAGCTGGTCGCGCGCACCGACGGGGACAGCGAACCCGCGGAGGACTGGGTGCGCCGGATCCGCATACTCTTCGCGCTGCACCCCCGGGTGCAGCTTCTCGGGGGAACCAGTACCGCGCTTCGGGACGGCCACTACCGGCGGGGCGATGACCTGCTGATGCCCGGCGCACTCTGGCTCCTGCGGATCATGATCGCGCTCAAACATCTCGACGTCGCATACCTGCGGTTCGTTGCGGGTCACAACATGGCGGTGCGGGCGTCCGCCTACGTGGCGTCGGGCGGGATCGAGCGGACATCGATCGACACGCGCGACGAGGACATCGAGTTCTCCGCCCGCGTGTGCCACCGGCTGGGCTGGGCCGCCGTGCGGATCGACCCCACGCTCAAGGTGGCGACGTCGATGCGCCGGGTGCGCCGCTACGGCCTCGGCATGATGGGCATCCATCACCTCGTGCCGGCCCTCCGCGGCAAGATCATCCGCACCATCGACATCCGCTAGCCTCTGCCTCAGCTCCGAGTCCTGCCCGCCGGATACCGTCAGCCCGCGCCGCTCCCCCGCACCAACGCAATGGCGTCCTCCACCGTGGGGAAGCGGCCCTGCCGCGCGCTCGAGACCAGGCGGACGGTCCGCCGGAAGGCGGCGTCGTCGCCCTCGCCCGCCCGGAAAGCAGGCAGGTGCACAAGCACGGCCGCGCGGCGGAGCAGGGCTTCCTCCGCAGCGGCCCAGCGGTCGACGACGGTGCGTGCACGCGCGGCATCCGGGTCCTTAAGCCTCAGGAGCAGTGTTCCGACGACGTCGATCGCGAGGGGATCCACGAGATCCGGAACCTGGGCCGATCGGAGGAAGCCCTCGATCCGCGTGAGGTCGGAGTGGCGCAACAGCGGCACGAACGACTGCAGCAGCACGACTGCCGCCAACCGGCGTTCGAACACCGGCCGGGCCCAGAGCTCGGCGGCGAGCGCTGTGACGTCGTCGTGCCCGAGGCCTGGATACCGGCGTTCGGCGTTGCGGACGGCGCCGCGGACGGCGCCCACGGACGCGCCGTAGTACTCGAGCCCCGCCCCGTACCGCCGTTGGTGGTCCTCCGCGCGTTCCCACGAGCTCTCGTACTGCAGGGACTCGTCGATGAACTCGGCGGGGTCACTCACCGGGGCGCTGCTCATGGATTCGTCGGTTCGTCGGTTGGTCAGTAGAGGAAGATGTCGATCCAGGCCCGGTTGTGGGCGTGGAGGAGGACGAGGAACAGGACGAAGTCGAACAGGAGGTGGACGCAGATGATGTAGGAGAGGGAGCGGGTGCGCGTGAAGATGAACGCCTGCAGGAGCGCGAACGGGAAGATGAACAGCGGTGCCCAGGCGTGGAAGCCCAACTCCCAGAGGAACGAGGTGAACAGCACGGCCTGAAGGACATTGGCCTGGGCCATGGGAAGGTGCCTGCGCAGGAGTGCGAACACGGTGCAGATGAAGAAGAGCTCGTCCCAGATGCCCAGGCCGTTGGTGCCGACGAACAGTCGCGCGATCTCGTCCGGCGCAGATGCCGCGGGCCAGTTCGTGTAGACGCCGGTCCCCAGCATGTACACCGGAAGGAGGGCGTAGCCGATGACGACGACGGCGGGCAGGTACCACTTCTCCGCGCGGGTCCACTTCTGGCCCGTACGGACGGGGAAGGTGATGGCGTGGTCGCGATAGGCGAACCGGGAGACCGTGTAGGGGACCCCGACGGCGAGGATCATCGCCGCGCCCATGATCGCCATGTGTTCCACGCTGATGTCCGTCGTGATCGGCACGAGGCTCATCACGGCGAGGCTGAACGCGATGAGCAGGAGGTCCCGGAAGAGTGCCCTGTTGACGGCAGCTGCCGCCACCAGCGCGACGGCCAGCAGTGGGTAGCCGATCAAGGGCTGGTGGAGCACGAACAGGGTGAACCCCGCGAGCGACACCAGGGCGGCGGGGACGAGTTCCCGGGATGGTGTGTTCCACGTGCCCTCCTTCCAAGCTCGTGGGCCCGGGCGTGCCGCCGACAGCCCGGGCACCGCCGGTTGCGCTTGCTGTTCCACGCGATCATGCTCCTTCATCGATGCGCGCTCCCCTGCTCCGCGCCGGCCCTGCCCTGATACAGGGACGCCTACCCATTCTTTCGCCTGCCGTGGGGCGCGGTCCACTCGAGTCCGCCCGAGCCGGCCCGGCACCGGCGATGCAAGACTTTGGTCATGCGTGAGCTCGTCATCCTCGGCACGGCGTCACAAGTGCCCACCCGGACCCGCAACCACAACGGCTACTTCCTGCGGTGGGAGCGCGAGGGCATCCTGTTCGATCCCGGCGAGGGTACCCAGCGCCAGATGATCCACGCCGGGGTGTCGGGTACGAAGATCACGCGGATCTGCCTGACACATGTCCACGGCGACCACTGCTACGGGCTGCCCGGCGTGCTCTCGCGGATGGTGCTCGACGGCGTCGCGCACCCCGTGCATCTGCACTATCCCGCGTCGGGTGAGGACGTGGTGCGGGCGCTCGTGTCGCTCGCGACCCCCGGGCTGGACCTGCACCTGCACCCTCACGGCACCGCCGGTCCGATCGCACCCGGGATGGAAGTCCTTCCGCTGCGCCACCGCATCGAGGCGTATGGGTACCGGGTGAAGGAGCCGGACGGGCGGACGTTCCTTCCCGGCCGGCTTGCCGCTTCCGGCATCTCCGGGCCCGACGTCGGGCGCCTGCAGCGCGATGGACGGCTGGGTTCCGTCGGCCTCGACGAGGTGAGCGTCCCCCGACCGGGGCGGAGCTTCGCCTTCGTCATGGACACCGCGGTGTGCGACGGAGCCTTCGCCCTGGCCGAGGGCTGCGATTTGCTGGTGGCCGAGAGTACTTTCAGCAACGACCATGCAGCGCTCGCCGACCAGTACCTGCACCTGACGGCCGGAGAGGCGGGAGCACTTGCGGGCAGCGGCGGGGCGGGCACACTCGTGCTGACCCACTTCTCGTCGCGGTACGACGACGTCGGGATACTTGCGCAGCAGGCGCGAGCAAGCGCAGGATCGACGACGGTGGTCGCGGCATCGGACCTGGACCGGATCCCTTTCCCGGCTCGTCCCGCGCCTGTGTAGGGGATGCCGGACACTGCGGGGCACTGAGGAGCACTGACGCTGTTCACGCCGACGGTGGGAGGGGCGCAGTGAGCGGGTCCGGCGCCCTGCGTCCACGGCCGTCGTCGCTCACGGTCGCGAAGCCTTCGCGCGCCCAGTACTCGAAGCCACCGATGAGTTCGCGGACGTTCGTGTAGCCCATCGACGCAAGAATCAGGGCACCACGAGTGCTGCCGTTGCAGCCGGGTCCCCAGCAGTAGACGACGATCGCAGCATCCATCGTGGACGCGAAGCCCCCGATACGCGCTTCGAGCTCTGAGTTCGGAATGTGGACGGCGCCGGGGATGCGGCCCTGACTCCATGACGCAGCGGAACGGGTGTCGATCACGAGGGGTGCAGACCCGGAAGCCCGGTCAGCAGCCAGGTCCGTCGGGTCGGTTTCGTACGCGAGCTTGGCAGCGAAGTAGTCAGCGGCAGAGAGGAAAGGAGTCATGGTTCCATCGAAGCGCTTCTGTCGCTCGGCGGGAACGCCCTACCGACGGAGTAGCGCGGCGCCGGCGCCGTTTTCGACGGTAGATTCTGCCGTATGCCCTCGAACCCACGGATCGATCTCGATTCCACCGATCACGCGATCATCGGCCATCTGCAGCAGGACGGACGGGCGAGCGTCGCGGAGCTGGCCCGCTCCATCAACCTGTCGCCGAGCGCGACGGGCGATCGGGTGAGGCGTCTGACCGATGCCGGCGTGATCACGGGCTACTCTGTCACCGTGGATCCCGAAGCCCTCGGGTACAGCGTGACCGCGTTCGTGCGATTGGCCTACCCCACCGGCAACTACAAGCCCTTCCACGACCTGGTCGCCTCGCTGCCCGAGATCATCGAGGCCCATCACGTCACCGGCGCCGACTGTTTCATCATCAAGGTACTCGCCCGCTCGATGCGCGATCTCGAGCGCATCACGGGCCGGCTCGCGACCCTCGGCGGTATCACGACCAGCGTGGTCTACTCGAGCCCCATACCCTCCCGACACATCACCCCGGCCTGACCGGGGTCAGGAATGTCCGGAACAGGAGTCCCGGCCGGACGTGTCGAGCGCGTGCGGACGGCGATCCCCGCACAGACCACGACGGCGGCTCCACCGAGGACTGTATGCCACGACAGTTCCTCGCGTAGCAGGAGTGCGGCCCACAGGATACTCAGCACGGGTTGGATCAGTTGCACCTGGCTGACCCGCGCTATCGGTCCGATGGCGAGGCCGCGGTACCAGGCGAAGAAGCCGAGGAACATGCTGACGACGGCGAGGTAGGCGAAGGACGCCCATTCGATCGGGGTGCCGACCTGCGGTTGCTGCAGCACGGCCGTGACCGTCAGCACGACCATGATCGGTGAGGCGACCACCAGGGCCCACGACACGGTCTGCCACGCGCCGAGTTCCCGGGCGAGCAGGCCGCCCTCGGCATAGCCGGTCGCGGCAGCGATCACGGCACCGAACAGCAGCAGATCGGACAGGGCGGGTTGGGCGAGTCCTCCTTCGTGCAGTGTCGCGAAGACAACCGCCACGACGGCGCCCAGGAGCGCCACCAGCCAGAACGAGGCGGGTGGCCGTTCCCTCCCCCTGACGACGGCCATGGCAGCAGTAACCGCCGGCAGGAGGGCGATGACGACGGCCCCGTGGCTCGCGGGTGCGGTCGTCAGGGCGAAGGAGGTCAGCAGGGGGAACCCGATCACGATTCCGCAGGCGACGACGCCGAGCCGCAGCCACTGCGTTCCGGACGGGAGACGTTGCCGAGTGAGGGAGAGAGCGGCGACTGCGAGAGCGGCAGCCACGACCGCCCGACCCGAACCGATGAAGAGGGGTGACAGACCTCCGACGGCGACGCGGGTGAAAGGAACCGTGAACGAGAAGGCAGTTACACCGAGGAGGCCCCAGGCGAGACCCGATCGTGTGGACGATAGCAGGGTGGCCGGAAGCAGGGTAGCGCTATTATGCGGCTTCATGACCAACGATAGCAGTTCGAGGATCGTCACGGCTCTGCGCGAGTGGATTGCAGCAGCTCCCGCGGGCGCAAGGCTGCCTTCGACGCGCTCGCTGGTGGCACGGTACGAAGCCAGTCCGGTCACGGTGCAGAAAGCGCTGCGTGTCCTCTCCGCCTCCGGCCTGATCGAGAGCAGGCCTGGCGTCGGCACCTTCGTCCGGGCCATCCGCACGGCACGTCCGCTCGACTTCGGCTGGCAGACGGCGGCGTTGGGGTCACCACCCAACCGCTTGCAGTCGTCGCCGGCGACCATGCGGGCTGCGACAGCTGATGCGATAGCACTGCACGAGGGGTACCCGGAGCGCGACCTTCTTCCGGGGCGACTGGTCAGGGCGGCACTCGCCAGGGCGGGCCGTAGCGAAGCGGCCCTGTCGCGCTCCCCCGCGTCGGGCCTCCCGGCTCTGCAATCGTGGTTCGCGTCGGAGCTGGCAGAGCTCACGCCGGTGGGCGTGACCCCGCCGACGTCGAGCAATGTGATCGTCCTTCCGGGCAGTCAGAGCGGACTCAGTTCCGTCTTCCGCGCTCTGGTCACGGCCGGTCAGCCGTTGCTGATCGAATCGCCCAGCTATTGGGGCGCCATCCTCGCCGCTGCACAGGCGGGCGTGCGCGTTGTCCCGATCCCTTCCGGGCCCACCGGCCCGGACCCGGACGCTCTCGCCCGCGCCTTCGAGGAGACCGGCGCGCGAGCTTTCTACACCCAACCGAATTACGCCAACCCGACCGGCGCGCAATGGCCCGCTGACGCAGCGCTGCAGATACTCGACGTCGCCAGAACCTACGGTGCCTTCCTCATCGAGGACGACTGGGCGCACGATTTCGGGATCTCGACCAGCTCCACGCCTCTGGCTGCGCACGATGATGACGGGCATGTCGTGTACATACGCTCGCTCACGAAGAGCGTCTCGCCCGCGCTGCGGATCGCCGCAATAGTCGCTCGCGGGCCGGCCCGCGAGCGCATCATCGCCGACCGCGCCGCAGCGTCCATGTACGTCAGCGGAATACTCCAGGCTGCGGCCCTGGACATCGTCACGCAGCCCGGCTGGCAGACCCACCTTCGCGGCCTGCGCGAGAGCTTACGGTCACGCCGGGACTTCCTCGTCGACAGTCTCGCCACCTATGCGCCGCTCGCCCAGCTCACAGCCCTCCCACCGGGAGGTCTGCATCTATGGCTGCGGCTTCCGGACGGAACAGACCTCGCACGCCTGGTGCGGGACTGCGAAGCACAGGGCGTGTTCATCGCGCCCGGCGACGACTGGTTCCCGGCCGAGCCCACAGGACCATTTATCCGCCTCACCTACTCCGGACCCAACCCGGGCGCCTACCCGGAAGCAGCACGCGTCATCGGCCGCGGTCTCGAGCAGGGCAGGCAGCAGCGAGGGACCGATTCATAGCACTGCGTGCCGTGCGTCTGCAGGAACAGTTCCGCGCGCTGTGCGCAACAGGGAGTCAGATGACTCCGAGTGCGAGCATGGCGTCCGCTACCTTGACGAAGCCGCTGATGTTCGCCCCCGCGACATAGTCACCGGGCACCCCGTATTCGTCGGCGGTCGTCGCGCACCGGTCATGGATACCCACCATGATCTCCGTCAGTCGCTGTTCGGTGTGCTCGAAGGACCAGGAATCACGGCTGGCGTTCTGTTGCATCTCCAGGGCCGAGGTCGCGACGCCGCCGGCGTTCGCGGCCTTGCCCGGCCCGAACAGGACGCCGGCCTGCTGGAACCCCTGCACGGCCTCGGGCGTGCAGGGCATGTTCGCCCCCTCCGCCACCGCGACCACTCCTGCCTTGACGAGCGACGCCGCAGCATCCTCGTCGAGTTCGTTCTGCGTGGCGCAGGGCAGGGCCACCGCTGCACCTACGTCCCAGATCGAACCTCGTTCCACGAACTCGGCACCGGGTCCCCGCCGCCGCGCGTACTCGGAGATGCGCGCTCGCTCGTTCTCCTTGACCTCGCGAAGGAGCGCGACGTCGATACCGGCCTCGTCGATGACATATCCGGAGGAATCGGAACAGGCGACGACCGTCGCACCGAAGTGCTGCGCCTTGGCGATGGCATGGACGGCGACATTGCCCGAGCCGGAGACGATGACGCGTTGTCCCTCGAGGTCGAGTCCCCTGGTCTTGAGCATCTCCCGGGCGAACAGGACTGCGCCGTAGCCGGTCGCTTCCGGGCGAACCAGGGAGCCACCCCAACTGATTCCCTTACCCGTGAGCACTCCGGACTCATACCGATTGGTGACCCTCTTGTACTGCCCGAAGAGATAGCCGATCTCGCGGCCCCCCACACCGATGTCGCCCGCGGGAACGTCCGTGTACTCACCGATATGCCGATACAACTCGGTCATGAATGACTGGCAGAACCGCATCACCTCACCGTCGGACCTGCCCTTGGGATCGAAGTCGGAGCCGCCCTTGCCTCCGCCGATCGGCATGCCGGTGAGCGCGTTCTTGAAAACCTGCTCGAACCCGAGGAATTTCACGATCCCGAGGTACACGGACGGGTGGAAGCGCAGGCCCCCCTTGAAGGGGCCGAGAGCGGAATTGAACTCGACCCGGAACCCCCTGTTGATCTGCACGACTCCCGCATCGTCCACCCAGGGAACCCGGAAGATGATCTGCCGTTCCGGTTCACACAGCCGCTCCAGCACCGCAGCGTCCACGAACTCGGGGTGTTTCTTCAACACCGGACCCAGCGAATCGAACACCTCGACGACGGCCTGATGGAACTCCGTCTCACCCGGATTGCGCCGGAACACCTGATCACGCACGGAGGACAATGCCGAATCCATGGAACTCCCCGATCTCGAGTGCGGAACTTTCTGCAGGAGTGAGGCACGCAGCCACGCCCGCTCCACGAGGGGCCGCAGACCGGCACAGGACGCGTGGTAATCCTCAGTGCACTGTATATCCGTCGGTGTTGCTTCCACGGGTTCAGTTCCGTTGCAACGCGCCGACCCAACTTCCATGCCGGCGGGTTATAAGTCCGCGGAACGCTGGAGGACAGCCATCGACTTCGAAGCCGAGCAGGGGTGCGAGGGAACCGGGACGGCATGCCGTCCGGGCTCGCTGCGTCGCTGGGCGGAAAGAGGGCCGATCATTCTGCTCCGCGCACGGTGACGCGGTGCGGCGTGAACTAAGCTGCCAGCGCCTTCACCGTGGGGCTACAGTTGTGGCGCACTACCGAAAGCATGCCCAGCACCTGATCGAACCACCGCGGATCTTCCGGTCGCGGACCAGATGTCGTCCAAGGAGAGAGCATGGCTGCCAGCCGCAATCCGCTCGATGACCTGCGCGAAACGCTCGGCCACCTCGCCGAGCAACTCAAGCTGCCCGGTTCGGAGCGGGTGGACGACCTGGTGGGTGACCTCATCGGCGCGCGGCCCGGTCCTGCCCGTCCGCTCGCCGAGGTACAGGCCGAACTCGACGCGCTGGTGGGGCTCGACAGCGTGAAGGAACAGGTGCGGGCGCTCGTGGCATTGCTCCAGGTGCAGGCCCGGCGCAAGGCGCACGGACTGCCGGAGGTCGCCACCTCACAGCATCTGGTGTTCCTGGGGAACCCGGGCACGGGCAAGACCACCGTGGCGCGGCTCCTGGCCGAGATGTACCGCGCGGTCGGCTTGCTGCAGAAGGGCCATCTGGTCGAGGTCGACCGGTCGGGCCTGGTCGGGCAGTACGTGGGCGCAACCGCCATCAAGACGGACCGGGTGATCCGGAAGGCGTTGGACGGCGTCCTCTTCATCGACGAGGCCTACGCCCTGTCACCGGAGGATGGCCGGATGGATTTCGGCCCGGAGGCGATCGAGGTCCTGCTGAAGCGGATGGAGGATCACAGGCACCGCCTGGTGGTCATCGTGGCCGGTTACCCTCGACTGATGGAGGCGTTCCTGCTCTCCAACCCGGGCCTGCGTTCGCGGTTCGCCCGCGAGATCACCTTCCCGGACTACTCCGTCGATGCGCTCCAGACGATCTTCCACCAGATGCTCGCCCAGCACGAGTACATCCTGGAGCCGAGCGCGGAGCAGACCCTGCGAAGCATCCTCGCCGGCCTTCACTC
Organism: Arthrobacter sp. B1805; assembly: GCF_002929745.1. GTDB lineage: Bacteria > Actinomycetota > Actinomycetes > Actinomycetales > Micrococcaceae > Arthrobacter_D. The sequence continues at coordinate 114,080 of NZ_PJIQ01000005.1, forward strand.
CGGCGAGGACTCCGGCAACGCGCGCTTTGCCCGCACGCTTTTCGAGCAGGCGCTCAATCGCCAGGCGCTGAGGTTGTCGCTCAACGAGGACCGAAGCCTCGACGACCTCGATCGGGAGGAAGTGATGATGCTGACGTCGGAGGACCTAGCGCACGCCGCGCAGGCGCTGGGAGCGGAACCCGAACCCGAAGCGTCACCACACCCCAGAACCTCGCGGTGGTGGGACTGGCTGACCTGACTGAATCAGCCAGCGGAACACGAGAGGCCCCACACGCCTGGGCGTGCGGGGCCTCTCGGGCAGCGGCGAGCGGGACGAGAAAGGACTAGAAGTCCCAGTCCTCGTCCTCAGTGTTCACGGCCTTGCCGATGACGTACGAGGAGCCCGAGCCGGAAAAGAAGTCGTGGTTCTCGTCGGCGTTCGGGGACAGCGCCGAGAGGATGGCTGGGTTCACGTCCGTGACCGACGACGGGAACATTGCCTCGTAGCCCAGGTTCATGAGCGCCTTGTTGGCGTTGTAGTGCAGGAACTTCTTGACGTCCTCGGCCAGGCCCACGGAGTCGTACAGATCATGCGTGTACTGGACCTCGTTCTCGTACAGCTCGAAGAGCAGCTCAAAGGTGTAGTCCTTGATCTCCTGGCGGCGTTCCGGCGTCGCGCTCTCCAGACCGCGCTGGAACTTGTAGCCGATGTAGTACCCGTGCACGGCCTCATCACGGATGATCAGGCGTACGAGGTCCGCAGTGTTCGTGAGCTTGGCACGCGAAGACCAGTACATCGGCAGGTAGAAGCCGGAGTAGAACAGGAACGACTCGAGCAGCGTCGAGGCGACCTTGCGCTTCAGGGGATCGTCACCGCGGTAGTAGTCCGTGACGATGTGCGCCTTCTTCTGCAGGTTCACGTTCTCCGTGGACCAGCGGAACGCCTCGTCGATCTCCTTGGTGGAGGCCAGCGTGGAGAAGATCGAGGAGTAGCTCTTGGCGTGCACCGACTCCATGAAGGCGATGTTCGTGAGGACGGCTTCCTCGTGGGGCGTGACTGCATCGGGGATGAGGCTCACGGCACCGACGGTCGCCTGGACCGTGTCGAGCAGCGTCAGGCCGGTGAAGACGCGCATGGTGAGCTGCTGCTCCTCGGGCGTCAGCGTGGCCCACGACTGGACGTCGTTGGACAGCGGCACCTTCTCCGGCAACCAGAAGTTGTTCACCAGGCGGTTCCAGACCTCGACGTCCTTGTCATCCTGGATACGGTTCCAGTTGATGGCCTGGACCTGATCAACGAGCTTCAGCTTCTCGCTCATGGTGTGTTCCTTGTCTGGGTGTAAGTAATGCCGGTGATCCGGGTCGAGCCTGTTCGCCAGGCCGGGCGCAAGGCCCGACCTGACAATTTTAGGTGCTACAGCATGCAGCTGACGCAGCCCTCGACCTCGGTGCCCTCGAGCGCGAGCTGGCGGAGACGGATGTAGTAGACCGTCTTGATGCCCTTGCGCCAGGCGTAGATCTGGGCCTTGTTGATGTCACGCGTGGTGGCGGTGTCCTTGAAGAACAGCGTCAGGGACAGGCCCTGGTCCACGTGCTGCGTCGCCGCGGCATACGTGTCGATGATCTTCTCGAAGCCGATCTCGTACGCATCCTGGTAGAACTCCAGGTTGTCGTTCGTGAGGTACGGCGCCGGGTAGTACACGCGGCCGATCTTGCCTTCCTTGCGGATCTCGATCTTCGACGCCACCGGGTGGATGGAGGACGTCGAGTTGTTGATGTACGAGATCGAGCCCGTCGGCGGCACAGCCTGGAGGTTCTGGTTGTAGATGCCGTGCTCCATGACCGAGGCCTTCAGCACACGCCAGTCCTCCTGCGTCGGGATGTGCACGTCGGCGAACAGCTCACGCACACGGGCGGTCGCCGGCTCCCACACCTGCTCGGTGTACTTGTCGAAGAACTCTCCGCTCGCGTACTTGGAACGCTCGAATCCGGCGAACCTCCGGCCGGTCTCGATGGCCATCAGGTTCGATGCCCGGATGCAGTGGTACACCACGGAGTAGAAGTAGATGTTCGTGAAGTCCAGGCCCTCTTCCGAGCCGTAGTGGACGCGCTCACGGGCGAGGTAGCCGTGGAGGTTCATCTGGCCGAGGCCGATGGCGTGCGAGGCGTCGTTACCGGCGGCGATCGAAGGGACCGAGCTGATGTGGCTCATGTCCGAGACCGCCGAGAGGCTCCGGATCGCGGTCTCGATGGTCCGGCCGAAGTCCGGCGAGTCCATGGTCTTCGCGATGTTCAGCGACCCGAGGTTGCAGGAGATGTCCTTGCCCACGGAGTCGTAGGACAAGTCCTCGTTGTACGTGGTGGGCTGCGAGACCTGGAGGATCTCGGAGCACAGGTTGGACATGATGATCTTGCCGTCGATCGGGTTGGCCCGGTTCACGGTGTCCTCGAACATGATGTACGGGTAGCCGGACTCGAACTGGATCTCCGCGAGGGTCTGGAAGAACTCGCGCGCCTTGATCTTGGTCTTCTTGATCCGGGCGTCATCCACCATCTCGTAATACTTCTCGGTGACCGAGATGTCGGAGAAGGGCATGCCGTAGACGCGCTCGACGTCGTACGGGGAGAACAGGTACATGTCCTCGTCGCGCTTGGCGAGCTCGAACGTGATGTCGGGGACGACGACGCCGAGGGACAGCGTCTTGATGCGGATCTTCTCGTCCGCGTTCTCGCGCTTGGTGTCGAGGAAGCGGTTGATGTCCGGGTGGTGCGCGTGCAGGTAGACCGCGCCGGCGCCCTGGCGGGCACCGAGCTGGTTGGCGTAGGAAAAGCTGTCCTCGAGGAGCTTCATCACGGGGATGACGCCGGAGGACTGGTTCTCGATCTGCTTGATCGGCGCACCGACCTCGCGGATGTTGGTCAGGGCGAACGCGACGCCGCCGCCGCGCTTGGAGAGCTGGAGGGCCGAGTTGATCGACCGTCCGATCGACTCCATGTTGTCCTCGATGCGCAGCAGGAAGCAGGAGACGAGCTCACCCCGCTGGCGCTTGCCGGCGTTCAGGAAGGTCGGGGTGGCGGGCTGGAAGCGGCCGTCGATGATCTCGTCGACCATCTGCTCGGCGAGCTGCTCGTTGCCGCGGGCCAGGTGCAGGGCAACCATGCACACGCGATCCTCGTAGCGCTCGAGGTACCGCTTGCCGTCGAACGTCTTCAGGGTGTACGAGGTGTAGAACTTGAAGGCACCGAGGAACGTCTCGAAGCGGAACTTCTTGGAGTACGCGCGCTTGTAGAGGTCGCGGATGAAGTTCATCGTGTACTGGTCGAGCGTTTCACGCTCGTAGTACTCGTTCTTCACGAGGTAGTCGAGCTTCTCCTCCAGGTCGTGGAAGAACACCGTGTTGTTGTTGACGTGCTGCAGGAAGTACTGGTGCGCGGCTTCCCGGTCGGCGTCGAACTGGATCTCTCCGTTCGGCCCGTACAGGTTGAGCATCGCGTTGAGCTCGTGATAGCCCATGTCCTTGAAGCGGTCCACTGCGGCTGCGGGTGCGCCCGTCTCCGTCTCTGCAACACTCATGTCCAAAACTCTTCCAATCCTTTGGTTACTCGGTCTACGTCCTCGGACGTGCCCATGACTTCGAATCTGTACAGCACGGGGACATCGCACTTGGCTGCGACGATGTCGGCGGCAAGGCAATAGGTCTCACCGAAATTGGTGTTCCCGGCCCCGATGACCCCTCTGAGGAGGCTGCGGTTCTGCTTGTTGTTCAGGAATTTGACGACCTGACGTGGCACTGCGCCCTTACCGGTGATCCCTCCGTAGGTCGGGAGGACCAGCACGTAGGGCTTCAGCGCCCGCAGCGTCGGCTCCCTGGTGAGCAGAGGCATGCGGGCGGCCCGGACCCCCAGCTTCTCCACGAAGCGATGGGTGTTGTCGGAGACGGACGAGAAGTAGATCAGCGAGGCGTCGGTGACGGGCCCCTCCGCCTCCCCGGCCTCGGCCGGATGAGTCGAGGTGGGTCGGTCTTCCACAGCGATGGTGGTCATCCCTGATGCCCCGACGGCGGAATCCCTGACGGGAACCGTTCAGGCTACCGAACTGACGGCGGAGTCGGCGAGGGCACTGATCTTGTCAGGACGGAACCCGGACCAGTGGTCGCTGTCCGTGATGACGACGGGAGCCTGCAGGTAGCCCATGGAGCGGACCCGCTCGAGGGCGGCTGGATCCTCGGTGATGTCGACGCTCTGGTAGGCGATGCCCTTCTTGTCCAGAGCGCGATACGTGGCGTTGCACTGTACGCAAGCCGGCTTCGTGTAAACCGTGACGGTCATGTTCTAGTCCCCTGTTCCTCTACTGCTGTCGTGCTGTGTCATGAGTGGCGCGTAACCCTGGATAGGGGGAGGAGATCCGGGGATTCCTGCGCCTGAAGGGCCCATGCCGTCCAGCGGCTGTTCTGTCCTTCGATACTACATCTAGTGCGGCCGGATGAGACAGACCCCAAGATGATGTATTACAAGTATGTCATTACTGGGACTGGTAGTCCACACGATGTCCACAGACGGGGCTCCTCGGAAAGCCCGGAATCCAGCCGCTAAGGGGTCGTTTCGGAGCAGCGGTCCACACGCTGTGGAGTACTTCCACACAGGCCGAGAAACCCTCGTGTCGCGGTTTGTGGGCGTGTCGCGGTGGTCGGGTGTAGAAGACTGGGCGGAGGAATCAAAGGACTTGGAGAGTGCTACGTGGTGAACCCGATCCACCTTCGGACGTTGCTCGAGGTGATCCGTCATGGATCGTTCAGCGGCGCGGCCACCAGCCTCGGGTACACCGCCTCCGCAGTATCGCAACAGATGTCCGCCCTCGAGCGTGACACCGGTGCCACACTCTTCACCCGATCGGCCCGCAGCGCCGTTCCTACGGACGCGGCCGTCGCCATGTCCCGCCATGCGTCGAAGGTCCTGACGGACATCGACGCACTCCTGGCCTCCACCGCCCGCGCCGGGTCCGGGCCTGCGCACGAGCTGCGGCTCGGCATCTTCCCCAGCCTGGCGACGTTCGCACTCCCCCGGCTGCTGCGGATGCCGGAGTGGCAGCGGCTGGGAGTCTCCCTGCGTGTCTTCGTCGGGGAACCCGCCCATGCGATCCAGGGGCTGCGCACGGGTGGCGATCTCGACCTCGCGCTCGTCTACCAGGTGGGGCAGGCCGGGCTCGCCTGGCCGTCGACGCTCAGCCGCCAGTGGATCGGCGACGACGACTTCCGTGTCATCCTGCCCGCGAGCTGGGGTATCCGCAGCGGCTCCCGGGTCACAGCCGACCAGCTTGCCGACATGCCGTGGATCATGCACCACCCCGGCACCGCGGATGCAACGGTCATCGAACGGCTCTTCGCCAGCTGCAACCTGCACCCGCGCATCTCCGCCTACTGCGACGATTTCAACGCGAGCCTCGAACTGACAGCAGCCGGCCTCGGAGCAGCGCTGGTGCCCGAACTCGCAATGATCAACAGGCCCGACGGGGTAGTGTCGCTCGACGTGCCCGAGATCCGTCTCGCGCGCAGCATCTTCGCCCTGCGGACAGGCGACGCAGACGACGCCCGCGTGCGCCTCTTCATGGATCAGCTGGCCGATATCCTCCGGAGCCAGAGCATCGGACCCAAGCACACCGCCTAGGGATACGCACCCACTCCCCAGCGGTGGATTCCCGTTGCATGTGCTCGGTCTGTGTCCGTACGTTCGGGTCAGGTGCGGGCGGTCACGCCCGACGAGGGACGAACCGAGGAGGAGCTCAGTGCGGATCAGGAACAGCGTCGTCGTCATCACCGGAGCGGCGAGCGGCATCGGCCGTGCGACCGCGCTCCGCTTCGCCCGCCGTCGGACCCATCTGGTACTGGCCAGCCGACGCGTGGAGGCCCTCGAGACCCTCGTCGCGGAGTGCACCGCCCTGGGTTCCCGCGCCATCGCGGTACCTACAGACATGTCCGAGTACGAGGCCGTGCAGGAACTCGCGAGCAGGGCGGTCGAGGAGTTCGGGCGCATCGATGTCTGGGTCAATAACGCCGCCGTCTCCTTCTTCTCGCCGTTCCTCGAGGTACCCCTGCGCGATTTCGAGCGCGTCATCGACGTCAATGTCATGGGCTACGTCTACGGGGCACGCGCCGCGCTCGAGCGCATGCAGGACCAGGGCAGCGGCGTCCTGGTGAACGTCGCGTCGATCGTCGGCGAGATCCCCCAGCCCTATACGTCCGCCTACTCGATGTCGAAGGCCGCGGTGCGCGCTCTGGGCGTGAGCCTGCGGTCCGAGCTGAAGCTCGACCGGAAGAAGCGCATCCACGTGTGCACCGTCCTTCCGCCCACCATCGACACCCCCTTCTTCAACCATGCGGCGAACTACACCGGCCGGCGCGCCGTGGCGATGCCCCCGGTCTACAGCGCGGACCGCGTCGCGAAGGCGATCCTCGACGTCGTCGAAGCGCCGGTCCGCGAGGTCGCCGTCGGACGCATCGGTCGCTCGATGGTGCGCCAGCACCGCCTGATGCCGGGCCGTATCGAGAGGGTGATGGCGCACCAGGTCGAACACACCCACCTGTCGAAGAAGGAGCCGGCCGAGGACTCCACCGGCAACCTGTACGGCCCCTCGCTCGACCCCGCCAACGCAGCGGTGCCGGGCGGCTGGAGCGGACGACGACGCACGGCGCAGCGCACCATCCTCGGCACGGCGCTCGTCGGCGTCGGGGCCGTGGTCTTCACCGACAAGCTGAAGGCGGCGGTTCCTGCCGTGGCCGGAACCGCGGCGAGCCTGGGACGTGCGGCAGCCAGAGCCCGCTGACCCGAGCGCTCGACGACCGGTGCCGGCGCATGACCCCGGCGCGATGTCCGCCTCTCCATCGATCACTACATCGATGCCGCGAGACCGGCCTCCGGCGGGCGCTTGAGATCCAGCGCGTCGAGAACGTCGAGAGCCGCCGAGTGCTCGTTGAAGGTGTACAGGTGGATCCCCGGAGCGCCGTCGGCAAGCGCCGTCCGTGCCAGGTCCACGGTTGCCGCGACGCCGATCCTGCGGCGCTCGGCGTCCGTGCGCGCGCCCTCCAGGCGTGACCACAGCGCTTGGTCGACGCCGATACCGGCGAGCTCGCTCAGCTTCGTGAGCCGTCGTGTGCTCGTCATCGGCACGACGCCGGGAATGATCGGGATCGTGACCCCTGCGTCGCGGGCCCGGCTGACCAGGCCCGAGTAGTCGTCGGGCTGGAAGTAGACCTGGGTGATGGCGAAGTCGGCCCCCGCGCCCTCCTTGGCCAGAAGGACCTGGATGTCCTGCTCCACGCTCGGGGAATCCGGGTGCCGTGTCGCGTATGCGGCGACGCCCACCGAGACCCTGCCCGCTGCGAGCTGGGCGGACCGCTTCGCTTCGACGTCCCGGATCAGCCGCACGAGCTCGTCCGCGTGTTGGAGCTCGCCGGGATGCGTCTCGCTGCCGTCCGGAGCATCACCGCGAAGCGCGAGGATGCCGCGGACACCACCGCCGATGAGCCGGTCGACGATCGCCTCGAGCTCACCCCTGCTGCTGCCGACGCATGTGAGGTGTGCCAGCGGCCTGAGGCTGGTTTCCGTCAGGAGGCGGCGGAGGAGATCGATCGCGGTCTCCTGGTTGCTGCCGGCCGCACCGTAGGTGACCGATACGAAATCAGGGCGCGTCGGCTCCAGGCGCCGGATCGTCGTCCAGAGCGAGTCCTCGGCCGCGGCATTCCGCGGCGGGTACAGCTCGTAGGAGAGCGCCGGGTAGGTCGGTGGCGGCATGGTTCCTCTTCGTACGTGCTGATCGTCGGGCGCCTGGCGCAATCCCTGAGCGGCTACGCGGGTTCGATACCGTCGGTCTCTTCGGGGACGTCGGCGGAGCGGACGTCGCTCTCGATGATGCCGAGTTTCTCGAGCTCGTCCGACATCCCCGCGCCGTCCGGGGCATAGATCCACGGGATGCCCGGTGTCGGCTGCACTCCTGTCTTCGAACGGCCGCCCGCGAGCACAGCCTCGCCCACGGACAGTTGGCGGATCGCGATCGCCCGGACGTTCTGCGGGTGGCGCTGGGCGAACTCGGAGTAGATGGCTTCGTCGTGCTGGCCGTCGTCGCCCACCAGCAGCCACTTCATGTGCGGGAATTCCTCAGCCAGCCGCTCCAGGGACGTTCTCTTGTGATCCTGCCCGCTACGGAACCAACGATCACGCGTGGGGCCCCAGTCGGTCAGCAGTTTCGGCCCCGCGGGGTAGAGGTTACGGGAGAGGAATCGCGACAGCGTGGGCGCGACGTTCCAGGCACCCGTCGAGAGGTAGAGCACGGGGGCCGACGGAAGAGTCCGAACGATCCGCTCGTACAGCACAGCCATGCCGGGGGTGGGCGTTCTTGCATGCTCGTCCAGGACGAACGTGTTCCAGGCCGCGAGGAACGGCCGAGGCAGCGCCGTGACCATCACGGTGTCATCGATGTCGGACACCACTCCGAAATCGGTTCCGTCGGCGACGATCCTCACGGGCGCTTCGACGATCCGCGAGCCACCCGAGTGCAGGGTTATGTCGTGCCAGCCGGCTTCCAGGGTGACGGGGATCCGCGCGTCGACGACGCCGCCGCGGTCCGCGACGACGTCGTGCACCGTGTCACCGATGGTGACGTGCACGACGGCGTGGGCCACGGGCGCGCTCGTGAAGTTCCGCCAACCCCGCATGCCTTCCTGCAGAGGCTTCAGGGGGCCTGCATCCGTACCGCGGCCCGTATCCCTCGGGTCGCTGAGGACCACACGTGCCAGCACGCGCACCCACGACGTCGTCCCGTACCCGGTGTACGGGATGACGGTCTCCACTCGTCCCCGCCGGATCGCAAGCCGCGTCTGGAAGCGGAGCCAGGCGTCATCGAGGCGGACGGCGAGATGGCGATCCTCCGTGCCGGGCTTCGTCGGGGTGCTGTCAGTGGGGCTGTCGGAGGACGGGTGCGACTCCGCGGAACGTGGACACATGCGGTCCAGTCTGGCACGGCAGGAGCATCGGCACGAGTGCGGGTACGCAGGTCACGGACGGCTAACAACCACGACATCGGGTTCGGACGGTCTTGTCGGCGCAGCGGGCGGCTGCGACGCTGGAACCTCGAGTCAGCAGACAGACGAGCGTCGGGGGATCCAATGGCACACGAGTGGGACACGATGGGCGTGCGCCTCAAGGAGGACAGGATCCTGCCGGGCTGGGACGTCGCGGAGGCGCAGGACCCGGAGACCACTGCTGCCGATCTGGCCCATGCGATCCTGTTCGGGAAGGCGCAGGCGGCTCTCGAGGCCGTTGCGGCCGGCGGAACAGGGCTGACCACAGACCATGCACGCGCGCTGCACTTCGCCAACGAGATGGCAGAACTGCGCCACTACGGTCCGCTCATCGCTGTCGAGGACGGCCTTCCTGCTCTCGCCCCTGGCGTCCGGCACATCATCGACAGCTTTGACGAACGCGGACTGTGGGACGGCCAGCCGCGTTGGATGCTCTGACACAGCGCCTGCCCCCGGGTCGGTACACAGGGCCCCACATCGTACTGGCTCCCCGAACCATCCGGTCCGGGCTCGGCGTCGAATGGACACTGGCCCGCTCCGCTTTGCGAGGCCGCCACCGCGAGGTGGTTCAGCTGAAGCCCGTGGCAGCGGCCACAAGCCGTCGCGGGTGCCTATGAGGCGGTTCTTCTCGATGCACACAGCACTGATGCGCAGGTGTGCTCCCCGATCTCCGGAGGGCCACGACGTCGGCCGGTTCTCCCTCAGGGCCCTGGCCGGGATGCTGCATGTCCGCTGGCAGCCGGACCTCGTCATCGATAGGGCCGACATCACCTTGCGGCCGCGGCCATCCAGGCCCGGGGACGCCCGAATCTCCCCCTGCTGGTCGAGGTCTCCGGCCTGAGGGAAATCACCCGCGACGCGAGGGACGCGGTTCTTGCCTACCGGCACTCCCCGAGGATAGCCATCCTCGGTTCGGACGCCGTCGACCTCGTCCTCACCGCTTTCGCGGTGAGGTCTCCCATCGAGACCCGGTTCTTCACCGATCGGGACGAGGCCGTGGGCTGGCTGCTGCAGGGCTGACACCCCCACCGCCGACCGGCCCGACGCCGACCCCGCACGGAAGCCGCACCGGAAGGGCGCATGGCACACTCGATGCATGGCGGCCGTAATCCTTGCATGGAACCCCGACGAGTCCCAGTGGACCGGCACGTATCCCGCCGACATGCAGACCGTGAGGAAAGCAGGTGTGCTGCGGCGGGCCTGGACAATTCCCTCCCCGGCAGCCCTCGACCCGGGGATGGATGTCTGGTTTCTCGTCGTCGGCCGGCAGCAGGCAATGCGCGGACTCATCGGGCACGGCACCCTGGCGGGCATCAGCGGACGCACGGCAACGGGTAAAGTGCGCCTGGACATCGACGTCGACGTGCTGCTGGCCCATGGCGACCAGGTCGGGATGTATCTGGTTGCCGAGCGCATTCCGGAGCTCGCCACCACGGAGTTCGATGCGCTCGTCGTGAGCGGCTCGGCCGAGACCGCACTGCGCGCTCTCTGGGCGGAGGCCAACGCGCCGGAGGCGGCTTCGGTCTTTCCAGTACCCGGCGCCTTGCCGGCCTCGGCGGTGACCCGCATCGCCGTCAATTCATTCGAGCATGACGGGGATCTCCGCAGGGTCGCGCTGGCCCATCGCGGATCCGCCTGCCATGCCTGCGGACTCGACTTCGAGCAGGTCTACGGCGTGGCTGCGGCAGACCTGGTACAGGTACATCTCATCACTCCCCTCGCGCACATCGACGAGACCTATAGCCCGGACGCCCTGGTGGATCTGATTCCGCTGTGCCCCAGCTGCCACGTCGTGGTCCACAGCCGCTGGCCCGACCCCTACAGCGTGGAGGAAGTCAGGGCTCTCCTTCGCCGCAGCGGGTTCCTGCGGGGGACCGTCCTGTCGGACGAGCAGCTGGAGGCGGAGGCAGCGGCAGCCCGGATGCTCGGCGCCTGATACCTCGGTGGCCTCGGTCCGTGCGCCTGTGGTCGATGGCCGGCAGTACCTCACGCGGACTGCGGGCCTGCTTGCCGCAGGCCCGATCTCGTACAAGGCCCAGCCACAAGCGGCAACGAAGTACCTGCACACGCAACTCGTGCATCGTCAAAGAGAGACAGCAGACCATGATCACCCATCCGGGCGAGTACCACGACGCCGACTCGGGGGCCCCCATCCCCCAGTCCCGGCGAACCCTCGAGACCATCGAGCGGGGGCGGCTGATGCCTCCCCTACCCATCCAGGTGACCCTGCGCGGGAAGCTGCCTGCTCAGGTCTTGATGCTGCCCGTCCGCAGCCCGGCTCCTCAGGAAGAGGCCGCCTAGGGCTGCCGGCAGGCTCGTGCCTATCTGCTCGACCAGCCCCCCCCGGATCGGTGCTCGCCGACCGCCCTGGACCATGGCGCAGCTACGGGACGAGCCCTTTGAGGGCAACAAAAAACCGCCGGACCAGGGCTTTCGCCCTGTAGTCCAGCGGTTCGTTGTGGAGCTAAGGGGATTCGAACCCCTGACCCCCTGCATGCCATGCAGGTGCGCTACCAGCTGCGCCATAGCCCCGTACTTCACTGCTCTCAGAAGGTCTTACCCCTCCGAAGCAACTTGATTAGTGTAGTAAATTTCGACCACTTCGCCAAATCGGCCGACTCCTCCGCCTCAGCCCTCGAGTGGCTCGACCGGCAACGAACCGAGACCGACGTTGTGCTCGGTCAGCTGCCACCCGAAGAGCGCGTCATCCCTGCCCACCACCTCGTGGACCTCCGACCAGTGGCAGTTCGAGAGGCCGGCAAGGGCGCCCCAGCGCTTCGGCGGAAGCCCCATCAGTGCTGCCAGGGCTGCCCGGATCGCACCTCCATGACTGACGACCACGAGCGTCTCCGACGGCGCTACGCGCTCGACGGCCTCGGTGACGGCCGCGAGCATCCTCCGACCCACATCCAGGCGGCTCTCTGCTCCGCCTGCCCGCACCTCGGGGTCTCCCGCGCGCCAGGCGGCATTGTCCTCGGCGAACTTCTCGTCGATCTCCGCGAAGGACAGACCCTGCCACTGCCCACCGTTCGTCTCGCGCAGCCGGACGTCATAGGTGACCTCCAGTGCGCTGAGTCCGGACAGAGCGGCCGCGGTATCCGCTGCCCGCCGCAGATCGGACGCGACGATCAGCGAAGGCTGACGCGCCGCGAGCACCTCCGCAGCACGTGCCGCCTGCTCACGACCTGTCTCGTCGAGGTCGATGTCCTCCTGGCCCTGGAAGCGCCCGGACCGGTTCCACTCCGTGCGCCCGTGGCGCCAGAAGATGATGCGACGTGCAGCCGGATCGGCGTGGGGGTGCCGCGTCACTCCGCTGCGTCGTCGGACGCGGCCTGCGGTGAGCTCTGCAGCGCTCCCTCGAGCTGGAGATCGATCGAGGGGCAATCCTTCCAGAGCCGGTCGAGCGCATAGAACACCCGATCCTCCTCATGCTGGACGTGGACGACCACCTGGGCGTAGTCGAGAAGCACCCAGCGGCCCTCGCTGCGACCTTCGCGCCGCACCGGCTTGAGACCCTGCTTCGACAACTCCTCCTCGATGCCGTCGACGATGGCGTTCACCTGCCGCTCGCTCGGCGCGGAAGCGATCACGAAGACGTCCGTGATCGCAAGCCGGTCACTGACGTCGATGGCGACGATTTCCTGGGCGATCTTGTCCGCCGCGGCGTGTGCCGCTGTGCGGGCAATGCCGATGGACTGTTCGGTAGCGCTCACTGATCTCCTTGTGTGTGGCCAGCAGTTTCACCCATTGAGGGAGCTGACTGTCATTATTATCCCGGTTGTGAGGGCGCCTGCGCCCACGCCGAGCAACGAATACTGGATGTAGCGCAGCCGGCGGAGCCGTCCGAGCCCCGCGGTCATCGCGTCGAGCGGTTCGAGACCGAAGGCGCTCCGGGCCTCGATCGGCTCCGTCTCCTCGCCGCCGTCGACCTTCTCCTCCTCACGCTCCGCACCTGCGGGTTCCTCGCGGGCGGCAGGCGGTGCAGCCGGGGCCCGGCGCGGCCGCGGGAGCACGACGGGTACGTGGGAGGTCGAGGGAGCCCGCAGGACCGACTGCGCCGCACCCGGCACCCGCACGAACTCGGGCGGAGCGACGATCGACAGGTTGTGGGCAGCGGTCGGGTCATTCGCGGCCGGTCTGCGCTGCTGGTTCTGCTCGGACAGCTCCTGCATGCGGCGCGCACGTGAGTTCAGGACGGCGGCCCGCTCGGCGAGGGCCTTCTGCTGCGACAGGACTTCCAGGTTGACGGTGAAAGGATCATCCGTGCCGCTGGCATTGAGCTCGGCCGCGTGCTCCCGGGCGTCCTCGACGATCGCCTGCCGCGCTGCAAGCGCCTCCTCGACGGTCATGTCCTCGACGCTGCGGGCCTTCGGCGCGTCCGCCGTCGTGGTGTTCGCCGGATCCGCTCCCGCCTGCACCGCTACCGTCGGGGCGGTCTGCTGCCGCCTCCGATCCCTGCGGCCCCCCGGCAACGGCTCCCCGGACGGACGCGCCACGGAAGCTCCCGTCCGCACATCCCCAGCACTCGCTGCAGGCCCACCTGGCAGTACTTCCGCGAGCCCTTCGGATACCGCCGCCGACGGAACTCCGGCTTCCTCTCCGGCAGCTTCGTCCTCGGCGCGGGCCACTGCACCGGGGGCGGTGGATGGGGCACCCTGCGCGGCCGTATCGACCTCGGCGATTTCCGGAGCCCCTGCGCGGGTCTGAGCCTGCTGCAACCGCAGCTGGCGACGGGTGGGAGTCTCGACGCGGGCGCCGTCCTCGCCCTGGACGGCCTGGCTCTCAGCCAGCGCGCGGTACGCCCTCAGCGCTTCCCGGTTGCGCGCACGGGCCTGCGACTCGCGCTCCCTGCGCTGCTCGGGCACGGCGTCCACGGGTGCCTCCGCGGCCCGCCTGCTGCGTCGCGATGCGCCGTCGACGGATGCCTGCTCGGAGGCGCCCTCGAGGACACCGGTGGTGTCGCTGCGCGTCACGTCGAGCCCCGGTGACTCGACACTGTCCGCTGGAGATGACCCTGTGAGCGGTGCGTCGTCGTTTGCCTTGCTCATTGCTGATTCACCCAGTTGGTTGTTGTACGGAGGTGGGGTTACCCCCGTGCTTTCCTTCCGCGGGAAAGACTTCGTCGTTGTCCGATGCGGGAAGTTGCCGCTCCCCGCGGTGCACCTCACGCCGGTAGAGCCGGTGCTTGGCGATGTACTGCACGACACCGTCCGGTACGAGGTACCAGACCGGCTTCTCCTCGCCGACGCGTCGCCTGCAGTCCGTGCTGGAGATCGCCATGGCCGGCACCTCGAGCAGGCTCACGTCACGCCCACGGCCGTTCAGCTCGTGCCCCGGCCGTGTCACCCCGATGAAGTGGGCCAGGGACCACAGCTCCTCCGCGTTCTTCCACGTGAGGATCTGCGCCATGGCGTCGGCACCCGTGATGAAGAACAGTTGGGCGTCGGGCCGCTCCACTTTCAGGTCGCGCAGGGTGTCGATCGTGAAGGTCGGACCCGGCCGGTCGATGTCCACCCGGCTCACCGTGAAGCTGGGATTGGATGCCGTGGCGACGACCGTCATCAGGTAGCGGTGCTCAGCAGCTGTGACGTCCTTGTCGGCCTTCTGCCACGGTTGGCCCGTGGGGACGAAGACGACCTCGTCCAGGTCGAAGACCGATGCGACCTCACTCGCGGCTACGAGGTGGCCGTGGTGGATGGGGTCGAAGGTTCCGCCCATGACGCCGAGGCGCCACGGAGACCCGTCATGGTGCCGCTGCCGGGGCCCGCCCATGACGTCCCGTTCGATACTCTCTGCTGCCACCGAGACCGCTAGTGCCGGTTCGCTTCGCCGTGGTCGTGATTGTTCGCGTGCTGCTTGTGCGGGTCCGTGTGCTCCTCGACGGCCTCGTGCCGGTTGCGGACGTTCGCGAAGGACACCGTGACGATCATGAGGGTGAGCAGGATGCCCATGGCGATCAGCCCGTACGCGATGGCAGGCATCGGCAGTTCGGTGTGGTGTTCCATGGCTTCGTTCGCCAGCAGTGCGCTGCCGAGGGAGTAGAGCATCGTGGTTCCTCTGTCAGGTCAGGTATCGCCGGTCCGCTTCCGCCCGGCGCGAGAGTTCCCTCCCATGGTACGCGCAATGGTGCACGTCCCCGGCAGCCGCGCGACAGCTGTCAGCGTCGGACCTGACCCGAGCCCTGCACGATCCACTTCGTGGTCGTGAGCTCCGACAGTCCCATGGGTCCGCGCGCATGCATCTTCTGGGTGGAGATGCCGACCTCGGCACCGAGGCCCAGCTCACCGCCGTCGACGAACCGCGTCGACGCGTTGACCAGCACGGCTGCGGAATCGACGCCGGCGACGAATTCCTCCGATGATGCCAGGTTGTTCGTGATGATGGCCTCGCTGTGGCCGGTACTCCACCGCCGGATGTGCTCGAGCGCCTCCCCGACGCTGTCGACCGTCCTGACGGCGAGGTCGAGTTGCATGTACTCCCGACCCCAGTCCTCATCCGTCGCGGACGGCGCGTCCGCGCCCTCGGGCAGCAGGGCCCTCGCGCGGTCATCGACGTGGAGGGTCACGCCGGCGCGGAGGAGCGCCGCAAGGACACCGGGGGCCGCTGCCGATCGGTGGTGCACGAGCAGCGTCTCCACCGTGTTGCACACACTGGGGCGCTGCGTCTTCGCGTTGAGCAGGATGTCGGTGGCCATCTCCTCGTCCGCGCTCTCGTCGAGAAGGATGTGCACGTTGCCCTCGCCCGTCTCGATCACGGGGACGCGCGCCGTGGTCACGACGGACTGGATGAGGTCGCGCCCTCCCCGAGGGATCAGGACGTCGATCCGCCCGCGCGCCTGCATCAGCACCTGGGCGCCCTCCCTGCCGAACTCGTCGATGGTGAGGACGGCGTCGTCGGGCAGTCCCTGGTCCTCGAGGGTGTCCCGGATGATTCCGACGAGCGCGCCGTTCGTAGCCGCGGCCGCGCTGCCGCCGCGGAGAATGACGGCGTTCCCGCTCTTGAGCGCCAACCCGACGATGTCCACGGTGACGTTGGGGCGCGCCTCGTAGATGGCGGCGACGACACCGAGGGGCACCCGGACCTGCCGCATGCGCAGGCCGTTGGGCAACGTCTCCGCCCGAACGGCGGTGCCGACGGGGTCAGGGAGGCCTGCCAGCTGAGCGAGCGCGTCCGCCAGGAGCCCGATGCGCTCGGGGTCGAGGCTCAGCCGGTCCAGCATGTACTCCGAGGTGCCGGCGGCACGCCCGCGCTCGACGTCGGACCTGTTGGCTGCCAGTACGAGGTCGCGCCGGGAGACGAGGGCGTCGGCGATGGCGAGGAGGACGCGATCCTTGCGGGCGCGGGTGACCCGGCCGAGGATGCGGGATGCCACGCGGGCCCTGTCCGTGATGGCGTGGACAGCCCGGGTGAGCTCATCCGGGGACAATGCCTCGGCGTTGTCGTTCCGGATCGTGGGCTCGGTCTTCAGGTCGGTCATTGCAGCATTCTACCGAGCGGTCGCTCTCGCGGTCTCGGAACGACGCCTCATGACACGACCGGGGCGTGAAGCACCACGAGATCGTTGACGTGCACCACGGACCGTTCGTACTCCGCGCCGAACTCGTCCGCCAGGTCGTGGGTGGAGCGTCCGAGCATGCGGGGAAGCTCCGTCGAGCTGTAGTTGACGAGGCCCCGCGCCACCACGGTCCCGTCCCCGTCGACGAGCTGCACGGGATCGCCTGCCTCGAAGGCTCCGGAGACGCCGACCACGCCGGCAGGCAGCAGGGACCGTCGGCGCTCCCCCACCGCACGCACCGCACCGTCGTCGAGCACGAGGGTGCCGAGGACGCGCGCGAGGTGCGCCAACCAGAGCAATCGGATGGGCTGGCGTTTGCCGGTCGCCGTGAACCAGGTGCCGATGTCGTCTCCGCGCAGCGCAGCGGCTGCGTTGGCGGTCGACGTGACGAGGGCGGGGATGCCGGAGGACGCAGCGATCGTCGCAGCCTCTACCTTCGTGACCATGCCGCCCGTGCCGACCCCTGCCTTGCCCGCGCGACCGATGGTCACGCCGTCGAGGTCCGCAGGAGAGGTGACGAGCGGAATACGGCTGGCGCCCGCACCGGGTGGACCATCGTAGAGCGCGTCCACGTCGGACAGGAGCACGAGCGCATCCGCCTTGACGAGGTGGGCGACGAGCGCCGCCAGGCGGTCGTTGTCACCGAAGCGGATCTCGTGGCTTGCGACCGTATCGTTCTCGTTCACGATGGGGACGACACCGAAATTCAGGAGCCGCTCCATGGCCCGGTGGGCGTTGGCGTAGTGCGATCGCCGGATGAGGTCGTCAGCGGTGAGCAGGATCTGGCTCACCGTGACGCCGTGCGCTGCGAATGCCTGCGAGTACTCGGCCATCAGCAGGCCCTGCCCCACACTCGCGGCCGCCTGCTGCGAGGACAGCTGGGACGGTCGCCGGGCGAGGCCCAGGGGCGCCAGACCCGCGGCGATCGCTCCCGAGGACACCAGGATGATCTCCGTGCCGGCGGTACGCCGCGAGGCGAGGACATCGGCGAGGCCCACGAGGGCCTCGCCGGAGATACCCCCGGAGACGGAGGTCAACGACGACGAACCGACCTTGACGACGATCCTGCCTGCAGCGGCAAGCTCCGAGCGGGAGGCCAGCGGCTGCCGGGACTGTTCCGGGGCCACGCGCGCCTAGTCCTGGGACTCGGCGTCTGCTTCCTGCCGGGCAGGGGCAGTCGGCTTGCGGTTCTGCACGGACTCGGTCCAGATACCTGCCTTGCGGTCGGCCTCGAGGTCGGCCCGGGCCGCGGCCTTGGCGTCCTTCCGCTCCTGGTACTCCTCGCGCTTCTGCTCGCGCGTCGGCCGGATGTACTCGGCGAGGCGCAGATCGGAGCCACGCGGTCCGGCGAGCAGTTCGGCGCCACCCATCATTGTGGGCTCCCAGTCGAAGACGACGCCGTCACCCTCGCCGATCACCACGGTGTCGCCCGGCTTGGCACCGGATTTGAAGAGCTGCTCCTCCACGCCGAGCTTCGCGAGGCGGTCCGCGAGATAGCCGACCGCCTCGTCATTGGTGAAGTCTGTCTGCTTGACCCAGCGCTCGGGCTTCTCGCCGAGGACACGGAACAGCGGCAGCGCGTCCTTCTCCTCGTTGCGGATCCGGAACGAGGCAGCGTTGACGCCCCGCGGCCGCAGGACGGGAGGCGCGACCTTCGGCGGTGCTGTCGCGACGGCCTTCCGGGCGTTCTCGACGATCTCGGCCATGGCGAAGCCGAGCTGGCGCAGCCCCTCGTGGCTGGACGCGGACACCTCGAACACACGGTAGCCGCGTGCTTCGAGCTCGGGACGGACGAAGCCCGCCATGTCCTTGCCGTCGGGGACATCCACCTTGTTGAGGGCGACGAGCCGCGGGCGCTCGTTCAGGGGGACGACGTCGCCGTCGGGCCCAGCGAAACTCATGTCGACGGCGTACTTCTCCAGCTCGCGCTCGATGATCGCGAGGTCGTTGAGCGGATCACGGTCCGCTTCGAGGGCTGCACAGTCCAGGACGTGCACGAGGGCGGCGCAACGCTCCACATGGCGCAGGAAGTGGTGGCCGAGGCCCTTGCCCTCGCTCGCGCCCTCGATGAGCCCTGGGACGTCGGCGATCGTGAATCGCGTCGATCCGGCTTCGACGACGCCGAGATTCGGCACGAGGGTCGTGAAGGGGTAGTCGGCGATCTTCGGCCTCGCAGCGGACATGGCCGCGATCAGGCTGGACTTTCCGGCCGACGGGAACCCCACGAGGGCGATGTCCGCGATGGACTTGAGTTCGAGGACGACGTCGCGCTCGTCACCCGGGATGCCGAGCAGCGCGAACCCGGGAGCCTTGCGCTTCTGGGACGACAGCGCGGCATTGCCGAGACCGCCCTGACCGCCCGCGGCGACGACGAACTCGGTGCCGTCTCCCACGAGGTCGGCGAGCACCTCGCCGTCCTTCGTCTTGACGACGGTGCCGTCGGGCACGGGCAGGATGAGGGTCTCCCCACTCTTGCCGCCGCGCCAGTCACCCATGCCGTTGCCGCCGTTCGTGGCGTGCCGGTGGGGGGCGTGGTGGTAATCGAGGAGTGTCGTCGTCTGGTGGTCGACGCGGAGGATGACGTCGCCGCCATCGCCGCCGTTGCCGCCGTCGGGCCCGCCGAGGGGCTTGAACTTCTCGCGGTGGACGGAGACGCAGCCGTGGCCACCGGTGCCTCCGGATACGTGCAGGACTACGCGGTCAACGAAGCTCGCCACGTCGGTCTCCTTCTACAAATGCTTCACTGTGCCGACCCTGGTCGGCTTAAAAGAAGGTGGGGCGAGCCGAAGAGGCTCACCCCACCCGAATGCTTGGTGCACGGTCAGTGCATGCTCAGCAGGCAGATTACTCTGCTGCCGCACCTACGATGTTGACGACCTTGCGTCCGCGGCGGGTACCGAATTCGACGGCACCTGCTTCGAGTGCGAACAAGGTGTCGTCGCCACCGCGGCCGACATTGGCGCCCGGGTGGAAGTGGGTGCCGCGCTGGCGGACGATGATCTCGCCGGCCTTGACGACCTGGCCACCGAAGCGCTTGACGCCGAGGTACTGTGCGTTCGAGTCGCGGCCGTTGCGAGTGGAGCTTGCGCCCTTCTTATGTGCCATGAGTTATGCCTGCCTTCGCTGAAGTGTCTGCTTGACCGATCGGAGCCCGGAGGGACTACGCGATACCTGTGATTTTGACGCGGGTCAGTTCCGAACGGTGACCCTGGCGCTTCTTGTAGCCGGTCTTGTTCTTGAACTTCTGGATGACAATCTTCGGTCCACGAAGATTCTCGACGATCTCGGCAGTGACGGTGACCTTCGCGAGGTCCTCCGCTGCGGAGGTGATCTTGGCGCCGTCTACCAGAAGGAGGGCGGGCAGCTTGAACGTGCTTCCTGCCTGACCGGTGACGCGGTCAAGGGTAACGAGGTCTCCTACAGAAACCTTTTCTTGGCGGCCGCCTGCGCGGACAATCGCGTACACCACTTGGGAACTCACTTCTCTCGACAATCTTGACTTCTGATGAAAAAACCTGGGTGCGCCCTGGCAGCAATCCTGGAGGTCGCCCTTCGTGCCGGATCCGCGCTGCGCGTCCACGACCGCCGCTGCCCTGGGGCTGCCGGTGTCGGTGGACATGATGCGCAATGTGGAATCCCTGCACAGTTGCCGCCGGACATGCCGGTTAACAGGCGAGTGCACCGAGGGTCCAGATTACGTCAGAACAGCGTCTTCCCGCAAATCAGCGGGCTCCCGGGTCGCGGCGGGCAGCCGCTGGACCCGGGGCGCGTCGAAGAAGTCCCGCTCGTAGGCTGCGGACCGGAGGAACGCCGCGAGCATGGCCTCCCGTTCGGCTTCCGAGCCGCGACGGTGCGCTTCGTCCGATATCTGCTTCGCACGCTCGGTGGCTGCCGCGAAGTCGGCGTCCGCGTAGGTCGCGATCCAGTCCGCATATGGGTGCCGGGTATCGCTGCCCTCGAGCGGCGACTGCGCCTGCTCCTGGATCCAGTCGCCGACGGCCGCATAGAGCCAGAAGCACGGCAGGACGGCCGCGACGAGCTCAGCGTAGGAACCACGGACGGCGGTGGCCGTCAGGTGATCGCAGTAGGCGCGCGTGGCGGGTCCGGCTTCGCCCTCGCCGAAGCGCAAGCCCGCCGCATCCAGCCAGGTCCGGTGCAGCTCCGCCTCGGTCCGGAGGCACGACGTCGCGGCCGACAACCAGAAGAGCTGCTCGTCGTCCGTCGGAGCCATGGCGGCAGTCCTGGCGAGCACACCGCAGTACTCGCGCAGGTACAGCGCGTCCTGCTGCAGGTAGTAGGCGAAGTCGGCGGTGGAGAGGCTGCCATCGGTCAGGGCGCGAATGAAGGGGAGGTCGAGGATGTGCCGGCGGGTCGCTGCGCTCCGCCTCCATGCCAGGTCGGTGAATCGTTCGTGCGACCCCGTGCCGGCGGCGGCGTGGAATGCGGAGTGGAAGTGGTGCACGGGTCCGCTGCCTGCACCCACCTCCAGGTGATCCGCCGCGCGCAGCGCTCCTTCCAGCCAGAACTTCGCCTCACGCACCGCGGCGGGCCAGTCCGACGTCACCGCGTATCGTGTGGCGATGGCTGAGGAGAGTGAGCAGCCTGTCCCGTGGGTGTTCGTCGTCGTTATCCGCATGCCGTCGAAGGCGACCGCGTCCGCAGGCCGCCCGGGCGGGAGGATGAGCGCGTCGGGGCACCGCTCCCCCGGCAGGTGCCCACCCTTCACAAGGACACGCGTATTCAGCAGTGCGGCAAGGACACTCCCCTGCTCCAGGGCATCGGCCCACGACGTCGCCGGTTCGGCGCCGACCAGCACCGCGAGTTCGGGAATGTTGGGGGTGACCAGGGACGCCCGCCGGGCCAGGTCCACGACGGCGCGCACGGCGTCGTCGTCGAGCAGGCGAGCTCCGCTGGTCGCGACCATGACCGGATCCAGCACCACGACCGGCACGCGGACGTCGTCGAGCCACTCGGCGACCGCCCGGGCGACGTCCGCACTGCCGAGCATTCCGATCTTCACGGCATCGATGGCCACATCCTCGGCGACGGCGTCGAGCTGTTGCCGGAGGAAGGCTAAGGGCGGCGTGTGGACGGCCGACACGCCCTGCGTGTTCTGCGCCGTCAGGGCCGTCAGCACGGCCATCGCGTAGCCGCCGTTCGCGCTGATGCTCTTGATGTCGGCCTGGACGCCGGCCCCGCCGCTCGGATCAGAGCCGGCGATGCTGAGCACGTTCGGAATCCGCGAGCTGTTCTTCGTCCCCGGTGCACGGACAGTATCCATGGGTGACATCCCTCCGCTAGGCCACGGGCGCGTGCGCCCACTAGATCAGGTTCGACGGGTTTGATCTCAGCCCCGCATCTGGCAGGGCACCCCGTGTCACAGACAAGCCTATCCCAGCCGGACGGCCGCGCTCGGGAGCGGGGCAGGAGCAGGACGGGAAGCTGCGGGGACCCCAGAGGCCGGAGCCCTGACGGACTCCGGCCTCTGGGGGTGGACGGGCATCGGACGATCGTCCGGGCCCGTCAGCGCCTACAGCTCCGAGGCGGGCACACCAACGCCGAAGATCAGCGGCTCGGCAGCGGCGGTTTCGGGCTTCCGCACGACGGGCTGACCCTTGGCGACGTGGCGCGTCCCGGAAGGCTCGACGGCTCCCGCTCCCTGCGTCTCGATCGTCGTGTCCGCTGCGCCCTGCGCGCTGCGTGCTACGCGGCGCGGACGGGAACGACGGGCGGCTACGTCGGTGCGTGGAGGAACGACGGCGGATTCCTCCTCCGCACTGTCTCCGCCGGCGGTGGCCGGCGCTTCGGGCACTTCGTCCTCGCGTCCGGCATCATCCACTGCGGGCCTCCTGTTGAAGGCCTCACTGAGGCTGTCGAGCGTCAGCCGCGTCGCCGGCTCGGCCTGACCGTCCTGCATCTCCGGCCGACGGTTGTCCGCGCGCGGCAGCGTTACGGTCTCACCGTTGATGGTCAGGACGGCATCGGTCACCTGGACATCGGGCTCCGCAGTCGCCTGCTCGGCCGACTCCTCGTGGGCATGGTGGGTCGCGGCCGCGATGCTGGCGAGTGCGGCACGGGCCGCCTCCGCCTTGGCGGCGCGGTCCGGGCTCTCCGCCACCGGTGCCGGTGGCAGTGCGATGCCTTCATCCTGCTGCTGACCACCACGGCCCCGATTGCGCTTGCGCTCGCTCCGGGACGGCTTGTCCTGGCGCACCTGCTGCTGTGCCTCGGGGGCGGTCGCGGAACGGCGGTGCTCGACGGGCTCCATGTGGGTGACGACGCCGCGTCCTGCGCAGTGCTCGCAATCCTCACCGAAGACTTCGAGCAGGCCGGTACCCATGCGCTTCCTCGTCATCTGGACCAGGCCCAGCGAGGTCACCTCGGCGACCTGGTGCTTGGTCCGGTCCCGGCCGAGGCACTCGACGAGGCGGCGGAGCACGAGGTCCCGGTTGGCCTCGAGCACCATGTCGATGAAGTCGATGACGATGATTCCGCCGATGTCGCGGAGCCGCAGCTGGCGGACGACCTCTTCGGCCGCCTCGAGGTTGTTCTTCGTGACCGTCTCTTCGAGGTTGCCGCCACTACCCGTGAACTTGCCGGTGTTGACGTCGACGACGGTCATCGCCTCGGTGCGGTCGATTACGAGGGACCCCCCCGACGGCAGGAAGACTTTGCGGTCCAGGGCCTTCGCAATCTGCTCGTCGATGCGCGATGCAGCGAAGATGTCCTCATCGCTCGTCCACTTCTCGAGCCTGCCGACGAGGTCCGGTGCCACGTACATGACGTAGGCCTCGATGGTGTCCCAGGCATCCTCTCCCGAGACCACGAGCTTCGAGAAGTCCTCGTTGAAGACGTCGCGGACCACCTTGATGGTGAGGTCGGGCTCGCCGTAGAGCAACTCGGGCGCAAGGGTCTTCGTGGAGCCGGCCTTGCGCTCGATCTCCTCCCACTGCGCCCGGAGGCGGTTGATGTCGTGCGTGAGCTCCTCCTCGCTGGCGCCCTCGGCCGCAGTACGGACGATTACGCCGGCGTTCTCCGGCAGGCGGTCCTTGAGGATGCGCTTGAGGCGGTTCCGCTCGACGTCCGGCAGCTTGCGGGAGATGCCCGTCATGGATCCGCCGGGCACGTAGACCAGGTAGCGTCCGGGCAACGAGATCTGGCTTGTCAGCCGCGCTCCCTTGTGGCCCACGGGGTCCTTCGTCACCTGCACGAGGACGGGATCGCCCGACTTCAGCGCGAGTTCGATACGCCGCGGCTGCCCGTCGAGGCCCGCGGCGTCCCAGTTGACCTCGCCTGCGTAGAGCACCGCATTCCGGCCGCGTCCGATGTCGACGAAGGCGGCCTCCATGCTGGGCAGCACGTTCTGCACCTTGCCGAGGTAGACGTTCCCGATCAGCGAATCCTGCTGCGTCTTGGAGACGAAGTGCTCCGCCAGGATCCCGTCCTCCAGCACACCGATCTGGATCCTGTCATCGCGCTGTCGCACGATCATCTGGCGGTCCACCGACTCACGCCGGGCGAGGAACTCGGCCTCGGTGATGACCTGCCGGCGCCGACCCGTGTCGCGGGACTCGCGGCGGCGCTGCTTCTTGGCCTCGAGGCGCGTGGAGCCACGGACGCTCGTCACGCGGTCGGACACCGGCTCACTCGCCTGGCGGGGAGCGCGCACCCGTGTGACGGTGTTGGGGGGATCGTCGTCCTCACCACCGGCCAACTCGAGATCCTGGTCTCCCCGGCGGCGTCGGCGGCGCCGTCGTGACGTGACACCAGCGCCCTCCTCGGGACCGTTCGGGCGGGGCTGCTCGTCCGTCCCCTCCGCCTCGACATCGTCCGTCACGTTCTGGCCGGCGTCGGTGCGACTGCGACCACGGGTGCGGCGGCTGCGGCGAGAACGGCGGCCGGATTCCTCCGAAGCCTCCTCGTCGGAACTGTCTTCGACAGGTGGCGCGACCTTCACCGAGGGCACTGTGACGGCGCTCAGGTCGGGCGCGTGGAACAGCAGCGAGAGGGGTGACTCGGGTACGGCGAACGGATCGAAACGATTCTCGTCAACCGACGGCTCGCCGGTTGCGTCCTCCGGGGTCTCCTTCTGCGCGAGGGAGGCCGACTGTTCGGGGCTGGTGTCCGGGCTGACTGCCTCCGCGGCTGCCGGTGCTGCTCCTGCGGGATCCTCTGCCTGCGCGGGCTCCGACGCCCTGCGGGAGCGACGCCTGGACGCGGTCCGGCGCGTGCGCGCGGGCTTCTGCTCGGCAGCCCGGTCGTTGGTATCGACCGCACCGGCGGCGTCGGCGGCGGGCTCTGCCGTGGCGTCCGCGGGGACGGACTCCGAGGAGGCGGGCGCAACGGCGTTGGACGCGACAGCACTGGGCGGGGCGACGCTGGCCGGGCCTGCCTCTGCCGTCGCAGCACGACGACGCGTGCGGGGCGCGCGGACAGGTGCGGATGATGCCGCGGCAACGGCAGTGGAATCGACGGCAGTGGGCTCGCCCGAGCCGGACTCGACGGGGGCGGACTCGACGGCGGAGGACTCGACGGCGGAGGGCTCGACGGCGGAGGGCTCGACGGTACTGGTGTGGACGGTGCCGGCCGGACCTGC
The DNA here is from genome assembly GCF_002929745.1 of Arthrobacter sp. B1805. GTDB lineage: Bacteria > Actinomycetota > Actinomycetes > Actinomycetales > Micrococcaceae > Arthrobacter_D. The sequence continues at coordinate 139,284 of NZ_PJIQ01000005.1, forward strand.
TTCGGCCGTCGCTGCGCGACGTCGTGCACGCGGCGCCTTTGCCGGTGCGGCTGCCGGAGCAGGGCTCGCCGTCGCTGCCGCTGCCTGAGAATCATCCGGAATTGCTGCGGTCTCGGCATTCCCGCGATCCTCCGCGACGACCGGCTTGCGGGCCCGCGTTGCCCGCTTGCGGACCGGCACCACGTCCAGGTCCGGTTCTGCCGTCGTTACCGGCGGGGTAGGAGGCGCTCCAGCCGGTGCGCTCGCGGTGCGGCGCTTCCTCGGTGCCTTTGCGGGAGCGGCCTGGCCCTGGCTGTCCGGGGCGATAGACGGTGCTTCCGTTACGTTCTGTTCGTTCCCCTGCTGTTCTGACTGATCCATGGGTACTCGCTCCAAGCCCCTGCGGCGCCGGCCACATTCCAGCGCCCTTCAGGGCGGTATGTCGGCCGGCCGCGGGCCCTTCGCCCGGCGGCTGACCGGAAGTCGTTGTCATATCGTCCGAGGTCACACCGTCTTGGGGGTGCGGAATCACTCGGAGACCAGTGGCGCTTTTCCAACTCAGCCGCCGTTGTCGACGGTGGGTCCCACGAGCGGATTCTGCCTACTTCCGCCGACGTGGCGGACTCGGTAGGACGGAAGCATCGCTCGCGGAACGGAAGCCTGTCACTGGACCGGCGTAGGAATGTGGTTCCCGCGCCAGCCTTCGCTATTGTCTCACACCGCCCTTCGAACGGGCCTCGCAACCCGGGCTAGACTCGCCCGGGAGGACCATCCGGAGTGACCCGCCGCCTCGTCGGACGGGTTCGCCTCGAAGTGATCTATCGGCGCACGGACCCCAGAGGCAGCGCACGGCGGAAGGAGCACCGGCATGGACACCCGCAGGACGACGAACGCCTCCGACACGACGGACGCGGGTGGACCTGATCACGGCCGGCGCACCGCGGGGAGGCTGCCCATCGTCCTCCTGGTCTCCGGGACGATCGGTTGGGCGGCGTCCGCACAACTCGTGCTCGAGCGCCTCGCCCTGTACGCCGATCCGGACTACGTCACGACGTGCGATGTCAGTCCCTTGATCTCCTGCGGCGATGTGTTCCAAACAGCGCAGGCAAGTCTTTTCGGCTTTCCCAATCCGCTGATCGGCATCGTCGCCTTCGCCGTCGTCATCACGACGGCGATGGGGTTGCTCGCAGGCGCCCGGTTCGCCCGCTGGTACTGGCTCGGCCTCCAGGCCGGCGTGACAGCGGGCCTCTCCTTCGTCGCCTGGCTCTGGTTCCAGGCCCTCTTCGTGATCCACATCCTGTGTCTCTACTGCATCGCGGTCTGGGCAGTCATGCTCGTGGTCTTCGTCGCCGTGACCGCGCACACCATGAGCACCGGCGTGCTGCAGGTAGGACCAAGGGCGCGCCGCGTCGCAGCGGAATGGTCGTGGGTCATCGCACTGCTGCTCATCCTGGCGATGGCCGTATCCGTGGTCGTGTCCTTCGCGGACGCCTTCACCGGCTGACCGACGGCATTCCGCGCCGTGCGGCGTGCCGTCGGTGAGCCCTAGTGCTTGGGCAGTTGACCCGTGACCGGCGACTGGTCCCCGGCGATCGGGCGGGCAACCGGCACCTTCGTTCCGAGAACCTGGGCGACGACGTCGTGCGTGATCTTCTGGGCCGTCAGCCCCACGCGCTCGAGGACCTGGTTGCGCGTTCCGTGATCGAGGAACTCCACCGGAAGACCGACCTCGTTGAGTGCAGTGTCGACGCCCGCCGTCCGCATCTCCTGCCGGATCCTGGATCCGACACCACCGGCGCGCACGCCGTCCTCGATGACGATCACGATGCGGTGCTCCGCGGCCAGGTCGATGACCGAGCGCCGGACCGGGAGGAGCCAGCGCGGATCGATGACCGTGGAGCTGATTCCCTGCGCTCCCAGCCGGTTCGAGACATCAAGGGCGAGCTCGCTCATGGCGCCGACACTGATGATCAGGACGTCGTTGAGGCGTGAGCCGGCAGGCCTGCGGGACAGGACGTCGACGCCGTCAGCGAGCCGCTCGATTGCCTCGACCTCCGCTCCGACGGAGCCCTTGGAATACCGGACGACGCTCGGGGCATCTGAGATGGCGACCGCCTCGCGCAATTCCTCACGCAGGCGGGAGGCGTCACGGGGAGCAGCGAGGTGCAGGCCGGGAACGGCCTGCAGCATTGCGAGGTCCCACATGCCGTGGTGGCTGGCGCCGTCGGGCCCGGTCACGCCCGACCGGTCGAGTACGACCGTCACGCCCGCCCTGTGCAGGGCGACGTCCATGAGGAGCTGATCGAACGCTCGGTTCAGGAAGGTGGCATACAGGGCGATCACCGGGTGCAGCCCGCCGAACGCCATGCCGGCGGCGCTCGTGAGTGCGTGCTGCTCGGCGATGCCGACGTCGAACACGCGGTCAGGGTGCCGGGCGGCGAAACGGTGCAGTCCGACGGGGATGAGCATCGCGCCGGTGATACCGACGATGTCGGGACGTTCGTCGGCGATGTCGGCGATCTCGTCCGCGAAGACGGACGTCCAGGACTCGTGCCCTGCGGCGCCCACGGGCTCGCCCGTCTCCGGGTCGATGATGCCCACCGCATGGAACTGGTCCGCCTCATGCGCGCGGGCCGGAGCATAGCCGTGGCCCTTCTCCGTGATCGCGTGCACGATCACCGGCCCCTCGTAGTTCCGGGCGAGGTGCAACGCCTGCTCGACGGCGGACTGGTCGTGACCGTCCACCGGGCCCACGTACTTCATGCCGAGGTCCTCGAAGAGCCCCTGGGGCGCCCACCAGTCCTTGATGCCCTTCTTCATGGCGTGGAGGCTCTTGTAGCTGAACTCCCCGACCGCGCCGCCGTTCTGCATGCGGTGCTTCACCCAGTCCAGGGTGCGCTCGTAGACACGGTGGGTGCGCACGGAATCGAGCGTCGGACGCAGCGAGGCGAGATAGTCGGCCACGCCGCCGATCGTCGGGGCGTAGGAGCGGCCGTTGTCGTTGACCACGATGACGACGCGGCGCCGCTTGTCCGCCGCGATGTTGTTGAGCGCTTCCCAGGCCATCCCACCCGTCAGCGCACCGTCTCCGACGAGCACGACTGTGTAGCGGTCACCCTCGCCGTTGAGGACGCGGGCCCTGGAGATACCGTCCGCCCAGGAGAGTGAGGATGACGCGTGCGAACTCTCGACGACGTCGTGGACGGATTCCGCACGCGACGGGTAGCCCGACAGCCCGCCCTGCTGGCGCAGCGTGCTGAAGTCCTGCCGGCCGGTGACGAGCTTGTGCACATAGGACTGATGTCCCGTGTCGAAGATGATGCTGTCCCGCGGCGAATCGAAGACGCGATGGATGCCGAGAGTCAGCTCGACCACCCCGAGGTTGGGCCCCAGGTGCCCGCCCGTGCGCGAGACGTTGCCGACCAGGAAGGTGCGGATCTCCTGCGCGAGCGCTGTCAGTTGCGCAACGCTGAGCTTGCTCAGGTCCTGCGGGCCGCGGATTGTTTCCAAGAGTCCCATCGGCGCCTCCTCGATTCGTTCGGCATGGCGAGATCATCGCCCGAGATTCAGTTAACTCTAACGTTCGGGCTTGCTCGGCGGTGCCATTGACGGGCACGTCCGATGCGGGGAGGACCTCCCCCGACAGATCACGACGACGGCGGCACGAGCCGCGCGAAGGACTCCATGTGGTGGGTGTGCGGGTAGAGATCGAAGACGCGCAGGGCGTCCAGGGACCACCCCGCCCCGAGGAAGTAGCCGAGGTCGCGGGCGAACGATGCCGGATCGCAGGAGACGTAGCCGACGGCCCGTGGGCGCGCCTGGACGATCTGCCGGACGACCTTGCTGCCGGCGCCGGCCCGTGGTGGATCGAGCAGGACGGCGTCGAGCGGTTCGTTCCATCGCCCCAGGACGTCGTCCACGCGACCCTGGAGGATCGCCACGTGGCCCTGCCCATGAAGGTTCCGGCGGGCATCCCTGCTGGTGCCCGCGGACCCCTCGACCGACAGGACCGACCCGCCGGGCCCGACGGCGTGGGCGAGCGGCACCGTGAACAGGCCCGCGCCTGCGTAGAGGTCGGCGAACCTCTCTCCCGCGGCCGGCTGGAGGCCCTCGAGCACGGCGGTGACGAGGGCCTCCGGGGCACTTCGGTGGATCTGCCAGAAGCCCGCCCCCGTGACGCGGTAGTCGATACCCAGCACGGTCTCCTGGAGCCAGGTACGGCCCTTCAGCCGCTGAACCTGGCCGGACTCCGGGTCGAGCACGCCCACCGACGCACCCTCGATCGAGGACGCGACGCCCGCGACCCTGCGCGGCGTGGTCTTCGCATCCGGTACGAGCAGGACGAGGGGCTCTCCGCCGCCGGAAGGTACGGCGACATCGACCCTCTCGATACCCGTGAAGTCGATGGTCCACAGTTTCAGAGCGTTGATCGCCGGTACGGCCAGAGGCATCTCCCGCACGGGGACGACGTCGTGCGAGCGGTGCAGGTGCATCGCCAGGCGCCCTGCGGCATCGACCGCGAAAGCGGCGCGGGTGCGCCACCCGAGTCCGTCGGGAGCTTCACCGGGCGCACCCTCGACGACCGCTTCCCTGTCCGTTGCGGCGAGGCGGGCCAGTTGTTCCGCGAAGATCGCTGCCTTGAGCCGGCGCTGCTCGTCGAGTGCGATATGCCCGAACTCCGCGCCGCCGACAGCGGAGCGGCCCCGCGCGGCGGCACGCAGGGCATCGGCGGCGGCCCAGGGGTGCGCAACGCGGTGCGGGGAGGCCTGCAGGACCTCGACCGTATCGGCACGCCAGAACCGTGCGCCCTCCTCGGTCTCCGTGAAGCGGACCCGCACCACTTCGCCCGGCAGCGCGTGCCTCACGAAGACCACGCGACCCTCGTGGCGAGCCACGAAGTGGCCCCCGTGCGCAGCGCGCTCGATCGTCAGTTCGGCCGACAGTTCGGCGGTCGGCTCGGCAGCCGGGTCGGCGATCGGCTCCGCGGTCGGCTCGAACGAGCCTGCAGGACCGTTCGCCCCCACGCCTGCGGTCGCGGGAGCAGTGGTGGGTACGGCGTCCGTCATGGGTTTCTTCCTACTTGAGGTCCTGGTAGATCTGCGCTGCGTCGGAGGACGCGAGCTGCCACGGCACGCTGGCGACCATCACGCCGGGCACGTAATGCAGGCGGGCCTTGATGCGGAGGGCGGTCTGGTTGTGCACCAGTTGCTCCCACCATTTTCCCACCACGTACTCGGGGATGTAGACCACGATGAGGTCCCGCGGGGAATCCCTCCTCATCGACTTGATGTAGTCGAGGATCGGCGAGATGGTGTCGCGGTACGGCGAGGCGAGGACCGTGATCGGCACGGGGATCTCGTACTTCTCCCAGTCGGCGAGCGTCTGACGGGTCTGGTCGGGATCGACGTCCACGGTGATGGCATCCAGGCGGGAGGGTCGCGACGCGCGTGCGAAGGCCAGCGCCCTCAGGACCGGCTTGCGGACGTGTGAGACGAGGATCACGGCATGGACGCGGGAGGGAAGGGCACGGAGCCGGACGGCGTCGTCGATCGCGAGTTCCTCCGCGACGGTGTCGTAGTGCCTCTTGATGCTGCGCATGACGGCGAAAAGGATGGCCATCGCCAGGACCGCGATCCAGGCGCCGTACTCGAACTTGGTGACGAGGACGACCACCAGGACCGCAGCAGTGAGGCCGAAGCCGAGGGAGTTGATGGCTCGGGACTTGTGGATCCTCCAGCGCTCCTGCTTGCCGACCGTGCTGCGCAGGGTCCTGTTCCAGTGGCGGATCAGCCCGAGCTGACCGCCGGTGAAGGACACGAAGACCCCGACGATGTACAGCTGTACCAGAGCGGTGACATCCGCGCGGAAGACGAGGATGAGCACGACGGCGCCGAGGCCGAGCGCGAGGATGCCGTTGCTGAACGTCAGCCGGTCTCCCCTGGTGCGCAGCTGGCGGGGCAGGTAACCGTCCGTGGCGAGGATGGAGGCAAGGACGGGGAAGGCGTTGAAGGCCGCGTGTCCCGCGAGCATCAGGATCAGTGCCGTCGCCGCGACGACCAGGTAGAAGGCGGGCGAGTCGCTGCTGAAGATCGTCCGTGCCAGCTGGCTGACCACGGGCGCCTGGATGTAGTCGTCCGGAACGGGCTGCCCCTCGAGCAGCAGCTGGGACGAGGGGTCCTGGACGACGTGGACCCGTGTGGCATTGGCGAGGTAGATGATGCCCGCGAGCATGGCGGAGGACACGACGCCGAGGACGACGAGGGTCGTCGCCGCGTTGCGGCTGCGTGGAGGTTCGAAGCGCGGCACGTTGGAGCCGGGACCCTCGAGCCCGGTCAGTGCCGCCGCACCGGCGGAGAAGGCCCGGAGGATCAGGAGGGCGCCCGCCAGGCCGACGAGGCCCGCGTCGAGGGCTGCGTCCGGGACGATCTCGAACCGCGCGCTCGGAGCCTGCGCCAGCGTGCCGACGGCCGCCTGGACGACACCCGTGACGCACAGGGCGAAGATCCCCGCGAGGAAGGCGTAGGTGACGACGGCTCGGGCACGGACTCCGCGCGTGATCCCGCGCAGGTTCAGCAGCACGAGCACGGCGACTCCGACGACGGCGAGGGTGATGCGTGCGGGCTCGAGTGCCGGAGCGAGGGAGACGACGTACTGCGCGGCAGCCGAGACCGACACCGCAACGGTGAGCAGGTAGTCGATCATCAGAGCCGATGCGACAGTGGTGCCTGCACGCGGACCGATGTTCTGCTTGGCGATCTCGTAGTCACCGCCGCCCGACGGGTAGGCGTGTACCGCCTGCCGGTAGGAGGCGACGACGACGAGCAAGACGGCGATCACGGCCAGCCCGACCCAGGGCGAGATGGCGACCGAGGCGACGCCGGCGAGGGCGAGGGTCAGCAGGATCTCGTCCGGCGCATAGGCGACCGATGACAGCGCGCTCGCCGAGAAGACGGGCATGGCAAGGCGCTTGGGGAGGCTCCTGTTCCTCAGCCTGTCGCTGGCGAACGGCTTGCCCACCAGCACCCGCTTGACGGCCTCGAGAAAAGTCAGCACGCCCCACAGACTAGCGCGTCCGCGCCTGCGGCCAGCCACTAGGCTTGGTGCTGATACAGCTCGGAACAGCAGGACCTACGCAGGAATCAGGGGTGCCCTCGGTGGCTCATTTTGTGATCATGGGATGCGGCAGGGTGGGGGTCAGCCTCGCCCACACACTGGATGAGTCCGGCCACTCGGTTGCGATCATCGACCAGGACGACCGCGCTTTCCGCCGCCTGCGCTCCTCGTTCGGAGGCCGCAGGGTCACCGGTGTCGGATTCGATCGGGAAACGCTGAAGTATGCCGAGATCGAGGACGCCTACGCCTTCGCCGCCGTGTCCAGCGGCGACAACTCCAACATCCTCGCAACCCGTGTGGCCCGCGAGACCTTCCATGTGCCGCATGTGGTGGCCCGCATCTACGATCCGGGACGCGCCGAGATCTACCAGAGACTCGGTATCCCCACGGTGGCCGCGGTGCGCTGGAGTGCCGACCAGGTGCTGCGGAGGATCCTTCCCGAGCAGACCATCAACGGTGACTTCCGCGAGACGTCCGGCCGGTTGATCCTCGCCGAGCTCGCCCTGAGCGACGCCTGGCTGGGCAGGTCCCTCCGGAGTATCGAAGCCGCGAGTGGTGTGCGCATCGCCTACATCACCCGATTCGGTGAGGGAATCCTGCCGACCGCGGAGACGAGTTACCAGCAGGGGGACATCCTGCACGCCATGATGAGGACGACGGCGACGGACGAGATCGGACGCATCCTCGCCGCCGCACCGAAGGAGGAGATCCAATGAGGGTAGTCATCGCCGGGGCCGGGAGCGTCGGCTCGTCGATCGCCCGGGAACTGCTCGGCAACAAGCATGAGATCCTGCTCATCGACGAGAAGCCGGAGGTCATCGGGCGGAGCGGGCTCAAGGGCGCGAAGTGGCTGATCGGTGACGCCTGCGAACTCACGACGCTCAAGGATGCGCGGCTGGACGAGGCCGACGTCGTGGTGTCCGCAACCGGCGACGACAAGGTGAACCTGGTCGTGTCGTTGCTCGCCAAGAGCGAGTTCGGCGTCGGGCGCACCGTCGGGCGGGTCAACAACCCGAAGAACGACTGGATGTTCGATGACTCGTGGGGCGTGGACGTGGCGGTCAACACACCGAGGCTCATGACGGCGCTCGTGGAGGAGGCCGTGGAGATCGGGGACCTCGTGCGCCTGCTGACCCTGCAGACCGGGGCGTCCTCGATCGTCGAGTTCACCGTCCCCCAGGACTCGCCGCTCGTCGGCGGGACGATCGGCTCGATCCTCCTGCCGGAGGACTGCGCCGTCGTCGCCGTCCTGCGGGACGACTCCCCCATCACTCCGAGCCCGGACGACGTCGTCGAGGGTGGGGACGAGATGTTCTTCCTCGCCGCCATAGCAGCCGAGGACGAACTGCGCGTGGCCCTGTCCGCCCGGAGCGACGGGGGCGGCGCCTAGCGTCCCTGGGCGCCGTTCACCGGGCCGTCGTCGGTACTGCCAGGGACCGGTCCCGCTGCGGCACGCGGGCGGGAGACGATCCATGCGAGCCAGAGCCCGAGCGCGTACAGCGGGAGGCCCATCGCCACGCGGGTCGACCCGAGGGCTGCCACGTTCTCGGCGAGATAGAGCGGCACCTGCACCACGAGCCGCAGGGCGAGGACGGAGACGATGATCCAGGTGGCGACGGAGTAGGCGCGGACGCGCGCCGGATCCTTCCGCCATTCGATCCCCTCGTTGCGGATGAAGCCGAAGAGGAGCCCGGCGAACGGCCATCGGAAGACGACCGATGCGGCCATCGCGACGATATAGCCGCCGTTGATGAAGAAGCCGGGAAGGAAGAAGTCCTCGGCGTTGCCGGTGCGCAGGGCCACGAACGCACAGAAAGCGACGCCGACGAGCCCGGCCAGGGCCTGCGTGACCGGCGTCCTCGAGACCAGCCGGATGAGGGTGAAGACCGCGGCGACGGCAAGCGCCGCGATGAGCGACACGGCAAGATCGGTGGTGAAGGTGAAGAGGACCGTGAAGACCAACCCGGGCGCGATGCTCTCCGCGAGCCCCTGCACTCCGCCGATGGAGGACAGGACGTCGATCTGACCGGAATCGCCGCGCCGCACACCGGATTTCGCGGCGTAGCGGCTGGCGAGCTCGGCCGTCGAGGGCTGCGCCTGCGTGCTGGGCGGGCGCGATGCAGTAGGCGCTGCCCCGTCATCGGAAGAGGGCTCCGGGCCGGCGGTGGGATCGTCGATCGGGTGGCTCATGCCGGATTGCTCCTATCGAAGTGGCTCATCTAGTACTCCTCGGGGCGGCCGATGATCTCGTAGCGCGGGTTGTACACGGTGGGGGTGCCGTCCACCCGGCTCAGCATCCCCTCGAACCTCAGGGTGACGCCGGCCTCGACGCCGGGCACCCTGCGCTGGCCCATCCAGACGATGCGCACGTCCTCGCGCACACCATCCCGGTCGATCCGAGCCACGACGGTGAACGACGGCGGCGCCGACACCGGAGCGACCGTGACCCTGTGGATCACGCCGCGGGCCTTGATCCTCCCCCGCACGGGAAGCGGATTCGCCGCCTCGGGCACAGGGCGGCCCACCGATCCCCTCGGATCAGTACCGCCGGGTGCGTACTGCCGGGAGGGCACGGCGGCTAGCGGGTCTCGGTGATCTCGGGACCGCGCTCCAGCGGGTTCAGGTCAGGACGGGCCGGCGCGGCGGGCGGGGGTCCCGCCGCAGCGTCCTTCGGCAGCTTGAGCTGCAGCAGTTCACGCGGCGGAAGGGGGTGGTCGCCGCGGACGACGACGACGTTGCGGAACAGCTCCTCGATCGGTGCTGCCGCAGTGTGCTCCAGCGCAGCCGGTCCACCGAACACGCCGCGGAGGAACCAGCGAGGGCCGTTGATCCCCACGAACCGAGCCACACGGTAGCCCGGCTGGCCGTCGGGAGTCTGTGCTGGAAGCTTGGCGAGGAGTTCGGTCCCGAGGCGTCCCGGACGTTCCTCGACGGTACCCCCCTGCGATCCCACGGAAGCACCGATCTGCTCCCTGATCTCGTCCCAGAGCCCTTCCGTCTTCGGCGCCGCGAAGGCTTGCAGCTGCAGCGTGGAACCGCCGAGGTCGAGGGTGACGGCGATGACGCGCTTGCTGCGCTCCTCGACCTCGAGGCGCAACTGGAGCCCCTCGGCCGCGTTGATGCGGAGGGCGCCGAGGTCGATGTAGCCGCTCTCGGTGTCCTGCTCCGAGACGTCGAAAGGCCCCAGAGTCGCACGGTCGTAGTCCGGGGTCGAGACGTGGCCGGCCGGCGCCGGGGGCGCTGCAGGCGCACTGTCGACGGCGCCCGTGCCACTGTCTGGGTCAGTGTCGGTATCAGTGTCGGTATCAGTGTCGGTATCAAGGTCCGTGTCACTGCCCGCCGATGCTGGACCGACAGCGCTCGGGGCAGCATCGGCTACCGCCACGTCATCCACCGGCTCAACCGGTGCGTGCTGCTCCGTCGACGCCTCGGCGTCGACCTGCTTCTTCTTCCTGAGGCGCCCAAAAGCCATGTCCGGGATCCTTTCCTGGTGACGTTCTCGAGTAGGTGACACGTTCTGTGAAGCGAAAGGGGTGGCGTACGCCTCGCGTCAGCCGCCGGCGGGACTGTCGTAGGAGGCAGGCGAGATCTCGGAAGTACCGAATCCGCCGGTGGAGCCGAACCCACCCGAGCCGCGCACGCTGCCGGGCAGTTCGTCGACGACGGCGAACACCGCGTGCTCGACGCGTTGGATGACCAACTGCGCGATCCGGTCACCCCTGGTGAGACGCACCGGGTCGGTCCGGTCCGTATTCAGGAGGCATACCTTGATCTCGCCCCGGTAGCCCGCATCGATGGTGCCCGGCGCATTGACGATCGTCACCCCATGACGTGCCGCGAGGCCGGAGCGGGGATGGACCAGACCGACATAGCCGTGCGGGAGGGCCATGGCGACACCGGTGGGGACGAGCGCCCGCTCCCCCGGAGCCAGAACGACGTCGACGGCCGTGCGCAGGTCCGCACCTGCGTCGCCGTCCGTGGCGTAGGCGGGGTGCTCGAGACCGTCGTCGAGCATCAAGATCTGGACCGGCAGGTCCTGCTGTGTACCCATTGACCGCATCTCCCACGCAAGCTATCCGGTTACCAGCACCCCACTTTAGCGCCTTTGCCGGGGCCCCAGCTGACCGTCCACCAGCGCGACGGCGGCAGCAGCCCGCAGGCGGACGGGCAACGCCGCGAACGGCCTGTCCGAGGTACATCGGCACACGCGCGTCCCTGCCACACGATGCCTGTTGGGATGAGAAGGACAGGAAATGGTGGAATGCTGGTCCCATGTCCAGTGCGCCAGGGGAAGCACCCCAGAACACACCCGATCAGGCCGTCCAGTACGAGGAGCGCCTGTGGCCCTCGCCCTGGGTCTGGCTCATCGCGGCAGGCTTCTCGTCCGCCACGATCGTGATGTTCGCGCCCATCTCCATGGAGGTCGGCTACGGCGCCGCCGCCGTCGTCGCGGTCATCGTGTTCACCCTGCTCATCCTGTCGACACCCCGCATCACGGTGACTGCGACGACCCTGACCGTGGGGCGCGCGACCATCGAACGGAAGTACCTCGGGACCGTGCAATGGTTCACCGGGGACGACGCCACCAACCAGCGCGGCCCGGGCCTGAACGGCCTCGCGTACCTCTGCATCCGCGGGTGGATCTCCCCCGTCGTCAGGATCGAGATCTCCGATCCGGAGGACCGCACGCCCTACTGGCTCGTGTCCTCGCGCCACCCGGAGCGGCTCGCGGCTGCACTGGCCGGCTGATGCCCCGGTGGGGCTGATCCGAGCCTGGGCAGGCCATCGCGGAACCTGCTTGTGGAGCGGGAACGCCGTCGTCGTTCACTCTCGGCGACGGCTTTCCTGCACATTCCTTGTTCCTGCCGTGTCCCTGCGCGTTCCCCGGGGCTGTCAGCCCTCGCAGTCCGAGCAATACAGCTGCCCGTCCCTTTCGAGGGCGATCTGCGAGCGGTGCCGCACGAGGAAGCACGAGGCGCAGGTGAACTCGTCGGCCTGGGCGGCGAGGATCTGCACCGACACCTCTTCGCTGGAGAGGTCGGCGCCCGGCAGGTCGAATGCTTCTGCCGCAGCCAGCTCGTCCTCGTCGAGCAGATCCCTCGTCAACAGGGTGCCGGAAGGGACCTTCATGGTTCCCTGCTGCCCCGCGCGGTGGCGCCTGGCTTCACCGGTGCGGGTGTCCCCGTCACCGAGAGCGGTGTGCGGAGCGTCGTAGTCTGTCGTCATACCCGTCTTTTCTCATCCGTTCTCATCGTCACTGCCCGTGTCACTGGTCATGCTGCTGTACGCCGTTCCACCCTACGGCTGAGGCAACGCCGTGAGGTCCCGATTTGTGCCCGGTCCCGGACGAGCAGGCGCCACGCCTGACCGCATAGTAGGAAAGGTCGCCGTTCAGTGGCAAAGTTTCATTCAGGAATTATTGTCGGCTGGAGGATTTAATGCAGGAGTTACGCCTGGTGGGTGTCCATGAGGATGGCGAACATCTGCTGTTGAGCGGCGAGAGGGGTACGTCCTACCGCCTACCCATCGATGACGCGCTGCGTGCCGTGAGCGGTCGTGGTGCCGGGTACTCGACGGCGTCACCCGCTACCGTTCCGGACGAGCACCGGCAGAAGCCCGCTAAGCCGCCGGTCCACCTGACCCCCCGCGACATCCAGGCTCGCATCCGCTCCGGCGCGACGGCGCAGCAGGTCGCTGCCGAGTCAGGACTCGACCTAGCCCATGTGGAGCGCTACGAGGGGCCGGTGCGCGCCGAGCGGGACTACGTCGCCTACCTTGCACAGCGCGTGGAGGTCGCGACACCCCTGCCCAGCCATGACGGCTACCGCTCGGCGTTCGGCGATAGTCCAGCGATGCTGGGAGACATGGTCACGTACCGGGTGCAGAGCTACGGGATCGATCCGGCGTCGCTCGAATGGGACTCCTGGCGCCTGCAGGACGGCTCGTGGCACGTCGAAGCGGCCTTCGACCTGCCCGAGGACTCCGCCGTCGACCTCGGGGAGCAGCCGCCGGCCCGATGGGCCTACAACCCCACGCGGAAGACCGTGACGAACGGCAACCGCTGGGCTCAGGTCCTGAGCGAACTCGAGCCGCTCGACGGCCCTCTGCCCTCACGCCGACTCAGTGCGGTGGCCGATCGCGTGTTCGACTTCGAAGCGGAGAAGGAGGATGAGGCGCCGGACGCCGCATCCACCGACCAGGACGGCCTCCTGGACGTCCTCAGGTCACGCCGCGGGCAACGCCTCGGCCTTGATGAGGATGGCGACGACGCCCTGGCCGAACTCCTGACGCGAGGCTCGATACCTGCCGCACACCCTCGCGGCGACGACGGAGCAGACCAGGATGCGCCCCACGAGAGGGATGCTCGGATCCCCGGCCTGGTGCTGGCCCCGAGAGCGGCAGGAGACATTCCTGATGCTGACGCCGCCGATCCGGACCACCACGACGACGGCACGCCCAGGCTCTACGACGGCGTCAGTACGGACACGCGCGAGATCAGCATCTTCGCGCAACCGATCCGTAGGCTGCAGCCTCCGGCGGATAGCCAGGTGCCCGATGCGGGGACGGCGAGCGGTGGAAGGCGTGACGCCGACGCAAGGGAGACGACAAGGGCTTCCGAGGTCGTTGCCGGCAAGGACACCGGCAAGGCTGCCGTGGAAGCCGGCCCCGAGCGTCGCGTGAAGCCGAAGCGCTCGAGCGTCCCGAGCTGGGACGACATCGTGTTCGGACGGAAGGGCGACTGACCGCTCCGGCCTGTCCCAGGAGTACGCGCATCGACGGCTTCTCCGGTCCGCGCCGATGGCGGCCGGGTATGAGCTGGTGCAGGCCATCCCAGGGAGACGCCCCGACGTGGATCCGAGGCGGCGGACGCAGGAACAGCAGGCCGAACCGGTCGCCCTGGCAGAACTCAGATCCGGCCGGATTCCCGTTCCCGTGGGTCGAGCTGCCGCGGGTCGAAGGGAAGCGGTTCCTCGTTGGAATAGAGGGACGGCGAGGTCCTCGACGTCTGGCGGCGCATGTGGTGCCGCCGGCAGAGGGTCTCGTAGCCGACCACGGATTCCCGACCGGCTGTGCGCACTGCGTCCGTCGCGGCCGCGAAGCTGTCCTGATCGATCGGCTGATCGACGTCGCCCACCACCATCTGGTCGCCTTCGACGACCATGACGCCGTCCACCGTCCGAGCGTTGTGGGTGGCCCGCTTGCCGCACCAGCACAGGGCCTCGACCTGCAGCACCTGCACCCGGTCGGCGAGCTCTATGAGCCGCTGGGATCCGGGGAACAGCCGGGTGCGGAAGTCCGAGGTGATGCCGAAGGTGAAGACGTCGATGTCCATCTCGTCCACCACGCGCGCGAGCTGGTCGATCTGAACCGTCGTATAGAACTGCGCCTCGTCGCAGATGACGTAGTCGATGCGCGCTCCCATGGTCTGTCGCAGGGTCAGCTCCGCCCAGAAGTCGGTCCCGGGGAAGACCTCGACGGCGGGAACCTGCAAGCCGAGGCGGCTGGAGATCATGGACTCGCCTGCGCGGTCGTGCGAGCTGAACAGGATCCCACGCCGCCCGCGGGCCTTGTGGTTGTGATCCATCTGCAGGGCAAGGGTCGACTTGCCGCAGTCCATGGTGCCGGAGAAGAACAGCAGCTCAGCCACGCTCGGCCCCCTTTCCACTCCCCCGGCGACGTCCGCCACCGATCGGTGGAGCCAGGGTCAGCAGTGGGATGTCCCGCTCCGCCCGCGTCAGGGAACCGTGCTGGCCGACCACGCCGAAGGCGGCAGGCTGGACGCGGCGCCCGTCGATCAGGGCGATGCCCTCCCTCGCCAGGACGACCAGGTCACCGATGCGCGGCAGCACCGTGTCCGCCACGGCGCCGAAGTAGCCGTGATCCACCGCTTCCTTCCGCGTGAGGATCCAGGCCTTCGAACCGAACACCTCGTGCCAGCGCGCTGCTACCGCCTCACGCTCTGTAGCGGCCAGGCCCTGCTCGAAATAGAGGTGCAGCATGCGCGGTTCGCCTCCTGTGTGCGCGAGGCCGTGAAGAAGCTCCGGGCGCTCGGAGTAGTCGATGCGCTGGGAGGCGGGTATATCGACCATGCCGTGGTCCGCCGTCAGGAGCAGGAGGGTGTCGGGCGGGACCCGGCGGGCCAGCAGCTTCAATGCCGCGTCGAGGTCCTCGAGCGCCCTCACCCACTCGGTGGAGTCGATTCCGTACCGGTGGCCGGCCTTGTCGAGATCGTTCACGTAGAAGTACATGAGCATGCGCGAAGCCTGCGAAAGGTGCTGCGCTGCGGCATCGATCCTTGCGTGGATGGTGTTGGCTCCGACGAAGATCCCACCGCGCAGTGCCGCCTGGGTCATGGGCGACTCCGCGAATCGCGGCTGACTCACCGTCACGACGGGAAGGTGCTCGGATACGCGCTCGAAGACCGTCGGGTGGGGCTGCCAGGCAAGAGGATCGACGCCGGCATCCCAGCCTCCGAGCATGTTGACGACGCGTCCCTGCGCCGGGTCCAGGACGTCGTAGCCCACCATGCCGTGCTGTCCCGGCGGGAGCCCGGTCCCGAGACTCGCCAGTGAGGCGGCCGTCGTCGATGGAAAAGCCGAGGACAGCACCCGTGCCGAATCGAGGCTGTCGCGCAGGAACGGAGCATGCGCCGCGTGCTTCTTGAGCAGGACCATCCCGAGACCGTCCACCATGACGACAACGATCCGGCGGGACTCCGGCAGCGTGAGGGCATTGGCGAAGGAGTCCACTCCGAGTGCTGCGGCGGAGCTGGTCATCACCTCGGCCACGGTGGAGGCGCCGTAGGCCGGTGGAGCCGGAAGGGGTTCCCGGTGCAGGAAGGGCATCAATCGCTACCGCTGGTGGTGCGCCCGGTTGAACCGGCCGCCGAACCCGGGCTGACGACGGGGCGCGTCGTCCGGTGCGGGGAGGTACCCCCCGGACACGGGGCTCGCCGTATTGACCTTCCGCAGCGCGCGCGCGAACCCCTTCGCGTTCTGCACGGCCTGCGCACCGTCCGCCTCCGCACTGACCCGCAGGACGATGTCCTCCTGGGCGACGGTGCCGGTGAAGCCATGGTCGGCGTCGCACTGCGGGTCACCGCAACTGGCAGGTCCGATGTCGAGGCGCTGTCCGCCCGACCACGCGATCGCGAGCGTCATCTCACGGACCGGGTCGCTGGGCTTGTAGTCCTGGGGCTGGGCGTAGAGGTAGCTGAGGACCACGGACCGGATCTGGCTGACCGGAACCGATTCCGTCGAGACCTGCGCCATGACCTGCTCGCCGGCGTCGTCCAGCTGCTGGTCGTCGACGTGGGTGATGACCAGCATGTCCTCGGTGAGCACCAGCACCGTGATGTGCCGGTGGACCTCCGTGCGCTCGAAATGCGTCTCGAGGTGCGCTACGTGCGACAGTGGCTCCCGACCGTCGAGGGCGTCGTGGACGACGTCGGCCACGAGCCGTGGGTAGAAGCCGGCGCGTTCGAGCGATGCATCGAGGTCACGCCACTGGGCGGAAGGCGATGGGGTCATGTCCCCAGTTTCCCCCACCGACCCGTGGTGTGCCTAACCAGCAGGCGTCAGTCACGCATCGCGCGGCGGGCGCTGTCGGTTCGTCGCTGCGGGTTGCCCACGTCGATCGCGGCACTCAGCACGGTGAGGCCCGACGTCGCGACGAGCACGGGATTGAAGTCCAGCCGGGCGATGTCGGGGTGGTTGTCCTTCATGACCGCCGTGCGCGCGACCAGGTCCTCGATCGCCGCGACGTCCGCGGGCGGGAGCCCCTGGTAGCCGAGCAGCTTCCGGGACGCCCTCGGAGCCCTGACGAGGTCCGCGATGTCACCCGTGCTCAGCGGGGGGACCGCGTGCGCCCAGTCGTCGAGCAGGTTGACGGCGTCCCCTGCCATGCCGAAGGACACCACGGGGCCCATGAGGGGATCCTCGATGGCACGGATGCTGCAGGCCTGGCCGGATGGCGCCATCGACTGTACCTCCATGCCGAAACTCCCGAAGCCGGCCAGGACCTTCTTCATCTGCTCGATGTTGTCCCGCAGGGACTGCGCGTCGTCGATGTTCAACCGGACACCGCCGAGGTCGAGGCGGTGCCTCAGGTGCTCGTCCATCGTCTTCAGTGCAACCGGCCAGCCCAGCCGCTCCGCATGCTCCACCGCTTCCTCCGTCGACGAGAAACGGGCCGACGGAAGCAGCCGGACACCATAGGCGCCCAGAAGCGCCGCGCATTCCTCCGGGGTGAGGCGGGTGAGTTCGACGTCGGTGACGCGCGAGCGTACTTCCATCAGGATCCTCGACGCGGCGTCCGCATCGACGCCCTCCGGGTCGAGGAACTCGCCGTGGTCGCGCGAGCGCCAGAGCGAGTACCTGACGACGGCACCGAGCGCAGCGAGAGCAGAGCCCGGACTGGGGAAGCACGGGAGTCCGCGCTGCAGCTGCAGCGGTTCGTCCGCTACCTGTCCGGCCGACCCTGTGACATCGACCGGGCCACGCGCTATCGGGCTGTCGAGGGGCAGCCTGACCGGCGCTGTCGCCGCCGGTGTCGGCCCGGCGGCAGGGCCAGTCGCAGGGGCTGTCGAGGCGGCAACGAGTCCGTCGAGCTGCAGTCGCGCGTCGAGGATGCCGGTGAAGGAGGCGATCACCGGCTTCCCAGCCGTCTCTGCACAGCGCTGCAGGCAGGCGGCCAGCGCTTCGGCGGTGAGCCCGCGGGCAGGCAGGGTGGTGACGACCGCCGCGTGGACCGATACGTCCTGGAGTGCCTGGAAGACAGCCGATTCGAGGGCAGGCAGGGCCACCGACTGTCCTGTGTCGAGCTGCAACCCCGCGTCGAGGTGCGCGACGGTCATGCCCTGTGAGACGACCCCGTCCGCCACGACCTTCCCGAGAGCGGACGAGTTGCTGAAGACGGCGACTCCGGGTCCCTGCGGCAACGGCTGGCTCGCGACGATCTGGGCGATGTCCATCAGCTGCTCGGTCGTCTCGACCCTCATGACGCCCGATTGCCGGAGCATCGAGTCCAGTGCGCCGCGAGGAGCCTGACTGGTACGGACGGCGTGTCCCGGCGGGAGCTGCAGCCCGGTGACATCGGACTTCGCCACGATGACGGGCTTGGTCCGGGCGAGACGGCGGGCTATGCGCGAGAACTTCCTCGGGTTGCCGATCGACTCGAAGTAGAGGCCCACGGCGCGTGTGGTCGGATCGTCCTCCCAGAACTGCATCGCGTCGTTGCCGGACACGTCGGCGCGATTGCCCGCGGAGATCACGGACGAGACTCCGAGCCCGCGGCGGTACGCGCTGGCGTACAGGAGCACTCCGAGGCCTGCGGACTGGCTGAACAGCGAAAGCGCTCCCCGTCGGGGCAGGTCGGGCGCCATCGAGGCGTTGAGGCGCACCTCGGGATCGGTGTTGACGAGCCCGAGCGACGCGGGTCCGACGACGCGCATCCCGTGAGCCCTTGCCCGGTGCACAAGGGCCCGCTGGCGCGCGAGCCCGTCGGCGTCATCGTCCGCGTATCCGGCCGTCACGACGAGCAGGCCCTTGACGCCGGCCCGCGCGCACTCGTCGACGACGGCGTCGACCTGATCGTAGGGCACGGCGATGACCGCCAGGTCGACGGGCTCCGGCACCTCGGCCAGCGAGCCGTGGGAGATCATGCCGTGCAGTTCGAAGGCCTCGGGGTTGACGGCGTAGACCCGCCCCGTGAAGCCGCCGTCGATGAGATGTTCCAGCAGGGCGTACCCCACCGTGCCCCACTCCCGGCTCGCGCCGATGACCGCGACCGACGACGGCGTCAGGAGTTCGGCCATGCTCCTGGCCTCGGCGCGATGCTCGCGGGCCTCCATGACGGCCTGGGACCTGCGCGTGGGGTCGATGTCGAAACGGAGCATGACGACGCCGTCGTCGAAGTGCCGCTCCACCTCGTAGCCCGCTTCGGCGAAGACGGTGATCATCTTGCGGTTCTCGGGCAGCACCTCTGCCGAGAACCGCCGGATCCCGTTCTCGCGGGCGGCGACGGCGAGGTGTTCGAGCAGGATGGAGCCGACTCCGCGGCCCTGGTGGTGATCCGAGACGTTGAATGCCACCTCGGCCTCCAACGGATCGTCGAGCCGGTCGTAGCGGCCGATCCCGATGATGTCGGTGCCGCGCGTGATGACGAACGCCGCGCGATCGCGGTGGTCCACCTCGGTGAACCGCTTGAGCTCCTTTGCGCTGAGCTTCGCCTTGTAGGTGAAGAAGCGCAGGTAGATCGAGTTCTGCGACTGCCGCACATGGAAGGCCTGCACCGCGTCCGCGTCCGCGGGCGAGATGGGCCGCAGGTGCGCGGTTCCGCCGTCGCGCAGGACGACATCAGCTTCCCAATATTCCGGGTATTGTCCGTCCGCCACCATAGACTCAGGGTAGTCGGCATCCCCCCGACCGTGGGTCGGACGCAACCGGAACCGCCTGCGGGGCCCGGATGCCCGCCGACCACCCGATCACACACCTGAGTTGTTGAGGAACCGCCACGCACATGGCCAGGCGCCAGAACTCCGCTCCGCCGGAGGATTTCACCGAGAAGATCATCGACATCGACGTCGAAGCCGAGATGGAAGAATCCTTCCTGGAGTACGCGTACTCCGTCATCTACTCGCGCGCTCTTCCTGACGCCCGCGACGGGCTGAAGCCCGTGCAGCGGCGCATCCTGTACATGATGACGGACATGGGGCTGCGCCCGGACCGTGGCCATGTGAAGTCCGCACGAGTCGTCGGCGAGGTCATGGGCAAGTTGCACCCGCACGGGGACAGCGCCATCTACGACGCCATGGTGCGGATGGCGCAGGACTTCTCCCTGAGGCTTCCGCTGATCGACGGGCACGGCAACTTCGGCTCGCTCGACGACGGTCCTGCCGCTGCGAGGTACACCGAAGCGCGCCTCGCCGCCGCCGCCCTCACGATGACGGACCACCTCGACGAGGACGTCGTCGACTTCGTCCCGAACTACGACAACCAGCTCACCCAGCCGGAAGTGCTGCCGGCCGCGTTCCCGAACCTGCTCGTCAACGGGGCCAGCGGCATCGCCGTCGGCATGGCGACCAACATGCCACCGCACAATCTGGGGGAGGTCGTCGCGGCGGCACGACACCTCATCGCCAACCCGGATGCCTCGCTCGAAGACCTGACGCGTTTCGTCCCGGGTCCCGATCTCCCGAGCGGCGGCAAGATCGTCGGTCTGGAGGGCATCCGGGACGCGTACGCCACCGGCCGCGGTTCCTTCAGGACCCGCGCCACCGTGACCGTCGAACAGCTGTCCGCGCGGCGCACCGGGCTCGTGGTCACGGAGCTCCCCTACACGGTCGGGCCCGAGAAGGTCATCGAGCGCATCAAGGACGCCGTCACGTCCAAGAAGCTGCAGGGCATCTCCGACATCGTCGACCTCACGGACCGCATGCACGGCCTGCGCCTCGTGATCGAGCTCAAGAACGGGTTCAACCCCAATGCGGTCCTCGCGCAACTGTACCGCTTCACGCCGATGGAGGACTCCTTCGGCATCAACAACGTGGCCCTCGTCGACGGGCAGCCGCGCACCCTCGGGCTGGTCGAGCTGCTCCAGGTCTACATCACGCACCGGATCCTCGTCGTCCGCCGTCGCACGTCCTACCGGCTGCAGCGCAAGCGGGACCGCCTGCACCTCGTGGAAGGCTTGCTGGTCGCGATCGTCGACATCGACGAGGTCATCCAGATCATCCGGTCCTCCGACGAGTCCTCGGCGGCGCGCGAGCGGCTCATGGCCATCTACGACCTCTCGGAGATCCAGGCCAACTACATCCTGGAGCTCCGACTCCGTCAGCTGACGAAGTACTCGCGGATCGAGCTGGAGAAGGAACAGGAGCAGCTCCGCCTCGAGATCGCCGAGCTCGAGGCCATCCTCGGCTCCGAGGGACGGCTCCGCGCGCTCGTGTCCGACGAGCTCGCCGAGCTGTCGGAGCAGTTCGCGACGCCCCGCCGCACGGTGCTCCTCGAATCCGAGGCCGCGGCGCCGCTCAAGGGCTCCGTCCTCCCCGCTCCCGCCGGCAAGGGTGCAAAGGCCGTCCTGCCGCTGGAGATCGCCGACGATCCCTGCTGGGTCCTGTTGTCCGCCTCCGGCCAGCTCGCGCGCACCTCCGACCGCCAGCCGCTCGGTGACGGCCAGCGCATCAAGCACGACGCCTTCCGGTCCGTGTTGCCGTCGACGGCACGCGGAGAGGTCGGAGCCGTGACGTCCGCCGGTCGCATGATCCGGCTCCAGGTCATGGACATGCCGGCCCTTCCGCCTACCGCCGGTGTCCCGAACCTCGCCGGCGGCGTGCCGTCGTCCGAATTCATCACCCTGCAACGGGGTGAGAGCCTCGTGGGGCTGGCGCCGCTCAACGGCGTCATGGCGCTCGGAACAGCACAGGGAGTGGTGAAGCGGGTGCAGCCGGACTATCCGCTGAACCGGGACGACTGGGAGGTCATCTCGCTCAAACCGAAGGACAAGGTGGTCGGCATCGCCGCGGCGTCGGATGCCGATGACCTCGTATTCATCACACGTCTCGCCCAACTGCTGCGCTTCCCGGCGTCGGCGGTCCGTCCCCAGGGCCGCACGGCCGGCGGCATGGCAGGCATCAAGCTGGCCCCCGGCGACAGCGTGCTGCACTTCGGCGCCGTCGCGAACGGGGACGACCAGGGCGTGGTGGTGACGATCGCCGCGGCAGGGAACGCACTGCCGGGTACGGCCGCCGGTTCGGCGAAGATCACCGAGTTCGCCGAATACCCAGCCAAGGGGCGTGCCACGGCCGGGGTGAGGGCCCATCGCTTCCTGCGCGGGGAGGAGTCGCTGTCGCTGGCGTGGGCGGGCCACGGTCCGGCGCGCGCCGCGTCGGCCAACGGGGTTGCACGGGCCCTTCCCACGGAGCACGGGCGGCGCGACGGCTCGGGGGTCCCCCTGACGCAGCAGATCGACGCCGTCGGGCCGAGCCTGCTCGGGCTCATCGAAGCGTCCCGCCCGGCGGCACCGGCTGCGGGCGGATCCTCCGGGGGTGTTCGGATCGTGGACGGGTCGGCCCCCGAGGTCCCCGTGACGGAGCAGGATCCCGACGACGGGCAGGGCACGCTGCTCTAGATCGACCCCGTTCTCTCTCGACGCCGCTTCCTATCGACGCCGCTCGGAGCCCTGATGCCGGCTCGGTCACCCGTTCCCGCAGGGGTGCGGGGCAGCTCGCCCCGCCATGCAGGGCGGCGAGCCGGGAGGTGTGTGTCGGGAAGCGCGACGGACGTTTCCTACTCAGCGCCTACTCTCAGCGGCAGGTCGAACACGATGGAGCGCTGCGTGGGCACGTAGCCCATCCGCTCGTAGAGCCCCAGCGCTCCCGAGGGGTTCTCGGTATCGACGCCGAGGCCCGCGTTCTCCATACCGGCTGCACGGTAGCGCTTCATCGCCTCGGCGAGGAGCGCGGGCGCGAGCCCCCGGCCCCGCCACGTCCTCCTGACACCCAGCAGGTCCGTGTACCCCTCGGAGTGGCCCAGCAGGTCCTTCGAGTCCGGGTCGTAGCTGGCGAGCTGGTATGCGACGACGTCGCCCGCCGCCGGGTCGAGGAGCGCGATACTCCAGTCGGCGCGGAACTCCGGGTGGCTGACCGTGAACTGCCATGACTCCTGGTCACGGGGCTCGCTTCCCCAGTGGTCCTGGAACGCGTCGTTGTGGGCCAGGCGGACCAGTTCCACGATATTGCGGTCCGCACCGTCGGCGAAGCTCACCAGCTCCAGCTCCGGTGGGAAGGGCAGCTCGGGTATCGGCTGGTCGAGCGGCCGCGTCATCTCCGTGAAGTACCGGACGATACTGCTTCCGCTCGCCGTCAGCAGTGCGAGATGCGATGGATTGCGTTCCTCGACGTAGTTCCTGAAGACGCCTTCGGCCTGCCCGGTCTCCCGCAGGCGCATTCCGGCCCGCCACGCCTGCCACTCGAGGACCTTCCGGCCGATGCCGCGCCCGCGCCACACCGGGTCCACGCCCCCGGCCCCGTGCACGAGCGACGATCCGGGATTCATGGACAGGCGTCCGAAGGCGCGCAGCACGCCGTCGTCGTCGAACCCGCCGACGCTGTCCCTGCGAGGGTCGTTCTTCGATGCATGCAGTGCCTGCTCGAGATCAGCGCGCTGCTCGACCCAGTCCGGCTCGTCCTCCGCAGCGATGCGCCTGACCAGTTCCAGCCAGCGGTCGATGTCGGAGTGGGCCAGCGGCCGCCATCGGAGCACCCCCGGCAGGATCGGTGCGGCGGGCCCGGGGGTTCCCGTGGCGTGGACTTCCTGTCCTGGCAGATCGGGCGTGGTCATGATTCCAGCGTATGGCAGGGCGGGCCGCTCTGCGCGGACCTCCTGCCCGAACGCGGGAATCGGGGCCCACCGGACCAGGGTGGCGGGGTGCAACCTGCGGGGTCGCGTGCCTTCCACCCGTGCCTCACACTGCAACCCGGGCTGGTGACGCAGTTGTCGCGCCGAGCACCACGACGTCGTCGCAGGTGGCTGCTTCGTCCGGATCATGGGTGACCAGCAGCACTGCAGTATCGGGGAGCCCCTGCCGCAGGTCCGCCAGCAGCGAGCGGGCGCCGTCAGTATCGAGGTGGGCGGTGGGCTCGTCGAGCAGGAGGACCCTGGTCCGGGTGAGCAGAGCGCGCGCCACAGCCAGCCGCTGGCGCTGGCCGCCGGACAACCGCGATCCGCCCGGGCCGACAGGAGCGTCGAGACCCTGCTCCAGACCGGCCACCATATCCGTCAGCCCGACCGCTCGGATCGTGGCCGCCAACTCTTCCTCGGTGGCGGGATCATCGGGCAGGCGAGCCAGCTGCAGGTTCGACCGCACGCTGGACGAGAAAAGATGGCTCTCCTGGGGACACCAGGCGATGCGCGGACGGTTTCCGTCGCTCGGCGCTCCATCCAGGAGCAGCCGGCCCTCCTCGAGGGGCAGGAACCCCAGCAGCGCCCCGATCAGCGTCGACTTCCCACTTCCCGAAGGACCGGTGAGACCAGTCCAGCGACCGGGCACCAGTTCGAGATCGACGCCGGTCACTACCGGGTGCCCTGCCTCGTAGCCCACATGCGCGCCCTCGAGGGCGATCGTCCGTACCGGGACCTGTCGCCCCACGGCGCCGTCGGGCTCCTCCTGCCACTCATCCGATGAGCCGAGGCGCGGCAGGATCCGGCGGGTGACGGCTGACAGCGGACCCCAGTGCTGCACCGCTGACGTGCCGGCGACGAAGGGTTCGATCAGCGCGAGCTGCATGAGCACGAGTACCGCTGTCAGATCGGCGGGCAGACCCGTTGCAGTCACCAGGATGCCGAGGGCTGTGGTGCAGCAGGCCGCCACGATGACAGCGGTGGAGGCGCCGGCTGCGGCGGCGGATCGCCGGGCGGCGGTCGACGCCTCCCCGTCGAGTTGCGTGGTCGACCGGAGCGCAGCGCGGTGTGCGTTGTTCACGCGCAGATCCGGTGCTGCGCGCAGCAGAGCGGTCACGCGCTCGAGCGCATCCGCCCGGACCCGTACCGCGGCGGCACCGGCGGACCGCTCGCGCACCACCGCGATTGTCGGCGCGACGACGAGTGCGACCGCGACCGGAAGTGCCTGCCAGCCGAGGGATGCCGGGTGCAGTACGGCCGTGGTGACGATCGCGGCAAGCGCCGTCAGCACCGACGTGACGAAGGGCAGCAGGGCCCGGGAGGACAGGTCCCGCAACTCGTCGATGTCTCCGACCAGCCGTTCGATGCCGCCCGATCCGTGCGCGATGGTGCGCCACGACTGTCCCGCTCGGAGGAGGCCGGTCCACAACCGCAACCGGGTGTCGTCGGCGCGGCAGAACACCGCCCGGTGCAGCCAGAGGCGTTCCTCGTAGCGCAGGAGGGAACGCCCGATCCCGAAGAACCGGACGCCGACGATGGCGGTGAGGAGGTAGAGGATCGGCGGTTGCTCGGCGGCGCGCACGATCAGCCAGCCGCTCAGTGCCGTCAGTGCAACGGCGAAGACCGACGCTCCGAACTCCAGGCCTGCTGCGGCAAGGAATCGCCTGTCCCAGGGACGCACGAGGGCCAGGACGCCACGCGCTGAATCGACCACCGTCCGCGAAGGAACAGCGACTGTCATCGCGTCTGGAGCATCCGGCCCGGCTGCGCCCGACGCGCCGGTCGAACGGGCGGCGCCCGGATCGAGTCCCGGATCGACACGGACCCGATCGGCACCCGGATCGGCGCCTGACGCGTCGGCCGGACGGGCCGCACCCGGATCGGCACCGCCCGCGGTTGCGTCGGCCGTCGCGACGTCGGCCGTCGTGAGGCTCGCGGTTGCAAGGGTGGCCGTCGCAGGCGTACGCGGAGGGGAAGCAGGTGAACCGGTCCCGCTCGCTACGGGGCCCAAAGCCCGCCGGGCGGGAGCCGATCCGAGCCACACCTCGCGGGACGCGATGCCGGCAGTGTCGTCGTCGTGAGCGATCAGGAGGACTGTCAGACCGGGTCGACGTGCCTCGATCGCCTTACGGATGGCGCGCGAAGCATCCGCGTCGACGTGTGCGGTCGGCTCGTCGAGCAACAGCAACCGGACCGAGGTGTCCTGGGCCCTCAGTAGCGCGCGGGCGACGGCGACCCGCCGCAGCTCGCCCGGGCTCAGCTCCGCACCCCTGCGCTCCGCGAGTCCCGCTGCGCCCGTGGACGCAAGCTGGTCCTCGATGGCGGGGGCATCCTCGGCCAGACCCGCGTACAGGGCGAGCTCGGCACGCACCGTGCCGAGCAGGAGCTCCGGGTGCTGCGGCACCCAGGCGACGCTGCCGTCATCGCGCCCTTCGATGCGCCCCTCCAGACGGAGCCCGGCGGGGACGGCCGCTCCCCCTGCCATGGCTCGCATGAGGGTGGATTTGCCGGAACCGCTCGCACCGCGAAGAGCCGTCACGGTTCCTGGCTTCAGGACGAACGAGATGTCGTCGACCACCGGTTCGAGGACGCCGTCGTACCGTGCGGTGAGTCCCTGGACCCTGATGCTGCCCGGGACGAGACCCTCGCCCGAGCCGTCATGGGACGAACCGCCGGCGGGGGTGGTGTCCGGTACTGCGGGAGCGTCGATGACTGCGCGGACACTGGCACCCGCCTCCTCGCCGTCCTCGCTGGCGTGGTGCGCCGCACCGACGTCGCGCAGGGGGCCGTAACATTCCGGCGCGAGGATCAGCGCGATCAGTGCTGTCTCCAGGTCGAGGTCCCCGTGGATGAGGCGAACCCCGGCGAACACCGCGACGACGGCGACCGAGATGGTGCTGATGAGTTCGAGCGCGAGCGAGGACAGGAAGACAGTGCGCAGCGTCGTCATGGTGCGCGAGGTGTAGGCGCCGGCGATGTCGCGCAGGGCACGGGTCTGTTCCGCCGCACGGCCCAGCCCGACGAGGACGGGCAGTCCCCTCGCCAGTTCGAGCAGGTGGTCGGAGAGGCGTGCCAGCGCGGCCGCCGCCTGCTGCGTGCGTTCCTGCGTGTGGAGCCCGATCAGCACCATGAAGACCGGCACGAGTGGCACGGTCAGGACGATGATGAGGGCGCTGATCCAGTCGGCTGCGAGGATCCGCGCACCGATCAGCAGCGGAACCACGGCGCAGGTGATCAGGGCGGGGAGGTACTGCGTGTAGTACTTGTCGATTCCGTCCAGCCCGCGGGTCAGCAGCACGGCGAGTGATCCCTGGCCACTGCCCGGGACCGCCGCACGGGTGGTGCCGCCGTCGTCGAGGACACGCAGCAGGGCGGCCTCCCGCATCCGCTCCTTCACGCCGAGAGCGAGGCGCGCTGCGGTCGCATCCTGCCCCCAGGCGGCAACGGTGCGCAGTGCGGCGCCGAGAATTCCCTGCACCAGGACGGCCCGGACGTCCAGCGGCCCCGACGCGGCCGACGCGATGCCGAGCGCGAGGGCCTGCGCCATCAGCACCAGCCCGGCAGCTCGGGCTGCGGCGAGGCCGCCCAGAAGGTAGACCGCTGCCGCCGATCCCGCTGCTCCCGCCGGTCCGCCCGATGTCAGCACTGCCATCGGGGAGACCGGGCGGGCCCGCGGCCTGGTACTGCCTGCCGGGGTGATCGCTGGGTCCTGGTGCTGGGACATGGCCGTCCTGATCGCTTCGCTCACAGCGCGGTGATGGCATGTGCTGCCGGAATACTCGCTTCCGAGACGCGCCGCCGGAAGACCCAGTATGTCCACGCCTGATACGCCAGGACAAGCGGCAATCCGAAGCAGGCGACGACGCTCATGAGGCCGAGCGTGTACGGCGAGGAGGCTGCGTTCTGCGTCGTCAGGTCGAAGGCGTCGTCGAGCGTCGAGGGAAGGACGACCGGGAAGACCGCGCCGAAGATCGATCCGACCAGCGCAAGCATTCCGACGCCGAGCGCCGCGAAGGCACGCCCGTCCCGTCCCGCGGTGGAGGATCGGTGAGCGGCGACGAACGCCACCACGGCGAGGACGACGACGAGCCAGGTGACCACCGATCCCGTGTCGGCCTGGACCAGAAGCGCCCAGCCGACGAACGGGACCATCGCCAGCGGAAGCAAGCGTCGGAACAGGCGGTCCGCCTGACCGCGCACACCCCCTTCGGTCTTCAGTGCAAGGAATGCAGCGGCGTGCACGAGGCAGAACAGCACGACGGCGGCCGCCCCGAGGAACGCCGGAGCGGTGGCCCAGGCGAAAGCGCCACCTACGCGATTGCCGTCGGCGTCGAGCGGAAGTCCCGTCGTCGTCAGCGCGAGGGCGGCGCCGATGCCTGCTGCGGCCGTGAAGGATCCGATCGCGATAGCCCAGTCCCAACGATTGCGCCACGCGTCACTGTCCCGCTTGCCGCGCCACTCGAAGGCCACGGCGCGGAAGATCAGGCCGAGCAGCACGACGAGGAACGGAAGGTAGAGCGCGGAGAGGAGTGAGGCGTACCAGTGGGGGAACGCTGCGAACGTCGCACCGACCGCTGTCACGAGCCACACCTCGTTGCCGTCCCAGACGGGGCCGACGGTATTCAGGAGCACGCGCCGCTGCGTGTCGTTGCGAGCCATGAGCTTCATGAGCATCCCCACCCCGAGATCGAACCCCTCGAGGAAGAGGTATCCGGCCCACAGAACGGCGATCAGTACGAACCAGAGGGTGGGCAGTGCCTCGGTCATCGTGGAACCTTCCAGGCTTTCGGGGCGGTTATCGGTGCGGGAGTATTTCCAGGGGCGCCGTCGACCGTGCCGGCGGATCCGCCGGCAGCGGGGTCAGTACGCAAAGGCGAGGACATCGCCGTCGTCCTTCCTGTCGGGCTGCGGGCGGGACGCCTCGTCCTGATGTGCCAGCTCCGGCATGGCGGAGGCCGTACCGCCGCGGACGTAGGTGAAGAGGAGCTTTACCTCGACGACGAGGAGGACGGCGTACACGGATGTCAGCACGATGAGGGAGGCGACCAGCTCGGCGAGGGACACTCCGGGCGAGACGGCTGCCGCGGTGAACATGAAGACGCTGTCGATGCCGGAGGGATCCGGGTTGGGTGCCACGACGAACGGCTGCCGTCCCATCTCGGTGAAGATCCAGCCTGCCGAGTTGGCGCCGAACGGGGCGAGGATGCCGAACACCGCGAGCCGCATGAGCCAGCGTGACTCCGGGACCGTTCCCCTGCGCAGGACCCACAGGGCGACTGCTGCCGCGCCCGCGGCGATCGCGCCGAAGCCGATCATGATGCGGAACCCCCAGTAGGTCACTTCCATCACCGGCAGGTAGTCGATCTCGGTCCCGGCGCGCTCGCCGTACATGGGGTCGTCCGGAAGCGTCGTGCCGTACTTTTCCTGGTACTCCGGGAGGAGGGTGTTCACACCCTTCACCTCGGTGGTGAAGTCTCCGTTGGCGAGGAAGGACAGCACCCCGGGTACCTCGATGACCGCTGTGATGTCGTCGCAGCTCTGCGCGCCCAGGTTGCCGACGGAGAGGATCGAGAAACCCGTCCCGTCGTGGCAGGCAGCCTCGGCGGCAGCCATCTTCATGGGCTGCTGGTCGAACATGAGCTTGCCCTGGAGATCGCCCGTGATGCCGGTTCCTGCGAAGGCGATCATGGCGACGACGGCGCCGGCGCGAGCGGACCGGAGCCAGACCTTATGGTCCGTCGTGTCGCGGGACCCACTTCCGTTCCCCACGACGACGGCTCCGTCCGGACCGACGGTGTCGAGTCCGTCGTGGCGCCGCTTCCACAGGTGGTACCAACTGATGCCGAGGAGGAACGCTCCCGCGACGGCCAGGGCGCCGAAGACAGTGTGCGGAAACGCCACCAGTGCGGTGTTGTTGGTGAACACCGCCCAGGCGTCCACCATCACGGGCCGTCCGTCGACCATCTCGACGCCCACGGGATGCTGCATCCAGGAGTTGGCCACCAGGATGAAATAGGCGGAGAACACGGAGGCCAGGACGGCTGCCCACAGGGACAGCAGGTGGATGACGCGTGGTAGCCGCCCCCACCCGAAAATCCAGAGGCCGAGGAAGGTGGATTCGACGAAGAAGGCGAGGAGTGCCTCCATCGCCAGGGGAGCTCCGAAGACATCGCCGACGAAGCGGCTGTACTCGCTCCATGCCATCCCGAACTGGAACTCCTGCACGAGCCCGGTAGCCACGCCCATGATGAAGTTGATGAGGAAGAGCTTGCCCCAGAACTTGGTCATGCGGAGGTAGTGGTCCTTGCCGGTGCGGTGCCACATGGTCTGCATCACGGCGACCAGGAGCCCCAGCCCGATGGTCAGGGGAACCATCAGGAAGTGGTAGACAGTGGTGATTCCGAATTGCCACCTGGCAATTTCCAAGGCTTCCATCGGGCCCTCTCAGCAGCGCCTGGCGTCGGCGTCGACAATACTTCTACAGCTTGTAGAAGAAGTTCTACTACATATCGTAGAACAAATTCCGCCTCATTTCTACGCAGAGTAGAAATGTTGGCGACGACGCTGTACGTTAGATGCATCACGCATTATCGCTCCCTGTGGGGAGCGGGTTCGGATCCTTCGCAGGCCCGGATCCAGTCTCGATTGAAGGAAGAACATGGCAACGCTCGGAGACCTCGAACGCACAGTGATGGAACTGCTGTGGGCAACGCCTGAAGCGATGACCGCCAACGAACTGCGGGACGCGATCGCAGAAGCCCCATCGGGAGAAGCGGGGCGCGAACTCGCCGTGACAACGGTGCTCACCGTGTTGTCACGACTGGAGAAGAAGGGCCTTGTGGAGCGGGAGCGCGACAGTCGCCCCCACCGGTACAAGTCCGTGACGAGCCGCGAGGACCACACTGCGGAGCTCATGCACGAAGTCCTCGTGACGGCGCCGGACCGTGAAGCCGTCCTCGCCCGTTTCATCGGCAGCGTCTCGGAGGCGGAGGCCGAGACACTCCGCAAGCTGCTCGGCAGCAGCTGACCCCACCGTGTTCTGGGCCTCGTACCTGCTCGCGGCGCTCGCGATCATCCTCGCCTGGCCCGCCCCTATCGCGCTCTCCCGCGCATCGTGGCCCGCACGAGCTCCCTTCACCGCCATGGTGCTGTGGCAGTCCATAGCTCTCGCGGGCGGGCTCTCCATGATCGGGGCGATGCTCGTCTGGGGTCTGGAACCACTCGGTGACAACCTCATCTCGGCCTCGGCGGGCTTCATCAGGATCCTGCTCGACGACGGCTCCGCCCAGACGCTGGGTGTCGTCCACGTCTTCGCCATCAGCGCAGCAACCCTGCTGTTCGGACACCTCGTCTTCACCCTGGCGCTGACCTTCGTCCGCATCAGGCGGCAGAGACGGCGGCACCGGGACATGCTCAGCCTGCTCAGCTCCCCGGCGGCGAACCAGCCGGCGACGCTCGTGATCAACCATCCCGCACCTGTTGCGTACTGCCTGCCCGGGGGCGCCCGGTCCGTGACCGTCATGTCGGACGGGCTCATGGACCTCCTGACGCAGGCGGAACTCGAGGCCGTCCTGACGCATGAGAACGCCCACCTGCACCAGCGACACCACCTGTTGCTCTGGGCCTTCGCTGCGTGGCGGTCGGCGCTCCCGTGGCTGCCCACCTCGCAGCTGGCGCAGCATGCCGTGAGCGAACTGATCGAGATGCTCGCCGACGACGAGGCCCTACGGCACGTGGACGAGACGACCCTCGTGCGGGCCATCGCCATCGTCGGATCCGGTGCGCTTCCGTCCTCCCGCGACGCGCTCGACGACCCCCTCGCCGACGCGGGCAGGAGAGCGCCCGAACCCGCGATCGCCGATGTGAGTGGTGGCGCGGCCGACGTACAGTCGATCGCCCACCGTGTCCGCCGGCTCCTCACTCCCCTGCCGCCGCTCAGCCGCCTGCAGCAGGGGCTCGCCCTGTCGTCCGCCGGGATACTTCTGGTCGTGCCGCCGGTCCTGCTGGTCGCTCCCGAACTGCTCGGCTGACGCGTCGACCGATCATCAACGGGCAGCCGTTCCTGCTCGCCGGCGCGGTCCGATTCGGCGCACCGGTACCGCGGCACCCGACGTGGAACTCCGAACGCAGCAGTTCCCCCGTCAGGCGTCGATGCGGTCCCGGTCGAGCGACGCTGCTCCGGCGACGATGAAGTCCTTGCGCGGCGCTACGTCGCTGCCCATCAGCAGGTTGAAGACGCGCTCGGCCGATTCGGCCTCCTGGATCCGAACGCGCCGCAGGGTCCGGTGGCGGGGATCCATCGTCGTCTCCGCCAACTGGCCGGCGTCCATCTCGCCCAGGCCCTTGTAACGCTGGATCGGCGACTTGTAGCGCTTGCCCTGCTTTTCCATGGTGGCCAGAAGGCGGGTCAGTTCGGCCTCGGAGTAGGTGTAGATCATCTCGTTGGCCTTCGAGCCACTATTGATCACCTCCACGCGGTGCAGGGGCGGAACAGCGGCATAGACGCGTCCCGCCTCGACCAGGGGGCGCATGTAGCGGAAGAAGAGCGTCAGGAGCAGGGTCCGGATGTGCGCGCCGTCGACGTCTGCGTCCGTCATCAGGATGATCTTGCCGTAGCGGCGCGCGTCGAGCTGGAAGCTCCGCCCCGACCCGGCGCCGACGACCTGGATGAGGGCTGCACATTCTGCGTTGGACAGCATGTCCCCCACCGAAGCCTTCTGCACGTTGAGGATCTTTCCCCTGATCGGCAGGAGCGCCTGGTAGTCCGAGGACCGCGCGAGCTTCGCCGTTCCCAAGGCACTGTCGCCCTCGACGATGAAGAGTTCGGATCGCTCCTGGTCGTCGATCCGGCAGTCAGCCAGCTTTGCCGGCATGGTCGAGGTCTCCAAGGCGTTCTTGCGCCGCTGGGTCTCCTTGTGGACCCTCGCCGAGATGCGGGACTTCATCTCGGCGACGACTTTCTCGAGCAGAAGCGCCGACTGCGCCTTGTCGTTCCGCGCCGGTGAGGACAAACGTGCCTGCAGCTCCTTCTCGACCACCTTCGCGACGATCGCCTTCACCGCGGAGGTTCCCAGGATCTCCTTGGTCTGGCCTTCGAACTGCGGTTCTGCGAGACGGACGGTGAGGACCGCGGTCAACCCGGCGAAGACGTCGTCCTTCTCGATCTTGTCGTTGCCGGCCTTGAGCTTGCGCGCGTTCGCCTCGATGACCTTGCGGAAGGTCTTCAGCAGCGCCTGCTCGAATCCGCTCTGGTGCGTTCCACCCTTCGGCGTCGCGATGATGTTGACATAGCTGCGGACAGTGGTCTCGTACCCGATGCCCCAGCGGAGGGCGATGTCGACGTCGCAGTCGCGCTCCACCTCGGCCATCTGGCTGTGGCCACGCTCGTCCAGAACCGGGACCGATTCCTTGAAGCGGCCTGACCCCTGGAAACGCCACACGTCGGTGACGGCCGCGTCGAGGGCCAGGAACTCGGCGTACTCGGAGATGCCCCCGTCGTGCTGGAAGACCTCCTCCACCGGGCCCGATTCGCCCGGAGTGCCGGGCAGCTTCCGCTCGTCCCGTAGCAGGATCCGCAGGCCCGGCACGAGGAACGAGGTCTGGCGCGCGCGGGTCTGCAGTTCCTCGTAGGAGAAGGTGGCATCCGGCGTGAAGATCTGCCGGTCCGCCCAGTACCTGATGCGTGTTCCCGTCACGCCGCGCTTGGTCGATCCGACCACCTCGAGGCGGGAACCGTCGAGGAACGGTTCGAAGGAGGACGTGGGCGACGGCGTCCTGCCGTCCCTGAAGATGCCCGGCTCACCACGGCGGAACGACATCGCGTAGGTCTTGCTTCCTCGGTCGACGAAGACGTCCAGCCGCGAAGACAACGCATTGACGACGCTCGCTCCGACCCCGTGGAGTCCGCCCGACGCCGTATAGGACCCGCCGCCGAACTTGCCGCCCGCGTGCAATTTGGTGAACACCACCTCGACACCGGTGAGGCCGGTCTTGGGTTCGATGTCCACCGGTATGCCCCGGCCGTCGTCGTGGATCTCGACAGATCCATCGGCATGGAGAATCACGGTGATGCTCTGCCCGTGGCCGGCAAGGGCTTCGTCGACGGAGTTGTCGATGATTTCCCAGAGGCAGTGCATCAGCCCGCGCGAATCCGTCGACCCGATGTACATTCCAGGGCGCTTGCGGACTGCCTCCAGGCCCTCGAGGACCGAGAGGTGGCGAGCTGTGTAGTCCGAAGTGGGGGGTGTCACGGCGGGAAGGTCTCCTTGGCGGAACGGGCACGATCCAGGACAGGCGTCAGGAGGGTGATGGCGGGGAAGAATCGCCTCAGTTTATTACGAGCCGCCGACACCGGCGGGAAGGCGCGTCCCGCGGAAGGATCCACTGCTGGCTTCTGCCGGCTCGTGGTGTGACCCATACCCCTGGTACGCCTGGAGCGAAAGGAGGCCAAGCCTGCGAAGCGGTGACGACGAATAGTGGTTATATGAGTACACGATCCACATGAGGAGGCAATCATGACCACTGCAGTAGCAACTCGCGAACTAACTGCCCTGGACCGCTGTGACCGATGCGGCGCCCAGGCCTACGTGCGGGCAGTCCTTCAGTCCTCCGGTGGAGAGCTTTTGTTCTGCGGCCACCACGCGCGCGCGGTTGAAGCGAACCTCAAGCCGCTCACGTCGGAGTGGCAGGACGAGACACAGCGGCTCCACGAGAAGCCGGCCGTCGTCGGCGACTGAGCGTTTCAAGACGCCGCACCCACACCTCTAGCAAGCGCCCCGTGTACAGGCGCTGACCCTTCGACAAGGGCCCCCTCCACCGGAGGGGGCCCTTGTTGTTGGTGCAGGACGGCATCCGGCTGCTGCTGCACGCTCCCGGGTGGCTCCTGGTACGACGCAGGGCCCCTCCCGGAGGAGAGGCCCTGCGTCGTGGTCCTGACGGGGTGGTCCTGACTGTCAGTCGAGGTAGTCCCGCAGCACCTGCGAACGTGAGGGGTGCCGCAGCTTGGACATGGTCTTCGATTCGATCTGACGGATCCGCTCACGCGTGACTCCGTACACCTTCCCGATCTCGTCGAGGGTTTTCGGCTGGCCATCGGTGAGTCCGAAGCGCATGGCCACGACGCCGGCCTCCCGCTCGGAGAGGGTGTCCAGTACCGAGTGGAGCTGCTCCTGCAGGAGCGTGAAGCTCACGGCGTCAGCGGGCACGACGGCCTCGGAATCCTCGATGAGGTCTCCGAACTCCGAATCGCCATCCTCCCCCAGGGGTGTGTGGAGGGAGATGGGCTCGCGCCCGTACTTCTGCACCTCGACGACTTTCTCGGGCGTCAT
This sequence comes from Arthrobacter sp. B1805, assembly GCF_002929745.1. Taxonomy (GTDB): domain Bacteria; phylum Actinomycetota; class Actinomycetes; order Actinomycetales; family Micrococcaceae; genus Arthrobacter_D. The sequence continues at coordinate 174,103 of NZ_PJIQ01000005.1, forward strand.
GTCGAGCTCGAGCGCGAGTTCCTCCGGAGTGGGTTCGCGACCGAGGTCCTGCAGCATCTGGCGCTGGACCCGAGCGAGCTTGTTGATGACTTCCACCATGTGCACGGGAATGCGGATGGTGCGGGCCTGATCCGCCATGGCACGGGTGATGGCCTGGCGGATCCACCACGTGGCATAGGTCGAGAACTTGAAGCCCTTGGTGTAGTCGAACTTCTCCACAGCGCGGATGAGGCCCAGGTTGCCCTCCTGGATGAGGTCCAGGAAGAGCATGCCGCGGCCCGTATAGCGCTTGGCCAAGGACACGACGAGACGTAGGTTCGCTTCGAGCAGGTGGTTCTTCGCCCGCTTGCCGTCATGGATGACGAACTCCAGCTCGCGCTTCAACTTCGGATCCATGTCCGGATCGGCAGCGATCTTCTCCTCTGCGAAGAGGCCGGCCTCGATCCGCAGGGCCAGGTCGACCTCCTGCTCCGCATTGAGCAGTGCTACCTTGCCGATCTGCTTGAGGTAGTCCTTGACGGGGTCAGCCGTGGCGCCCGCCGAGACCACCTGCTGCGCGGGGGCGTCGTCGTCGTCTGCGTCGGAGTAGACGAAGCCGGTGGTCGTGCCGACCTCGGCGGCTTCTGGCTTGAGGTCCTCGGGGTCGACGTCGACGGCGACATCGATGGCGGGGTCCGCGACGTCGAGCGTGTCTACCGAGCCCTGTGCGTCCGAGGTCGAAGCCTTCGCGGCCGCAGCGGAGGAAGCAGCCTTCGTGGCGGGCTTCTTAGCCGCTACCCGTCGCTTGGTAGTGGTGGTACCGGCGTCTGTCGACGCCGGTGCTGCTGTCTTCTTGACCGACACAGAGAACCTTTCATACGGCGGTGTGCGGTGCCATCAGAGGGACAACACCACTATGACCCTGTCAAGTCCGTGCTTTTTACCATGCAACTCCGGCAGGACCAGCTCCCTGAGAAACGGTCCCGCTGCCCTCGCTATTCCCCGGGAACACGCTGTTCTGCGATGCCCCCGATACAATGCTCGGTGGTGTTGTGGTGCACGGACCCAACCGGGTCTCAAATTTCATTGTCTCATGAGTCCGGGGTCCCTCGTAAATTGTCGTGGTCCGATGTGAGCATCCCGTCGGGGTCGTCCGCCGTATCGGCCTCGCGGTCGACGACGGACGCTACACGGCATCACGCCGCCCGGGACGGCGACCTGGGAGCGCTCGAGGTCCAGGCCGTGGAGCGGCTTCGAGCCCATGCCGGCAGCCCTCCGCGACGCAGCAGTTCCTGGAGCAATCGCGCCAACCGATAGCCGGGTACCGCGGCCTCGGCGGCGTCGAGGAGGACTGCCGCTCGGGAGCCGCGCCCGCGCGCGTATTCGAACCACCCGGACATCGTCAGGGCCGCAGCACGGGACTCACCGCTGGATACGGCGACCAACCGCGCGAGGATACCGGTCATGTGGTCCACCCGCTTCCAGCGGATCTCCCCTGTGTAGCGGCCGGCCAGGATGTCGGCATAGAGTACTGCCGCATCCCTTCCGGTCCCCTCCTCGCCTACCCGCAGCAGTGTGGCGGCGAGCTGTTCGACCGGAGGCGCCCCGGCAGCCAGCACGGCGTCTACCGCACTCCTCAGTGCGCCTGCACGGCGCACCGCGGGCAGGACCGGTCGTTCCACCGGATCTCCTTCGTCCGCGCGTGACTCGACCGGTCGGACAGAACCGATCAGGCCGCAGGAGGCAGCTCCTTCGAGCGCCGCGTCGGATCCGATGCACGCACTCACGAGGAGGAAGTCGCGGACGGTCCTCGACTCGAGACTGGCCAGGAGGAACGCCGCGACAGCAGGCTCCATGCCTTCAGGCAGCTCCCCCGGTCGCTCGAGAACGGCATCCCAGAACGACGAGGTGGCCCGGAACTGGACCGCGCTGTCCCACCGGCCGGAGCAGGACGCTGCATACTCAGCCTGTGCGTCCTCGATCGCCTGGGTATCGACCTCCGATGACTCCATCCTCCCGGTGATGAAGGGAGCCGCACGGAGCACTGCAATGGACGCGGACGAGTCGAAGGCGCTCCCGCCGAAAATGAGCTCCGCGTTCAGGGGACTGTCCCGGACCTCGTCGAGGGTGTGTCCGGGCCAGGGGCAGCACTCGTCGTCCGTGCAGAAGTAGTCGCGCCACGCGTGGTCGGAGACGAACCACCCGCCGCGGACGGGCAGGCCTGCGGCTCCGAGGACGGCCTCGACGTTCAGCACAAGCGCGTTGCGCGGCGGCGGCGCGAGCTGGGGCCAGCCCTCCGAGGTATAGACGGCCAGGAGCACGCCGTCCGCAGCGGTGTCGCCCTGCAGGAAGGACAGCACTCCCTCGGCGAAGGCGAGAGGATCCGCCTCGGCGGACGGCAGGTCCACCCGGAGCGTGGCTCCCAGCCGCCGTCCGTCGGTCGTCAGCACCACCAGACTCTCGACGGGCATGAAGCCGAGGGCATGCGGTATGTAGGACAGGATGTCCGCCGGCGACGTGACGGCGAAGGTCGGGGAGGCTGGACTGCCCTGCTCGGGGCTCGAAGAGGATGACATGCCGCCAGCCTGCTACTCCTGCCTCGCCGTCGGTGGGCCACCGGAACCTATGTGGACAAGGCCGCGTCACGGCGCGGCCCCTGCTCAACCGGTCGCGTTCCTCCGGGCGGCTCTCCTCTCCCGGCGGAGACGCCGTTCGCGGGCGAGTGCATCGCGCAGTGGCGGAACAATGACCCCCTGGTCGGCCATTCGCCGTCGTACTTTCCTCCGTGCGATGACCACGGCACACGCGCCGACCGCGAGGAGGACGAGCTGCGCCCCCATCGCGAGGCGGAACGACGGCAGCGCATAGAGATCCCCGCGGGAGAATCCGCTGCCGAGGAGGACGTCGAGGACGACTCCGATGACGAACATGGAGAGAAGGGACGCGACGAAGCCGCCGATGTTGACGATGCCGGTCGCCGTGCCGATCCGGGCAGCCGGGTTGAACGTGCGGGCGAAGTCGAAGGCGATCATCGAGCCCGGTCCTCCGATGGCCAAGGCGACCACGAGCAGCGTCAGCAGCGGCAGGGGCGCCGGACCCGGGTACAGCAACACCGCGAGCCAGGCCCCCGCCATCAGCGCTGCGATGGCGAGCACCATGGTCGACCGCCGCAGCGGGTGGCGCCCGACGTAGCGACCGAGGAGCGGCCCGCACGCGATGCCCACGGCGACGAACAGGGTCATCAGGGCTGACGCGGGTCCCTCTCCGACCTTCTCCGCGCGGATGAGGTACGGATAACCCCACATGAGTACGAAGACCGTGCCCGGGAACTGGATGGTGAAGTGCGACCACAGTCCGAGTCGCGTGCCCGGCTGCTTCCACGCCTCCGCCAACGACGTACCGGTCTGGCGGAGCGTCTGGCTGGTCGGCTCGTTGTCCTCATGCGGAGAGTTCCGGATGACCGTGACGGAGAGGACGACGGCGACGACCGACAACGCTGCCGCCGCGAGGAAGGCGGGCTGCCAGCCGAGCGTCGAGAGCAGAGCGACGAACGGGATCACCGAGACCACCTGGCCGAGCTGGCCGACGATGCCGGTCCATTGCGTCAGCACCGGAATACGTCGGGGCTCGAACCAGGCCGGGAGCAACCGGAGGACGCTGATGAAGGTCATCGCGTCCCCCGCGCCGACCAGCAGGCGGCCGGCGATGCCTGCACTGACGGAATCGGCGAACGCCAGTTGTGTCTGACCGAGTGCCATCAACACGCCGCCGGTCACGATGAGAGCGCGGGGGCCCCATCTGTCCACCAGGACACCGACGGGAACCTGCAGGCCCGCGTACACCAGGAGCTGCACCACTGTGAAGACCGACAGCTGGGAGGCCGAGGCATCGAACCGATCGGTCGCCTCCAGCCCTGCGACGCCGAACGTCGTGCGTTGCGTCACGGCGACGAGGTAGGCAGTGACGCCCGCTCCCCACACCAGAAGTGCCCTCGAAGAATTCACTTCCCCATTATCCCGTGCGGCAAGCCGGGTGGAGGTGCGCGCCGATGTCCGTTCCAGCCCGGCACGAACGCGGAAGAGCCCGCCGCCATGGGGCGGCGGGCCTGCCCGGCGGCGGGAGGCGTGAGCTCGGCCGCCCGGGGGCCTCAGACTGCGGAACGCGGTCCCGGTCCAGCCGGCCCTTCGTCGCGCCCATCGAGCTCACCGGTGGGCTGCCCGCCGGATCCGTGCTCGTCGCTACTGCCGTCCGTCGTGCCGTAGTCGATGGGAGTCGTGCCGAGGAACTCGGTGTCCCAGAGGAGCGTGGATTCCTCTTCGGCCTGCGGACTCGCAAGATAGGCCTCGACAGCGGCGCCCAGTTCCTCCGCACTTGCGAGCTCGCTGTTGTCCTTGACCAGCAGCGACCGGCGCGCGGCACCGTCGGCGTATTCGTCGTACCGCTTCTCCAACGACGCCACCACCGACTGCACCTCGGTGGAGTTGCCCACCTGCCGCGCGATCTGGCGTTCGACGTCACGTCCCGTCTCCCGCAACCGGTCCGTCGGCAGCACGAGCCGGGCGGTCGCTCCTACGTACTCGAGGCCCGCGACCGCGGCGGGCGGGTACTCGGCCTCGGCGAGGTAGTGCGGAACGTGGATGACGTGCCCGACGACGTCGTGCCCCGCCTCGATCAGGCGCAGTTCCAACACGTGGCCGATGGAGGCCTGCAGTTCGGCCGTCGGGCGCCAGGCATTCATGCCGTCGATGATGTCGGTCCGATTGCCGTGCAGAGTCACGCCGATGGGGCGCGTATGGGGGACGGGCATCGGGATCGCGTGGAGCCACGAGATGAGCGGCACCTCGAGCTCGGTCACGAGTCCGATGACGGAGCTCACGAAGCGCTCCCACTGCAGATCGGGCTCGACGCCGGTCAGGAGCAGGAATGGCTCCCCCAGTCCGTCGAACATCCGGTGCAGCTCGAGCCGGTGCGGCTGGTAGTCCGTCAGGTGGTCCTCGACGAAGGTGATCTTCGGCCTGCGACCGCGGTAGTCCATGAGCTGATCGGCGTCGAACTCGGCCACCATCTCGTGCTCGAGGATCTCGAGGAGTTCCTCGCTCACCTGGGAGACGACGTGGCCCGCGTCCATGAAACCGGTCAGGCTGATGATCAGCGGAAGCCCCTTGAGGGCGGGATCGCCGACGACATCGGGGTTGGTGTTGTACAGGGTCTGTGGATCCAGCATGGCTCTCTCCTCCGGTTGGGTCCTGTCGTTGTCAACACCACGTGCGTGCTCTTCATTCCGGCCGTTCTTCGCGCCTGCAGTTCCCTGCTCCCTCTTTCCCCGGCACCGCGCGACATGGTGGCCGCGAGCCGACGATCGCGCTCTGCGCATGGGCGGATCCCCCGCCGACCCGACCGGGGTAGAGACTACGATCGTTGGGACGGTTCCCGGACCACCAGATACCGGGGCCACGAGTGATGCAGCATCTGGACAACCCATCCGGACACGAGGAGACAGATTCCGTGATCAAGACGACCGAACTACACCTGACGGCTTCCGCCAAGGACATCAAGAAGATTCCGAGCGACGCGCTCGTGATCGCGGTCGCGAAGGGTACGGCCGGGCCGGTCCTGCTCGCCGGCCCGCTGCCTGCGAAGGCTGCTCGAGCACTCGGCGACTCGCTCCAGGTGCTCGGCATCACCGGTGCGGCCGACGAGGTACGCCGCCTTCCCGGGCTGCCCGAGACAGGGGCCGATTCCCTCGTGCTCTCCGGTGTCGGTCCGGTGACCGCCGGTGAGGTGCTCGCTCCCGAGACCCTGCGACGCGCAGCCGGCGCTGCCGTCCGACAGCTGACCGGTCTCGACACCGTCGTCCTCGCTCTGCCTGCCGACACCGTCGCCTCCGCTACAGCCGTCGCCGAAGGCGCCGCTCTCGGCGCGTACAGCTACGAGGGCCACAAGTCGGGGATGAAGGCGGACGGCACGGTCTCCCCGGCAACCGACAAGGCCGCGGTCCGCAACGTCGTCGTTCACACGCCTGCGGCCGACGACGTCGAGCTCGCACCTGCTTTCCGGCGTGCCGTCGTCCTCGGTAAGAACGTCAACACCACGCGCTCGCTCGTGAACCTGCCGCCGAGCCACCTCTACCCCGAGACCTTCGCACAGGCCGCGAAGGACCTTTCGCGCGGACTCCCCGTGAAGGTCACGGTGATGGACGAGAAGCGCCTCGAGCGTGACGGCTACGGCGGCATCCTCGGAGTGGGCAAGGGATCGTCGCGTCCACCGCGCATGGTCAAGGTCGAGTACTCGCCGGCCAAGTCCGCCGTCCACCTCGCACTCGTGGGCAAGGGCATCACGTTCGACTCCGGGGGACTCTCGCTCAAGCCGGCCGCCGGCATGCAGACGATGAAACTGGACATGGCCGGCGCCGCCGTCGTCCTGACGACTCTCCTCGCCGTCGCCGAACTGGGCCTGCCCGCGAAGGTCACGGCCTGGCTCTGCCTTGCGGAGAACATGCCCTCGGGTACAGCGCAACGCCCCGAGGACGTCCTCTCGATCTACGGCGGGCGCACCGTCGAGGTCCTGAACACCGACGCCGAGGGCCGGCTCGTCCTCGCCGATGGCCTTGCCGCTGCCAGCGAGGAAGCACCCGATGCGATCATCGACATCGCCACGCTGACGGGAGCGCAGATGATCGCGCTCGGTACTCGCGTGTCGGGGGTCATGGGCGACGACGGCGTGCGGGATGCAGTAAAGGCCGCCGCGGACCGAGCGGGCGAGCAGTTCTGGCCCATGCCCCTTCCCGAGGAACTGCGACCGAGCCTGGAGTCGCAGGTCGCCGACATCGCGAACATCGGCGAGCGGAACGGCGGGATGATGACGGCCGCGGTGTTCCTCCGCGAGTTCGTCGGCCAGGTGGACGGCGAGAAGATCCCGTGGGCACACCTCGACATCGCCGGACCCGCGTTCAACGACGGCGCCGCCTACGGCTACACGCCGAAGTCCGGCACCGGCGTGGGTGTCCGCACGCTGCTGGCGTACGTCGAGGACGTCCTCGCGCGCACCGCCTGAGGTCGTGGAGGGCGCGGCGCACGGGCCTCGGGTACCGCGCCCCCACGCAGTGACGGCGTCGGAATGTCCTGCACGTGACTCTGCGCACATCGGGCCGCTCCGGCGTGGTCCACCTGCACTTCAAGTGGATGATGGTCCCTTCTGGGGATAGGGTGAAAAACGAGCACGGAAAGCACCTGCGACCGCACCGCGACCGCAACGGCAATCGATCTATCAACCGACGCGTCCTGCGCGTCAACAGACCACGCGAGGGAGCGTTCAAGTGGCCGAATCGGCAACTGCGCAAGAATTCGACATCCTGGTACTCGGTGGAGGCAGCGGCGGTTATGCTGCGGCCCTCCGCGCAGTGCAGCTGGGCTTCACCGTAGGGCTCATCGAGAAGGGCAAGCTCGGAGGCACGTGCCTCCACAACGGCTGCATCCCCACCAAGGCCCTGCTGCACTCCGCCGAGATCGCCGACGGCGCCCGCGACTCCGAGAAATACGGCGTGAAGGCCACCTTCGAGGCGATCGACATGGACGCGGTGAACGCGTACAAGGACGGCATCATCGCCGGCAAGTACCGGGGCCTGCAGGGTCTCATCAAGTCCAAGGGCATCACGGTCATCGAGGGGTCGGGCAAGCTCGCCTCGCAGAACACCATCGACGTCGACGGCACCATCTACACCGGCAAGCACATCATCCTGGCTACGGGCTCCTTCTCCCGCAGCCTGCCAGGCCTCGAGATCGGCGGCAGGGTCATCACCTCCGACCAGGCGCTGAAGATGGACTTCGTTCCCAAGACGGTCATCATCCTCGGCGGTGGCGTCATCGGCTGCGAGTTCGCGTCCGTCTGGAAGTCCTTCGGCGTCGACGTCACGATCATCGAGGCCCTTCCCTCGCTCGTTCCGAACGAGGACGCCTCCATCGTCAAGAACTTCGAGCGCGCGTTCAAGAAGCGCGGCATCAAGTTCAACACCGGAACCCGCTTCAAGTCCGTCGAGCAGAACGACAACGGAGTGGTGGTGTCGCTCGAGGACGGCAAGACCTTCGAGGCGGATCTCATGCTCGTCGCCGTCGGCCGCGGACCCGTGACCCAGAACCTCGGGTACGAGGAGGCCGGCCTCACGATGGACCGCGGTTTCGTCATCACCAATGAGCGCCTGCACACGGGTGTCGGCAACATCTATGCAATCGGCGACATCGTTCCCGGCCTGCAGTTGGCACACCGCGGATTCCAGCAGGGCATCTTCGTCGCGGAGGAGATCGGCGGCCTGAAGCCCGTCGTCGTCGCCGACCTCAACATCCCGAAGGTCACCTACAGCGATCCCGAGATCGCCTCGGTGGGGTACACCGAGAAGGCCGCCCGCGAGAAGTTCGGGGACGACCGCGTAGAGACCCACGAGTACAACCTGGCCGGGAATGGCAAGAGCTCGATCATCGGTACCGGCGGCATCGTGAAGCTCGTCCGTGAGAAGGACGGGCCGATCGTCGGCGTGCACATGCTGGGCACCCGAATGGGCGAACAGATCGGTGAAGCACAGCTGATCGTGAACTGGGAGGCGTACCCCGAGGACGTCGCGCCCCTCATCCACGCCCACCCGACGCAGAACGAGGCCCTGGGCGAGGCCCACCTCGCGCTCGCCGGGAAGCCGCTGCACGGCTGAGGCAGCACGCACAACCGGGCTTGGTCCACGTTCCAAGGGCGTGGACTAAGCTCGGACGCAGGAACTTCAAAGCATTGCCAGCTGGACGGGCCCCGCTCGTCGACCAGCTGCCAGGAACGATCTATAAAGGAGAAACGGGCGCATTATGTCTGAATCCGTGAACTTGCCCGCTCTCGGTGAAAGCGTCACCGAAGGCACTGTCACCCGCTGGCTCAAGCAGGTCGGTGACCGCGTCGAGGTCGACGAGCCCCTCCTCGAAGTCTCCACAGACAAGGTCGACACCGAAATCCCCTCGCCGATCGCCGGCGTCATCGAGGAGATCCTCGTCGCGGAGGACGAGACCGCGGAGGTCGGCGCCCCGCTGGTGCGCATCGGAGACGGATCCGGTGGTGGCGATGCGGGCAACGCAGCTCCGGCCGCAGAGGAGGCTCCCGCCGCACCCGAGCAGCCGGCAGCTGCGGAAGCTCCGCAGGCCCCCGAGCCTGCATCGAGCGACGACTCGGACGGCTCCGCCGAGGGTACCGAGGTCACTCTCCCCGCCCTGGGCGAGAGCGTCACCGAGGGTACGGTCACCCGCTGGCTCAAGGCCGTCGGCGACGACGTCGAAGTCGACGAGCCGCTGCTCGAGGTGTCGACAGACAAGGTCGACACGGAGATTCCCTCCCCTGTTGCGGGCAAGCTCCAGGAGATCCGGGTCAACGAGGACGAGACCGCCGAGGTCGGCGCCGTCCTCGCCGTCATCGGATCCGGTGCAGCCGCACCGAAGAAGGTCGAAGCAGCGTCCGGTGATCCGCTCGTAGCGGCGCCGGCCGAGGAGCGCAACGACGCCCCGACCGAGAAGCCCGGTGCGGACCAGGAAGCCGAGCGCGCCTCGACCACCTCGGAACCGGACGACGACGCAAGCGGCGCTCCGGCCCCGGAGCCCGCGGCCGAGCAGGCGCCCGCAGCGGAGAAGAGGCCGGAGGCGGAAGAGTCCGGAAGCTCGGATACCTCCACCTACGTCACTCCCCTCGTCCGGCGTCTCGCGAACCAGAACAAGGTAGACCTCTCCACGGTCAAGGGCACGGGGGTCAGTGGCCGCATCCGCAAGCAGGACGTCCTCGAGGCTGCCGAAGCCCAGAAGGCGGCGACGCCGGAACCTGCAGCTGTTCCGCAGTCACCGGCACCGGCAGCACCGGCAGCACCATCGAGGCCGGCCGCTCCTGCCGTCGAGCCCTCGAAGCTGCGTGGCACCGTCGAGAAGGCTCCGCGGATCCGGCAGACCATCGCGAAGCGGATGCGTGAATCGCTCGAGGTCTCCGCCCAGCTGACCCAGGTGATCGAGGTCGACATGACCCGTATCGCCAAGCTGCGCGCGGTGTCCAAGGATTCGTTCCAGGCACAGAACGGCGCGAAGCTGACCTTCCTGCCCTTCATCTCGAAGGCCGTCACCGAGGCGCTGAAGCAGCACCCGAAGCTGAATGCGTCCTTCGACGAGGAGAAGAAGGAAGTCACGTACCACGACGCCGAGCACCTCGCGATCGCGGTCGACACCGAGAAGGGCCTGCTGGTTCCCGTCATCAAGGACGCCGGCAACCTCAACCTGGGCGGACTCGCCAAGAAGATCGCCGATGTCGGGGCTCGCACCAGGAACGGACAGATCGGCCCGGACGAGCTCTCCGGTGGCACTTTCACGATCACGAACATCGGGTCGGCCGGTGCTCTCTTCGACACCCCGATCATCAACCAGCCACAGGTCGGCATCCTGGGTACCGGCATCATCGTCAAGCGTCCGGTGGTCATCACCGGAGTCGACGGTGATGACACGATCGCCATCCGTTCGATGATGTACCTGAGCCTGACGTACGACCACCGCCTCGTGGACGGCGCCGATGCGGGCCGATTCCTGCAGACGCTGAAGGCACGCCTCGAGGGTGGAGCCTTCGAGGCCGACCTCGGCCTGTAGTCTCGTCCGATCGGTTCGACCGACAGGAGCCGCTTCCCTTGAGGGAGGCGGCTCCTTCCTTTTCCGGCTGTCCGCCCGGACGCCCGATGGAACTCCCCACCCGCGCTCCCTAGGATGGGAGTGAAGTACCGGACGCGAAACCCGCGCCCGTCAGACACCAAGGAGAACCATGGCTACCATTCGCACAGCCCACACCGTCTGGAGTGGAGACCTCCCCACAGGCTCGGGTCAGGTAACGCTTGATTCATCCGGTATCGGCACCTACGACGTGACCTGGAAGGCACGCGCCGAGCAGTCCGAGGGCAAGACCAGCCCGGAGGAACTCATCGCCGCCGCACACTCCGCATGCTTCTCGATGGCGTTCAGCCACGCACTGGGTGAAGAGGGCAAGACCCCGGAGCACGTCGAGACGAAGGCAGAGGTCGATTTCCAGCCGGGCACAGGCATCACCGCCATCCGTCTCACACTCGAGGCGACCGTTCCCGGGCTCTCCGAGGAGGACTTCCAGCGGGTTGCCCAGGCCGCGAAGGAGGGCTGCCCCGTGTCGCAGGCCCTTGCCGCCGTCAAGGACATCACGCTGAGCGCGACGCTGAAGGGCTAGCCGGACCCTCCGGCCGCACAGCTGGCAAGAAGACCCCCGGACATCAGGTGTCCGGGGGTCTTCTGCATGCGCGTGGGGGTTACCGGATCAGTCGCCCAGATCCTGTGGTCGCGGGGGCAGCGATCCCGGCTTCCGGGAGGGGTAGCCCTCCTTCAGCGGCGGTATGTCCGTAGGGATCTCGGCGAGCATCTCCCGAAGTATCCCGACCCCATGTTCGAGCTGCGGATCCTCCCCAGCCGCGTATGCATGCGGTGGGAAGGGCACCTCGATGTCCGGATCCACGCCGTAGTTCTCGATGGACCATCCGACGCCGCCCGTCACGTGGAAGCCGTACCGCGGCTGGTTCACCCCAGTGCCATCCGCGAGCTTGAACCGGCCGTCGATGCCGATGACTCCGCCCCAGGTCCGGGTACCGATCACCGGTCCGATACCGCGCAGCTTCACGACCTGCGTGATGATGTCGCCGTCGGAGCCCGCGAACTCGTCGGTCAGGACCACCACGGGACCGCGTGGTGCGTGGGCCGGGTAGGTGCCGGGAGTCTCCCCCCGGGGCATCGACCACGCCGTGACCCTCCGCCCGATGAGCTCTGCGACCAACTGCGAGGTGTGACCGCCGCGATTGCGTCGGACATCGATCACGAGGGCGTCCCGGGTCGTCTCACGATCGAGGTCGCGGTGCAGCTGTCCCCATCCGTTCGCAACCATGTCCGGGATGTGCAGGTAGCCGAAGCGCCCGTCGGAGGCACGCTGCACGATCGCCCGGTTCGCCGCTACCCAGTTCTGGTAGCGCAGGCGCTCCTCACTGCGGAGTGGAACCACGGCGACACGACGGCGTTCCGCGCCGTCACCGGGCCGCACCGTGAGTTCGACTGCCATTCCTGCAGCTCCTGTCAGGAGCACCGAAGGGCCGAAGCGGGCCGGCACAGGGACACCGTCGATGGCTTCGATGACGTCTCCAGCACGGACGGCGACGCCCGGCGCGCTCAGGGGCGACGCCGCGAGCGGATCCGACGACTCGGCCTCGAAGATCCGGGTGACCGCCCAGCCGTCCCGGGCCGGCGCGAATTCCGCCCCGAGGAATCCCTGGTGTCCTCCGGCTTCGCCTACGAGCGCTGGTGCGACGTAGGCATGGGATGTCCCGAGCTCCCCGTGCAGTTCCCACAGGACGTCCACGAGGTCGTCATGGCTGCCCAGGCGATCGACCAGTGGCAGGTAGCGCTCCCGTACGCCGTGCCAGTCGACCCCGGCCATGTCCTCGGTCCAGTAGAAGTCCCGCTGGAGCCGCCAGGCCTCCTCGAACGCCTGTCTCCACACCCGGACCGGATCGAGCGAGACCCGGATGCGCTGGAGCCCGACCTCGACCCGTTTCGGCGAGTCCGTATCCGTCGCGCCGTCCGTAGGGATCGCCGTGACCTTCCCGCTCGACATATGGACCGCCGTCGCGCCGTCCCTGCTCACCTCGTAGGCGTCGATGTCGGCCGCGAGGACCTCGACTCTCCTGCGCTCCAGATCGAAACGCTCCAGACGCCGGGCGGGCTCGCCGTCGGAGGATGACGCGCGCCCCTCGCCCGTTACTCCCCCGATGTCGCCGGCGGTCCAGAGCAGTGCACCGTCGACGGCTCGAAGGTCGTCGTACGTTCCCTGCGCAACCGGAACCGCGATGGTGCGCGCCATGATGAGTTCAGGATCGACGACGACGGTCGCAGGTGCTTCCTCGCCGTCACGTCCCTCACTACCAGCGGAACCAGCAGCACCCGGAGCACCTGGAGCACCAGAGCTTCCCCTACCGTCGTTGCGATCGGTGTCGCCGCCCGTCAGCGCGGCGCGCGGGCCGAAGGGCGACGGCGTCCCGGCGGCGAGCGCCACCAGGTGGGGTTTCGTCGACGCCGGAAAACTGAGGTCGAAGCGGTGGGTGTCGTAGACGGGGTCGAAGCTACGATCCGAGAGGAAGGCGAGATACTTCCCGTCCCGGCTGAACGTCGGCGACCAGTCCCGGAACCGTCCGTCCGTGACGTCGATGATCTCGTCGGGTGCGGAAGCCGAGGCAAGGCGGATTCGGCTCCGCGCGCCCTCCTGGGCCATGGGCTCCGCCCAGGCGAGCCATGCCGAATCATGGGAGAAGGTAACGGCTTCGATCACTCCATGCTCCGTCGAGACGACGCGGCGGCTCTCCCCGGTGGCAACCGTCAGGAGCTCGAGGGAGCCGGTCTCGGACGGCACCGCGATGCGGCTGCCGTCCGGACTGACTGCCACTGCCGATGCGCGGAAGCGCCCCTCGAAGGTGAAGCGCTGGAGACTGGAGCGGGGCAGTGCGGACTGGGCATCGACCAGGGCTGCCTCCGGTCCGGAAGCACCGTCATCGGGCTGCTCCAGACGTGCGCGGCTGCCCGCGTCACCGCCTCCGGGTGCAGTATCGCTCGCCTCGTCACTCGCTCCGCCACTCGCCCCGTCATCGTATGGCCGGTGCGGGCCATCGGAAAGACTCAGTGCACTCACGGGCGCGGGCAGGACCTGAACGCCATCGCTGTCGCTCTCCGACCCGTTCAGCTCCGCCCCGTTCCGGCCGGGGCCGACGTGCTGGGACCCGGCGTGCTCCGATCGGCCCGTGAGCTCGGACTGGTCGGCGGTTGCTTCACCGTCGGCCGGTGCGAAGACGTCGCGCACATAGAGGGCCTCCTCGCCGTCCACGTCGGCGATGTACGCCACGCGGGACCGATCAATGGGCCGACCGAGACGGGCACGGACACCCGGCGTCGCCTCGACCACACGCGACGGGCCGTCCTTATGGGTCAGCCAGTGGAGGGTGCCGTGCGCCTCGACGATGGACGCGGATCCGTCCGACGTCGGCACGGCAGCCGCGAGGTGTCGTTCCACCGCGAGCGGTTGGGGGCGTCGTGTGGTGGATGCCGACCCCAGCGTGACGGACAGCCGGATCGCGTCGGCATCCAGCGCCGGCAGGTACCAGAGCTCCCCCGCCGACTCGAAGGCGATCCGCGTGCCGTCGGTGCTCGCATGACGCGCGTAGAACTGGTCGTGGTCGGTGTGTCGGCGCAGGTCGCCGCCGTTCCGGTCAGCGGAGTAGAGGTTGCCGTGTCCCTCGTGGTCGGACAGGAAAGCTACGCGCCCCGCGATCCACATGGGGTCACTGAGGTTGCCGTCCAGCTCGGGAAGGAACCGCACGAAGTCCCCTCGACCGTCGGAATCCATCCAGAGCTTGCCTGCGGTGCCGCCCCGATACCGCTTCCACCACGCCGGCTCCCGCGTCAGGACACTGCCGATCACCACCGGCTTCTCGTCCCCGAGGGCAGGGCCCTCGACAACGGTGTCGACGGGGCCCAGCGGGACGACGGACGACACTGTCCCGTCGAGCGGAACCCGGTACGCCCAGCTCAGCCGTGAGTCCTCCTGCCGGAAGGCGCTCGTCGCAAGCACGTCACCCTCCGATGTGAAGCCCTTGACGCGGGTGCTCTGGTGTCCCCAGAAAGTGAGCCTACGGAAGTTCCCTCCTTCGACGTCAGCGGCCACGACCTCCGGCGCTCCGCCCTGCACGACCGTCCAGGCGATCGTGGACCCGTCCGGCGAGAAGCGCGGGTTCCTGGCGGGAAGCTGCAGCGCCGAGATTCGCCAGGCGCGGCCTCCGTCGAGTGGGGCGACCCAGACGTCGTTCTCAGCGACGAATGCGACGCGGTTGCCGTGGATGTGCGGATAGCGAAGGTAATCGGAGCCCATTGGTCGATCTTAGCTACCGGCGAGGAGCGCCACGCGTCCCTCCCCCGCCCTTCGGCCCGAACGCCACCGGCGCCAAAGGTGCCGGACGCCCGCCGTCCGCAATACCTTTCGCGCGGGACAAGTGGTTCGATGGAGCCATGCGCATCCTCCTCGCCGGCGCGTCCGGGACCATCGGAACCGCCCTCACCCGCCAGCTCGACAAGAATCACGACGTCCGGCGTCTTGTTCGCCGATCACCGAGGAATTCGGCCGAGATCAGGTGGAATCCCTCGATCGGCGAACTCGATGTCGCTGCCGTGGAGTGGGCGGATGCCGTCATCAACCTTTCGGGCGCGGGCATAGCCGGAGGCCTCTGGACCCGGAGCTACAAGGAAGCGCTGTACTCGTCGCGGATCCTGCCGACCAGGACGCTCGTGCAGGCGATGCGGCAGGCGCAGAACCCACCGGCGGTCTTCGTCAGTCAGTCGGCGTCCGGCTACTACGGCGATCGGGGTGACGAGGTGCTCACCGAGGCGTCAGCATCGGGACAGACCCTTCTCGCCGACATCTGCAGGCGCTGGGAAACCGAAGCGCTGCGGGCGCCGGATTCCGTTCGGGTCGTGCTGGCACGAACCGGCATCGTGATGGCGAAGGGGGGCGGGGCCCTGCCGAACCTGCTGACCCCGATGCGTTTCTTCGCCGGCACGTCCCTGGGCCCGGGCAACCAGTGGTGGCCCTGGATCAGCCTGGACGACGAGGTGAGGGCTCTCGAGTTCCTCCTGACGACGCCCCTCGTGGGACCTGTAAACCTGAGCGCACCGGCGCCGGCAACCCTCGATGCGATCATGCTTCAGCTCAGCAGAGCATTTCACCGGCCGGTCTGGTTCCGCGTCCCTGCCTTCGTGCTCACCGCGGTCATCGGACAACTCGGCCATGAGCTTCTGCTCGTCAGCGCGCGCATGGAGCCCCGGGCGCTGATCTCGGCAGGATTCACCTTCGACCAGCCGACTCCCGAGTCGCTCGCCCGGTGGGTGCGCCGGATCGTCACCCGCAAGTGACCGCGGTACTCGGCAGCACTCCGCAGTAGTCGCAATACTCCCTCGGTGCATAGCGTTACTCCAAGGTGCGACGAGCGGACCGGGCGGACCGGGCTCCCGTCAATCCGTAGGAGCGACCACGGAGTGGATCCGCCAGCCCTCCCCGGAGTTCCAGAGGATGAACAGGAGCTCCTGCTGGCCCGCGGCCATCACCCGTCCAGGCTCGTCCGCGTCGGGTGCGGCGCTCGCTCGAGGTGACACAGGAGATGACGCCGGAGATGAAGCGGCCGTTTCCGTGTAGGACGAGAGCTTGGCCGTGGCCCTGACCACGGCGACGTGGGTGGCAGCCGGCGGCCCGGTGACGGAAGGAAGACTGCCGACCGCCGGCATCGCGGAGAGCTCCCCCGCTGTGAGGACGGAGGAGTCCCGGATATCGATCGTCAGGTCCTTGAGGCTCTTGCCCGAGTCTGCGAGCGCAGCCACCGCCTCGCGGTCTGCAGTCATCGCCGGTGAGCCCTCGACGTCGACCGCCACCAGGAGGCCGGCGTCCGCCGTGGCGAAGGCTGAGGCCCGCAGATCCGCCAGTTCGTCGAGTGCCACGGTAGGGTCAACGTTCGATCCCTCGTTCGGAGGCGCCTCACCCCGTGGCGATCGCCCGGGCACTTCCTGGTCGGAGAAGGAGGTGGACGGCGTGCCCGGCTTCTGCTCGGCCCCTGGGTGCTTGCTTCCTGAGCCCGCCCCCTGATCCTGAGCCGACGATGTCTGTACGGTCGCGGAGGAGTCCGATGCGGGCTGCCCGCCGACAGTCAGCACGATTCCCGCGACGAGCAGGACGACAGCGGCCATCCCGGCTGCGATGGCGAGAAAACCCCGCGCTCGCGGTTCGTTCGGCCCCTTGCCTCCCCGTGCCCGGCTCCGGCTGTCGGCAGGATCCGGCAGGGCCACTTCGCAACGGGGAGACTCCGGGACACGGTCAGGTAGCGCGCGGGCCCGCGTGAAGCCGCGCGGCCGGGAACCGGACCCTGAAGCGGTGCGCCGTTTCCACCACGACTGCGTCGGGGCGGAAGCCGCGACAGCGCGCTGGGTCCGCAGCTCAGGCCGGACACTGGCATGGACGGCCGGCACCAGGTTGATCGGCTCGGGCTTCGAACTGCCCAGCAGTGACCGTGCGAAGCTATCGGCGCTGGGACGGCGTTCCCTACGCGGGCTCAGGCCGTCCTCGATGAGCTGCATCAGTGCCGGTGGCACGTCCGGGACGATGAGCGCGAGTGGCGGCCGGTGCTCGGCAGGACCGGGAATCCGCCCGGTCAGCGCGAACCAGGCCACCGCAGCGAGTGCGAAGATGTCGGACGCCGCATCGAAGGAACCGCTGCCCGTGGGGTCGACGAATCCGGCTGTCCCGGCAACGGCGCCGGGGTCCGAGCCGAGCAGTCTTACGACGCCGAGATCGCCGAGCAGCGGCTTGCCCTCGTGCGTGAACAGGATGTTCCCCGGCGTCACGTCGCCGTGCAGCGCGCCTGCTCCGTGGAGATGTCCGAGTACCTGGGCAACGGGAACCAGGGCCGTGACGACCTCGGGGATGGGCAGGGGCCCGCGGCTCGTGACGAGCCCCAGGAGGGACCCGCCAGCCGCCAGGTCCATCACGATGCCCGGCCCCTGGTCGGTGTCGACCAGGCGATGAACCTGAACGAGGTGTTCGTGCGTGAACCGCTGCAGGAGCCGGAGCTCACGCTCGATACCGTCCCTCCCGGAGTCTCGATCGGGTACCACCGGGCCCGGATGATCCTCGTCCGAGCGGAAGTGCAGCCGCACCGGCGGAAGCGCGGGGGTGCCATCGTCGGGGAAAGGGGCTGCGCGGCGGCCCCTTCTGCGCGTGTCCGCCTCCGCCGGTGCGGCCGGCACGGCCACTTGACCGGTTGATTCCGCGTGGGTTCGGGGCGTCCTGGCCACCTTGAGGGCGAACCGCCGGCCCCGCTCGTCCGTCACCAGCCAGACGAGCGCGGAACCGCCCTGACCGAGGAGGCGTCCCACGCGGAACCCGGCAACCGCGGAAGGGGGCGTGGGTGGCTCGATGGTGCCCGCCGCTGCACTTGCCGATCGCGTTCCGGAGAATGCAGCCGGTAGCGTGCCGCCCCTGCTCCCTCGGCGCCCGGATGACGTCACATCGCTCATGCATCAGTTCTAGGGCAGTGCGCGCGGCCGCCTACGGTTATCCACAGTGTCTCCTACGGCAGAGGACGGATTCGGGGCACGGGACTAGAACATGTGTTCTAATTTGACCCCCACAGCTTCTCTTCGGACAGGTTCATCGATGGAGTTCAATTCGCTCGCACCCAGGACGTGGCGACCGCTCGATGACGTTGTGTCGCTGTCGTTCCACCCCTCGGACCGCGATGCTCAGCCCTCCTGCCTGAGCTGGCGAGGATCACTATGGCACGTGGTCGGGAGCGGCCTGCACTGGTCCACCTGGCGGTTCCTGCCTGTCCGGTCGTCCCGCCCCGATGAGGAACCCTCCACCTGCAGTGTGAGAACCGACTTCTGGAGGTTCCAGGCACAAGTAGACCCCGGCTCCCCCGTGCTGTCCTTCGAGGTTCGCGGTACCGGCCGTGAGTGGCGGCTGGTGCGTCTCGCAGCGGTGTTCGAGTTGCCCGGCGGGTGACGGATCGACGGGTGCGGGTCGATCGAACGACGTCGACAGGCCGACGAATACTGTCCGTGAACGGGACTACCCTAGGATCATGACTTTTGTGCTGTCACGCGTCGGTCTCGCCCCCGATTTCATCGAGTACACCGACGGATGGGACATGCAGAGGACCCTGCACGAGCAGGTGGTCGATGGCACCTCGCCCAGCACGGTCCTCCTGCTCGAACACACGGCTGTGTACACGGCTGGCAAGCGCACGGAGGACCACGAGCGTCCCTTCGACGGAACTCCTGTAGTTCCCGTCGACCGCGGCGGGAAGCTGACGTGGCACGGCCCGGGCCAGCTGGTCGGCTACCCGATTCTCAGGCTGCGGGATCCCGCGCGGGTGGCGGACTACGTCCACACGCTCGAAGAGGTCATCATCACCGCCCTCCGGCACTTCGGCATCGACGGCATCAGGATCGACGGCAGGTCGGGAGTGTGGTTGGCCGCGACGGACAGCAGACCGACGCGGAAGATCGCTGCCATCGGTATCCGCGTGAAGGACCGCGTGACGATGCACGGTTTCGCCGTGAACTGCAGCAACGACCTGGGGCCCTTCCAGCAGATCGTTCCATGCGGTATCAGCGACGCAGGCGTCACCTCCATCTCCAGCGAGTGCGGCCGCACCGTCACCCCGGAAGCGGTCGTTTCGCTTATCGAGGCCGAACTGCGCAAGAATGAGGCGTTGCTGGTGGGCGAGGACGACGCCGGCAGCGCCCACGACATCCCGTCAGAAGGAGCCCTACTGTGAGCCTTGCACCCGAGGGTCGCCGCCTGCTGCGCATCGAGGCGCGCAACGCCGAAACTCCGGTCGAGCGCAAGCCGGACTGGATCAAGGCGAAGGTCAACATCGGCCCCGAGTTCGTGGCGATGAAGAATCTCGTGAAGAAGGAAGGCCTGCACACCGTCTGCGAAGAGGCAGGCTGCCCCAACATCTTCGAGTGCTGGGAGGACCGGGAGGCAACCTTCCTCATCGGTGGCTCGGAGTGCACCAGGCGCTGCGACTTCTGCCAGATCGACACCGGCAAACCGCAGCCGCTCGACCGCAGCGAGCCCTTCAAGGTCGCGCAGTCGGTCAGGTCGATGAACCTGCGCTACGCGACGGTCACGGGCGTAGCCCGTGACGACCTGCCCGACGAGGGCGTATGGCTCTATGCCGAGACGATCCGCCAGATCCACAGCATGAACCCCGGAACCGGGGTGGAGATCCTCATACCGGACTTCTCCGGACGGCCCGAGCACATTGCGGCGATCTGCGATGCCGCACCGGAGGTATTCGCGCACAACGTGGAGACGGTCCCCCGGATCTTCAAGCGTATCCGTCCTGCCTTCCGCTACGAGCGCTCCCTCGACGTCATCACCCAGGGACGCGATCGAGGCATGGTGACGAAGTCGAACCTCATCCTCGGCATGGGCGAGACGCGCGAGGAGATCTCCTCAGCCCTGCGCGACCTGCACCAGGCGGGCTGTGACCTCATCACGATCACGCAGTACCTCCGCCCGAGCGAGCGACACCTGCCGGTGGACCGCTGGGTGAAGCCGGGCGAATTCGTGGAACTGAGCGAGGAGGCCGAGGAGATCGGCTTCCTCGGGGTCATGAGCGGGCCGCTGGTCCGCTCGTCCTACCGGGCAGGCCGCCTGTGGGCACGGGCGATGCGCAAGAAGGGACTGGAACTACCGGCTGAGCTCGCCCACCTGGACGAGTCGGGCTCGGCTACCCAGGAAGCATCCTCCCTCCTCGCCGGCTGACGCAGGCGCCGTGCCCACAGGTCGGCCGCTGCCGCCGTCGTGCTCCAGACATCCCGTAGAATCGAAGAACTATGTCGCACACGATTGATCCCTCAGGTTCTCCCGCGCCCAAGCGCCGTCTCTTCTCCCGGAAGCCGAAGGCCGAGAAGGGCCCGAAGAAGACCGGGCGCATGAAGCAGGTGTCCGAGGTCTTCAAGATGACGCGGCGCAACGACCCCAGCGTCGTCTGGTTCATGCTGCTCGCCTTCATCGGGATCATCGCAGTAGGTCTGCTGATCGGTCTCCTGATCGACAACGTCATCACGCTCATGATCATCGCGATCCCCCTCGCGTTCCTCGCGGCGATCTTCATCCTGTCGCGTCGTGCCGAACGCGCGGCGTTCTCGCAGATCGAGGGGAAGCCCGGTGCCGCAGGTGCTGCCCTGAGCGTTCTTCGCCGCGGCTGGATCCTGCAGGAGCAGCCGGTCGCCGTGAACCCGCGTACGCAGGACGCCGTGTTCCGGGTCATCGGCCGACCCGGCGTCATCCTGGTGTCCGAGGGACCTTCCACCCGCGTAAAGCAGCTGATCGACGGCGAGAAGCGCAAGATGGCACGCATCATCCCCAACGTGCCCGTCCACATCATCGAGAGCGGACGCGGTGAGCGGCAGGTGCCCCTCGCAAAGCTGCCGAAGACCCTGCAGAAGCTGAAGAAGTCGCTGACCAAGCAGGAGGTCTACGCCGTCGACAAGCGTCTCAGCGCGCTCGGCACCAAGCTGCCGATCCCCAAGGGTGTCGACCCCTTCAAGGCACGCCCCGACCGTAAGGCGATGCGCGGACGCTGACAACTGTCCTTCCCACGGCTGACGATCAAGAGCCCCTCCCCCTGATGGGGAGGGGCTTTTCTCATCCGCGGACCGCGCAGGCACCTGTTCGTGGTCCAGGTGGGGGACGCCGCCTAGATCCGAAAGAGCGCGGTGCCCCGGACCCGGTCATGAAGGCCCCGCTGGTCGGCGTCGATGATCAGCGCCGGAATCACGAGGCACAGCAGCACGCTGCGGAGGATCGCGGTCAGGTAGCCTGCCGGGCGGCCATCGAGTGTCTGCACCTGGAGACGCAGGAGGCGGTGCCCGATGCTGTAGCCGAAGAAGCCGACGAACAGGATCTGCTCCACCAGGAAGATCGAGAGCGTCGCGAATCCGTCGTATCCGAAGAAGGCGGCGGAGAGGAGCGAACAGATCACCCAGTCGATGAGGAGCGCGCCCGCCCTGGGGCCGAACCGGGCGATCGACCCCGGACCTGACTCGGGCCGCCCGAGCCTCTGGCCGGGCCACTGCTGGCTGCCCGACGGCGACGGGCCTTCCATCCACGAGCCGATATCACGTCTGTTCACCACGCTGTCAGCCTACCGGCGAGCGGGCGCATTATGCCCGCATGGAGTTCAGGGCGCTAGGCTGGGAGGCGCAGTTGCCCTCATGTAACGTCCCGGAAACAAAGACGACACCAGCGAGAAACTGCCCGCTCCTACAGTTGGGACGAGTCGGCGGCAGCGTCCCTGCCATAGCTCGTGACATCCCGTGCGGTGCAGGGACACGCGCTGGCGCCGGGTCTTTCCCCAGCCATGCGTTAGGAGCATGAATCGATGTTTAAGAATGCGGACGAGGTCCTCAAGTTCATCGCCGACGAAGACATCAGGTTTGTCGATGTCCGGTTCACCGACCTCCCGGGGGTGCAGCAGCACTTCAACGTTCCCGCCAAGTCTGTCGATGCCGACTTCTTCATCCACGGGCAGCTCTTCGACGGATCCTCGATCCGCGGTTTCCAGGGCATCGCGGAGTCGGACATGCAGCTCATCCCGGACGTGACGACGGCGTTCGTCGACCCGTTCCGGACGGAGAAGACCCTCGCCCTCAACTTCTCGATCGTCAACCCACGCACCGGTGATCCCTACCACCGTGACCCCCGCAGCGTCGCCGAGCGCGCTGAGGCATATCTCTCCTCCACCGGCATCGCGGACACCGCGTTCTTCGCTCCCGAGGCCGAGTTCTTCATCTTCGACAACGTCCAGTACGAGTCGTCCCCACAGGGCAGCTTCTACAAGGTGGACTCGATCGAGGCGCCCTGGAACAGCGGCCGCGAGGAAGTGGGCGGCAACCTCGGCAACAAGACGCCGTTCAAGGGCGGATACTTCCCGGTCTCGCCCGTCGACAAGCAGGCCGATCTCCGCGACGCGATCTGCGTCGAGCTGGACAAGGCCGGTCTGGAGGTGGAGCGCTCGCACCACGAGGTCGGCGGTGCCGGTCAGGCGGAGATCAACTACAAGTTCACCACCATGACCCACGCGGCGGACGACCTCCAGAAGTTCAAGTACATCGTCAAGAACGTCTCCAACGCCTGGGGCAAGTCGGCCACCTTCATGCCCAAGCCCATCTTCGGTGACAACGGGTCGGGCATGCACTGCCACCAGTCGCTGTGGAGCGACGGACAGCCCCTGTTCTATGACGAGCGCGGCTACGCCGGCCTGTCCGACATGGCGCGCTGGTACATCGGCGGCCTCCTGAAGCACGCATCCGCCGTGCTCGCTTTCACCAACCCGACGGTGAACTCCTACCGCCGACTGGTCAAGGGCTTCGAAGCTCCGGTGAACATGGTCTACTCGCAGGGCAACCGCTCCGCAGGAATCCGCATCCCCATCACGGGGTCCAACCCGAAGGCCAAGCGCATCGAGTTCCGCGCGCCGGACCCCTCGTCGAACCCCTACCTCGCCTTCGCCGCGCAGCTCATGGCGGGCCTGGACGGCATCAAGAACCGCATCGAGCCGGCTGAGCCCATCGACAAGGACCTCTACGAGCTGCCCGCCGAGGAAGCCAAGGACATCCAGAAGGCGCCCGGATCGCTTGAAGAAGCCCTCCTTGCCCTCGAAGCGGACAACGAGTTCCTGCAGGCCGGCGACGTCTTCACGCAGGACCTGATCGACACCTGGATCGAGTACAAGCGCGAGATGGAGATCAAGCCGCTCTCACTGCGCCCGAACCCCTACGAGTTCGAGCTCTACTACGGCGTCTAGCAGCTGACGGGCCGGAGGCGGAGTTGGGCCGTCGACAGTCCGCATGACCTGCTCAAGCTGTTTCGAAGGTCCCTCCCGTCCGATGACGGGAGGGACTTTTGCGTTGTAGTAGCACTCCCCGAGAGGCCGGTGGCGGAACCGGCTCGGGGCCTGTGGCGGAACAGGCAGGGTGGCCTGTGGCGGAACAGGCAGGGTGGCCCGGGCCCCAGGTCCGGAAGAGTCCGCCCCCTTGGACCTTCCTGGTCTCACATCCGGGGATTGAGCAGGCTGGAGGCGCTGCGAGTGAATGCGTGGCTCCAGCTGCCGTCCGCATCGGTGGTGGTGACGAGCTGGAGCGTCGGGTCGGTGAAGCCGATGAGGTGCATCAGCGCCTCGGCGGATGTCTCGCCCAGCTCGGCGTCGTTCTGGTCGTCACGGAGGACGGCGACCAGTTCGCCCTCGGCAGGGGATTCGATCGTTGCGACGGAGCAGGCCCAGCGTGCCTCCGTATCCTCGCAGGCTCCCGCCCAGTCCGGGACTCCCAGACGCGTCAGGGCGGTGCGTTCCCACGCGGCCGCACGGTCGGACGCCGGATCCCCGACAGGGTCGGGAGCCCCGGCGGCGCCGTCGTCCTGTTCCCCGGCTTCGCCTGCCTGCGGAGCCGGGGGGCTTTCGGGGGCCGGTTCCGCTGCCGGGGCCTCGGCAGGTGCCGGGGCAGGGGCGGCAGGTCCCCGCATGGTCCCCGCGAGCGTGATGCCGGCGACGACGACCCCGGCGCAGAACAGCAGGGCGGCCGCAATCAGTGTCAGGGACCTGAGGCGGCCGGCTGTCGGAGGGCCCGCGCGTCGTCCAGCCACTGCCACTCCTCGATCGAGCGTTGATCCGGTTCCGCAACTCTATGTCCACCGGCCGAGGTCTGTATAGGAATCGGTCAGCGGAGCCGAGAGCGGAGTCCGTGCAGCTAGTACCCGTAGAAGTGCCGTTCGAAGACCGCACGGCTGCGGCGTGTCGCCCGCAGGTAGTCCTCCTCGAGCTCGGAGCCACTGCCCGGTCCGTAACCGCACCACCGCGCCACCGCTTCGAGGTCCCGGCGGGGGGACGGCAGCAGGTCGGATCCGCGCCCGGTCCAGATGACGTTCGCCGCCCGGATCCGCGTAGCGAGGTTCCAGCTCTCGCGCAGCGTGACGACGTCCTCCGTCGGCAGCAGGCCCTCTGCCTCGATCACCTCGAGGGCCGCGAGCGTGGACTGCACGCGCAGGGCCGGGATCGCATGCGCGTGCTGCAATTGGAGGAGCTGCACGAGCCACTCGACGTCACTGAGGGCACCGCGACCCAGTTTGAGGTGGCGTGACGGATCGGCACCACGGGGTAGCCTCTCCGCCTCCACCCGGGCCTTGATGCGTCGGATCTCGCGGACGTCGGACTCGCCGAGCTCCTGCGGATATCGCACGGGTCCGATCAGGTCCAGAAACTCGGCCGCCAGGTCGTCGTCGCCGGCCAGGGGCCGCGCCCGAAGGAGCGCCTGCGCCTCCCAGACGAGCGACCAGCGGCGGTAGTACTCCCGGTAGGAATCGATGGAGCGCACCATCGCACCCTGCTTGCCCTCTGGCCGGAGGGCTGCGTCGATCTCCAGCACGCGCTCGGCGAGGACCGGCGGCTTGCACGGCTGGGTCAGCAGGGCGGCCAGGCGCGCCACGATCGTCTCGGCCTGCTTCTGCGCCGTCGACTCGTCGACGCCGGGGAAGGGCCGGTGCACGTAGATCACGTCGGCGTCGGAACCGTACGTGATCTCCCTGCCTCCCTGCCGACCCATCGCCATGACGACGACGTCGGTGAGCTGCTCCTCCTGCGAGAAGACCTGGTTCTCCGCTACGTGCAGGGCTCCGAGGACAGCAGCACGATCGGTGTCCGCAAGGGCCGCTCCGACCTCCGCCTGCGAGAGCAGGTTCGAGCTGTCGGCAATGGCGATGCGCAGAAGCTCACGGCGGCGGATGAGCCGGATCAGCCGGATCGCCTCACCAGGCTCGGGGTGCCGGGACATCTTCGACTGGATCTCCTGCCACTGTTCGTCGAAGGTCTCGGGCACCAGCGCCGCGTCGGAACCGAGCCACTGCGTGGACTCGGGCGAGACCTCCAGCAGGTCGGTGATGAAACGGCTGCTGGACAGGACGGCGCAGAGACGTTCGGCCGCCGCGTTGGAATCGCGGAGCATGCCGAGGTACCAGTGGCTCTCGCCGAGGGACTCGCTGAGGCGGCGGAACCCCAGCAGGCCGGCGTCAGGATCGACGCCGTCCGCGAACCAGGCCAGGAGGATGGGCAGCAGCTGCTTCTGCAGCAATGCGCGGCGCCGCAGCCCTCCCGTGAGTGCCTCGATATGGCGCATGGCACCGCGGGGGTCCTGGTAGCCGAGAGCCGCCAGCCGGGCCTGCGCAGCCTCTGCTGTCAGCTGGACGTCCTCGGGCTGCAGGGTCGCCGCGTTGTTGAGCAGTGGGCGGTAGAAGATCGCCTCATGGAGGCGCTTGACGAGCCGTCGGGTCCGCTGCCACTTCTCGTGCAGGCTCTGCGCACTCGGGCGCACGGTCACCATGCATCCCTCGGAGGACCGGGCCAGCGCGCGCAGGGCGCTCTCGTCCTCCGGCATGAGGTGCGTCCGACGCATCTGCATGAGCTGGATCCGGTGCTCGAGGACACGAAGGTAGCGGTAGGCGTCATCGAGGTCGAGGGCATCCGATCGACCGATGTACCCGGCCGAGCTGAGCGCAGCGATGGCGGCGACGGTATCCCGGACCCGCAACGACTCATCCAGGCGCCCGTGCACGAGTTGGAGCAGTTGTACCGTGAACTCGACGTCGCGCAGGCCGCCTGGTCCGAGCTTGAGCTGGCGTGCCTCCTCGTCGCGCGGAATGTTGTCGGTGACACGTCGCCGCATCGCCCTGACCGCCTCCACGAACCCCTCGCGCTGCGAGGATGCCCAGACGAAGGGGGCGATGGCCTCCTCGTAGCGCCGGCCGAGCTCCGGATCCCCCGCCGCGGCCCGCGCCTTCAGGAGCGCCTGGAACTCCCACGTCTTCGCCCACCGCTCGTAGTAGGACACATGTGACTGGAGCGTCCGGACGAGCTGTCCGTCCTTACCCTCGGGCCGAAGGTTCGCGTCGACCTCCCACAGCGCCGGTTCCGGGCCGGGCGAGTACACGCCCCGGGACATCCCGGAGGCCAGCCCTGTCCCGATCCTCGTCGTGGTCGTGTCGTCGAGGCCCTCCCCCTCGACCACGTAGACCACGTCGACGTCGGAGATGTAGTTCAGCTCCCGCGCTCCGCACTTGCCCATCGCGATCACGGCGAGCTTGACCCGCGCGAGGACATCGTGTCCGTACACCTCACCGAGTTCGGCACGTGCGACGGCGAGGGATGCCTCGAGCGCTGCGGCGGCCAGGTCGGCGAGCTCCCGCGCAACGACCGGGAGGTAGTCCACGGGCGAGCAGTGGCCGAGGTCCCGGACAGCGAGGTCCGTCAGGTGCCGCCGGTACGCCACCCGCAGGCTCTTGTACGCGTCCACGCCGCTCACGCCGGCCACCGGGTTGTCCTCGTCCGGATCGGCGTCGACGGAGCACAGCAACGCGGCCCGCAGCTCTCCCGGCGTCACCACCGCGGGCGACGCCGGACCTGGACGGACGACGTCGAGGTGCTCGGGATGGCGCATGAGGAACTCGCCGAGGGCCTCGGAGGCGCCCAGGAGCCTGAACAGCGCCCTCCGCCGGCCGTCGTCGGAGAAGGCGGCGGACGCAGCCTTCCGACTGACCGCGAGCAGCCGCACGAAGGACTGCAGCGCCAGGTCCGGATTGGCGGCTGCAGAAAGCCCTGCGAACAGGTCGTCGTCGTTCAGCCCCTGCAGCTCCGGCGCGTCGAGGAAGCGCCTGCTCTTCTCGAGGTCGGTGAAGCCATAACTGATCAGCTTGCGGTTAAGGCTCATGCGTCAACACTAGCCAAGCAGGAGAACGGTCAGCGGGGTCAGAGGATATTGAGGTTGCGGCGCAGTTCGTACGGGGTCACCTGGATCCGGTAGTCGTGCCACTCGGCGCGCTTGTTCCGCAGGAAGTTCTCGAAGACCTGCTCCCCGAGGATGTCCGCCACCAGCTCCGAGTCCTCCATGACCCGGATGGCGTCGTGCAGGCTCGCGGGTAGCGGATCGTGTCCCATGGCGCGGCGCTCGGCGGCGGTCAGGCTCCAGACGTCGTCCTCGGCGGCGGCAGGGAGCTCGTAGCCCTCCTCGATGCCCTTCAGCCCAGCGCCCAACAGCACCGAGTAGGCGAGGTACGGGTTGCTGGCGGAATCGATGCCTCGGTACTCGATACGTGCGGACTGGCCCTTGTTGGGCTTGTAGAGCGGCACGCGAACCAGGGCCGAGCGGTTGTTGTGGCCCCAGGACAGGTAGCTGGGGGCCTCGCCCCCGCCCCACAGACGCTTGAACGAGTTGACGAACTGGTTCGTCACGGCGGTGAACTCGGGTGCGTGCCGAAGGATGCCCGCGATGAACTGGCGGGCTGTCTTGGACAACTGGAACTCGGCGCCGGCCTCGAAGAAGGCGTTGGTGTCGCCCTCGAACAGGGAGAAGTGGGTGTGCATCCCCGAGCCCGGGTGTTCGGAGAAAGGCTTGGGCATGAAGGTCGCGTAGCTGCCCGAGGTGAGGGCGACCTCCTTGATGATCGTCCGGAAGGTCATGATGTTGTCTGCCGTCTGCAGCGCGTCGGCGTACCGGAGGTCGATCTCGTTCTGGCCGGGGCCGGCCTCGTGGTGGCTGAATTCGACCGAGATACCCACCGATTCGAGCATGGCCACGGCGGTGCGGCGGAAATCCTGGGCGACACCGCCCGGGACGTGGTCGAAGTAGCCGGCCTGGTCGACCGGCACCGGCTGGCCGTCCGCGCCCAGTTCGGCCGACTTCAGCAGATAGAACTCGATCTCGGGGTGCGTGTAGCACGTGAAGCCCATGTCGGCGGCTTTCGCCAGTGTCTTCTTGAGGACGCCGCGGGGATCGGCATTCGACGGCTGACCGTCCGGGGTGAGGATGTCGCAGAACATCCGGGAGGTCTGCTCCTTGTCACCGCGCCACGGCAGGATCTGGAAGGTCGAGGGATCCGGCTGTGCCAGCATGTCCGACTCGTACACGCGTGCGAGGCCCTCGATGGACGAACCGTCGAACCCGAGACCCTCCTCGAAGGCTCCCTCTACTTCCGCGGGTGCGAGGGCGACGGACTTCAGGGAACCGACGACGTCGGTGAACCACAGGCGCACATAACGGACGTCACGCTCCTCGATCGTTCGCAGTACGAACTCCTGCTGCCGGTCCATGACCACCCTCATTCCTTGAATCGTCGCCGACGCCGCCCTGGCGGGCGGCGGGCTGTCCATGCCCGACATCGTGCACGTTCGGCACCGTCGATCGAGGCACACCTCCCCGCCGGCGCACCCACGGTACGCCGGGCACGCGAGCGCCTGCCGTCAACACTCTACTGACCCGTACGGGCAGTTCGCGGCTGGCGGCCCTGCCCATTCTGGCGTGCCCATGTTAACGGGCAGTTACGCGGGCCCTGCCGACGGAAGGACCCGCCCTCCGCCGGCAACGCTCCACCTGCTATCACCGGAAGGCGCCTGCATACGGTCCGATAGTCTCGTGGCATGACTTCCGCTGAACTGCCTGCTCCCTACGGAGAGGGAACGGCCCCGACGCCGGCTTCGCCGGTGGGTGCTCCTGCCGCTGCGAAACCGACCGGCAAAGTTCGCATCCACCACCTGCAGCAGGCCAAGGACCAGGGCACCCGCTTCGCGATGCTGACGGCCTACGACCAGTACGCGGCGCAGGTGTTCGACGAGGCCGGCATCGATGTCCTCCTCGTCGGCGACTCCGCGGCCAACAACGTCCTGGGGCACGCCACGACCCTGCCGATCACCCTCGACGAGATGATCCTCTTCAGTCGCGCGGTGAGCAGGGCCGCGACCCGGGCCCTCGTCGTCGCGGACCTGCCCTTCGGCAGCTATGAGGTCTCCCCCGCGCAGGCAGTGGAGTCCTCCGTCCGGCTGCTCAAGGAGGGCTTGGTGCATGCCGTGAAGATGGAGGGCGGAGCCGACTACGCCGATACCGTCCGCGCCCTCGTCCGGGCAGGTATCCCCGTCATGGCGCACATCGGATTCACCCCACAGAGCGAGCACGCCCTCGGCGGCTACCGCGTGCAGGGCCGGGGAGACGCCTCCCAGCGTGTTGTCGACGACGCCGTCGCCCTTGCGGACGCCGGCGCCTTCTGCGTGCTGATGGAGATGGTCCCTGCGGAGACGGCCGACGCCGTCGAGGCAGCCGTCCGCGTGCCCACGATCGGGATCGGCGCGGGCTCCGGCACGACGGGCCAGGTGCTCGTCTGGCAGGACATGGCGGGCCTTCGGGGCGGGCGGCAGGCGAGGTTCGTCAAGCAGTACGCCGACCTCCGCACCGTCCTCGCGGACGCAGCGAAGGCATACGCGGACGATGTCCGCGCAGGTACCTTCCCGGGTCCGGGGCACGCCTTCTAGCCGGCGAGCACTCGGGAAGGACGGGGCCGGCTGGCTAGTCGTCGTCCTTGTCCCAGGCCTCGTTGCGCTGCTGGACCTTCTCGAGCGCCTTCTCCGCCTCCGCCCTTGTGGCATATGGCCCGATCAGCTGCGACCAGTCCGATTGGCGGTCCTCCTCGACCTCGTGCGTGCGCACATTGAACCAGTACTCCGTCATACCGACCTCCTAGATCCAGGGCACGGGCCGTGTCACCCGCCGATCCAGACGACGTCGGCATTCAGGCGCCGACTCCGCCCGCTATAGGATCAAGGGTATGCCCCTGCCTTCCGCCACCGCTCCCCTCGGGACCTTGACACCCGGCACGATCTCGCCCCGCCGCCCCGTTCCGCCGAGCATCCCCCGCCCCGAATACGTGGGCCGCAAGGCTCCCGCACCCTTCACCGGTTCCGAGGTGAAGACGCCGGAAACCATCGAGAAGATCCGCGTCGCCAGCAGGATCGCCGCGCAGGCCATCGTCGAGGTCGGCAACCACGCGAGGCCCGGCGTCA
This sequence comes from Arthrobacter sp. B1805, assembly GCF_002929745.1. Taxonomy (GTDB): domain Bacteria; phylum Actinomycetota; class Actinomycetes; order Actinomycetales; family Micrococcaceae; genus Arthrobacter_D. The sequence continues at coordinate 204,620 of NZ_PJIQ01000005.1, forward strand.
CGACGGACGAGCTCGACCGGATCGGCCACACCTTCCTGCTCGACCATGGGGCGTACCCGTCGACCCTGGGGTACCGGGGCTTCCCGAAGTCGCTCTGCTCGTCGCTCAACGAGGTCATCTGCCACGGCATCCCGGACGACACGGTGATCGAGGACGGCGACATCCTGAACATCGACATCACCGCATACAAGGACGGCGTCCACGGCGACACGAACTACACGTTCTGCATCGGCGACGTCGACGAGGAATCGCGGTTGCTCGTCGAGCGCACCCAGGAGTCCCTGAACCGCGCCATCCGTGCCGTCGCGCCAGGGCGGGAGATCAATGTCATAGGACGTACCATCGAGTCCTACGCCAAGCGCTTCGGTTATGGTGTTGTCCGTGACTTCACCGGGCACGGCGTCGGAGAAGCGTTCCACACGGGACTGATCATCCCCCACTACGACGCCGCTCCCGCCTACAACCGCGTCATCGAGCCGGGGATGGTCTTCACCATCGAGCCGATGCTGACGCTCGGGACCATCGACTGGACCATGTGGGCGGACGACTGGACCGTCGTCACGAAGGACCGGAAGAGGACAGCGCAGTTCGAGCACACACTCGTTGTCACCGACCGCGGTGCGGAGATCCTCACACTGCCCTGAGCATCACCGCCACCGCGCCCTGCATACTGCTACGCCCCCATCCCGGCTCACGCCGGCCCGCACTTCAACGGAGAATCATGGCCAAGGACACCGAGAAGAAGAAATCGAAGAAGCTCCCGGCAACCGTCATCGGCGTCGATATCGGCGGTACCGGAATCAAGGGCGGCATCGTCGACCTCGAGAAGGGCGTTATCGTCGGTGAGCGCTACCGCATCCCGACCCCGAAGCCTTCGACACCGGAGGCTGTCGCAGAGGTCGTCGCCCAGATCGTCACGGAACTCTCGTCGCGGCCCGAGGGTCCGGCCGCCGACGTCCCCGTCGGCGTCACCTTTCCCGCGATCATCCAGCACGGGGTCGCCCGCTCCGCCGCCAACGTCGACAAGAGCTGGGTCAACACCGATGTGGACGCGCTGTTCACGAGGGTCCTCGGCCGCGACGTCCATGTCATCAACGACGCCGACGCCGCCGGACTCGCCGAGGTCCGCTACGGAGCAGGCAAGGGCAAGATGGGCACGGTGCTCGTCATCACGCTCGGGACCGGCATCGGCTCCGCGTTCATCTTCGACGGCATACTGGTCCCCAACGCGGAGCTCGGCCACCTGGAGATCGACGGTCATGACGCGGAGACCAGGGCGTCGGCCGTCGCACGCGAACGGGACGGCATCGACTGGGACGAGTACGCCGTCCGTCTCCAGCGCTATTTCTCGCACGTGGAGTTCCTCTTCTCTCCCGAGCTGTTCATCGTGGGCGGAGGAATCTCCAAGAGGAGCAGCGAGTACCTTCCGTCGCTGCAGCTACGCACACCGATCATCCCTGCCCAGTTGAAGAACCACGCCGGTATCGTCGGTGGGGCGCTGCAGGCGGCCCTGCTCTTCAGTCCAAAGGCCTAAAACCCGAAAGAGCAGGAAGCCCGGTACGGATCCTCCGTACCGGGCTTCCTGCGTCTGCCGCGGCCCGAGGGGTCGGGCGTGGTGCCGGTGGTGGCGTCGGCTTCCCCTCCGCAGCCACCACCGGAGTCTCATGTGCGCCTACTGCGCGGTCAACGGCCTCTGCGCCCCGGTCGGGACACGCTCGTGGTCCTTCGTCTGCTGGCGCAGGGTCTGGATGGCCTCCTCGAAATCCTCGAGCGACTCGAAGCCCTGGTAGACGCTGGCGAAGCGCAGATAGGCGATCTGGTCGAGCTTGCGCAGTGGCTCGAGGATAGCCAGACCCACCTCGTGCGCATCGATCTCGGCGACACCGCTCGCTCGGACGGTCTCCTCGACCTCCTGTGCAAGGAGCGCGAGATCGTCCTCGGTCACCGGTCGGCCCTGACACGCCTTGCGGACACCGTTGATGATCTTCGAGCGGCTGAACGGCTCGCCCGCGCCCGAGCGCTTGATCACACTGAGGCTCGTCGTTTCGACGGTGCTGAAGCGTCGGCCGCACTGGGGGCACTGGCGGCGACGGCGGATCGCGGAGCCGTCGTCGGCGAGGCGGGAATCGACGACGCGGGAGTCGGGGTTGCGGCAGTACGGACAGTACACGGTTCCCCTTCCACCAGCGTGATCGGATTCCAGTCTAGAACTACATGTGGGAAAACAACAACACTGTAATTACTAGATGTAGTGGCAGGGGCCCTCGGGAGAGCTCAGAGGCCGACGCTGTCGAACCTGGCCGTGACGGCCTCCCCGTGCGCGGGCAGGTTCTCCGCCTCCGACAGGGAGACGATGGACGACGACACCTCACGAAGTGCTTCGCGTCCATAGTTCACGAGCTGCACTGCGCGCAGGAACGTGGTGACGTTCAAGCCGGAGGCAAACGCCGCCGTTCCACTCGTCGGCAGGACATGGTTCGATCCGGCACAGTAGTCGCCGAGGCTGACAGGACTGTAGGCGCCGACGAAGATGGCGCCGGCGTTGCGGATACGGCCGGCGACACCGGCCGCATCGGCCGTCTGGATCTCCAGGTGCTCCGAAGCGTAGGCGTCGCACACGGCGATACCGTGCTCGATGTCGTCCACCAGGATCACACCCGACTGCGGACCGGACAGGGCCGTCCTCACCCGGTCCGCGTGACGCGTCGCTGCTGCGCGCACCCGCAGGGCGTCGACGACGGCCAGGGCGAGGGCGTCGGAGTCGGTCACCAGCACGGAGGCTGCCTGCGGGTCGTGCTCGGCCTGGCTGACGAGGTCTGCGGCGACGAGCTCGGCGTCGGCCGTCGCATCCGCCAGCACGGCGATCTCGGTGGTGCCGGCCTCCGAATCGATGCCCACGATGCCGCGTACGAGCCGCTTGGCCGTGGCGACGAAGACATTGCCAGGGCCGGTGATGACGTTCACCGGGTCGATGGCTTCCTGGCCGGACCCGCCGTCGATGCCGTATGCGAGAGCCGCGACGGCCTGCGCACCACCCATCGCATACACCTCGGTGATTCCGAGCATCGACGCCGCGGCGAGGATCACGGGGTGCGGCCAGCCGCCGAACTCCTTCTGCGGAGGCGATGCGAGAGCGATGGAGCCGACACCGGCCACCTGCGCGGGCACCACGTTCATGACCACGGACGACGGATAGACGGCCAGGCCGCCCGGAACGTACAGGCCCACGCGGTCGACGGCGATCCACTTGTGGGTGAGGTGCGCGCCGGGCGCCACCTCCACCTCGACATCCGCCGGGACCTGCGCCTGCGCGAACAGCCGCGCTCGTCGGATGGACTCCTCGAGCGCGGCGCGGACGTCGTCGTCGAGACCGGCAACGGCAGCCCGGATGACCTCGGCCGGCACGCGGGGATGCTCCAGTTCGACGCCGTCGAAACGGCGCGCCAGGTCGCCCAGCGAGTCGAAACCGCGTGCCCGGACGTCATCGATGATGGCTTGCACCGCGGATTCGGAGGACTGCGCACTCGCCGCGGCCCGGGGCATCAGGCTCTTCAATTCGCCCGGCGACAGCATGCGTCCTCGCAGGTCGATCGTGCGGAAGTCCACGGGAGGGAAGGTGCTGGGCGCTGAATTCACCCTGAGAGTCTATCGGGACCGGGCGTCCGGCCGGTGCCGGCATGACGCTCCGTGTGCGGGCTCTAGGCGCGGATCAGCGCACCCACGAGGGCGCCATGCAGACTTCCGGGCAGGACCACTACCTCGGGAGGGATCCTCCAGCACGCTGTCAGGCCTGCCGACGAGCGAGACCTATCAGGGCGGTGACGAAGATGATCACTGCCGCGACCGCGGGCCAGATCGCGAGCGCGCCGTAGGACTGCAGGACGAAGTCCGACCCGGGCAACTCGTCACGCCCGTGCGGCCCGAGCAGGTAGGCCAGGCCCTCCCCCACGCCGAGCGCCAGGACGGACCCCACGACCGAACCGCCGACAGCGGCCAGGATCCGCGCCACGACCCCCGGCAGTTTCAGTCGGAGCGCGACGACGGTGCCGACCGCGATTCCGGCGAGGAGTTCGAGGCCCGCGAACGTGAGATCCCGGAGAACCCACTCCGTCGCGACGACGGGATCGCCGAAAAGCCGTCCGGTCGGGGCCAGGAGCCACCAGGCCACTCCGAGGGCCGCTCCCAGCAGGACCGTGGAACCCAGCCACCAGAACACCCCCGCAGGCGGTACGGAGCGCCGGTCTTCGGCGACTGCGTACACGGGAGGCGGATAGTTGGTCGAACCGGTGTCCGGCTCCTGGCTAGCGCGCATGACTTCTACATTAACAAACCGCTCATGGTTCGGGCCCCGCGCCTAGTGTGGTCGTGGCAGCGTGAGCGGCAGCTCGTCATCCGGCGGGCCGCCTGTCACCGCGTCGTCCCTTGCCGTCGATCCCCCGGAGGAACCACGTGAACGAACCGAGCACTGCGCCGGCACCGCAGCCCGCACCCGAGCTCCACGGCGAATCCTTCCGCGAGGTCTTCCGGCGCCATGCCGCCGGAGTGGCCATCATCACGGCGACCTACGAGGACGTCCCCTTCGGATTCACGGCCACATCGGTTGCCTCGCTGTCCGCCGAACCGCCCCGCTTCTCGTTCAACATGGCGCGCACGTCGTCCTCCTGGCCTGCCGTCGCGAACACGAACTTCGTGGGGGTCCACATGCTCAGCACGGAGAACGAGGGCATCGCGAACCGCTTCGCACGCACGAAGGACCGCTTCACCGGCGATCACTGGGAGCCGGGGCCGGAGGGCGTGCCGATCCTGAAGGACGTCGCCGGCTGGCTGGTGGGCCGCATCAGCATGCGCCTGTCCTTCGAGAACAACGCGGTAGTCGTCGCCGAGGTCGTGGCCGGGAACGTCGGGCCCGACGGCGCCCCCCTGCTCTACCACGGCGGCAGCTACGGCACGCCCACGGCAACTGACTACGTCATCTGACGCGCACCGCCGGGCGGGCCCCGGTACCTCCCGTCCCGCGGCACCTCCCGTCCCGCTGCCGCCCGACCCGTAGGCCCGCAGCGGCGAGGCGATCCTGATCCGGCGCCGTCAGGCGTCGAGGCAGGCGGCGCCGTCAGGCGTCGAGGCAGGCCGGCCCGAGCAGTACCTTGAGGTCCCCGAACAGGCCGGGTGTCGGATTGACGCGCAGGTCGACGCCGAGCTTCATGATCTCGACCTTGCGGGAACCGTTGAGTCTGATCAGCACCTCACTCGTGCCGGGATGGGTTCGCAGCACGTCGCCCAGCGCGGTCACGGCGGTCTCCGTGGCCTTGTGCTGCAGCATCGAGATCACCACGGGCCCCGAGTGCCCCTCGCTGAGGTCCGGCACCGTCAGTTCCTGCGCGTTGAGCATCACGGCACCGTCGTCCCGGCGCTGCAGGCGGCCGCGCACCACCACGATCAGATCCTCCGCCAGGACTGCCGAGATGGGACCGTAGACCTGCCCGAAGAACATCACCTCCATCGACCCGGCGAGGTCCTCGATCTCGGCTCGTGCATAGGCATTGCCGCTGTTCTTCGCGATCCTTCGCTGGAGGGACGTGATCATGCCGGCGATGGTGACGATCGCGCCGTCGGCCGGGCCCTCCTCGCTGATGATCGACGGGATGGACGAATCCGCGTGCTGGCTGAGGATGCCCTCGAGTCCCTGCAGCGGGTGGTCCGAGACATAGAGCCCGAGCATGTCGCGCTCGAAGGACAGCTTGTCCTTCTTGTCCCATTCCGGCAGATCGGGGACCTCCACCGACAGTCCGCCGGCGCCCATGCCGCCGTCGTCGTCGAACGCGCTGAAGAGGTCGAACTGGTTCGCCGCCTCGTTGCGCTTGAGGACGATCACGGAGTCGACGGCTTCCTCGTGGATCATGGCGAGGGCGCGGCGCGGGTGCCGTAGGGAGTCGAAGGCGCCGGCCTTGATGAGCGACTCGATGGTCCGCTTGTTGCAGACGACGGCGGGCACCTTCTGCAGGAAGTCGGAGAAGGACGTGAACGCGCCCTTCTCCTCACGGGCGCCCACCATCGCACCCACGACGTTCGCGCCGACGTTGCGGATGGCGCCCATGCCGAACCGGATGTCCTTGCCGACAGGGGTGAAGTTGACGCTGGACTCGTTGACGTCGGGTGGCAGGACGGTGATGCCCATGCGGCGGCACTCGTTGAGGTAGATGGCGAGCTTGTCCTTGTCGTCGCCCACGCTGGTGAGCAGGGCCGCCATGTATTCGGCGGGATAGTGGGCCTTGAGGTACGCCGTCCAGTAGGACACGAGACCGTAGGCAGCCGTGTGCGCCTTGTTGAACGCGTAGTCCGAGAAGGATTCCAGCACAGTCCAGAGCTTGTCCATGGCGGCCTGCGAGTAGCCGTTGGCCTTCATGCCGGCGAAGAAGTCGGCCTGCTGCTTGTCGAGCTCGGACTTCTTCTTCTTGCCCATGGCCCGCCGGAGCATGTCCGCCTGGCCGAGCGTGAAGTTCGCCAGCTTCTGCGCGGCGGACATCACCTGCTCCTGGTAGACGATGAGTCCGTAGGTCCCGCCGAGGATCTCCTCGAGCGGGCCCTCGAGCTCGGGGTGGATCGGCTCGATGTCCTGGAGCCCGTTCTTGCGCAGGGCGTAGTTCGTGTGCGAGTTCACGCCCATGGGTCCGGGTCGGTACAGCGCCAGGACGGCGGAGATGTCCTCGAAGTTGTCGGGGCGCATGAGCTTCAGCAGGGACCGCATGGGTCCGCCGTCGAGCTGGAAGACACCCAGGGTGTCGCCGCGGGCGAGCAGCTCGTAGGACTCCTTGTCGTCGAGCTCGAGCTCCTCGAGCACGAGGTCCGTGTCCTTGTTCGCCTTGATGTTCTCGACGGCGTCCGTGATGATCGTCAGGTTCCTCAGGCCGAGGAAGTCCATCTTGATCAGTCCGAGCCCCTCGCAGGTGGGGTAGTCGAACTGCGTGATGATCTGGCCGTCCTGCTCGCGGCGCATGATCGGGATGATGTCGATCAGCGGGTCGGACGACATGATGACGCCCGCGGCGTGCACGCCCCACTGCCGCTTCAGGCCCTCGAGCCCCAGCGCCGTCTCGAAGACCTTCGCGGAGTCCGCGTCGGTCTTCAGGAGCTCGCGCAGCTCCTCGGCCTCCGAGTAGCGCTTGGCGTCCTTGTTGTGGACGTCGGCCAACGCGAGGCCCTTGCCCATCACGTCCGGCGGCATGGCCTTGGTGAGCCGCTCGCCCGTCGAGAACGGATAGCCCATGACACGCGAGGAGTCCTTGAGGGCCTGCTTCGCCTTGATGGTGCCGTAGGTGACGATCATCGCCACGCGCTCGTCGCCGTACTTCTCCGTCACGTACCGGATCACCTCGGACCGGCGACGATCATCGAAGTCGACGTCGAAGTCGGGCATGGACACGCGCTCGGGGTTGAGGAAGCGCTCGAAGATGAGCCCGTGCTTGAGCGGGTCGAGGTCCGTGATGCGCATGGCGTACGCCACCATGGAGCCCGCACCGGAGCCTCGGCCCGGACCCACGCGGATCCCGTTGTTCTTGGCCCAGTTGATGAAGTCGGCAACAACGAGGAAGTAGCCCGGGAAGCCCATCTGCGTGATGACGCCCACCTCGAACTCCGCCTGCTTGCGGACGTCGTCGGGCACGCCTGCCGGATAGCGGTACTGCAGGCCCGTCTCGACTTCCTTGACGAACCAGGACTGCTCGTTCTCCCCCTCGGGCACCGGGAAGCGCGGCATGTAGTTGGCCTTGGTGTTGAATTCGACATCGCACCGCTCGGCGATGAGCAGCGTGTTGTCGCAGGCCTCGGGATAGTCGCGGAAGATCGCGCGCATCTCGGCAGGGGACTTCAGGTAGAACTCGTCGGCGTCGAACTTGAAGCGCTTGGGGTCGGCGAGGGTGGAACCGGACTGGACGCAGAGAAGCGCGGCGTGGGCCTTCGAGTCCTCGGCGTGCGTGTAGTGGAGGTCGTTCGTGGCGACGAGCGGCAGCCCGAGCTCCTTCGCGAGCTTGATCAGGTCCGCCTTCACGTTCCGCTCGATGTCGAGCCCGTGGTCCATCAGCTCGCAGAAGTAGTTCTCCGCCCCGAAGATGTCCCGGAAGTCCGATGCCGCCTGCTTCGCCTCGTTGTAGAGACCGAGTCGGAGCTTCGTCTGCACTTCGCCCGAGGGGCAGCCCGTGGTCGCGATCAGGCCCTTGCCGTAGGTCTGCAGGAGGTCGCGGTCCATGCGGGGCTTGTACAGGTAGCCCTCGAGGGAGGCGAGGGAGGACATCCGGAAGAGGTTGTGCATCCCCTCGGTCGTCTCGGACCAGAGGGTCATGTGGGTGTAGGCGCCGGCACCGGACACGTCGTCGCGCCCACCACCGCCCCACTGCACACGCGTGCGGTCATTGCGGGCGGTACCCGGGGTGAGGTAGGCCTCGACCCCGATGATCGGCTTGATACCGGCACTGTTGGCCTTGCTCCAGAAGTCGAAGGCCCCGAAGACGAACCCGTGGTCCGTCGTCGCGAGGGCGTTCATCCCGAGTTCCTCGGTGTGGCTGAACAGGTCCGTCAGTCGCGCTGCTCCGTCGAGCATCGAGTACTCGGTGTGGTTGTGAAGATGGACGAACGAGTCTGTTGATGCAGGAATAGCCACCCCCCAAGTCTAGTGCTCCTGCACCCGACCGGCCGTCGCGGGACTATCCCCCGACGTCGCTCCGGCGTGTCACACGAGACCGTTGGACAGGGCCGTCAGGGCGTAGGCGAGATCGACCGGGTAGGGGCTCGAGACCGAGACCGGCTCCCCCGTCCGGGGGTGGCTGAAGCCCAGTCGATGGGCGTGCAGCCACTGCCGGGTCAGGCCGAGCTCCGCGGCCAGTCGGGGGTCTGCCCCGTAGGTCAGGTCACCAGCGCAGGGATGCCGGAGCGCCGAGAAGTGCACGCGGATCTGGTGCGTCCTGCCGGTCTCGAGGTGGACCTCGACGAGACTGGCCCGGCCGAACGCCTCGAGCACCTCGTAGTGGGTCACCGAGTCACGGCCGCCCTCCATGACGGCGAATCGCCACTCGTGATGGGGGTGGCGCCCGATGGGGGCGTCGATCGTGCCCTTGAGCGGCTCGGGGAGACCCTGCACGACGGCGTGGTAGACCTTCTCCACGGTGCGCTCCTTGAAGGCGCGTTTCAGGGCGGTGTAGGCGGGCTCGGTCTTCGCGACCACCATCGCCCCCGACGTGCCGACGTCGAGCCGATGCACGATCCCGACGCGCTCGGGGGCGCCGGAGGTCGAGATGCGGTACCCGGCAGCGGCGAGGGCACCGACGACCGTCGGTCCCACCCACCCCGGCGAGGGGTGCGCGGCGACGCCGACAGGCTTGTCGACGACGACGAAGTCGTCGTCGTCGAGGAGGATGCCCATGCCGTCGACCGCTTCCGGGATGATCCGGTGCTTGTCCTCGGGGTCCGGCAGGTCCACATCGATCCGCTCGCCGGCCTGAACCCGATCGGACTTCGCCAGGCGGGAACCGCTCCTCAGGACGCGACCGTCGGCGCACCACTGGGCGACTGCCGATCGGGACACCTCGAGCAGGCGCGCCAGGGCCGCGTCGACCCGGCTACCGCCGTCGGCCTCCGGGATCACGAGGTGCTGTGGTTCACCTGCCATCGTCATCCGTACCCTCGCCCCGCGTGCCCGGTGGGACATCGTCCGTCGCCGAACCGGCTGTGGAGGTTTCCGCGGTTTCTCCCTCTGTGCTGCGCTTGCCGTCCATGCCGATGCCGCGCAGGGTCAGCAGGCAGATGAGTCCGACGCCGCTGACGACGGCCGAGTCGGCGATGTTGAAGATCGCGAAGTTGGGTAGGGCGATGAAATCCACGACATGCCCCTGACCGAAGGAAGGTTCCCTGAACAGCCGGTCGGTCAGGTTGCCGAGAGCACCTCCGAGGACCAGACCGAGCGCGATGGACCATCCCCACGACGCGACCTTCCGCACCTGCAGCACGATGGCAGTCGCGACGACCACCATGATGATCGTGAAGACCCAGGTGTAGTCGGTGCCGATCGAGAACGCCGCCCCGGGATTACGGATGAAGCGCCACGTGAGCAGCGGTGGAAGAACCGGCGTCACCTGTCCCTCGGTCATCGTCGCCACGACCCACCATTTCGTGAGCTGGTCGAAGATGTACGCGACGAGCGTGCACAGGAGCATGACGACGCCGTAGCGTGCCGCGGGCCTGCGCACGTGCCCGGATTCGCCGGCAGGAGCGACGCGCCCGCCACTGTGGGCACCGGCACCTTCAGTTCTGTTCGCGGCAGCGCCAGGCGCCTGGGACGGGTTGCTCGCGGTGTCCGGCTCGGGCGTGGAGTCGGCTGGCTGGTGCTCGTTCACGGTCCATCCAAGGTGTAGGCGCGGGTGGGTGGCCAGGGAGATCGACGACGGAAGGGCCGGCCCCCGGGGTTCCACCCCGGCAACCGGCCCTTCCACTGGCCCGACGGGTGTCGGACCGAACGTCCTGCTAGGAGGCCCTAGGAGGCCGAGGTGTCGGAGGCCAGCGAACCGCGGGCGTCCAGGTCGCGAAGCTGACCCTCGATGTAGGCCTTCAGGCGCGAGCGGTAGTCCCGCTCGAAGCTGCGCAGCTGTTCGACCTTGCGCTCGAGCACTGCCTTCTGCTGCTCGAGGTCGCCGAGGGTCTTGCGGCTCTTCTCCTGCGCGTCGTTGACGAGGCCGCTGGCTTCGATCTGCGCTTCGGCGATGATCTTGTCGCGCTGCTCGACACCCGCATTGACGTACTCGTCATGCAGGCGCTGCGCCATGGCGAGGACGCCGGCAGCGGATTCGGCGGTACCGACGGAGGCCGCGGGTGCAACCGGCGCGGGAGCTGCAGGCGCGGGGGCCGGGGTGGGCTCCTGAGCGGCCGGAGCGGGCTCGGGCGCCTTCTCCTCGACGGGGACGTCCTCGGTGTGCGTGCTGGCGGCAACCGGAGCGGGCACCGCAGAGGTCTGCGAGGTGTCGGAGGAACCGTCCGCAAGCCTGCGGCGCAATTCCTCGTTCTCCTGGTTCAGGCGGCGGAGCTCGACGACGATCTCGTCGAGGAAGTCGTCCACCTCGTCCTGGTCGTAGCCCTCGCGGAACTTCGTCGGCTGGAACCTTTTGTTGACAACGTCTTCTGGCGTCAAAGCCATCTGGTCACCTCATACTGATAGAAGCCGGCCCACCGGAAGAGCGGGCATGACTGCGGTACCGAATTGTGGACATGAACCACTGGACTCACGTCGAACTGTGAATCAGCGTATATCTTCTGGAACTGCATCACGAAACGGACTCGAACGCTAGGCGGCGAGACGCGCAGAGACCGACATCAGGATCAACACCACGATGAAGAGCACGAGGAACGCCAGGTCGAGTTGTATTCCGCCCAGACGGAGCGGCGGCATGAGCCGGCGAAGGGCCTTGATGGGCGGATCCGTCACCGAGTACACGCCGGAGGCGACAACCAGGGCGAGCTTCTGGGGACGCCAGTCACGAGCGAATCCCTGGACGGCGTCGTACACGATCCGCAGGATCAGGGCTAGCTGGAACAGCATCAGTACCAGGTAGAACAGGGCGAATACCAAACTCACGGAGCAGTTCCAGTCCTTGGGGCCTTGGTGGTCGGTGGCGACCGTGGAGGCCGCAGGGCTCAGCTCTGGTTGAAGAAGCTGGTCTGTGCTTCGCTTGCCTTCAGGTCTTCGCCGAGGACTTCAATATACGACGGCGAGAGCAGGAACACCTTATTGGTGACCCGCTCGATGCTGCCGTGGAGGCCGAAGACGAGTCCCGCCGAGAAGTCGACGAGCCGCTTCGCATCGGCTTCGCCCATGTCGGTGACGTTCATGATCACGGGGATTCCGTCGCGGAAGCTCTCACCGATCAGCTTGGCGTCGTTGTACGACCTGGGGTGGATCGTGGTGATCTGGCGCAGGGCGGCGGAATCCTCGCGCGACGACGGCGCGCGCTTGATGGGCGTCACCGGTGCGCGGTACTCCTCTGCGGGAGCAACCCGGGCCACTGCGGGAGCCGCCTCGAGGTGGCGTTCGTCGCGGTCGTAGTCCACTGTGTAATCCTCGTTCCTGCTGTGCGCGCTTTTCGCTTCGGGCTCGTAGTGCTCGTCACCATCGGCGAGCCCAAGGTAGATCATTGTCTTGCGCAGTGCGCCAGCCATGGTGACTCCTGTCATAAGAGTGTGGATTGGTGGGATACAGGGCGTGCCGCACGGGCCAGCCCGGCTGCCCGTCGTGCCGCCGTTACAGCTCAGACGCTACCCCACGGCCGGACGCGGACCGAGGACATCAGAACCAATCCTCAGGTGTGTCGCACCGGCGGCAACGGCCTCCTCGAGGTCGCCGCTCATCCCGGCCGACACCGCCGTCGCCGAGGGCTCGACGGCGCGGACGGCGGCCGAGATCGTCAGGAGCTGCTGGAACGCTGCAGCCGGCGGTGCCCCCAGCGGCGCTACCGCCATGACACCGGCGAGGCGTAGGCCGGCCGTTCCCACGACAGCTTCGGCGAGTTCGGCGGCGTCCCGGGGAAGCGCACCGCCCCGCTGGTCCGGCTGGGCGCCGGAATCGAGCGCGAACTGCAGGAAGCAATCGAGATCGGGCCGCGCGCCGAGACCGGCCCCTGCCCTCCTCGCCTGCTCGTTCGCCATCGCCTTCCCCAGCGCCCCGATGAGCGCATTCCGGTCGACCGAATGCACACTGTGCGCGTAGCGGACAACCGATTTCGCCTTGTTGGTCTGCAGTTGCCCGATGAAGTGCCAGGTCAGGGCGAGGTCCCTCAGCTCGGTCGCTTTCGCCGCTGCTTCCTGGTCCCGGTTCTCCCCCACGTCCCGCACGCCGAGGTCCACCAGGATGCGGATATCGGAGGCCGGGAAATACTTGGTCACGACGATCAGCTCCGGTTCGGGCCGCCCTTCCACCGCCGCCGCCCGGGAGATCCGAGCGCGCACGCCGCGAAGCCGCTCGTCGAGGTCGCGCGCACGTGCGAGGTCCGGCGCCGGGTCTCCCGTGCCGGAGCTCATGTCCGCCATACGAGACCGGCGATGCGGCCGGCGCCCGGTGCGCGGCGGTGCGAGTACAGCGCGCTGTTCTCGACGGTGCACAGTGCGTCTACCCCGCGCACCTCGCCGACCTTCACTCCGCCCTCCTCGAGCTGGCATCGGACGGCTGCCGGAAGGTTGAGGGCCGCAGTCCCGGTGGTCGTTCTCGACGCGGCTGCGGGGATCCCCTCCGCCATCTCGAGCATCATCGCCTCGGGGACCTCGTAGCAGGAACCGCACACCGAGGGACCGATCCAGCCTGACAGGTCCTGCGCACCGCCGGCACGCAGCACGTGGATGGCCTGTGCGATCACCCCGTTGCCGACTCCGGCACGACCCGCGTGCACCACGGCCGTGGCGCCCGTACCGCCGTCGTCGACGGAGGCATCCGCGAGCACGATCGGCACGCAGTCGGCCACGAGGACGGCCAGTGGCTCATGCCCGCTCCGGGACACGAGCCCGTCCGCGTCGGGCGCGTCTGCAGCGCCGTCCCCGACCGTCGCCACCCTGTTGGAATGCGTCTGGCTCATGAAGCGCAGCGAGCCCGGGGCGATTCCCATCGCAGCCTCGAGCAGGCGGCGGTTGTTTCGGACCCCAGCCGGATCATCGCCGACATGCAGGGCGAGGTTGCCCGCCTCCACGGAGGTGAAGGCGACCCGGAGACCAGGACGGACCTCCTCGTTCCAGTAGAACGGGGAGGTCCGCTCCGGACCGACGATTGAGCGCACCAACTACTTCAGGAAGTCGGGCACGTCGAGGTCGTCGGAACGTCCGGCCGAGAGGTCGGGCTCCACGATCGCGGGCAGGTCGACGTCGAAGCCCGAGTCGGCAGGCACGGTCTGGACACTCTGTGCCCGCTGCTGGGACCAGGCGCCGAGGCCGGCGCTGGCTGCACCGGCGGCACGCTGCTGGTTCCCGCCGACGCTCGGCGCGACGGCAGGCCGTGCCGCCGGAGCGGCTGCGGGCTGCGAAGTCGCATCGACCTGGTCGAAGCCGGCCGCGATGACCGTGACGCGCGCCTCGTCGCCGAGGGCGTCGTCGATGACCGCACCGAAGATGATGTTCGCCTCCGGGTGCGCGACCTCCTGCACGAGGCGAGCTGCCTCGTTGATCTCGAAGAGACCGAGATCGGAGCCACCCTGGATCGAGAGCAGGACACCGTGCGCCCCGTCGATGGACGCCTCGAGCAGCGGCGACGCGATGGCGAGTTCGGCAGCCTTGACGGCGCGGTCCTCGCCGCGAGCGGAGCCGATGCCCATGAGAGCGGAGCCTGCGCCCTGCATGACCGACTTCACGTCGGCGAAGTCGAGGTTGATCAGGCCCGGAGTCGTGATGAGGTCGGTGATGCCCTGAACGCCGGAGAGCAGCACCTGATCCGCCGAGCGGAAGGCATCGAGCATCGAGACGTTGCGGTCGCTGATGGACAGCAGGCGGTCGTTCGGAATGACGATCAGGGTGTCGACCTCTTCGCGGAGGGTATCGATGCCACTTTCGGCCTGGTTCGACCGACGGCGTCCCTCGAAGGTGAACGGCCGGGTCACGACGCCGATCGTGAGGGCGCCGAGGGAGCGGGCGATCCGGGCGACGACGGGAGCGCCACCGGTACCGGTGCCACCACCCTCACCCGCCGTGACGAAGACCATGTCGGCCCCGCGGATGACCTCCTCGATCTCCTCCGAGTGGTCCTCGGCCGCGCGGCGGCCGACCTCGGGGTCCGCCCCAGCACCGAGCCCGCGGGTGAGTTCGCGTCCGACGTCGAGCTTGACGTCGGCGTCACTCATCAGCAGCGCCTGGGCATCCGTGTTGATGGCAATGAACTCCACGCCACGGAGCCCGACCTCGATCATGCGGTTGACGGCGTTGACGCCGCCGCCGCCGATGCCGACGACCTTGATGACGGCCAAGTAATTCTGAGGTGCTGCCACGTCCTGTGTCCCTTGTTCGAATCTGTGTGCTGTACGGGGGCTGCCGATGGTCCGGCTTCGATCTTCACCTGAAGGAAACATTAACGTTCAGGTTGAGAGTTAACGTTATGTCAAGTAACTTCTATGGTTGACGCTAGGTGCATGCGTACCGCGTTGCAATGACCGGGCGCCGCGTGTCGGGCATGTCGCCCGCCTAGCCCGCGTCACCCCGGTCGCTCCAGAACACGCCGAGACCGGCGATGGCCGCTCCGCCGCAGCGAAGCTCATCGTGTCACCGGGCGGTCGGGAGTGCTGACATCGAATTCCTTGACCGGCGGATCGGTCGCCGGAATCGCCAGCATCGCCTCCAGCACCTCGGCTTTCCGCGCACTCCGCTCCGCGCTCCCCCAAAAGATCTTCTGGTCACCCGAGAGTGACAGCTGGATCGAGTCGACGCTCGACGCCGAGGCGTGGACCAGGCGGGACAGGACGGGGGCGGGCAGTTCGGCCAGCACCGAGGTGATCGAGGAGAACACCTCGGAGTTGACCGCGTTGGTCCCGCCGTCGATCAGCGGCAGCTTGACCTGGTCGCGCTGCGCCACGACGGCGAGCTGCCTGCCTTCGGAGTCGATGAGAACGAACTCCTCACCATTCTGCAGCACCGCGACGGGAACCCGTTCCCGGACCGTGACCACGAGGGTCGAGGGCGGCTCGGCGGCGATCTGCACGTCCTCGATGGGCGCCTTGTCCGCCAGCAGCCCGCGGACTTGATCGGGCGAGATACGGGTGAGCGACGTCCCCATGAGGGGAGCGAGTGCCGCATCCACCTCCGGCGTGGCGACGAGCGAGTTCCCTTCGACGACGACTGTCCGCAGCGCGAGGGCCGGCGAGAACACCGCATACGCCATGACGCCACCGAGGACCAGGACCACCGCACTGATCCAGAGGATGGCGTTCCGCACTCGATGGGACCGACGGGGAGTCGGGAAGTCGAGGACCTTGCCCGACGCCGCGACCTCCGGCCGTTCGAGCAGCGTCACCTTGCCGGTCGTCGCGCCCGGTGTGGCGCGTGGCCGGGAAGGAGGCTTCCTCTGCGTCATTCCTCGGCCTCCGGCGACCGGCGCCCCGGAACGCGGTCCCTGAGGAGGCCGACGAGCGGCACCCCGTACTGCGTGACGTCGCCGGCGCCGATCGTGAGGATGATGTCTCCCGGGCGTGCGTGGCCGGTGACCACGCGGAGTGCCTCGAGGGCATCGTCGACATATGCCATGTCCTCACCGCGCATGAGATCGGTGATCGTCCAGCCCCCGACGTCGTCCACCGGGTCCTCCCGTGCCGCGTAGACCGGGAGCACGGTTGCGGTGTCCGCCAGCGACAGTGCCTCGGCGAACCCCGCGGCGAATTCCCGCGTGCGGGAGAAGAGGTGCGGCTGGAACAGGACGTGCACGCGGTGCTCGCCCGCCACCGTGCGCGCGGCCGTCAACGCGGCGTGGACCTCCGTCGGGTGGTGGGCGTAGTCGTCGAAGACCCGTACGCCGTCGCCCTCCCCCCGCGCTTCGAACCGGCGGGCGGCTCCGGAGAACAGCGCCAGCCCCGCGGCCGCGACCGCCGGATCCACGCCGAGTTCGAGCGCGACGGTGAACGCCGCTGCTGCATTCAGGATGTTGTGTCGTCCGGGAACGCTCAGCTGCAGCTCCTGCTGGGCGTCCAGGCCGTCGACCGCGAAGGACAGCACGCTGTTGGTGGTGCTGCCGACGGATCTCGTGCCGCTGATCCTGATGTCGGCCGCCCCCGAATAGCCGTAGGTGCGCACCCGGCGGGATTCCGGCGCGCTTGCGCCGAGCGCGGCTGAACCGGGGTCGTCGGCGCACGCCACCAGGAGGCCGTCATCCGGCAGCGTCTCCGCGAAGCGACGGAAGGCGGCGTGGACGGCGTCGGCGCTTCCGTAGTGGTCGAGGTGGTCCGCTTCCGCGTTGGTGACGACGGCGATCCGGGGCGCGTAGTTGAGGAAGGAGCCATCGGACTCGTCCGCTTCCGCGACAAAGATGTCTCCGCCTGTCCATTCGGCACTGACGCCGAGGGCTGCGACGTCGCCGCCAATGGCGAATGAGGGGTTACGCCCGGCTTCGCGCAGCAGGACGGTGATCATCGCCGTCGTCGTGGTCTTGCCGTGCGTTCCGGCGACGGCGACGGCCTGCTGTCCGGTCATCGCCGCGGCGAGTGCTTGCGACCGGTGCAGGATGGGCAGCCCGCGGCGCCGCGCCTCGACCAGTTCCGGATTCGCCTCGCGGATGGCCGAGGAGACGACGACGGTCCCGGCACCGACGACGGCAGCAGCCTCGTGCCCCACATGGACATCGGCCCCGAGCGCAGCCAGAGCGCGAAGGCCCTTCGACTCGGCGGCATCGGATCCGGACACTGTCAGTCCCTGTCCGATGAGCACGCGCGCGACGGCCGACATGCCTGCACCGCCCAGTCCGATGAAGTGCACGGGTTCGCGCAGTCCGGCCGCGACGGCCGGCGCTGTGGTGATCGTTGTGATGGTGTTGCCTTTCGTCGTCTCCACTGCAGGGCGCTCCCCTGGTGCGTCGACCGCCCCGGCCGCAGCTGCGTCGTCGGTGCTCATCGCGTCCCTCCGGCCGCGGCCAGGACGAGCTCGGCCATGTGCCGATCGGCGTCCCGCACGCCCTGCGCGTAGGACGCCGAGGACATCGCGTCGAGCCGGGCGGTGTCCGTCACCAGCGTCAGGACGTTCTCGCGGATCCACTCCGGCGTGAAAGCCTCGTCCTCGACCAGGACGGCCCCGCCGGCAGCGACCAGCCCTGCGGCGTTCAGCCGCTGCTCGCCGTTGCCGTGGGGCAGCGGCACGAGCACTGCCGGAAGGCCAACCGCACTGATCTCGCTCACCGTTGCTGCGCCGGCTCGGGCGACGAGCAGGTCGGCGGCGGCGTAGACGTTCTCCATGCCGTCGACGAACTCGACCTGGTGGTATCCGGGCACCCCAAGCGGGGCGCCGTCATTCCCGAGCACCTGCTTGCCCCGTCCCGTGATGTGGAGTACCTGGACGCCGGCGGCGGTGAGCTCCGGGACCGCAGAGGCGAGCGACCGGTTGAGGCTCACCGCACCGGAGGATCCGCCGGTCACGATCAGGGTGGCCCGGTCCGGATCCAGCCCGAGCGAGGCACGGGCACTCCTGCGGTTCGCTCTCCGGTCGAGGTCGGCGATGCTCCTGCGCATGGGCATGCCGACCAGCACGGCATCCCGGAGCCCTGTCCCCTCGAAGGCGACGGCCACCCGCGCAGCGAGACGGGCACCCACCCTGTTGGCGATACCGGGGCGGGCATTCGCCTCATGGATGACGACGGGCACTCGCAGCGTCCACGCCGCGAGGTAGACGGGTGTCGATACGTAGCCGCCCACGCCGACGACGACGTCGGCTGTGGCATCCGCTACGATCGCCCTCGCCTGGCGGACGGCGCGGACGAGGCGCACCGGAAGCTTGACGAGGTCGATGGACGGGCGCCGCGGCATCGGCACACGATCGATGGTCCGCAGGTCGAAGCCCGCGGCGGGAACGAGCCGTGTCTCCATACCGGCCTCGGTTCCGACGGCGGTGATCCGGGCGCGCGGCTGCCGCTCGACGACTGCTCCGGCGATCGCGAGCAGGGGGCTGATGTGGCCGGCCGTTCCGCCGCCGGCCAGGAGGACCGACACCGTGCGCTCAGGGGTGGGGGGCTGTGTCATGAAAGTGCGTGATCTCTTCCGGAGGTGGTTGCTGGTGAGGACGTTGAGGAGGTGCCCGGCGCCGGGAGCGGAGGGTGAGGTGTCTTCCTTGCGAAGGACAGCAGGACGCCCACGGCGGCGAGCGTGAAGGTCAGCGCGGAGCCGCCGTAGGAAATGAAGGGCAGCGGCACGCCGATCACGGGGAGCAGGCCCGTGACCATCCCGATGTTCACGAAGGCCTGACCGATCAGCCAGACGAGGATCGAGCCCATGAGGATCCGCACGAACGGATCGGTGTAGCGCAGGGCGACCCGGATTGTCGCGACGGCGAGGATGCCGAACAGGACCACGACGACGAGGGTTCCGATGAGCCCGAACTCCTCGCCGATGATGGCGAAGATGAAGTCGTTGTGGGCTTCCGGGATCCAGTTCCATTTCTGCCGGCTCTGCCCGATCCCTACTCCGAACCAGCCGCCCGACGCCATGGCGAACAGCCCGTTGTCGGACTGCAGGCAGAGGTCCGCCCCGTCGTCGCAGTTCAGTCGCAGCCATGCGCTGATGCGACCACCCCGGTTGGAGCTCGTGGCCACCATCAGGAGGGAGCCGGCCACTGCTGCCGCGCCTGCGAGGGTGAACAGCTTGAGCGGCGCTCCGGCGAAGAACAACGCGGCACCGGCGATCATCATGAGCACGAGCCCCGTGCCGAGGTCTCCGCCGATCAGCACGAGCCCGATCGGCAACCCACCGAAGGGCAACGCCGGGATCATCGCGTGTTTCCAGTCCCGGATCAACGCTTTCTTCCGCTCGAGCACGGCCGCGAACCACAGGGCAAGGGCGAGCTTCGTCGGTTCGGACGGCTGGAACGTCTGGCTACCGATCCTGATCCAGTTCTTGTTGCCGTTGACCTCGATCCCGATAACGAGGACGAGAATCAGCAGCACGACGGCGATGGCCAGGCTGGGCCACGCGAGGAACTTGTAGGACCGGGGACCCAGCCGCGACAGCACGAGCATCAGGACGAGGCCTGCACTGGCCCAGACGGCCTGCTTCAGGAAGAGGTCGAAGGTGTCCTTCCCGTCCGAGATCGCCTCGACCGACGACGCCGAGAGCACCATCATGAGCCCGATGGCGGTCAGCGCGAGGGCAGAGCCGAGGATCAGGTAGTAGCTGGATCCGGAAGGGGCGTGGGCAGAGCCCTCGAGGAATACCCAGGCCCGGCGCAGGCGTCCTCGGATCCCCTTGGCCGGTTGTCCGCCTTCGCCCGCACCACGCTCCGCGGCCGGGTCCGCCACTGCTGCGGATTGCTTGGCGAGGCCCTTCGCAGTGCCCGCCGTAGCCTGCGCGGGAACCCCGGGCGAAGTGGCCTGCCGCACCCCTTCCTTGGCCCGGACTGGCCGGACGGAGGGCTTGCGTCCTCCCGGACGGGTCGGCGTGGCCACCATCAAGACTCCTTCGCGGTTGTCCCCTGTCCGCCACGTGCATGGACGGCCGCCATGAAGGCGGCTCCCCGGTGCGCATAGGAGGAGAACTGATCCATCGATGCAGCGGCCGGCGCCATCAACACCGTGTCGCCGTCCTGCGCGAGGCGCGCTGCTTCGGTGACGGCCCACTGCATCAGGGTGGCGCCGGTCGCCGGGTCGGGGGACCCGCCGTCGTACCCCTGTCCAGTGTGAAGGCTCGGGTGGAGGGAGACGGGAACCTCGGGAGCGTGTCGGCTCAGAGCACTCTCGAGCGGCGCCGGATCCGCACCGAGGAGGACGACCGCCCGGAGCCGCTTGGCGTGTTCCCGCACGAGGTCGTCGTAGGAGACGCCCTTGGACAGGCCTCCCGCGATCCAGACCACGGACTGGAACGAGGCCAGGGAGGCCGAGGCGGCGTGGGGGTTGGTGGCCTTCGAATCGTTGATCCAGAGCACTCCGTGCTCATTGGCGACCACCTGGATACGGTGCTCGCCCGGCTGGTAGGCCCGGATGCCGTCGCGAACCGCTGAGGTCGGAAGTCCGGCAGCGCGCACGAGCGCCGCAGCGGCCAGTGCGTTGGCAACCAGGTGCCGCGGCACGACGTCGCCCAACTCGCTGATCGACGCCAGCTCGGCGGCCGAGTCCTTGCGCTGCTCGATGAACGCACGGTCCACCAGCAGATCCTCGACGACACCCATCATGCTGATCGAGGGCATTCCCGTCGTGAATCCGACGGCCCTGCACCCCTCGATGACGTCGGCATCCTCGACCATCGTCTCCGTCTCGCGCTGTTCCACGTTGTAGATGCAGGCGATCCTCGTCCGGTCGTAGACCGATGCCTTCGCCGCGCGGTAGGCCTCGTAGCTGCCGTGCCAGTCGACGTGGTCCTCGGCGAGGTTGAGGCAGACGCTCGCGAGCGGGGACACCGAGTGCGCCCAGTGGAGCTGGAAGCTGGACAGTTCTACCGCGAGGAACTCGTACCCCTGCGGGTCCCGGATCACGTCGAGGATCGGCGTGCCGACATTGCCTGCCGCGATCGCGCGCTTCCCGCCGGCGAGGAGCATCGACTCCGTCAGGCCTACGGTCGTGGTCTTGCCGTTGGTCCCGGTGATCGTCAGCCACTCGGCGGTGCGACGGCCCTCGCGGATGCGGACACGCCAGGCCAGTTCGACGTCGCCCCAGATGGGCACGCCCGCACGCGCCGCGTCGGCGAGCAGCGACTGGGTGGGCCGCCACCCGGGCGAGGTCACCACGAGGTCGGCCGGCTGACCGTCGACGAGCGGCAGTTCGACGGTGTGCTCGGCACCGAGCAGCACCGCGCGGGCACCGACGATGCGCAGCGTGTCCGCCTTGGCTTCGTTCTCCGCGGTTGCTCCGCCGTCGACGACGACCACCACGGCACCGAGTTCGATCAGGGTGTCCGCGGCGGAGAAGCCCGACGCTCCGATGCCCGCGACGACGACCCGGAGGCCCGCCCAGTCGGCGTCCCACGTGGTGAGGCCCTTCAGCCGCGGGGTCTCCCAGCTCACGGCGGCGTCGGCAGCCACGTCAGAGGTCTCGTCTGTTCCGCTCATCCCACAACCCATTCCGCGTAGAAGATCCCGAGTGCCGTCGCCACGAACAGTCCGGCGAGGATCCAGAACCGGACGACCACCGTGACCTCCTGCCAGCCCTTGAGCTCGAAGTGGTGCTGCAACGGAGCCATCTTGAAGACGCGCTTGCCGCCCGACAACTTGAAGTAGCCCACCTGGATGATGACGGACAGCGTGATCATGACGAACAGGCCCGCCAGGATCACGAGGAGGAGTTCGGTCCGGGAGAGGATGGCGAAACCGGCGATCGCCCCGCCGATGGCGAGGGAACCCGTGTCACCCATGAAGATCTTCGCCGGGGACGTGTTCCACCACAGGAAGCCCACCAGCGCACCGCACATCGCCCCTGCGATGAGCGCGAGGTCCAGGGGATCGCGGACCTCGTAGCAGACACTTCCGGCACCGGGCGAACCACAGCTCTGGTTGCTCTGCCAGATCCCGATGAGCATGTAGGCGCCGAACACGAGGATGGATGCGCCCGCGGCGAGACCGTCGAGCCCGTCGGCGAGGTTCACGCCGTTGCTCGCTCCCGTGATGATCAGGTTGGACCAGATGACGAAGAGGATGGCACCGACGACCGTGCCCGCGAAGGCGAGGTCGAGCGGGGTGTCCCGGATGAAGGAGATCGCGGTGGAAGCCGGGGTCCTGCCCTGCTCGTTCGGGAACATCAGCGCGAGGACCCCGAAGGTCACGCCGACAGCAGACTGCCCGATGATCTTGGCGGGGGCACTCAGGCCGAGGCTGCGCTGCTTCGAGATCTTGATGTAGTCGTCGGCGAAGCCGACCAGGCCCATGCCGGCGGCCAGGAACAGCAGCAGCAGGCCGGAGGCGGTGGGGCCTCCGACCGGGGAACCGACCGCCACCATCAGCAGGTGCGTCAGGAAGTAGGCCAGCAGGACCGACGCGACGATCACGGCTCCACCCATCGTCGGCGTACCGCGCTTGGTGTGGTGCGCCGTCGGACCGTCGTCCCGGATGAACTGGCCGTAGCTCTTGCGCACCAGGAGCCTGATGAACAGTGGCGTGCCCACGAAGGCGAAGATGAGCGCTGAGGCCGATCCTATGAGGAGTGCTATCACGGCTGCTGGGCCTTTCCGGAAGCGCCAGCTTCATGGGAGCGGTGGGGTTGGTCGGTGGAGGGCGCGGCTGCCGGGACGGCTTGGGCGATCCGGTCTCCCAGGAAGCGCAGTCCCGCTCCGTTGGAGGACTTGAAGAGCACGAGGTCCCCCGGTTCCACTTCAGCGGAGAGCAGACGCTCCGCCGCTTCGACGTCATCGACGTGGACGGCCTCGCTGCCCCAAGAGCCCTCGAGCACGGCGCCGTTGTACAGCGCACGCGTGTTCGGCCCCACGCACACGAGCTTCGAGATGTTGAGCCGCACGACGACTCTCCCGAGGAGGTCGTGCTCCTCGATGGACCGGTCCCCCAGCTCCAGCATCTCCCCCAGGACCGCCCAGGTACGCCGCCGACCGCGACCGAGTTCCGCCAGAGTGCGGAGTGCCGCCCGCATGGATTCGGGATTGGCGTTGTAGGCGTCGTTGATGACCGTGACGCCGTCGGCCCGCTCGGTCCGCTCCATGCGCCAGCGGCTCGCGGCCGCCTGGCTCCGCAGACCCGCGACGATGAGCTCCGGGGGGCAACCGACCTCGTAGGCCGCCGTTGCCGCAGCGAGCAGGTTCGCGGTGTGGTGCAGGCCGAGCAGCGGCGAGACGACGTCGTGCTCGCTGCCGTCGGGAAAGACCAGCGTGAAGGACGGATTGCCCTCCGGGGTCGTCGTGCTGTTGCGTGCGCGCACGACGTGCCCGGTCGCGGAGAAGTCCTCGGACGACGTGAAGAACACCGTTGTCGCGCGGGTGCGCTCCTGCATGGCGAGCACCCGTTCGTCATCGGCGTTGATGATCGCGGTCCCGGATGGGCCGAGCGCCTCGAACAGTTCGCCCTTCGCCCGGGCGATGTTCTCGACGCCTCCGAATTCCCCTGCATGGGCCGATCCCACGCCGAGTACCACGCCGACGTCCGGTTGCACGAGCGAGGCGAGGTATGCGATGTGGCCGGGCTTCGTCGCGCCCATCTCGATCACGAGGTACCTCGTGTCCCATCCCGCCTCGAAGACGGTCAGCGGGACGCCGACCTCTCCGTTGTAGGAACCGCGCGGGGCGACGGTTGGAGCGTCGGCCGCGAGGATACCCGCCAGCAGGTCCTTGGTGGTGGTCTTGCCTGCCGACCCCGTGATGCCGATGACCGTGATGTCGCCGTGCGCACGCAGCCGACGCACCGCTTCGGCGGCGAGCTGACCCATTGCGAGGACGGCATCGGGCACGATGACGGCGGGGAACGGGCCGTCCGGACCGGCCACCGCGCGCTGCGCCAGGGCCAGGACGGCACCGCGCTCGAACGCCGATGCGATGAACAGGTGTCCGTCCGACTCCTCTCCGGGTTTCGCGACGAACAGGGAACCGGGCACGCATTCGCGCGAATCGGTTGCTGCGGAGGTGACGGTGATGGCGGGACCGGTGGGGTCTGTACCGGTCAGGACACCCCCTGTGAGTGCCGCGATCTCGGCTGCGGTGAATTCAATCATGACGGTTCAGGACTCTATCCCGGAGGTGGAAAGCCCAGAGAATCCGTGCCTTGTCAACGCGGAGCGCAGTTCCACGCGGTCGTCCAGGGACAGATTGACGCCCTTCACCTCCTGCCACACTTCGTGGCCGCGGCCCGCGATCACGATGGTGTCGGAAGGGGTCGCCAGCGCCACCGCACGATCGATCGCATCGGCGCGGGGGAACACCTCCAGCACCTGGCACGAGAGCCCCTCGTTCCGCACGGCGTCCCTGGCCCCCGCCAGCACGGCACTGCGGATGACGGCCTCGTCCTCATCGTGCGGGTCGTCGTCGGTCACGATGAGGACGTCCGAGAGCCGGGCTCCCACGGCGCCCATCACGGGGCGCTTGGACTCGTCACGCTGCCCGGTGGCCCCGAAGACGGCGATGACGCGTCCGGTGGGACGGCGGACCGAGGACAACGTGCGTTCCAGCGCGTCCGGGTTGTGCGCGAAGTCGACGATCGAGGCGGGCTCCTCGCCGATGAGCTGCATCCGGCCCGGCACCTCGGTGGTGAAGGGATCGTGCGCGTCGAGGGCACGCTGGATGTCCTCCAGGGCGACGCCTGATGCGAGGACCATGATCGTCGCGAGCGCCGCGTTCGAAATGTTGAACGATCCCGGCAGTCCGGTACGGACCCGGAGCCGCTCGCCCGAGCGGTTCTCCAGCACGAAGGCATTACCCAGCCCGCTCGGCTCGGCCGAGGTCACCACCCAGTCGGCGTCGACGGTGCCGCCGTCTCCCGAGCGGTCGGTGCGAAGCGTCAGCACGGGGACGTCCGCCGTGTCGGCGAGCTTCCGCCCCCACGGATCGTCGACCAGCACGACGGCACTCCCGCACCGCTCGTGCGTGAACAGTGAAGCCTTGACCGCGAAGTAGTCCTCCATCGTCCCGTGGAGGTCGAGGTGGTCCTGCGTCAGGTTCGTGAAGCCCGCGACGTCGAAGCGCACTCCGTCCACGCGACCGAACTCCAGGGCGTGGGAGGAGACCTCCATCGACGCCGCGTCGAGCCCGCGCTCCCCCATCAGGGCGAGCAGGGAGTGGACCTGCGGGGACTCCGGCGTGGTCAGCAGACTGGGGATCGCTTCGTCACCCGCGCGGATCTCGATCGTGCCGATCAGTCCGGTGGTCCTGCCGAGCGCTTCGAGCAGCGCGTTGAGGAAGTAGGTGGACGTGGTCTTCCCGTTCGTCCCCGTGATGCCGAAGAGCGTCGGCGCGGAGCCCTGCTGCCGGCTTCGGAAGACCTCGCGCGCGAGTGGCCCGACGGCCCGCCGCGGATCGGTTACGACGACGACCGGAGGCAGGTCGATGCCGGCGGCAGCGGCCGAGCGAGCCGCGATGGCTGCTCCTGCCTCATCCGTCATGATCGCCGATGCACCGCTGAGGACGGCCTGCGCCGCGAACTCGGCGCCGTGGCGCGACGCTCCCGGAAGGGCTGCGTAGACATCCCCCGGAAGGACGGACCGGGAGTCGAGCGTGACGCCGCTGACCGTCGGCAGCGAATCGGCGTCAGGTGTGGCTGCGAGGGGGCCGAGGACCGCCAAAGCGGTCGACAGGCTGATCGGGCGCGGAACTCGCGGCCGCATCAGGGAAGCGTTGCTCCCCTGCGGAATGTTCAATTGCACGGTGCTGTGGCCTCCGGGTCAGAATTCGACCGGGTAGATGTCCGGTTGCGTTGTCGATGCCGGGACGTTCCTGGAGTTGAGGACCTGCTTCATGACCTTCTGGAAGGACTCGCCCGGGATGAGGTAGTACAGGTCGCCCTGGGGCTTCTGGAGCGTGATGACGACGACGTACTGGGGATCCTCGATCGGCGCGATGCCGGCATAGGAGAGAGTGTAGCCGTCGTAACCGCCGGTCGCGCTCGGCGCCTCGGCCGTGCCGGTCTTCGACCCCACCCGGTACTGCTCCAGTTCGCCCGACTTCCCGGAGCCCTCCTCCGTCACCGTCTCGAGCATCTTGCGCATCGTGAGGGCTGTCTCCTCGGAGAGGACCCTCGTGCCCTCGTCCTCGGGCACGACGTGTTCGGTACCGTCCGGGTCGATGTACGCGTCGATCAGCCGTGGCTGCAGCCGAACGCCGTCGTTGGCGAGGGTCTGGTACACCATCGCGGTGTGCAGGGCAGTCTGCGTCAGGCCCTGACCGAAGAGGACGGTGTATTGCTGCCGGTCGTCCCAGTTGTCGGGGGTCGTGAGGAGGCCCTGGTTCTCCTCGTTGAGTCCGGTTCCGAGGGGCTCGCCGATCCCGAACTTCTTCAGCCAGTCGTAACGCTCCTGCTTCGTCAGCTTCTCACCGATCTGCACCGTCCCGGTGTTCATCGACTTCGCCAGGATGCCGGCGGTCGTGCGCTTCTCCGTGCCGTGCTCGAAGGCATCCTTGAACGTCTGGGCGCCGACCGTGTACCGGTTCTCGAGGGTGAATTGCGAGGTGGGTTCGATCAGCCCCTCTTCCAGAGCTGCCGCCATGGTGATCACTTTCGTCGTCGAGCCCGGCTCGAAGGAGGCGCTCACCGAGTTGGGCGTGCGCTTCTCCGGCGGGGTCGCTCCCGGATCATTCGGGTCCGGGGTCGTCGATTCGGCCATCGCCCGGATCGCGCCGGTCTTCGCCTCGACGACGACGATGTTGCCCCACTCGGCGTTGTAGTCCTCGACCTGCGAGGCGATGGTCTGCTGGGCGAACCACTGCAGGTCCTGGTCGATCGTGAGCCTGACGTTCTGGCCGTCGACGGCGGGATCGTCCTCGTTCGTGGCGTAGGGGATACGGATGCCGTCTCCGCCGATCTCGAACGTCCGGCTGCCAGGGGTGCCTTCCAGGGCGTCGTTGAGCGAGTACTCGAGGCCCTCCTGCGGCTTGCCGTTCTCGGACACGAAGCCGATGATCGACCCGGCGACGGGACCCGCGGGATAGGTCCGTACGCTCGTCTTGTCGGCGTAGACGCCCGGTATACCGACCGCGAGAGCCCGGTTCTTGACCTCCGGCGTCACCGATCTCGCGACGTAGTTGAAGGGCATGTCCCCCATGATCGAGGCCCTCAGCGTCTCCGCGTCGATGCCGAGGACCGCCGACAGCTCGTCGAGACCCTGATCGATGGGGACGCCGGTCTCGCGCTGGTCGGAATCGGGGATGGTCCTGGTGAAATCGTCCACGGCGCTCAGACGCTGGTCGACGACGATGTCGTAGCGTTCCACGCTGCGGGCGAAGTACTTGCCGTTCATGTCGACGATCGACCCGCGGATGGGCTGCACCGCGGTATTGGTGAGCCGCTTCGACAAGCCGGTCTGCGCCATCCCGTTCAGGTCGAGTGCCTGCAACTGGAACAGCCGCACTCCCAGCACCAGGAGCAGCACGAGGACGAAGGCGAGCCCCACGCGGAGCCGCGTCGACCCGAGGGCCAGTCGGAGGCTGTCCGGGCTACCGGTGCGTGCAGGGGTCACGAGCAATCCTTGTCGGTCGGTACGTGCAGTGCGAGGAGCGGCGGACGCGGACCCCGCTACCGGTCGGAGCCGAGCTGCAGGGGCGCCGGGATGGTTCCGGCGACATCGCTGCCGTCGTAGCTCTCGACGGCCGGGAGCTCACCGACTGTGGCAGCACCCTCCACCGGTCCGATCGCCTGGACTGGCGCGGGCTCCTCAGCGACAGGATCCGACGGCGCCTCGACCACCGCCGGAGCCGGAGCCGGCTGCACGGCGAGGTTCGGCGCGGCGATCAGCACCTCCGGCTCTGGGCCTTCCTTCGCGGGTTCAGGAGTGCCCGTCACCGTCTTCGAATCTAGCTCAACAGTTCCGAAGGTCGGGGAGGACACCATGCCGAGTTCCGTCGCTGCCGCCGCAAGGTTCTGGGGCGTCTCCCTGCTCTCGATCTCGAGGACCAGTGCCTCGTTCTGCTGACTCAGCGCGACCTGCTGGTTCCGGAGCTGCACGAGGTCGTACTGCGTGCCGGAGACGGAGATGTTGAGCATGAGGACGGCGGTCAGCGCCGCACCCAGCACAAGCAGGCTGAACACCGCGAAGGGCACCCTCCGGCGTGCAGGTGGGGCCGGGACGACCGACAGGGGTGTCCGCGGCTTCTGGGCGACGTCCGGCGCTCCCCCGCTGAGCCTGCCGCGAGCGACGGCGAGAGCACCGTTGTCGGAGTAGGCGGCAGCGGTGTGTGGCTTCTCAACAGTCAATGCCTGGCTCATCTGCTGTTCCTGTCGACTGGTCCTGCTTTGATTCGTTCCACGGCTCGGAGTTTGGCTGAAGCCGCACGGGGGTTCTCCTCGATCTCGGCCCCAGTAGGTGCCTCGGTGCCGCGGGTCAGCGAACGGAGGTAGGCCTTGTGCTGCTCGAGTTCCACGGGGAAGCCGACGGGCGCCGACGATTTCGTACCGGCAGAGAAGGCGCTCTTGACGATGCGGTCCTCGAGCGAGTGGTAGGACATGGCGACGATGCGGCCACCGGTCAGGATCGCGTCCACGGCTGCGGGAATCGCGCGCTCGAGGACGGACAGCTCCTCGTTGACCTCGATGCGCAGAGCCTGGAAGGTGCGCTTCGCCGGGTGTCCTCCGGTGCGCGCGGCGGATGCGGGCACCACCGCTCGGATCACCTCGACGAGCTGCGACGTCGTCCGGAACGGTTCTGCTGCCCGGGCCTGGACGATGGCCGTCGCGATCCGCCCGGCGAACTTCTCCTCGCCCCAGGAACGGATGATGCGCAGCAGGTCCTCGGCGGAGTAGGTGTTGACGACCTCGGCCGCCGTGATGCCCCTGCTGGTATCCATCCGCATATCGAGCGGCGCATCGTAGGAGTAGGCGAAACCCCGGTCGCGCTCGTCCAACTGCAGGGAGGAGACGCCCAGGTCGAACAGGACGCCGTCCACTCCGTCGATCCCGAGGTCGGCCAGGACCTCGGGCAGTTCGTCGTAGACGGCGTGCACGAGGTCGGTGCGGTCGGCGAAGGGCTCGAGCCGCTCCCCGGCGAGGTCGAGCGCTTCGGTGTCGCGATCGATGCCGACGAGGTGGGCGGTCGGGAAGCGCCGGAGCATCGCCTCCGAGTGCCCGCCCATGCCGAGGGTGGCGTCGACGACGACGGGGCGGCGTTCTGCCGCTTCGGCGGAGGCGACCGAGGGAGCGATGAGGGAGACGCAGCGGTCGCGGAGGACGGGGATGTGTCGCTCGTCCGTCGGCCGGTCACCGCTCATGCGTCCTCTCCTTCCTGCAGCTGTTCGTCCATCGTCTCGGTGTGGTCTGCAGGCTGCCGGAAGGAGGCGCCGCCCTCTTGAATCAGACCCCCATCCGGCCGGATGGTCGTCGCCTGGCTCCGGGGAAGTGAAGCCAGGTGGCGATCCATGTCCGGCGGCTGGAGATCTCATCCAAGGGATGGTGCCGTCCGCGTTGTGATTGCTGCGTCCTGGTCCTGCTGGTCCTGCTGGTGCTGCCTGTCCTGCTGCTCGGATCAGATGATGCCCGGGAAGGCATCCTCATCCGTTTCGGAGAAGGCGGTCTCCTTCTCCGAGAGGTAGGACTCCCAAGCCTCCGCCGCCCAGATCTCCGCTCGACTTCCTGCGCCGATGACCGCGAGGTCCCGGTCCAGTCCGGCGTACGTCCTGAGTGCAGCTGGGATGGTTATCCTGCCCTGCTTGTCCGGCACCTCGTCCGAGGCCCCCGACAGGAAGATGCGGTTGTAGTCCCTCGCCTGGCGTGACGAGATGGGCGCCGCCCGCATCTGCTCGTGAACCCTTTCGAACTCACTCATGCTGAAGACGTAGATGCACCGCTCCTGGCCCCTCGTGAGGACCAGCCCCTCGCTCAGTTCCTCCCGGAACTTCGCAGGAAGGATGAGCCTGCCTTTCTCGTCGAGGCGCGGGGTGTGAGTTCCGAGGAACATCCCTGACCGCCTGTTCTGAGTCCGCCAAGCCCAGCTCGTTGCCGTCTTGCTCTTATATCCCCCACTTTACTCCACAAGTCTCCACCGTCAATGCTTCCGGGGTGTGGCGCGCCCCTCGTGGCCCCTCGAGAGGAAGAAGCGGCTCACGAGAATCCGCAGATTCCGGGCCCGCATCGACGGGGGGAGGGAAGTGGAGGACAAGTGGAGGGAAAGCGGCACGCCAGAGCTCGAAGTGGCTGTTCGACGCATTAAAAGGAGAAGAACCCGCCGTGGCGGGTTCTTCTCCATCGTGACGATCTCTTCGGTTACTGCGACCGACCGAAGAGGAGGATCAGACGCTGCCTCATGGGCAGCTCCTGCTATGTCTGGTCGCGCTTTCGCTCATCCCATTTGTCCTCGAGGCTCGACATGAAGCCGCTCTTGCCGCCCGAGGTCGCCTTCGTGGGCCTCCCGAGTGGCTGACCCGCTTCGACCTGCTTCGACTTCGTCGTTGCGAAGTAGACGCCGCCACCCATGATCAGGAATCCCGCTACCCCGATGAAGATGTTCTGGTACACGATGCCGGCAAGCAGAACGAGGATGCCGGCGATCGTGATGAGGGACCCGATGACCAGGCGCCTGGTCGACATCGACCTGCGAGTATCGGAAGCCATCGAGTGCGCGAACTTCGGATCGTCGGCGTGCAACTGCTGTTCAAGCTGATCAAGCAGCCTCTGCTCGTGTTCCGAGAGTGCCATGACCGCCTCCTTGATGTCGGTACCAACGTTCCTGCATCCAACTAACGTTCCGGACGCGGACCGGGTTCCCGGCAGAGGGAGCGACGACCTCGGGTTCCGGAAGGTGGATTGTGCGTGACGGACGGCAGCTGGGCTACCTGCTTCAAGACTAGTTTGCTACGGGGTGGGTGCAAAGTCACAATGCGGTGTTGATCGGGTGTGAGGGCGGTGCTATCCGCCCGTGATTTCCGCTCAATCACGCGGTTTTCGCGGCTCGACGGCAGGGGGACGCAGCCGCGCTCCTGGCACGTCCCGCTTCCCGGCCCGAAGCCGCGCCGGCTGCTCCCCCTCCGGCTGCTCGTCCTGTCCATCACGTGGTCCGTCCGTCGATTTCACACGCCCCCTCGGAATGAGCAGACCCGCCGGCACGACACCGGCCTCCCCGAATTTGCGGTTCACGTCGTCCAGCGCGCGCTCCGCTATCCTCCAGTTGTCGTCCCGCCGATCGATCGTCAGCTGTGTGGACCCGTCGCCGCCCGGCTCGAGCGATTCGGCGCGCAGGCCGATCAACCGGACGGCCATCGGCCGGTCCCCCAGCGCTGCCAGCAGCGCGGTGGCGGCACTGTAGAGGGCGTGAGCGCTGTCCACCGGCTCGTCCAGCTTCCGGGACCGCGTGAGAGTCGAGAAGTCGGCATAGCGGAGCTTCAGGGCTACCCCCCCGGCACGGTAGCCGGAGGACCGAAGACGCGTGGCGGTCCTGTGCGCGAGCCTCAGGAGTTCCCTGCGCAGCACGTCCGTATCGTCCACATCGCTCGAGAAGGTCTCTTCCGCACCGATGCTCTTCTCGGGCCTGGAGACCACCACGCGCCTCGGGTCCCGACCCCAGGCGAGGTGGTGTACGTGCTCCCCCGACGCTCCCAGCAGGCTCCGGAGGGTCGAGAGCGGCGTACGGGCGACATCTTCGACGGTTCGGATGCCGATGCGGGCCAGGACTTCCTGGGTCTTCGCTCCGACGCCCCACAGGGCGGACACCGGCAGGGTATGGAGGTAGGCGACCGTCTGGTCACCCGGGATGAGCAGGAGGCCGTCGGGCTTCGCCCTGGTCGACGCGATCTTCGCGACGAACTTGGTGCTGGCTGCCCCGACACTGGCCGTGATGCCGAGAGTGGAGCTGATCTCGGCACGGACCTGTTCCCCGATCTCGCGGGGGCCGCCGAGCCTGCGCATCGAACCGGCGACGTCGAGGAAGGCCTCATCGACACTCAGCTGCTCCACGTCGGGCGTCACGGAGCGGAAGATACCCATCACCCGGGCGGAGACCTCGGCGTAGCGCCGCTGGTGAGGAGGAAGGATCACGGCCGTCGGGCACTGACGCATCGCCACCGACATGGGCATCGCTGAGCGGACTCCGAACCGGCGAGCCTCATAGGAGGCCGAGAGTACGACGGACCGTCCGGACGGTGAGCCGACGATCACCGGGACACCGCGGAGGTGAGGATGATCCAGCAGTTCGACGGAGACGAAGAAGGCATCCATGTCGATATGCAGGATGTGGCACTCCGCATGCTCAACCGCCGTCGGGCGCTCGTCCTTTGACACGCAGTCATCGTACGCAGTGCCACTGACACGCGGGCGCGGCGTCCGGCGGAACGGCGGGCAGAGGGCGCACCGCCCTCCGGATAGAGTGGGATCACCACGACCAGCCGAGCTGCCCGGGAGATCCATGCTGTCCGCACCCGCCACCCCCGACCAGGGCGGCTCCACTCCCGAGACCATAGCGGCGGAGCAGGACCTGTTCCGGGCCGCACTCACGAGCAGTATCGACGACTTCCTCACGGACCAGCGGGATGTCCTCGCAGCCATTTCCGTCGAGTCGCTTCCCCTGATCACGAGCATCGCGGCCCTGACGAGCGGGGGCAAGCGGATGCGCGCCCTCCTGTGCTATTGGGGGTGGCGGGCGGCCGGCGGCTCACCGGCAGCACCTGCTCCCGTGATGGCGGGGACGGCCCTCGAGTTCTTCCAGGCGGCTGCCCTGATCCACGACGACATCATCGACCGTTCGGATACGCGGCGAGGACGCCCCAGTGTCCACCGGCAGTTCACGACACGGCACGCGGACGCGGGCTGGCACCTCGACCCCGAGCGCTTCGGCGTCTCGGCGGCGATCCTGGCGGGCGACCTCTGCCTCGCGTTCAGCGAGGAGCTGTTCACTGCGTCTTGCTCCGGTACGGGTGGTAGTGCGGCGAGGACGATCTTCAACCGCATGCGGACGGAGGTCATGGCGGGCCAGTACCTCGATCTCCTGGAGGAGGCTGTCGGCCCCGATCAGGCACCGGTGGTGGCTGAACAGCGCGCCCTGAACATCCTGCGCTTCAAGTCGGCGAAGTACTCGATGGAACGTCCACTCATGCTCGGCGGTGCTCTGGCGGGTGCGGACGGCGCCCTGCTGGCGGCCTACTCGGCCTTCGCGCTGCCCCTCGGAGAGGCGTTCCAGCTGCGCGACGACGTCCTGGGCGTGTTCGGCGATCCCGAGGTCACGGGGAAACCGGCGGGCGACGATCTCCGCGAGGGGAAGCGGACCTTCCTCATCGCGCGCGCCACCGGCGCGAGCGACGATCGGGCCTGTGCCGAGATCAATGCGATGCTGGGTGACACGGACATGGACGCCGGCGCTGTCGAGAGGCTGCGGTCGCTCATCACGGCCAGCGGCGCGCTGGCCCACACGGAACAGCTCATCGAGGAGAAGTCCGGGGAGGCGTTCGCCGCGCTGTCCACGCTGCCGGTCGATCCGGTCTCACGCCAGGCTTTGCAACTGCTCGCCGAGGCGGCCGTCACCCGCACGGCCTGACCGGACCACGCCGCCACCCGCACGGCCTGACCGGACCCACACCGAACCGGCCGGACAGCATCGGCAAGCAGACTGGAATGGTTCCCGGTACTGCGGCTCCTCCTACAGCCCGGGACGGTACCGGCTCAGGCACGTGCCTAAACGCCGCGCGGTTCGACCTGCGCAGCTACCAGGCGGCGGCTTGTGCCCGACGACGTATCTCGGTCTTCCGCCCCGCACGGAGAGCGTCGATCGGCCGGCCGGGTAGCGACTCGTCCTCGGTGTAGAGCCACCGGATGATGTCCTCGTCGCCGTAGCCCGAGTCCGCGAGGACCACGACGGTGCCCTTCAGACTGTCGAGCACCTCACCGTCCGCGAGGAACTCGGCGGGAACGCTCCTGATCTTCCGCTCACCGACCCTGACGCTCACCAGGGACCGTTCGCTGATCAGCGAATGCACCTTGGTGATGGGCAAGCCGAGAGTGGCGGCCACTTCGGGAAGATTGAGCCAGGCGGGAACGAGTTGTTCGAGTTCAGTCACCGTCCAAGGGTGCCACGGCTTCAGCACACAACTCCACTCGCGGGAGGTGCCGCCCGACCGCCCGGATCGAAGCGATCAGCGCAGGGACTCCCGGGCTGGAAACACCCGATGGGAGCGACACGCCGTAACCGGTCCTCCACCAATTTCGGGATCTCTTGTGCTAGCGACTTTTTCGTGTAAATTCACAGGAGTCACACAAGTAACAATATCAACAGGTGACACAAGAGCATCACAGCACCTGCATGCGCCCGGACAGGAAGAACTGCCCCGGGCACGTGCGTCCGCGCGGACTCAGCCGCCAACAGACGAGGAACGAAACATGACTGCCCAGCGTTCGAACGCACCGCTGAACGGCACCAGCAGGAGGGCACGCGGCACCAGCTCGCGTGGCCTGAATGTCGCCGTGACCACCGCCGCTCTGCCTGCGGTGATCCTCTCCTCCGTAGCCCTGGCTCAGCCTGCGTCGGCGGCTCCAGGTCAGCAGGCACCGGCTGCACGGCATCTCGGAGGGACAGCAACACCAGCCACCCAGCGTGCGGTCGTACCAGCGGCACTGGTCGCCACCCAGATCCCTGCGCAGAAGATCGCTGTCGCGACGCAGAACGTGCCGAGCGAATACACCATCAAGCCGGGCGACACGATCGGTGCGATCGCGAAGCGTTTCGGTCTCGTCACCCAGGAAGTCCTCTCGCTCAACTCCCTGGACGCGCGCACCCTCATCTTCCCGGGCCAGAAGATCAAGCTGACGGGATCCGCTTCGCCCACAGCCGGGCCGGCTGCCCCCGCAGCTCCTTCGCCCGCGTCCGGTGCCGGCTCCTACACCGTCAGGTCGGGCGACACGCTCGGAGCCATCGCAGCCCGTCACGGCGTGGACCTGCGGACCCTTCTCCAGTCCAACGGTCTCTCGATGACGTCCATCATCCACCCGGGCCAGAAGATCAGCCTGGGCGGACCCGCTCAGACGCCGGAGAAAGCTGCACCCGCACCCGCTGCACCCCCTGCACCCGAAGCCGGAGCGTCCTACACGGTCAAGCCGGGAGACACCCTCAGCGCTATCGCAGCCCGCAACGGCGTCAGCCTGCAGGCCGTCCTCGCGTCGAACAACCTGTCGATGACGTCGATCATCCGTCCCGGCCAGAAGCTGACGCTCGGCGCCACCGTCAGCACGCAGTCCACGCCACCGGCGACGGCGGCACCCGCCGCTCCCGCTCCCGCTCCCGGCAGCTACAGCGTCAAGGCGGGTGACACCCTCGGGGCCATCGCCTCACGACATGGAGTCAGCCTCGGCGATCTCCTGGCGGCCAACAACATGTCGCGAACGACCGTCATCTACCCGGGCCAGAAGCTCGCACTGCCCGGTGCCGGTTCTGCTCCCGCACCGGCAGCCGTCCCCGCACCGACCGATCTCGTTCCGTCGACCTTCCTCGGATACAGCTACCCGGACAAGGTGGTGGCGGACGCCAACGCGAACAAGGCCCTGCTCAACTCCCTTCCCGCCCCGTCGCAGGCGGAGATGAAGCAGATCGTCGCCGACACCGCGAGGTCCATGGGCGTGGACCCGAGCCTCGCCATGGCCTTCGCCTTCCAGGAGTCGAGCTTCAACCAGCGGGCCGTGTCGCCGGCGAACGCCATCGGCACGATGCAGGTCATCCCCTCGTCCGGGCAGTGGGCGGGCGACCTCGTCGGGCGCAAGCTCAACCTGATGGATCCCTACGACAACGCAACGGCAGGCGTGGCCATCATCCGGTCGCTCATCCGGACCAGCCCGTCGCTCGACGTCGCCATCGCCTCCTACTACCAGGGTCAGTACTCGGTACAGAACCGTGGCATGTTCGAGGACACCAAGCAGTACGTCGCCGCGATCAAGGCGCACCAGAACAACTTCCGGTAGGCCTGCATCGGCGGACGCGGCATCGATGGAGGGGGCGGGACCCGTGGTGGTCCCGCCCCCTCCTGCTGTGCCCGCTTAGTATCGAGAGGTGCACCAGCAACGGAAGGACCCTCTCGAGGGCGCGATCGTCGACGGACGCTATCTCGTCCATTCGCGTCTGGCCCGCGGCGGCATGTCCACTGTCTATCTGGCCACGGATCATAGGCTGGACCGCCGGGTGGCGTTGAAGGTCCTGTACCCCCACCTTGCCGAGGAGCCCGGCTTCATCGACCGCTTCGAGCAGGAGGCGAAGTCCGCGGCGCGCCTGTCCCATCCCCACGTGGTCGGTGTCCTCGACCAGGGCGTGGACGACGTCGGTGGACAGCCAGTCGCCTACCTCGTCATGGAGTTCGTCGCCGGCAGGACCCTGCGCGACGTCCTGCGCGAGCACGGCCGCCTGACCCCACGCCACGCCCTCGTGCTGCTGGACGCCGTGGTGGAGGGTCTGGCCGCAGCACACGAGGCCGGTTTGATCCACCGCGACGTCAAGCCCGAGAACGTCCTGCTGTCCGACAGCGGCCAGGTGAAGATCGCCGATTTCGGCCTCGCCCGCGCGGTCTCTGCCGCTACCGGGACGGCGACGCTGGCCGGGACCGCCGCCTACCTCTCGCCCGAGCTGGTGCTCGGCCGCCCGGCCGAGGCCCAGAGCGACATCTACTCCACCGGCGTCATGCTGTACGAGCTCCTTACGGGACAGCAGCCTTTCACGGGCGAGAATCCCATCCAGGTCGCGTTGCAGCACGCGCAGGCCGACGTTCCGGCACCATCGGTACTCCTACCCGGACTTGCACCCGATATCGACGAACTCGTCCAGTGGTGCACCTCGCGGGATCCGGAGGACCGTCCGGTCGACGGATCGGCACTCCTGGGCGAACTGAGGCACATCCGTACCACCCTGAGCGACGAGGACCTGGACTTTACGGCAGCTGATGCCGGCGTGCTGCCTCAGCAC
Source organism: Arthrobacter sp. B1805 (assembly GCF_002929745.1). Classification (GTDB taxonomy): domain Bacteria; phylum Actinomycetota; class Actinomycetes; order Actinomycetales; family Micrococcaceae; genus Arthrobacter_D. The sequence continues at coordinate 241,800 of NZ_PJIQ01000005.1, forward strand.
CAGGATCACCCCACAGTCGCCGTCGTACCCCCTTCTCCCCTGGACGACGCACGGACCGAGGTGTTCAAGCGCGCAGCGTCACGGTACGACGACGGCACGACCGCTCCGTCCGGTTGGACGGAGGTGCTGCCCGGGGTTGGGAACGGCGACGACACGACGCGTGTCATCAGCGGCGATCGGCACGCGACGCGGGTGATCGGAGCGATGCCACCGAGGCCGCCGTCGCCCGTGCATCAGGGACTGCCGAACCCGAACGCCACCTCTCGGTTCAGTAGGAACGAGGCCGAGCACGACCACCGGCACGGCACCTGGGACGACGACGCAGCCGACGATGAGCCGGGACTGCGTTCCGACGCCCGCTTCGTCGACGCTCCGGCCGATGGACCATCCGCACGGCACGGGGGCAGCAGTGCTGCTCCACTGTCGAAGAGGCAGCAGGCACGGCAGGCGCAGCGACCGCAGAAAACCCTCCGCAGCCGGGCCGCGCATCGCTCGGTGCGCCTGCTCGTGGTCCTGCTGGTGCTCCTCGCAGCCCTCGTCGCAGGAGCGGGTTGGCTTCTCGGCGCGGGGCCGGCAGGCGTGGTCTCCCTCCCCGACGTCGCCAATGTACCGCTTGCGGAAGCACGTGCCGCCCTGGGCGAGGAAGGGCTGGCGACGCTGTCCACCGAGGAAGTGTTCGACGAGGAGGTGCAGCCAGGACTCGTCGTCGCTACCGATCCGGGTGCCTTCTCGGAGGTGCGACGCTTCGAGCGCGTCGAACTCATCGTCTCGAAGGGCCCAGAGCTGTTCCGGGTTCCGGACCTGCTGGGTCTCACACGATCGGACGCCGGCGCGGAGCTCCAGGATGCCGGGCTCGCCGTCGGCGGCCTGCAGGAGGAGTACAGCGAGTCCGTACCGGCGGGCGACGTCGTCCGCCAGGCCCCGGAGCACGGGGCGGAGCGTCGCCGCCACTCCACCGTGGACCTTGTCGTGTCCCTCGGACCCGCGCCCGTCGCAGTCCCCGACGTCGTCGGGCTCACCGAGCGGGAAGCAGTCACCGCACTCTCGGATGCCGGACTCGAAGCGGTGGTGAGCGATGTCCCGGAGTACAGCCGCACCGTGCCGGCGGGCGCCGTGCTCGGCCAGAACCCTTCGGGCGTCGGTGTTCCGCGCGGAACGCGAGTGACGCTGACACTGTCCCAGGGGCCGCGCATGGTCAAGGTGCCGAACGTCTTCTCGTTGCCGGAGGGTCGCGCGGTCGACGCCCTCGAGGCGGCCGGGTTCGCCGTGCAGGTCGACTACACCTTCGGCAGTGCGGTGCTCGGGCTGGTAGCGGGCCAGAGCCCGTCGGGCGAGCAGCCGGAGGGTACGACCATTCGCATCACGGTCACCTAGGACAGGCTCCGGCGGAACGACTGAAGGCGGCCACCGGGGTGGCCGCCTTCAGTCGTTCTCCCTGGTCGTCGGACCTCAGCTCTTCGAGAGGGCGCCCGCGACGAGGAACGCCATCTCCAGGGACTGCATGTGGTTGAGGCGGGGATCGCACACCGATTCGTACCGCTCGACGAACGCCTCCTGGTCGATGGGATCGGCGCCGCCGAGGCATTCGGCCACGTCGTCGCCCGTCATCTCGACGTGCAGGCCGCCGGGGAACGTTCCCAGCGAGTTGTGCACCTCGAAGAAACCACGTACCTCGTCGATGACGTCGTCGAAGTTGCGGGTCTTGTACCCGTTCGGGGACGTCACGGTGTTTCCGTGCATCGGGTCCGTCACCCAGAGGACCTGGGCCCCCGAGCCGGTGACGCGCTCGACCAGCTTCGGCAGCTTCTCGCGGATGTTCTGCGCGCCCATGCGGGTGATGAACGTGAGCCTGCCCGGTTCGCGGTTCGGATCGAGCTTGTCGATGAGCGCGAGGGCGTCGTCCCCCGACGTCGAGGGTCCGAGCTTGACGCCGATCGGGTTCCGCACGCGGGACAGGAAGTCGACGTGTGCGCCGTCGATGTCGCGGGTCCGCTCACCGATCCAGAGGAAGTGTGCCGACGTGTCGTACGGCAGAGACGTGCGGGAATCGATGCGGGTCAGCGCGCGCTCGTAGTCGAGGAGCAGGGCCTCATGGCTGGCGAAGAACTCGACGCGCTTCAGCGCCTCGAAATCGGCACCGCAGGCATCCATGAAGCGCACCGCACGGTCGATCTCGCGGGCGAGTGACTCGTAGCGGGAGTGCGCCGGGTTGGCCATGAAGCCCTTGTTCCAGTGATGGACGAGCCGCAGGTCCGCGAACCCTCCCTGGGTGAAGGCCCTGATCAGGTTCAGCGTCGATGCCGACGTGTGGTACGCCTTCACCATGCGTGACGCGTCGTGCCCACGGCTCTCCGGGGTGAAGTCATAGCCGTTGACCATGTCGCCCCGGTAGGCGGGGAGTGTGACGCCGTCGCGTGTCTCGTCGTTGGACGAGCGGGGCTTGGCGAACTGGCCCGCCATCCTGCCCATCTTGATCACGGGCAGCGACGCGCCGTAGGTCAGGACGACGGCCATCTGGAGGATCGTGCGCACGCGGGCGCTGATCTTGTCGGCGGTTGCCCCGTCGAAGGTCTCGGCGCAGTCGCCGCCCTGAAGGAGGAAGGCCTTGCCCTGCGCGGCGGCGGCGAGCCGTTCACGCAGTACGTCGACCTCACCGGCGAAGACGAGTGGAGGCAGGCTCGAGAGTTCCTTGACCGACGCCGAATAGACTCCAGGATCCTGCCACGAAGGCTGCTGGACTGCGGTCATCGAACGCCAGGCATCGAGGCCCTGGGTGGTGGACGAGGCAGGTTCCGCTGTACGCGGGAGGACGGGAGCTAGTGAATCAGTCACACCGAAATTCTACCGGCTGCGCGTCGGGCTCCCGATTCGGCCCGTCATCGCCGCTTCACAGTCCGACGGCGGTCACGCTAACCGGCGGGCGGGCCGGCGTTCTGACCGTCATCCGTCCCGACGGGTCCCTCTGCAGGAGCCGTGCGACCGATCTCCGTGACGGTGCCGGGGGCCGGGCCGGCGGCCTCGTTCGACATCCTCACCGCGGCCCGGCGGGTGTCCGCTCCGGGCTTCGGCGTCTTGCGCCCGGCAGCTTTCTCGGCGGCGAGGCGTTCCTTGACCGTACTGGCGTAGGCGTCGACGTACTCCTGGCCCGACAGCCGCATGAGCTCGTACATGATCTCGTCCGTGACGGACCGCTGGACGAAGCGGTCGTCTTCCAGCCCCTCATAGCGGGAGAAGTCGAGCGGTTCGCCGATGATGATCCCGACACGCCGGATGTTCGGGATGCGCCGGCCGATGGGCTGCACCTTGTCGGTGCCGATCATCGCCACCGGGATGACAGGAACGCCCGTGGCCAGGACCAGTTTGGCGACGCCGGTCTTGCCGCGGTAGAGGCGGCCGTCGGGGCTGCGGGTTCCCTCGGGGTAGATGCCGAGGATGCCGCCTTCGTTGAGGATGTCCATGCCGGCGGACAGTGACGACGACGACGCCGCGCCACCCGAACGGTCCATGGGCAACTGGTTCGACAGCCTGAAGAAGAGCGCCGTCAGACGACCCTTGAGGCCCTTGCCCGTGAAGTACTCGGACTTGGCGAGGAAGACGACCGGCCGCGGGACGACGATCGGGAGGAAGATCGAATCGGAGAACGACAGGTGGTTGCTGACGATTACCGCGGGGCCTGACGACGGGATGTTGTCGAGCCCCTTGACCCATGGCCGGAACAGGAGGTTGAGGATCGGACCGACGATGATCCGCTTCATCACCCAATAGAACACGCTGCCAGCCTCCCTGCATGGACGGCGCGGCATATGGCATGCCGCCCGCTTTTTCATGTGGAAGCCTACTCTAAGGACGCGGTGCCGTCGGCTGGTTCCGGCGTCGGGAAGACCCGCGGCGGGCAGGGCGACTCCCTGCCGTATCCTCCCGAGGTGCGATGCCGTGGTACCGGGCCTGTCGAGCGCTGTCGACACGCGGACGGACGGTTGACGTAGCGGCGCGCTGTGCCCACGATTAGACGAGCACGCCCTCTGATTTCCACGACGCCGGGCCGGATACCGTCCGACCCCAGCCGCAGCACGCGACAGCAGGTAGCAAAGTATGGGCCCCCGAGGTCAGGAACCGAACGAATCCACTGATGACGCCGTCTGGCAGGATCTCGTGGCACGCCTGGAAGGAACGCCCACGGACTCCGGTTCGCCGGACGTCCCCCCTGCCCAGGGCGCCTCGCCCGTGACGGCCCAGGGTCCGCACCAGGATGAAGCAGCCCATCGCAGGCCGGACGCGGCAGAGCCCCTCGGTGAGACGGGCGCGGGCGGTGCCGGCCTCACGGACAGGGAGAGGGCGGATGCCATCTTCCGCAATCAGCCGTTCCGGTCGACGGGACCCCGCGACTACAGCCCACCCGACGGACCTGAAGACGACGAGGGATTCGTGCCGGAGGAGCCGCCGCCCCTCGGTACGGGCGATCCGCTGACGGTCCTCGCCTGGATCGGCGCCGCGGGCGGGCCAATCCTGCTGCTCCTCTTCGCCATGTTCTGGCGTGACGCGCCGCTGGCCGCCACGCTCGGGGTCCTCGCACTGTTCCTGGCCGGCGCCGGCTACCTCGTCACGAAGCTGCCGAAGCATCGCGACATAGGGGACGACGGCGCCGAGGTCTAGCGACCAGCCTGGCGCGACCAGCCCGGCGATCCCAGCGCGACCCTTCAGCTCGATCGTCCAGCGCCGGGCCCGGGCCACCCTCCACCGTCGTCAGGAGCGCCGGTCACGTACCGCTGCGGGAGAGCAGGCGCGACATATCGGCTGCTCCGATGAGCCCCGCTTCCGGCCCCAGCGCCGCGCGCTCTATCCGCGCCGCGGGTCGGAAGCCTCGGCCCGTCAGGTTCCTCCCGAACGCCCGCCTCGCCGGATCGAGCAGGAGTTCACCGGCTGCGCTGAGCCCACCGCCGATGACGAAGGTTCCCGGGTCGAGGGCGGCCGCGAGGTTGGCGAGCCCCAGCCCCAGCCACTGGCCGACGTCGTCGACCAGTTCACGGGAGGCCGGATCGCCCTCCATCGCCAGCCGGGTGACGAGCGCGCCCGTGATGGGCGATCCGTCGCCCGGAGCTGCGGCGATGATGGCCTGCGCCACCGGGCTGTTCGCCGCGGCCAGCTCCCGCGCCTCGCGCCCGAGCGCGTTGCCGGAGGCGTACTGTTCCCAGCAGCCGCGGTTCCCGCACTCGCAGCGGTGCCCCTGCGGAACGATGATCTGGTGCCCGAACTCCCCCGCCACGCCGTACCGGCCCCGCTCGACGCGCCCACCCATGATCATGGCGCCGCCGATCCCCGTACCGAGGGTGACGCAGACCAGGCGGGACTCGCCCCTCCCCGCACCGAATCGCCATTCCGCCCACGCAGCGGCGTCCGCGTCGTTCACCACCGTAACGCGGCGTCGCAGCAGCTTCTCGAGGTTATGGCGCAGCGGCTCGTTGCGCCATGCCAGGTGGGGACTGAACAGGACAGTGCTGTTCGACAGGTCCATCCACCCGGCCGCGCCGATCCCGACCGAGCGGATCCGATACTCGCGTGACAGCTCGCGAACGAGTTCCGCGATGACCTCCTCGACCGCGCGCGCATCCTGGCCCGGCGTCGCCCGGCGTGCCTCGGCGAGGATCCGGCCCCGCACGTCGACCACCCCGGCGGCGACCTTCGTCCCGCCGATATCGATGCCAACCGACAGGCCGCGACGTGCCGGGTTGGGGAAGGTGCTGCGGGCGGCCCGCGCGCTCAACTGGCCGTTCCCCCGCCACGCGGGACCGACGTCGGTCCGGGGTCGGCGGGCGCGTGGGCCGGCGGCCTCCGGCATGATCGGCATGCAGTCCTTTCGTCGTCCCCAAGGGAAGCGTGTGCACGCCACCGTTACCGATTCGTACATTACTGGACAGTGATTCGAGCAGGCGAAGCTATAGGCTGAAAGCCACCCACGGTCGAGTGATACCAAAGGAGCTATCGTGCGCGACATCAGCGTTCCCGTCCTCGTGGACGTTCCCCGCCAGACCAATACGACCGACCTCGTCGTCCGGCAGGCGGCCAAGCCGTCGAATCCCGCGTTGTTCGCCGTCAAAGGTGCGTCCGGCGAATGGGAGAACATTTCGGCCACCGAGTTCCGCCGTCAGGTCGAGGACGTCGCCAAGGGCCTGATCGCTTCGGGCGTGCAACCGGGCGACCGCGTGGCGATCATGGCCCGCACCCGCTATGAATGGTCCCTGGCGGATTTCGCGATCTGGTTCGCCGGCGCCGTCTCCGTGCCCGTCTATGAGACGTCCTCCCCGGCGCAGGTCGCGTGGATCCTCAGTGACTCCGGTGCCGTCGGAGCCTTCGTCGAATCCGCGCGTCACGAGAACGTGGTCCGCGAAGCCGTCGCGCTCGAGGACATCGAGTCCCTCCAGCACGTCTGGCAGTTCGACGGCGACGGACTGGACACGCTGAGGACCGCCGGTGTCGGGACAGACGAGCAGACCCTGTCCGACCGGCGCGCGTATGCCGGCCTCGACGACATCGCGACCATCATCTACACCTCCGGTACCACCGGCAAGCCCAAGGGCTGCGAACTGACCCACGGCAACTTCGTGGAGCTGTCGGAGAACGGTGCTGCCGCACTGCCGGAGGTCGCCCACGAGGGCGCCCAGACCATCATGTTCCTCCCCCTGGCCCACGTCTTCGCGCGCTTCATCTCCGTGCTCTGCGTTGCTGCGGGCGCCACCGTCGCCCATACGCCCGACGTCAAGAACCTGCTGCCGGACCTGCAGAGCTACAAACCGACGTTCATCCTCGCGGTCCCGCGCGTCTTCGAGAAGGTCTACAACAACTCGATGCTGAAAGCCGAGGACGGCGGGAAGGGCAAGATCTTCCATGCGGGTGCCGACGTCGCCATCGCCTGGTCGAAGGCAGAGCAGGCCGGAAAGATCCCACTGGGTCTGAAGGTCAAACACGCACTCTTCGACCGGCTGCTCTACGGCAAGATCCGGACCGCGATGGGAGGCCGTGTCCAGCACGCAGTCTCCGGTGGCGCGCCCCTCGGAGACCGGCTCGGACACTTCTTCCACGGCATCGGGCTCATGGTGCTGGAGGGCTATGGCCTAACCGAGACGACCGCACCGATCACCGTGAACACCCCGAAGCGCATCAAGATCGGAACGGTTGGAGCGCCCCTTCCGGGCAACGCCGTCAGGATCGCGGACGACGGCGAGATCCTGGCGAAGGGTGTCTGCGTCATGAAGGGCTATTTCAACCGCCCCGACCTGACCGAGGAGGCCTTCGTGGACGGCTGGTTCCGGACGGGTGACATCGGCGAACTCGATGAGGACGGCTTCCTGAGCATCACGGGCCGCAAGAAGGAGATCATCGTGACGGCCAGCGGGAAGAACGTCATCCCGGCGTTGCTGGAGGACGCGATCCGCGCCAACGCCCTCGTCTCGCAGTGCGTGGTGGTCGGTGACCAGCGTCCCTTCATATCGGCACTCGTCACCCTCGACGAGGAGGCGCTGCCGGGCTGGCTCGAGCGGCACCACCTACCGGCCGCCACCACGACGGCGGAAGCCGCGGAGCACCCGGCGGTCCTCGCCGAGATCCAGGAGCTCGTCGATACCGCCAACACGACCGTGTCGCGTGCGGAGGCGATCAAGGTGTTCCGCATCGTACCGACCGACTTCACCGAGGCCACCGGTCACCTCACGCCGTCGATGAAGATCAAGCGGGCGCAGGTCCTGAAGGACTACTCGGACGTCGTGGAGTCGATCTACTCGACGGCCAAGGTCTAGGTCCGGACGCGGTCTCCCCGGCTCCGGAACCGGCCGGGGAGGACGTCAGCCGGTCTTGAGGTTCAGCAGCGCGTTCTCGACCACCTCGGTCAGGGCCGGGTGGATCCAGTACTGACCCCGCGCCATCGTATGGGCATCGAGCCCGAAGGACATCGCCTGGATGACGGGCTGGATGATCATCGATGCCTCATGACCGATGATGTGCGCGCCGAGGATCCGTCCGCTCGCCTGCTCCGCGATGAGCTTCACAAATCCCTGGGTGTCCTCCATGGCCCAGCCGTACGCCGTCGAGCCGTAGTGCTGCACCGCCGTGACGATCGCGGTGTCGGTAGCCTCCGCGTGTCCGAGTGCCTGCTCCTCGGTCATGCCGACGGAGGCGACCTGCGGGTGTGAGAAGACCGCGGACGGCACGAAGCGATGGTCACTCGCCCGCAAGTCCTGCGGATGCAGCAGATTGTGGGCGACGACCTTTGCCTCGTGATTCGCCACGTGCTTGAGCTGGTACCCGCTACTCGCGTCGCCGAGCGACCACAGTCCGTCCACGGGCTTCCCGCTGCGGAGGACCCGCTGGTACTCGTCGACGACGAGGCGCCCGTCGTCGTGCAGGTCGAGTCCGGCGTCCGCCGCTCCCAGCCTGTCGGTGTTCGGAACCCGACCGACGGCGACCAGGACCATGTCGACCTCGAGAGGGGTCGGACCCGCCGGTCCGTTCAGGCTGGCGGTCACGCTTCCGTCGTCGTTCGCGGCGATCCCGGTGACGTCGGTGTCCAGTCGAAGATCCCATTGCTCCGCCGCCTGCTCCGAGAAGGCTTCGGACACCGTGTGGTCGAGGTGGCGCAGCATGGCGCCGGAGCGGACCGCGATGGTCACGCTGGTACCGAAGGCGGCGAAGACATGGGCGAACTCCGCCGCGATGTAACCTCCTCCGACGATCAGCAGTCTCCTCGGACGCTGATCGACGCGCATGATGGTGTCCGAGGTGTGGACCTGGGGCAGGGATATCCCGGGAATGTCCGGCAGGACGGCTCGGGACCCGGTCGCGATCACCAGCTGGTCGGCCGTGATCAGATCGCCGACCGGTGTCTGGAAGGACCTCTCCCCCGTCAGCCGGACGTAGTCCTCGATCAAGGTGACGTTCTCGAGCTCGTCGGCACGGTACGCGCGTCCACCGCTCGATATCGCGTCGATGCGCGTGAAGATGCGGTCACGGATATCCCGCCACCGCACACCGTCGAGGGAGAGATCGACGCCGAGCCGCGACGAGTCTGCCGGTGCCGATGCCAGGAGCGCCGGGTAGACGTACATCTTCGTCGGGATGCAGCCGACGTTCAGGCACGTCCCACCGAAGGTTCCGCCATCGACGAGCACGACCTTCCGGTCATCCCACTCGGGTGTAATGAGCGTGTTGCCGGAGCCGGAGCCGATGATGGCGAGGTCGTAGTGGGTCACAGGACGCAGTCTAGCCGCGGTCAGGACGCGAGCTGGTCCACCAGAAGCGCCGCCAGTTCGGTCACCGCCCGCCTGGTTGTGGGGCGTAGTTTGGCCAGATCGATGCGCGAGCCCTCCGCCAGATGACGGTCGTAGGGGATCCGGACGACGGTGGAGACACGCGAGCGGAAGTGCTGCTCGATCTGGGCGATGTCGACCTGTGTCCCGTTGCCCGAGGACAGGTTGATCACGACGATCGCCTTCGCCAGCAGGTCCTGCCGACCATGCGCCTCGAGCCAGCTGAGCGTCTCGGAGGCAAGCCTCGCCTCGTCGACGCTTCCACCCGAGACCAGCACCACGGAGTCCGCCTTCTCCAGCGTGCCCTTCATGACGGAGTGCACCATGCCGGTCCCGGAGTCGGTCAGGACGATGGAGTAGTAGCGGCTCAGGACGTCCGTCACGGCGCGGTAGTCGGAATCGTCGAAAGCCTGTGCCACGGCCGGGTCGGTGTCCGATGCGAGCACATGGAGCCGGGAGCCGTCGCGGGTGACGTAGCCCGCCAGCTGGGCGAACGATTCGATCGTGTAGCGATTCTGCACGAGCTGGCGGGCTGTGTAGTCGGCACGGCCCGGCGAGCGGTCCGACAGCGTGCCGCGGTCGGGGTTCGCATCCATCGCGATGATGCGGTCCTCGCGAAGATCGGCGAGTGCCATACCAAGGAGCGTCGTCACGGTCGTCTTGCCGACACCACCCTTGCGGGACAGGACGGGAACATAGCGCGTCCGGCCGCCGAGCCTGACGGAGATGCGGTGCTCGAGCGCACGCTGCACGCGCACGGCGTCGGAATCCCCGACATTGACGCGGCCGAACGTGATGGCGTGGAGCCACCTCCGCCAGCCGGCAACCGGAGGCTTGTCGGCTGCGACGAGCAGCCGATCGGCCGTGAGCGCCGACGCGGGCTCCGGTCCGACCTCTTTCTCCCGCCGGGCGCTGCGTTCCGTCACCGGCTTTCCCTGCGCAACCGCTCCGTCCGTCAGGACCACGGCGTCGGTCGAGGAAACGGTGCCTCCCGGCACAGCTGCCTGCTGCGAGGCGGCGACCCGGCGGTCGTCACCTGCAGCGGTCGCAGCGGTCGCAGCGGTCGAAGCGGACGGAGCGGTCGAAGCGGACGGAGCGGTCGGTGCGGACGGCGGGAAGGCCGGAACGGTGAGGGCCGGTCCCTGCAGGATGGCTGGGGGGACGGTCGTGACCGGCACAGCGAAGGCGTCCAGGTGGAAAGCGACATTGTCAGCAGAACCGGCTGCGTCCTTCGGTGACGACTCATGGGTGGGCTCACTGCTGTCCCTGCTGTCCCTGCTGTCCCTGAAGGCAGGATCGGCTGCACCTGCCGCGCCGTCATCGACGGTTCCGTTCCCACCCGTGGCTTCGCGTGGTTCCCCATCCCTCCCCTGGTTCGGGGCGGGCTCGATGAAGGGGACGCCCGGCACGATCGGCACGCCGTGCGTCGGATTCCCCGTCGTGCCGTCGGTGCCGCCGTTCAGGGGCTCATTCGGGTCGCTTGCCATGGTTCCTCACACATCGTCGGCCGGGCCGCTCCGTCGATCGGACCGGAGCGGCCGCACTGATTCCAGCGCCCCACTCTAGCGTGCCGGCCCCTGCCCGCAGGAAGGCCCGGTCCACCTCACGCGGGGGCCACCACCAGGAGGAGATCACCGCCCTGCGCGGGTCCGGCGCCGTCGAGCGCAACGCGTTGTACCGTGCCGCTGATGGGACTGGTGATGTTGGCTTCCATCTTCATCGCTTCGATGGTGGCGACGGTGTCGCCGGCGTTGACGGCCTGCCCCTCGGTGACGGTGATGGTCACCGATCCGGCGAAAGGCGCGGGGACATGGCCCGGATTGCCGGGATCAGCCTTCTCTGCCACCTCGACGTCGCTGGCGATGCTCCGGTCACGGACACTGACGGGCCTCATCTGGCCGTTGAGCGTGCACATCACAGTGCGCATGCCCTTCTCGTCAGGTTCGGACACCGCTTCCAGGGTCGCGATGAGCCGCACGCCCTTCTCCAGCTCGATGACGTGCTCGATCCCGGGCTGCAGGCCGTAGAGGTAGTCAGCCGTACTGAGCAGGGACACGTCACCGTAGGTGTCGCGCGTTGCCGTGAACTCCTTCGTCGGCCCGGCGAACAGCAGGGTATTGAGCGCAGTGCGGCGCTCCGAGGAGGTGCCTGCGAGCTTCGCCTCGTCGTCGTCGGACAGCTCGGCGTCGCGGGGTTTGAGTTCCCGTCCCTGCAGGGCCTTCGTCCGGAAGGGCTCGGGCCAGCCACCCGGAGGGTTGCCCAGATCCCCGTTCAGGAACCCGATGACGGAGTCGGGGATGTCATAGTCCTGGGGATTCTGCTCGAACTCCGCCGGGTCGGCGTTCCTGCCGACCAGGGCCAGAGCGAGGTCGCCGACGACCTTCGACGATGGAGTGACCTTGACGAGCCTGCCCAGGATCCCGTCGGCCGCGGTGTACATGTCCTCGATGGCCTCGAAGCGTTCCCCCAGGCCCAGGGCGATGGCCTGCTGCTTGAGGTTGGACAGCTGCCCGCCCGGGATCTCGTGCCGGTACACGCGGCCGGTGGGGCCGGGAAGCCCTGACTCGAAGGGCGCGTACATGCGCCGCACTGCTTCCCAGTAGGGTTCGAGCGCGCACACGTTTCCGAGATCCAGTCCCGTGTCCCTCGGAGTATGGGCCAGGGCGGCAACCAGGGCTGACGCCGAGGGCTGGCTCGTCGTGCCTGCCAGGGGTGCGCTGGCGACGTCGACGGCATCCACGCCGGCGTCGACCGCTGCCAGCAGCGTGGCCAACTGACCACCGGCGGTGTCGTGGGTGTGCAGATGCACCGGCAGGTCGAACCGTTCGCGCAGGGCGGAGACGAGTTTCGCGGCCGCGGCCGGACGGAGGAGCCCTGCCATGTCCTTGATCGCGAGGATGTGCGCGCCCGCGTCGACGATGCGCTGCGCCAGCTCCAGGTAGTAGTTCAGGGTGTAGAGGTCCTCCGCGGGATCGAGCATGTCCGCCGTGTAGCAGAGCGCTACTTCGGCGACCGCGGTCCCGGTGTCTCGGACCGCCCGGATTGCCGGCTCCATCTGGGACACGTCGTTGAGCGCGTCGAAGATCCGGAAGATGTCGATCCCCGACGAGGCCGCCTCCTGCACGAAAGCGGCGGTGACCGCTTCCGGGTACGGGGTGTAGCCGACGGTGTTCCTTCCTCGCAGCAGCATCTGCAGGCAGATGTTCGGCACCTCGCGGCGCAGCGCGTCGAGGCGCTCCCACGGATCCTCGCCCAGGAAACGGAGCGCGACATCGTACGTCGCTCCACCCCATGCCTCGACCGACAACAGCTCCGGCGTCAGTCGTGACACCGAAGCACCGGCCGCCACGAGATCCGACGTCCGCACACGGGTCGCCAGCAGCGACTGGTGGGCGTCCCGGAAGGTCGTGTCCGTGACCGCGACCGCTGTCTGCTCCCGCAGATGACGCGCGAAGCCCTCCGGCCCGAGCTCCTGCAGACGCTGGCGGCTCCCCGACACCGGCGCGGGGACCTTCGGCCCGGCATCGCGGTCAGCGTGTTCGGTAGGCAGGGCGGGCAGTTTCTGGCGGGGGTCCAGGTGCGCCGGCCGTGCACCGTTGGGCTGGTTCACGGTGACATCGGCGAGCCAGGTCAGCAGCTTGGTGCCCCGGTCCGCCGGAACCCTGGCGGTGAGCAGCTCGGGACGTTCATCGATGAACGACGTCGCCACATTGCCCGCGATGAAATCCGGGTCATCCAGGACAGCCTGCAGGAAGGAGATGTTCGTTGACACACCGCGGACCCGGAACTCCGCCAGGGCGCGCCTGGCCCGGGTCACGGCCGACGGGTAGTCCCGGCCACGGCAGGTGAGCTTGACGAGCATCGAGTCGAAGTGCGGGCTGATCTCCGCCCCCGCGTACACCGTGCCGCCGTCCAGTCGCACTCCGGCACCCCCGGCGGAGCGGTACGCGGAGATCCTCCCGACATCGGGCCGGAAGCCGTTGGCCGGGTCCTCCGTGGTGATCCGCGACTGCAGGGCGGCGCCGCGCAGGGTCACCGTGTCCTGCGACAGACCGAGGTCCTCGAGCGTCTCGCCCGCGGCGATGCGCAGCTGGGACTGCACCAGGTCGACGTCGGTCACCTCCTCGGTGACGGTGTGCTCCACCTGGATGCGCGGGTTCATCTCGATGAAGACATGCTGTCCCGCCCGCTCCCCGACCGTGTCCACCAGGAACTCCACCGTTCCTGCGTTCACGTACCCGAGGGCCGTCGCGAACTTCACCGCATCCCTGTGCAGCGCCTGGCGGATCCCCTCGTCCAGGTTCGGGGCAGGAGCGATCTCGATGACCTTCTGGTGGCGGCGCTGCAGGGAGCAGTCCCGCTCGAACAGGTGCATCACATTCCCCTGCGCGTCCGCGAGGATCTGCACCTCGATATGCCGTGGCCGCAGCACCGCCTGCTCCAGGAACATCGTCGGATCCCCGAACGCCGACTGCGCCTCCCGCATCGCCGACTCCAGGGCCTCCGGCAACGCCTCACGCGTGTCGACCCGCCGCATCCCGCGGCCACCGCCACCCGCCACGGCCTTCGCGAACACCGGGAACCCGATCTCGTCCGCCGCCGCGATCAGCTCGGCCACGTCCGCGCTCGGACGTGACGACGCCAATACCGGTATGCCCGCAGCCCGAGCAGCATCCAATGCCTTGACCTTGTTCCCCGCGAGCTCCAGCACATCCGCGGGCGGGCCCACGAACGTGATTCCGGCGTCCGCCGCGGCCCGGGCCAGGCCCGGGTTCTCCGACAGGAACCCGTACCCCGGATAGATCGCATCACACCCGGCCTCCGTGGCGACACGGATGATCTCGTCGATATCCAGATACGCCCTGACCGGGTGGCCCTCCTCGCCGATCAGGTATGCCTCGTCCGCTTTCTGCCGATGGATCGAGTTGCGGTCCTCGTGCGGAAAGACAGCGACCGTCTTCGCGCCCACCTCATGCCCGGCCCGAAAAGCGCGGATGGCGATCTCGCCACGGTTAGCTACCAGAATCTTCGAGAACATCGCACTCCTGCATCCTTGCCGGTCGGGTTCTTCACGCTGCGTCGATCCTACCCGCCGGCCATTCCGGGGGCGCGCTCATTGTCGGGCCGCTGCCGGATCCGTCGGAGGGCGCACCCGGGTGGAGCTGTTGGACGGGGAACCGCGGCGGAACGGGGCGCCGCACCGGATCGCCCTATGATGGTCGGGGATCAATATGCGACCCGCCTGCCCGGCGGCGGCTACAGATAGGTATGGGTTTATCACGTGCAGGTAGTGAGCATCAGCAGCCTCAAGGGCGGCGTGGGGAAGACATCGGTCACTCTGGGGCTCGCCTCGGCAGCATTGGCGGCCGGAATTCCGACGCTGGTGGTCGACCTGGACCCGCACGCTGACGCAACCACCGGTCTCGGGGTGCGGCCGTCAGGCCAGATCGACGTCGGACGCCTCCTCAAGAACGCACGTCGCGGCGACCTGGGCGGCAACACGGTTCCCAGCGGCTGGGTTGCGACCGCGTCCAAGCAGACCACTGCGTCCTCCACCCTCGACGTCGCCATGGGCTCCGCGTACTCGGGCATCTATGACAGGCCGGACCTCGGGCGTCGGGACCAACGCCGTCTGGCGACGTTGCTCTCCCGCGTCGAGGGCTACAGCCTCGTCCTGGTCGACTGCCCGCCTTCACTCAATGGCCTGACGCGCATCGCATGGACCGCGAGCAACAAGGTCCTCCTCGTAGCCGAACCAGGCCTGTTCTCCGTTGCGGGCACGGAGCGCACCATGCGTGCATTGGAGCTCTTCCGCCAGGAGTTCGCGCCGAATCTGCAGACGGCCGGCATCGTCGCCAACCGTGTGCGCTCCACCTCCAACGAACACTCGTTCCGTCTGAACGAGATGAAGCAGATGTTCGGGGAGTTGCTGCTGAGCCCGACGATTCCGGAGCAGGCCAACTGGCAGCAGATCCAGGGCGCCGCCCACTCCGTGCACCACTGGCCGGGCGAGTCCGCCCAGCAGGCTGCAGGCTACTTCGACGACCTGCTGAAGAGCGTGATGGATTCCGGCAGGATGCGAAGCCGTAGCGCGAGGCGCTAGCCACTCCTAGCTGTGGAGAACCGGTACCTCCGTCACGGGCGCGACGTCTGATCGGCCCGGACGGTTCGGTCAGCTGATCTTCCGCGTCGCGCGCCGCTTGCTGAGTTCGTCGCCGGGGAAATCCTGCTCTGCAGCATGCTCGCTGGGGAGAGCCGCGAGGCTTCCCTCGACCTCGCGCCACACGCGCCCGACAGCGATGCCGAACACGCCCTGCCCGCCTTGCACGAGGTCGATGACTTCGTCCGCCGACGTGCATTCGTAGACGCTGGCGCCGTCGCTCATGAGGGTGATCTGGGCGAGATCCTCGACGCCCCGCTCACGCAGGTGTTCGACCGCCGTGCGGATTTGCTGGAGGGAGACTCCCGTGTCGAGCAGCCGCTTGACGACCTTCAGGACGAGGATGTCCCGGAAGCCGTACAGGCGCTGGGTGCCCGAGCCGGAGGCGCCGCGCACGGCCGGTTCGACGAGACCTGTGCGGGCCCAGTAGTCGAGCTGGCGGTAGGTGATGCCTGCCGCCTTGCAGGCCGTGGGGCCGCGGTATCCGGCGTCTTCGTCGAGGACGGGCAAATCTTCCGTGAAGAGTAGGCCCTGGGCGCTCGGTGGGATACCAGCGCCTGCCGGGCTGGTTGCCTTGCCGGCGTCACCCTTCGGACTCACGTGCTGCCTCCTCGTCGGGTTCCCGGGGAAGTCTGCTGTTCGGGGTGGAACGTCGGGTGCGCACCTAGGGTGCCCCGAGCCCCCCACACACGCAATGGGAACTGTATGCTTCGACGTTAGGCCGCGCGGGGGTCGAGGTCAAAGATGCAGCACTCCAAGAATGGGCGTGTCGCCCGTGTCGCACCCCTCGATCCCGGAGTGCGCGGTTGCAGGACCGCCTCAGCGCTCGAAGTCCTCGGGCTCGACGTCCGCCAGGAATTCGCGGAACTGGAGCACCTCTTTCTCTGCGGTCTCCTCGGTGTCGCCCTCCTCGGCGTCCTCGGCGTCCGCGTCCGCGATCTCGACGCCGGCGACGGCGAGCACCTCGTCGGCACAATAGATCGGGCAGGGTACGCGGAGCGCCACGGCAAGCGCGTCGGAGGCGCGGGAACTCACCGTCACGCCATCACTGAACACCAGCTGTGCGTGGTACACGGTGTCCTCGACGGAAGTGATGCGCACCTCCGTGATCTCCTTCCCGGCGGCCGCCACGACGTCGACCAGGAGGTCGTGGGTCATGGGTCTGGGCGGCACGATGCCCTGCTGTACGAAGGCGATCGCGCTGGCCTCGGGCGCTCCGATCCAGATGGGCAGGTGCCTCTCCCCCGCAGTCTCCCTGAGCAGCACCAACGGCTGGTTCGATGGCAGTTCGATCCGTACGCCTACCACTTCTACTTCGATCACGGGAGAGCCGCCTAACTGTCCATTCGGGCTATGTGGCTGTGCACGAGGGCGCTGTGGAGACCGAGGCAGAGTTCACTGATCTCGCGGGCCGTCTCTGCCGCGCGGGCCTTCGACGCGACATCCTTGCGCGATGCCACCGGCGCGACGACGCGTTCGACGAGTCCGAGCTCGCGGTCGGCGGCCGCACGGAACGGCCGCAGGTGGCGCGGCTCTATGCCATGTCCCTCGAGTTGCACGCACGCCTTGATGATCTTGAGCGCGTGCTCGTCGAACCGGTTGTCGACGGCGGTGATCAGCCCGAAGCTCACGAGGTCGTCGACGAGCCTGCGAGGCGCTCCTGCCTCCGCGGCCAGCGTCTCCGCCGTCAGTCTGCGCGAGTGCGCATTCAGTTCGAGGGACAACTGGTCCGAGACCACGCGCGGGGACAGCGTCATGCCCCCGGGCAGCGAATCGGGTCGCTCACCGCGGTCGATCGCGTCGACGTAGTCCTTGATGACCTTCAGGGGGAGGTACTGGTCGCGCTGCAGCGCCAGGACGAAGCGGAGACGCTCGACGTCGTGCGCTGCGTACTTGCGGTACCCGGCACGCGTGCGCTGCGGCGTGATCAGCCCCTTCTCCTCCAGGAACCGGATCTTGGAAGCCGTGACCTGGGGGAACTCCTCGGTCAACTCGCGCAGGACCTCACCGATGGTGAGGACCCCGGCACCGGGGTGGACCGAAGCGATGCCGGCCGGGCTACGGGCGGGTTGGGAGACAGGCATGAACCGGATTAGGCCTGCGCTGAGGAGTGCTGCGCGGCGTGGCCCGAAGCGGTACGTGCGGCGTAGAAGGTCAACCGGAACTTGCCGATCTGTACCTCGTTGCCATTGCGGAGGGCAACGCTGTCCACGCGGTCGTTGTTGACGTAGGTGCCATTGAGGCTCCGGGTATCGACCACCATGAATCCGTTGGCAGTGCGACGGAACTCGGCGTGCTGCCGGGAGACCGTGACGTCATCGAGGAAGATGTCCGCGTTCGGGTGGCGGCCGGCCTTGGTGACGTCCTCGTCGAGCAGGAAACGCGCACCCGCGTTCGGTCCGGAGTGGGCTATCAGCAGCGCCGATCCCGCAGGCAGGGCAGCGACGGACGCCTGCTCCTCGCGCGTCAGATGCCGTTCCAGCTCCGACGTCGCTGCCTGCGGCGGCATCCCGATCGTCGTTGTCTCAGGAGACGTCATGTTCGGCTCTTCTCCATTCACGGCTGCGTTCACGTTGGGCGTCATCGGTATTCCTCCCCTACTGCGTGGTCCGATCGTCGCCGACCGAACCGCCCCTGCTGCCTTCGCCGGGTAGACCTAGCCTACCTGCTGGGAGTAATCGGCTGAACTCAGGAGGCCCTGCACCACGGAGGGATCGGAGACCTTGATCTCGAGCAGCCAGCCCTCGCCGTACGGATCCGAGTTGATGAGGGAGGGGTCGTCGTCGAGCGCCTCGTTCCGGGCTACGATCTCGCCCGTCACGGGCGCGTAGATGTCACTGACGCTTTTGGTCGATTCGACCTCTCCGATGACATCGGCACCGGTGACGCCGGTCCCTGCCTCGGGCATCTGGACGTAGACGACATCGCCGAGGGCGTCCTGGGCGAAGTCGGTGATACCGACGCGCACGGTACCGTCGATGGCGGGCTCACTGACCCACTCGTGCTCCGCGGTGTAGTACAGGCCATCGGGAATCGTGCTCATGCTTGCCTCTCGGACGCGCGGGGTGCAGAGGCGGCTGGACGTGCCGCCTGGTGCGGGTACTGGTCGAGTATAGGCACAACCGGCAGAGCCGTGACGCACCTCTCAGACGGGAAATATCCCTCATCGGAGGAATCCCTGCGACATGCAAAAAGCCCGCTCCCTCCGGCGTATCGCCGATGGAAACGGGCCCTGCAGTGTCGGGATGACAGGATTTGAACCTGCGACCCCTTGACCCCCAGTCAAGTGCGCTACCAAGCTGCGCCACATCCCGATCAGCCTGTCCAGCAGGCCAAACCACTCGGATAACAATACATCATTCCGGGAGCGGGTCGGCACACCGGGGAGGCGTCAGCGCTTGCGGCTCCGCTTCTCGCGGACGCGCATGCTGACCTCGATGGGCGTGCCCTCGAACCCGAAGGTCTCGCGCAGGCGGCGTGTGATGAAGCGGCGGTAGCCGGGGTCGAGGAAGCCGGTGGTGAAGAGCACGAACTTGGGCGGACGGCTCGAAGCCTGCGTGCCGAAGAGGATTCGGGGCTGCTTGCCTCCGCGCACCGGGTGCGGGTTGGCGGCGACGAGCTCGCCGAGGAACGCGTTGAGGCGTCCCGTGGGGATGCGTCGGTCCCAGGACTCCAGCGCGACGTCGAGGGCCGGCACCAGGCGGTCCTTGTGCCAGCCGGTGAGCGCGGAGATGTTGACACGCGGAGCCCACTCCACGTGCGCCAGGTCCTGCTCGATCTCGCGCTCCAGGTAACGGCGGCGCTCGTCGTCCAGCAGATCCCACTTGTTGAAGGCCAGCACGATCGCGCGGCCCGACTCGATGGCCATGTTCAGGATACGGATGTCCTGCTCACTGAGCACCTCGTCCACGGCGAGGAGCACGACGGCGACTTCCGCCTTCTCCAAAGCCGATTGCGTCCGCAGTGAAGCGTAGAAGTCCGCTCCCTGCTGCATGTGCACGCGGCGACGGATGCCTGCGGTGTCGACGAAGCGCCAGGTGCGCCCGCCGAGTTCGATCATCTCGTCGACCGGGTCGCGGGTGGTGCCCGCGAGCGGATCGACCACGACGCGTTCGGATCCGGCGAGCTTGTTGAGCAACGAGGACTTGCCGACGTTCGGACGACCGATGAGTGCGATCCGGCGCGGACCACCGGATCGCTCGATGCCGCCGTGCTCCGAGAACTCGGGCAGCACCTCGAGGACCCTGTCCAGCATGTCAGCCGTACCGCGTCCGTGCAGGGCGGAGACCGGCCAGGGCTGCCCGAAGCCGAGACCCCACAGCACGGACGCGTCGGCCTCGTTCTGGATGTCGTCGACCTTGTTGGCCACGAGGATCACGGGCTTCTTCTTGCGTCGCAGCATGCGCACCACGGCTTCATCGGTCGCCGTCGCGCCGACCGTCGCGTCCACGACGAGCAGGACGGCATCTGCCATGTCGACAGCGATCTCCGCCTGATCGGCGACGCGTGCGTTGATGCCCTTCGCGTCCTGCTCCCAGCCGCCCGTGTCCACGAGGGTGAAGTTCCGGCCCGTCCACTGGGCGGGGTACGACACCCGGTCGCGCGTCACGCCCGGGGTGTCCTCGACGACGGCCTCGCGGCGTCCGAGGATGCGGTTCACGAGAGTGGACTTGCCGACATTCGGTCGCCCGACGATGGCGAGCACGGGATTGAGCCGGCCCTCCGCGTCGTCGTCGTAGTCCTCGTCCTGCCGGGCGAGAAGCGCAGCGTCCTCGTCGTCGAGCTCGTAGTCCTCGAGGCCCGCGCGCAGGGACGCAGCGCGCTGCTCGGCCTCGGCGTCGTCGAGGTTCTCGAGCAGCTCGCTGACGTGGTCCTCGCCGCTCGGCACGTAGTCCTCGTCGGCTGCGGGACCCTGGTCCGTCGCGTTCGGCGAAAGGTTCTCGCTCATCGTTTGTTCCTTCGGTTGGTGTTCACCGTCTCCCGACGGTGATTCTGGTGGGCTCACGCCCGTAAGTTCAGGGTGGTACTGCGGCTAATGCGCCACGGTGCGCACGATGCCGAGGACGGCGGCTACTGTCTGCTCGAAGTCCAGATCCGAGGAGTCGAGCGTGACGACGCCGTCCGCAGCCTGACGGAAATTGACCACCGTCGAGTCCTTCGCATCGCGATCGATGACCTGTTGCTTCAGCTGCGCCTCCGACTGTGTTCCGCCGAGCTGATCGCCGCGGCGTCGTAACCGGGCTTCCTCGCTCGCCGTCAGCAGGATGCGGACCTCGGCGTCGGGTGCGACGACCGTGGTGATGTCGCGTCCTTCGGCCACGATCCGGTGACCGGCGCCCGCGATCAGCGCACGCTGGCGGCGGATGAGCTCGGCACGGGCGCCCATCGTCGTCGCTACGGCGCTCACCGCCGAGGAGACCCGCGGTTCGCGGATAGCAGCGGTGACGTCGTCGCCCGCGATGGTCACGGACTCGCGGTCGGGGCTCGTGCTGATGAAGAGTTCGATGGACCGGGCCACTGCCTCGACCGCCGCGCTGTCCTGCAGGTCGACCCCCGTGGCGATGCACTGCAGCGTGACCGCCCGGTACATCGCTCCCGTATCGAGGTAGGCCGCCCGGAGGCGTCGCGCAACCTCACGGCTGACGCTCGACTTCCCGGAGCCGGACGGGCCGTCGATGGCGACGACGAGCGACTTGCCGAGGCGGAAACCGGAATGCGGGCTCGACGGCACCGCCTCCCCCGTCGGATCCGTCGCCTCGGACGCCTGCGCGATCTCTGCTGAAATCTGACTCACTGCACTACCTTCCAACCCCGCTGCGTCAGGGACTCCGTCAAATCGTGGCGTTTACCGGGCAGCACGGAGAGCTCCGCAAGGCCCACTTCGCGTCCCGGCGAGTGCTCCAGGCGGAAATCCTCCACATTGATACCGGTGTGTCCAATCTCCGTGAGGAGCTTTGCGATCTGGCCGGGCACGTCGTCGACGAGCACCGTCAGTCGCGCAAACGAGTTCGGCGGCGTCCCGTGCTTGCCCGGCACACGCGCCTGCCCGGCGTTCCCCTCCGACATGAGCTGGGCCATGTCGAGGCGGGCGCCACCGGCCGTCGGGTCCTCGAGGGTGCCGATCAGGCGGTTGAGGTCCTCGCGCACCCCGTACAGGATGTCGACGAGGCGACCGGCGTTGGCCGACAGGATCTGCACCCACAGCCGCGGATCGCTTGCAGCGATGCGCGTGACGTCGCGCAGCCCGTTGCCCGCGAGCGACAGGGCCTGCACCGGGGAATCCTGCAGCCGGCTCGCCACGAGCGACGACACGACCTGCGGCAGGTGCGAGATCAGGGCCACGGCCTCGTCATGCTCCTCGACGGACATGCGCGCGGGCACCGCGCCGAGATCGACCGCGAGTGACTCCGCGCACAGGACTGCTTCCGGGGCGCTGGTGGCATGGGCGCACAGCACCCAGGGAGCACCGGTGAACAGCTCGGCACGGGCAGCAACGGGACCGGACTTCTCGCGGCCCGCCATCGGGTGCGTGCCCACGTAGCGGAACAGCTGCTCAGCAACGTCGGGTGTCGCGGTGAGCTCGGCCAGGATCGCTTCCTTCACACTGCAGATATCGACGACGATGGCCCCCGGATACTTCAGCAGCGCATCCGCGACCACCCGAGCGGTGACGTCCGGCGGCGTCGCGACGACGACGAGTTCCGGGGACAACTCCTCCCCCGGGCCCTGCCCCTCGGCGAGGAGCCGACCCGCGCCGATGTCGCGCGCCACGGCCTCCGTCGACGGCGAGCTGTCGGACAGGACGACGTCGAGCCCGCGGGCCCGCAACCCCAATCCGATGCTCGCGCCCAGCAGCCCCGCCCCCACGACGAGGACGGGCCCGGTGAGGTGCGTTCCCTGATCCGTGCGCGTGATCATCGGCTAGAGGCCCACCGACGCCAGCAGGTGCCCGACCTCCTGGCGTCCGAGCACGCGGATGCTGCCCTGGCGCTGGTCGCCGACGCGGATGGGTCCGAGCTGCGTGCGCACGAGTCGCTCGACGGGGTGGCCCACGGCGTCGAACAGCCTGCGGACCACGCGGTTTCGCCCTGAGTGCAGGATGACCTCGACCAGGATGTGGCCCGGCGTCGAGTCGACCAGCCTGAAGGAATCCACCTTCGCCACGCCGTCCTCGAGCTCGATCCCTTCCTTCATCTGTGCACCGATACCCTGCGCCATGGGTCCGCGGACCTGCACGAGGTAGGTCTTCGGGACTTCGTAGGACGGATGCGTCAGGCGGTTGGTGAGCTCGCCGTCGTTCGTGAGCAGGAGCAGCCCCTCGGTCTCGGCATCGAGCCTGCCGACGTGGAAGAGCCGCTCGTTCTTGTTCTTGTTCTTCAGGAAGTCGCTGATACAGGGGCGGCCCTCGGGATCCTCCATGGTGGAGACGACGCCGCGCGGCTTGTTGAAGACGTAGTACTTGAGGTGCTCATTGAGCTGGAGTCGGATCCCGTCGACGTGGATGGCCACCTGTTCGGGGTCGACACGGACACCGAGTTCGGTCACCACGGTGCCGTCCACCTCGACGCGACCGTCGAGGATCATCTCCTCGCACACGCGGCGGGACGCGACGCCGGCGAGCGCCATCACCTTCTGGAGGCGTACGCCCTCCGGGTTGTGCACGTCGATCTCGTCAGCGGGGCGGCTGGCACGCTTCGGCTGCGCCGCGCGTACCGGTCCGAGGTTCTGCCCGAAGCGCTCCCGCCCGAAAGCCTGTGCCCCGGCCGGCTTCTGGCGTCCGCCGCCGTCCTGCCCGAACGACCGCGTACCGGTTCTGGCGCCCGTACCGGTTCCGGTCCCGGGACGGCCCGGTCTGCCTCCCGCGCGTCCTCCGGCCTTGGCGCCGAAACGGCTCGACGGAGTGCCGGCAGAGGGACGGCCTGCGGCCGAGCGAGCACGGCCGTCGGCCGATTCGCGCCGATCGGAACCGGCCGAGCGGCCTTCCGACGAGCGTCCCGCAGCCGGCCGGCCACGCTCACCACGATCCTGGAACGGACGCCCCTCACTCGGGCGACCGGCACCACGCTCACCACGCTCCTGGAACGGACGCCCCTCGCTCGGCCTGCCCTGTGAGGCACCGCGGGGCGAGGACTTCCCACGGGAGCGCGCAGCGTCGGATGGGCGTCCGGCCGACCCGCCGCGGCGGGGCGTATTGCGTCCGGAACCGGATCCTGGCGGCTGTGTCATGTACAAAGTCCTTCTCGTTGGTCGTGCTCAATACGTCGTTTCGTCATACTCCCCAAGGCTCTCGAGGCCCGGCAGATGGGGAGCTATCCGGGGCAATTCGTCGACGCTGCCCAGTCCCAATCTTTCCAGAAAGACGGTAGTGGTCCCATAGAGGACCGCGCCGGTCTCCGGATCGGTCTCCGTCTCGACAACCAGCCCACGCTGCAGCAGCGTACGGACCACGGAATCGACGTTGACGCCCCGAATTGCAGAAACCCGGGCACGGGACACGGGCTGACGGTATGCGATGACCGCCAAAGTCTCGAGTGCAGCTTGCGAAAGCCGGGCAGATTGGCCATCGAGCACGAAGGCGGCAACGACGGAAGCGAAGTGCTTCCGGGAGAAGATACGCCACCCGCCAGCGATATTTCGCAGTTCGAAACCGCGCGCCGAGGGTGGTTCGGTGCTCTGGGGGCCGAATCCAGTATAGCCGTCGTACTCGCGCTGCAGTTCCACCAGCACCTCGTGGACCCGCGCCGTCGGCCGCTCCAGGACCGCTGCCAGCTGTTCGTCCGTCACGGGCCGCTCCGCCACCATCAGGATCGCTTCGATCGCCCCGCGCAATCCGCCCGGACGCTGTTCGACGGGTATCCCGTCGCCGTCCACGACGGCTTCGGCGTCCTCAGCCAACCCGTGCTCCCTTCTCCTGCGCTTCTGACCCCGCGGTGTCGATCTCATGGCCGCCCTCGGGAGCGCCACCCGTTCCACCGCCGTGCTCCAGCCCGGCGGGCCCCTGGCTGCCGTCGTCCTCGAAGTCGCCGGCGAGTCGATCTGCGGACCATCGATAGTCCTGCGCACTCCAGGTCACCAGCAGTTCGGACAGCGGCGCACCCTGCTCGAAGGTGATTGCGCCATCCCGGAACAACTCCAGCAATGCGAGGAAGCGCACCACCAGGACCATTCGCGTGCCTGCGTCCTCGGTGAGCTGCCGGAAGGACAGCGGCCCCCTCTCCCGCAGGAGAACCTGCAGCACCACCGCTTGGTCCCGCAGGCTGACCGGCGGGGAGTGCAGGTGCTCGATACTGACCTCGCTCGGTTCCTCCCGGCGCGGGGCGAGCACCTTCGCGGCGAGTGCCGCGAACTCCTCCGGAGAATGTCTCCAGATCAGCTCCGGCAGGAGTCGGGTGAACTCCGGCTCCAGGGGCACCATACGAGGATGCCGGGCGTCCTCTTCCTCGAGCCGCCCCGCCAGGTGCCGGGCCATCTCCTTGAACGCCTTGTACTGCAGGAGCCTGGCGAACAGGAGGTCACGTGCCTCGAGCAGTGCGATGTCCTCCTCGTCCTCGACGCTGCCGGCGGGAAGAAGCCGGGCTGCCTTCAGATCGAGGAGGGTTGCCGCGACGACGAGGAACTCGCTCGCTTCATCGAGCTTCCATTCCCCCTCGGCAGCCTGGATACGGCGGATGTGCCCGATGAACTCGTCCGTCACCTGCGCCAGGGCGATCTCGGTGATGTCCAGTTCACGCCGGGAGATGAGGTTCAGTAACAGGTCGAAGGGGCCGCTGAAGTTGGTCAGCTGCACCTCGAAGACCCTCGGGCCGGTGGTGCTGTGCCCGCGGTCGCCGTCGTTCCCGACGCGGCCGGGACCTTCAGCGACCCGGTCGCTCGCGCTCCGGCCCGCCGCAGCTCTGCGGGATGTGGCAGCACGCGACGCGTGGGCCTGCCGACCCTGGTGCGTGGCCGGCACGGGCACCACCTAGTGCTCCCGGGCGAACCGTACGTGCCCGGGCACTAGGGAGCTCCGCCCCTGCTGATCAGTTCCTTGGCGAGCCTGCGGTAGGCGTCCGCTCCCGAGTGGTTCGCGGCGTAGGACGTGATCGGCTCGGCGGCGACGGTCGCGTCAGCGAACTTGATCGTGCGCTTGATCACCGTCTCGAAGACCTTGTCCCCGAACGCCTCCACGAGCCGTGCGATGACCTCGCGGCTGTGCAGCGTCCGCGCGTCGTACATCGTCGCCAGCACGCCGTCGATCTGCAGGCGCGGGTTCAGGCGGTCCTGCACCTTCTCGATGGTCTCGACGAGCAGTGCCACCGCTCGCAGGGCGAAGAATTCGCAGATGAGCGGGATGATCACGCCGTGCGCTGCTGTGAGGGCATTGACCGTCAACAGTCCCAGCGACGGCTGGCAGTCGATGAGGATGACGTCGTAGTCGTCGGACACCTTGCGCAGAGCCCTGTCGAGCACCTGCTCGCGCGCCACCTCGTTGACCAGCTGGACCTCTGCCGCGGACAGGTCGATGTTCGCCGGAAGGAGGTCAATGTTCTCGATCGCCGTGTGCTGGATGGCATCGTGGATGGTCACCTTGCGGTCCATGAGGACGTTGTAGACGGTGACGTCGAGTTCGTGCGGGTTGGTGCCGAGGCCGGCGGAGAGCGCACCCTGCGGGTCGAAGTCCACCAGGAGCACCTTGCGTCCGGCCTCTGCGAGCGCCGCGCCCAGGTTGATGGTCGACGTCGTCTTGCCGACGCCGCCCTTCTGGTTCACCATCGCGATGACGCGTGCCGGCCCGTGCGAGTCGAGGACCCGGGGCTCGGGGAACTCGGTCACAGGGCGGCCTGTCGGGCCCAGTTCCGCGTCCGCTGCGCTGGGCAGAGTGGTGGAACCCTGTTCGCTACTCACGTATTTCTCCACGCTTCCATCAGTATCGGTGCAGGCCGCCGGTCCTCGGATCCGAGCGGCATTCTTCTAGTCCCACGGTACAACGCCTGCGGCGCCGGTCGTGGAGGCCTGCTCCGCCGGGACGCGAGCCTTGATCCTCAACTTGAGGTCGAATGTTGGGCAGGATGGCGGGAACGACGACGGCGACGACCGGGATCTTCCCGGGTCGTCGCCGTCGTTCGTCGTAGGGCGCCTGGCCCCGCCGCAGAGGTGTCAGCGAGCTGACGTTCCCCGCACGGCAGCGTCCGTGGTGACGGCCGATCCTTCCTCGACGTCGTCGTTGTTCTCGAACCGGTGATCCGTGCTCATCGTGGTCTCGTCGAAGGGAAGGCGTCCCTCGAGGACCTCGTCGACACGCGCACGGTCGATCTCCTTGGTCCAGGTACCGACGAGGACCGTGGCGACGGCGTTGCCGGTGAAGTTCGTCAGGGCCCGCGCCTCCGACATGAAGCGGTCGATGCCGACGATGAGGCCGACGCCGTCGACCAGGTCGGGGCGGTGCGACTGCAGCCCGCCGGCGAGGGTCGCGAGGCCTGCTCCCGTGACGCCTGCCGCACCCTTGGACGCGATGATCATGAAGATCAGGAGGGAGATCTGCTCGCCGAGTGCCAGCGGCTTGCCGAGAGCTTCCGCGACGAACAGGGCGGCCATCGTCAGGTAGATCGCCGTGCCGTCCAGGTTGAAGGAGTACCCCGTGGGGACGGTCACGCCGACGACAGGCTTGGAGATGCCCAGGTGCTCCATCTTGGCGATCAGCCGGGGCAGGGCGGCCTCGGACGAGGAGGTGCTGAAGATGAGCAGGTACTCACGGCCGAGGTACTTCATCAGCTTCAGGATGTTGACGCCCGTCACGAGCTTCAGCAGTCCGCCGAGGATGACGACGATGAAGAGGATGCAGGTGATGTAGAACGCGATCATCAGGGTGGCCATGCTGACGATCGCCTGCACGCCGGTCTCTCCGACCACTGCGGCTATGGCACCGAAGGCGCCGATGGGGGCGAGCCACATGATCATGACCAGGATGCGGAAGACGAGTGCCTGGATGTGGCCGATGCCGCGCAGGACGGGCTTCCCGGCCGATCCCATCTTCTGCAGCGCGAAGCCGACGAGCAGTGCCACGAACAGTGTCTGCAGGATGCTGGGACCGGTCAGCGCCGACAGGAGGGTCGTGGGGATGATGCCGAGCAGGAAGCCGATGGTTCCGCCGTCGCCGCCTTCTGCGGCCTCCGGGACCGTGTACGTCGACGACGAGATGTCGAGTCCTTCACCCGGCTGGATGAGGTTGCCGACCACGAGGCCGATCGCGAGCGCGAAGGTCGACATGAGCATGAAGTAGCCGAGTGCGAGACCACCCACCTTGCCGACCGTCGCGGCTTTCGCGATGGAGCCGATACCGAGCACGATGGTGCAGAAGATGATCGGGGCGATCATCATCTTGATGAGGTTGATGAAGCCGGTTCCGAGCGGCTTGAGGGACTTGGCGAACTCGGGTGCTGCGAGGCCGAGGATCGCCCCGAGGACCACGGCGGCGATGACCGCGATGTAGAGGAAGTGGGTCTTGTCGACCCGCTTGCGGGGTTGCGCTGGTCCGCTGTCGGACCGCGATGGCGCCATAGCCATGCTGTTCTCCCTTGATGTCCAGCCGCCCGGAGGCGCCGGCGGGGAAGGTCGTTCTTCGTCCGCGGGGGTCGGTCCAGGAAGCGTACTGTTGAGTGTTTCCCCCTCATCATGGCACCGGGAGTGACCGGGCTCACGATTGAGTTCATACTGGTCGTGGCCCGGCGCGACGGACGTACCGGCAGTCGCACAGGGCCGACGGAACCCGGAAGGAGCAGGATCACGGCGTGAGTCGATGGAGCCTCGCCCGGCAGTTCTTCCTGGCCCAACTCGTGTTCATCCTCGTCCTGTCGACGTCCCTGTCCGTGATCCTGTACGTCGACGCGGCGCGGGGCGTGAACGACGCGGCTGCAGAGCGCATGGTCGCGGTCGCCACGGCCATCGCCCTCGAACCGGCCGTACTCGAAGCGGTCGAGGGTCCCGCCCCCTCCGCGGCACTGCAGCCCTACGCCGTCGAGGTCATGGACAGCCTGGGTGTGGACTTCATCACCATCATGGCCACGGACCGGACGCGGTACACGCACCGCAACCCGGCGCAGATCGGCAAGCCCTACCTCGGATCGGTGTCCGAAGCCCTCGCGGGCCGGACCCAGACGGAGACCTATGCCGGGACGCTCGGTCCGTCGATCCGCTCGATCGTGCCGATCGTCGACGACAGCGGAACCGTGCGGGCGATGGTCGCCGCCGGCATCACCGTCGATCGCGCCGCCATCGCGCGCAACGCACAACTTCCCCTCGTGGCCTTCATCGCCCTGGGCGCCCTGGCGTTGGGAGCCCTCGTCTCCTTCCTGCTCAGCAGGCGCCTGCGCGTCGCGACCCTCGGCATGGGACCAGCGGAGCTCGCCCGCACCTTCGTGTTCTACGACTCGGTCCTCCACTCCGTCCGCGAGGGGCTTCTCCTGACCGACGCGGCGGGGCGGCTCGTCCTCTACAACGACCAGGCGGCCCGCCTCCTCGGACTCGACGGCTCGCAGGAGCCCGTTGCGGCGTCGCGCCTTGCCGTTCCGCCTTCCCTGCGTGACCTCCTGTCGTCGGGACGACGCGCGCGGGACGAAGTGCACCTCACCGACGACCGGGTGCTGGTGGTCAACCAGGAGCCCGCGGTCCCGCCCGCTCCCGCTGGGCGGGGCAACCACGCGCAGGGGGCGCTCGGCACGGTGACGACCCTGCGGGACCACACCGAGATCGAGGCGCTCACCGGCCAGGTCGAGACGATGCGAACCCTGACGGACGCGCTGCGCTCGCAGACCCATGAACACGCCAATCGCCTGCACACCATCGTCTCGTTGGTCGAACTCGGGCGGAACGCCGACGCCCTCGACTTCGCGACGCGGGATCTGCAGCAGTCGCAGCGGCTGACGGACGAGGTGGTGCAGGCCATCGACGAGCCGTTCATCTCCGCGCTGTTGCTCGGCAAGGCCGCGCAGGCGAACGAGCGCGGCATCGAGCTCGTCCCGGACATCGCAGCCGACGCGCAGGCAGGCTCGCTGAACCCGGTGGACCTCGTGACGATCATCGGGAACCTCCTGGACAACGCCTTCGATGAAGCTGCCGGGTCGGAGGAACCGCGCGTGCTCCTCGGTGTGCGCCGGGTGGCGAGCGGGAACACGCCGCCCGAACTGGAGATCGTCGTCGAGGACAGCGGGAACGGCCTGCCCGATTCGGAGAAGGCGAAGGTGTTCGAGTTCGGCTACAGCACGAAGGGGTCCGGCGACATACCAGGCGGCGGCCGCGGCATCGGCCTGGCCCTCGTCCGCCAAGCCGTGCAACGCTTCGCCGGCACCCTGGAGGTGACGGACGCGGACCACGGAGGAGCCCGGTTCACCGTCCGGCTCCCCTACTCGAGCGGTCGCGGAACGACCGGGGCGGTCGACGGCAGCGCTGCGCCCCCTGCCGTCAGCACAGGACTCGGGAGCAGGACGTGAGCGCCATCCGTGTCCTCGTCGTCGAGGACGACCCGGTGGCCGCCGACGCGCACGCCGAATACGTCCGACGGCTGGACGGCTTCGAGCTCGCCGGAGTCGCCCGCAGCGGTGCCGAGCTCGCGGCATTCCTAAACCTCGGGGGTGGAGCGACGGGAAGGTCCGAACCGGCTGTCGACCTCATGCTGCTCGACATGAACCTGCCGGATGCGCATGGACTGGACATCATCCGCCGTGTGCGCGGGCTCGGCCTGCCACTCGACATCATCGCCATCACCGCCGTCAGGGACCTGCACGTGGTGCGCTCGGCCATTTCGTCGGGCATCGTGCAGTACCTGATCAAACCGTTCACCTACTCCGCGTTCAGGGAGAAGCTGGGCGCGTACGAGGAGTTCCGACGGAACATGGTCGGGCAGGCGTCCGCCACCACCCAGGCCGAAGTGGACCAGGCGTTCGCGTCCCTCCGTCCCCTCACGGCTCCCGCGCTGCCCAAGGGCCTGTCGGCCGAGACCCTGCGGGCGGTCTCGCGCTTGCTGAAGGAGCTCCAGGCACCGACATCCGCCGTCGAGGTGTCCGAAGCGCTGGCGATGTCCCGCGTCACAGCCCGGCGCTACCTCGAGTACCTCGCCGACCAGCAGTCGGCCCTGCGCACCCCGCGGTACGGCACCAGGGGGCGGCCCGAGTTCGAATACAGCTGGGCGCGGAGCTCCGAGAACCAGTAGCGGGCGCCGTTCAGTGCTCACTTGTATACACTCGGGCCAGGGTGACCCGCCTTCGGCGAGGAAAGAGCGCTGTTCCGCTGGCCACCACCCATCCTCTGTATACACTGATCTTCGTGATCAGTGCCGACCGGCACAGTCGTCGACGGGGACCGGGAGGGAAAGGCATGCGAGCCAGCGACCGCGCGTACTTCCTCCTCCGCTCCGACATCGTCGAGTGGCGCCTGGCGCCCGGCGAGCTGCTGGGCGAGGTCGAACAGTCGGCCCGGCTCGGCGTGTCGCGGACCCCCCTGCGCGAGGCGCTGTCACGACTGATGGCCGAAGGACTTGCCGCTCCCCACGCGGGGCGCGGGGTGGTCGTCTCGCCGATCTCGCTCGAAGCGGTCACCGACCTGTTCCACGTGCGACTTCCACTCGAATGCGCAGCGGTCCGGCTCGCGGCCGTGCGCGGGAACGAGAGTGCCTTCACCGCCCTCGCCGAGGAATTCGCTGCCGCCGGCCGCCTCATCGAGGGCGACGACGGTGGACAGGACGCGTACTACGCGCTCGTCGCTCGACTTGACCAGGAGATCGACGACGCCGCCCGCAACGCGTACCTCCTTCAGGCACAGAAACCGATCCGCACTCATCTGGCGCGCGTCCGGAGGCTCGCCCGGAACGACCAGGACCGCCTTCTCGCCTCCGCCCGGGAGCATGAGCAGATCGCCCTCGCCCTGGCTGCGTCGAACACCGAGCTCGCCGAAGCCGCCATGCGGGTACACCTGCTCAACAGCCTGCAGCATCTGCTCGCCCCCCACGACGGGCACCGCCCGCCGCCGAACCATCGAGAGGAACACCATGGTTGAACACCATCCCGTCCGCGTGCACCGGAGCGAGGAGAACCTGCCGAGGACCGGCCAGCTCGCCTGGAAGATCGCGGAGGTCGCCAGCGATCCCGTCGAGGTACCGGCCGACGTCATCGACATGGTCGTCAACCGCATCATCGACAACGCGTCGGTGGCCATCGCCTCGCTCAACCGGGCACCCGTCGTCGCTGCCCGGGCCCAGGCCCTGAGCCACCCGGTCTCCGCGCACGGTGCAGGTGCCTCGGTGATCGGCGTCGATTCCCTCGTCTCGGCGGAATGGGCAGCCTGGGCGAACGGGGTCGCTGTTCGTGAGCTCGACTACCACGACACGTTCCTCGCCACGGACTACTCCCACCCCGGCGACAACATCCCTCCGATCCTCGCTGCTGCACAGCACACCGGCGCGTCCGGCAGGGACCTCGTGCGGGCCATCGCGACGGGCTACGAGGTCCAGGTGGATCTCGTCAAGGCCATCTGCCTGCACAAGCACAAGATCGACCATGTTGCCCACCTCGGCCCGTCCGCCGCCGCCGGCATCGGTACCCTGCTCGGTCTGGACCAGAACGTCATCTTCCACGCCGTCGGGCAGGCCCTGCACACGACGACGGCGACCCGGCAGTCCCGCAAGGGCGAGATCTCGACCTGGAAGGCCCACGCCCCCGCTTTCGCGGGGAAGATGGCCGTGGAAGCGGTCGATCGGGCGATGCGCGGACAAACCTCACCCACACCCATCTACGAGGGCGAGGACGGAGTCATCGCCTGGCTCCTCGACGGCCCCGAGGCCACCTACCACGTGCCCTTGCCGGCGAAGGGCGAGCCCAAGCGAGCCATCCTCGACACCTACACGAAGGAGCACTCGGCCGAGTACCAGGCGCAGGCGTGGATCGACCTCGCGCGCCGGCTCAACAGCGCGCACCCCGAGGCCACGAACCCGGACGACGTCGCGTCCATCGTCATCCACACCTCCCACCACACGCACTTCGTCATCGGGTCGGGCGCGAACGATCCCCAGAAGTACGATCCGACAGCTTCGCGCGAAACCCTCGACCACTCGATCCCCTACATCTTCACGGTGGCTCTCCAGGACGGCCGCTGGCACCACGAGGACTCGTATGCCCCGGCGCGGGCGGCCCGCCCGGACACCGTCGCGCTCTGGCGGAAGGTGACCACCGTCGAGGACCCGGAGTGGACGCGCCGCTACCACTCCCTCGATATCGCGGAGAAGGCGTTCGGCGGCAGGGTCGAGATCACCCTCGCGGACGGCTCCGTCATCACCGACGAGATAGCCGTCGCGGATGCCCATCCGCTCGGCGCGCGACCGTTCGCCCGGGCCGACTACGTGGCCAAGCTGCGGATGCTGGCGAAGGGTGTGGTCGACGACGCCGAGCTCGACCGCTTCCTCGGTGCCGTCGAGCGATTGCCGGACCTGCCCGCGGGCTCGCTCGGACAACTGAACATCGTTGCCCGCCCCGGCGTCATCGATGCGGCCGCCGCGCCGCAGGGACTCCTGTAGGGGCGCGCCGTGCTGTATTCGAGCGTCACTCCCGAACAGAAGCGCCGCGACCTTAGGGACGGGCTCGCAGCCGGGCGCATCCAGCAGTTCCCGGGCGCCTTCAATCCCCTGTCCGCCCGACTCATCGGTGACAAGGGTTTTGACGGCGTGTACATCTCCGGTGCGGTGATCGCGGCGGACCTCGGTCTGCCGGACATCGGCCTGACGACCCTGACGGAGGTGGCACACCGTGCCGGACAGATCGCCCGTATGACGGACCTGCCGTGCATCGTCGACGCCGACACCGGGTTCGGCGAGCCCATGAACGTCGCCCGCAGCGTGCAGGAACTCGAGAACGCCGGGCTGGCCGGGTGCCACATCGAGGACCAGTTCAATCCGAAGCGCTGTGGCCACCTCGACGGCAAGAACGTCGTCGACCTCGATACCGCGGCGAAGCGGATACGCGCGGCTGCCGATGCCCGCCGTGATCCGAACTTCCTCATCATGGCCCGCACCGACATCCGGGGTACCGACTCGCTCGAAGCGGCGCAGGAGCGGTCCCGCGCCCTGGTCGACGCGGGTGCGGACGCGATCTTCCCCGAGGCGATGCGGAGCCTGGACGAGTTCCGAGCCATTCGGGACGCCGTCGACGTGCCGATCCTCGCCAACATGACCGAATTCGGCAAGAGCGAGCTCTTCACGGTGGACCAGCTCGAGGCGGTGGGAGTCACCCTGGTGATCTATCCGGTCACCCTCCTGCGCAGCGCGATGGGCGCCGCCGAGCGTACGCTGGACTCGATCAGGGCCCACGGGACGCAGGAACCGGCCGTGGGAGAGATGCAGACGCGCAGCCGGTTGTACGAGTTGGTGGACTACGAGGGGTACAACCGCTTCGACTCCTCCGTCTTCGACTTCGAGGTGCCCGGCGGCCGTCGGCGCGACCACGGGGGTGACCGCTAGGTTCCCCGCGCTCGGACCCCATCCGCAGGACGATCCTCCAGGAGGAACAGCCGTGACAGAACCAGCGATCCACAAGGGCCTGGCGGGAGTCGTGGTGGACTACACCGCCATCTCGAAGGTCAATCCCGCCACCAACTCACTGCTCTACCGGGGGTACCCCGTGCAGGAGCTGGCCGGGCACCGCGACGTCGAGGACGTCGCCTACCTGCTGTGGAACGGAGAGTTGCCCGATGACTCCCAGCGCCGCGGCTTCGATGCCTTCGAGCGCGCGCACCGTGCGCTTCCCGGGCACGTGGTAGCCGCGATCGACCTGCTCCCCGTGACCGCGCATCCCATGGACGTCGCCCGTACCGCCGTCTCCGTGCTCGGTGCGAGCCACCCTCTCGCGGGGGACAACTCGGTCGAGGCGAACATGGAGAAGGCCGCAACGCTGTTCGCCACGTTCCCCGCCGTCGTCGCCTATGACCAGCGACGACGCCGCGGCCAGGCGCTCGTGGAGCCCCGGGACGATCTCGGCTACTCGGCCAACTTCCTGTGGATGACCTTCGGCGAGGAGGCACCGGTCGAGGTGGTCCGGGCCTTCGACATCTCGATGGTCCTGTACGCCGAGCACTCGTTCAACGCGTCGACCTTCACCGCGAGGGTCATCACATCGACCCTCTCCGACCTGCACTCCGCCGTCACCGGCGCGATCGGGGCGCTCAAGGGCGCCCTGCACGGCGGTGCGAACGAGGCCGTGATGCACACCTTCGAGGAAATCGGAATCCGTGAGGACGAGACCTCCGAGGAGGCTGCCGCCCGTGCGAAGGCGTGGATGGAGGACGCACTCGCGTCGAAGAAGAAAGTCATGGGATTCGGCCACCGTGTCTACAAGAACGGCGACTCCCGTGTGCCGACCATGAAGTCCGCACTCGACGCCATGATCGAGTACTACGGGCGCAGCGAGATTCTCGGCCTGTACTCAGGGCTGGAGACCGCCATGGACGAGGCGAAGGGCATCAAGCCGAACCTCGACTACCCTGCCGGTCCTACCTACCACCTCATGGGATTCGATACGGAGATGTTCACACCGCTGTTCATCGCCGCGCGGATCACAGGCTGGACGGCGCACATCATGGAGCAGGTGGCGTCGAACTCGCTCATCAGGCCGCTCAGCCTCTACAACGGTCCGGACGAACGGCACGTCGGCGACTGAGGCCGAAGCGGCTGCCGTGCCTCGTCGTGTCGCCCCGTGCCGTCAGCGCAGGACGGCGCTCGCGACACCCTCGTTGTCCCGCTCCATCACGATGTGCGCGTCGACTGGTCGACCGTCCAGCAGCGTCGGTATCCAGTAGGGGGCGTCCCTCCACATGGCATCCCAGGGGATCGACCCGACACCGTACCAGCGCGGTTCGATCTCCTCGCTCGCCGTGGGATCCGCGGAACCCGCGTCGGCCGTGAAGAGGAACGCCGTCATGTTCCAGGTCGGCTGATCAGGGAAGGACCAGCTGATACGGCCGGCGTGGTGCAGTGCGTCCGGAGCGAGTTCGATCCCGCTCTCCTCCGCGACCTCGCGCACTGCTGCTTCGACCGCTGACTCCCGTCCGTCGATCTTCCCGCCCAGTGCTACGACCCTGCCGGTTCCGAAACCCGTCCTCTTCAGCCCCAGGAGCACGCTCCTCTCCGGCTCCTCGTCGACGCGTTTCCTGCTGCTGAAAAGGAAGCACAGGACCACGCACCGGTATGCGGTGCCATCGATGGTCATCCACTCCCCCGGCCGCTCCGGATTCGGCTCCGGATTCGGCTCCGGATTCGGCTCGGGCGCAGGCTCGAAAGCGCCGGGCTCCAAGGACACGTCAGGCACGCGCCCTCGGGTGAGCCGCCGCATACACTTCCCGCAGCGTGTCCGCCGTGACGAGCGTGTAGACCTGTGTGGTCGTGACGGACGCATGCCCGAGCAGTTCCTGCACCACCCGCACGTCGGCACCGCCTTCGAGCAGGTGCGTCGCGAAGGAGTGCCGGAGCGTGTGCGGAGAAACCTCCCGCGCCACACCCGCCCGCTCCGTCGCCGTCTTCAGGATGGTCCACGCGCTCTGTCGGCTGAGGCGTCCCCCGCGCATGTTGAGGAAGAGGGCCGGACCGCCCTTGCCTTTCGACGCGAGCGCCGGGCGGCCCTGCACGAGGTACGCATCCACAGCCCGCGCCGCGAAGGATCCCACCGGGACGAGCCGCTCCTTCGATCCCTTCCCGGTGAGGCGGACGACAGCGGGACCGTCGGGATCACCGCCTGCGATGTCGTCGACGTCGAGACCGACGGCTTCGCTGATCCTGGCTCCGGTGGAGTAGAGGAACTCCAGCAGCGCACGGTCACGCAGTCCCGACGGCGTTGCGGTGTCCACCGATTCGAGGATTCGCACCACCTCGGGAACCGGGATCGCCTTCGGCAGGCGCCGGCCGGCCATGGGCGGATGCACATCCCGGGCCGGGTCGCCCTCCGTGAGGCCCTCGAGTGCCCAGAAGCGATGGAGACCACGGACGGCCACCACAGTTCGTGCGGCGGACCGGGGACTCAGGGCAGAGGAGCCGTCGTCTCCCGACACGACGGCCTGCGCGAAGGCCGACACGTCATGGCGGGAGATCTGAGCGGGTTCCTCCACACCGCGCGCCGCGAGGAATGCTCCGTATCGTCGCAGGTCGCGCCGATAGGCCGCGAGCGTGTTCACCGACAGCCCCCGTTCGACGGACATGTGCTGCAGGTAGTCACGCAGGAGGACGGCCAGGGGTCCGTCCTCCTGCGTGCGCGCCGGATCCGGCAAGACGATCAGTCCTCGAGTACGGCGCCGTGCGGCCAGGACGAATGCTGGCTGGGGTGCTCGGGCCACGGTGTCATGGCCGGACGGAGGTCCACAAACCCGTTCTCGCGGGCCACGCGTGCGGCAAGGATCGCCGCGACCGCCGACGGACTGTGGATGCGTCCTTCGAGCACTGCGTCCACGGCGGCGTCGAGGTCCACCCACTTCAGCTCGATCTCCGCCTCCTCGTGCGTCCGCGTGTGCCGGTCCGCCTCCGGAACCTGACCGACTCCCCGCGCGAGGTACACGCGCAGTGCCTCCGAGGATGAACCGGGAGACAGGAAGAGATCCACGAGGACGTGCCAGTGGCGTGCCGTCAGGTCCGCTTCCTCGGCGAGCTCGCGCGCAGCGGCATCGACGAAGTCCTCACCCTCCTCGTCGAGCAGGCCGGCCGGGATCTCCCACAGCGCCATCCGTACCGGATGACGGTACTGCCGTAGCAACAGGACCTGTCCGTCGTCGTTCAGCACCAGAACCGCCACGGCCCCCGGATGCTGGATGAAGTCGCGAGTGATGGCCTCGCCATCATCCGTCAGGACGAACTGCTCGCTGACGACATCCCACACCCGACCCTCGTAGACCGTGGTGGTCCCGAGGAGCCGTCGTGGGCTCTGCTCATCACCGAAGGCGGCGGTGTGGGGGGCGGAGGTGTCGTGCCCGGACAGCTCCACCGTCAGACCTTCGCGCCGCGGCGCTCGAGGGCGGCCTTGACGAGCCCCGCGAACAGGGGATGCGGCCTGGTCGGGCGCGAGCTCAGCTCGGGGTGTGCCTGCGTCGAGACGTAATAGGGGTGGACGTCCTTAGGCAGCTCGGCGAATTCGACGAGCTTACCGTCCGTCGTCGTACCCGAGAACACGAGTCCCGCCGCGGCAATCTGCTCACGGTACTCGTTGTTCACCTCGTAGCGGTGGCGGTGGCGCTCGAACACGGTGGTCTTGCCGTACGTCCCCGCGATGACCGAGCCCTCCTGGAGCTTCGCTTCCCAGCGACCGAGGCGCATCGTGCCGCCCATGTCGCCCTCGCCGGCGACGATCTCGAGTTGCTCAGCCATCGTGGCGATCACAGGGTAGGCGGTGTCGGGCTCGAACTCGCTCGACGAAGCGCCCTCGAGTCCGACGACGTTCCGTGCGTACTCGATGACCATGCACTGCAGTCCGAGGCAGAGGCCGAGGGTAGGGATCTTGTTCTCGCGCGCATAGGTGAGGGCTCCGAGCTTGCCCTCGAGGCCCCGGATACCGAAGCCGCCCGGGATGCACACCGCGTCGACACCGTCGAGTGCCTTCTTCGCCCCCTCGGGCGTCTGGCACTCGTCCGACGGCACCCACTTGATCGTGACTTTCGCCTTGTTCGCGAATCCACCCGCGCGCAGCGCCTCGGTCACGGAGAGGTAAGCGTCGGGCAGGTCGATGTACTTGCCGACCAGCGCCACCTCGAGGTGGTGCTTCGGGTTGTGCACGGCTTCCAGGAGTTTGTTCCATTTGGTCCAGTTGACGTCCTTGAACCGGAGGTCGAGCGCCTGGACGATGTACGCGTCGAGGCCCTGGGCGTGCAGCGTCTTGGGGATGTCGTAGATGCTCGGCGCATCGGCGGCATTGACGACGGCATCGATGTCGACGTCGCACATGCGACCGATCTTCTCCCGCATCAACGCCGGGACCTCGCGGTCGGAGCGGATCACGATGGCGTCCGGCTGGATACCGATGGAGCGCAGCATCGCGACGGAGTGTTGCGTGGGCTTGGTCTTCAGTTCCTGCGAGGGGCCGATGTACGGAACGAGCGAGACGTGCAGGAAGAACACGTTGTTCCTGCCGACGTCCTGGCGGACCTGGCGAGCCGATTCGAGGAAGGGCTGCGACTCGATGTCACCGACCGTTCCGCCGATCTCGGTGATGATGACGTCGGGGGCTTTCTTGCCCGGCGAAGGCTCCGCCGGCAGACGCATGCGCCGCTTGATCTCGTCCGTGATGTGCGGGATGACCTGGACGGTATCGCCGAGGTACTCGCCGCGGCGCTCCTTGGCGATGACGGTCGAATAGACCTGTCCCGTGGTCACGTTGGCGGACCCGTCGAGGTTCTCATCGAGGAACCGCTCGTAGTGGCCGATGTCGAGGTCGGTCTCAGCGCCGTCGTCCGTCACGAATACTTCACCGTGCTGGAAGGGGTTCATGGTGCCAGGATCGACATTGAGGTAGGGATCAAGCTTCTGCATCGTCACGGAGAGGCCGCGCGCCCTCAGGAGGTGACCCAGGCTGGATGCCGTCAGTCCCTTGCCGAGTGAGGAGGCCACGCCGCCAGTCACGAAGATGTGCTTGGTCGTTGCGGATTTAAGGAACCGGGAGTTTAGTTGCTGCGCCACGGAATTCGAGCTTATCACCGAGCGCGGGTGCGGGCCGCATCGGCGAGGAGTTCCTCGGCATGGGCGCGGGCCGAGGCGGAGTCCTCCTGGCCCGCGAGCATCCTCGCCAGCTCGCGCACGCGCTCGTCATCAGGCAGGACCTCGACGTCGCTGGCGGTCACTCCCCCTCCGTCGCCGTCCCTGGACACGTTCTTGGTGACACGGATGTGCCGCGCAGCGAAAGCCGCGACCTGCGGCAGATGGGTCACCACGATGACCTGGACGTGCTCGGCCAGCATGGCGAGCCGACGGCCGATCTCGACGGCGGCCTTGCCGCCGACACCGGCGTCCACTTCGTCGAAGACGAAGGTGGGTACGGGATCGACTGCCGCGAGCACGACCTCGATGGCGAGCATCACTCGGGAGAGCTCACCGCCGGAGGCTCCCTTGCCCAGCGCGCGTGGCGCGGAGCCCGGGTGCGGCTGCAGGTTGAAGGCGATGTCGTCGGCGCCGTGGAGTGTCAGCGACTCCGCCGGCGTGACCTCGATCAGGAGCTGGGCGTCCGGCATCGCGAGCGCGGTGAGCTCGTCGCTGACTCTTTCCGCCAGGTTTCCCGCCGCCGCACGCCGCAGCGAGGACAGCGCGTCGGCCCGTTCGTGCACCTGCCGGTCCAGGTCCTCGATGACCCCGTCGAGCTCCTCCACCCTGGACGAGTCGCTGCTGAGCTCGAGCAGGCGCTTGACGGCATCCTCCTGCCAGGCCAGCACCTCATCGATGGAGGGTGCGTACTTGCGCACGAGGACGGACAGGGTCGCGCGTCGGGACTCGACCTCCTCGAGCCGGCCCGCGCCCTCTCCGTCGAGTGCTGCGCCGTAACCGGCCAGGTCGGCCGAGATGTCGGCCAGAAGGTATCCGACCTCCGCAAGGCGTCCAGCGAGCGTGCCGAGGTCGGCGTCGTGCTCGGCCACGGCCTCGAGCTGTCGCTTCGCCTCGTCGACCAGCGACACGGCATCCGCACTGGCACCGATGTCCTCGGAGACGAGCGCCTGATGGGCGACGAGGGCGGCCGTGCGGAGCTCCTCCAGGTTGCCCAGGCGCATCGACTCCGCCTTGAGTACCGCATCCTCCCCCGGCTGTGGGTCGATCTCCCCGATCTCCGTGAGCGCGGCCTCGAGGCCCTCGGCCTCGCGTAGCCGCTCGCGGGCCTCGCTCCTCAGCCGGTCGCGCTCCGCAAGCGCGTCGCGCCATCGACGAAAGGCGTCCTCATACGCCCTCAGGGCCTCCTCGACGGCCTTGCCGCCGAACTTGTCGAGCGCCTGCCGCTGGGCGGGCGCGCCCTTGAGGCGCAGCTGGTCCGATTGCCCGTGCACGACGACGAGTTCGTCACCCAGTTCGGCGAGGACGCCCACGGGAGCCGCGCGACCCCCGACATAGGCCCGGCTGCGGCCCTCGCTCGTCACGGTGCGTGCGAGGATCAGCTCGGCGACGCCGTCGTACTCCTCGAGGGTCGCCCCCGCCTCCGCGGCCCTGATGGCCGCCGGACTCTTCGGGTCGAGGCGCAGAACCGCCTCCGCGGACGCCGATTTGGCATCGAGGCGGACGGCTCCGGCATCCGACCGCGCACCGCGCAGGAGCCCTAGTGCCGTGATGACCATGGTCTTGCCCGCGCCGGTCTCGCCGGTGACGACCGTCAGTCCCGGGCCGAGGCTGAGCGTGGCGTCGGTGATGACCCCGAGGTCACGGATGCGCATCTCCTCGATCACAGCGACCGACCGTCCTGGTGCTTCACGGGCCCGCGCCAGCCCTGGATGGGTAGTTCGAACTTCCGCACGAGCCGTTCCGAGAACGGCGTCTGGTGCGTGCGGGCCAGACGCACCGGGTGCTCCGAGCGACGGACTTCGACCCGCCCACCGGGTGGCAGGTCGATGCTCCTGCGTCCGTCGCACCAGAGCACGCCCGAGGCGTCGGTGCGGGTCAGGAGTTCGACGGCGAGCACTGAGGTGGGTGCGACGACGAGGGGCTTCGCGAACAGGGCGTGGGCGCTGATGGGCACCATGAGCAGCGCCTCCACCTCGGGCCAGACGACAGGACCGCTGGCCGAGAACGCGTACGCCGTCGACCCTGTCGGAGTGGCGAGGACCACACCGTCGCACCCGAAGGAACTGACGGGCCGGCCGTCCACTTCGATGACCACCTCGATCATGCGCTCACGATTCGCCTTCTCGACGGCGGCCTCGTTGAGCGCCCAGCTCTGCCCGAGCAACGCTCCCCCGTGCCAGACGAGGACGTCGATGGTCGTCCTCTCCTCGACGGTGTAGCTGCGGTCCGCGACCCAGCGCACGGTCTCCTCGAGATCGGCACGCTCGCTTTCCGCGAGGAATCCCACGTGCCCGAGGTTGACACCGAGCAGGGGGATATCAGCCTCCCGCACGAGCTCGGCCGCACGCAGGATGGTGCCGTCGCCGCCGAGGACCATGACGAGTTCGACGTCGCCGAACCCGACGCCGTCACCCAGCACTTCGGCAGGCGCGGCGAGCGCCCCGTACTCCCCCTGGATGTCAGCGAGCTCCTCCTGACGCATGACCGGCTGGAGCCCGAGGTCATGGAGGCGTGTGCACGCTTCCTGCGCCGCGATCATCGCGTTCCTGCGGCCGGTGTGCGCGAGCACCAAGATTCTTCTACTCATCAAGCTCCGTCTGGTCGGTTGGGCGGCGTAGCGGAGGGAAGAGGGCGCCCTCGTCGAGTACCTGATCCGTCAACCGGTCCAGCTCCCCTTCGATCCTAGGCATCAATCCCGCCCTCGGCACCCTTATCCACACGAAGTACTCCAGGTTGCCGTCCTGGCCCGGCAACTCGCTCAGGGCAAGCCCGACGACGTCCAGTCCACACGCGAACGCGCTGCGGAGCACACCGGCGACGGCTCGCCGACGGGCCTCGGGCGACGTGACGACGCCGAGCCGGTTCAGGCCGCTCCGCCCGACCTCGAACTGGGGTTTGACCATCAGCAGCAGGTTCCCGCCGGGCTGCGTGACCGAAGCGAGGGCACCCATGACCAGCCGCAGGGAGATGAAGGACAAGTCAGCGACAGTGAGCTCGACCTGCCCGCCGATGTCGGCGGCCTCGAGATGGCGCACGTTCATCCCCTCGAAGACGTGTACCCGCGGGTCCTCGCGCAACTGCTGCACGAGCTGGCCGTGTCCGACGTCCACGGCCGCGACCTCCCTCGCCCCCCTCCTGAGCAGTACATCCGTGAAGCCCCCGGTCGACGCGCCCGCGTCGAGGCACCGCTTGTCGGTGGGATCCACCTGGGGAAAGGCACGGAGGGCGCCGTCGAGCTTCGTTCCTGCGCGGCTCACGTAGTCCTCGCCGCGATCCTCGATGTCCAGCCTGTCCTCCTGGGTGACCGGAGCGGAAGCTTTCCGTGCCACCGCCCCTTCCCGGCGGACCCGCCCGGCCGCGATCAGCTGGGCAGCGTGGGAGCGGGACCGTGCGAGCCCGCGGGCGACGAGCTCCTGATCAAGACGCGGCATGGGCTCCTGCCTGTCGGAGCTTCTGCTCCGGGTTCAGTTCGCCGCTCAGGCGTTCATGGACGGCAGCGTACACACCGGCGTGTTCCGAAACCGGAAGAGTGTCGAGAGTGTCGAGGACCGCGAGGATGGAATCGATCCGGGCATCCCCCGTCGAGGACGCACCCATTCCGGGCTCGGCCGCTTCGCCCTCCAACTCGTCCATCACCGTTTGTCCTTCCTGATCGACCGACGCTCCCTGAGTCCTTGCACAGATTATCCAGCCGTTTCGAACACGATCTCCGGCGTGCTGTCCTGCACCGGGGCGGGGTTCGCGTCCCACCACGCGGCGCAGGCCGCACGCCAGCTATCCAGGGAGTCCTCGCGGCCGCTGATGGTCACCGTCGACCCGGACGCCCGCGCATACGCGGCACCGCAGGTGAAGGTTCCGCCGTCGGCCGTCACCGACGGGTAGCGCTCGTAGAGCTCCGCCAGTGAGCCGATGAGGTAATCCGGCCGCTCGTCGACCCGGGCGACCAGGGCCGTGCGGACCGTGTCGACGCCCGTGAGGACGAGCGCCGTCGCCATGCCCGCGCGGTTGCCGCCGAGGATATCCGTGTCGAGGCGGTCCCCGACAACCAGGGCACGGGTTACACCCGAGTGTCGTGCCGCTGTCTCGAACAGCGCCGCTTCCGGCTTTCCGGCAACCAGCGGCGACTTGCCTGTGGCTGCTGCGACAGCCGCGACGAGCGTCCCGTTCCCCGGAGCGATCCCGCGCTCCTGCGGAATCGACATGTCCGTGTTCGTCGCTACCCAGACCGCACCAGCGGTGACGGCGTAGGCGGCCTCGGCGAGATCCTTCCAGCCGAGAGAAGGAGAGAATCCCTGGATGACGGCGTTCGGCCGTTCGTCCGCGGAGGGAACGACGACGAGCCCCTGCGCCCTGACGGCGTCCGCGAGGGTCTCACTCCCGACGACGAGCACCGAAGAACCGGGGGCAACCTGTCCTGCGAGCAACTCCGCCCCGGCCAGTGCGGATCCGAAGACCTGCGCCGCGCTGGCCGGCGCCCCGAGCTCGCGAAGGTGGGCCGCGACCTGCGCCGAGGAACGCGACGCGTTGTTCGTCACGTAGGCCAGGCTCTTACCCTCGCCTGCAAGTTTCTCGAGGGCGGCGGTTGCACC
Source organism: Arthrobacter sp. B1805 (assembly GCF_002929745.1). Taxonomy (GTDB): domain Bacteria; phylum Actinomycetota; class Actinomycetes; order Actinomycetales; family Micrococcaceae; genus Arthrobacter_D. The sequence goes on from NZ_PJIQ01000005.1 coordinate 285,588, forward strand.
GTCGATGGCACGCGGGCCGGCATAGACAACGCCGTCGAGGTCCGCGAGCACTCCGTCGAAACGATCGATCAATCGCTCAGTCATCGGCGGGTTCTTCCTTGCTGGCCTTGGCCTTGCTGATCCGGGTGCGCTTCGGAGCCGGCGGAGCTGCTTCGTCCTTCGCGTCCTCAGCGCCCTCGGCGCTCCCTGCCTCCGCATCCCCGGGCTCGATGTCGGCCGCGCCGGTCTCGTTCATGCTGAAGAGCATCTCCGTCTGGAGCGGCTCAACCTGCGCCGAGGACTCCGCGACAGGCTCAGCTTCATCAGGCACGGCTCCTTCAGACACCGCTCCTTCAGACACCGCTCCTTCAGACACCGCTCCTTCAGACACCGCTCCTTCAGACACCGCTCCTTCAGACACAGCGCCTGACTGCGCCTTCTCGGACGTGGTCACATCAGGCGCGCCTGCGTCACCCTCGAGCCCGGGGACGACGGCGTCGGCCACAGGCTTCGTCGCTGCATCCACCGCGTCTACGTCCGCGCCTCCAGGCTTGGATTCCTCGCGCACGTCCCCCGAACCCTCCTTCGACTCTGCCGTCGAGCCTGATCCGGCCTCGGAGCTCACCCCGGAGCTCGATCCCGATTCCGCAGCGGCGGACGAACTCGCGGTGGGAGCCGCCTGTGCGCCGAGGAGGTCGGCGACCTTGGGAACCTGGACCGGAGCTGGGTCCTCGTCCTCGCCGAGGTCGATGATGTCCGGCTCCAGATCGTCGTCGATCCCGAGCGCCTTCTCCGCTACCAGAGCCTGACGACGCCACTTGTCCGACTCGTCCGACCGCCCGACGGCGTCCAGCGCATCGGCGTATGCACGGAACAAGCGCGGGCTGAACGTGAATGCTCGATGCAGGTCCAGTTGTGGGATCTCGAGAGCGGCGACGGCGGCGTCAAGCTGCCCGAGATCGGCCCGTGCACCGGAGACGACCATTGCCAGCTCTGCTTTCCCTGCAGCGTCCAGCGACTCTGCTTCTTCGCTACGTGCCAGGTCAAGCGCCCTGTCTGGCCGGCCGAGCCCTCGCTCGCAATCCGCCATCACCGGCAGGTGCACATTCGATCCACTGATCCTTCGGAAAGTCCGGAACTCACGCAAGGCTTCGCCGTAGTGGCCCGCTGCATAGGCGGTCAGGCCCACCGCTTCGCGGACCGCCGCGAGGCGCCCCCCGCGACGGCTTGCCGCGAGGGCATGCTGGAACGCCAACTCGGGATCGAGGTCGATGAGCCGACCCGCCATGACGAGGTGCTTCGCGACCCATACGGCGCTTCGCTCCTCCAGGTTGCGGACCTGCGCGCGCGTGACCCGGTCGAGCTCGTCACCCTTGACGTCCTCGTCGATCTCCGGGGACCGCTCCCGGTCCGGCCGATTCGCGCTCCGGAGGTCGCGGGCATTGTGCGGACGCTCCGCTGCTGCCGCAGTGTCGTCCCGGCGGCTTCCGTATCCGCGATCAATCGTCCTGCTGTCACCGCCGGATGCCCCGTCCCGACGTTCCGTGGGACGACGGAAGGAGCCACCACGCTCCGGTGCACGCCGTTCACTTCCCGATCGCCCCTCGACGGATGCGGAGCGGGACTGCCAAGGACGCTCACGGCCACCATCGGCGCCGCCCGAGGCGGTTGCGTTTCGACCGGGGAACCTGGACTGTTTGTCCGAAGCGGAACCAGATGCCGAGCCTCCACGAGACGCGGAGCCCCGCAACTGGGCACCGCGGCTGCCCTCTCCGCCCCTCACCGGCCGTTCCGTCGACCCGGATGCCGGCCGGCCGCCGTCCTGGCCTGATCGACCAGTCCGACGCTGGCCAGTACCGCCATCTCGCTTGTCACCGAACCGTTCACCGCGAGCGGAGGACGAGCGCCCACGCTCGCCGCTCCGTCCCTCCTGCTCGGAACGTGCCTCGTCACGACCCCCACCGCGAACATCGGACTGCCCATCCCTACGGGCGGTGCGCCCGCTTGCGGGGCGCCCTCCGGTGCTCGACCCCCGGAAAGCCCCTTCCGAGCGAGCACCGGGCCGCCCCTCGGTGGACGTCCCACGCTCGCCACCGGTCTGGCTGCCCGTGCGACCAACGCCGGAGAACCGGTCGGCACGATCACCGCGCTCCTCAGAATCCCTCCGGAGAGCAGAGGAGTCCGGCGTAGCGGACTGCCGCCCTGACTTCGAACCCCAGGAATGACGACGACCGCTATGGCTGGACCCTTCCTGACGATCGCTGCCTGCGCTTTGCGCCCGGCGGGGCTCCCCGTCTCGTCCAGCGGTGTGCTCCTGCTCAGCCATGGCAGCGCGGTCCTCTCGTCAGGTGCCGGCACATCATCGCCGGCTGGTCTCTATTTTGCTGTGGGTACTCTCCATCTATGGAACCACGAAGCCCGGTCGCCCGAAGCATCGCGCACTCGGCATGAGGAGGAATGTGATGGATAGCTCCACCAGGGCCCGCCCGTTCAACAACCGGCTGATCGCGGACGTGCAACTCTAGGCGTTGCGCGCCTCTCGCTCCGGGGGGTGGGTGGTTAAAGGGGTGAAGGCCCCGCACCTGGTGGTGTGGGGCCTTCACTGTAATGGTTGTCCGGCGGTGTCCTACTCTCCCACACTCT
>NZ_PJIQ01000050.1 GCF_002929745.1 Arthrobacter sp. B1805
TGTACCCGGCCATGAGGTTGGTGGCGTTTCCGGTCTTGTGAAAGGGGAGAACCTCCGGGCTTAGTGGAGATGTCTGACGTCTTCACGAACTCGGAGGTTCTCGTGTCCCACCGTAATGCCCGCTTGACCGTGCACGGCAGGCTGCTCATCGTCCATCGTGCCGGTGCCGGGTGGAAGCAGGCGCATATCGCCGCGGCAATGGGCGTGTCCCGACGCTGCGTGAAGCGGTGGCTGGACCGCTACCGCGCCGAGGGTGAAGCCGGTCTCTACGATCGCTCCTCGCGGCCTCACCACGTCGCCAACCGCACCCCCGATGCCAGGGCCGCGGCGGTGGTCGCGATCCGGAAGAAGGAACGAGTCGGCCGTGACGAGGTCGCGGCCCGCACCGGGGTGCCGGCGCGGACGGTGTCGCGCATCATCGCCCGGTCCGGGCTGCCTCGTCTGGTCGATCTGGACCCGATGACCGGGGAGCGGATCCGCGCGTCGAAGACCACAGCGGTCCGCTATGAACGCGAGCAGCCCGGCGAGCTGGTGCACATGGACGTGAAGAAGCTCGGTCGCATCCCCGACGGCGGCGGGTGGAAGGCGCACGGCAGAGCGATGGGCTCCACAGCCGCCCGGAAACAGACCGTCGTCGGCTACGACTACGTGCACTCCGTCGTCGACGACCACTCCCGGCTCGCATACTCCGAGGTCCTCCCCGACGAGAAGGGCCCGACCTGCGCCGCGTTCCTCGAACGCGCCATCGGCTACTTCGCCGCGCACGGCATCCCCCGCATCGAGCGGCTGATCACCGACAACGCCTGGGCCTACCGATGGTCGCTGCGCGGCGTCTGCGGCGCGCACGGCATCCGGCAGAAGTTCATCAAACCGCACTGCCCGTGGCAGAACGGCAAGGTGGAGAGGTTCAACCGGACCCTGCAAACCGAATGGGCCTACCGGCAACCGTTCACCTCGAACGACGACCGCACCGCAGCACTTGACCCCTGGCTCGAGCACTACAACACTGGACGACGCCACTCAGCCCTCGGAGGCAACCCCCCGATCAGCCGACTGCAACCAACGTCCTGACCCCGTACA
>NZ_PJIQ01000051.1 GCF_002929745.1 Arthrobacter sp. B1805
CGCTGGTCCGGTGGAATCCCCTCCTTGTCCTGAATCTTCGCTTTCACATTGTCGATGGTATCCGAGCTCTCAACCTCTAAGGTAATTGTCTTGCCAGTTAAAGTCTTCACGAAGATCTGCATGCCACCACGGAGGCGGAGGACCAAGTGAAGTGTTGACTCTTTCTGAATGTTGTAATCCGCGAGAGTTCGGCCGTCTTCCAGCTGCTTTCCTGCGAAAATCAGCCTCTGCTGGTCCGGTGGAATGCCCTCCTTATCCTGGATCTTAGCTTTCACGTTGTCAATAGTGTCAGAGCTATCGACCTCTAGAGTAATTGTCTGTCCGGTCAGAGGTTTAACAAAAATCTGCATTCCTCCACGGAGACGGAGCACCAAGTGCAGCGTCGTCTCTTTCTGGATGTTGTAGTCAGCGAGGGTTCGGCCATCTTCAAGCTGCTTACCAGCGAAGATCAGCCTCTGCTGGTCCGGTGGAATGCCCTCCTTGTCCTGGATCTTAGCCTTCACGTTGTCAATGGTGTCGGAGCTTTCGACCTCCAGGGTGATGGTCTTTCCAGTGAGGGTTTTCACAAAAATCTGCATCCCTCCACGGAGACGGAGGACCAAGTGAAGAGTTGACTCTTTCTGGATATTGTAATCGGCAAGGGTTCGCCCATCTTCGAGCTGCTTGCCGGCAAAGATCAGCCTCTGCTGGTCCGGTGGAATACCCTCCTTGTCCTGGATCTTGGCTTTAACGTTGTCGATCGTGTCGGAGCTTTCGACTTCCAAAGTAATGGTCTTTCCTGTAAGAGTCTTCACAAATATCTGCATACCACCGCGGAGACGAAGCACTAAGTGCAAGGTGGACTCCTTCTGGATGTTGTAGTCGGCCAGTGTTCGACCGTCTTCAAGCTGCTTCCCGGCGAATATCAGCCTCTGCTGATCCGGTGGGATGCCCTCTTTGTCTTGGATCTTCGCCTTGACATTATCGATCGTGTCCGAGCTCTCAACCTCTAGGGTTATTGTCTTTCCGGTAAGAGTTTTGACAAAGATCTGCATCTTCAAAAGGGTAAAGGGAATTTTCT
>NZ_PJIQ01000052.1 GCF_002929745.1 Arthrobacter sp. B1805
CAAGAAAAGAGGTATATAGGTCATGTAGTTATGTTCGAATGTTGAAAAGAGTCAGACATGAGGGCCCCCCCATACTGCCCAGTTGGCTTCACTTCCCACACGGGGCATGCTGTGAATCCTGGAATAGTCATCAACTTTGAAGTTGGCACCACACATTACCCCTTCACTGTCAATCCTGGGCATTGCCTTCATCTTGTTCATCGGATGTTCAAAGCTCCTCAACCCTCCCTCACTGTGGAACATACACCCTGTTGGGAAGGGGGCAAATGATTTAGCACAGCTTGCTTTTATGACCTCCAAATTGTCAGAAATCACCAGCCACCCATCACCTCCAATACCCCAATACATCTTCACCCCCTCATCCGCACCCAATGCAGCAAAAACAGTTCCAGCCTTGCTATCAAAGAGCACAAATCCAAAGCTGCCATCCATATCTTTAAGGACCTGATCAGCTGGATAGGGACCCCTGTCGCGGAGGGTTCGGTATGCTTCAATCACAAGCATTGCCTCATTAGTGCCCTTAGACAGTCCATATTGCCTGATGAGGCTGCATAGGTTGTTCAATGTCCCCAAGAATATGCAGTATATGTCATCCAAACCACAGAAAAACCTGTGTTGGGTGGAGTAGGGTGGGCATGGAGGAATATAAGAAAGCAATGCTGCATCTCCAAGACTAATTAAGAAAGCATTAGTGGAATGGCATGACTGAAAATCCTTGAGAGTCTCTTCTGGAACCTTGGGCTTCACAGATACCTTCACTGAAGCTGGGCTGTTCAGCTCCTGCGGCGGTTCCACCAATCCCTTGTTAAATATCGCCAACATTTTCTTCTTCTTTCTGCCTAGAAAAATCTCCTGCT
>NZ_PJIQ01000053.1 GCF_002929745.1 Arthrobacter sp. B1805
CGGGTCTTGTCCATCCCCAGCCGGGTGACCGCGGTGACGGTGCTCTTGAAGTGCAAGGTCTCCCCGATGGCCGGGAGGGCGGCGAGGGGTTCGAGGTAGGACTCGACGAGTTCACGCCCGTATGGGAGGGCGGTCTGGCGCGGCTCGGACCAGCCGGTGGTCCCCAGGAGGCGCCGGGCTGCGGGGTCGATGTTGTACTGCCAGGGCGAGAACAGGCGGATGTGCGCCCACTGCCGAACAGCGGCTCCGACACTGTCTCCCTGCTCGAAGACGATCGGGGTCAGCCCCTGCTCGAGGAGGTTCACGGCCGCGGACAGCCCGATCGGACCGGCACCAATCACGGCGACCGGTAGATCCGTGATGTCGCCGGCGCCCGTCGTGTCCGCCGACGTGGCTGCTGATGCGGTGAGAGTGCTGATGGTGGTGGTGTCAGACATGGGCGTTCTCCTCGATGAGAGCGGTAGCGATGCTGGGGGCGTCCTCGAGTGCGGCGAGGTACCGTTCGGCGTCCAGTGCTGCGGCGCAGCCGGATCCTGCTGCAGTGATGGCCTGCCGGTACCGGTGGTCGACGGCGTCGCCGCACGCGAAGACCCCGGAGAGGTTCGTCAGGGTGGTGGGTGCGTCGACGACGATGTAGCCCTCGGCGTCGAGGGTGACCTGGTCCTGGACGAGGTCGGTGCGGGGCAGGTGCCCGATGGCCACGAAAATGCCGGTCGCAGCCAGTTCCCGGGTGTCCCCGGTGACCGTGTTGGTAAGCGTTACCCCGGCAACCTTCGCGTCTCCGTGGATCGCGGTGATCGCGCTGGTGTATTCGAAGCGGATCTTCTCGTTGTCCATGGCCCGCTGCGCCATGATCTTCGACGCCCGCAACGCCGGACCGCGGACGATAACGGTGACGGTGGCCGCGAAGCGGGTGAGGAACAGTGCTTCCTCCATCGCGGAGTCCCCGCCTCCGACGACGATGATGTCCTGGTTGCGGAAGAAGAACCCGTCGCACGTCGCGCACCATGACACGCCCCGGCCGGTGAGGCGCTTCTC
>NZ_PJIQ01000054.1 GCF_002929745.1 Arthrobacter sp. B1805
ATGGGTATGGGGTCGATCGGTGAGCTTCCGCAGGACCACGCGCACGTCCTGGAGCATCCGTCTGCGACTCTCATGGTCCTCGCTCACCTTATCGGCACCGTTCTGGTATCGATCGTGCTGGCCAAGGGTGATGCGGCGCTGTCCCGCCTCCTGACCTGGATCACTCCACTGCTGCCAGTGATCTCCCCGTCACCGACCATGGTGCGGTCCGTCGGTCTGCCGGCGTGGGCGGATCTAACCCGCCCGCATCCTGCACCGTACTTCCGTGCCGGCGGTGTCCGCGGGCCACCCGTGCCGCACCTGTGCGGCGCCTCGTAGCGTCCACGCTACCGAGACGAAACACCTCCAGCACCGTTCAGGGTGCGGCGGAGAATGCCGCCCACCCCACGGCATCCCCTTAATTCTTCTTGATCCCGCGTGTCGGCACCGAAGCGTGTCCGACACAGCACGAAAGGCTTTCATCATGAACACCACCACCGGGCGGTCCTTCATTGCCCGCGCAGCGACCGCCAGCCTGGTCCTATCCTTCCTTGGCCTGACCACCGCTCTTCCCGCCCAGGCCCACGACTCTCTTGTGTCGACGTCACCGGCGGAGGGAGAGATGATCACCACCGACCCGGGCGAGGTGTCCCTGACACTTACGGGGGCCCCGCAGAGCAGCAATACCCTGCAGACGACGATCATTGAGGTCACCGCCGGAGACGGACACCCGGCTAGTTCGGGCGAGGTCACCATTGACGGCCCGGTTATCTCGACCGGCGTCGAACTCGAACATGCGGACTCCTACACGGTGGACTGGCGGACCGTGTCCGCCGACGGGCACCCCATCGAAGGGTCCTATGTTTTCACCTACGCCCCCGACGGTGAAGCCGCAACCCCGGCAACCACCGGTCCCACCACGACAACTGATCCGGCCGCCCCTACGGGCGAAGCCAGTACGGAGACAAACGCCGCGGCGACCGCCCCCGCGGACGCGGAGCCCTCGGCCACCGAGGACGCAGGGCAAGTAGATGCGGCTCCCGCAAGC
>NZ_PJIQ01000055.1 GCF_002929745.1 Arthrobacter sp. B1805
ATGGGTATGGGGTCGATCGGTGAGCTTCCGCAGGACCACGCGCACGTCCTGGAGCATCCGTCTGCGACTCTCATGGTTCTCGCTCACCTTATCGGCACCCTTCTGGTATCGATCGTGCTGGCCAGGAGTGATGCGGCGCTGTCCCGCCTCCTGACCTGGATCACCCCCCGGTTGCCGGCGTCGTCGCCGGCACCGTTCCCGGTGCGGTCCGTCGATCTGCCGGCATGGGCGGATCTAACCCGCCCGCATCCTGCGCCGTACTTCCACGCCGGCGGTGTCCGCGGACCGCCCGTTCCGCACCCGGGCAGCGCGTCGTAGCTTCCGCGCCCGAGGCGAACACCTCCAGCACCGTTTAGGGTGCGGCGGAGCATGCCGCCCACCCCACGGCACCCCCTTTGATCCTTCTTGATCCCGCGTGACGGCACCGAAGCGTGTCCGACACAGCACGAAAGGCTTTCATCATGAACACCACCACCGGGCGATCCTTCATTGCCCGCGCAGCGACCGCCGGCCTGGCCCTGTCCTTCCTCGGCCTGACCACCGCTCTTCCCGCCCAGGCCCACGACTCCCTCGTCTCGACCTCGCCGGCGGAAGGAGAGACGATCACCACCGACCCGGGCGAGGTGTCGCTTACCCTCACGGGGGCCCCCCAGAGCAGCGACGCCCTGCAGACGACGATCATCGAGGTCACCGCCGGAGACGGACACCCGGCCAGCTCGGGCGAGGTCACCATCGACGGCCCGGTCATCTCGACCGGGGTCGAACTCGAACACGCGGACTCCTACACGGTGGACTGGCGGACCGTGTCCGCCGATGGGCACCCCATCGAAGGGTCCTATATCTTCACCTACGCCCCCGACGGTGAATCCGTAACCCCGGCAACCACCGGTCCCACCACGGCAACTGATCCGGCCGCCCCTACGGGCGAAGCCAGTACGGAGACGAACACCGCGGCGACCGCCCCCGCGGACGCGGAGCCCTCGGCCACCGAGGACGCAGGGCAAGTAGATGCGGCTCCCGCAAGC
>NZ_PJIQ01000006.1:0-165874 GCF_002929745.1 Arthrobacter sp. B1805
TCCTTGGAGAGCTTCGGGATGGTGCCGAACTGGCCTGTCGCGCGGGCTTCTGCCAGCTGCGCGAGGGCGTCGTTGGCGCCCTTGACGTAGGTGGCCTGGTGCTTGGAGTGGTGCAGCTCCATGATCCGGCCCGAGATGTGCGGCTCCAGGGCCGCGTAGTCGTAGTCAAGATCCGGCAGTACGTATTCGCTCATGTGGTGCTCCTCGTTCGGTGTGGCGGTGGTTTCAGCCCACCATCGACTGGTCGCCCAGGCGATGGTAGGAACGGTTGTGGTAGACGAGCGGGGTGGCGTTGTCGCTCCTGGCCTGCTCAATCGTTACGACCTCGGCGGCGAGGATCATCGATCCGCCGATGGGGAGTCGGTGCAGGATACGGCAGCGCAGGGCCCAGGGTGCGTCAGTCAGGAGCGGCTCGCCCGTCGGGAGCGGCTGCCATTCGACCGCTCCGCCGAATCGGTCTGCCCCCCGCGTGGCGAACAGGCGTGCGATGTCGAGCTGCTCCGCGCCGAGCAGGTGCACCACCAGGGTCTCCGCAGCGACGAGGACGGCGGCCGACGACGACGCCGTCGACACCGAGAAGGCCAGGACAGGTGGTTCCGCCGATACCGAGGAGACCGATGACGCCGTCAGGCCGACCGGACCGTCGGGCCCCTGCGCCGTGATCACGGCTATGCCGGCAGGGTGCGTGCGGAACGCATCCTTGAAGAGCTCTGCGGTGGGGGCGGCGTGCCCGGTGGGGATCGTCATGCCTCCAACGCTAGAACCTGAACAAAGGTTGAGGTCAAATCGGTCAGGAGTCGAGCAGCGTCGAGCGGATGCCCTTCGATGCCGCGGCATCGTCCGGGTTGACGAAGCCGCAGGTCGCGAGCGAAAGACACCCGCAGCCGATGCACCCGCCCAGTCGGTCGCGGAGGTGTTCCAGCTGGGCGATGCGCCTGTCGATCTCCTGGTGCCAGGTCGCCGAGAGCCGCTGCCAATCCGCCTGGTCCGGCACGCCGTCCTTCGGGAGCTCCGCGAAGGCGGTGGCGACCGTCGCGAGGGGGATACCAGCGCGCTGCGCCGCCGCGATCACGGCTACCCTGCGCAGCACCGAGCGGTCCTACCGGCGTTGGTTGCCAGCGGTCCTTCGGCTGTGGATCAGGCCCTGGCGCTCGTAGAAGTGCAGCGCGGAGACGCTCATGCCGCTGCGCGCGGCCACCTGCCCCACCGAGAGATCCGGGTCGTTCGGCATGAGCGCTCCTTCCTGCTGCGGCGAACCGCCGTCGTCGTGCCAGCGTAGGCCGCGAGGCGACGTCGATGGCGGGGGCGACGGCGAACGCCATCAGCTACTTGCCCAGCAGCTCGATGGCGTACTGCTTCAGCGGCGTCGTCGGGCGCCCGATGATGCGGGAGAGCGTGCCGTCGCTCTCGGCCAGGAGTCCGTCCGCGATATTGGCGTCGATTGCGGCGACGAAGCCTGCCGTGCCCTCGTCGAGTCCGAAGCCCTTGAGTGCCGCGATGTGCTCGTCGGTCGAGACCTGGTTGACGGTGACGTGGTTGCCGGCAACGTCCGAGACGGTGGCTGCAAGCTCCTCCATGGTCCAGGGCTCATCGCCGCCGAGCTCGAGGATCTCGCCCGTGTACTCGTCCGAGAGCAGGACGACGGCGGCCGCTTCTGCGTAGTCCCTGCGCGTCGCGCTCGCGACCCTGCCGTCACCCGCACTCGTCAGGATCGCGCCCGTCGAGGCCGCCTGGCGGATGGTGTCGTCGTAGTTCTCGGTGTACCAGTTGTTGCGGAGCACCGTGTAGGTCAGTCCCGAGCCCTCGAGAAGTCCTTCGGTGGCTTTGTGCTCCGGCGCGAGGACGAGCGCCGATGTCGATGCCTTCGGTGCGCTCGTGTAGACCAGTGAGGCATCCACCCGGCGGGCGGCGTCGATCACGGCCTTGTGCTGGACGGAGCGCTGCCCCACCTCGTTGCCCGAGATAAGGAGGATCTTGTGGGCCCCCGCAAACGCGGCGTCGAGCGTGGTGGCGTCCGCGTAGTCGACGCGCGCGGTACGGACACCGTGCGATGCGAGCATGCCGAGGGCTTCCTCGTTGCGTCCACCGGCGACGATGGTCGAGGGATCGACGCCGCGCGCCAGCAGCTGCTCGACGACCTGGCGGCCGAGGTGACCCGTGGCTCCGGTGATGACGATGGTCATGTGTGTCCTCCTGGTGGGTTGGATCGGGCACCTGGGCGGTGCGTCTACGAGGCGTAACCGGGCGAGGGCGAATTCACTTCCCGGTGACGGGTCCGGACTGCGCGGGAAGCGGAGAATTATGGGCGGACCTGATCAGGGCAGGTCGTCCTGCGGCGTGTCATGACTCGGCCGGCTGCCACTGGGACAGGTCGACGATGCGGTCCGCGGCACTCCTCGTCGCCCCGACGAGCGCGGCATTCGGCTCGTCGACGCGCTGCACCCACTCCTCCGCGGCGCGCGCGTCCTTGCCGAAGCGGATGTGGCGGTCGACCAGGCGACGACGGCGGACCTCCTGGTCGCCGTCGACGAACCAGACCTCGTCGAGCTGCTCCCTGGCTTCACGCCAGCCCGGGGCATCGAGCAGGAGGTAGTTGCCCTCGGTGACGACCAGGGCTGCCGATGGCGCAACGGGCAGAGCATTGGCCAGTGGCTGCTCGAGGGTGCGTTCGAAGGCCGGGGCATAGACGACATGACCGGGATTCCGCCGGACCCGTGCGAGCAGTGCCGCATAGCCGTGTGCGTCGAACGTCTCGGGGGCGCCCTTCCGTCCGAGGAGCCCCAGTGCGTTCAGGGCCTGGTCGGCGAGGTGGAAGCCGTCCATGGGGACATGCGCCGACGCTCGGGGATCGAGGGCCACCAGTGCGGATGCGAGAGTGGTCTTTCCTGCGCCCGGCGCCCCCACGACCCCCAGCAGGATGCGCTGCCCTGACGCGGAGCGCGGCACGAGCCGGCGGAGCGCGTCGGTATCCCGGATCTGCTGTGCTTCCATGCCGCCGTCCCTCGCCACGCATCGGTCCCGTCCTGCCGTGCTGCCCGGCAGGCATTCCAGCTCCATCATGCCGGGAGGCGCCAGGGAAAGCGCGCACGAATTTGCCCGACGGGCGCCACCAGTTGGCCGGGAGCACGAGCGCGGGACCGGCGCAAGCGCTACCTGCCCGAGGGCGGGGCTGGAGGGCCGGACAGGCGCTCCGCGAGGATGGAGCGATACCTGCCGGGAGGGCGAATGGGACACGCGGTGCTGCTGGGGGACTCCATCTTCGACAACAAACGGTATGTCGGCGGGGGGCCCGACGTCGTGGAGCAGCTGCGGGACATCCTGCCGGTGGACTGGTCCGCCACCCTGCTGGCGGTCGATGGTGACATCACGACCGGAGTCGCCCGCCAGCTGCGCTCCGTGCCCGCCGATGCCACCCACCTCGTGGTCAGCGTCGGCGGCAACGACGCCCTCGGACACAGCCACCTGCTGCAGCGGCCCGTCGGGAGCGTGCCCGAAGCACTTCTCGCGTTCCATGCCGCGCAGCAGGCCTTCGCCCACGACTACGCGACCATGCTCGACCGCGTTGTCGCCATGGGTCTGCCCGTCGCCGTCTGCACCATCTACGACACGCCCAGCTCGGAGCCGGCCTACAGGGTCATCCGCACGGCGCTCGCGTTCTTCAACGACTGCATCACCCGGGCGGCCTTCGCGCGAGGCGTGTCCGTCGTCGACCTCCGATTGGTGTGCGACGACGACGGCGACTACGCGAATCCGATCGAACCGTCGGTGCAGGGCGGCAGCAAGATCACGGCAGCCATCCGCGCATTCCTCCTGCCCGAGCCGACCGTCAGGCACTCGGCCGTCATCGCGGGCTGAAATTCCCATCAGGTCACGGCCTGCTAGCCCGCAGGACGCAGCGAGGTGATCATCGTCCTGATATCCCGGTACTCCTCCGTCTCCATGTAGGTCTGCGGAGTGTCGATGTGCATCGGTTTGCCTGGATACACCTCGAACGGATCGTAGGTGCCTCCGAAGGCAGCCCCGGACGGCGGCCACGTGAAGAAGTGGGAGATGGGGCAGGCCGTGGGTCCCGCTGGTTCAGGGGCGGAGGTGATGCCGTAGGCGAGCGTCGATGCGGCCACCGGATCTGCCACGGCGGGATCCGTGCGTCCCTCGAAGACGAACCTCGGAGCGTCCGGTCCCTGTGCCAGCGCCGGCAGGGGCTCCGAATCGAGCAGGGCATACGGAAGTTCCGCCGGGCATACTGCCCCGGTGACCAGATTGGTCCGGAGGGTTGCCAGTTGTCGACCGGCTTCGTCCGTGACGATGACGGAAGCGCCCTGGGCAGGTGCATCCGGGGAGACGGCCACCGACCAGCCGGACGGGTGATCGAAGGACAAACCCCCGTCCGTCGTCGTGTAGGTCGCCCAGTCCCCGTCTGCGACCGGGTTCGCTGACGCCGTTGATGCCGGTGGCGTAGCTGGGGACGGGGAGGGTGCTGGAGACGGCGACTGGGTCGATGTGGGCGTCGGCGCGGACGAGGTCGCCGTGACGACGTCGGCTTCCTGGTCCGGATCACCGCCCGCGGTGCCCGAGCCAGGGAAACTGCAGGAGGCGAGCACGACGGCGAGGCACAAGGCCCCGGACGGAAACAGCGCGGACGTAGCTGATCGATGCATGGTTACTCCTTCGAAACGCGGCTGGATCGCCCCATGATGCTGTTCCTCCGGGGGTGAGGAACAGCATCGCAACGGGATTGTTGCCGGTACCGCCCGATCGATGCAGATTCGTGCGCTCATCGTTATGCCGGCGTGATCACTCGCGGTGGCGACTGCTGCCGCCGGATGCGGTAGCGCCACCGTCGCCGGGCGGTGCGTAGGGTCGAACCATGAGACCCGAGACGATCACTGCCCTCCGCCGCCAGTTCCATTCCCACGCCGAGCCCGGGTTCCTCGAGTACCGGACGGCTTCCCTGATCCTCGCGGAACTGGCGGGGATGGGCGTGCGCGCCATCACCGGAAGGGGCGCGATCGACGTCGGGGGCATCGCGCTCCCGCCGACCCAGGCCGAGAAGGACGAGTGGGGCGGGCGGGCCGTCGCAGCCGGAGCATCGGCGGAGGATGTCGCCTACTTCCAGGAGCACGGCACTGCGATCATCGCGGAGCTGGAGGGGAACCGGGCAGGGCCGACGTGGGGACTCCGGGTGGACATCGACGCCCTGCCGGTCGACGAGGAGACCGCCACCGATCATGCCCCGGTGGCTGGAGGGTTCCGCTCCACCACGCCGTGTATGCATGCCTGCGGCCATGACGGCCACGCAGCGATCGGCCTGGCGCTCGCGGACCGCCTGCGCGACGGGAACTTCCCGGGCCGCGTGCGCATCATGTTCCAGCCAGCCGAGGAGGGTGTCCGCGGGGCGCAACCGATGATCGACGCCGGGGTCACGCGCGGCGTCGACCGTATGCTCGCGGTCCACCTCGGTGGAGACCTGCCGACCGGGACGGTGGTCGGCGGCGTCACGGACGCGATGGCGACCACCAAGTGGAAAGCCACGTTCGACGGCGAGGCCGCCCACGCGGCGGCAGCACCGGAGAAGGGACGCCACGCCCTCGCGGCCGCCGCCCAGGCGACCCTCGCGATCCTCGGACTCACCCGCTTCGCGGAGGCGGACACCCGAGTCAACGTCGGGACCTTCCACGCCGAGGGCAGCGCCAACATCATCCCCGCACGTGCCACCATCACCTACGAGACCCGGTCGACGTCCAACGCGGTCCTCGACGGTCTCAACGACCGTGCGGAGGCAGCCGTCCAGGGAGCGGGGCAGATGTACGGGGTGACCGTCTCCACGAAAGCCTACGGACGGGCCGCGGTCTCGCAGCCGGACGACGGGCTGCTCGAGGACGTCGCCCGCGCGGCCGCCGGCGTTCCGGGCATCACGACCTTCACCCCCAAGGGTCCCTCCGGCGGTGGAAGCGATGACGCACACCTGCTCATCCGCGACGTCCAGGCGGCCGGTGGCTGGGGCACCTACATCTTCGTCGGTGCCTCCAACCCCGCACCGCACCACCACCGCCGGTTCGACGTCGACGAGGACGCCCTGGTTCTCGCCGTCGACCTGCTCGAACGCCTTCTCAGAAGCTGAACGACGACCACTGGACCGGAGGGGCTGCCGGTGCGAGGGTTGGGGAATGGTCAGCGAAGACGACGTCCGGTCGGTATGCCTCGCACTGCCCGGGGCCTCCGAGCGGCTCAGCTGGAACAGGCCCGCGTGGTTCGGCCGCACGCTGTTCGCCCGAATGTGGGACGACGCCGTCCTGACCGTCAAGACCGCCGAGCGCGACGCATTGATCGCTACCCAGCCGGCCGTCTTCTTCGTCCATCCACACCATGAGCGGTACGAAGCGCTGGTCCTCGTCCGGCTCGGCGCGGTGGACCTCGGCGAGCTGACGGAACTGATCGACGAGTCCTATCGGATCGCCGGGCGCAACCGGTCCTGAAGGCCGACGAAGGGTCCACCCACCGGCGCCTCCTAGCCGGTGGCCACCCGAAGATGGGTGGGGAGGATCGCTCCGGGCGCGCGGCTGCGGATCAGCAGGAGGTTCCGGGCATGCTCGTGGAGCCGGTGGTCCTCCTCCGAGCGCGGCACCCACGGCGGCACCGGGACAGCGGTGCCCTCGTCGTCGCGCGCGACCATCACGGTCAGGCACGTGGTGGTCAGGGCCATCTCCCGCGACGTCGGGCTCCCCGAGCGGACATGGACGGCCACGTGCATGCCCTTGTGACCCGTGTAGACGAGGCGCGCCTCCACCTCGACGACGTCCCCGATGCGCAGTGGCTTGAGGAACCGGACGCCGCCCGAGAAGACGGCCACCGTGTCGAGTCCGCAGTACCGCGTCGAGCAGACGTAGGCCGCTTCATCGATCCAGTCCATCACCGTTCCACCGTGCACCTTGCCGCCCCAGTTGACGTCGGTGGGTGCGGCCAGGAACCGGAGGACGGTGCGTTCCGCCGTGCCCGCGTCGGTGTACTCCTGTCGGCGCATCTCCTCGACGATCTCCTTGCGGACGCCGATCCGCGCCACCGCGTGTTCGCTCTCCAGCCGCTCGTCATCCGTGGCCGGCACGAAGGCGGGGACGGGCACGGGCCTTCCGTCGGGTCCCACGGCCACGAAGATCACGAGGCACTCGCTGCGCTTCCCGCCGTCGTTCCCGGAGACGGAACCGGACGAGACCACGGTGCGGATGTGCATGGAGGACGTGCCCGTGTGCACGATCGTGGCCTCGACCTCCACGAGATCGCCCACCACCACCGGGTCGGCGAAGTGGATGTTGCCCACATAGGCCGTCACGCAGTAGGTCTTGGCCCAGCCGACCGCTGCCGCGTACGCCGCCTTGTCCACCCACTCGAGCACTGTTCCGGCGTCCACCGAGCCGCTGTGCCCGAGATCGGTGGGAGAGGCCAGGAACCTCAGGGTGACGGCGTTCGAGGGGGTCTGGGCCGGAAGCGCCGGGTGTTCGTCCATGACCAAGTATCACCATGACAGGGACATGGTGATACTTGATTACCCCGGGGCGACGAGTCGCCCGACGGCCAGACGGATCAGTCGACGTCGCTCCTCGTGCTCCGATTCGGGATCGTCCGGCGCGGCAGCGATAGTGGTGCTGACAGGAGACCACGTCAGGGAGAGCGCGATCACCAGCGAGAAGAGGTGGGCCGGCGGGATTCCGGGATCGACGAGGCCCTTCGCCTGAGCGGAGGCGATCGATGCGAACTTCGCCTCGTCCAGCGTGCCGATCTCCGGTCCCAGCCCACCGGACGGGGCCCGCTCCAGCCGGGTCCAGACCGCGAGCTTCACGACGACGGGATGTGCGAGGTAGTCGTCGTAGAGGCGCACGGCGTAGCCCGGCAGGTTCTCGCCATCGATCGGGACGGCGTCCACGATGGCACGGAGGCTGTCCTGCAGGACGGCGCTGAAGAGTTGCTCCTTGTTGCCGAAGTAGGCGTAGAGCAGCGCCTTGTTGGCCTGCGCTGCAGCAGCGATGCGATCGATACGAGCCCCGGCGAGTCCGGAACGGGCGAATTCCGCGGTCGCGGCGTCGAGTATCCGCCGCTTGGTCGCATCGCTGTTGCCCATGCCGCCCACTCTAATCCAACCAGGTAGTTACTTCGCGGCGGGGGAAGGGGTAGGGTGACGGAACCAACCAAACGGTTGGTTTACTTGAGGAGCAGGAATGAGACAGATCACCGGCTACGCCTCGCAGCAGGGCAGCGACGGCGTCGCGCCCTACGCCTTCGAGCGACGACAGCTCCGTCCCGACGACCTCGCGGTCGACGTCCACTACTGCGGTGTGTGCCACAGCGATTTGGATGCGGTCGACTCGGCCGCGCAGGGTCCGGCTCGGCTCGTGCCGGGCCACGAGTTCACCGGAAGGGTGGCGGAGATCGGCAGCGAGGTGACGCGCTTCGCCGTCGGGGACATGGTGGCAGTAGGGAACATCGTGGACTCGTGCGGGGCCTGCACCGCCTGCCTCGCCCATCAGGAGAACTACTGCCACGCCTTCCCGACCCTCACCTACGGCGGCTCGGACCGGCATGACGGACTGCCGACCCAGGGCGCCTACTCCACCGGTTACGTGGTGCGCGAGAACTTCGCGTACGCAGTGCCGCCCCACCTCGACGCTGCGGCTGTGGCGCCGTTGATGTGTGCCGGAGTCACGGTGTGGGAGCCGTTGCGCCGGTGGCAGGTCGGACCGGGCACACGGGTGGGAGTCGTGGGGGTCGGCGGTCTGGGTCACCTCGCGGTCAAACTCGCGAAGGCGCTTGGTGCGCGGGTCACCGTCTTCACCACGTCGCCGTCGAAGGCGGATGCTGCCTACGCGCTCGGGGCAGACGATGTCGTTCTGTCGAACGACAGTGATGCGATGAGCGCCCAGCACGACACGCATGATCTCATCCTCGACACAGCGTCCGTTCCCCACGACATGACGCCGTACCTGCGAGTCCTCGCGATGGACGGGACGCTCTGCAGCCTCGGCATCCCGGAGAGGCTCGACTTCGATCCGATGGCCCTGCTGATAGGGCGCAAGAGCATCGCCTCGGCTGGCAGTGGCGGAACCAGGGCCACTCAGGAACTACTCGAGTTCTGCGGCGACCACGGCATCACCGCGGATGTCGAGGTGGTGCCCGTGGCCGAGGTCAACGAGGCCCTCGCGCGGCTCCGACGCAACGATGTCCGTTACCGGTTCGTCCTCGCCATGAAGGCCTAGCAACCGGATACGAGGTCGACGACGGTCACCCCACCTGCCGAACGGTCGTCCGCCATGGCGACGAGGGCATCGGGGACGTCCGCGAGGGGGATGGTCCGCTCGATCAGGTCCTGCGGACGCAACCTGTTGTCGGCGACGAGGTCGAGCAGGCCCGGGTAGTCCTGCGCCGGCATCCCGTGGCTGCCGAGCACGGACAGCTCCTTGCCGATCACCGCGCCCATCGGGATCACCGGGTCCTTCGGGAAGAGGCCGATCTGCACGTGGCGGCCGCGGGGTCGTAGCGAGAGGATCGCCACTGCAGCGGTCTCCTCGCGGCCGAGGGCGTCCACGGACACGTCGAACCCGCAGGGTGCCGCATTCGCCAGGGCCTGTAGCACCGCGGCTCGGGACATCCAGGCCGAGTCGACGGTGCTGACGGCGCCGAAGCGGGCGGCGCGCTCCAGCGCCGCAGGATCGACGTCGACCGCGACCACCTCCGCGCCCAGCGCCACGCCGATCATGACGGCGCTCAGTCCTACCCCGCCGCAGCCCACCACGACGAGCGTATCCCCGGGTTCGAGGCGCGCCTGGTGCACGAGCCCGCGGTAGGACGTGGCGAACCGGCAGCCGAGAAGGGCAGCTGCGCCGCTGTCCAAAGAGGCGGGCACGGCGATGAGGTTGGTGTCGGCGTCGTGCAGGGCCACGAAGTCGGCGAACGAGCCCCAGTGCGTGAAGCCCGGCTGTGTCTGGTTCCGGCACACCTGACCGTTGCCGGACGCGCACTCCGGGCACTGCCCGCAGGCGCACACGAAGGGAGTGGTGACGCGGTCACCCACGGAGAAGCGGCGGACCTCGTCACCGAGCGCGGTGATGGTGCCGACCAGTTCGTGGCCGGGGACGTGGGGGAGGGCGATCCCGTCGTCGTGCCCCAGCCAACCGTGCACGTCGCTGCGGCACAGGCCGGTCGCCTCCACCCGGACGACGACGCCTCGCCGCGAAGGGGTGGGCTCGGGAACGTCCCTGAGAACGGGACGGGCGGAGAATTCGTCGAACCAGACAGCGCGCATCGCACCATTCTGCCTCGCGGATTCCCCGCCCGGACCATTCAGGCCTGTCGTGTCAGGACCTGAGCTGCCCTGCCGTGCGCGCAGTGCGCGAGCCGGCGCGCCGGGCTCCGGTGATGAGTGGGTCCTTCGAGAGGTCCATCATGAGCGCCACGCACAGCCCGATCATCACGAGCAGGAACGGTGCCGCGGCGATGATCGTGAGTGTCTGCAGGGCCTGGAGGCTTCCGACCGACAGCAGGATAGCGGCCACGCCGCCTGTCAGGGCCCCCCACATGATGGTCAGCCACTTGCGCGGCACGGCCGCGCCGAAGGAGGACAGCGATCCGAGGACGATCGACGAGGCGTCCGCTCCCGAGATGAAGAAGATGGCGACGAGGATCACCACGAGGATCGAGGTCACCGAGGCCAGCGGGTACTCGGCCAGCAGTGCGAACATCGCTGACTCCTGGCTCTCGGCATTCGCCGCCGCGATGTCGACGCCATTGTTCTGGAGGTTGAGCGCCGAGCCGCCCCATACGCCGAACCACACCACGCTGATGAGGCTCGGAACGGCGACGACCCCGATGATGAACTCGCGGATGGTGCGGCCGCGCGAGATCTTCGCGAGGAAGGAACCGACGAACGGGGTCCACGAGACCCACCATGCCCAGTAGAAGATCGTCCAGGCGGCGAGCCACTCGTGTCCGCCGAAGGCGCCGGTGCGCGAGGACATCTGGGGCAGGCTGATGAGGTAGTTGCCCGCCGATGCCGGGATCAGTTCCAGGATGAAGACCGTGGGGCCGACGACGAAGAGGAAGAACAGCAGGGCCAGGGCAAGGATCATGTTGCCGTTGGAGAGCCACTTGATGCCTCGGCTGATGCCGCTGACGGCGGACAGGACGAAGCAGGCCGTCAGCAGGGCGATCAGTCCTATCTGCAGACCGAGGCTGCTGCCCACTCCGAAGACCTTGGTGAGCCCGCCGTTGATCTGAAGGACGCCGAGGCCCAGGGAGGTGGCGGATCCGAAGAGGGTTGCGAAGATCGCGAAGACGTCGATGGCGCGCATGCCCTTGGGCGTGGGGCGGCCCCGGAACAGTGCGGTGAAGGCGCCGCTGAAGCCGGTGCCGCGTCCCTTGCGGAAGGCCGAGTAGGCGAGCGCCAGACCGACGACGGCGTAGATGGCCCACGGATGGATGGCCCAGTGGAAGAGCGTGTAGTTCATCGACTGGCGCGCCGCCTCGGAGGTGGCGGGCTCGATGCCGTTCACGGGGGGCGTGAGGTAGTGCGTGATCGGCTCGGTCACGCCGTAGAACATGAGACCGATGCCCATGCCGGCACTGAACATCATCGCGATCCAGGATGCGCGGGAGTACTCGGGTTTCTCGCCGTCCTTGCCGAGGGGGATGCGCCCGTACTTGCTGAAGGCGAGGAAGAGCGCGAATACGACGAAACCGGTTGCCGTGAGGACGAAGGCCCAGCCGAAGTTCGAGACGAGGCCGTTCAGCACCGCGGTGGTGACATCGGAGAAGGCGGTCGGGAAGATGACGGCCGCGAGCATCAGCAGGATGACGATCGACAGCGAGATAAAGAGGACGGGCCTGTCCAGCGCGGCCTTCGCGGGTGCCTCTCCGGGAGGGGCCTCGAAGGGCGTGTCCTCGCTGGGCGGTGATCCTTGAATGGGCTCGGTGGAATTAGACATAGGGCTTACGATACGCGCGGCGCACGAGCCGGGCGTGGCGCAATTCGGCCCGGATGCTGCTTGCCGGTACCATCCGCTGCTGCTTCCGCGCGTCCGGGTCCGACCCGCCGGCGGCCTCCGCCCGAGCGGGCGCAGGGCGCCTGCTTCCCTCTATCCCCGGCGAATCCTCTGCCCCGCCGGCGTGCAGTCGGCGCCACTCGGGGTGCTGCAAGCCACGCCGAGGGGTGACCGCTTCCAGCGGTTGCGGCCGCTGCATCCGACGGTCCGATTGTGACCAAGCACGCAGCCCGGGCCCTCGGTGCGGGGCCGGAGCGGCCGACGGATCAGCTCGCGCGCAGCTGGTGGCGCTCCCGCCGGTCCTTCACGGTGTCGGTGGCGAGGCTCAGTCCGAGACCGATCGCGACGAGGAGGATCATCACGAACGGGAGGACGTCGAGCCCGATGCCGTCGAGCAGGAGTCCGCCGAGCAGGGCGCCGCCACCGATGCCCACGTTGAACGCCGTCGTCTGGAGCGCGGCCGAGAGATCGCGGGTCCGGAAGGACGCGGTGCGCAGCATGCGGGTCTGCAGCATCGCGGGGATGCCGCCGAACGCCGCGCCCCAGACGATGACGGCTATCAGGACCACCACGGTGCTGGCGGTGGCGAGCGCAAGGGTGAGGACTGCCGCCATGACGACCAGCACGACGCCGACGAACGCCTTGCGCGGGAAACGGTCGGAGGCGTACCCGGCACCGACCAGCCCGATGATCCCCGCACCGCCGTAGAGGAACAGGACGAGGGCGACGGATCCCTGCTCGAAGGAGGAGACGTCCGTCAGCCAGGGGGCGATGTAGGTGTAGAAGGTGTTCTGGCCGGTCAGCAGGATCAGGATCACGGTGCACAGCAGGAGCACGGCTTTGAAGCTCGGGTCCCGGTACAGGGGAACGCGTTCCTCTCCGGCCTTCCGTTCCACGTGGTGGTTGACCGGTGGCAGGAATTTCACGATCACGAGGGCGAGGACGGCGACCACTACCCCGATGATGACGAAGGCCGCACGCCAGCCCAGCGCATTGCCGATGGCCGTTCCCACCGGCACGCCGAGCACGAACGCCGCCGTCCCGCCGCCGGCGGTGATGGACACGGCCTTGCCGAGTTGGTGGGCGGGGACGAGGTGCGCCGCGTACGCTGCCACGACGGCCCAGAACAGGCCGTGCGCCAGCCCGCCGAGGATGCGGGCCGCCACGAGCACGCCGTAGGTGGGCGCTATCGCCGCGATGACGTTCGCCACGGCGATGACGAGCAGCACCACGACGATCAGCGACTTCCGTGAATACCGCTGCGTCACGGCAGCGAGTGGAGTGGTCGCGATGACGACGGTGCCGGCGAAGATGGTCACGAGGTAACCCGCCGTAGAGATCTTGACGTCGAGGTCACGCGCCATGGCGGGGAGGAGTCCCGTGGGAAGGAATTCGCTGGTCACGGAGACGAAGATCGCTCCCGCAAGGGACAGCAGCCCGATGTAGGGGAACGGTGCGGTGGTCTTCACCGGCGAGGAGGAAACAGACAAGGGATACCAATCATGGGGATTCCGGCGGTCGTCGCCCCGGCTGCACCGTTGAAATCCGAAGGGCGTACTGCGGTCAAGACTAATGATCGCCCTGACCCTTGCGCCAACACCGCGGGCTCCCATGTCATTCCTGCGGCGTCATGTCCCCCGGTGGGAGCCGCCCGGCTCCAGATGACGCCCTGCGCGCGGGAAGTCGGCCTGCAGGGCGCGGTGAACCGGCGTCAGTTCCGCTCCGCGTCGAAGGCGAAGCGACTGGGCGCCGTCTCGGTCCGCTCGCCCGGCGCTGCTGTCTCCTGGGCGCCAGGGGCCGGCTCGCCGCTGGTTCCGGCGGAGTCCTCCGGGTTCGCGTGCTGCGGGACGAGCGTCAGGCGCGGACCGTCCTCGCGGTCGTCGAGTTCCTCGGCCAGTTCGGCTTTCCGGAACTCCGTCTCGGTGGCCACCTCGCCGTCCTCGGCGACCTCGTGCTCGATCTCGCGATGCACCTTGCTGTTCAGGATCTCGACATCCTCGTCCCTCAGCCGACCGAGGTCGGCGGGGAACGGTTCGTCCGGGGTGATCCTGCTCTTCATGGCCATCCAATCTCTGACCGTGAACCGCACGGCAACCGTTCGATAGTAGGGGCAGGGCACGCAGGGAACAAGCAGGCGGCTTACTGCTCGGACGGGGGACCCCGCGCGGTCGCCCGCCGGTCAGGCGAGCAGGGCGGCGACCACGATCAGTGCCGGAATCGCCAGGGCCGAGGACAACAGCACCGAGTCGCGGGCCAGCGGTATGCCGCGCCCGTAGCGAGTGGCGAACATGAAGACGTTCTGGGCGGTGGGCAGGGCGGACACGACGACTGCGCCGAGCAGCCTCTCGCCGTCGAGCCCGAAAAGATGATGTGCGGTCAGGTAGGCGGCCACCGGCATGAGGACCGTCTTGAGCGCCGTCGCGGTGAGCACCTGGAGGCGGTCCGGGCTGCGCCTGAGCGGTCTGCTCCCCGGCAGGGACATCCCGAAGGAGATCAGCACCATCGGAACCGCGGCGCCGCCGATCAGGGTGAGGGAGTCCCACACCGGCGCGGGCGGCCGGATCCCGGTCGCGGCCACGGCGACGCCGAGCAGCGAGGTGATGATCATCGGGTTGCGGAACGGTTGGGTGAGCACGGCCAGCACGGAGGGCTTCCGGCTGGAGGTGAGGTCGAGGATCGTCAGGTAGAGCGGCGCCAGGAGGAGGAGTTGCACGAGGAGTACGGGAGCGATCAGGGCCGCGTTGCCGAGGGCGTAGACGGTGATGGGGATGCCTATGTTGTTGGCGTTCACGTAGGAACTCGCCATGGCGCCGATCGCCGTTTCGGCTGCCGCCCGGCGGAAGAGGAACCTGCTGATGAGCACGTAGACGCCGGCGACGCCCAGCGAGGAGATGAGGGCGATCGGCGCATACTCCGAGAACACCGAGCCGAGGTCGGCGTCCGCGAGGACGGTGAACAGCAGGGCCGGATTGGTCACGAAGAATGCCACCTGGTTCAGCGCGGCTCCGGCCTGGGGTCCGCCGATGACGAGGCGCCCGGCGATGTAACCGACCAGGATCACGGCGCCGACGACGGCGAAACCACCCAGCACTCCGAGCATGCGTCCTCCCTCCGTGCAGTCGAGACCGATAGCACCGCTTAAGAACCTAGTGCGTCCTGCGGTGGAAGCAGGACGCACCAGGTCCCACCGGGCAAGCGGGGTCCGGAGGACGACAATAGCGGGCCTCGACAGGCCACATGGCAGACTCCGCCTGAAGCGGCAAGCGTTTTCCCAAAAGCATTGATTAGTTGTCGCGAGCACCGTTAGGCTGACGGGACGTCGCTGCTGATCTGCTCCGGACGCCGCCGTACCCGGCATCCGGAAGGGCAGTCGATCCCGCTCACCGTTTTCAATGACGAAACGAGAAGGTACCTCCCCATGCCCCGATCCGGTCTCCAACGCGCCCTTTTCACCTCCCCGCTTCTCGCCGGGGTCACGATCCTCGGTCTCTCCGTCGCCGGGACACCCGCGCTCGCGCTCGATCCACCGCCTCCACCCGCCGCCGCTGAGGCACAGTCGTCGCTTCCCGTTCCGACGAACCTGCGCATGGCACGCGTGACGGAGACGTCCGTGATGCTGCGCTGGAACGAGGTCCGGGGCGCCACCGGCTACGTCATCTCTAGGGCGGATTCGGTGGGTGGCGACTACGTGCAGGTCGCGGAGACCGGCGGTGATGTCTTCGCCACCGATCCGTCCGTCGACACCTCGACGCCGCACTTCTACCGTGTCCAGGCACGTGGAACGGACGGCATCACCGCTCCGTCCGCCGCGACGGCGTCGAGCTTCTACAACAACCCGCCCGCGCTGCCCGACGGCGGATTGCTCACGTTCGACCTCGGCTCCGGTGCGCTGGCGCCGGGCGCCGCGCGGTTGGACGCATCGTCCGCCTATGGCGCCACCTCGCGGGCGGGATTCGTCGATCCGTCGGAGGTCACGGCTACCGACCGCGGGACGCCGGACGCCACGCGCTCCGACTTCGTGACGGTCGGCGACACCGATCTCGTCGTCGATCTCCCCAATGGCGACTACACCGTGGGCCTCACGGCCGGCGACGCCGCGGGCGCGACGGACATCGCGATCGTGGCCGAGCAGATGACCAAGGTGCAGCCCACGGCGCGCACTGCAGGGCAGTACCTCGAGATGTCCTTCGACATCGCCGTCGTCGACGGCCAGCTCAACCTCGACTTCGCCGGGACGGCGGCCAACCTGAACGCGCTGACCATCAAGCGCCAGGCGGACCGCGCACAGGCCCCGACGCCGACGGTCTGGGTCACGGGTGACTCGACGGTACAGACGTACCGGTCGGATGTCGCACCGCAGGCGGGCTGGGGGCAGATGATCGACCGCTATCTCGACGACGACGTCGCCGTGGACAACCGGGCGATCGGCGGCCGCAGTTCCAAGAACTTCATTAGCCAGGGCCGCCTCGACGAGGTGCTCCGCGGCATCAAGCCGGGGGACTACCTGTTCGTGCAGTTCGGCCACAACGACAACAGCTACGGTGTCGACGACCGCTTCGCCGCCCCCGCCGACTACTACGAGTACCTCCGGACGTACGTGGACGGCGCGCAACAGCGCGGTGCGACGCCGGTGCTCGTCACCCCGGTGTCCCGACGGGCGTTCGGGACCGACGGCAAGGCCGTGGTGTCCTTCCCCGCCTACGTCGAAGCCGTGCAGAAGCTGGCCGCGGAGACCGGCACGCCGATCGTCGACCTCGCGGCATCGAGCCGCGCCTACCTCGACGAGATCGGAGCGGAGGCAGCCAAGTCGGTTTACCTCCACGTCCCGGCCGGCGTCTACCCGAGCAGGCCCACGGGCACGGTGGATGACACCCACTTCCAGGAGTACGGCGCCATCCAGATGGCCCGCCTGGTCGCCGACGGCGTCGCGGGGCTCGACATCCCGCTGGCCGCCGAGGTCGAGGAAGCCGAACCGCCGGCGGCAGTGCCGGCAGCTCCGGCCGGGGTCGTCGTCGCGAGCGTCTCCAACTCCACCGCACAGCTCACCTGGGGCGCCGTGGAGGGCGCGGACATCTACCGCGTGTTCAGGAAGGACGCGGGGACGGGGGACGAAGCGTACGCCCTCGTGGCGACCTCGACCCTTCCGCAGGCGGCCGTGCCGGGCCTTGCTGAAGGCAGGGAGTACGACGTGCGCGTCGTCGCCGTCAACGGGCGCGGAGAGTCGGCCCCGTCCGCGGCTGTGCGCGTCGCCACGAAGTCGCCCCTCCACCGCTTCGACGTCCAGCAGGCCGGATCGCCGGTGATGCCCGGCTACACCGAGGTCAACCAGACGAGCGCCTACTCGGCACAGCGTGGCTGGGGCTTCCTCAACACCACGGGACTGGCCGGTCGGGATCGCGGGATCGCGTTCACGCCGCCGCCCACGGACCTCGAGCGCGACTTCCTGCTGCCGACGCCGAGCCACGACTTCGCCGTCGACGTACCGAACGGCTCCTACGCCGTGAGGACGTACAGCGGTGACTGGATCGGCACGAGCCGCTCCAACGTGCAGCTCGAGGGCAAGGACTTCGGATCGGCCAACGCCGGCCGTGCCGCCGTCGCACAGAAGACCAGCGAGCCCGTCCTCGTCACCGACGGCCAGCTCAACCTCGTGATGACGGGGACGTCGTCGCGCCTCAACGGCATCGAGATCACGCCGCTGCAGCTGGCGCCGTCGGACCTCGCGCTGACGGACCTCAGCATCGACGGGGCCGGTGTCGCCGTGTCTCTCACCTGGCAGGCGGCCGAGGGAGCCGCGGGCTACCGCGTGTACCGCACGGCGTCCGGCTCCAGGGAGCTGGTCGCGATCGGCGACACGAAGGACACCGCGTTCACGGACACGACGGCGGACGTCGGGCTCGAGTACACGTACACCGTCGTGGCCCTCGCAGCGGGGGGCACCGAGTCCGTCGCGTCGAACGCGCTGGTACTCACCACGGTGGATCCGGACGTCCCGACGGCACCCGTGCCTACCGGGCTCACACTCGGCGCCGTCAACAAGAACGACGTCACGATCAACTGGACGCCGTCGGACGGAGCCCTGTTCTACCAGGTGTACCGCGCCGAGCCGAAGGCCGACGGCACGCTCGGCGACTTCGAAGCCGTGGGCCGGGCCGACAGCGCGAGCTACACGGACCGCGATGTCCTCACGACCATCGAGTACACGTATGCAGTCGCTGCCGTGAACGCCGGCGGCGCCTCCGAGCGGTCCTCGACGATCACCTCTCCGGCGGCCACCACGCTGCAGCGCCAGGCCGAGCGGCTGGACCGGGCACCCGTGGCGGTGCAAAGCGAGGGCGGCGTCTACGTGGGGTGGCGCATGCTCGGCCTGGACGACGACGGCATCGCCTTCCACGTCTACCGCGACGGCGAGCGCGTCACGGATTCCCCCGTCACGGCGAGCACGAACCTGCTCGACAAGGAGGGCTCGGCGGAATCGGTGTACCGCGTGAGTGAGGTCGTCGACGGCGTCGAGCGCTGGGCCACCGAGGACTTCACGGTCTGGGACCAGCAGTACCTCGACGTCCCGATCGAGAAGCCAGCGGACGCCGTCACCAAGGACGGCCAGCCGTACTCCTACAAGGCCGGTGATGCCTCCGTGGGCGACGTCGACGGCGACGGTGAGTACGAGGTCATCCTCAAGTGGGATCCCACCAACAGCCGCGACAACTCGCAGGCCGGCTACACCGGGACCGTCTACATCGATGCCTACAAGCTCGACGGAACGCGCCTGTGGCGTATCGACCTCGGGAAGAACATCCGGGCCGGCGCGCACTACACGCAGTTCCAGGTCTTCGACCTCGACGGCAACGGGAAGGCGGAGGTCACCCTGAAGACCGCCGACGGCACCGTGGACGGCGCGGGCACCGTCATCGGCGACCCTGCGGCCGACCACCGGAACTCCTCCGGCTACGTCCTCAGCGGCCCCGAATACCTCACGGTGTTCGACGGCGCGACGGGCGCGGCGGTCGACACGATCGACTACGTCCCGGCCCGGGGCGCCGTCGGATCGTGGGGCGACACCTATGGCAACCGCGTGGACCGCTTCCTGGCCGGCGTGGCCTACCTCGACGGCGAGAAGCCGAGCGTCGTCTTCAGTCGCGGCTACTACACCCGCGCCGTGATCGCCGCCTTCGACTTCGACGGCACCAACCTCACCTCGCGCTGGACGTTCGACTCCGACGAGTCGGGCAGCCAGTACCGGGGACAGGGCAACCACGAGTTCTCGGTGGCGGATGTCGACGGGGACCAGAAGGACGAGATCGTCTTCGGGTCCATGACCATCGACGACGACGGCGAGGCGCTGTACACCACGGGCCTCGGCCACGGCGACGCCCTGCACGTCTCCGACTTCGACCCGACCAACCCGGGTCTCGAGGTCTTCGCGGCGCACGAGGACATGAACTCCTCCGGCAACCGCGGTGCGACCTACCGCGACGCCGCGACGGGTGAGATCCTCTGGTCCATCCCTGCCGCCCGCGACACCGGCCGTGCGGCCATGGCTGACATCGATCCGAACCACCCCGGCGCGGAGGGCTGGGCGATCGGCGGGGACGCCGCCTACAACTCGCCGGTCGGTCAGCTCCGCTCGTCCTCCGGCGAACTGCTGTCGGAGAAGATTCCGGCGGCGAACTTCGTCACCTGGTGGGACGGCGACCTGCTGCGCGAGATCACGGACAACGACTACGATGCGGCGGCGGCCGCCGGAGTCCCGACCATCTCGAAGTGGAACCCTGCCACGCAGGAGTCCGAGGAGATCTACCGGGCCGAGGGCACGCTGAGCAACAACACCACGAAGGCGAACCCCGCCCTGCAGGCGGACCTCTTCGGTGACTGGCGCGAGGAGATCATGACGCGCACCGACGATTCGTCCGCACTGCGCATCGCGACGACGGTCGACGTCACCGATCACCGCATCAGGACGCTGCAGTCGGATCCGGTGTACCGGCTGGGCGTGGCGTGGCAGAACACCGCGTACAACCAGCCGCCGCACACCTCCTACTTCCTCGGGAAGGACATGCAGGAGCCTGCGGCACCGAGCATCTCCTACACGGGCGAGGACACAGGGCCGGGCGAACTCGTGAACCCGGAGCCGTCCTTCGTGCCGGGCCCCGCGGGAGCGAAGGACCTCAAGGACGCCACCGGCGTCGACCTCGGTCTCGCGGGCGAGAAGTTCGGCCGCGGGCCCAGCGAGGTAACGCTGGAGAACCTCGAAGCGGGCGAGTGGTACTACGTGTACCTCAACGGCTCGGGGCTCGGCTGGCGGCAGGCGTCCGACGACGGCGAGGTCACCGTGACTACGCCCGCGGACACCCGCCCGGGCAACAACAAGGTCGTCGTGTACTCCGGCGACGGTGCACTCCATGGCTGGGAGGCGCTCCGGGTCACCGGCAGCTGACGGCGAGCACAACGGACACCGCAGGGGCCCGGACGTTCGACGTCCGGGCCCCTGCCCTGTCCGCCGGCGGGTCAGGACTGCTCAGGGCCCTTGCTAAGCTCTCGACGAAACAATCACGACTTCGAGGGAGCAGGCAGTGGCTGAGGGTGCGCGTACGGACGTCGACGGGCTCGAGAAACCGAAGTGGAGGATCGTCGGACCAGGGCTGCTGGCCGCGGCGACCGGCGTCGGCGCCGGCGACCTCGTCGCCACCCTGATAGCTGGCAGCCAGTACGGGTACGCGCTGCTGTGGGCCGCGGTGATCGGTTGCGTCCTCAAGATCATCCTCGTCGAGGGAGTGGGTCGCTGGTACCTCGCCACGGGCAAGACCATCTTCCAGGGCTGGCGGACCCTCGGCGTCTGGACCAGCTGGTACTTCGGCCCGTACATCGTCATCTGGGGTTTCGTGTACGGCGCGACCGCGATGAGCTCCACGGCGTTGCCACTCCAGGCACTACTCCCCGCGATCCCGCTCAACGTCTTCGCGGTGGCCTCGGGGCTGATCGGCCTCGCCCTGGTGTGGTTCGGCCGGTACGGGCTCTTCGAGAAGATCATGACCGTGATGATCGCCATCATGTTCATCTCGGTGGTCGGCTCGGCCGTCCTCGCCCTGCCGAACATCCCGTCGATGCTCACCGGGCTGGTACCCACCCTCCCTGCCGGCTCCGTCTTCTACGTGCTGGGGCTCGCCGGCGGCGTCGGAGGCACCATCACCCTCGCGGCCTACGGGTACTGGCTGCGGGAGAAAGGGTGGAACCGGCCCAAGTGGATGAACGTCATGCGGGTGGACAACACGGTGGCGTACACCGTGACCGGCATCTTCGTGGTCTGCATGCTCATCCTGGGCGCCGAGCTGCTCTACTCCGCGAACATCTCGCTCCAGACGGGCGACCGCGGCCTGCTCGACATGGGCGAAGTGCTCGAGGACCGCTACGGGGTCGTCTGGGCGAAGGTCTTCCTGGTGGGTTTCTGGGCGTCGTCGTTCTCCTCGCTGCTGGGCGTGTGGCACGGCGTCAGCCTCATGTTCGCCGACTTCTGGGCGAACTTCCGCAAGAAGGCGGACGACCTCTCCGACGACGACGCTCCGGGCGCCACCAGCAAGCCGGCACGTGCATACATGCTGTGGCTGACCGTTCCGCCGATGCTGCTGCTGCTCATCGGACGGCCCTTCTTCCTGATCCTGCTCTACGGGGTCCTCGGTTCCTTCTTCATGCCGTTCCTGGCCATCACGCTCCTGGTCCTCCTGAACAGCACCCGGCTCGCGAAGGAATGGCGGAACAAGTGGCTGTCGAACGTGTTCCTCACGGTCACGACCATCGTGTTCCTCGTCCTTGGCGCGAACGAACTCGTCAAGGCGGTCTCCGGAGGCTGACCCGCGGCGGGGGTGCATGCCAGACTGGGGTCATGCTCGTAGCCTTCAGTGTCGCCCCGTCCGGAACGTCCGACCTCTCCCGCGAGAACCCCGACGGGTCCGTGCACGACGCCGTGGCCGCCGCAGTGGCCGTCGTCCGTGAATCCGGACTGCCGAACCACACCGACTCGATGTTCACCACGATCGAGGGGGACTGGGACGAGGTGATGGCCGTGGTCAAGAACGCGACGGAGGCAGTGGGCCGCTACGGCAGCCGCGTCTCCCTCGTGCTGAAGGCGGACATCCGCCCGGGCCGCACGGGCGAGCTGACCGGCAAGGTCGAGCGGCTCGAGGCGGCGCTCACCGAGCAGGAACAGTTCGAGGGCCACTCCTGACGCGACAGCCGGTCACTCCATAGCCTCAGGACACTAAACTGGCGTGGTGACACAGCCCTTGCTGACGCTGCCCTACC
This sequence comes from Arthrobacter sp. B1805, assembly GCF_002929745.1. Lineage (GTDB taxonomy): Bacteria > Actinomycetota > Actinomycetes > Actinomycetales > Micrococcaceae > Arthrobacter_D. Next base: position 22,326 of record NZ_PJIQ01000006.1, read on the forward strand.
TGATCCGACCGGCCACCGTGGACGACGCCGAGGCGTATGCCCGCACGCACGTCGCAGCCCTGCACGAGGCGTACGAGCACATTATGCCGCCGGAGTATCACGAGTACTACGACGCCGAGCTACCCGCCATCATCGAACGGCGGCGCGCAGCCTTCGAGGAAGCGGAGGGAACGTCGGGCAGCGCGCGGAGCTGGCTGGCCTGCGACGACGGCGGCCCCGTGGGCATCGCGACCTCCGGCCCGGGGCGCGACGAGGACAGGCCCGACTTCGAGCTGCACCACCTCTACACGCTGCGGTCCACGCATGGCACGGGCCTCGGGCAGCGGCTGCTCGACACCGCCATCGGGACCCGCGCGGCCTACCTCTGGATCCTCGACGACAACCCGCGGGCCGAGCGCTTCTACCTCCGCAACGGCTTCGTGCCGGACGGCACCAGGATGCTCTGCGGACCCACGTGGCACCACAAGCCCATGTTCCGCATGCACCGCCCCGACCAGCCGGGCTAGCACCGCGGGCAGGCGCTGCCCCGACTGGCCCGGCACTGCGCGCCGTTGTACGCGCCGTTCCCGCGATACGGCTCGGGGGAGCGCAACCAGCGACAATTGGACCGAACGTCCACCGGTCGTTCCGGCATCGACCGGTACCGGGCGGGCGCAGCAAGCACCCACAGGAACCGCTCGGTCTCCCGTTGGAACGACGACTCGAAGAGGCTTTACTGATGGCGAAACCCGCGGGTGCGCGCCCGGAGATCGGCGAGTTCCCCATCGACACCGGTACCTGCGAGCTCGAGCCGGACCCGTACAACGCCAACGGCTGGGTATTGCGCATCAACGGAGTACCCAGCTCGCACATCGACCTCGCCGACCCACTCCGGCTCGACTTCGAGTACATGCGGTGGATCGCATCCCTCGTCGACTCCCGCTGGGCGGCGTCCGAGAAGCTCCGCGTCCTGCACCTCGGAGGAGGGGCCTGCTCGCTCGCCCGCCGGTTCGCAACCTCCCACCCGCAGGCACGCCAGGTCGTCGTCGAGCTGGACGGACGACTGGCGGAGCTGGTGCGTGAGTGGTTCGACCTCCCGCGGGCGCCCCTCGTCCGTATCCGGGTGGGCGAGGCGCGGGCCGTCACGGAGTCGCTCAGTGAGCAGAGCCGCGATCTCGTGATCCGCGATGTCTTCGCCGGGAGCGTCACTCCCGAGCCGCTCACCACGCTGGAATTCACGCAGGCTGCCAAGCGTGTGCTCGCCGCGGACGGCGTCTACGTGGTCAACTGCGGAGACGGCCCGGACCTGTCGATGGCCAGACGCGAAGCGGCCACCATCGGAGAGGCGTTCGACCACACCGTCGTTATCGCCGACCCCGCCATGCTCAAGGGCAGGCGCTATGGCAACGTGATCATCGCCGGGAGCGACGCTCCGCTGGCCGGGGACCCGGGGCTGGCACGCGAACTGCTCGGCGGTGGCGTTCCGGCGCAGATCTGGCAGGACGCCCGGGTGAGGTCCTTCGCGGCCGGGGCACGCATTCTCACGGACTGACCAGGCGTAGCGGGCCCGGTGGTGGCTGACGACGGGCCACGCCGAGTCGCTCAGGGCCGACCGGCGGGAAGCAAGGGGTCACGGGCGGGCCGTCGCTTGACGTCGCGGACGACGCCGGCGACCCGGGCGGGGCCTGCGGGGACCGGAAACTCGCAAGCCCGAGGTGTCCGAAGCGTCAACCCGGCCGAGGATGAACGGGGGCCACGGGCACCCCGAACAGCCCGGCACTAGGCTGGCAGCGTGGAAGTGGGACTGCTGGGAATCATCGGGATCGCCGTCCTCGTGGCGGTCGCCGTCCTCTCCAGGCGCGTGGGTGTGGCAGCCCCGCTCATCCTGGTGGTCGTCGGGATCGGACTGTCCTTCGTGCCCGGGGTTCCCGGTTTCAGCATCCCGGACGAGTGGATCCTCACGGGCATCCTGCCACCCCTGCTCTACGCCGCGGCGATCAAGACGCCCGTCACGGACTTCCGACGCAACCTGACGCCGATCGTCAGTCTCTCGGTGGCGCTCGTCGTGGTCTCGGCGCTCGCTACGGGGTTGCTCCTGCATGCACTCCTGCCAGGGTTGGGCCTCCCCGCGGCGATCGCGCTGGGCGCCGTCATCAGTCCGCCCGACGCCGTAGCGGCCACCTCGATCGGGCGGAGGCTCGGTCTGCCGCCGCGCCTGCTCACGGTGCTCGAGGGGGAGGGCCTGGTCAATGACGCCACGGCGCTCGTTCTCCTGCGCAGCGCCATCGCAGCATCAGCGGGGGCATTGTCCGGCGTCGGCTCGGCCGTCGCGGACTTCGCGTTCGCCGTCGTCGTGGCGATCCTGGTGGGATACGTGGTCGGCGTGGTGACTGTCCTCGTCCGCGCGAAGCTCGACGATCCCGTGCTGGACACCGCCATATCGCTGGTGGTCCCGTTCGTCGCCTTCATCCCCGCCGAGGAACTCGGCGCCTCGGGAGTGCTGGCGGTGGTCGTGGCAGGGATCTACACGGGCCACAGGAGCGCGAGCCACCTCGACGCACGCGCCCGGATCAGCGACAACGTGAACTGGCGCACGGTGCAGTTCCTCCTCGAGAACGGCGTCTTCCTGCTGATCGGACTCGAGGTCCGGAGCCTGCTGCAGAATATCGACGAATCACTGCTGACGGTCGGGCAGACGGTGCAGATCGGTCTCCTGACCACCCTCGTGCTGATCCTCATCAGGTTCGTCTGGGTGTTCCCCCTCGTGCTGCTGATGCGGCGGCTGCCGAGCCGGGCCGAGCGGCGGACCTTCCAGCTTCGACGGGGCCTGGCCAGACTCAAGCAGCAGGAGCACCTCGATGGGCGGCAGGAGCGCCGCAAGCGGGCCTTGACCAGGCTGTACGCGCGACGCCAGGCCGACTTCGACCTCGAACGGCGTGAGGGATTCGGCTGGAAGGGCGCCACCGTCCTCGGGTGGTCCGGCATGCGCGGAGTGGTGACGCTCGCTGCGGCGCAGTCCCTTCCGTCGTCGTTCGCCTACCGGGAGCAGTTGGTGCTGATCGCCTTCACCGTCGCCGTCGCCACCCTGCTGGTGCAGGGCAGCACCCTGCCCGCCCTCATCCGGGTGCTGAGGATCGAGGGCATCGATGTGGGCACCGATCGGGAGGAGTCCGCGACTCTCTTCGATGAACTGCGGAGGGAGGGCCTCCGTGTCCTGGAGGACCCGCAGGCCGTCGTGGGGGAGGACGTTCCTGTGGACGACGACGTGCTGGACCGCGTGCGGATGGAAACGGGCATGCGGAGCGAGGTCGAGTGGGAGAAGGCCCGTCTGTCGGAACAGAAGCTCGTGCGCTCGCCCCATCGCCAGTACCGCGACCTCCGCCTCGCCGTGCTCGAGGCGGAGCGGCAGGCACTATTGGCAGCCAGGGCCCGCGGAACCTATTCCTCGCGGGTGCTCGCACGGGCCCAGCGCATCCTCGACGTCGAGGAGACGCGCCTGCGGCCACGGAGCGGCTAGCACGGAGCAGTTCCTTCCGGTGGCGCTGCCTCGTCAGATTCCGAGGAGCTCCTCGATGGGCCCGATGCCGAAGAAGACCACGAAGGCCGCCGCGACAGCCCACATCAGCGGGTGGACTTCACGGCCGCGGCCCTGGATGGCGCGGATCAGGACGAAGGCGACGAACCCGGCGCCGAGCCCGTTCGCGATCGAGTAGGTGAACGGCATCAGGGTGAAGGTGAGGAAGGCCGGGATGGCGATGCCCCAGTCGTCGAAGTCGATGCGGCCTACCTGCGCGACCATCATGAAGCCGACCACCACGAGTGCGGGCGCCACGGCTTCGAACGGCACGAGGCTGATCAGCGGCGTGAAGAACATCGCGAGCAGGAACAGCAGGCCCGTGACGACGTTCGCGAGGCCGGTCCGTGCGCCTTCCCCGATGCCGGCGCCGGACTCGACGTAGATCTGGTTCGACGACACGGATCCAGCGCCACCGGCCACTGCACCGAGGGCGTCGATCACCAGCACGCGGTTGACGCCCGGGATGTTGCCCTTGGCGTCGACGAGCTTCGCCTCGTTCGCGAGACCCACCATCGTGCCCATGGCGTCGAAGAAGATGCTGAGGAGGATCGTGAAGGTCAGCAGGATGGCGGCGGTGCCGCCGAGGTGTCCGAAAGCGCCGAAGAGGCTGACGTTCCCCACGAGGCTGAGATCGGGAACGCCGACCCACGAGCCGGTCGGCAGTTCGGGGACCACGAGGGACCACCCGGCCGGATTCGGCTCCTGGCCGGGAGAGACGCTGGCGCCGACATCGAACACGGCTTCGAGGACGACGGCGAGGACCGTCGCTGCCAGCACGCCGATGAGGATGGCGCCGCGCACCCTGCGGACCACGAGCGCGATTGTCAGGATCAGGCCGAACACGAAGACCAGGGTGGGCCACCCGATCAGGACGCCGCCGAACCCGAGTCCTACGGGCACGGTGGTGTTGGCGACGTCGGGCACCCGCCGGACGAAGCCCGCGTTGACCAGGCCGATCAGGGCGATGAACAGGCCGATGCCGACCACGATCGCCGTCTTCAGGCTCTCCGGCACGGCGTTGAACACCGCCGTCCGGAAGCCTGTCAGCACGAGGACGAGCATGGTGAGGCCCGCGAGCATGACCAGGCCCATGATGTCCGGCCAGGTGAGGCCCGGGTTGGTGGCGACAGTGATCGCGACGAACGCGTTGACGCCGAGCCCCGTGGCCAGCGCGAACGGGTACTTCGCCCAGGCGCCCATCACGATGGTGAGGATGCCGGCCACCAGGGCGGTCACGGCGGCCACGCGCTCGAATCCCAGTTCGGCTCCGGAGGAATCCGCACCCGCGAGGATGAGCGGGTTGAGCACCACGATGTAGCTCATGGCGAAGAAGGTGGCGAGTCCACCGCGGATCTCCCGGGAGAACGTCGACCCCCGCTTCGTGACGTCGAAGTAGCGATCCAGCACGGAACCAGTTTTGAGCATGGGGGATCCTAGGGCGTAGGGACGGGGAGCGATCGCAGAAATTCTATCCCGGCGCTCGTGCGGGGCTCCGTTCATGACGAACCCGGGCAGGCGCATGCCCGTACGAGTGCCAGCATCTGATCAGTGTCGACGCGTAGGGTTGGACCATGGCTGCCCTTCCGACCCTGCCCGAACAGCACCCGATGAGCGCGCGTAGCGACCGCCGTCGTCGTCCCGCCCCCTCCGCTGCCGCGATCGTCTCCGCCGTGCTGCTGACGCTCGCCGTGCTCCTCGGCGCGGGCGGAGCGGCGAGTGCGCACGACGAACTGGTCGGCAGCAATCCTGCCGAGGGCGCCACCCTGGAGGTGCTGCCGCCTGCGCTGGAGCTGAGTTTCTCGAACGTTCCCTCGGGGATCGGCGCCCAGGTGCAGGTTCTCGACGAAGCCGGTGTGGACTGGGCCGACGGTCCGGTAGCGATCGTCGATCGCACCGCCAGCCAGCCGCTGAGGGCCGGTGCCCCCGCCGGCGAATACACGGTGAACTGGCGCGTCGTGAGCTCGGACTCGCACCCCATCGAGGGCACCTTCGCCTTCAGGACCCAGCAGGGCACGACGACGGTCCCGGACTCGGCGACCACCGCCGGCCCGCTGGACGCCCAGGAGGACCCGGCCAACGAGACGCAGACGGCCGGGGTGAGTGACTTCCCGTGGAGTGTCGTGCTGATGATCGCAGCCCTGATAGCCATCGCCGTCGCCCTTGCGGTGACCGCCCGGAAGCGGCTCGGCGCGAACAAGTAGGGCGGATGGCCGTGCGGCAAGGATGACGCTGTCGTACGAGCAAGTAGCGCAGACGGCCTGCCGAGGGCAGGAGCGGTCAGGCTCCCAGGGGCGAGATGGCTGCCCGAGGCGGGGCGATGCGATTGAGCGCCGCCGGACCCTGGGTCACGATGGCGTCGCTGACGAGTTTCGCCTGGCGGACGATCTCGCGCGTGGTGGGCGTCAGCAGTTCGCCGACGCCGACGAGGTGGAGGCCGATGGCGCGGAGGGCCGCCTTGAAGTCGCGTCCGATCGCGATGCCCATCGAGTTGAGGAACCTGCGCAACTCGTTCTGCGGGTACTTGGTCAGCACCACATGATCGGCGAGCAGCACTCCGTCTGCCGTCTGGACCGCCCACTTCTTGCGGCCCACGGGCGCCGAGAGGAGCTTGGGGTGCCCGATGATGCTGAGGTGTTCCGCCACGGTGCTCTGCCGCACGTCGAGCTGGTGGGAGGCGGCATAACCGCGCAGGAGGCGCATGAGTTCGGTGCGCTCGGAGAGGGAGACGGAGTCGGTCATCACGGTGCGCATGGCTCCGGAGTCGAAGCACTCGAGGCTCTCGACGACGATCGAGTCGATGCCGCGGCGGCTGAGTTCGCTGGCGACGGCGAGACCGGACAACCCCGAACCGATGACCACCGTGCTCGTATGCTCTGCTGACGCGGGTAGCGCAGACGCAGAGCGGGCCGGGTCGAGCGGCAAGGAATCCACCGAGTTACCTCCACACGAAGCATTGGTCCCGTACGGCCCGGCGCCTCTTCCGGGCCGTACGGACTCTTGGCTGCGAACGGGTCAGCCAAGAGCACTGCGCATAGGGGTATTCCAGCCATCAGGCCGGGCCCCCGCAACGGTTCATCGAAGCCTATATAACTTTTCAGACCGTGGATAGACCGATGCACAGGAGTGCGCTACAAATGGGGAACCGGCCGCTCAGGCGGGAACAACACGCGACCGAGGGGAGATCTGCCGTGAGCAGCGAGCACGCAGAGGGATTGTCGCAGCACGGGATCGTGGTGGGCGTCGACGGCTCCGACCAGAGTACGTGTGCCCTGTTGTGGGCCGCGAGGGAGGCCGAGCGGCGCGGGGCGCCGCTGTACGTCGTGACGGCGTACACCGTGCCCGTCTTCGCGGCCTCGAGCATGGATGCCGGCTATGCGACGGTCGACGACGACGTCATCCGGGAGAGCGCCCAGGCCGTCCTGAACGAGTCGCTGTCGCACCTCGAGGGTATCAGTGTCGACGTACACCCCAGGATCGAGACGGGCGATGCAGCAGGTGTGCTGCTCGATCTGTCCGAGGAAGCCGAGTTGATGGTTGTCGGGTCACGTGGTCGCGGCGGCTTCGTGGGCCGGCTGCTGGGCTCCGTCAGCAGCGCCCTGCCGGCGCACTCCAAGTGCCCGACGGCAGTGATCCCGGTGTGCACGGGCGCGCGCCTCGGGCATCCCGAGCTCGGCGGCAAGTCGGGCAGGGAGAGGCCCTCTGCGACGGTGGAACCTGTCGTGGTGGTCGGGGTGGACGGCTCGGAACAAGCCCGGATGGCGTCGCTCGCTGCAGCGGAGGAGGCGCGTTCGAGGGGACTGGCGCTCAGGGTCATCTGCTCCGTCGCCCCCTTCAACGGCTCGCTGGCGTGGGTGCCGGCACCTGTCGACCGCGAGGCGCTTCACGCCGATCTCGCCCTTCAGCTCGCGGCCGGCCGGGACTGGCTCAAGAGCCACTTCCCCGACGTCGACATCTGGGTGGACCTTGTGGACGGCCCTCCCGCGGAAGTCCTCATCGAGGCATCGGCGACATCCGAGCTGCTGGTCGTAGGAACCAGGGGCCGCGGAGGCTTCGCCGGGATGCTCATGGGTTCCACGAGCCAGGGCGTCCTGCACCATGCGCGGGGGCCGGTGCTCGTCGTGCCGGACAAGGCTGATCCACGGCTCGACGACCGGAAGTCCTTCGGCCCGATGATCGCGCCCGTACGCTAGCCGAATCCCCTGGGGCTCGCTACGCGTCGTCCATCGCCGCCGAAGCCAGTGTCAGCAGGCCGGCCTCGGCGTCGCAGGTCAGACCCGCCCGGCCGACGGGTTCAACGGACCCATGCCGCCCATGTGGGCGAGATCCGTGACGAGGATGCCCTGGCTGGGGTTGAGCGCGTTGACCACCTTGTTGCCGCCGATGTAGATCGCGACATGCCAGATGTCCGCTCCGCTGCCCCAGAACACCAGGTCTCCGGGCTGCATCTGTGACAGCGGCACATGCCTTACGGCGAAGTATTGCTGTGCTGCCGTGCGCGGCAGGGATACGCCGGCGGACGCGAATGCCTGCTGGGTGAGGCCCGAGCAGTCATAGCCGAGTGGGCCGTTGCCGCCCCACGCGTAGTAGTACGGACTGCCGGTCTTCGACAGTGCGTAGTTCATCGCCAGCGCACCGGCGCCGCTGCTCGAAGGAGGAGCGGGCGGTGCCGGGGCAGGCGGAGCTGGTGCGGGCGCAACAGGTGCTGCGGGAGCCACCGGCGCAGGCGGAGCGGGTGCCGGTGCTGCCGGAGGTGCGGGTGCTGCCGGAGGTGCGGGTGCTGGCGGAGCGGGCGCTGCCGGAGGCGCCGGTGCCGGTGGCGCGGGTGCCGCCGGCGGTGCAGGGGCCGGCGCAACGGGGGCCGCCGGTGTCGATACCACTGGAACGCCCGCCGTGGAGCGGACCGGTGCGGGTGCGACTCTCGCGGGGGCTTGAAGGGACGCCGGGTCACGCAGCGGCGGGGTGCTGGTGGGAGTGCTCTGCGGTGCGGCGGCCGCTTCCGTCGCTGCAGCGGCGGATTCGGCGATCATGCGGGCGAGGTCGCGCTCCCGCTGGGCCTGTTCCAGGCCTGCTAGGCGCTGGTCCTCGAGCTCTGCCGTGGTGTTCCTGAGTGTGGCGAGCTGGCCCACGAGTGTTGATCGCTCTGCCTGCTTCTCGCCGACGAGCTGTTCCGCGCTGCCCGCCGCTTCCCGGGCCTGCTCGCCGGCCGCCTGGGCTGCGTCGGCAGCGTCCTGCGCCGCTTGCCGTGCTGCCGCGGCATCCTGGGTCAGGGATGCCCACGCGTCGCGTGCCGACTGGGCCTCATCAAGGGTGCGGGTACTACTGCTCGAGAGTCCGTACAGGGTCGACGCGCGGTACATGACCTCGTCGGGATCGGTTCCATCCAGCACGCTCTCGATACCGGGGTTCATACCCCCGGACCGGTAGAGGTCGCCTGCGAGTCGGCCCACCTGCTCCTCCGCGGCGTCGTGCTGACGCCCGGCGTCCGCAGCGCGCTGGTCGGCACGGTCCGCGGCAGCCCGGCGTTCGTCGAGGACGGCAAGGGCGTTGTTGTAATCGTTCTGGGCCTTGAAGGCGGTGAGTTGCGCCTCCTGCAGCTGCTCGCCGGCCACCGCGATGATCCCCTCGATGTCCGCAACGAGTCCGGCTGCTGCGACGGCGTCATCCTGGGCCCGCTTGATGTCGTCCGGCGACGGGAGCGCCACCCCGCCGGGATCGCTCGCCGGAGCTGCGAACGAAGGAGCAATCATGGTGCAGCCGATCAGCGCGACGGCGGCCAGGGTGGCGACACCGTGACGCAGGAGGTTGCCGGTGGTTCTAGATGACTGCACGTTCTGCCGCTCTTTCGCCCGGATCTGCCGTTGGTGGTTGACGCAACAGACCCGACGATAGAGCCCTCCTGTTCACTTTGGCAACAGGAGTCACATCCGTATCGTAAAACAACATCAGTGTCATTTCACCGATCCGGAGCGGCGTGTCGCCTCAACCCCATCCCAGTTCATGGAGCCTCTCGTCGTCGATGCCGAAGTGGTGGGCGACCTCGTGCACGACCGTCACCAGGATTTCCTCGACCAGTTCCTCCCGCGAGTCGCACAGGCGCGACAGGGGGCCGCGGAAGATGCTGATGCGGTCCGGCAGGGACCCTGCCTCCCACCACGAGTCCCGCTCCGTGAGGGGAGTTCCCTCGTAGAGACCCAGCAACTCGGTGTCTGCCGGTTCGCCGGGCGCGGGCTCGTACTCCTCCACGACGAAGATGGCCACGTTGTCCATCGCGCGGGCGAGATCGTCCGGGATCTTGTCGATGGCGTCGTTCACGGCGTCCTCGAACTCTTCACGGGTGATCTCGTACGGCACGCCCTGATCGTACCGATCGTCACCGCATCCGCGGTGCGGCGAGGGATGCTTGCCGGGCAGCGGCCGGTCGACGGATGGTCGCGGTGCCTGATTTTGTGTAATCGGCAAACTCGACCTATAGTTTTACAGGTCCACGACAGGGAATGATCGGCCGGAAGTGCTTGCCTTTCGGTAGGTCGCAGGAACCCCGAACTGTGGTCCAGGCCCCCATCGTCTAGCGGCCTAGGACACCGCCCTTTCACGGCGGCGGCACGGGTTCGAATCCCGTTGGGGGTACGCAGGAGATGCCCTCACGGGCGGTCAACCAGGACGAAAAGTGCTGGTAGGCTGGAACCTGCAAATCAGCAAGTGAAGTTAGCAAGGCCCTGTAGCGCAGTTGGTTAGCGCGCCGCCCTGTCACGGCGGAGGTCGCGGGTTCAAGTCCCGTCAGGGTCGCTCAGGCGACTGGTTCCCTTCGGGGGCGCCGGTCGGGCTGGATACGGTGATCATCCGCAAGATGGTCGCAAGGCTCTGTAGCTCAGTTGGTAGAGCGTTCGACTGAAAATCGAAAGGTCACCGGATCGACGCCGGTCGGAGCCACCGCTGAAAACCCCGTAGTTCCCCTCGGAACGCGGGGTTTTTTCGTGTGCGTCCGGCGGTCCTGCCGCTCACCCCAGGTTGCCCGGGCGAACGATTTGGGATAGTAGTGGGCGCCTCGTGCGTTGAACCACCGGCACCGAATCGAGACGAAAGGGCACCCGTGAGACTCCTTCGTTCCGCAGTCGGACCGGGTGTCCTGACCGTGGTCCTCGGCGTGACCCTGACCGGTTGCAGCCAGGGTTCGGCACCACCGGCCGACACGATGCTCACCATGCCCGCCAGCCCCGCGCCGCAGCCGTCCGCGCTGCCCACGCCAGCGCTGGAGCCCGCGCCCCTGCAGTCCGAGGGCGCGCCGGCGGATGCGGCCACTCCGGGTGGCGTGTCCGGCGCGTCGGACCACTGTGTCGTCGTGGCCGGTGGGGTCACGACGGCGATGCTCGCGCCGCTCGGCCTGCGCTCTCATCCGGATCCGAGTGAGCTCGTCACCCTCCGGCAGCAGATACTCGACCTCCGGGACAAGGTGCCGGCCGATCTGCAGGATGAATTCACGACGCTCGCTCACTCCGTGGAGGTGCCTCCCGAAGGTTCGGGGATCTTCGACGAGAAAGCCTTCCGGCACGCGATCGTCCCCGTGCAGGATTGGCTCGCACAGCATTGTGACGGCTCCTGAAGCGCGGGCGACGACGGAGGCCCGGCCCTGTGGGAGCAAGCCCGTGTTCCCACTCATGGTGGCGGCGCAGTGCCTTAGGCTGTCCACAAGCGAAAGGGGTCCGATCCGATGACCGAGCAATCCGCGGGGCGGCCATTCCCCGCTCTCCAGGACGTGCCGGGCGGGAGGACCCTCATCGGAGACCCCGCCGCGGTGAAGATCGCGGCGATCGCCGCGCGTGGCGTGCCGGGCGTGTACTCTCTCGGGGCCGGCTCCGGACGGGCTCTGGGAGCCATCCGCGATGCCGTCGGCGCCAACGACCTCATCCACGGTGTGAAGGTGGAGGTGGGTCAGACCCAGCTCGCTGTCGACGTCAGCCTCGTCGCGGAGTACGGCTACGCGCTCAACGCGCTGGCTGATGCGGTTCGCGTCGCCGTCTACGAGGCACTCACAGAACTGGTCGGGCTCCAGGTCATCGAGGTCAATGTCGAGATCCTCGACGTGCACCTGCCGCCACCTGCGGAGCCGAGGACCGTCGAGCGACTCCGCACGACCGGTTCGACACAACTCAAGCAGCCTGCCGAGTGAGCCGGCCATGAGTCCCACCACCACCGGTATGGCGGCCGGGGCCGTCCTCTCCTTCGCGGCCCTGATCTTCGGCTTCTGGGGTTTTCTGCTGACCCTCGTCCTGGTGCTCTGCGGCGCCGTCGTCGGACGCGTCATCGAGGGCAAGCTCGACCTTCGCGGGGTCCTCGACGCCCTCTCCGGCCGCCGCTCGTCCTCGTGACCACGGAGTCCGTCCCGACCGTGCGCGCGTCTGCCGGAGGTGCCGTTCGTGGTTCCCGGAGCCATGCTCCCGTCGCCGGCCACAACCGGATCACCACCGAGGCCCTGACCAGCACCGCACGGGCCGTGGCCGCAGAGGTGCTGGACGTGCCGCCGGCGCAGGTCAGGGCATCCCTGGCGGATGACCGCGGCCTGCTCGCGCTCGTTCTCTCCCTGCCCCTTCCCGTACCGTCGTTGACCCGCGTACTCGAGGAGCCCGGCATCGTCGCCTCCTTCGGGGGGCCCCTGCTGGCGCGCGTGGACGCGGCCAGGACGCCGATCCTCGAGCGGGTCCAGGCACTGACCGGGGCGCGGCTGAGCCGAGTGGACGTCCGGATCATCGGCAGCACCGTCACGCGGGGCGCGAGGGTGCTGTGAGTCCTGACCAGCTCGACCGGTCCACACCGGAAGCCACGTCCCGGTTCGTGCGCCGGGAACTCCACTCATCCCGGGCGGTCGCCTCGGTCGTCACAGGCGTCTTGTTGATCTCGGGTTGCCTGCTCCTCCTGTTCGAAGCCGTGCTGAGAGCCGTGGGGGATGAACCGTTCCTGCTCGACGTGGAGGCCGCGGTGGCGCTGCTCGGACGGCTGCCGGACGGTGTGCCACCCTCGCTGCTCGTTGCCGCTTCCCTCCTGTTGCTCGCCGTCGGCGCGGTGCTCGTCCTCCTCGCAGTCCTGCCCGGCAGACGTGCGCGCTATGCGGTCCCGAACGAGCGGGCAGCCGTGGTCGTCGACGCCGAGGTCGTGGCGTCGTCGTTGGCCCGCCGCGCGCGGGTCGCGGCCGGAGTGGCACCCGAGCAGGTCCTCGTGACGGTGGGACGGCGCACCGTCAGGGTCCAGGTCCGGCCGACGTCGGGTGTACCCGTCGACGCCGATGCCGTCCGTGCGGCTGTCGCCGACGACCTCGGCCGCCTGGGCGTGGAGCCCGCCCCTCGTATCACCGTCCTGGTGGCGGACACGGGGGTGGTCGGGCAGTGAATACGACGCCGCGCCTGCTCAACCGCATCGTTCTCGCAGTCGTCGGGCTCATGGCCCTCGCCGTGGGGGCCTCCGGTCTGCTCCTCCTGGCTCTGCCCTCCGCCGCCTCCTGGTGGCGTGACGTCGCACCACGGATCGGTGACGCGATCGACGGCCTCCGCACCGGTACCACCCTCGGGGAGCAGTCGGACACCATGCTCTGGACGTCCGTCGCGGCGGTCCTGCTGCTCCTGATCGTCCTCCTCGTCCTGTGGATCGCGGCTCAGGGCAAGGGGCGAACGGGCGTCTTCGCGGCCGTCGGCCGCAGTGGACCGCCGGGGCAGCGGGACGGCGTCGACGAGGCCACACCTGGATCGGTGACGATCACCGCGGCCGCCGCGGAACAGGCGCTGAAGGCGGCGCTGCTCGAACGCTCCGATCTGGCGGGCGCCTCTGTCAGCACCTGGGAGGTGCGGGGTGTTCCAGGCCTGCGTGTGCGGGTGTACCCGCGAAAGGGAGTGCCCCCCTATGCGGTGGCCGCCGAGGTCTCCCGGCTCGTCGAAGCGCTCGACACGGTCACCGGCTACCGGACGCCCGTGCTGATCAACATCAGCTCGGGGGCTCGCGCACGCCTGACCCGCGCGGAACGGGTCAGCTGACCCGCAGGCCGGTTACGAATCGGCATCAAAAGCGGTTTGGGCACAGGTCGCCTTGTGCCTGCTGATGTAAGCGCTTACTGTTGCGAGACCAATTCAGTGAGGCGGCGCATTCCTGGGTAGGGCGGCAACTCGCCATGACCCCTTTGAACGCGTACGCAAGACAAAGGAGTCTGTTTCAATGGCGAACATTCGTTCACGGAAGTTAGCGCTGCCCGCTGCAGCACTCAGTATTTCCCTTCTCGCTCTCGCCGGCTGTGGTTCGGAAGGATCGAACAGTGCGGGAGGCTCGGGAGACGCGGATTGCTCGGCCTACGAGTCCTACGGGACGTTCGAGGACACCGAGGTCAGCGTCTACTCGACCATCGTCGACGTCGAAGCCGAGCTCCTCGAGAACTCCTGGGCCGACTTCTCCGAGTGCACCGGCGTGGAGGTGGCCTACGAGGGTTCCAAGGAATTCGAGACGCAGATCGGCGTTCGCGCCAAGGGTGGCACCGCGCCCGACCTCGCCATCTTCCCGCAGCCCGGCCTGCTGGCGGCCCAGGCTCCGAACCTCAAGCCTGCTCCGCAGGCCGTGTCCGACCTCGTCGACGAGGGCTGGTCCGCGGACTGGAAGGAGTACGGCACGGTAGATGGCACCTTCTACGCAGCCCCCATGCTCGCGAACATCAAGGGCTATGTCTGGTACGTCCCGGCGACCTTCGAGGAGAAGGGCTGGGAAGTCCCGACCACCTGGGACGAGATGATGGCCCTGACCGAGAAGATCGCCAGTGAGGAGGAGGACCTGAAGCCCTGGTGCGCAGGCTTCGAATCCGGTGAGGCAACCGGATGGCCGGGTACCGACTGGGTCGAGGACGCCGTGCTCCGCGAGCACGGCCCCGAGGTGTACGACCAGTGGGTCAGCCACGAGATCCCGTTCAACGATCCCCAGATCGTCGAGTCGTTCGACCGTGTCGGAGAGATCCTGAAGAACGACGATTACGTCAACGGCGGCTTCGGCGACTCCCGCTCCATCCTGTCGACGGCCTTCGCCGAGGCTGGCCAGCCCGTCCTCGACGGCCAGTGCGCCATGCACCACCAGGCCTCCTTCCAGGCCGCCAACTGGCCCGAAGGAACCAACGTCGCCGAGGACGGCGACGTCTGGGCGTTCATGACGCCGCCCATCGACGAGTCCCAGGGCACGGCCATCACCGGTGGTGGTGAGCTGATCGGCGCCTACACGGACCGCCCGGAGGTGCAGGCACTGCAGACGTACCTCGCAAGCGCCGAGTTCGCGAACGCCCGCGTGGAGCAGGGCGGTGCCATCAGCGCCAACAAGGGACTGGATCCCGAACTCGCAGGATCGGACCTCGACCGCCAGTCGATCGAGCTGCTGCAGGACCCGGAGACGGTCTTCCGCTTCGACGGCTCGGACCTCATGCCGGGCGCTGTCGGTGCGAACTCCTTCTGGAGCGGCATCGTGAACTGGATCAACGGTTCATCGAGCGAGGAAGTCACGCAGACCGTCGAGGACAGCTGGCCCTCCTCCTAGGCAGGTAGCGGCAGGCGCCCCGGCATCGAGTCCGGGGCGCCTGCTTCGGCAGGGCTCGGCGTCGCCCACGCTCGACGTGCAGAGCCCTGCCGTCCCATTACTTTCAGCACGCGCACCAAGGAGGCTGGGCTGTGGAAGATTTCGCTGACAAAGGTTTACAGGTGGTGATCGGACTCGCGATCTTCGCCGCGATCATCGGCCTGATCATGCTGGTGGTGGATCGGGCGCCCAAGTCCGGCCGCGAGAAGTTGCAGGTCGCGGGCTTCCTTGCTCCCGCGCTGATCCTCCTGGCAGTCGGGCTGGTGTTCCCGGCCCTCCAGACGTCGTATCTGTCCCTGACCAACGGCAACGGGGATTTCGTCGGGCTGGACAACTTCGTGTGGATGTTCACCCAGCCCGAAGCGCTGGTGACCCTGAGGAACACCCTGATCTGGGTGGTCCTCGTCCCACTGCTGGCGTCCTCGATCGGCCTGGCCTACGCGGTGTTCATCGACCGCGCGCGGGGGGAGAAAGCGCTCAAGGCGCTGGTCTTCATGCCGATGGCCATCTCGTTCGTGGGTGCAGGTGTGATCTGGCGCTTCGTCTACGCATACAAGGGACCGGAGCAGGATCAGATCGGTCTGCTCAACCAGGTGCTCGTGTGGTTCGGGCAGGAGCCCAAGCAGTTCCTGCTCGATGCCCCGGAGAACACGTTCTTCCTGATCGCCGTGATGATCTGGATCCAGACCGGCTTCGCGATGGTCGTGCTCTCCGCCGCGATCAAGGGCATTCCGACGGAGATCGTCGAGGCTGCCAGGCTCGACGGCGCCAGCGCGTGGCAGCAGTTCCGCAACGTCACCATCCCCACGATCCGGGGTTCCCTGATCGTGGTCGTCACGACGATCACGATCGGCACGCTGAAGGTCTTCGACATCGTCCGCACGATGACGGCAGGCCAGTACGAGACCTCCGTGGTCGCCAATGAGATGTATACCCAGGCGTTCCGGGCGGGTGAGCCCGGCAGGGGCGCCGCACTGGCCCTGGTCCTGTTCCTGATGGTGCTGCCCGTGGTGGTCTACAACGCCCGGCTGCTCCGCAAGCAGAAGGAAATCCGATGAGCACTGTGCCCCTGGACAACCAGAAGGAGCTGCTGCGCGACGTCGACGATGACGCCTCGCAGGGAAACCCCACCATGCAGACTCGTGTCCGGCAGCGGCTGACGTCCCGCGGGGCAACCGCCGCGGCCATCATCATCGCCGTGATCTGGACGGTGCCCACGTTCGGGCTGCTGGTGTCCTCGTTCCGTCCCGAGGACAACATCAAGGGAAATGGCTGGTGGAACGTCTTCACCGATCGCCAGTTCACGCTGGAGAACTACGCCGATGTGCTCAGCCCGGGAGGCAGCCAGTCTCCCAACCTGCTCTCCTACTTCGTGAACTCGCTCGCCATCGTGATTCCCGGAACCATCTTCACGCTGGTCCTCGGGTCGATGGCGGCCTACATGTTCGCCTGGGGGCGTTTCCGGGGCAAGGACAGCCTCTTCATCTTCGTGTTCGCACTGCAGATCGTGCCGCTCCAGATGGCGCTGATCCCGCTGCTCCAGTTGTTCACGCAGGTGCTGAAGTTCGGCGACTTCCAGGTGCTGCCGAGCGGTACGTATGCTCAGCTCTGGGTGGCGCACACGATCTTCGGACTGCCCCTGGCCATCTTCCTCCTGCACAACTTCATCGCCGAGATTCCGGGCGAGGTCATCGAGGCGGCGCGCGTGGACGGTGCCGGCCACAGCACGATCTTCTGGCGGATCATCGTCCCGCTCGCCACCCCGGCGCTGGCGTCCTTCGGGATCTTCCAGTTCCTGTGGCTCTGGAACGATCTGCTCGTTGCCCTGGTGTTCTCCGGCGGCGGGGCCGACGTCGCGCCGATCACGCAGCGACTCGCGGAGATCCAGGGTTCGCGTGGCGGGGAGTGGCAGCGACTCACGGCGGGCGCCTTCGTATCCATCATCGTTCCGCTGGCGGTGTTCTTCGGGCTCCAGCGCTACTTCGTCCGGGGACTGCTGGCCGGTGGCCTGAAGGGCTGAGTGCATGACCAGCATCGACGACGTCGCGGCCTCGCTGGG
This sequence comes from Arthrobacter sp. B1805, assembly GCF_002929745.1. Taxonomy (GTDB): domain Bacteria; phylum Actinomycetota; class Actinomycetes; order Actinomycetales; family Micrococcaceae; genus Arthrobacter_D. Next base: position 39,527 of record NZ_PJIQ01000006.1, read on the forward strand.
CGTGTCCACGGCCACCGTGTCCCGCGCACTGCGCGGGCTGCCCGGTGTCGCCGAGGACACGCGCGCGCGGGTGAGGTCGACGGCGAAGAGACTGGGGTACGTTCCGTCGTCGGCGGCGTCCGGACTCGCTTCCGGACGCACCATGGCGATGGGAGTCCTCGTCCCGGTCATCGACCGCTGGTACTTCTCGGCGGTCCTCGAGGGGGTGGACCGCCGGTTGCGTGCGGCCGGCTACGACCTCATCCTGTTCAGCCTCGGCGGCGCCGGCGCCAACCGGGATCGGGTGTTCCACCGGTCCATCCTGCGCAAGCGGATCGACGCGTTGCTCGTGATGTGCATGCACCTGACGTCCGAGGAGCGTAAGGCGGTCCAGCAGCTCGAATACCCCAGCATCGTGATCGGCGGAGCCCTCGAGGGCGTACGCCACGTCGGGATCGACGACGCGCGCGCCGCGCGGGACGCGGTCGAACACCTGATAGGTCTCGGCCACACCCGGATCGCCCACATGCGCGGCGGCGGGTCCTTCGACATCGACTTCGAGGTGCCTCGCCTTCGCGAGCAGGCCTTCCGGCGGACACTTGCGGATCATGGGCTGACGGCGCGGGAGGACTGGTCGCCGTCGGGGGACTTCCGCTTCGCGACAGCACGCGCGTCCGCGGCGGCGCTCCTGGCCGACCCCGACGATCGGCCGACGGCGGTGTTCTGCTCGTCGGACGAGATGGCGTTCGGCGTGCTGAAGGCCGCGGCAGACCTCGGTATCGATGTCCCTGGAGAGCTGTCGGTCATCGGCATCGACGACCACGAGTTCGCCGAGCCGATGGGCCTGACGACCATCCATCAGGACCCCGCGGACCAGGGCGCGTTCGCGGCGGACATCCTGCTCGGCGAGCTGCTGCGAAACGAGTCTCCCGACTATCCGCCGTCGCGCCCCCACTCACTGGTCGAGCGGACGACGACCGGGCCCGTCAGGGCGGGCTAGGAGGCCCTGGCGAGCTGCCGGATCGGGATCCAGCGCGACGCCAGGCGCCGGTAGGACGCCGCCGCGCCCATCATGTCCGCTTCGGCGAGGCTCTCGATACCCAGGCGTACGTCCATCGGGGAATCGTCGGGAAAGACGCGGTCGGCAACCGAGCCGTAGTCGACCTCGACGACGGCGTCGCGGCGGAAGACCTCGAGCCATTCGACGATCTCCGTGAGTTCGTCGAGCAGATCCATCTCCGGCGCTCCGATGGCCAGTTGCGCCACCGACCGCCTTCCGCGGTCAATGCAGTCCCCGATCCTCGTCGTGACCCGGACCGTGCTGACGCGCCCGTCCTCCTCGATCACCTCCGTGAGGTCGTCCTCGTGGATCAGGGCGAACCAGGCGAACGGCACACCCCACGTCGCCGACCGCGTATGCAGCTTCGCAACCGAGTCGGCGAAGGTATCCGGGTCCAGTCTTGCCTGGTGCGCCTCCCTGGCAACCTCGGGTACGAGGACATCGATCAGCGGCCCGCGCAGGCTCTGGTCGAGGGACTCCGCTGCGAGGGTGCTGCGCACGGCGAGCTGGTTCGGGCAGTAGTAGGGCGCCGTCGTGCCGTTCTGGCCGGGGAAGTGGGTGACCCGCACGAGATCGGGTTCGTGGTGTGGGAACGGATCCGATACCGTGCGCATGATGCGCCGCAGCGACTGCTCGTGCTCGATCGCCTCGGTGAGCTCACGCTCGCGTGCCCGCTGCTCGAGGATGGCGAGCTGCTGCGCATCCGAGAAGGCTTCGAGGGGCTCGTAGACGCGGAGGTAGGAGACGTAGGGGAACGGTCGGGCGCCGCCGCCCATCCGGCTCACGGCCCGCTGAGTTCCACGACGACGGGTGCGTGGTCCGAGGCGCCCTTGCCCTTGCGTTCCTCGCGGTCCACGAAGGCGTCGGTCACGCGCGCAGCGAGGGCGGGGGAGCCGAGGACGAAGTCGATGCGCATGCCCTCCTTCTTCGGGAACCTCAGCTGCTTGTAGTCCCAGTAGGTGTAGAGCCCGGGCCCGGGCGTGTAGGGGCGCGCGAGGTCCGCGAAGCCGGAGTCGAGGAAGGACTGGAAAGCGGCGCGCTCAGGCGGGCTCACATGGGTGTAACCGCCGCTGACGAAGAGCTCGATGTCCCAGACGTCCTCGTCCTGCGGCGCGATGTTCCAGTCGCCCATGAGCGCGATCTGGGCCTCCGGGTCCTCGGCGATCCAGCGCTGCGCATGCCCGCGAAGGGTGTCGAGCCACTCGATCTTGTAGGGCATGTGGGGGTCGTCGAGGGATCGCCCATTCGGCACGTACAGGCTCCATACACGGACACCCCCGCAGGTCGCCGCGATGGCCCGGGCCTCCTGCACGGCTTCGGTTCCCGGCTTGCCGAACGTCGGCTGGTCGGGGAAGGTGCGCTGGACATCGTCGAGCCCGACGCGCGACGCGATGGCGACGCCGTTCCACTGGCTCAGCCCGAAGTGCGCCACCTCGAAACCGCTGTTCTCGAACAACTCCCAGGGGAAGTTGTCGTCCTTGCACTTGGTCTCCTGGATAGCCAGGACGTCGACGTCGGACCTGTTCAGCCAGGCTTCGACGCGGTCGGCGCGGGCACGGAGGGAATTGACGTTCCAGGTGGCGATCTTCACGGACCCTACGTTACCAACGGCGGTGTTTACTCCCGCCACCACGAATCGAAGAGGGTCACCGGCACCGTTCGCTTGTGACGTGTGATCCAGTAGCGGTGCTCGATGGATTTCGCCGCGTCGGGGTCCACTTCCCGCCCCTCGAGGTAGTCGTCGATCTGCTCGTAGGTGAGGCCCAGCTCCTGCTCGTCGGACTGGCCGGGGCGTTCGTCGAGGAGGTCTGCCGTGGGGATCTTGTTGTAGAGGGCGGGAGGCGCGCCGAGCTCCTTGAGCAGCGCCCGGTTCTGGCGCTTGTTCAGGCCGAAGAGCGGGAGGATGTCCGCTCCGCCATCGCCGAATTTCGTGAAGAAGCCCGTCACCGACTCGGCGCCGTGATCCGTCCCGATCACGAGCAGGTTGTGTTGCCCGGCCATAGCGTACTGGGCGACCATGCGGGCACGGGCCTTCGTGTTGCCCTTGGTGAAGTCCGAGATGTGCTCGCCGGTCGTCTCCGCGTACTCCTGCTGGAATCCGTCGACGGCCGGAGCGACGTTGAAGACCTTCGACGTGCGGGGCTCGATGAACGCGAGGGCCGCCTGTGCGTCGTCCTCGTCCTTCTGCACGTTGTAGGGCAGGCGCATCGCGATGAAGTCGGCGTCAACTCCCTCGGCGCGCAGTTCGTCGACAGCGAGCTGCGCGAGCTTCCCGGCCAGGGTCGAATCGAGTCCACCACTGATGCCGAGCACGAAGCCGCGCGTTCCCGTGGACCTCACGTAGTCCTTCAGGAAGGCGACCCGGGCGCGCACCTCCGCCGCTGGATCGATGGTCGGCTTGACGCCCATTTCCTCGATGATCTGTGCCTGGAGTTCACGCATTCCCCTAGGCTACTCCGACTCGATTTCAGCAGGGTTACACGCGGCGGCTCCGTCATCACGTCGATCAGCGCGAATTACCCCGGCAGCGATCAATTGCTGCGAGAGCATCAGGCGGGTACGGGGTCGCTGTCACTCGGATACCGCAGCCCCATCTGGCGGCGCGCCTCATCCAGCAGTTCCATGATGCGGACGGACTCCGCGGGTGTCATGAAAGGGCTCTCGGTCAGTCCCTCCTGCAGGCAGCGCGTCACTTCACGCAGTTCGTAGCTGAAACCGTTGCCGAAGACCTCGAACCGCTCCGTGCGCAGCGTGCCCTGCCTGGGTTGGATCACGAGCTCGCCCGGGTTGAACAGGGGACCGGAGGAACGCAGCCAACCGTCGGTGCCGCTGATCGTGACCACGCTCGGGCAATGGGCGCCGATCGAGGTGGTGAGCTGCGCATGAGCACCACTGGAGTAGGAAAGGGTCAGGGCATTCTGCAGGTCGATGCCCTCAGGGGTGAGGAGCCCCTGCGCGGACACGCTGCTGGGCTCTCCCAGAGCTGCGAGTGCCCAGGTCAGCGGATAGACCGCGAGGTCCAGGAGGGCTCCACCGCCGGCCGCACGGTCCCAGGTCCTCGACGCGGGATCGAAGGGCGGCGCGAATCCGAGGTCCGCCTGCAACCACCGCGGCTGTCCGATCTCGCCCGACCGCAGAATCGTGGAGGCCCTGCGGAAGCTCGGCAGGAAGCGCGTCCAGACGGCCTCCATGAGGAACAGGCCGCGCTCCGCAGCGAGGACGGCAAGTTCCGCGGCCTGCCCGGCGTCCATGGCGAGCGGCTTCTCGCACAGCACGTGCTTCCCTGCCGCGAGCGCGGCCAGCGCGACGGCATGGTGCTGCGCGTGCGGCGTCGCGATGTAGACGACGTCGACGGCGGGATCGGCGAGCAGCCGTTCGTAGCCGGTGCTGCCCTCGCCATCGGAATACGCGGACGCAAAACCGAAGCGCAGCGCGAAGGCACGGGCGGACGCCTCGAAACGGGAGCTGACGGCCTGCAGGACGGCGTCGTCGAGCAGCGCGAGGTCGTGCACGACGCGGGCGGCGATCGACCCCGTCGCGACGACGCCCCAGCGGATGGGGCGGCCGGTCGCGGTGGAAGGAGCGATGGTGCTGACGGGAACTGGAAGCATCGGTGGTGTCTTTCGGGGAACGATGGCGGTGCGAGGCTGCGGGCGCAATCTGGCCGTTGCTGAAGAGGACGGCATCGATCGGAGTGCCACGATCCAGGAAGCAGTGCATGGCGCCTGCACCGGATGGCAGGGTGAACTCCTGGCCCACCCCGCCTCGTGCCGTTACTGGCTGAAGGCTGCGTCGAAGGACGTATCCGACGGTGCGAAGTCGAAGCGCTTCAGGAAAGCGAGGGCCTCAGGCGCTCCCTGCAGGCGGTCCATGCCAGCGTCTTCCCACTCCACGGAGATGGGGCCGGTGTAGCCGATGGCCGTCAGCGCGCGGAAACTGTCCTCCCACGGAACGTCCCCCCGACCCGTGGAGACGAAATCCCAGCCTCGTCGCGGGTCGCCCCAGGCCAGGTGCGAGGACAGGATGCCGTTACGGCCTCCACCCATGCGCATCTTCGTGTCCTTGCAGTCCACGTGGTAGATGCGGTCCTTGAAATCGGAGATGAAGGCGACAGGGTCGATCTGCTGCCACATGAAGTGGCTCGGGTCCCAGTTGAGGCCGAAGGCGGGGCGGTGTCCGATGGCGTCGAGGGTGCGCTGCGTGGACCAGTAGTCGTAGGCGATCTCGGACGGGTGGACCTCGTGGGCGAAGCGGACACCGCACTCGTCGAAGACATCGAGAATCGGGTTCCAGCGGTCCGCGAAGTCCTGGTAGCCCGCGTCGATCGTCTCGGCAGGCACGGGCGGGAACATGGCGACGTACTGCCAGATCGAGGAGCCGGTGAAACCCACCACCGTATCGACGCCCAGCTTCTGCGCGAGCCGCGCTGTCAGCTTCATCTCCTCAGCAGCCCGCTGACGCACACCTTCCGGGTCGCCGTCGCCCCAGACCTTCGGACCGACGATCGCCTGGTGGCGGAAGTCGATCGGGTTGTCGCAGACGGCCTGACCCTTCAGGTGGTTGGAGATCGCCCAGACCTTGAGCCCGTTGCGCTCGAGGATGTCGAGCCGGTTCTGGATATAGTCGTCGTCGTCCCACCGCCAGGCATCGAGGTGATCGCCGGACACGGCGATCTCCAGTCCGTCGTACCCCCACTGTCCGGCGAGTTCCGCGACCTTCTCGAAGGGCAGGTCGGCCCACTGGCCGGTGAACAGGGTGAAGTTGCGTGTCATGCGGGCTCCTTGAAGTGGTGGGGACTACTGGTGGGCGTGGGCGGCCGAACCGACCTGGACCACGGCGCTCTTCGCCGCAGCGCTCTCCTCGACGGCGGCGAGGACGCGCTGGATCTGAAGACCGGCCTCGAACGAGGGCTGGGGCTGCTCGCCCGTGCGGATCGACGTGAGGAAGTCGCGCAGCTGGTGCGTGAAGGTGTGTTCCCAGCCGATGATGTGGCCCTGTGGCCACCAGGCTTCCAGGTAGGGGTGCTCCGGCTCCGTGACGAGGATCCGGCGGAAGCCCTGCTCCGTCTCGGGTCCGGTGGCCTCCATGAACCACAGCTCGTTGAGGTTCTCGAGGTCGAAGCGCAGCGCGCCGCGTTCGCCGAAGACCTCGATGCGCAGCCCGTTCTTCACACCCGTCGCCACGCGGGAGACCTCGACCGTCGCGACGGCGCCGCCGGAGAGTTCGGCAGTGATCCAGGCGGCGTCGTCCACCGTCACGGGTTCAGGCCCGTCCGGGCCCGGCCGCTCAGCGACGAAGGTGCGCAACCGCCCGGAAACCTCGGAGATCTCCTCGCCCGTCAGGAACTGCACCTGGTCGAGGGCGTGGGATGCGATGTCACCGAGTGCACCCGATCCCGCGGTCTCCTTGCGGAGGCGCCACGTCATCGGCGACTCCGAGTCCACGAGCCAGTCCTGCAGGTAGGCCACGCGCAGCTGGCGGATCGCACCGAGGCGCCCCTCGGCGATCAGGTTCCGTGCGTGGGCCAGGGCGGGCACGCGCCGGTAGTTGAACCCGACCATCGACTGGACGCCGTGCGTCCGCGCCTCCTGCGCAGTGGCGACCATCTCGGAGCTCTCTGCGATCGTGTTGGCCAGCGGCTTCTCCACGAGGACGTGCTTGCCGGCTTTCAGCGCCTCGATGGCGATCTCCGCATGCAGGTACCCCGGCGTGCAGATGTCGACGATGTCGACGTCGTCACGGTTGATCACGTCCCGCCAGTCCGTCGCGGATTCCTCCCACCCGTAGCGGGCGGCCGCTTCAGCGGTCCTTTCGGCATCGCGGCCCACGACGACGCGGCGCGCGACCGGCGGGACGTCGAAGTGGCTGCCGACCGTGCGCCACGCTGCCGAGTGCGCCTTGCCCATGAAGGCGTAGCCGATCATGGCGACACCGAGGGGCTTCGATGCGGGACCGTCCGGTACCTGACCGGAAAGTGGGGATGTCATGGTGTTCTCCAGATGTAGGGGTGGAAGCGCGATCGGTGAGGTGGCTACTTCACGGACCCGGCGGACAATCCCGCGACGAGGTGCCGTTGAACCAGCATGAAGCCGATCAGCACGGGAAGGGAAACGACGACCGATGCGGCCATCAGCTGGTTCCAGTACACGTCCGTCTGGTTCGCGTATGCCTGCAGCCCGATCGCGAGCGTACGGGTGTCGTTGTTCGTGAGCACCGAGGCGAAGAGCACCTCACCCCAGGCTGTGATGAATGAATAGACGGCGACCGCGATGATGCCCGGCTTCGCGACGGGGATGACCACGCGGATGAACGCTCCGGCGCGGCTTGTGCCATCGATCATGGCCGCTTCCTCGAGTTCGCGGGGGATGGAGGCGAAGTAGCCCGCGAGCATCCAGATGGCGAAGGGCAGGGTGAAGGTCAGGTATGTGATCACCAGCCCCGTATAGGACCCGTTCAGCTGCAGGCCGACGGTCCGCTGGATCTGGGTGAAGATCAGGAAGAGCGGCAGGAGGAAGAGGATGCCCGGGAACATCTGGGTGGACAGGACCACGAGGCTGAACGAGCGCTGTCCGCGGAAGTTGAGCCGGGCCACCGCGTAGGCGGCCATGATCGCGATGATGACGGAGAAGACCGTGGCCAGCGTCGTGACGATCAGGCTGTTCTTGAAGTAGTGCGCCAGGGGAACAGTCCGCCAGATCTCGAGGTACGGCTCGATGGTGACGGTGGACGGCACCCAGGTGAAGAGACCGCGCACGTCGGCGAGCGGCTTGACGCTCGTCACCACCACCACATACAGCGGAAGCGCGACGAGGATGAACAGGAAGGTCAATCCGATACGGCGGAACCAGCGGAAACCGGGTGTCTCAATCAATGTCTTTACCCTTCGGAAGGACCATGCGCACGTAGACCACGGAGGCGATGAACAGGAGGATGAGCAGCAGCACACTCATGGCGCCGCCCAGGCCGAAGTTCCAGTTGGAGAAGGAGTGCTGGTAGATCAGCGGTGAGACCAGGCGCGCGGACTCCGGTGGCGCGGCGCCGAAGAGGACGAACGGCACGTTGAACTGGTTGAAGATCCACAGGCTCATGACGAGCAGGAGGACGCCGTTGGCCGGGCGGATCATGGGAAGCGTGATGAGCATGAACTGCTTCCAGAGGGAAGCGCCGTCGATCGCGGCTGCCTCGTAGACGTCCTTCGGGATGTTCTGCAGTGCAGCGAGGAGCATGAGGAAGGCGAACGGCCACATCTGCCACGCGGTCACGATGACGGTGACCCAGAAGGCGTTGCCACCGAGCAGCCAGAACGGCCGCTCGTCGAGGAGCCCGAGATCGTCGACGAGGATCTTGTTGATGGCGCCGTCGCGCTGGCTGAACATGAACGCCCAGGCAATGGTGGCCACGTAGCTCGGCAAAGCGTAGGGGATGAGGAAGAACGTCCGCAGGAAGCCGTTCCCGCGGAAGGAACTGTGCAGCAGGACGGCGGCCATGATGCCGAGGACCCAGACGATGGCAAGCACGATCACGGTGAACACGAGGGTGCGGCCGAAGCTCGCGAGGAACTCCCCGCCGATGGGACCGTTGGGGTCGAGTCCGGCAACGAAGTTGTCGAAGCCGACGAACGGTGCCCGCAACCAGTTGCGGATGTTGAGCTGGGTCAGACCGAGGAAGGCGATCCACACGCCGAGGATCATCGGGACGATGTGGATCAGGAGCTCCATGATGACTGCTGGAGCGATCAGGATGTAGGCGAACGGGGACTTTCGTTTGCGCCGGGCGGCAGGTGCCGGGCCCTGCGGCGTACCCGGCTCACTGCCGGCTGCTGGTGGCTTCTCGACCAGTTGTGACATGGATGCTCCTCGGACTGAGCGGGTCAGGGGCAGGTGCCCGGACGCTGCCGGGCACCTGCCTGGGGGGAGTTACTGGGCGGCTGCCATCTGGCTGTTGGCGTCTTCGAGCGCCTTTCGGATGTCGTCCTCCGTGACCGTACCGGTGGCCGCCTGGGCGAAGAGGTTCTTCATCGCCGTACCCACGAGGGTCTCCATCTGGCCCTCCTGGCTGATGAGCGGCATCGGCTTTGCGTTGTTCTCGAGGATCTCCTGCTTGAGCTTAATCTCCTCCGACTGGAAGGCTTCGTCCTCGTAGGCCGCGGTGAGCACGGGGAGTGCGGTGAAGGCCTTGTTCAGGTAGACCTGCTCCTCGTCGCTCGTCAGGTGCGCGGCGAGCTTCAGGGCGCCTTCCTCGTTGTCGGTCTCGTTGAAGATGCTCAGGTTGATGCCGGCCACGTGGCTCATGGTCGCCTCGTCTCCCGTGGCATCCGGGTTGGTCAGCGGAACCGGCGCTGCGGCGAAGTTCTCGAAACCGCGGGCATTGAGGGTCTTGGCCGGCGCCTGGTCGAAGAACATCGCAGCGTTCCCGGCCGCGAAGTCCTCGACCATCTGGCTGCCGCCCGTGAACTCGGCGTTCGACGGCGACACGACCTTGTCGGTGGCCATGAGGTCGATCCACTGCTTGACGCCGGCAACCTGCTCGTCGCTCGCGAAGGTGGGCTCCCCGTTCTCGTCGAAGAGCGACCCGCCCGCCTGCAGGCCGCGGACGAACGCCTGGTGCGCGTTGTTCGAGATGGAACTGCCCGCCAGGGACACGCCCCACTGATCGATCTGGCCGTCGCCGTCCGTGTCGATCGTCAGCTTCTTCGCGGTGTCGACGAACTCGTCCCATGTCTCGGGGGGAGCCTCGATACCGGCCGCCGCGAACATCTCCGTGTTGTAGTAGAGGGAGTAGCTGAGGCCGTACAGGGGGATAGACGTGGGTGTCTCCCCTTCGGCACCGCCCGTCGACCAGCTGCTCTGGATGAAACGGTCCTGGCCTCCGACCGCTTCGAGGGCCTCGCCCTCGAACGGCAGGAAGGCGCCGGTCTCCTGGAGGGTCGTCGCCCAGGTGTTGCCGATGTTCAGGACATCCGGCCCCTCACCGCTACTGACCGCAGTGAGGATGCGGTTGTACAGGTCGGTCCACGGGATGACCTCGAGCTCCACCTCGATGCCGGTCTCTTCGGTGAAGCGGGCGAGGGACTCCTCCAGGACCTTGCGGTCGTCCTCGACCGTGGTGCCCTGGTTGGAGGCCCAATAGGTCAGGGTATCGCCCGATGTCGCTTCCCCGGACGCGGAGCCGCAGGCGGCGAGGCTGGACATCCCCAGTCCCAGTACAGCGAAGGTCGAAAGGGCCTTGACGGGTATTTTCACGGTTCATCTCTCCTTTGAGTAACTGCGATCAAGCCGGTCCGGGCCCTCGCGGTTGCATGCTGCGAGTGGTGCAGGAAGCCTGCGGGAGAGGCCCAGTGTGAGCTGGTTCACCCAAGCTATGACGACTTATGTCGATCGTCAATCAAAAGACGTCACGGTTTCGACACGTTGGGCGTCGACGGCGACGGCAAGTGCGGCGTTCGAGCGAGAAAGGCACCCGGTTCTGCTGGCGCCCGTGCTTTACTGAAAAGATGCTGAACGTTCACGCGGCCGCCGGTTCCGACGGCGGATCGTCCCCTCGACCCGGACAATCGGCCGGACCTGGGGTCAGCGACATCTTCGCGCTTCTCCGCGACGGTCAGCCCCGAACCAGGGCAGAACTCGCCGAGGTGTCCGGCCTCGCCAGGTCCACTGTCGCGGCACGGATCGACGCCCTCATGGCGCTCGGGCTCGTGGCACCGTACGGCGGTGCTGCGTCCACAGGAGGGCGCCGGCCCTCACTCTTCGCCCTCAACCCGGCGGCCCGCGTCGTGGTCGGCGCGGATTTCGGCGCGACCCACGCGCTGGTCAGCCTCACCGATCTCAGCGGTACCGAACTCGCCGTCGAACGCGAGGCGCTCTCGATCGCAGCGGGTCCGGACGACGTCGTCGCCTGGCTTGCCGGTGCCGTTCGCCGGCTCCTCGCGGCAGCGGATCGCCGCCCGGAGGATCTGGCCGCCATCGGGATCGGATTGCCCGGACCCGTGGAGCATGAGACCGGCCGCCCGATCAATCCGCCGATCATGCCGGGCTGGGACCGGGTCGACGTCCCCGCGCTCGTCCAGCGCCACATCGACGTCCCCGTGCTCGTGGACAACGACGTCAACATCATGGCCCTCGGCGAGCGCACCGCGAACTGGCCGGATGTCGATGACCTCATGTTCGTAAAGGTGGCCACCGGCATCGGAGCGGGGCTGATCTCCGGCGGCGTCCTGCAGCGGGGAGCCCAGGGAACCGCGGGGGACCTCGGTCATGTCCGGGTGCCGCGCGGAGGAGAGGCGAACTGCCGGTGCGGTAACACGGGCTGCCTCGAGGCCCTCGCCGGTGGGCCGGCGCTTGCTGCAGCACTCAACCGCCTCACGGGCGGGACCCTCGAGGGCAGTAGTGACGTCATCGCCCTCGTCCGCTCGGGTGACCTCTCCGCCATTCAGGTCCTCCGTCAGGCCGGTCGGGACATCGGGGACGTCATAGCGATGTGCGTGAACCTGATCAACCCCTCGGTCGTCGTGATCGGCGGCAGCCTCGCCCAGGCAGGAGAGCACCTGCTCGCGGGGATCCGCGAAGTCGTCTACACCCGGTCGCTGCCGCTGGCCACCGAGCACCTGCGGATCGTGCCGTCCGTCTCGGGCGAGCGCGCCGGTGTCGCGGGGGCTTCCGCCATGGCCGTCGCCCATGTTCTCTCCCCGGAGGCGATCGACGCCGCCAGCGCGCGCCTGGCCGGGTGACGCCCGCGGCTCCTCCGCGCGGGACGGTGCCTGGGCGCCCCCGCCCTCTCGATAGACTGGCGGCATGACCGTCGAGACCTCCACGCAGACCACAGACCGTTCCCGGCTCCTCGAGCTCATCAAGGAACTAGCGGTGGTGCACGAGCGGGTCACGCTCTCCAGCGGCGTGGAGGCGGACTACTACATCGACCTGCGCCGCATCACGCTGCACCACGAGGCATCCGTCCTCGTGGGACGCGTCATGCTCCAGCTGCTCGACGACGCCGGCGTCAGCTTCGAAGCGGCGGGCGGCCTCACGATGGGCGCTGATCCCGTCGGCACGGCAGTCATGCACGCAGCAGCCCGGGCCGGCCGGCCCATCGACGCCTTCGTGGTGCGGAAGACCCAGAAGACGCATGGGATGGGCCGCCAGGTCGAGGGTCCCGCTGTCTCCGGGCGTCCCGTCGTCGTGCTCGAGGACACCTCGACCACGGGCGGTTCGGCCCTGACCGCCGTCGAGGGTGTGCGCCGTGCAGGCGGCATCGTCCAGGCGGTCGCGGTGATCGTCGACCGCAGCACGGGTTCCAAGGAGCGCATCGAGTCGGAGGCCGGGGTGCCCTACCTCTTTGCCTTCGGCAAGGACGAGCTGGGTCTGGCCTGACGCGGACTCCCGACGGAGCACGCACGGGGGACGCACGGGGACAGGAGACGGAGCGGCGCGTGAAGCACGACGACGGCCTCGCCCTGCAGCAGGCACGTGGATTCCGTGAATCCTCCCGCCGATCCTTCCTGATCGGTTCCGCCGCGGCCACGCTCGTGACGGCGGACCTCGCATTCACCCGTGTCATCCAGTCGCAGCGTGAGCAGACCCGCATCCTGCCGCTCGACGACGACCGGGCACGGGCGCGATTCCCCAACGACCGCTGGGTGCTCTTCCCGGGGTACAAGACCAGTTGGGAGGAAGGGCTCTGGATCCTCAATTCGCTCCGGCCCACGCTGTCCCGGCGGGCGCAGATGGCGGTGATGGGCTACTCGAACCGCGGCCTGGACATCAACAACATCGTGGCCACGATGAACCGCTACGTGGAGAACTTCCGACTCGAGCGGCTGTACTTCTACGGCCACAGTTTCGGCGGCATGGTCGCGGTCGAGGTGGCGGCCCGCCTGCGTGACCGGGGCATCCCGGTGGAGCTGGTCCTGCTCGATTCTTCGCCGTCCAGCCGCTTCGACGTCCAGGACCAGCGCATGTTCGACGGTGTCGTGCTGCTCTACGAGGCCGGCGTGCGTGTACCGATCAGCGTGCGCGGTACCTACGAGCTGGGTGAGCGGATCGTCCACAAGAACGAGCGTTCCTGGAGCCAGATCGTGGACCAGACACTGGAGCAGCTCTCGCCCCTGGCGCCGAGCAGTGAGCTCATCCAGTCCGAGTCCTCGTACATTTACCACTTCGACGTGACGCGTTTCCGGCTCTCGCTCGGCGACACGAAGGTGGTCTTCACCGGCAGCCCGGACGACGGCGTGGTGAACTACCGGACCGCACGCGCCGGTTGGGAGCGGGAACTCCCCGACAACATCGTGTCCGTGGACTACGTGACGGAGGGAGCGCTCCCTGCCCATGCCAGCCCGCAGTGGAATCCCGGCATCTACCAGGGCATCATCTCCGCGGTGCAGCGGGACTACGTCCCGGTGCCGCGCGGCGGCGGCTGGAAGAGGATCTCCTAGGCCCGCGGCATCACACCTGGTCGATCAGGTCCGCCACCGAGTTGCAGATCTGCGCGGGGCGGAACGGATAGGCGTCGATGTCCTCGGGCTGCGTGATGCCGCTGAGCACGAGGACGGTGTGCAGCCCTGCTTCCATGCCGGCGATGATGTCGGTGTCCATGCGGTCGCCGATCATCGCCGTCGTCTCCGAATGGGCGTCGATCTGGTTCATCGCGGAGCGGAACATCATCGGGTTCGGTTTGCCCACGATGTAGGGGTCGCGACTGGTCGCCGCCGTGATCATGGCGGCGATGGCGCCGGTCGCGGGTAGGGGCCCTTCCTTCGAAGGCCCGGTGACGTCCGGGTTGGTGGCGATGAAGCGGGCGCCGTCGAGGATCAGGCGCACCGCTTTCGTGATCGCCTCGAACGAGTACGTCCGGGTCTCGCCGAGCACCACGTAGTCGGGGTTCGTGTCGGTGAGGACGAAACCGGCCTCGTGCAACGCCGTCGTCAGTCCGGCCTCGCCGATCACGTAGGCACGGCCGCCCGGCAGCTGGTCGCGCAGGAACTGCGCCGTCGCCAGCGCTGAGGTCCACAGGTTCTCCTCCGGGATCTCGAGGCCGGAGGCCTTGAGGCGTGCCGCCAGGTCCCGCGGGGTGTAGATCGAGTTGTTGGTGAGGACGAGGAACCGCTTCGAGGTGGCGACCCACCGGTCGATCAGCTCGGCGGCACCCGGGATGGCGTGGTTCTCGTGCACCAGCACGCCGTCCATGTCGGTGAGCCAGCACTCGATGTGTTCGTTCTCGCGCATGTGCTTCCTTTCGCAGTGATCGACCTCCGGGGAGCTCCGTGTGCCAGTCTTCCATCTTCGGCTGCGTCTACGCTGGGACGGTGAAAGAATCCCTGCCGGAGCCTCCCGATGACACCGTAACCGCTCCGGACGGAAACCCCGGGAGTCCGGCCGTCGGCGTCGGCCCGTGGGAGGGCGACCTGCCCGAGGGTGACCACTGGGACCGCGAACTGCTGGCGTCGGGGGACACCCGCAACGTCGTCGACGCGTACCGGTACTGGACGCACGAGGCCATCGTGGCGGACCTCGACGAACGGCGCCACGGCTTCCACGTGGCGATCGAGAACTGGCAGCACGACCTCAATATCGGCTCGGTCGTGCGCACGGCCAACGCCTTCCTCGCGAAGGAGGTCCACATCATCGGGCGGCGCCGGTGGAACAGGCGCGGCGCCATGGTCACCGACCGCTACCAGCATGTCCGCCACCACCCGACGGTTGCCGACTTCACGGCGTGGGCCGCGGCGGAGGGGCTGGCCGTGATCGGAATTGACAACTTCCCGGATTCGGTACCGCTGGAGACCTACGATCTACCCGAGAACTGCGTCTTCGTGTTCGGGCAGGAGGGCCCCGGCCTCACCCCGGAGGTGCACGAGGCCGCGCAGGCGACCCTCTCGATCGCCCAGTTCGGCTCCACGCGCTCCATCAATGCCTCGGCGGCGGCCGCCATCGCCATGCACGGCTGGGTTCGACGGCACGTTTTCGGCCAGCACGTCTGAGCGCGCGCCTTCCGGAAGCCGCCGTCATCCGGCGTCGACTTCCCCTGCGCCCGGCAGGTGTGCTCGGTAGGATGAAGCAAGCACTCACCACCACTAAGGAGTCCTCAGCATGCCTATTGCCACCCCTGATGTTTACGCCGAGATGATCGACCGCGCGAAGGCGGGCGGATTCGCATTCCCGGCAGTGAACGTGACCTCCTCGCAGACCCTCAACGCAGCGATGCGCGGTTTCGCCGAGGCGGGCTCCGACGGGATCGTGCAGGTCTCCACGGGCGGCGCTGCCTACTGGTCCGGCGCGAGCGTCAAGGACATGGTTGCCGGCTCGCTCGGCTTCGCGGCCTTCGCGAAGGAAGTGGCGAAGAAGTACGACGTCAACATCGCGCTGCACACCGACCACTGCCCGAAGGACAAGCTCGACGACTTCGTGCTGCCCCTGCTCGCGGCTTCCGAGGAGGCGGTGAAGAACGGCCGGGATCCCATCTTCAACTCCCACATGTGGGACGGCTCGGCCGAGACGCTCGAGGAGAACCTCCGGATCGCGCGCGAGATCCTGCCCCGCGCGGCTGCCGCGAAGATCATCCTCGAGGTCGAGATCGGTACCGTCGGTGGTGAGGAGGACGGCGTGGAGAACGCCATCAACGACAAGCTCTACACCACGGTCGACGACGCCCTGGCGACCATCGACGCCCTCGGTGCCGGCGAGCACGGCCGCTACATCACCGCGCTGACCTTCGGCAACGTGCACGGCGTCTACAAGCCGGGCGGCGTCAAGCTGCGCCCGGAGATCCTCAAGGAGATCCAGGACCAGGTAGGCCAGAAGATCGGCAAGGACAAGCCTTTCGACCTCGTGTTCCATGGCGGCTCGGGTTCATCGGACCAGGAGATCGCGGATGCCGTCTCCTACGGCGTCATCAAGATGAACATCGACACGGACACGCAGTACGCGTTCACGCGTCCCATCGTGGACCACATGTTCCGCAACTACGACGGTGTCCTGAAGGTCGACGGCGAGGTCGGCAACAAGAAGACCTACGACCCGCGCGTCTGGGGCGCATCAGCCGAAGCGGGCCTCTCCGCCCGCGTGGTCGAGGCCGCCGCGTCACTCGGTTCCGCCGGCAAGAAGCTCTAGCACCATGTCCGACGAATTCCGGAAGAACCTCCTGGGACCCGAGCCGACGCTCCTTCCCGAGGAGCCCGACGTCGTCCAGCGCCTCGCCGCGGGTGACGAGGCGGTGGACCTGGCCGCGAAGCACCCGACGTCGTCGCTCGTCTGGGCCATCCTCGCGGACGAGGCGTATGCCGAGGGCAGCACGATCGAGTCCTACGCGTATGCGCGCACCGGGTACCACCGGGGCCTGGATGCCCTTCGCCGCAGCGGCTGGCGGGGCGCCGGTCCCATTCCGTACTCCCACGAACCGAACCGGGGCTTCCTCCGGGCGCTCTACGCGCTCGGCCGTGCCGCCGCGTCGATCGGCGAGATCGAGGAGGCCGAGCGCATCGCGGTCTTCCTGAGGGAGTCCGATCCGGAGGCCAGCGCGCAGCTCGCAGGCTGACGCAGGATCCCGAAGGGCGGGGCGGCTCCGGCCGTCCCGCCCCGAGTGCTTCTGGGGCCGGTCAGAAGTGTCAGCCAGACCCTGACACTGGCATTTCTTATCGATTAACGATAGCTTTGTGCTGACAATCAGCACAAAGGAGCTCCAATGGGAAGAATCACCGTCCTGGCATTGAGGGTCGTGCTCTGCATGATGTTCGTCGGTGCCGTCGTCATCCAGTCGGTCATGGTCCCGCTGCTGGGGATTGACATCGCGGAGGCGGACCCCGACGTCGCGCTCATCCGCACACCCCTCGTCATCCTCACGGTGCTCGCCATCCTCGCCCTCCAGGTCGCGATGGTCTGCGTGTGGGGATTGCTGACGATGGTGCGACATGGCACCGTCTTCTCCACGGACGCCTTCCGGCTCGTGAACATCGTCATCGGGGCGTTCGCCGCCGCCAGTGCCCTCACCTTCGGACTCGGCGTGGCACTTGCGCCGGGAGAGGCCGTTGCCCCCGGGGTCGTCCTGCTCATCGGAGGCGCGGCCGTGTCGATCGCGGCAGTCGCGCTGATCGTGCTGGTCCTCAGGGCGCTCCTCGCACAGGCCGTCGACCGCGACACGGAAGCGCGCACCCTGCGCACCGAACTCGACGAGGTGATCTGATGCCCATCATCGTGCGCATCGACGTCGAACTGGCGCGGCGGAAGATGAGTGTAGGGGAGTTCGCGGACCGCATCGGCCTGACCCCGGCCAACGTCGCCGTGCTCAAGAACGGGCGTGCGAAGGCCGTCCGGTTCAGCACGCTGGAGGCGATGTGCAGGGTACTCGGCTGCCAGCCCGGGGACCTGCTCGAATGGGTCGACGACGACGACGAACGACGGCCCGAGCGCGGCGCCGCAGCCGCTGCGGTCCCGGGGGACGGCGCGTGAGCAGTTCCGGTCGGTTCTTCCCCCCGGCTCCTGCGCCGGGGATCGCCGGTGATCCCGGCATCTTCGGGCCGGATTCGGCAGCGTGGCGGGTCGCGCGCGAGCGGGTCATCCTGGCGGGCGGTCCGGCGGCTCTCCTGCTACAGGTGGCGCATCCCCTCGTAGCAGAAGGGGTGCGGGCACACAGCGGGTTCGCCACCGACCCGCTGCAGCGCCTGCGCGGAACGCTCGACGCGGTGCTCACCGTCTCGTTCGGGGACCAGGCGCAGGTCCGGGGCACAGCGGGCCTCGTCGCCCGGAAGCATCGTCCGGTGCAGGGCACCCTGCCGGCGCCCGTCGGCTCTCTGCCCGCCGGCACCCCCTATCGGGCGAACGATCCCGGGCTCTCCCTCTGGGTGTTCGCCACCCTGGTCTGGAGCGCCGTCGAGGTCACGGAGGGCTTCCTCCGTCATGTGCCGCCGGAGGAGCGGGACGCCTACTACCGCGACATGACCCGGATGGCCCACCTGTTCAACGTGCCTGCGGCCCTCCTGCCCGAGGACTACGCGGGGCTCGAGGGCTATGTCACCCAGCAGATCAGGTCCACGCTCGACGTCGGTCCCGCTGCGGCCGTGATCGCGCGGCAGGTCCTCGACCCCGATCCGCCGATCGTCGTCCGGCCGGCACGGCGGCTGCCCGCTGTGCTGGCCGCGGGGGTCCTGCCGCCCGCCCTGCGGGAGGCGTACGGGCTCCGATGGCGCCGTCGTGAGCGGGTGTGCTTTGCCGTCGTCCGTTGTGCCTCGCAGCTCGCAGTGCCGCTCTTGCCGACGCGAGTCCGCTACTGGCCGCACTACCTGGTGGCCCGGCGCCGCGTCCGCGCCACCCCGACGGGATAGCGCCGCAACGACGTCGCTGCATGGCGGACACTCGAATCGCGGTGCGGAGTTCAGCGCTGCGGTCGGCGGATCGTCGTCGTCACGGACACCAGCTGCGGCCGGGGTGGTGCGGAGCTGAAGCCGAACCGGACGGGCGGGCTCACGGAAGCGAGCGGGCCCAGATCCGATCCGCGCCAGGTCGCGGTCACTCCGGTGAGGGCGCGGGCGGAGGTCACACCGTAGTACTCGGTGCGTCCGTGCCCCGCCGAACCGGCCGTCGCAACGCCCTTCACCAGCAGCGACGCGACCGGATTGATCAGCGAGAGCCACCGCGGGTGGGTGGCCAGGCGGGCGGGAACGACGCCGAGGAGCCGACCGAGCAGGGTGGTGCCTCCGATCGAGGCGGAGACCTGCAGGTCCCCGGCCTCCACGACCAGCCGGTCCGCAAGTGTCGAGGCGATCGGTACGATCACGACGTCGTCGAACGTGTAGGTCGCGGCCACGTACTCCGCCACCTCCTGCCTCGGAGCGAGCAGGGTGCGGCGGCCGGCGCCGTCCTCCACCATGACGTCGGTGAAGGCACCGAACGGGGACGAGTCCCAGCGGCCGATCACGAGCCGCGTCCCCGAGGTGGTCCCGATACCGGCGATGTGTCCTTCGAAGCGGTCCATCGCCCCATTGTCCGCCGGTCGCCGAGCGGCGACCGGGGGGCCGCGCCCGTCACGCCCGGACCTTTTTCGACGCCCTCGGAACCCCTCCGCTAAACTCGGACGGTAAGAGCCCCAGTGGTCGCGCACTCGTGCGGCCGGTTGGGGCGTTCTGATGCACGGCGTACTTTCCGCGGTCGCGCGTGAAGGGCCCGTACCGAATGGGGGAGGATCCCATGCCAGCAATCGTCATTGTCGGAGCCCAGTGGGGCGACGAGGGTAAGGGCAAGGCCACTGACCTGCTGGGCGGGCGCGTGGACTACGTCGTGAAGCCGAACGGTGGCAACAACGCCGGCCACACCGTCGTCGTCGGCGGTGAGAAGTACGAGCTCAAGCTCCTTCCCGCCGGGATCCTCAGCCCCAACGCCATCCCGATCATCGGCAACGGCTGCGTCATCAACCTCGAGGCGCTCTTCCAGGAGATCGACGGCCTCGAGGCCCGCGGCGCGGACACCTCGAAACTGCGCGTCTCCGCCAACGCGCACCTCGTGGCGCCCTACCACCAGGTGCTGGACAAGGTCACCGAACGCTTCCTGGGCAAGCGTGCCATCGGCACGACCGGGCGCGGCATCGGCCCGGCCTACATGGACAAGGTCGCACGCCTCGGGCTGCGGGTGCAGGACGTCTTCGACGAGTCGATCCTGCGCCAGAAGGTCGAGGGTTCGCTCAAGCAGAAGAACGAGCTGCTGGTGAAGGTGTACAACCGCCGCAACGTCGAGGTCGAGGAGGTCGTGGAGTACTTCCTGTCCTTCGCCGAGCGGCTCAAGCCCCTCGTCATCGACTCCACCTTCGTCCTCAACGAGGCGCTCGACGCCGGCAAGGTGGTCCTCATGGAGGGCGGGCAGGCCACGTTCCTGGACGTGGACCACGGCACCTACCCGTTCGTGACGTCGTCGAACCCGACCGCAGGCGGCGCGTCCGTCGGATCGGGCATCGGTCCCACCCGGATCAGCCGTGCCGTCGGCATCATCAAGGCGTACACCACGCGCGTCGGTGCAGGGCCGTTCCCCACCGAGCTGTTCGACGACATGGGCATGTACCTCCAGACCAAGGGCGGTGAGTTCGGCGTCAACACCGGGCGTCCGCGCCGCTGCGGCTGGTACGACGCCGTGCTGGCCCGCCACGCCTCGCGCGTCAACGGCTTCACCGACTACTTCGTCACCAAGCTCGACGTCCTCACGGGCATCGAGAGCATCCCGGTCTGCGTCGCGTACGACGTGGACGGGGTGCGGCACGACGAGATGCCCATGACGCAGACCGAGTTCCACCACGCGAAGCCGATCTTCGAGTACTTCGACGGCTGGACCGAAGACATCACGGGAGCCCGCACCATCGAGGACCTGCCCGAGAACGCGCAGACCTACGTCCGGGCTCTCGAGAAGATGTCCGGCACCCGGTTCTCGGCGATCGGGGTCGGCCCGGACCGCGACCAGACCATCGTGGTCAACGACCTGATCGGGGCCTGAACCGCGGGGGAGCCCGGAGCAGCCTGCGATCCGACGCCGGCGGTTGACGCTAGCTGTCGGCGCGTGCGGTCGACACCGGAGGTCGACCGCGGCGGTCGACGCTAGAGGTTGACGGTGATGTCGGCGCTCTCGCGCAGTCGCACGATGAGCGCCTGCGTGGCCTCGGAGGTCTTGCCGCCCGCCAGCTGCTGAACGATCTGTTCGCGGACGTCCTCGAGCGGCGGGATCGGCGTTGTGGTGTCGCCCCCCGCCTCCTGCTGCGCCTTCGCGGCGTCGTACGCCTCCTGGACCTCCTGCTCTGTCGGCGTCGTGTCGCCGGCTTCCTCCGCCAGGAGCGTGTCGAGCGCGACCTGGTCCGCCAGCTGCTCGTCGAATTCGGCGTCGTCGATCCCCTGTTCGGCGAGAGCGGCCCTGAGCTCCTCCTCCGATGCGAGCCCGCTCGCCTGCAACAGCTCGTCGATCGCGGCTGCCCGTCCTTCCGCGCTCGCCGTGATGCCGCGCCGCGCAGCCTCCTGTCGCAGCAGCTCCGAGCTGACCAGGTTGTCCGCGACGGTCGTCTTCAGCAGGTCCTGATCGACCTCCTGTCCCGCGGCCTGTGCCTGGGCGGCGGCCTGCGCGAACTGGCCCTCGTACGTCTCGGCGAAGAGATCCCGGCTGATCTCCGTGCCATTGACGACCGCGACGACCTCGGGGATGCCCTCGAGGTCCGGTTCGGGCTGTGCTTCGCCCGGCGTTGCCGAGGCGGATGCCGAGCCAGATGCGCTTCCGCCATCTGGCTCACCCCCCGAGCCGCTGCAGCCTCCGAGCACCAGGATCGAGCCGATGAACGCGGTGGCCAGCAGTCGCCTGGCTGCGCTTGTTCTCCGGGTGGTCATCATCGCCGTCCTTCTCGTGCCGCGTCTCCATGATCAGCATGCGGCTCCGGCCGCACGGACTTCCACTGACGGTGCGTATCCTTCACGAGCTGCCGTCACCGGTTCCCGGGACTACCATCCCCTGGTTCCCTCGCCGCCCTTGAACGGCCCTACGATGGCGGCGGTGATCCACCCGCCGTAGAAGTCGCCGTCCTGTGCCTGCACCCGCTCGCCGTCGACCGTGCACTCGTCCATCTGTGATGGGTAGACCGCCGCGCGCGTCGCCAGGTCCTCGTACCCGCGGACGGGATCGGGGTAGGTCCAGGCGCCACGAAGGCTGCGGGCCGTTCCGGTCACGACGTCGAAATAGCGCGCCGCGCCCTTGAACTCGCAGTGCGTGGTGCCCTCGACCGGGACCAGGACCCCAGGGGCGAAGTCCGGGATCGGAAGATAGTAGACCGGCGGGTGGCTCGTCTCGAGCACGCGGACTGCGTCCGAGGTCCGAACGATCGGCCGGCCCCCGAACCGCACCTCGATCACGGCCTGCACGCGCTCGGCCCTCGGCGGTCTCGGGTAATCCCAGACGGACTCCTGCCCCAGGCCGGGCATTTCACGCTCGCGTCGCGTCGGGTTCCTCATGCCGCTAGGGTACTCCGGCGTCCTGGGCGGAAGTCTGTACGCTGGATGGAAGGGACGGGCACATAGACGAGGGTGGCACCATGAAGGTCAGCGTTGGTCAGTTCAGGCCGGGTGGGGACGTCGCGGCGAACCTCGCCGTCATCCGGGAGCTCGCTGCAGAAGCCGCAGGTGCCGGCTCGGAGCTGGTCGTCCTCCCCGAGGAATCGATGCTCGCCATCGGCAGGGTGGAGGGCTCGCTCCGGCAGGTCGTCGAGGGCGCCTGGACCTCGTTCGTGCAGCAGCTCTCCTTCGTCGCCGCCGAGCACGGCATCGCCGTCGTCGCCGGCGGCTACGAGCCGAGCGGCGAGGACCGGCCCTTCAACACGCTGGTCCTGATCGACGCTACCGGCCGCATCGTGGACACGTACCGCAAGCTGCATCTCTATGACGCCTTCAGCTACCAAGAATCGAAGCGCATCAGACCGGGCGACGGCGGGATCAAGGTCGCGCACCTGGGCGATATGCGGGTGGGCCTCATGACGTGCTACGACATCCGTTTCCCGGAGCAGGCGCGCGCTCTCGCCGACGCCGGAGCGGACCTCATCTGCGTCCCCGCCTCGTGGTTCAAGGGTGAGTACAAAATCGAACACTGGGAGACACTGCTGAAGGCCCGGGCCATCGAGAACACGCTGTGGGTGGCCGCGGCCGGCACCTCGAGCGGCCACACGATCGGGCACTCCGCCATCATCGATCCCATGGGAGTTCCGCAGGTGCACCTCGAGGACGAGGAGCGCGGCGTCGTCACGACGGACGTCACGCGTCGCAGGGTCGACGACGTCCGCGAGTTCCTGCCCGTGCTCCGTAACCGGCGCTTCGCCCGGAACGACTCCATTGTCGACTCCCACTGACGCAGGGTCCGCCCGTGCCATCGGCACCGGGCCGCCCGGATCCGATCCCTCCAGTGCGGCCGAGCCCGGACCTGGGCTTACACCACGGGAGCGGCTGACGGAGCCGGGCCGGGCCCCCAACATCCGCGATGTAGCGCGAAGGGCCGGTGTCTCGCACCAGACGGTGTCCCGGGTGCTCAACGGTCACCCGAGCCTGCGTGCCGAGACGCGAGACCGTGTGCTGGCCGCGATGAACGACCTCAGCTTCCGGCCCAACCGTGCAGCCAGGGCACTGGTCACGAGTCGGTCCACCACGATCGGCGTCCTGGTCAGCAAGGGCTTCGAGTACGGACCGGCGGCCAGCCTCCAGGCCATCGACAGTGCCGCACGCGAGGCCGGCTACGCCGTCGACGTGGCGCACCTCGATGACGTCGAGGGCGGCTCGATCCGCTCCGCCCTCGACCGGCTGCTCGCCCACGGCGTGGACGGTCTCATCATCCTGGCGCCGCAGACGCAGACTCTCGGCGAGATCGAACGGCTGTCCATCACGCTGCCGTTCGTCACGGTCCATTCGGCGAGGGCACGGGACGATCACCGCCTGTCCGTCGACCAGTCCGGGGGAGCCGCGCTCGCGACGCGGCATCTGCTCGAGCTCGGGCACCGGCGGATCGTGCACGTCGCCGGTCCGGAGGGGTGGTTCGAGACGGAAGCCCGCGTCCGGGGGTACCGCGGCGAGATGGAGGCCTGGGGGTGCATTCCCGAGGGGCTCATGTCGGGGGACTGGACGGCGGAGTCGGGCTACCGGGCAGGGCTCACGATGGCGCGTGACACGGGGATCACCGCTGTGTTCTCCTCGAACGACCAGATGGCGCTCGGGCTCCTCCACGCGTTCCGGGAGACCGGGCGCCGGGTGCCGGAGGACATCAGCGTCGTCGGCTTCGACGATGTCCCGGAAGCGCCGCACTACTGGCCGCCGCTGACCACGGTGCGCCAGGACTTCCCGGAGCTCGGCAGG
Source organism: Arthrobacter sp. B1805 (assembly GCF_002929745.1). GTDB lineage: Bacteria > Actinomycetota > Actinomycetes > Actinomycetales > Micrococcaceae > Arthrobacter_D. Next base: position 63,400 of record NZ_PJIQ01000006.1, read on the forward strand.
CGCTGTGTCGGGAGGCTGCTCGGACTCATCGACGACGGCGGAGCGGGAGGAATTGCGGGCGTAGCGGGTGGGACCCCAGACGTCGTTCCCGAACTCATCGTCCGCGCATCCACGGCCGTATTCGAAGGGTGACCCGTCTTCATGCTCGGGCGGGAGTCGGCGGGCCGTCGGGAACACGCCGCGTCCTCTGGGCCGACACGCCGTCCGTGTGATCCGACGCACGGTCGTTATCTTCCAGCCGTTGACATGCACCACCGCACCGCCCCTACACTGGTACTCAAATGTGAACGGTCACATGGCTGGTCACATACTCGCTTCGATCCACCAGAGCACTGCATTGCGGTCTCGAGAAGAACAAAGAGGTCCTTCCCTTGAGTGACTCCACCACGGGCACATCCGGCACGACCGATGAGGCCGCGAGCAGGCCCACCTACGTCATCGGCGTCGACTACGGCACGCTGTCTGGGCGCGCGGTCGTCGTCCGCGTCTCCGACGGTGCCGAGCTCGGCGCCTCGACGCTGGAATACCCGCACGCCGTCATGGACTCCACGCTGGCGGCCTCCGGTGACCGGCTTCCGCCGGAGTGGGCTCTGCAGGTGCCGTCCGACTACGTCGACGTGCTTCGCACCGCGGTTCCGGCAGCCGTGAAGGAAGCCGGTATCGACCCGCAGGACGTCATCGGCATCGCGACGGACTTCACCGCCTGCACGATGGTTCCCACCCTCGCCGACGGAACACCGCTCAACGAGGTGCCCGGCTACGAGAACCGCCCGCACGCATACGTCAAGCTTTGGAAGCACCACGCCGCCCAGGGCCAGGCCAACCGTATCAACGAGCTCGCTGCGGAGCGGGGCGAGGCGTGGCTGCCCCGCTACGGAGGACTGATCTCCAGCGAGTGGGAGTTCGCGAAGGGCCTCCAGCTCCTCGAGGAGGACCGCGAGCTGTACGACCTGATGGACCACTGGGTCGAGGCAGCTGACTGGATCGTCTGGCAGCTCACGGGTGAGTACGTACGCAACGCCTGCACCGCCGGGTACAAGGGCATCTACCAGGACGGCGCCTACCCGTCCGAGGAATTCCTCGCCGCGCTCAACCCCGACTTCGCCGGGTTCGTGCGCGAGAAGGTGGAGCACACCATCGGCGCGCTCGCCTCCAAGGCAGGCTCGTTGTCCGAGGAAGCTGCAGGCTGGACCGGACTGCCCGTGGGGATCGCGGTGGCCGTCGGCAACGTCGACGCCCACGTCACGGCCCCTGCGGCCCAGGCCACCGAGCCCGGCCAGATGGTCGCCATCATGGGAACCTCGACCTGCCACGTCATGAACTCGGACCGCCTCAGCGAGGTGCCGGGGATGTGCGGTGTCGTGGACGGCGGGATCGTGGAGGGCTTCTACGGCTACGAGGCCGGGCAATCAGGGGTCGGCGACATCTTCGCGTGGTTCGTCGCCAACCAGGTGCCCGGCGAGATCCAGGAGGCCGCTACGGCCCAGGGCCTCAGCGTGCACGAGTACCTCACCGAGCAGGCGCAGGCCGAGCCCGTCGGGGCGCACGGTCTCGTTGCCCTCGACTGGCACTCGGGCAACCGCTCCGTCCTCGTTGACCACGAGTTGTCCGGCACCATCGTGGGACTGACGCTCGCCACCAAGCCGCACGAGGTCTACCGAGCGCTGCTGGAGTCGACGGCGTTCGGCACCCGGAAGATCGTCGAGACGTTCAACGCGTCCGGCATCCCCGTCACCGAATTCGTCGCCGCAGGCGGGCTCATCCGCAACCCGTTCCTCATGCAGGTCTACGCGGACGTCCTCAACATGCCCCTCTCGGTGATCGGCAGTTCGCAGGGACCGGCCCTCGGGTCCGCCATCCACGCCGCCGTCGCTGCCGGGGCCTACGAGGACATCCACGCCGCAGCCGCGGCGATGGGGCGTCTCGACCGCGGGGCCTACACCCCCGACCCCGAGCGGGCTGCGGCATACGACGCCCTCTACCGCGAGTACACCGAACTGCACGACTACTTCGGCCGCGGCACAAATGACGTCATGCACCGGCTCAAGGCGCTGCGTCGCTCTGCTCGCGAGGTGCACAGCGGTCAAGCCGGGCAGCCTCTGCAGCAGGCGGTGACGGTATGAGCACGTTCGGCCCCGAGATCGACGCAGCCATCCTGGCCGTCCGCCAGGACGTGGCCGCCCTGCACGCCGAGCTCGTGCGCTACGGACTCGTCGTCTGGACCGGGGGCAACGTCTCCGGGCGGGTTCCCGGAGCGAACCTGTTCGTCATCAAGCCCTCCGGCGTCAGTTACGACGAGCTGACGCCGGAGAACCAGATCCTGTGCGACCTCGACGGAAACGTCATCGAGGGCACGCCCGGGTCCGAGCGGTCGCCGTCGAGCGACACCGCGGCGCACGCCTACGTGTACCGCAACATGCCCGACGTCGGCGGTGTGGTGCACACGCACTCCACCTACGCCGTCGCCTGGGCCGCGCGTGGGGAACCGATTCCCTGCGTCATCACGGCCATGGCCGACGAGTTCGGCGGGGAGATCCCCGTCGGCCCCTTCGCCATCATCGGCGACGACTCGATCGGCCGCGGCATCGTGGAGACGCTCACCAACCACCGCTCACGCGGTGTGCTCATGAAGAGCCACGGTCCCTTCACCATCGGCAAGGATGCGAAAGACGCCGTCAAGGCCGCCGTCATGCTCGAGGACGTCGCCAGGACCGTCCACATCTCGCGCCAGCTAGGTGCTCCGGCAGGCATCCAGCCCGAGCACATCGACTCACTCTTCGACCGCTACCAGAACGTGTACGGTCAGCCCTCGACCCCAGGAGCCTCCGTATGAGCCCCCTCAGCACGACCCTCGACACCTACGAAGTCTGGTTCCTCACCGGCAGCCAGGACCTCTACGGCGAGGAAACCCTGCAGCAGGTCGCGGAGCAGTCCCAGGAGATCGTCCGGATGCTCACGGACTCGGGCCTGCCCGTGAAAGTGGTCTGGAAGCCGACGCTGAAGGACTCCGCCTCGATCCGCCGGATGGCCCTGGAGGTCAATGCCGCGGACAACGCGATCGGCGTGATCGCCTGGATGCACACGTTCAGCCCCGCGAAGATGTGGATCGCCGGCCTCGACGCACTCCGGAAGCCCCTGCTGCACCTGCACACGCAGATCAACGTCGCCCTCCCGTGGGGCGAGATCGACTTCGACTTCATGAACCTGAACCAGGCCGCGCACGGCGACCGCGAGTTCGGCTACATCCAGTCGCGCCTCGGCGTGCCGCGCAAGACCGTCGTCGGGCACGTCTCCAGCCCCGACGTGTGCGCCAAGGTGGCCTCCTGGCAGCGCGCCTCCGCGGGCTGGGCCGCCGTGCACGAGCTCAAGGTCGCCCGCTTCGGTGACAACATGCGCAACGTCGCCGTCACCGAGGGTGACAAGACGGAGGCGGAGCTGCGCTTCGGCGTCTCGATCAACACCTGGGGCGTCAACGACCTCGTCGCCGCCGTCGAAGCCCAGTCCGACTCCGACGTCGACGCCCTCGTGGCCGAGTACGAGGAGACCTACGACGTCGTTCCGGAACTCCGCCGCGGCGGGGAGCGCCACGAGTCGCTGCGCTACGGCGCCCGCCAGGAGCTGGGGCTGCTGTCCTTCCTCGAGGAGGGCGGCTTCGGCGCCTTCACGACCAACTTCGAGGACCTCGGCGCGCTGCGGCAGCTCCCCGGGCTCGCCGTCCAGCGGCTGATGGCCCGCGGCTACGGCTTCGGCGCGGAGGGCGACTGGAAGACGGCCGTGCTCGTGCGGGCCGCGAAGGTCATGGGTGCCGGACTGCCCGGCGGTGCCTCCCTCATGGAGGACTACACGTACCACCTGGTGCCGGGGGAGGAGAAGATCCTCGGGGCGCACATGCTCGAGATCTGCCCGACCCTGACCACGTCCAAGCCCTCCCTGGAGGTGCACCCGCTCGGAATCGGCGGCAAGGAAGACCCCGTACGCCTCGTGTTCGACACGGATGCCGGTGCCGGCGTCGTCGTCGCGATGTCGGACATGCGGGATCGGTTCCGCCTCACGGCCAACGCCGTCGAGATCGTTCCGCCCGATGCCCCGCTCCCCAACCTGCCGGTCGCGCGCGCAGTGTGGAAGCCGGAGCCGAGCCTCGAAACGTCCGCAGCGGCATGGCTCAGTGCCGGCGCCGCACACCACACCGTCCTCACCACCGCGGTGGGCCTCGACGTCTTCGAGGACTTCGCGGATATCGCCGAGGTCGAACTGCTGCGGATCGACGCCGACACGAAGCTGCGGGAATTCCAGCGCGAACTGCGCTGGAACGCTGCCTACTACCGGCTGGCGCAAAAGCTGTAGGACCGTTCCACCAGAAAGCCGGCAACGTTGCCGGAAACCACTCACAAGAAAGTCCCACCATGAATCGGAAATACCTGGCCGGCATCGCGGCCGCCAGCATCCTGACCCTCAGCCTCACCGCCTGCGGTGGGAGCAGGGGCGGCGGCGGGGACGCTGCTGCCGAGGGCGGATCCAATGAGGGTGCAAAGATCGGCGTGGCCATGCCGACGCAGCAGTCCGAGCGCTGGATCGCCGACGGCGAGAACGTCAAGAGCCAGCTCGAAGAGCTCGGCTACGACGTCGACCTCCAGTATGCGAACGACGACATCCCGACGCAGATCTCGCAGATCGAGAACATGATCAACGGCGGCGTGAAGGCCCTCGTGGTCGCCTCGATCGACGGCACGACCCTCACGAGCGTCCTCGACCAGGCCGAGGCCCAGGACATCCCGGTCATCGCCTACGACCGCCTGATCAACGAGTCGGACACCGTGGACTACTACACGACCTTCGACAACGAGGAGGTCGGCGTCCAGCAGGCGACCTCCCTGCTGACCGGGCTCGGCATCCTCGACGCCGAGGGCAAGGAGACCGGCGAGATGGGTCCGTTCGACGTCGAGCTCTTCGCGGGGAGCCCCGACGACAACAACGCCACCTTCTTCTGGGACGGGGCGATGAAGACCCTCCAGCCGTACCTCGACAGCGGCGTGCTCCGCGTGCCCAGCGGCCAGACGGAGTTCGAGCAGGCAGCGATCCTCCGCTGGCTGCCCGACACCGCACAGGACCGAATGGAGGACCTGCTCACCGTCGGTGGCGGCGAGCGGCTCGAGGGTGTCCTCTCGCCCTACGACGGCCTCTCCATCGGCATCATCTCGGCGTTGACCTCCGGCGGCTACTCCGCGGACGACCTCCCGGTCGTGACCGGCCAGGACGCCGAGGTCGGCTCGGTGAAGTCCATCATCGAGGGCGAGCAGTACTCGACGATCTTCAAGGACGTCCGCGAACTCGGCAAGCAGGCGGTCACCATGGTCGACGCCCTCATGAAGGGCGAGGAGCCCGAGGTCAACGACACCGAGACGTACGACAACGGCGTGAAGGTCGTTCCGGCGTACCTGCTCGAGTCCGAGATCGTCACGGTCGACAACTACGAGGCAGCCCTCGTCGAGACCGGCTACTACACCGAGGACGACCTCAAGTAGTCGTTCCACAGCACTCCTGATACCTGTGGCTCCGAACCTCCCCGGTCCGGAGCCACAGGTGCTGTACCTCGCCCGGCCACTCCCGGGACTTCCACTCAAGTAAGCGAGGCTCGACCATGGCGGAAAACATCCTTCGGATGCGCCGCATCACCAAGACCTTCCCAGGCGTGAAGGCACTGCAGGACGTCAACCTCGACGTCGAGCGTGGCGAAGTCCACGCGATCTGCGGGGAGAACGGGGCCGGGAAATCGACCCTCATGAAAGTGCTGTCCGGTGTGTACCCGCACGGCACGTACGACGGCGACATCGAGTTCGAGGGCAAGGTCGCGGAGTTCAAGGACATCCGCGACAGCGAGCGTGACGGCATCGTCATCATCCACCAGGAGCTCGCCCTCTCACCCTTCCTGTCGGTCGCCGAGAACATCTTCCTCGGGAACGAGCGGGAGAAGCGCGGCTTCATCAACTGGAACGAGACCAACGTGGAGGCGGGCAAGCTGCTCCGTCGCGTGGGCCTGGACCTCAACCCGGTGGTGCGTGCAGGCGACATCGGCGTCGGCAAGCAGCAGCTCGTCGAGATCGCCAAGGCGCTGTCCAAGAACGTGAAGCTGCTCATCCTCGACGAACCCACCGCAGCCCTTAACGACGAGGACTCCGCGCACCTCCTCGGGCTCGTCAAGGGACTCCGCACGGAGGGCATCACCTGCATCATCATCAGCCACAAGCTCAACGAGATCCGGGAGATCGCCGACTCGGTGACCATCCTTCGCGACGGCCGCACCATCGAGACGCTGAGCCTCCACGACGGGTCCGTCACCGAGGAGCGCATCATCAAGGGCATGGTCGGCCGGGACATGGGTAGCCGCTACCCGGACCGCACTCCCGTGATCGGCGAGGAAGTGCTCCGGGTCGAGGACTGGACGGTCCACCACCCGCAGGAAAGCGGCCGCGTGATCGTCGATTCCGCCAACCTCACCGTCCGTGCCGGCGAGGTGGTTGGTATCGCAGGGCTGATGGGCGCCGGACGCACCGAGCTCGCCATGAGCATCTTCGGGCGGAGCTACGGCTCGAACATCACGGGCACCCTCTACAAGAACGGGACGCCGATCACCGCACGTACCGTGGGGGAGGCAATCCGGCACGGCATCGCGTATGCCACGGAGGACCGCAAGCGGTACGGCCTGAACCTGATCGACGACATCAAGCGCAACGTCTCCGGCGCCGCCCTCGGCAAGCTGGCGAAGCGCGGCTGGGTGGACAGCGGACGGGAGGCCGTCGTCGCCGGTGACTACCGCCGGTCGATGAACATCAAAGCACCCACCGTCACCGCCATCACCGGGAAGCTCTCCGGTGGCAACCAGCAGAAGGTGGTGCTCTCCAAGTGGATGTTCTCGGACCCCGACGTCCTCATCCTCGACGAGCCCACACGCGGGATCGACGTCGGTGCCAAGTACGAGATCTACACGATCATCAACCGCCTCGCCGCCGAGGGGAAGGCCGTCATCGTGATCTCTTCGGAGCTCCCCGAGCTCCTCGGCATCTGCGACCGCATCTACACCCTCGCCGAAGGCCGCATCACAGCCGAAGTGCCCATCGGGCAGGCGACCCCGGAACTCCTCATGCAGTACATGACCAAGGAAAAGGACTGACTCCATGGCAACCACCGTCAGGGACCCTGAGATCGCGACGCCACCTCCCACTGTGAAGGGCGGGCTCTCCTTCCTCACGAGCAGGCTTCGCCAGATCGGTATCTTCGTAGCACTCCTCGTGATCGTCACCCTGTTCCAGGTGCTGACCGGCGGCGCGCTCCTGCAGCCGGACAACGTCTCGAACATCATCGTGCAGAACAGCTACATCCTGCTCCTGGCCATCGGCATGGTCATGATCATCGTGGCCGGGCACATCGACCTGTCGGTCGGTTCGGTGGCGGCCTTCGTCGGAGCCATGTCCGGCATCATGGTGCAGGACTGGAACTTCCCCTGGTGGGTCGCCTTCCTCGCCTCGCTGATCATCGGCGGGCTCGTCGGGGCCTGGCAGGGCTTTTGGGTGGCCTACGTGGGCATCCCGGCCTTCATCGTCACGCTTGCGGGCATGCTCGTGTTCCGCGGGTTGACGCAGATCGTTCTCGAGAACCAGCGCATCACCGGCTTCCCCGAGGAATACCGCCAGCTCGGCGGCGGCTTCCTGTTCCCCGGGCTGTTCCCGGCGGAGACGAACATCCTGGACTGGACCACGGTCGGCCTCGGCGTTCTCGCCGTCGTCCTGCTGGTCATCACCCAGCTCCGCGGACGGGCCACACGGGCCCGGCTGAACCTCGAGGACGAGCCTGCCGCCTGGTTCTTCACCAAGCTCGCCTTCATCGCGTTCATCATCCTCGGCCTGACCTACCTGCTCGCCGGCTCGCGCAGCGGGACGCCGATCGTCCTCGTGGTCCTCGGCATCCTGATCGTGGCCTACAGCACCGTGATGAGCAACAGCGTCTTCGGTCGCCACATCTATGCGCGGGGCGGCAATCTCCAGGCAGCCCAGCTGTCCGGCGTCAACACCAAGCGCATCGATTTCATGCTCTTCGTCAACATGGGTGTGCTGGCGGCGCTCGCCGGTCTCATCTTCACCGGGCGGCTGAACTCGGCCGGGCCGGGAGCTGGCAACCTCTTCGAGCTCGACGCCATCGCGGCTGCGTTCATCGGCGGGGCCGCCGTGACCGGCGGCGTGGGTACCGTGATCGGGGCCATCACCGGTGGCCTGATCATGGGTGTGCTGAACAACGGGATGTCCCTGCTCGGCGTGGGCATCGACTACCAGCAGTTCATCAAGGGCATGGTGCTCCTGCTCGCCGTCGGCTTCGACGTCTTCAACAAGCGCCGCGCCTCGAGCGCCCTGAAATAGGGATGGCGAGAAGAAGAAAAAAGACCGGACGTGCGTAACTTTCCCGCACGGTCCATCGATTACCACTGTGTAAGCGCCGCACCGAGGCTTATCCCCCAACGGGCCTCGGTGCGGCCTTCTTTTGCCCCGGCCCGGGAGGGCTGGCGCCTTCGGCTGGGAGGCAACGGTTACGATGGTGTCGCCGTCCCGCCCGAACAAGGAAGACACCGTGGTCACACCGCTGCCTGATGATGCGCTCGTTCGCGCACAAGCGGGTGAACCAGAGGCTTTCGCCTTGATCTACGAGGCAATGTGCCCCGCAGTCCTGGGGTATTTCAGGGGCCGCGGGTCGGAGGATCCGGAAGCTCTGACCCAGGAAGTCTTCCTCACGGTCTTCTCGAAACTGGCGACCGTGACCGGGGGGCTGTCGGGACTGCGCACGTTCACGTTCTCGGTCGCGCACGCTCGACACGTGGACGAGGTGCGGAAGAAGATGCGCGCGCCGGTGCTCGTGGGCTACGAAGCCGACGGCGACACCCGGGCTACCGACTCGGCGGAGACAGTGGCGCTGGGGAACCTCGACGCCGGATCGGCCGGCGGGATGCTCGCGCAGCTCAATGCGGAGCAGCGCGACGTGCTCCTGTTGCGCATCGTGGCGGAACTGCCGATCGAGCAGGTGGCCGAAATCCTCGGACGATCGGCGGGATCGGTGAAACAGCTCCAGCGCCGGGGACTGCTCAAGCTGAAGGAACTCGTTGTACCCACAGAATCGGAAGCGCTATGACTGGACGTGACACCTCGTCGCCGGACTCCGTGCGGCAGCTCCTGGACGAGGCGGGCGTCCCGCAGGATGCCGCCGTCGTGCGTGCACTGCTGGACATCAGGGCGCTCGGTGCCGGTCCTGCTCCCGAGGCATCCGCCGAACTGGCCCAGTTGATGGCCGACGGCGGGCGGGCCCCCCAGGGCCGCAGGTTCAAGCGGCGCGTCACGTTCATCGGAGGTGCTCTCGCCGTGTCGATGGGCGTCGGCATATCCGGCGTGGCAGCGGGGACCCTGCACCTCCCTGTAGGACTGGGGGATGCGGTCGGCTCGATCACGCGCTTCACCGCAGGTGCCGGTGCCGCTCCCGAGGACCGTTCCCCGTCTCCGCTCGTCGTCGGCGATGAGGACGTCGTGGCGCCCCGGGCTTCCTCCGACGGCTTCGGCACAGTTCCGGCTCCCGTTCCGGCACCGACAGTCGCGGCGGCCGGCGGAACGGCGGCCGTGGTGCCTCCCGCAGCAGGGGATGCAGCGGAATTGCCGCCCTATGCCGCACCCCGGGAGAGTGATGCGCGTCCCGAGGGAGCGGCGGGCGCTTACCGTGAGCGGGCGCTTCCACCCGCGCCGCCGTCGCCGGCCCGTCCCTTCGTGCCTGCCGCTCCGGCGTCCCCGTCCGGTCCCACCGGTGTAACTCCGCCGGCCGGTCCCTCCGGCGCGCATCCGCCGGTACGCGGGCTTCGTGGTGCTCCGGACCCCGGGCATGCGACACCTGCGGACAAGCAGAAGGGCCGTGGGGAGGACCCCTCGGGGACGAGCGAAGCACCCCAGCAGACCCAGCAGACCAAGCAACCCCAGCAAACCCAGCAGACGGAGCTTGCCGACCCGGGCCGGAAGGACAGCAGGACAGCCGATCCCGTCAGGCCCGGCAGGAGCCTCGCCGACGCAGGGACGACGCGCGCGGAGCAGGACTTCGCGCGGATCGTGATGGACAGCCCTCCGCCCGCGGATCTGCTGGTCCTTCCGGCTCCGGTGGCGCTCGCGGACGATCCCTGGGCGCTCTTCCCGGCCGATGTCCTCGTCGCGGATGGTCCGGCGGTGGCCGGTGATGCCGAACCATCGGAGCAGACCGCGCCGAGTGCTGTCGACGCGCTTCCGGTGACCTCCGCACCCGCGGAGCCCGAGCCCGCACCGAAGGCTGTTCCGGCCGCCGACTGAGCAGCCGGAACAGCGGGCGGCCCTACGAGGTGATCTGCCTCTTCGACGAGATGATGCCGGTGTTGAATCCGGCCAGGTTGAGACCGCCGTGGAACCGCGCGTGCTCGATCTTGATGCAGCGGTCCATCACCACGTTCAGGCCGGCTGCCTCAGCGTCCCGTGCAACGTCCTCGTGCCACGAGCCCAGCTGCAGCCAGAGTGTCTTCGCGCCCACGGCAAGCGTCTCCTCGAGGACCGAGGGCAGGTCGCCGTGCCTGCGGAAGACGTCGACGACGTCGGGCACCTCGGGCAGGTCCTTCAGCGACGCGTAGGCGGGCTGGCCGAGGATCTCCTTGGCCACCGGGTTCACGAAGTACAGACGGTAGGGCGACGACGACTGCAGGTAGGTCGCGACGAAGTAGGACGCGCGCGACGGCTTGTCGGAGGCGCCGACGATGGCGACCGACCGCGCGTTCCTCAGGAGGTTCAGGCGTTCAGGGGCCGACGGGCCTTCCCACGTCCGTTCCGATGCAGTGCTGCTCATGCTCCCACTCCTACTGCGCGCGTCGTCGACACGTCGTCGTTCTGGCCGGCCGCCGTCTGTGGGAGCTCGTCGAATCCTTCGTCCGCGCCGTTGACGGCGAGGTCGAGCGCCTGGTCCAGGTCCCACAGGATGTCGTCGAGGTCCTCCAAGCCCACCGAGATGCGGACCAGGTCCTCCGGGACGCCCGCCGCGACGAGCTGCTCCGCGGACAGCTGCTGGTGCGTCGTCGAACCCGGGTGGATCACGAGGGTCCGGGAGTCGCCGACGTTGGCGAGGTGGGAGGCCAGCTGCAGCGACTCGATGAACTTCTGCCCGGCCTTGCGGCCACCCTTGATGCCGAAGCTGAAAACCGATCCGGGGCCCTGCGGCAGGTAGGTCTTCGCGCGTTCGTGGTGCGCGTGCGTGGGCAGTCCAGCGTAGTTGACGTACTCCACGCGGGGGTCCGCCTGCAGCCATTCGGCGACGGCCTGCGCGTTCTCGAGGTGTTCGTCGAGGCGCTGTGCGAGGGTCTCGACGCCCTGCAGCAGCTGGAAGGCCGACGACGGCGACAGCGACGGCCCGATGTCGCGGAGCTGCTCCGTGCGCAGCTTGGTGAGGAAGCCGTACTCGCCGAAGTTCGCCCACCACTGGATGTTGCCGTAGGAGGGGACGGGCTCGGTCATCATGGGGAACTTGCCGTTGCCCCAGTCGAACCGTCCGCTCTCGACGATGACTCCGCCGAGCGTGGTGCCGTGCCCGCCGATGAACTTCGTGGCGGAGTGGATGACGATGTCCGCGCCGTGCTCGATCGGCCGCACGAGGTAGGGCGTGCTGAGCGTCGAGTCCACGATGAACGGGATACCCGCGTCCTGAGCCACTTTCGCCAAACCTGCGAGGTCCGCGATCTCACCCGAGGGGTTCGCGATCACCTCGGCGTAGACGGCCTTGGTGTTCTCGCGGATCGCCGCTGCGTAGTCCGCCGGATCGGTTCCGGGGACGAAGGTGGTCTCGATACCGAAGCGGCGCAGCGTGACGTCGAGCTGCGTGACGGTCCCGCCGTACAGCTGGGAAGCGGCGACGATGTGGTCGCCGGCCTGGCACAGGGCGGCGAAGGTAATGAACTCCGCGCTCATGCCCGACGCCGTCGCCACCGCTCCGATGCCGCCCTCGAGGGAAGCGATGCGCTCCTCGAAGGCCGCGACGGTGGGGTTGCCGATGCGCGAGTAGATGTTGCCGTACTTCTGCAACGCGAAGAGGTTGGCGGCGTCGTTGGTGTCCTTGAACACGAACGACGTCGTCTGGTAGATCGGCACCGCCCGGGCACCGTGGGTTGCGTCGGGCGTGCCGCCGGCGTGGAGTGCACGCGTGCGGAAACCGAAGGAACGTTCTGCCATCAGACACCTGCCTTGCTGGGTTCGTGAAGTGCGAGGGTGGATTTGGGGTCGAAGTCGACGCCGGCCTTGCGGGCGGCGTCGGCCTCCAGTTCGCGCACGATCGGGAGGATGTCGGTACCGAAGGCGGCGACCTCCTCCTGGAAGTGCAGGTAGCAGGTGAGGAAGAGGTTGACGCCGATCTTCTTGTACTCGACGATCCGCTCGGCGATCTGCTCGGGCGTACCGATGAGCTGGGTCTTGAAGCCGTCGTTGTACTGCACGAGGTCCTCGAAGGTGGAATCGGCCCACATGCCCTTGCCGTCCTTCGTCGAGGCGCCTGCCTCCTGGACGGCGGCACGGAAGCCCTCGACGGCGGGCCGGTGGGCCTTCTCGACGATCTCGCGCAGGGTGTCGCGTGCCTCCTTCTCGGAGTCACGCGCGATCACGAAGCCGTTCAGCCCGTACCGGGGGCGCCGTCCGGCCTGGGCTGCGGCGGCCTGGACTCCTGCGATGTTCTCCTTGAAGCCCTCGAGGTCCTTGCCGTTGGAGAAGTACCAGTCCGCGACGCGGCCCGCAGTCGCCTGGGCCGCCGTCGAGTTCCCGCCGAAGAAGATCTCGGGGTGCGGGCGTCCTGGGACGTCCACGGGGGCCGGGCTCAGGGTGAAGTTGTTGATGTCGTAGTACTTCCCCGCCTGGCTGTAGCCCTCCTCGGTCCACAGGCCGCGCAGCACCCGGATGAACTCCTCGGTGCGGACGTAGCGCTCGTCGTGCTCGAGCCACTCGAGGCCGAAGTTGGTGAACTCGTCCTTAAGCCACCCGGAGACGATGTTGACCGCGGCACGGCCGTTGGAGATGTGGTCCGCCGTGATGATGAACTTCGCGAGCACGCCGGGGTGCCACATACCGGGGTGGACCGCGGCGATGACCTTCAGCTTCTCGGTCGCCGCCAGGAGGGCGAGCGAGAACGACGTCGCTTCGTGCTGCTTGTCGGCGCCGTAGGACGCGGCGTAGCGGGTCTGCGAGAGCGCGTACTCGAAGCCGGCGTCCTCCGCGATGCGGGCGAGCTTCTTGTTGTAGTCGAAGTCCCAGCTGGTCCGCTGCTCGATGGTCGAGACCACCAGTCCGCCACTGACATTGGGTACCCAGTAGGCGAATTTCAGGGGTGTGGAAAGGTCGGCAACGCTCATGGTCTCCTCCATCGGCCTGGCAGTAGCACCCTTCTGTCGCCGCATCGATGCAGAGGCCAGGGTTGCTGCGGCGTCAGTGAGCCAGATCTCTCAGCCGCTCGGGATGGTCGGTTCGAGTGTGACACCGGCACGCTGCAGAACCAAACAATGTTTCGCCCCGTGAGCAGCGGTCGGCGCGGCCCGCGTGCGGCGCCGTGGGTCTACGGTCAGTGTGCTGAGGACCTTGACAAAGTTGGCGAGCACAACAAAGACTGACCGTGGGAGCGCTTCCACGGGGGGTGGCAGCGCCTCCTGATCGGGATTCATCGCCGCCAACCCACCTATGAGGAGCAACGATGCTCAGCATTTCCAGGACGTGCGCCATGACCCTTGCACTTGCAGGGGTCCTCGCCTCCACCGCTTTCACCGCCCTTCCGGCCGCGGCCCAGGAGTCCGGGAACGGGCCCGGACCAGCCGTGGATTCGGCCACCGAGTTCTACGTCCCGAAGAAGAGCCATTACCACGAGGCCCAGCGGCAGATCGCTGACCTGCGCTCCTCGGGCGACCGCTCCACGGCGGACAGCCTCAGCGGAATGATCTCGGCCCCGCAGGCAGTGTGGGTCACCGGCAGCGATCCGGCGACCGTGACCCAGGAGGTCCGGAACACCACGCACCGTGCTGCCGGCAAGAAGCAGGTCCCTGTACTCGCCGCCTACAACCTGCCGTTCCGCGACTGTTCGCAGTACTCCGCCGGTGGTGCGACCGACGTCGCCGGCTACAAGGCCTGGGTCGACGCCCTCGCCGCAGGCATCGAGGACAGGGCGGCCCTGGTGGTGCTCGAGCCGGACGGCCTGGGCATCATCCCCTGGAACAAGAGCCTCGACGGCGCCTCCGAGTGGTGCCAGCCGGCGGAGGCGAATCCGCGAACCGCGGCAGCGGAGCGTTACGAGATGCTCAACTATGCGGTGGATCAGCTCAAGGCCCTGCCCAACACCACGGTGTATCTGGACGGGACGCACAGCGCGTGGCTGGGCACCGGGGAGATCTCGAGCCGGCTCGTGAGGGCCGGCGTGCAGAAGGCCGACGGCTTCTTCCTCAACGTCTCCAACTACGAGCTCACAGAGCGGCAGCTGAAGTTCGGCAGCTGGGTATCGAAGTGCATCTACTACGCCACCGAGATCAATCCGGGCGCCTACGGCTCCTGTGGCAGCCAGTACTACCCGGCGTCACCCGCCGACTTCTCCACGTGGGGGCTGACGGACGCCTGGTACGCGCAGAACGTCGACAAAGCCCGGAACGCGCCGTCGAACGATGACCTCGCACACTTCGTCATCGACACGAGCCGCAACGGAAAGGGCCCCTGGGTTCCGACGGCGGCATACCCGGACCCCCAGGTCTGGTGCAACCCGCCGAGCCGCGGGCTGGGCTACCTGCCCACCTCCGATACCGGCAATCCCCTGGCCGATGCCTTCCTGTGGATCAAGGTGCCGGGTGAGTCCGACGGCGAGTGCAGCCGCGGGCTGACGGACAACGGGGGAGTGGATCCCGAGTGGGGCCGCGTGGATCCCGCCGCCGGAGCCTGGTTCCCCGAGCAGGCACTCGACCTCATCAGGAACGCCAGCGCACCGGTTCGATCGTAGTACAACGCGCGTGCGCGGCCCGGTTCGGCCGCGCACGCGCCCCTGCGCCTAGGGTGGAGCAATGGAGAGCTGGAAGTCGGCGCAGCGTGTTCAGGAGCGGAGGCTCTGGAGCACCCTGTCCGCGGTCGGTGCGGTACTGACATTGACCCTCGTCAGCAGCATCCTTCTCGTGGCAACCAGCGGGGGCTCGCACGTGACCGGTTGGTTCTACTTCCAGCAAGCCGCGCTGCTCGCACTCAGTGTGGCGGGCACTGTCGCCGCACTCCGGCGCTGGCTCGCGACCCGCGCGCGTGGGTAGGGTAAGCGCCGTTACACAAATGTGACAAACCGGACGAGCGCTGGCTATCGTCGTCGGGTGCCTCTGTCCATGGGAGGCGCTCCCGGTCGGATTGCCGAGCCCTGCCGCCGACCGGGGTCGTTCGCAATCACGAAGGCGGGGACGGGGGAACCACAGTTCCATCGGGCGCGCAGGTTCACCTGCCGACGTCCTTGGGGTTAAGCCGCAGCACCATCGCCCACGAGGCGGAGGGCGCGGCCGGGTGACTCCCATCCGAACCCGACAGCTCACCCCGTAGGCATGGGAGAGGTATAGATCCATGTCACGAAACACCCCGGCACGCCACCGTGCTGCCACCGACGGCAATCTCGCTCTGCAGGGCCTGTCCCGCGCAGTGAAGGGCCGCGCCACCGCCGTCGGCCGTCCCGTCGCCATCGTCGCCGTCACGTCGGGCCTCGCGCTCACTGCCATCGGCACGGCACACGCGGGTTCCTCCACGGAACAGGGCACGGTGTCGGCATCGGCAGCAGTCGCTGCCCCTGTTGTTTCCGCCCCTGCTGTTCCCGCCCCTGCTGTTCCCACCGCAGTCGCTCCCGCCGCCGCGGCTGTCGCAGCGGCCGGTCTGACGCACACCGTCGTCCCGGGCGACACCCTGGGAGGCATCTCCGCCAGCTACGGCGTGGAACTGGCGGCCGTTCTTTCGGTCAACAGCCTCTCCGTGGCGTCGATCATCTTCCCTGGCGACAGCATCACCATGCCCGCCGGCGATGCAGTCCAGGCCCCCGTCCAGTCCGTGACGATTGCTGCGGTCCCAACCGCCGCCGTCGCTCCCGCTGCCGTGCAGCAGGCACCGACCGTTGCTCCTGCGCCGGCCGCATCCACCACCCCGGGCTCGGGCGTCTACCTCGCCTCGGCGGACATCACCCCGGTGGCGTCGACCAGCGGTGTCGCGGGGACCCTCGTGGCATCCGCGCAGTCGCAGCTCGCGGCCGGTGCCGTCCAGGACTGCACCGTGCTCGTCGAGAAGGCGCTGCGCGCCGCCGGTATCTCCGTCGGAGACCTCGGTCCCTCGCAGTTCTTCCAGTTCGGCGCAACGGTGGCCACCCCCGCTCCTGGCGACCTCGTCATCACGGGCGGCCACGTAGCCATTTACGTCGGCGGTGGCCAGGTCATCAGCAGTGGCATGAACGGAGCGAACCTCACCCTGCAGCACCCCCTCTCGGACCTTTCGGGAGCGTCCTTCGTTCGCGTAGCGGGCTAGCGCGGGAACGAACCACACGCCGGAAGCGGCAGGTGCCTGGACGGGGCGCCTGCCGCTTCCTTCGTTAAAGGCCTGCGTAAAAGGGTGGTACCTACGGCCGTCCGGCCAGGACGTGCTGGATGCCGGGGATGCAGCCCTCGTTCTGCAGCGACGTCGTGTCGCCGAGCGCGGTGCCCTCGTACAGTTGCGTCAGCAGGCGCCGCATGATCTTGCCGGAGCGCGTCTTGGGTACATCGGGAACGACGACGACCGCGGCGGGACGGGCGATCGGCCCGATGGCCTGCGCAACGTGTGCGCGAAGAGTCGTCGCGACGTCCGCCGTCGGATCGGCACCGGCAGCGAGCACCACGAACGCCGCGATGGCGTGGCCCGTCAGCGGATCCGAGATCGGGCACGCGCCGGCTTCGGTCACCAGCGGGTGCTCGACCAGAGCCGATTCGATCTCGATGGTGGACAGGCGGTGCCCCGAGACGTTGATGACGTCGTCCACGCGCCCCAGGATCCAGGTGTCGCCGTCGTCGTCGTAGCGCGCTCCGTCGCCCGCGAGGAACCAGCCCTGCGCGGCGAACTTCCGCCAGTAGGAGTCGAGATAGCGCTGCGGGTTGCCCCACACGGTCCGGGCCATGGCGGGTCCGTGGCGGTCGACGACGATCAGCCCCTGCACTCCGGGGGGAACGCGGCGGCCCTCCTCGTCCACGATGCGGGTGCTGACACCGGGCAGCGCCCGGGCGGCACAGCCCGGCTTGAAGACGGTGTCCGTCGGGCTGGGGGAGAGCACGGTAGCTCCCGTCTCGGACTGCCACCACGTGTCGACGACGGGAACCTCGTCGCGGCCGAGGTTCTTCCGGAACCACCGCCACGCCTCGGGGTTCACGGCCTCGCCCACCGTCCCGAGCACGCGGATGCTCGAGAGGTCGTACTCCGACGGGACGCCGTCGGGGAACCAGCCCATGAGCGAGCGGACCAGCGTGGGAGCCGTGTAGTAGCTCGTGACGCCATAGCGTTCGATGATCTCGAGGTGGCGGCCGGGGTGCGGCGTGTTCGGGGTGCCCTCGAAGATGACCTGGGTCGCGCCGTTCGACAGCGGTCCGTAGAGCTCGTAGGTGTGCGCAGTGACCCAGGCGAGGTCCGCGGTGCACCAGTGGACGTCGCTCCCGCGCAGCGCGGGGTCCGGATGGCTGAAGAGGTGCTCGAAGCTCCACGACGCCTGCGTCAGGTAGCCGCCGGAGGTGTGGACGAGCCCTTTGGGCTTACCCGTCGTCCCCGAGGTGTACATGATGAACAGGGGTGTCTCGGCGTCGAACGCCTCCGGCTCGTGGTGGGAGGAGGCGGAGTCGACGACGTCGTGCCACCAGACGTCACGGCCGTCGGTCCAGCTGACATCGGAGCCGGTGCGGCGCACCACGAGCACGTGCTCGATGCTGTTGTCGCCCGACACCGCGGCGTCCGCGTTGTCCTTGACCGGCACGGCGACGCCGCGCCGGAACTGCCCGTCGGTGGTGACGAGCAGCTTGGCTCCGGTGTCCTCGACCCGGAACCGGAGAGCCTCCGCCGAGAACCCGCCGAAGACCAGGGAGTGCACCGCCCCGATCCGGGCGCAGGCGAGGGTGACCACCACGGTCTCCACGAGGACCGGCAGGTAGATGACCACGCGGTCGCCCTTGCCGATGCCGAGTGCGAGGAGCGCGTTGGCTGCCCGGGAGACCTCGTCCTGCAGGTCCGCGTAGGTCACGGTACGGCGGTCGCCGGGTTCGCCCTCGAAGTGCAGGGCCACCCGGTCCCCGTTCCCCGCTGCCACGTGCCGGTCCACGCAGTTCGCAGCCACATTCAGCGTGCCACCCGCGAACCACTCGATGACCGGAACGCGCAGCGAACCGTCGTCCTGGGGCGTCGCCTTCTTGAACGTGTGGAGGGTGTGCCACCGCGTGCTCCAGTCGAGCCTGCCGGCCTGCTCCTCCCAGAACGCGAGCCGGTCTGCCTCGTCCTGCAGCGCGGCCGCGCCCGTCGTCGTCGTGCCTATGCCCATCGACGCACAGCCCAACGCTCCGCGATGCCCAAGAGTGCATCCGTAGTCTTGCCGATGACGGCCAGCAGGATGATCGCGAGGATGATGCGGTCCACGCGACCGTTCTGCTGGGAATCGATGAGCAGGAAGCCGAGCCCCATCGACGAGGCGATGAGCTCGGCCGCGACGAGGAACAGCCAGGACTGCGCGAGGGCGAGCCGGAGCCCGGAGAACAGCGCCGGCACGACGGCGGGCAACTGCACCGTGGTCAGCAGGCGGACGCCGTTGAGCCCGAAGGCGCGCGCGGCCTCGACGAGGTTGCGGTCGACGTGCCGCAGGCCGAGGTACAGCGTCGTGAAGACCGGGAAGAATGCGCCGATGGTGATCAGGGTTACCTTCGAGTCCTCATTGATGCCGATCCAGAGAACCAGCAGCGGAACCCAGGCGAGGGATGGAACGGCCCGCAGTGCGCTGACCGTCGGGGTCAGCAGGATGTCCGCGATGCGGGACAGACCCAGCAGGGCGCCGGCCACCACACCGAGGAGGGAGCCGATGAGGAATCCGAGGAGGACGCGCTGGGTCGAGATCAGGACGTGGGTGGCGAGTTGCCCGCGCTCGATGAGGTCGACGGCCGCGGCGAACACCGAAACGGGGGAGGGCAGCTGCGACGGCCGGAAGAACCCCGAGGCCGTGCTGAGGTGCCAGGCGAGCAGGATCAAGGTCGGGACGATCAGTCCGAGCAGGAGGACGCTCGCGCGCTTGCCCGCCCGGCCCCCCACGGGACCGCGTTCCCGCGTGTCGCCGTCGCCGGTCACCGGCGAGCCGGTCGCGGCGAGGCCCTGCGTGCTGGAAGGAACCGCGCTGCGCCCGGTCAGGTGGTCCGCACTCATGAGTCGGCACCGATCGAGGCCGGGTCGGCCTTCTCGACGAGGGATGCGTCCAGCAGGGTGTCCAGGGCTTCGTCGATCTGTTCCTGGCTCTGCACGTCCCCGGTCTCGACGAAGACGGGGCCGATCTTCTCGAGGACGCTGCGCTGGGCGTCACCCGGAGCGGGATCGACGTCGAGGTTGGTGCGGTCGATGATCACCGCGGTGGCGACGGCGGCATCGATTCCCGCCACCTCGGCGAGGATGGCTGCCGTCTCCTCCGGGTTCTCCTTGGCCCACTCCCGAGCCTTCTCGTACGCGTTCACGACCGTCTGGGCGACGTCGGGCTTCTCGGCGAGGAAGTCCTCCGTCGCGTTGAGGAAGCCGTAGGTGTTGAAGTCGATGTCCCGGAAGAACAGCTGGGCGCCGTCCTGCTCCGCAGCCGCCATGATCGGATCGAGACCGGACCAGGCATCCACGGCGCCGCTCGCCAGCGCCGCGCGGCCGTCCGCGTGCTGCAGGTTCTCGATCGTGACCTCCGACTGCGCGACGCCTGCGGATTCGAGCGCCTGCAGCAGGAAGAAGTACGGGTCCGTTCCGCGGGTCGCCGCCACGGACTTGCCGCGCAGGTCCTCGACGCTCGTGATCCCCGACTCCGGGAGGGTCACGAGGGCGGCCCATTCGGGCTGCGAGTAGATGTCGATGGCCTTGATGGGCGAGCCGTTCGAGCGGGCGAGCAGCGCGGCCGAACCGGCGGTCGAACCGACATCGATCGCCCCCGCCCGCAGCGCTTCGTTGGCCTTGTTGGAGCCGGCCGACTGCACCCAGTTGACGGTGATCTCCTGGTCCGCGAGCTCCTCCTCCAACCAGCCCTGCTCCTTGATGATGAGGCTC
Source organism: Arthrobacter sp. B1805 (assembly GCF_002929745.1). Lineage (GTDB taxonomy): Bacteria > Actinomycetota > Actinomycetes > Actinomycetales > Micrococcaceae > Arthrobacter_D. The sequence continues at coordinate 83,745 of NZ_PJIQ01000006.1, forward strand.
AGCGGGTTGTAGGTGGCGAAGTCGATGTTGAGCGTTCCGCCCTGCGTGACGGTCTCCGATCCACCTTCCGCCGCGGGCTGCGTGTCGGCGGCGTTCTCACCCGCGAGGCAGCCGCTGAGGCTGAGCGAGAGGGCAGTGGCGAGTGCGAGCGTGGGCAGGAAGGCGCGGCGATTCATGATGGTCCTTTGGTGGAGGGTGCGGCAGGGAAAAGGCAGGGTGGCGCAGGCCGAACGACGACGGCGCGCGCGGGTTCGAGGAGCCGGGCTAGTGTCCGGTGACGCCGAGGCGGGACAACAGGGAGCTGCGCAGCATCCCGAGATCCGCGGCATTGCGGGACCGCGGGCGGGTGCCTGGAACAGGAACGAGTTCCGCCACCGTGGAGCCGGGATCATCGTCGTCGCGACGCCCGAGGACGAGGATGCGGTCGGCGAGCTGCAGCGCTTCATCGACGTCGTGCGTCACGAGCAGCACCGTCGTGGGCTGCGCGCGGTGGATGTCGAGGAGGAGGTCCTGCATCTTGATGCGCGTGAGGGCATCGAGCGCACCGAACGGTTCATCGAGCAGCAGCACTCCGGGATTCCGGGCGAGAGCACGGGCGAGCGAGGTGCGCTGCGCCATGCCGCCGGACACCTCCCGCGGCCGATGCTTCGCGAACGCGTCGAGGCCCACCAGCTTGAGCAGCTCGAGGACCTTCGCCTTGCCGGCGCTCGCACTGGAAGACTTGGGCAACCCGATCGCCACGTTGGCCTGCAGCGTGTGCCACGGCAACAGGCGTGGCTCCTGGAAGGCGACGGCACAGCGCTCGTCGATGCCCCTGACGGGAGTCCCGTCGATCAGCACCTCGCCGCTGTCCGGTACGTCCAGCCCCGCGGCGGCGCGCAGCAGGGTGGACTTGCCGCATCCGCTGGTGCCGAGGATGGCGAGAATCTCGCCAGGCTTCACGTCGACGGTCACGTCCCTGAGGACGACGCGGCGATCGGTCGAGGACCCGAAGCTGCGCCCGAGGCCTGAGAAGCGCACGCCGAGGGCCTGCTTGTGGTGGGGCTGGGTACTGCCGGGTGCCAGGACTGCGGTCATGATCTCTCCATCGGTCCTGGCGGTAGCACCCTACGGAGCGAGCCTTGTCCACCGGATGCGGTGGATCCCGTGGCTCGGGCCTCGATATCGCCCGGCATCAGGGGGATGCGGGCAACCAGGGTTGCTGCGGCTTCATCGATCCAGGTCTCTCGGCCGCTCGGGATGGTCACCTCAATGAAACGCCCGGGCTCCCGCAGGAGCAAAATGGACCGTGTAACAAACGCTGTAACAAAACCCGGGAGGCTCGGTGGCACACCAGAACGATCCGCAGGTCGTCAGGAGGCTCCTGACGGAGCACGGCCGCTGGGCGGTCGTCGGCCTGTCCAACAATCCGCGCCGCGCTGCCGTCGGCGTCTCACGCTTCCTCCTGGACCGCCTGGGGATGGATATCGTCCCGGTGAGCCTCAAGGGCGACGACGTCCACGGGCAGAAGGGCTACACGAGGCTCGCCGATATTCCCGGCAGGATCGACGTCGTCGACTGCTTCGTGAATTCGTCGCGTGTGGGCGCGGTGGTGGATCAGGCGATCGCGGTGGGTGCACGCGCGGTGTGGCTCCAGCTGGGCGTGATCGACGAGGATGCCGCGCGTCGAGCCGCAGAGGCCGGGCTCGACGTCGTCATGGATACGTGCCCGGTCATGGAGGCGCCGGCGCTCGGGCTCTAGCCGGTCACATGCGCTGGTACTTCGAGCGCACCACCATGAACATGCCGTACGCCATGAGGCCGAGAGCCACCGCGCCGAGCAGCCACACTCCGAAGGGCTGGTCGCGCAGTGCCTTCAGGGCGCCGTCGAGCCCGGTGGACTGTTCCGGGTTGTTCGTGACGGAAGCGACCACGACGAGGACTCCCAGGACCCCGAGGGCGAATCCCTTGGCGATGTACCCCACGGTGCCCAGCATCATGACGGCGCTGCCGAGCGCACCGGCCGGAAGGTGCGAGATCTTCTCTCGGAAGCGCCGGGTGGCGCCGCTGACGATGAAGTAGCCTCCGACGACGAGGATCCCCACACCGATGGCGATGAGGAGGACCTTGCCCGCGGGGCTGCCCATGAGGGACGCGCTCAACGAACTCGTACTGCTGCTGCTGTCGCTCGAACCGCCGAGCGCGAACCGTCCGAACGTCACGCCGATGGCGGCGTAGACGACGGCCTGGCCGCCGCTCTTCAGGCGGGCGGTCAGCTTGTCCTTGCCCCTGAGGCCCCGTGATCCGAAGAAGACGTCGCCGAGGTTGAACAGGGCGAGGGCGACGCACCCGATGAAACAGAACCACAGCAGGAAGGTCCCGCCGGGACTCGCCGCGAGCTGGCCGATCGCTCCGCTCTGGTCGGCGCTTCCGGAGCCGCCGTTCGCCAGTCCGAGCGCTATGAGCCCGATGAGGAAGTGCAGGATGCCGGCGGCGACGTAGCCCGCACGCGCCACCAGTTCGAACTGCTTGGAGTTGACCGCTTCCTCTGCGGCGTCGGACGCCCCTTCAGCGGCACCCTTACCCGATGTGCCCATCCCTCGTGCCATGATGCTCCCGCTTCCCTGACGGATCGGCGGGTCGGACACCACAGGTGCGTCCATGCCGGTCTGGACCTCCATCCTGCCACTGCCCGGCCTTCGGCGCCCGTCCCGGTCCCTCCCGTTCCAGTAGGTTGAGTCGAGGATCACCACCGCGGCCGATGGTGGGCGTCCTTGGAGTGCAGGTCGACGGAAGAGGCACGCATGGAGCAGTTCACGTATGACGAACGGGGCGCGACCGACAGACCCTTCCCGGAGTCGCTGGAGGGAGGCTGGCCCGCCGGGTACACCGTGATGGTGGAGTCGCACGACATCGGGACCGAGGACCCGTCGGCCGGTTTTCTCGCCCTCGCGGAAGGGATTCTCGCATGGGGGCTTCACCGGCGGGCAGGCCTCTCGATGACGTCCGACGCCGAGCGCGCGGCACCGGGGGTCGAAGTCGTCTCCGGGTTCGGCGTCGGCCCCGCCAGGATCAAGGCGCCGTGCCAGGTGATCTGGTCGAGGGCGCCGCGGCTCGACGGAACGGGCCGGGCCGTCCCTGGCCAGCGCAGTGGCTTCGGCTACGGGACACTGCCCGGCCACCCCGTGCGCGGTGAGGAGGGTTTCTACGCCGAGCTGACCGCTGACAACCGCGTGCGGTTCATCTGCTCCGCCTACAGCGTGCCCGCCAACGTCGTGTACCGGCTCGCCGCACCCGTGACCAGGCTGACGCAGGGGTACGTGCTGTCGCGCTACATGAAGGCGGCGCGGGAACTGGCGGGGGAGGCCTGACCGGCTACCGGCAGCCGGGCTCCGTCCCGGGGCTCGCACGCCACCGGTCGGATGTCTCCGCCCGCCAGTCCTCACCCGCCTGTCCTGACGTGGCCCTTGCCCCGGGCCCCGATCACCACGACACTGAACGCACCCGTACCTGTAGCGGCACCCCGGCCGGACGCGGCGTATCAGGGTCGACAACGCCACATTCGTGTCCGGAAAGCTGCGCACTCCGTCCGACGAAGGAACATCTATGGAAACCATCGCATTGCACACCAGACTGGTGCCGGGCCGGGAGTCGGACTACGACCGGATCCACGCGGTCATCCCGGCTCCCCTGGACACGGCCCTGCGGGAGGCGGGAGTGCGCAGCTGGCGTATCTGGCGGTCGGGCAGGGAGATCTTCCACCTCGTCGAATGCGAGGACTACGCAGCCATGCGGGCGCACCTGAGGGAGCACCCGGCGAATGTGCCCTGGCAGGAGCTCATGGGTGAGCTGCTCGAAGTGCACGACGACTATTCGGGTCGCGATACAGGTGTACCCCTGGTCTGGCACCTGCCGCAGGAGACTGCGGAATGATCATCGACGCCCACCAGCACGTCTGGAACCTCGACCGGGCGGAGTATCCCTGGCTGACGGACGAACTCGGCCCGATCAATCGCTCCATCGAGTTCGAGGAACTACGGCCACACCTCCGCCGGGCCGGTATCGGGGCTACCGTCCTCGTCCAGTCCGCGGACAATTCCGACGACACCGACTACATGCTCGACGTGGCCGCCGGCCATGACGAGGTGGTGGCGGTCGTCGCGTATGTTCCCCTCGACCGTCCCGAAGAGGCCGCGGAGCAGCTCGACCGGCTACGGGAATCCAACCACGTCGTCGGGATCCGGAACCTGATCCACGACCAACCTGATCCTGACTGGCTGCTCCGCCCCGACGTCGATGAGGGCCTGGGGCTCCTTGAGGAAGCCGGAATGACCTTCGACCTCGTCTCGGTCCTGCCCCGGCACCTGGAGCACGTCGCCACCCTGGGCGAGCGGCACCCCGGGCTGGGGATCGTCATCGATCACCTCTCGAAACCTCCGATCGGCGAAGCGGACCCCGAGCCCTGGTGGAGCCTGATCGAACGGGCTTCGGAGAATCCACGGGTGCATGCCAAGGTGTCGGGACTCTATCCCTCCCGAGGACCGATGACCGAGTGGTCCACGGCAGCGATCAGGCCGTTTTTCGACCACGCCCTGGAGGTGTTCGGTCCGGAACGCCTGATGTACGGCGGGGACTGGCCGATCTCCGTGCTCGCGGGCGGCTACGACAGGGTATGGAGTGGCTTGGTCCCGCTGTTCGACGGCCTCACCGCCACCGAGCGATCAGCGCTGACGAGCGGCACCGCGACCAGCTTCTACGGGATCGACGAAGCCCTCCTTGCCAGGGCCCGGGTGATGTCTCCCGAACCGCCGGCGGACGCACACCGACACGACCGCTTCGGAGGGCGGTAGGCCGAACCGCCCTTGACCACGGGACCGGTAAGCCGTCGGTACGGGTAGCATCGCCAGGCTCGGCTTGCCGGGCAGGAACGCGTCCGCGACGAGCAGGTACCTCCACTTCTGGTGGATCGTCGACATGCTCGCCCAGGTCAGGAGAACGCCCAGCGGGAACATGGTTACATCAGGAGGAGGTTCACCTCCTGATGTAACCATGGGCGTCGATCCGCCCGACGCCGTCGGAACGGTTGCCGGCGTAATGTCGCCCCGAGGAAATTGGCTCAAACGATTGACCAACGGAATTCTCAGGTCTAACGTTTGAGCAGTAGTCGCGCTGGGCGCTCCATTCCCGCTTCGGCCGGCACCCACAACCAAGGAGAGTCAATGAAGACACCTCAGTTCCGGCGTCGCGCACTATCGTTCAAGCCCGTCGCAGGGGCGGCCGCTGCCGTCCTGCTGCTGTCCGCCTGCGGTGGCAGCGGCGGGGCCACGGAGACGGAAGCCGAGCGCACCGATTCGGGCGGCGCCATCACCGTCTGGGTGGATCCGCCCCGGGTCCCCGCCGCCGAGGCCTTCGTGAAGGCGCACCCGGAGATCGAGACCGAGGTGGTGCAGATCGACGGGACAGTCGGCGGCAAGACCCTGCAGCAACAGTTCTCCCAGTTCAGCCAGGCAGGCGAGGGATTCCCGGACGCGATCTTCTTCCCGTCCAATGACGACATCGCCTGGGCGACCGGCGCCCAGATCAACTACGCGGCAGACCTCAGTGAGGTCATGCCGGACGTCATCGAGGGCTACGACGAAGCGGTCATCAGTCCGTGCGCCATCGACGACGCCATCCGCTGCCTCCGCAACGACGCCGCCCCCGATGTCTTCTGGTACAACAAGACCTTCTTCGACGCGAACGGCTACACGCTCCCCACCACCTGGGAGGAGTACGGCGATCTCGCCGTGACCATAGCGCAGGAGCACCCCGGCAAGATCAGCGCGTTCCTCGGGGACTCCTACGCCCCGGACCGCTACCTCTGGGCGAGCGGATGTCCCACCAACAACCGGATCAGCGAGACAGAGGTACAGATCAACCTCGACGACGAGCGGTGCCAGCGGGCGAAGAGCCTCATCAGCACCCTGGTCGAGGGCGATGCCGCAACCTCGTTGGGCATCTTCGACGCCGACGCGGCAGGCATCGGCGCGGATCTCGTCATGAGCCCGGGGGCCGCCTGGTGGGGCGACTACCTCTTCAACCAGACCTGGGCGATCGAGGCGGGCACGATGAGCGCCGTCGCCCCCCTCTCCTGGGAAGGCGAGACCGAGCCCTCGACGGGCAATGAGGGAGGAGGCCTGTGGGGGCTGTCGAACTTCATCGAGGGCAAGCAGCTCGAGAACGCCAAGACCTTCATGGAGTTCGTCGCGACCGACCCCGCCTGGCAGGTGGAACTGAGCACGGGCCTGCCGGGATACGGCCCGGTGCAGGACGACTGGATCGAGAAGCAGTCGGCCTCGCAGTACTTCGCGGACACGGAGACGACCTTCCAGGCGATCAAGGAAGCCACGCCCCACGTCGTCGAGGGCCACGCCTACATGCTCTACAACACCGGCGGCGTCTGGGCCGAGACCATGACGCCGGCACTCGTCTCGGGCAATGGTGTGGAGGCAGGGTGGTCCGCCTTCGAGGAACGGCTGCTCAATGAGGCGAAGGCGCAGGGGTACACCGTCGTCACCGACGCGCCCCAGTAGTCCTTCACACGGTGAGGGCGCAGTCGGCCTAGGCTGCGCCCTCACGTCTGAGCACTCCCGAAGGTCGTCGATCCAGAAGGGCGCAGTCCATGAATTCCAAGATGATCACCCTGCCGAAGGACACGGAGGTGAAGCCGCGACGGCGCCCCCAGGCACCGGCCGGCCGCCGGTCCTCCAGCCTGCACGGACGCGAGGCGCGGGGAGCGTGGATCCTCATGTCGCCCTACATGGTCCTGTTGCTGGTCGCCGGCGTTATCCCCATCGCGTACGCCTTCGTCATCGCCTTCCAGACACCCCCGACCCCGCTGAACCCGGAGGTGTCCTTCGGCGGTCTGGAGAGCTTCACCACGGTGGTCACCGACTACCGCTTTCTCGACACGTTCGCCAACATCTTCAGCGTCCTCGTCGTCTGGCTGCCGATCATGCTCGTCGGAATCATCGGTCTGGCCCTGCTGATCCACGCGAGCCCCGGCCGGTTCGGCAGCTCCATGCGCTTCATCTACTACATACCGGGGGCGCTTGCCGGCGTCGCGAACTTCGTGCTCTGGGTCTACCTCCTCAACCCGGCGCAATCTCCCATCCAGGGTTTCTGGCACGCGCTCGGCTTCACCACGATCAAGGCCGTCCTCGTATCGCCGTCCAACCTGCCGATGATCCTCACCGCCATGCTGCTCTTCCAGGGGCTCGGCACGTGGATCCTCGTCGTCAACGGCGGACTGAACAACATCCCGGACGAGGTGCTCGAGGCCGCCGAGATCGACGGGGCGAATGCCTGGCACCTCGCGTGGCACATCAAGCTCCCCATGATCCGCGCGTGGATCGGCTATGCGGCTCTCATGAACCTCGCCTACGGATTCCAGCTGTTTCTCGAACCGTACCTGTTGGACCAGGTGGCATCGAACGCGCTGCCCGATCAGTGGACGCCGACACAGCTCGGATACGCCTTCGCGTTCTCGAACTACAACTTCCCGGCCGCCGCCGCGATGTCCATCATCCTGCTGATCATCACGCTCGGCATCGGACTGCTCGTGGTGTTCCGCAGCGGTCTGTTCGGAAAGGAAGAACACTGACGTGGCAACGAGTGTGAGCACAGAGATGGCGGCAGCCGAAAGACCACGGCGCGGACAATGGAGCGCGGGCCGGATAGCCCGTGTCGCCACCATGCTGTTCGTCGCCACGATCATCATCTTCCCGATCGTCGGTTTCATCGCCATGGCGTTCCGGGACAACGCGAACGTCCAGGCGGGCACCGACGGGTTCCTCGGTCTGGGCGGCGTCTCCTGGGACAACGTCGTCTACAGCTGGTCCCAGGTCAACGGATTCGGTCCGGGCGAGGGCGGGTTGTTCACGCGGTGGATGATGAATTCACTGTTCGTGGGAATCGGTGGGGCCGTTCTCGCCGTACTGGCCGCAATTCCGGCAGGGTATGCCATGGCCAGGCTGCGGTTCCGGTTCCGTCGTGCCGTCCTTTTCGTGACCCTGGTGACGATGGTCATCCCCAATACGGTGCTGGTCATCCCCATCTTCCTCGAGGTCAACGCGGTCGACGCCGTCGGAGAGCTCTGGCCGGTTCTGGTCATCATGGGTTTCTTCCCCTTCGGCGCCTACCTCTCCTACATCCACTTCATGACGACGATGCCGATCGAACTGGTCGAGGCGGCACGCATCGACGGACTGGGGGAACTGGCGATCTTCTTCCAGGTCGCGACGCCGATATCGAAGCAGGCGATAGCCCTGGTCGCCTTCTTCTCCTTCGTGGCGAACTGGACGAACTTCTTCCTTCCCCTGGCCCTGCTGAGCTCCAACCAGCAGAACAAGACCATCTCCATCGGCCTGCAGGAACTCATCGGTGCCAGCCCGCTCTTCAATCCGACGGTGGCCGCAGGTCTGGACGTGAAGCTCTACATGCCCCAGCTCGCGCTCGCGACGTCCATCAGCATGATCCCGTTGCTGGTCCTGTTCATCTGCGCCCAGCGGTATCTCATGCGGGGCCAGACCGTCGGCGCAGTGAAAGGGTGAGGACACCGTGACCCGAGCGGAGTTCTCCCCGTCACAGGCGTACACGCCCGACCTCCCACAGCGTCCCCTCCCTATCGTGATCCTCGGGGCGGGTGGGATCGTCAAGGATGCGCATCTCCCCGCGTACCGGAAGGCCGGGTTCCCGGTGGCTGCCATCTACAACCGCACGGCCGGCCGCGCGCAGGCACTCGCCGACGAGTACGGGATCCCCCTGGTCTTCGATCAGGTAGCCGACGCCGTCGCGGCCGCCCCGGATGGAGCCGTCTTCGATATAGCGCTCATGCCGGAGCAGTACGAGGACACGCTCCAAGCACTGCCCGACGGCTGCGGTGTGCTCATCCAGAAGCCACTGGGCAACTACCTGGCCGATACGGAACGGATACTCTCGATCTGCCGGAGGAAGAACCTGACGGCGGCCGTCAACACCCAGTTGCGCTTCAGCCCCTACATCTCCGTTGCACGGGCCGCGATAGCGGAAGGCGCCATCGGCGAACTGTTCGATCTCGAGGTCCGCGTCGAGGTGAACACCCCCTGGGAGCTCTTCCCCCACGTCCTGACGATGGAGCGCCTCGAGATCAACATGCACAGCGTGCATTACATCGACCTCATCCGGTCCTTCCTCGGCGATCCGGACAGGGTGTCGGCCGTCACCGTGGAACACCCTCGCAAGAGCCATGCCAACAGCCGGTCGGACATCATCATGCACTACGAGGACAGGCCCTTGCGGGCCATCATCTCCACGAACCATGACCACCACTACGGCCGGAAGTACGAGGAGAGCTTCGTGAAGTGGGAGGGGACCGACGGCGCGCTCCGGGCCCAGATGGGTCTTCTGATGGACTATCCCTCGGGCGGTGAGGACCGGCTCGAGATCTTCCGCAACTCCGAGCCGGAGAAGGGCTGGCAGCCCCTCCACTTCTCCGGATCCTGGTTCCCGGACGCCTTCATCGGCTCGATGGGTGCCCTGCAGAGGTACCTGGAGGGTTCGGTTCCCGACCTCCCCACGAGCGTCACGGATGTGTACCGCACGATGGCGGTCGTGGAGGCGGCGTACGAAGCATCGCGCTCCGCCGGCGTCCGGCCCGCCTACCGGTGACGCGCACACGCCGAGGATCGTATTGCTGGTGACCCAGCTCGTGACTACACTTGCACAAACGATTGAGCAACGACGCCGACGTAGGCCGGGGTCCGATGCTCACCCACCGGAATTGGAGGAGCGATGAGCTCCGAAGTAATCAAGCCCCTGAGCGGAATCACAGTCCTCGACTTCAGCCAGTTCCTGGCAGGGCCTGTCGCGGCGATGCGCCTGGCCGACCTCGGCGCCAGGGTCATCAAGATCGAGCGCCCCCAGGGAGGCGACATCGGCCGTACGCTGGCCTTCGCCGGCCGCTCGGCGGATGGCGAGACCATTTCCTTCCACGCCATGAACCGGAACAAGGACGGCATCACCGCCGACCTGAAGAACAGCGAGGACCTCGCCAGGGTCAAGGAACTCGTCAGGAAAGCCGACGTCATCATCCAGAATTTCCGCCCGGGAGTCATGGAACGCATCGGTCTGGACTACGAATCCGCCCGCGAGCTCAACCCCCGCATCGTCTACGGCAGCGCCAGCGGATACGGCGACACCGGCCCCTGGAAGGACCGACCGGGCCAGGACCTGCTCGCGCAGTCCCTCTCCGGCCTGCCCTGGCTCAGCGGCTCGCGCTCCGACGGCCCCGTCCCGGTCGGCGTCTCGATCGCCGACCACCTCACCAGTTGCCACATCGCACAGGGCGTGACAGCGCTCCTCCTCCGCCGTGAACGCACGGGGCTGGGCGGCCACGCCCAGACGAGCCTGCTGGAGTCGATGCTCGACCTGCAGTTCGAGTTGCTGAGCACACGCCTGAACGATCCGACCATTCAGGTGACGCGCGGCGGGGCCCATTCCGCCCACGCCTTCCTGGCCGCTCCCTACGGGACGTATCCCACCAGTGACGGCTATATCGCGCTCGCCATGAACCCTCTCGCGAAGCTCGGAGCGCTGCTGGAGATCCCGGCCCTGACCGAGATCGACGACCCGCAGGATGCGTGGGACCGACAGGAGGAGATCGAGGCATTGCTGGCAGCCCACCTCGCCATAGCCGACACCCAGCACTGGCTGGACATCCTCGACACCGCGGATGTGTGGTGTGCGCCGGTGCTCACGCTCGAGGAACTGGTCGGCCATGAAGGCTTCGCTGCCATCGACATGATGCAGCAGGTGGTGCGGAAGAGTGCACACACCGGTGACGGCGAACCCCTGACCCTGGCCACGACGCGCAGCCCGATCAGGGTGGACGGGCATATACTCTCGAGCGACAAGCCCGCCCCGAAGCTCGGCCAGCACAACGCCGCAGTGGACATCGAATTCGCGCTGAGGTCCACGACCGGCGGTGCGGCATGAACGCCGTCCTGCGCGGCATCACCTGGGAGCACTCCCGCGGCTACGAATGCATGGTCCGGTCGGCGGAGCGCTACCGCGCCGAGACCGGCGTCGACGTGCGCTGGGAGTACCGGTCCCTCCAGGCTTTCGCGGATGCGCCGGTCGGGCACCTTGCCGCGGACTTCGACCTGCTCGTGATCGACCACCCGCACGTCCCGCTCGCCGCTGAGCAGGGCTTCCTGGCGCGCCTCGATGGAGCCGGGTTCGACGACGAGCTGGCACGGCTCTCCCAGCAGTCGGTCGGACGGTCCCACCAGAGCTACGCGCACGAGGGGCACCAGTATGGTCTCGCCAGCGATGCGGCGGCCCAGGTCTCCGCCTGCCGACCCGACCTCATCGGTGAGGCGCCCGAGAGCTGGGACGCGGTACTGGACCTGGCGCGGGAGGGCCGGGTGCTCTGGCCCGCGAAGCCCATCGACGCCTTCTCCTCCCTGGTCACTATCGCCGGCGGCAACGGTGCGGACATCAACCCGGCGCCGGGCCGATTCCTGGCGGAGGAGGATGCGCTCGCGGCTCTGGACTACATGCACAGGCTCGCCGCCCTCGTACCCGAGAGCTGCTTCACCGCCAACCCCATCGACGTGGCCGAACTGCTCTCGACGAGCGACGAGTGGTGCTACAGCCCGCTCCTTTTCGGCTACACGAACTACTCCAGGGCGGGATTCCGGCCGGGACGGATCAAGTACACCGACATCCCCACCGGTCCGGGCGGGATCAGGCGCTCGTTGCTGGGGGGCGCAGGGGTCGCGGTATCAGCCACTGCCACGGACCTCGGGGCGGCTCGCGCCTTCGCGTTCTGGGTCGCCTCCGCCGAGGTGCAGGCCGGTGTCTATTACGACGCCGGCGGACAGCCGGGCAACGCCGTCGCCTGGGACGACGAAAGGCTGAACACCGAGACGCTGGCCTTCTTCTCCGGGACCCGCGCAACCCTCGACAGCGCGTACGTCAGACCCCGGACCGCGGGGTACATCGAGTTCCAGGACACTGCCGCGCCCTGGGTCACGCAGACCCTGACCGGCGAGATCACCGATTCCGAACTGATCACGCGGCTCGACACCGCAGCCGCCCAACTCCTCGTGGAGCCCTGATGCAGACGATTTCCAGGTGGTTCGAGGACTACGAGATCGGCGAGACCCGCGACAGCACCGGGCGCACGATCACCGAGGCGGACATCGTCCTGCACGCAGGCCAGACCGGCGACTTCTTCCCGCATCACATGGACGCCCGGTGGTGTTCAACGCAGCCCTTCGGCCAGCGCATCGCCCACGGGACCCTCATCCTGTCGATCGCCGTCGGCATGACCGCCGGTGACATCAATCCACAGGCGATGAGCTACGGGTACGACAGGATCCGCTTCATCGAGCCCGTGTTCATCGGAGACACCATCACGGTGACGGCGGAGATCATCGAGAAGACCGACCACCGCAAGAACCCGGACAGCTTCGGCTACGTCCACGAACTGGTGACCGTCAGGAACCAGGACGGCAGGACAGTCCTGGTCCTCACGCATCTGTACCTGGTCGGTCGACGTGGACAGTAGCCGGGATCGGAAGCACCCATGAGCGCTGGAACGAACCCCGGGCCCGAGCGGACGCGTCCCGTCGGCAATCGCCCGGCCACTCTCAGTGATGTCGCCGCCCTCGCAGGCGTCTCGGTGTCGGCCGTCTCGCGCGTGCTGACCGACGCGCCCTCCTCCCGCGTCAGCGCCGCCACCCGCGACCGCATCAAGGCAGCCGCCAGCGACCTCGACTACCGGCCGAATTTCGCCGGACGGGCGTTGCGGTCGTCACGCTCGAACATCATCCTGCTGATCGTCCCGGACCTGACGAATGCCCTGTTCACCGATCTGATGCAGGGCGTCGAGGACGCCGCTCTGGAGCGCAACTACATGGTGATGCTCGCGCGCGCGGAAGCTCTCCAGGAGGGTGATGACACCATCAGGAAGCTGGTGGGGGAGGGCCGTGTGGACGGGATGCTCGTGCAACTGGGAGACACGTCGTCGCGGGAGGACCTCGCGGCGTTCGCCGAGGTGAAGGTGCCGCTGGTCTTCATCAACTCCATCGAGGCGGGTCATACCGGTGCGGTTGTACTCGAGAACGAGCGCGCCGCCAGGATCGCGACCGAACACCTGATCGGTCTGGGGCACCGACGGATCGGACTGGTGACGGGAGACAGCAAGACCTTCACCGCCGTCGAACGTTCGCGCGGGTTCCAGGAGACGATGCGTGCCGCGGACCTGCCCGTCGACCCGGCCCACATCAGGACGCTGGGGTACGAGCCACGCATGGGCCGGCAGGCTTTCCGCGAGATCATGGGCCAGAGCGACCCGCCCACTGCGCTCCTCATCGCCAACATCAACGCGGCGATAGGGGCGCTGGCCGAGGCCCGCACGATGGGCCTGCGGATACCCGAGGACGTCTCGGTCGTCGCGGTCCACGATGCGTGGAGTGCCGAGAACACCTGGCCTCCGCTGACGACCGTGAAACTGCCCCTGTACGAGATGGGCAGGCGCGCCGTGCAGTCGTTCTGGGACTGCCTCGACACCGGTGCAGCCGAGAACCTCGTGGTCTCCCACCCCGCCCCGGCGCTGGTGGTCCGCGAATCCACAGGACCGGCACCGGGGCAGGACGAACGGCAGACGGCAGGGCCCGACCGATGAGCGGGCGTCCAGGGGAGCGAAGGGGAAGCACCATGCAGACACGCACATTGTCCAACGGCCTGGCACTCACCGAACTGGGTCTGGGCACGGCGCAGTTCGGCAATCTCTACCGGGAGACCACCGACGCCGAGGCGGAGGGTGCCTTCGCGACGGCATGGCAGGCCGGGATCCGCTCTTTCGACACCGCGCCCCACTACGGACTGGGCTTGTCCGAACGGCGCCTCGGGGCGCTGCTCCGCACGAAGAACCGCGACGACTTCGTCCTCTCGACGAAAGCAGGGCGCCTGCTCGTGCCCAACCCCGGCGGCGAGGGCCACCGCGACACCGACAGCGGTTACGACGTCCCTGCCACCCTGCGGCGCCAGTGGGATTTCAGCGCCGACGGGATCAAGCGCTCGATCGACGAGAGCCTGGAACGCCTGGGGCTCGACCGCATCGACATCGTCTACCTCCACGACCCCGACGACCACGGCGGTCCGGCCATGGAGGAGGCGCTCCCGGCACTGCTCCGCCTCCGCGACGCGGGCGTCGTCACCGCCATCGGGGCGGGGATGAACCAGTCCGCGATGCCGGCGGAATTCATCCGGAGGTACGACATCGACGTCGTCATGCTCGCCGGACGCTACACCCTGCTCGAGCAGGGGGCCCTCGCCGACCTGATGCCGCTCGCGGTCGACCGCGGCGTCGGAGTGGTCATTGCGGGCGTCTACAACTCGGGGCTCCTTTCCAGGGACCGGCCACGGAGCGATGCGAAGTACAACTACGAGACGGCCCCGGCGGAACTCGTCGCACGCGCGCATCGGATCGCGGACATCTGCGAACGACACGGGGTCTCACTTCCGGATGCGGCCGTCGCCTTTCCCCTGCGCCACCCCGCCACCGTCTCGGTCGTCGTCGGAGGACGCACCGACGAGCAGGTCCGAGGGAGCGTCGAGCGCTACCTGAGGCCGATCCCGGACGCGCTCTGGGACGACCTCCGTCACGAGGGACTGATTCCCCAGTGAACCACCGTGAAGCTGTCACACTACCGAAGGAGCACGAATGACCATCATCACCTCGGCCGAGGTCGTGGATGTGCGGTTTCCGACATCGTTGACGGCCGCCGGCTCGGATGCCATGAACAAGGACGGCGACTACTCGGCGGCCTATGTCACGCTCCGGACGGACGATCCGGCACTGTCCGGGTACGGATTCACCTTCACCATCGGTCGCGGGAACGACATCTGCGTCCTGGCAGCGGCGCAGCGCGCCAAGCCGCTGGTCGGACGCAACGTCGAGGAGCTCCTGGCCGACCTCGGCAGGACCTACCGCGAGCTGAAGTCGGATTCCCAGCTACGGTGGCTGGGCCCCGAGAAAGGGGTCGAGCACCTGGCCCTGGCCGCTGTGATGAATGCGGTGTGGGACATGGCGGCCCGCGCCGCGGGCAAGCCCCTGTGGAGGCTCCTGAGTGAGATGACCCCGGAGGAACTCGTCGACGTCGCCGACCTCCAGTACCTGTCCGACGCACTCACCCGGGAGGAAGCCCTCGACCTCCTGCGGGAGATGGCTCCGACGCGCTCGCAGAGAGTCGCCGAACTGGAGGCGAGCGGCTACCCCTGCTACACGACGAGCGCGGGCTGGCTGGGCTACTCGGACGAGAAGCTGCGCAGGCTCTGCCAAGAAGCGGTGGACGAGGGCTACCGGCACATCAAGCTGAAAGTAGGAGCCGACAGGGACGACGACATCCGGCGTCTGGGGATCGTGCGGGAGGTCATCGGCGAGGACGCCCACCTGATGATCGACGCGAACCAGGTGTGGGATGTCCCTGAAGCAATAGAGTGGGTGCGCTCCCTCGCCCGGTTCAACCCGCTGTGGATCGAGGAACCGACAAGCCCGGACGACGTCCTCGGGCACGCCGCCATCCGGCGGGCAGTCTCGCCGATCGGGGTCGCGACAGGGGAACACGGGATGAACCGGGTGCTCTTCAAGCAGATGTTCCAGGCGGAGGCGATCGACTTCTGTCAGCTGGACTCGGCCCGACTCGCAAGCATCAACGAGATCCTCCCGGTCTTCCTCATGGCGAAGAAGTTCAACGTACCCGTCTGTCCGCACGCCGGTGGGGTCGGGCTGTGCGAGCTTGTCCAGCACCTGTCGATCTTCGACTACATCGCCATCTCCGGATCGCTGGACAACAGGGTCACGGAGTACGTGGATCATCTGCACGAGCATTTCGTGGACCCCTGCATCGTCGAGAACGCGGCCTACAGGGTGCCCGCCAGGCCCGGTTACAGCGCCGAGATGCATGAGGGATCGATCAAGGAATTCGCCTTCCCGCATGGTGCGTACTGGTCCGGGCAGCAGTGAGGCGCATTCATCCGATGCCTGCACGGTTGATCGGAAGCGCACGTAATCAGGGCATCACGCTGATGCTGCAACGGTGGTCCGGGCTCCAGCAGCCGGGCGGCCGGGCATCGAGGACCGAAGGAGCACGATGAAACTACTACGCTACGGACCGATCGGATCAGAGCGGCCGGCGGTTCTGGCCGTCGACAGGGACGGGAACGAGCAAGCCTACGATCTCTCGTCGCTGACGCCCGACATCACGGGTGAATTCCTCGCTGCGGACGGAATAGCTGCTGTGCGGAAAGGGCTCGAGACGGGGTCCCTGCCTCGAGCCGACATCGGCGGCGAACGCATCGGCGCGCCGATCGCGCGTCCTTCGGCCATCATCTGCGTGGGCATGAACTACGCCGCGCACGCGGCCGAGTCCGGCTCCACGCCGCCCGACACTCCCATCATCTTCCTCAAGACCCCGAATACACTCGCCGGGCCGGACGACGATGCCTTCATACCCCGGGGCAGCACCCGGACGGACTGGGAGGTCGAACTCGGTGTCGTCATCGGCAAGCGGGCCGGCTATCTCGACTCGGTCGAGCAGGCGGCCGAGCATATCGCCGGTTACCTCGCGGCGAACGATCTCTCGGAACGAACCTTCCAGCTGGATGATTCAGGCGGTCAGTGGTCGAAGGGGAAGTGCGCGCCGGGGTTCTCCCCGCTCGGACCATGGCTGGTTCCTGCCGCCGAGGTGGAGGCCGAGAACCTCCGCCTGCGCAGCTGGGTGAACGGTGAGGCCCGGCAGGACTCGAGTACGGCGGACATGATCTTCACGCCGGCGTTCCTCGTGCACCACCTCAGCCAGTACCTCACCCTCGAAGCCGGCGACCTCGTCCTGACCGGAACACCCCAGGGCGTCGCCCTGTCCGGCAGGTACCCGTACCTGACTGCCGGTGACGTCGTCGAGATCGAGATCGAGGGACTTGGCCGCCAGCGCCAGGTCTTCAGCCAGGCCTAGGAGCAGATGATGACCGAACCACAGCAGGAGATGCACGGACTCGTGGCACTGGTGACCGGCGGCGCCTCGGGCATCGGGGCCGCCGTGGCACGGCGGCTCGCAGACCTGGGCGCCCGGGTCGCCGTACTGGACGTGATGCCGGAGGCAGCTGCGGAGCAGCACTTCACCGTGCGGTGCGACGTGTCCGACGACCTGTCCGTGCGATCGGCGGTGGACGCCGTCGTGGACCACTACGGAAGGCTGGACATCATCATCAACAACGCCGGCATCGGTGCGCAGGGAACCATCGCGGACAACGACGATTCCGAGTGGCAGCGCGTGTTCGACATCAACGTGATCGGTATGGTGCGGGTCAGCAGGGCGGGCCTGCCGTACCTGCGCGAATCACCTGCCGCAGCCATCGTGAACGTCTCCTCCATCGCGGCGACCGCAGGCCTTCCGGCCCGGGCCCTCTACTCCGCGTCCAAGGGGGCTGTGCAGTCGCTCACCTTCGGCATGGCGGCTGATCACCTGCCCGAGGGAATTCGCGTCAACTGCGTCAATCCCGGCACGGCAGATACGCCGTGGGTCAAGCGCCTCCTCGAGAAGGCGGAGGACCCGCTAGCCGAACGCGCCGCGTTGGAGGCCCGGCAGCCCCACGGCAGGCTCGTGACCGCGGAGGAGATCGCGGCCGCGGTCTCCTACCTCGCGTCACCGCTCGCGGGATCGACCACCGGGGTCGCACTGGCCGTCGACGGCGGTATGCAGAACCTCCGGCTCAGGCCCCGGTCCGCCTGAGGCAGGCGGACCGGGGTTCCATCAGGTCCTGGCGCTGGTTGTCCGGTTCCCCAGCCTCCGGTTCCCTAGCCGAAGTGCTTCGGCAGCGTTCCCTCGTGAGCTTCGCGGAGCTGGTCGAGCGGCAGCGTGAAGTAGCCCTGCACATCGAGCGCCTGGTTCTCCGTGTCCACGACGCCGATGCGCAGGGTGGGGAAGTTCCTCGCCGTGCACATGTCGTTGAAGCGCACTTCCTCGGACCGTGGGACGCTGACGACGGCCCGGGCCTGGCTCTCGCTGAACAGCGCCGTGAACGCGTCGATCCCGTCGCGCTCGCACAGTTCGTCCAAGCCGATGCGCGCACCGACGCCGAAGCGCAGCGCCATCTCGCTCAGGCCGGCCGCGAGGCCGCCCTCGGAGAGGTCGTGGGCGGCGTCGATCATGCCGTCCCGCGAGCAGTTCACCAGGATCGCCGCGAGGGTCTTCTCCGCGGCGAGGTCCAGTGCGGGAGGCTGTCCACCGAGGTGGCCGCGCAGGTTGGCCCACTCCGAGCCTTCCAGCTCGTTCGCCGTCGTGCCCAGCAGGTAGACGGCCTGGCCGTCTTCACGCCAGCCCGACGGCGTGCGGCGCGCGACGTCGTCGAACACGCCGAGGACGCCGACCACCGGAGTCGGGTGGATGGCGACGCCGCCGGTCTGGTTGTACAGCGAGACGTTCCCTCCGGTCACGGGAACGCCGAGCTCCTGGCAGGCATCGGCGAGGCCACGCACGCTCTCGGCGAACTGCCACATCACCTCGGGGTCCTCCGGGGACCCGAAGTTCAGGCAGTCGGTGACGGCGAGCGGCTCGGCCCCCGACGTCGCGACGTTGCGGTACGCCTCGGCGAGGGCCAGGCGCGCTCCCTCGTAGGGGTTGAGGTAGGAGTAGCGGCCGTTGGCGTCCGTCGAGATGGCGACACCGAGGCCGGTCTCCTCGTCGACGCGGATCACTCCGGCGTCGTCCGGCATGGCGAGGGCCGTGTTGCCCTGCACGTAGCGGTCGTACTGGTCCGTGACCCAGTTCTTCGCGCACATGTTGGGCGAGGCCATGAGTTCGAGCACGGCTTCGCGAAGGTCCGCGGGCCGCTCGTGCGCGAAGGTGTCGGCCTGCACGCCGTCGAGCCACTCCGGGCGGTGGTAGGGACGCTCGTAGACGGGGCCCTCGTGGGCGACGGTGCGCGGATCGACGTCGACGATCTTCTCGCCGTCCCACTCGATGATGAGGCGCCCGGTGTCGGTGACCTCACCCAGCCAGGAGTACTCCACGGCCCACTTGTCCATGATCGCCTCGAACGCGGAGACATTCTCGGGCGTCACGACCGCCATCATGCGCTCCTGCGACTCCGACATGAGGATCTCGCCGGGGGTGAGGGACGGGTCGCGCAGCAGGACGTTGGTCAGTTCCACGTGCATGCCGCCATCGCCGTTGGATGCGAGTTCCGACGTCGCACAGGAGATCCCGGCGGCGCCGAGGTCCTGGATCCCCTCGACCACGGAGGCCTTGAACAGCTCGAGGCAGCACTCGATCAGCACCTTCTCGGCGAAAGGATCGCCGACCTGGACGGCGGGGCGCTTGGAGGGCTTGGCGTCGTCGAAGGACTCGGAGGCCAGTACCGAGGCGCCACCGATGCCGTCGCCACCCGTACGGGCGCCGAAGAGGACCACCTTGTTGCCCGCGCCGGACGCGTTGGCAAGGCGGATGTCCTCGTGGCGCAGGACGCCGACCGCGAGCGCGTTGACCAGCGGATTGCCCTGGTAGACGGAGTCGAAGACCACCTCGCCGCCGATGTTCGGCAGGCCGAGGGAGTTGCCGTAGCCGCCGATGCCCGCGACGATGCCGTGCACGAGTCGCGCTGTGTCCGGATGGTCGATCGCGCCGAAGCGCAGGGGATCCATGACGGCGACAGGGCGTGCGCCCATCGAGATGATGTCGCGGACGATGCCGCCGACGCCGGTGGCCGCACCCTGGTAGGGCTCCACGAAGGATGGGTGGTTGTGGCTCTCCACCTTGAAGGTCACGGCCCAGCCGTCACCGATGTCGACGACGCCGGCATTCTCGCCGATGCCTACGAGGAGGTGCTCCTTCATGGCGTCGGTGACCTTCTCGCCGAACTGGCGCAGGTGCACCTTGGAGGACTTGTAGGAGCAGTGCTCGCTCCACATCACCGAGTACATGGCGAGTTCGGCGCCGGTGGGGCGGCGGCCGAGGATCTCCTCGACGCGCTGGAACTCGTTCTCCTTGAGGCCGAGTTCGGCCCAGGGGAGCGCCTGGCCGGGCGTGGCCTCAGCGTTCGCGACCGTGTCGATATTGAACTTCTTGGACGTTGTCTCCGCAGTCACTTAGCCCACCAGCTTCTTGAGTACCGACGTGAAGATGCCGAGTCCGTCCGTGCCACCGCGGACCTCTACCTCGCCGCGCGCCGAGGAATCAGGGCCGAAGCCGGCCTCCACCGCGTGCTCGGGGTGCGGCATGAGCCCGACGACGTTGCCTGCCGCGTTCGAGATGCCGGCGATGTCGCGGCGCGACCCGTTGGGATTGCCGTCGACGTACCGGAAGACCACGCGGCCCTCGCCCTCGAGTTCGTCGAGCGTGCGGTTGTCGGCCACGAACTGGCCGTCCTGGTTCTTGAGCGGGATGACGAGCTCCTCGCCGTCCGCGTACTCGGAGGTCCAGAAAGTGCCGTTGTTCTCGACGCGCAGGCGCTGGTCACGGCAGATGAAGTGGAGGTGGTTGTTCTTGATCATCGAGCCGGGCAGCAGGTGCGCCTCGGTGAGGACCTGGAACCCGTTGCAGATACCGAGGACGGGCAGGGCGTCCGCGCCACCGGAGGCCGCTGCGGTGATCTGCTCCATGAGCGGGGCGAAGCGTGAGATGGCACCGGCTCGGAGGTAGTCGCCGTAGGAGAAGCCGCCGGGAATGATCACGGCGTCGACGTCCTGCAGGCTGTGGTCGCCGTGCCACAGGTGGACTGCGGACCCGCCGGCGAGGCGGACGGCGCGGACGGCATCGCGATCGTCGAGCGAGCCGGGGAATGTGACGACGCCGACCTTCACGCCGTTCAGGGGGCTGTCCTCGTTGTTCGAGGCCAAGGGCTGCGGGCCGCCGATGAGGGGCGTTTCGATGTTCGAGGTGGTCACTGGGCGTCCTCCTCGAGAACCTCCACGCGCGTGACGTCCTCGATGACCGGGTTGGACAGCAGCGTGGTGGCGGCGTGGCGGGCCTGTTCGAGCACCTCGTCGGTGACGACGCCGTCCACCGTCAGTTCGAACCGCTTGCCCTGCCGGACACTGGCGAAACCGGTGAGACCGATCCGGGGGAGGGCTCCGGCGATCGCCTTACCCTGCGGGTCGAGGATCTCGGGCTTGGGCATGACGTCGACAACAATCCGGGGCATCCGGCAACTCCTGTGCGTGAGCGGCAAGTGCTGGGCATTCCAGCATTAAATGCAGTAGCCCGGGAGTGCCGTCTCACGCCGCATCTGGGTTGACACTGGCGCTCCGCGAGCTTGCCCTTCAAGTCTACCGGGGATTACCGGCAGCTTCGTCCGGCGCTGACGGCCCTTCGAGTCCTACTGGCCGCCCGGCGAGCCCAGGATGTCCCGCACCTTGTCCCACCGGGAGATCTCGCAGCCATCGGTGAGCGCGAAGGAGGCGAGGACCGATGTGCCGTCGAGCTCCCCCGTGATGCTGGCGGTCTGCGGGCCACCGTATTGCTGGGTGCAGATCGCGTCCTTGGAAGGGCGCGCCGTGAAGAACTTCGTGCCGAGCCGGGCGAGCGCGGCGCAGGCGGCCTCCGCATTCGGAAGGGTCGACGCCGGTCCTGGTGCGCCGTCGACGCACTCGAGGACGTACTGCACGGGCTCAGCGGTCGAATCCTGGCTGATCGAGATGGTCAGCATGGCGGTGGTACCGGAGGCAGCCGGCGGCACCTCCGCCGTCGGCGACGGCTCCGTGGACGCCGTCGGAGACACCCTCGGCGTGCCTTCCGCCCTCGGGAGCGGGGTGGTCGAAGGCTCGGGGGCTGAGGACTGCACGGCGGTCTCCTGGTCGATCGGTTCGGCTGCCGGACCGCCCTGGGCGCATGCCGACAGGACGAGTGACAGGGCGGCGAGCGGAAGCAGGAACCGGGCCATCGCGGGCCCTCGCCGGGCCGGCGACAGCGGTTCGCTGATGGTCATGGTGGTCCCCCTTCGAGTGGCTCCCCAGCCTAACCGCTGGTGGAAGTTCAACGAAGGAGGACGGCGGAGCGTCCCGCAGGAAGGCGCCGCGCCGTCGTCACGGTGTTCCGAGTGCCCGCTCGATGTGCTCGAGGAGCCGTACCCGGAGTACCTGCGACTCCTCGGCGAAACCGCGCTGGAGGCGGACGTACTCCGCCTTGCCCTCACTCGACTCGATCGCGATCGGCGTGTAACCCCAGCCGGACAGGTCGTAGGGGGAGGCCCGCATGTCCATGGTCCGGATGCGCCAGGACAACTCGAAGCAGTCCATGACGATCTCGCTCGGCAGCAGGGGAGTGAGCTTGTAGGCCCACTTGTACAGGTCCATGTTGGCGTGCAGGCACCCCGGCTGCTCGAGGTCCCGCTGTGTCTCCCGCGTCGGTGCGTGCTCGTTGAGGGGCACGGCCTGCGGAGTGTAGAAGCGGAAGGCGTCGAAGTGTGTGCAGCGGATGCGGGAGGCCTCGACGACGTCGTCCGTTCCGGCTGCGCCCAGGCGCAGCTCGAGGTACTCGTGACGCACGCCGTTGACCGCGGACCGGTAGGCCATCGCCCACTCGTGGAGGCCGAAGCAGCCGAACTGCGCCGGTCGTGCGGCCGTCCGCGCGAGGATGATCCGCGCGAAATCGACCGACTCGTGGCGTTCCTCGGCGAAACGGCGGGCGTCCACGCGGACGCCGTCGTCGTGGGCTGCGTAGTACTTCCAATCGGAGCGGCCTGCCGCCGCCTGCCCCTGAAGCACCACGCCGGCCCCGGGGTGCCAGCGGAGGAGTTGTCCGGGCTTCTGGTTGTAGTAGGTGAAGAGGAAGTCCTCCACGGGATGCACTGCACCGCGGGACCGGCGGTCCAGGTAGGGCTGGGCGAAGCGCGCCACGCGTGTCCGGTGCTGCCGCTCGCGGTCCTGCCACTCCGTCTCGGGGAGGCTGGCCAGGAGAGGTGCATGCATCGTCCCATTATCACCCCGACCCCTTTTGGTAAATACTCGGTGCGAATTGTGAAGGGAGCGGCCGCGTCGGGCAGTTGGCAGAGTGTTGCCCCGGGTAAGTTTGTGCTCGCCGCGGCGTCTGTGAGCGTTCTCACAGGTGGGGGGTCCTATCCAGGAGACCGCGGCATCGGGGGAACGGCCTTGGCCGGCCCGTACTTTCACGAGAGGCACTATCTTCCTATGACACAACGGAGACATGCCGGGCAGGGGCGTAGCACCCTACGCGCCGCCGCGGCGATCGTTCTCGGTCTGCCGCTGCTGGTCACATCGACGGCCGTGGCACCCGCTGCCTTCGCAGCGCCCGGTCCCGCTTCGGTCGCACCCATCAAGGCGCCGACCAAGGAACTGGGCCCCGCTCAGTACCCGGACGGCAAGTACATCGTCGTACTGGCCGACAAGCCGCTGGCGACCTACGACGGCGGCGTCGACGGCATCGCGCCCACGAAGCCCGAAGTGGGGGAGAAGCTCGATGCGGACGCCGAGAACGTGCAGCAGTATTCGGAGTTCCTCGAGACGAAGCAGCAGGAGATCGCGGCCGAGGAGGACGTCGAGATCAAGCGGACCTACACGGCCGCGATCAACGGTTTCGCCGCCGACCTCAGCGCCGACCAGGCCGTCGAGCTCGCCAAGAGCGACGACGTCCTGCTCGTCTCGCCGGACGTCGAGAACGCCCCCGACTACTCGAGCATCGATTTCCTGGGGCTGAACGGCGGCAAGGGTGCCTGGAAGACACAGTTCGGCGGCGAGAAGAACGCCGGCAGAGGGACCGTCGTCGGGGTCATCGACACCGGCTATGCGCCGGACAACCCCTTCTTCGCAGGCAAGCCCGTCAAGCCGCTCAAGGGCAACGCGAAGCCGAAGGTGGGCGAGCCCTACCTCGATGCCGATGGCAGGATCGCCATGCTCAAGGCCGACGGCAGCACCTTCACGGGCGAGTGCCAGGTGGGCGAGGACTTCGACGGCTCCCTGTGCAACTCGAAGGTACTCTCTGCCCAGTACTTCGCCGATGCCTTCCTCGAGACGGTCCCGGAGGCCGACCGCGCACCGCACGAGGTCATCTCCCCCGTCGACATCGACAACCACGGCACACACACCGCGAGCACCGCAGCCGGCAACTCGGGCGTGACCCAGACCGTGGACGGCCGGAACTTCGGCGTCTCCTCCGGTGTTGCTCCCGAAGCGAAGATCTCCGTGTACAAGACGTGCTGGGAGGACAACGATCCGCAGACGGGTGGCTGCTACTCGTCCGCAGCCGTCGATGCCATCAACAAGGCCATCCTCGACGGCGTCGACGTCCTCAACTACTCGATCTCGGGCAGCACGACGACGACGACCGATGCCGTGTCCCTCGCCTTCCTCTCGGCGACCTCCGCCGGAATCTTCGTTGCAGCCTCTGCGGGCAATTCCGGACCCACGCCCAGCACCGTGAACCACGGCGGCCCCTGGATGACGACGGTGGCCGCAAGCACCTTCAGCTACGAGCTGCAGGGCACGGCTGAATTCTCCGACGGCACCAAGTACCGCGGCGCGTCGATCATGCGCGCCGGCGTCGCAGCCAGCCCGGTCGTACTCGCCGTGGACGCTGCTGCTGCCAGTGCCGCGAGCCCCAACCTCTGCGGTCCCGGCACCCTGGATCCCGCGAAGGTCACCGGCAAGATCGTGGTGTGCGACCGCGGCGTCATCGACCGTACGGCCAAGAGTGCCGAGGTCGCCCGCGGCGGAGGGGTCGGCATGATCCTCGTGAACCTCAACGACTCCTCGTCGGACCCCGACCAGCACGCCGTTCCCACGGTGCACGTCAATGCGCCCGAGGCCCTCGAGCTCAAGGCCAAGGTCGCGGCCAACCCGTCACTCACCGTCGCCCTCAAGGCCACCGACACCACCGGCAAGCCGCTGCCTCCTGCCCCGCAGGTCGCGGGCTTCTCCTCGCGCGGCCCCCTGCTCGCCACCGACTCCGATCTGCTCAAGCCGGACATCACCGCTCCCGGTGTCGCCGTCCTCGCGGGCGTCTCCACGGTGGGCTCGAACGGCGCGCAGTTCGGCTTCCTCTCCGGCACGTCCATGGCGTCACCGCACGTCGCGGGCCTCGGAGCACTCGTGCTCGGCAAGAACCCCCTGTGGTCGCCGGCTACGGTCAAATCCGCGATGATGACCACCGCCTACCCGCTGAAGACGGCGAGCGGCGGCGTCGAGACGGACGTCCTCGCCGTGGGCGCGGGCCACATCAACCCGGCCACGGTCCTCAGCCCCGGACTCGTCTACGACCAGAACGAGGACGACTACCTGCGATTCATCGAGGGCACGGGCGTCGAGCTCGGCATCCCGGGCATCGAACCCGTGGCAGCGAAGGACACCAACGTCCCGTCCTTCGCCCTCGGGAACCTGACCGGACGCACGGAGGTCACCCGCACGGTGACCGCCATGACGCCGGGCCTGTACCGCGCGACCGCGAACGTGCCCGGAGTGAAGGTGACGGTCACGCCGTCGATCCTCAACTTCAGTGCCGCGGGCGAGAACCGCACCTTCAAGGTCTCGTTCGAGAACCAGAGCGCGCCCTTCGGCTCGTTCGCTTCCGGCTCGCTGACCTGGTCCGGCCAGGGCAAGAACGTCACCTCGCCGGTGGCCGTCCGTCCGCAGGCCGTGAATGCCCCGGCGGAGGTCGCCTTCAACTCGGCCGGTCCTGACGGCAGCGGTAGCTTCGACGTCACCTCGGGTACCAACACCCCGATCCAGATGACGCTCGAAGGCCTGTCCAAGGCCGATACCTCGGCACTGAGCCTGATACCCGGCAAATTGGTCAACGGTAACGACGCCTCGAACGCCGTCAAGGACGTCACCGTCCCCGAAGGCGCGCCGGTCGCGAAGTTCTCCGTCCTCTCAGACGACCCGGACGCCGACTTCGACATGTTCATCATCACTCCGGCCGGCACCGTCACCGAGGTGGCTACCGCCGACGCGAGTGAGACGATCACGATCGAGGACCCCCAGCCAGGCGCGTACCGCATCATCGCCAACCTCTATGGAAGCCCTGAAAACAGGCCGACGACGGGATCCATCGACGCCGTCATCCTTGGCGGCAACGAGAACAACGCGACGCTGGCCCCGAACCCGTTGACCCTGGCCAACGGCAGCACGGGCACGGTCACCCTCAGCTGGACCGGGCTCACCCCGGGCTCCTACGTCGGCCGCGTGTCCTACGCAGGATCCTCGACCGTGACCTACGTGAGCGTCGTCGTCGACGGGGAGGGCGAAGCCACGGCCCAGCTTCCTGCCACCGACCCGACGGACAAGCTGATGGCCGATCCGCGCGAATCGACCACGCCGACCGGTAATCAGTAGCACTCGGACTACACATACGAGAAGGCCGGTGGATCATCGATCCACCGGCCTTCTCGCCGTCCTGGGCGTCTTCGGCGCTGACGCGCTAGCGGCCCGTGCCTGCGTAGACCGTCGCGGTGGTGTCGCCGTCGAGCTCGAACGCGGCGTGCACCGCACGCACCGCGGTGTCGAGCAGATCCGCTCCTGTCACCACGGAGATGCGGATCTCCGACGTCGAGATCATGTCGATGTTCACCCCGGCGTCGGACAGGGCACGGAAGAAGCGGTAGGAGACACCGGGGTTCGAGCGCATGCCGGCACCGATGAGCGAGAGCTTGCCGATCTTCTCGTTGTACTCGACCGCCTCGAAGCCCACGCGATCCTGCGCCTCGCGGAGCGCGGAGAGCGCCTCGGCGCCGTCCACGATCGGCAGGGTGAAGGAGATGTCCGTCCGGCCCGATCCGTGCGTCGAGACGTTCTGGACGATCATGTCGATGTTCGTGTTGGCACCCGCGACGATGCCGAAGATCTCCGCCGCCTTGCCGGGGATGTCCGGCACGCCGACGACGGTGACCTTCGCTTCCGAACGGTCGTGCGCGACGCCGGAGATGATGGGCTGTTCCAAGGGTTCTCCCTCTTGAATCTTGATCTGGTCATCGGGGCTGGGCAGTACCCAGGTGC
This sequence comes from Arthrobacter sp. B1805, assembly GCF_002929745.1. Classification (GTDB taxonomy): domain Bacteria; phylum Actinomycetota; class Actinomycetes; order Actinomycetales; family Micrococcaceae; genus Arthrobacter_D. The sequence goes on from NZ_PJIQ01000006.1 coordinate 110,755, forward strand.
CTTCGTTGTGGCTGAACGAGGAGCGGACGTGCAGGGGGACCCCGAAGCGGCGCGCGTACTCCACGCAGCGCAGGTGCAGGATCTTCGCCCCGGAGGCAGCCATCTCCAGCATCTCCTCGCTCGAGATGGTGTCGATCTTCTGGGCGGACGACACGACGCGCGGATCGGCGGTGTAGACGCCGTCGACATCCGTGTAGATCTCGCAGACGTCGGCATCGAGGGCGGCCGCGAGCGCGACGGCGGTGGTGTCGGAGCCTCCCCGGCCGAGCGTCGTGATGTCGTTGCTCTCGCGGCTCATGCCCTGGAACCCGGCGACGATCGCGATGTCGCCCTTCTCGATGGCAGTCCGGATGCGGTGCGGGGAGACGTCGATGATGCGGGCCTTGCCGTGGATGGCGTCCGTGATCATGCCCGCCTGGCTGCCGGTGAAGGACTGCGCCGACGCACCGATGCCATGGATCGCCATGGCGAGGAGGGCCATCGAGATGCGCTCGCCGGCGCTCAGGAGCATGTCCATCTCGCGGGCGTCCGAGGACGCCGGGCTCACCTGACCGGCGAGGTCGAGCAGCTCGTCCGTGCTGTCACCCATGGCGGAGACGACGACCACCACGTGGTGCCCGGCATCGTGCGTATCGACCACGCGACGCGCTACGCGCTTGATCCCCTCGGCGTCGGCAACCGACGACCCGCCGAATTTCTGGACTATGAGGCTCATGCACTCGCTCACTGGTGAAGGTCGACGGCGACTGGTCCGCCGTGCTGTCAATGTCTTCGAAGGCGGCAGCGTCGGCGCCTGGGGGCGTGGACCGTGATCCTGCGCCCGTGCAAGTGTAGCGGCGGCGCAATCGGCCGCCCAAAGTCTGGGTCCAAATGAGAACGGAACCGGCGGGCGGTGTCGTCGGCCTCCTGCCGCCCGAACGGATCACCGTCGCATACCCTCTTACCATGACCAACGAATTTGGGGGAATCGTTGTCGAGGGGGTAGCGCGTAGCTTCGGCTCCGTGCAGGCGATCCGCGATATCGATTTCGAGGCCCCGCCCGGAGAAGTGACCGCACTGATCGGTCCGAACGGCTCCGGCAAGACGACCCTGATGCTGATCATGGCAAGCCTGTTGGCGCCGGATCTCGGTACGGTACGTGTCGCCGGTTTCGATCCTGCCACGCAACCGGCGGAGGTGAGGAGCAGGGTCGGCTGGATGCCGGACACTCTGGGGGTCTGGGATTCCCTCACGGCACGGGAGGTGCTGCGGACCCTCGGCGCACTTTATGGCCTGAGCCCTGCGGACTGCTCACGAAGGGCCGACGAACTGCTGCTGACGGTACGCCTGACCGAATTCGGACGGCAGCCGGCGCGCGTGCTCTCGAGGGGCCAGCAGCAGCGCCTCAGCCTCGCGCGGGCCCTCATCCACGATCCGCAGGTCCTGCTCCTCGATGAGCCCGCATCAGGCCTCGACCCCGGATCGCGCGTCGAACTGCGGACCCTCCTGCGGTCCCTGGCCGCGCAGGGCAAGACCGTCGTCGTGTCCAGCCATGTCCTGTCCGAGCTCGACGAGATCGCCGACCGCGCGGTGTTCGTGAATCGCGGGCAGTCCGTCAAGACCCAGACGCTCGACGAAGCCGGGAGCCAAGCGCGCCGCTACTACGTGCAGGCCCAGCCCATGTCCGCACTCGCCGAGGCCCTTCGGAGCTATGGGGTCCGTTTCGAGACGCGGGGCGACTCGCGGCGTGAGGAGTTCCTCGTGCAACTCGGCAGTACCGCGGAGGCCTCCTGGCTGCTGCGCACCCTGGTGATGAGCGACGTCGTCGTCACCGCCTTCGCACCCGCAGGGGGCGCGCTGGAAGAGACCTACATGAGCCTGGATACGGACCGACTATGAGCACCCTTACCGAACCCTCGATGCCGCAGCCGGTCCGGCGGGCGACCGAGCTGCGATTCCTGACCGCCGTCCGGACCGTCTTCGCCCTCGAGATGAAGCAGCGGCTGCGCGGCAAGGGCTGGTACTGGATGCTCGGTACCTGGTTCGTCGTCATCGCCTTCATCTTCGTCCTGGCGACCGGGCTTCTCGGCACCACGGACAACGAGGGCGGCATACTCTTCGACCTGATCGTCGGATTCGTCCTGTTCTTCGGGCTCCTCGTCTCACCCGGACTCTCGGCGAACGCCGTCAACGGCGACCGCGCGGGCGGCACGCTCGCCATCCTGCAGGTGACCCTGCTGACACCTGGACAGTTGCTCATGGGCAAATGGCTCGCGTCATGGGTGGGTTCCCTCGCCTTCCTCATCGTGAGCAGCCCCTTCATCTTCTGGGCGCTGGCCCTCGGTGGAGTCAGCGCGCAGGAAGCTCTCGTCTCACTCCTGATGCTGGCCCTGGAACTCGCCGTGGTCTGCGCGCTCGGGGTCGGCATCTCCGCCCTCGCGAACCGTCCGCTCTTCTCGATCGTCAGCACGTACATGCTCGTGGCGCTCCTGGCCATCGGCACCCTGATCGTCTTCGGGCTCAGCACCATGCTGGTGATGGAGAGGCACATCATGACGGTCTCGTCCTACTCCTATCCGGAAGGCAGTTTCGACAGCATGGGCGTGCCCGAGGAGGGTGCGGAACTGGAGTGCCTCACGCACACCTACGAGAGCGAGGTGCCCCGGACGGAGTACATCACCTGGATACTCGCGGCGAACCCCTTCGTGGTGGTGGCCGATGCCGTTCCGTACAGCACCGAAGGGCTGCCGGACGAGTCTGCGTCGGCCTCGCCGCAGGCGGCTTACCTGACCGACGGCCCCTACTACACCCCGGGGGTCATGGAGACCATCAGCCAGGGGGTGAGGTCCGCCCAGGCCGGGCCGGACTTCGAGCAGACCTGCGAGGAGTCCCAGCAGGCACTGCGGCCGCTACCTCAGGGAATGCCGATCTGGCCCCTCGGCCTGGGCATCCAGGTGGCGCTCGCGGCCGGGCTCCTGCTGCTCGCCCGACGCAAACTCACGATGCCCGCGAGACGGCTCGCACAGGGTACGCGCATCGCCTGAGGCAGGGCCGTCAGGACATTGCGCGGCGGCCCTCGAAAGCGCGGCCGAGGGTGACTTCGTCTGCGTATTCGAGGTCCCCGCCCACGGGTAGTCCCGACGCAAGCCGGGTCACCGGTATTCCGATCGTCTTGAGCATGCGCACCAGATAGGTCGCAGTCGCCTCACCCTCGAGGTTCGGGTCGGTCGCGATGATGATCTCCTGGATCTGCTCGTCCGAGAGCCGTGCGAGCAGTTCCCGGATGCGCAGCTGGTCCGGGCCGATGCCGGCAATCGGGTTGATCGCTCCGCCGAGGACGTGGTACCTGCCGCGGAAGGACCGGGTGCGCTCGACGGCGATCACGTCCTTGGATTCCTCGACCACGCAGATCATGGTGGGGTCGCGACGGGGGTCCCGGCAGATTGCGCACTGCTCCTGCTCGGCGACGTTGCCGCAGATGCTGCAGAACTTGACCCGTTCCTTGACCGTGGTGATCGCAGTGACGAGACGGGCCATGTCCTCGGAGTCGGCTTCGAGGATGTGGAACGCGAGACGTTGGGCCGACTTCGGCCCCACCCCTGGCAGGCGTCCGAGCTCATCGATCAGCTCCTGCACTGCGCCTTCGTACACGGTGATTCCTTATCTGCGGATGGTGGTGGTGCAGGCATTCGAGCTATCGGCGGCCTGTTCGTGCTTCTCGGCGTGGTCGGCGAGGAGCGGTCTTCCTATTGTCCGCCCTGCACGACGGCGCAGGGTCCCTTGGCGCGGCTGTTTCGCCCTCAGCGGTCGAAGTGGGCCGACGATGCCTCCGCCCGGCTGCTACTGCCCGTCGACGCCGCGTTCCTCGACGAGGCGTCCGTTGAGGATCCGCTCGATGGCCGTCCGCCCGACGAGTCCCGACTCCTCGATGGTTTCATCGTCGGCGCTCGGCTCGTCCTCGACGAAGCGGAGGTCGACAGCACCGCGCGCGGCGGCGGCTTCCTCGGCGCGCTTGCGCTCAGCCTCGTCGAGCAACTGCTGGTAGCGGCTCACCGGCTTCTGGCGGACATTGTCGGCGGCTGCCGGGCGGTCCAGGGGTCCGCCACCGCCGGACCGGACCGACGACGGACCACTGCTGATCGGCGAGGAGACGGCCGCCGTTGGAGTCGGCTGTTCAACGGTGGCGGCGGGGCGCGTCGGGGCCGAGCGCTCGGTGTGTCCCGGCGGCGGCGTCGAGGGACGGGCGTCGACCTGCGGCGCGGCAGTCGGTGGGATGGCTGCCTCCTCGCCGGTGGGTGCAATAGGTGCAGTGGGCGCAGCGGACGCCGGCGGGCTCCATATCACCGAGCGTGAGGCCTCCGGGGCGGGGGCCTGTGCCTGCGAAGGGGTGGGGGTGCTGCGCTCGGTGGGCCGGCGCTGGTCGGTTGCCGGTGCGGCCGGTGCTGACGCGTGGGACCTGGAGTGCGATGAACTCGTCGCCGTCGTGGCGCCGGTCCGGGCGGGAGCGCTCGTCGGACGCGCCGCCTGCGCGCCCCGCTGTCCTGTCGGCCGGCTCTCGAAGGGGTCCTCCGGCACGGCACCCCAACCGGGACCCGGATCGAAAGCCTCCTCGGGGGGTTCGACGAGCGCCCAGGAGTCATCGGACATGGACGGATCCCAGGCGCTGACGGTTTCGGGAGTCGTCGAATCGGTGGCGTCGGATCGGGCGGTCGTGTCCCGGCGGGTTGTCGAAGCAGGCTCCTGCGGACCGACGACTGCAGGGCTACCGCCTGACGCCACGACCGCCTGGGCTGCTGCCCCCGGCGGTGCTGCGGAGGGTAGCCCGACTGGGCTGTCCACTGAGGGCGGGAAGGCATGGCCTGGTGCACTGCGCGGTGCCGGGGAGGATTGTTCCGCGGAGGGTCGTTCCGCGGGGAGTCGTCCGGCGGCGGTCGGCCCGTCGGAGCTGGACCGCGCCGGCGAGCCAGTAGGCAGTGGCCCGTTCACTTCAGCCGACGGGCGCGCGGCATCGTCGCGATGCACATCCGCTGCCGCGGCAGCGCTGTCCCGCTGTCCGGGGCGGGGCGCTGCGGGCGCATTGCCGGTGGCGGGGAGCGCGGAGCCCGGACGGGTGGGGGTGGCTATGGTTGCATCAGCGGAGCCGGGCGCACCTGCCACTGCCGTCGGACGCGTGCTCCCGCTCGACGCAGGGGGAGATCCGCGGCCGGCTGACGCAGCCGGAGAAGCAGGACCCGGGTTACTGCCCGGGGGCGCCTGACCCGCTGGTACTTTTGGGCCCGACTCACCCGACCCATCGGCGTCGTAGACCGCCTCGATCGAGCAGGTGAGACCGAGGACCTTGTGGATGGCCTGCTTGAGGTTGTCCATGTGGGGCCCGCGCTGGAAGCCGATCGCGTTGCCCTGGTTCGCGAAGGCCAGCACCAGTTGGTTGCCCTCGAAGGAACGCGGCTTCGCGGTGACGTTGACGATGAGCCAGGTGGCGCGCTTGATCCGGGCGACCTCGTCCAGGATCTCGGGCCAGGCCCGCCGAACCATCTCGACGTTGCCGCCGGAAGCGGCAGGCTGTCCCGATGGGGCATCGGGCCGCCGGGGCTCCTGCACGGCCTGCCGATCCTGCTCGGACGACGGCTGAAGCTCATGACCGGCAGGGGGCTGTGGCGCTTGGAGTCCGACGTGGGGAGAGGCGGAAGGCTGGGCGGGCTCGACCCTCCGGGGCTGGGAGGCCTGCGCCCGGTCGATGGTGCCGGCGGGGATCTGGATGCGGGAATCGCGATCGGACTCCGGCGCAGTCTGGCCTTCCGGAGGCGACATCGGTGAGACCGTCGGCCCGGCCGCTTCCACGCGCCCAGTCGGCTGCGCGGTCGGCTGCCCGGTCGGCTGCCCGCTCGGCTGCGCGGTCGGCTGCCCGGTCGGCTGCCCGCTCGGCTGCGCGGTCGGCTGCTTCGAGCTCTGCCCCGCGGGGCGGCTCGGGGATTCAGGATCGGAGAAGGCCGAGTTCGTGGATACGCCCCAGCTGCCGCCCCAATCAGGGGACGAATCCGCCGTGGCGGGAGCCGACGTCGGCTGCTGCGCCCGTGCTGCAGCGGGGACCGCGGGTGAGTGTGCACCTGGAGCGGCAGCGGGAACGGCGGGGGCCGACGGATCGGCGGCGGGAAGGGACCAGCGAGCGGCCGCTTCCTCCGCCGTTCGAGGAACGTCGAGCCGCGGTCGTGCCGGCGCCTTCGGTACTTCATCCGCTTCCGGGGCTTCCACGGCGGGCGTTCCGCCGGCGTATTCGAGGCGTCGCTCGATGCGGTCGACCCGGGCGAGAGTGCCTCGGGCGGTGGCATCCGCAGCTGGAAGGAGCAGCCGGGCACACAGCAGTTCGAGGTGCAGGCGCGGCGACGTGGCTCCCGTCATCTCGGTGAGGGCGGTGTTGGTGACGTCGGCGGCGCGGGACAGCTCGCCCGCGCCGAGCTGGTTCGCCTGCGTGCGCATGCGGTTGAGCTGGTCGTCCGGGACACCGCGCAGAATGGATGCCGCGCCCTCGGGCACGGCATTGATGACGATCAGGTCCCGGAAGCGCTCGAGCAGGTCCTCGACGAACCGGCGCGGATCGTGTCCGGTCTGGATGACCCGGTCCACAGCGTTGAAGACCGTCGCGGCGTCACCAGCTGCCACGGAGTCGACGACGTCGTCGAGGAGCGTCGCGTGCGTATAGCCGAGGAGGGACACCGCGAGCTCGTAGTCGAGGCCGCTCTCACCCGCGCCGGCCATCAGCTGGTCGAGCACGGAGAGGGAGTCGCGGACCGATCCGCCGCCGGCACGGATCACGAGCGAGAGTACGCCGGGTGCGACGGGGACGTTCTCCTGGTGGCAGAGCAGTTCGAGGTACGCCATGAGCGGTTCCGGCGGGACCAGCCGGAACGGGTAGTGGTGCGTGCGCGAGCGGATGGTGCCGATCACCTTGTCGGGCTCGGTGGTCGCGAAGATGAAGAGGATGTGCTCAGGCGGCTCCTCGACGATCTTCAGCAGTGCGTTGAAGCCTGCCGAGGTGACCATGTGCGCCTCGTCGATGATGAAGATCTTGAACCGGTCGCGGACCGGCGCGAAGGTTGCGCGCTCGCGGAGATCGCGGGCGTCATCGACGCCTCCGTGGCTGGCCGCGTCGATCTCGATGACGTCGAGGCTGCCCGACCCGTTGCGCGCGAGTTCCACGCAGCTGTCGCAGGTTCCGCAGGGCGTGGAGGTGGGGCCCTGGGCGCAGTTGAGGCAGCGGGCGAGGATGCGTGCCGACGTGGTCTTGCCACACCCGCGCGGACCGGAGAAGAGGTAGGCGTGATTGATGCGGTCCTTGTCGATGGCCGCCATCAGGGGTTCGGTGACATGCTCCTGGCCGATGACGTCCGCGAAGGTCTCGGGACGGTAGCGGCGGTAGAGGGCTGTACTCACGGATGAACCTTATCGGTTGGTGCTGACGGTTTGCATGCCGGGTCGGCGGGCGTGGAGAACAGGTCGGCGGGGTCCACGATCCACGGTGCCCGAGGCAGCCGACCGGGTTCGAAGGCTGCGAGCGCCGCCTCGAGCGACTCCGCGGGGAGATCGAGGGAGGACAGGATGACGCCGAGCACCTCAGCGGGAGCCCGGCCCAGCCGGGCAAGGTCCTCCAGTGTCACAGCGCCGTCCCGTTTTGCCAAGCGGCGGCCTTCGCGGTTCACCGCGAGAGGTACATGGGCGTAGACCGGCTCGGGCAGGCCGAGCAGTGAGGCGAGGTAGGACTGGCGGGGGGCGGACTCCAGCAGGTCGTCCCCGCGTACGACCTGATCGATGTGCTGCGCCGCATCATCGACCACCACGGCGAGGTTGTAGGCGATGACGCCGTCGTTGCGCTGCAGCACGAAGTCGTCGACGGGTCCGATGACGCGACCCGCAAGGAGGTCCTCGGCGTGCCAGAGGTCGACGGCGGACCTCAGCCGGAGCGCGGGGGCCCGCACAGCACGACGACGGGCGCGTTCCTCCTCGGGCAGGGCGCGGCAGGTGCCGGGGTAGAAACCGGGCCGGGCATGCGGTGCACTCGCCGCTTCAGCGACATCGCGGCGTGAGCAGAAGCACTCGTAGACGAGTCCCTGCTCCAGCAGGTGGTCGAGCGTCCGCTGGTAGCGGCCGACCTGTTCGCTCTGACGAATGACGGGTGTGTCGGAGGTGAGCCCCAGTGCGGCCAGTTCGGCGAGTTGCGCGGCCTCGGCGCCGGCCCGGACGCGGTCCAGGTCCTCGACGCGGATCACGAACTGCCGGCCGGTCGAACGGGCGAAGAGCCAGGCGAGGACGGCGGTACGGAGGTTGCCGATATGCAGCTGACCTGTCGGGCTGGGGGCAAAGCGGCCGGCGCCTCGATCTGCCACCTTCGAAACCTCCCAGCGACCCGCTTAAAGTGAAGACCCCCCATGCACCTGCCAGAGCCCGCTTACCCTTGCTACCTTCCGGTCCTGGGGGAGTTCACAGGATGACACCACATGAGGGGCCGGGAAATAGTCTACACAGGTGCCTGCGGGGCATCCGAATCGGCCGGGTGCTCAGAGAGGTCCCCCGAGGGCGCGATTCGGCAGGAACCACTTGTATGGGTATTCTGGTATCTGCTCCAAATGAGGAGGATTCGCCTAGCGGCCTATGGCGCACGCCTGGAACGCGTGTTGGGTTAACGCCCTCGGGGGTTCAAATCCCCCATCCTCCGCCTTGTTGCTCGAAACAGTAGGACCCCGACTCCATGTCGGGGTCCTACTGTTTTAGGTCGCGGACGAGTCGGCGTCGCCGCTCAGACGACGCAAGCGCTTCTTCGCGGCCGCCTCGGCCGGACCCTCCGGGCCGAGCCCCAGCCGGATCACGCCGAGTACGAGCCGCACGGTTGTCCTGATGGGCAGGGGAACCGGTCCGAGGGACGGCACTCGAAGACCGAGCATCTCCCGGTGTCTCGGCTCGAGCGTCGCCACCGCTCCGGCGAACAGGACCCGGTAGCCGAGGCGTTGGGACCGCGGTAGCGGCGGACGGCGGATGTACCGGAGCGCTTCCCGTACCTGATCACTGGTGGTCAGCTCGTCGTCGAACGCCGCGAGCTGTGAACGCAGTTCGGCTTCGGACCGTGGCGGGTCCTCGAGCCCCATCAGCTGCCCGGCGTGCGCCCACTCGGCGACGTACTGATCCGGTCCTCCAGGGATGGGTCCGCCGTAGGCGGCGTGTGCGGCCACGAAGGCGTCGGTGAAGGCCAGGTGGACCCAGCGAATGAGGTCGGGGTCGGACGCGGCATAGCTCCGTTCGTCCCCCCGGCTGTCGATGTAGGTGCCGTGGACCCTGGTGTGGAGCCGCTGCACGAATTCGGACCCTTCCCGGGCGGCGGTCTTCGAGCCGTAGGTGACCGTGAAGATCCAGCGGATCGTGTTGGCGAGTCGCCCGAGCGGTTCTTCCCGGAAGCTCGAGTGGGCGTGCACGCCGGCCATGGCACCGGGATGCAGGGCCTGGAGCAGCAGGGCGCGGATGCCGGCAACCGTCGGCGTGATGGAGCTGTGGACGGTCCAGACCGCCGAACCGACCGGGAAGTATCCGGCGTCGTCGCCCTTCTCGAACTCGAACTGCCACTGCGGGATGGTGGGATCACCGTCGGTGAAGGTGGTTCGGAGCTGCGTTTTCCACGTGTCGATCATTCCCATGCGGTGACCCGTCCTGTCGGTGACCATGCGGCCGGTTGGTGCGGCCCTGTTCGGGGCAGCCGCGTCAGTCCAACGTACCCGCGCCTGCTTTTGCTCCTGTCCGCCATCCGCGGTGCACGATGGAACGAAGCACGGACAACACCACCTACCAGGGAGAAACCATGTCCTCGTCCGGTTTGTACAGCATCGACCTCACCTTGAACGACGGCAGCCGGACGACGTTCGGCGAGTTCCGCGGGCGCCCGGTACTCGTTGTGAACGTCGCGTCCCGGTGCGGTTTCACGCCGCAGTACGCGGGACTCGAGGCGCTGTACGGAAAGTACGCCGAGGAGGGACTGGTGGTCCTCGGGATGCCCTGCAACCAGTTCATGGGCCAGGAACCGGGCAATGACGACGAGATCGCCGAGTTCTGCTCGACGACGTTCGGCGTGACGTTCCCACTCCTGACCAAGGGCGACGTGCGGGGAAGGGACCAGCACCCGCTGTACCAGCAGCTCACGACCTTCCGGAGCGGTATCCTGCCCGGCCTGGTCAAGTGGAACTTCGAGAAGTTCCTGGTGAACCGCGACGGCGAGGTCGTAGGGCGCTTCGCCCCGACGGTGGAGCCGGACGCCCCTGAGCTCGTCGCGGCTGTCGAAGACGCCCTGGCGCGGCCTGCCGCCTGAAGTGTGGCACTTGCCGCCTGAGGTGCCCGGCCCTGGGACTTCAGGCCAGGGTAGCCACGCAGCGGGCGAGGAAGGCGGCGCCCGCTTCCTCGTGGACGAGATCGCCCTCGGTGATGACATCGTAGGGTTTCGCGGGGACTCCGTCCGCAGGCCGGACATCGACATGCGCGACGTCGAACCCCTGCTCGTGCAGGTAGTCCGCCATGGCGTAGTCGGTGCGGGAGTCGCCCACCGTCCGCCACGTACGGGGGATGTCCATCAGCGGTGCCACGAGGGTCAGGGCACGCTCGGCGCCGAGGTCCTTGCCGACCCGGATCGACTCGATGTCGGTGGAGATGATCGTCGGATCCACCCGGTATTCGATGTCACCGTTGCTGTCCGGTTCCTCACGGTCCAGCCGGCAGGCACCCATGTCATGGCTGTGCATGATGTCGAGGGCGTCCTCGTCGAAGGAGCGCTGGCCCTCGAGGTAATCGGCGTTGGTGGCACTCAGTGACTGCTCGACCGAGACCATGGAGCGCTTCGTCTCGTCGAAGAACATGAGATGCGAGTATTTCTCCTCCACGAGGTCGCGCACATCGTCGGCGAAACTGGCCGGCAGTGCGAGCTCGCGGTCGACGAAGACCTTCCCGGCGCCGTCGGCCGTGAACGAGAACCACGTCGCACCCTTCTCGCAGACCGCGTGGAAAGTGACGCCGGCCGCGATGCCCGACGCCAGCATGGGCTCCATGACCTGCTTCCTGATGAAGTCGTCCGAGCGGCCCGTGTTGAACACGACGGGCCAGCCGGCCGCGGCGAGCCTGAGCAGGTCGGCGATGATGCCGGGAGGAACAGTCCGGGTCACCGGGCTTGCAACAGGGCCGTCGACGTCGAGCAGGAGACCCTGCACGGGGCGCCCCTGGGGGCGAACGGCAGGAGTCGGGGCGTCGGACAACAGGTCGATGGGGGAATCCGAAGGCATGCCCCCATTATGTTCCCGAGCAGCACGCACCTTCCATTCGGGTCCGGTCCGAGCAGCGTACAAGCGGTACGTGGAAGACTGCCGAGCATGAATACCTCGCCGGGCATCGTCGTCGTCGGGTCCATCAACGCGGACCTCGTGATCGCCCTCGGACGGCACCCGCAGCCGGGTGAGACCGTGCTGGGCAGATCGATGACGGTCCTGCCCGGCGGCAAGGGTGCCAACCAGGCCGTCGCGGCGGCACTGCTCGGCGCCGGCGTGGCCATGATCGGTGGCGTCGGGGCTGACACCCACGCGGACGTCGCCCTCTCGGCTCTGACGGCCGCCGGCGTCGACCTGCAGGCCGTTCGGCGGACAGATGGCGCTACCGGTGTCGCCGTCGTCCAGGTAGCCGACGACGGCGAGAACACCATCGTGGTGCTCCCCGGCGCGAACGCCCAGGTCACCCCTGAGGTCGTCCTCGACTCGGCAGGTGCCATCCGCGGTGCTGCCGTCGTCGTCGTCCAGGGCGAGTTGCCCGCAGACGCGACCGAGGCCGCGGTGCGCTCGGCGTCCGGTCGCGTGATCATCAACCTGGCACCGGTGATACCTCTCGACCGGACGGTCCTCCTGCGCGCGGACCCCCTGGTCGTGAACGAACACGAAGGAGCCCTGGTTCTGGGCCAGCTCGGGGGCGGTCCGGTGTCGGAGCACGAGGACATCATCGGGGCCCTCCTGGCTTGCGGAGTGAAGTCCGTGGTGATGACGCTCGGAGGGGCCGGTGCGCTGGTGTCCGACGGTGGGCCGGTCGGACATGTGCCCGCACCCCGCGTTCCCACCGTCGACACGACCGGAGCCGGTGACGCCTTCGTCGGTGCCCTGGCCGCGCGACTCGCGGATGGACAGCCCCTCGACGATGCCGTCCGGTTCGCCGTGAGGGTCGGCTCCTACGCCGTGCAGCGCCCTGGTGCACAGCCTTCCTACCCGGCGCTCGGGACCACGCTTCCCGACCTGCCGGCGTAACCATTAGGCCACGAGATGACGCCTCGACTGCCCCCGCGTTCCATTGGCCGGAGCAATTACCTAGGCTGTAGCAGTGATCTTCAAAGCAGTGAGTGACGGCCGGCCGTACCCGGACCATGGACACGTGACCCCCAAGGACTGGGCGGAAGTGCCTCCCCGGCAGGTGCGGCTCGACGAACTGGTGACCACCAAGACCACGCTCGACCTCGAAGCACTGCTGGCCGAGGACTCGACGTTCTTCGGCGATCTCTTCCCCCACGTGGTGCAGTGGAACGACGTGATGTACCTCGAGGACGGCCTGCACCGCGCCGTACGGACCGCGCTGCACCAGCGAACCATCCTGCACGCGAGAGTCCTCGTGCTCAATGAGTGAGGAGGAATCCTCGCGCCGTCAGCGGGCGGAGGCGAAGCGTGATCCGACCGAGTGGCACGGCCACCGCATCGTCACCGAGACGGACCTCGGCGCGGTGTTCGAGGAGGACGACGCCGCACGCCGGCACCGTGCGTCGATGCGCAGGGTGCGGCACGGCGTCGTCCTTGTGCTGCTGATCGGGCTCCTGGCCGCGGCCGCCTACGTGGCGTTGGGAATCGCGCGGGGCGAGATCAGCGTCGGCGCCTCCGAGCCGACCCCCACCCCGACCTCCACCTGCCCTGCCGGCCCCTTCGACTACCAGGACCCGAGCGCGATCACGGTCAATGTCTACAACGGCACGACCATCGACGGGCTCGCGGGAACGGCAGCCGCCCAGTTGAGGGAACGCGCCTTCGCGGTCAGCGAGATCGGGAACAGGGAGGGCGGTCCCACGGGGGCCACCGCGTTCATCATCTCGGGGCAGGCCGGACGGGCCAATGCCTTCACGGTGCAGCGCACCATTCCCGACTCCCTGTACGTCGCCGACGAACGCGAGGACCGGACCGTCGACGTCGTGCTCGGTTCCACCTACGCGGGCATTATCCCGCCCGAGGGCCTCGACATCACGCCGGCCGGGCTGGCGTGCGCCCTGGAGGAAGGCGCGACACCGGCCGCCGCTCCCTGACGGGTCCGGGCAGCGGGGGCGGAACTCAGGCGCGGTTCCTGAGCGCGCGACGGCGGACGACCAGGGGATAGACGACCCAGAGCAGGACGACCACCAGCAGCAGTGCGCCCGCGACGACCAGGCCCGCCGCCCGGTTCACCACGAGGTCGAAGATGAGCCAGGCCGTGCCGGCGAGCACCAACCCCACGAGGGCCGTCGTCGCCCGGATGATCGCGGCGGTGTGCTGCACGAGGGTCGCCTTTACGCGCAGGCCGAACAGCACTCGGTGCATGTTGACCGAGGACAGCACCAGGGTCGTGATCAGCGCCGAGAGGCAGACCAGGCACAGGTACACGGTCACCTGCACCTCGTCCAGTTCGTCGAACCGGCTCTGGAACGGCAGGGTCAGCAGGAACCCGGTCAGGATCTGGATACCGGTCTGCATCACGCGCAGCTCCTGGAGGAGCTCCTGCCAGTTGCGATCGAGGCGCTGGTTGCGGCTCTCGCCGCGACCGTCGTCGTCGATGTCCTGAGGGAGGAGACCCGCGCCGACCGGGCCCGTGCGGCCTGTGCCGACAGGGCGTTCGCCGACGGGGTTCGTCGGGGACGCGGCGCCGTCGCTGGTCGGAGTTGTTCCGGTGCTCATCGTGGACCTGGCCCGTCCGTCAGCTCGACGACCGGGCGCCTCCCTGCCAGACGGCGTCGAAGGGAGCGCTCGAGGCCACCCGGTTCCGGATCCCCTCGGTGACGAACTGCTTCGCGGTGCGGGCGGCGTCCAGCGGGGACGCACCCTTGGCGAGCTCCGCGGCGATCGCGGCCGCGAGTGTGCAGCCTGCGCCGCTGACGGCGACGTCGCCGACCTTGGGCGCTGAGAGTACCTCGAGCGTGTCGCCGTCGAAGTAGACGTCCACCGCGTCCGGGCCCTCGATGCGCACGCCACCCTTGGCCAGGACGACGGCGCCGCTCTGCCGGTAGATGATGCGCGCCGCTTCCTTGAGGTCCTCCAGGGACTCGATGGTCGTCCCGGAGAGTGATTCCGCCTCGAAGTGGTTCGGGGTCACGAAGGTGGCCAGGGGAAGGATGTTCGCCTTGAGTGCCTGGTCCGTGTCCAGCGCGGCCCCGGGCTCCTGCCCCTTGCAGATAAGGACCGGATCGAGGACGACGTTGTCCCACTCCTGCGCCTTCAGCGCAGTGGCGACCGTGTCGATGGTGGCGGGGGTGCCGAGCATCCCCAGCTTGACGGTCCGGAGCGGGTAGCAGGACTGGATCGCCTCGAGCTGGTCGGCGATGACCTGCTGGTCCACGGGGACGAAGCGGTGCTGCCACTGGTTCTTCGGATCGAAGGAGACGATGCAGGTCAGGGCCACGATGCCGTAGACGCCGAGTTCCTGGAACGTCTTGAGATCGGCCTGGGCTCCTGCTCCACCGGTGGCCTCGGAGCCGGCGATGGTCAGGGTGACGGCGGGGGAGGTAGGGGTCTGGATGTCGGACATCTCCCTAGTGTGCCCGAAGCGGCTCCCGAGCGCCTGCACCGCCGGGGGCGAGGATGTCGTCGAGCGCCGGGCCCAGCGTGGGGTAGGTGAAGGTGAATCCGGCGTCGACCAGCTTGCTCGGCGACACCCAGCGGCTCTTCAGGACCAGTTCGGCCTCTGTGCGGATGACCAGTCCGCCGAGGTCGAGGAGCCAGGCGGGAGTGGGAAGCCCGGCCGGCACGGAAAGGCGCTGCCGTATCGCCGCCATGAGTTCTGCGTTCGTCACCACCCCTGGGGCAGCGACGTTGACGGGTCCGCTGAGCGACGGGGCCTGCGCGACGAGTACGATCGCGCGGAACAGGTCGTCCAGGTGGACCCAGCTGAATTTCTGCGTGCCCGCGCCCATTCGGCCACCGAGTCCGATCCGGGCCAGGTTCACCAGGGGCCTCATCACGCTGCCGCCGCCCAGCACGATCGAGATGCGCAACGCCACCCTGCGTACGTCCGGGACATCGGCATCGGCGAGCGCCTGCTCCCACGCCCGCGCCACGGAGACCGAGAAGCCGGTGCCCAGTTCGCCGTCGTCCTCCGTCTGGGGCCTGTCCATCGCATGACGATAGATGGTGCCGGTGCTGGAGTTGATCCACACCGGCGGAGGCGCGCCGCCACCCGCCCGGCACAGTGCGAGGGCGCGGCCGAGCTCCTCCGTCGTGCCGACGCGGGAGGAGAAGATGGCGTCGGCGTTTCGCTTGTTGTAGCGGCAGTTCACGCTACGGCCGGCAAGGTTGACGAGGAGGTCCGCGCCGTCGAGGACCTCGGCGATGGCGGCCGTATCGCCCCAGACCGCGGAACCCGAGCGCCCGATCGTCCTCACCTGCACCCCGGCTTCCGTGAACCGGCGGACGAGGTGGGAGCCGATGAACCCGGACGCTCCGGCGATGGAGACCCTGGTGATGTTCATTGCACGCGGACCAGCTTCCAGACACTGGCGCGGGCGAGGGCACCCGCACCTCCGATGATGAGGGCGGTGGGCACACTGTCCCGCAGGACGGTGGAGGGGGACAGCAGGGTGGTGATGAGGAACGCAGCCACGGTGAATGCCAGGAAGAAGACCACGACATGGATCCACTGGCGACGCACCGGGCGCAGCAGGAGCCCCAGCACTATCCCGAGCGGCAGCCCCGTGACCAGCCCGACGCCGAGGCCGTACCACAGGGCCAGGAGGAAGACCGCGGGCGCCTGGATCCCCCACGTCGAGGCGAACGCGAGGGCGAGGACGGTGAGTCCCACGAGGAAGCCG
This sequence comes from Arthrobacter sp. B1805, assembly GCF_002929745.1. Taxonomy (GTDB): domain Bacteria; phylum Actinomycetota; class Actinomycetes; order Actinomycetales; family Micrococcaceae; genus Arthrobacter_D. The sequence goes on from NZ_PJIQ01000006.1 coordinate 126,830, forward strand.
ACGACGACCGCGCCGGGACCGAACGTCACGTGATGACGGGCCGTCCGTCGGCCGACCTCGTCCGGTGTCTCGTCGTCCGGCGTCCCGCTCGCCGCGCTCACTGCCGCCTCATTGCCGTGTCCCGTGTATCAGCTGCACGATGTCCTCGACGATCTTCCTGACGACGGGAAGGCGGGAGAGGATGACGAGCCTGGAGATCAGTGGTGCAGCCCGATCGATGAGGCGCCGGGTGCGCTCCTGGTGAGGCGAGGAGTCATACACCCAGAAGAGGGTGACGGCCATGTAGGCGTACCAGAGGAGTTCCGGGAGATCGTCACGGATGGCGAGGGGCGGCTGCGGCCTCGACAGGCCGACGGCCTGCCGGAACAGCGAGATGGCTCTCGCGCGAGCCACGGCCGACTCGCTGCCGAAGGGGCTTGTGGTCGCCGACGGCCTGATGGCGATACTGATGAAGTTCGAGCCGAAGTCGTGGTACGGCCCCATGACGTCGATGCCGGTGTTCAGGACCACCTTCAGGAGCTCGCCGAGGTTCTGTCCTTCGCGCAGAAGCGGCAGGGCACGGCTCCGGTGCTCCTCCTGCAGGCTCCGGTAGAGCTCGTGGACGAGGTCGTCCTTCGAGGCGAAGTAGTAGTAGGCGCTCCCGGTGGAGACGTTGGCGGCCGTCGCGATGGCCCGCATCGTGGTCTTCTCGTAGCCGATCTCGCGGAACAACCGCAGCGCGGTCGAGACCAGCAACTCACGGGTCGCTTCGCTCTTCGCGGTCGGCGTCGGCATCGGGCTCCTTTTCGAACGTGTTCAGTTGGAAGTGTAACCCGGATTTGAACGCGTTCAACACGGTGCTCTGCGGCCACTACGCGTAGTACCGTCCCAGCACCTCGGCCTTGAGGTCGTAGAAGGTGCCGTCCTCGATGGCCGCGCGCGCATCGTCCACCATGCGCACCACGAATCGCTCGTTGTGGATCGAGATCAGTGTCGCCGACACCATCTCCTTGGCCTTGAACAGGTGGTGGATGTAGGCGCGGGTGTAGTGCGTGCAGGTATAGCAGTCGCAACCCTCCATGAGCGGCGTGAAGTCCCTCCTGAAGCGCGAGTTCGAGAGGTTCCACCGACCGTCCGGCGTGTAGAACGCCGAGTTGCGCGCCACGCGCGTGGGGGAGACGCAGTCGAAGGTGTCCGCACCGTTCTCGATGCCCGTGAAGAGGTCGTCCGGCTCCGAGATGCCGAGCAGGTGGCGGGGCTTGTCCTCGGGCAGCTCATCGCTGCACCAGCCGAGGATCGTGCCCAGGTTCTCCTTCTCCAGGGCGCCGCCGATGCCGAAGCCGTCGAAGTTCAGGGCGCCGAGGTCCGACGACGCCTTCCGCCGGAGGTCCTCGTACTGCGCACCCTGAATCACGCCGAACAGGGCCTGGTAGGGGCGGTGGCTGCGCTCGGCTGTCAGGCGTTCATGCTCCGCGATGCACCGCAGCGCCCACAGCCGCGTCCGTTCGAGGGACTCCTCCTGGTACCCGCGCGAATTCATGAGCGTGGTCAGCTCGTCGAACGCGAACATGATGTCCGCACCCAGCCGGTGCTGGACCTGCATCGAGATCTCCGGGGTGAACCGATGCCGGTCCCCGTTGAGGTGGGACTTGAACCACACGCCGTCGTCGTCGATGTGTGCCAGGCGCTCCTTGCCGGCGGCGATGCGATCATCCGCCCCCGCCGCGCCCGCGTCGACGGGTACGTCCATGGTGATGACCTTCTTGAAGCCCGAGCCGAGGCTCATGACCTGGAAGCCGCCCGAGTCCGTGAAAGTGGGGCCCGGCCAGTTCATGAAGGCGCCGAGCCCGCCGGCCTCGTCGAGGATGTCGGCACCGGGTTGGAGGTACAGGTGGTAGGCGTTCGCGAGGAGTGCCTGGGCCCCGAGCTCGGCCATCGCGCCGGGAAGGACGGCCTTCACGGACGCCTTGGTGCCGACGGGAATGAAGGCCGGCGTGCGGATCTCGCCGTGCGGGGTCGTGATCGTTCCGGTGCGCCCGTGCCGGCGGCCACCCGTCCCGGCCTCCGGCGTCGTGTCCTCGAGACGATGGTGGACGGAGAAGGAGAACGAGGACTGCTGGGACTGTGGGTGCACCACCCTATTTTGCCAGTCCGCCGCCGGTCGGCCGGACGTCGGCGGACGCCCCAGGGCTACGACGTAGCGAGCTGCGCAGTGAGCGCGCCGATCGCGGCGAGTTCAGCGGCGATCCGGCGTTCCAGGACCTCGCGGCTGAGGGTCTCCGATCCGCCGTGTGCACGCAGGTGCAGCAGCACCCCGATGCGGAGGATCCGGTAGTCCCGCTCGACGTCGGCCTTTCCTGCAGTCGAGGCGCGCAGGATCTCCGGATCGTAGACGTTGGGCTCGTTGAGCTGTCGCTGCCGGAAGGCGGCGGCGGTCTTCGCCCGCAGCGGATCGCTCTCGACGTCGTCTGCCGCCCGGATCGCCGCGGAGTACCTCGCCGAGCGTTGTTCATCGTGCCGCGTGAGGTAGGCGGCGACGGCCAGGCCGCCCTCGATCCACTTCCAGCGGCCGAAATTCCCGTCGAACGGAAGATCCGCGAGCAGGTCTGCAACGCTCAGGGCCGATGCCGTGTCGCCCTCGTCGATGAATAGTGCGAGGGCGAGTTGGTGGAGGTCCTGAAGATTACTGCCGGCCTTGAGGTTGATGCCCCGGGCAAGGCGCCCGGCGATACTCTGGATGGCTGCGCTGTTGGGATGTGCCTGCGCGATCCGGGCTACGAGCGCCTCCGGCGACCCGTGGTCCGCAGCGATGGCGGGTGTGCCCCTCTCTGCGTCCGCAGCTTCGAGGTAGGCGATCGAACCGGTCGCCAACGAGACCCGACGCCCTCCAGCGACCGTGGCAATGACGAGTGCAGGTACCCCGAAATCGTCATTCTCGACGGCGACCGCCGTGACTTCCGCGGCGTCTTCGCTCCCGGGAAGCGCCAGGACGTCGCCCACCGCGAGGATCTCCGCCGGGACCGTGCGTAGACCTGTCCTCTCCACCCTGTTCACCACCATGTGCTGCATGCCAACCTCTGCAAGGAGCCCCCTGGATGTCCGCCTACCCCAGCGCGCTCGTACCACCTACGGTAACGCCGGGGGGCACCCGTCCCCACGCCGACTAGCGGCCCCAGCCTGCGTGGGCGAGGGCCTGACGGAGAAGATCGGCCCGTCCACCCGAGAACTCGGCCTGGATGGAAGGGCTCAGCGCCTCCGAGGGAGTCAGCCAGGACAGTTCGAGGGCGTCCTGGCGCGGATCGCACTCGCCGGTCACCGGAATAATGTACGCGAGGGCCACGGCGTGCTGGCGGTCGTCCGTCAGACCGGTCTCGGAGGGGGACGGGAAGTACTCGGCGATCGTGAAGGGCAGAGGCGACGGCGCCAACTGCGGCAATGCCAGCGGGCCGAGATCCTTCTCCAGATGCCGCAGGAGCGCCGCACGGATGGTCTCCCGATACATGACGCGGCCGGAGACGAACGTCCGAACCATCTCGCCCTGCTCGTTCGCCTGCAGCAGCAACCCCACCTCGTTGACGTACCCGAGGGCATCGCACCGAACGGGAATCGCCTCGACGTAGACCATCGGAAGGCGGCGGCGGGCCTCGTACAGGTCATCTTCGGAGAGCCAGCCCGGATTGGGGTCAGGGGTGCGTACGTTCATACCCCCAGTTTTATAGCAGACCCCGCCATCGGAGCGGGCGGCGCGCTGCTCTTCGGCCCGTGGCTGAATCCGATCTGCCGCGGACGTGCGGTCCGGTCACTGCCCGGTCACTGCCCGGTCACTGCCCGGTCACTGCTCCCTGTACCCCTCGGCATCGTGCTGCCGCTCGGTGACGCAGATCTCTGCACCCCAGGGCGAGTGCACGCGGAGGGACCGGCTGGAACCCCCATCGCGGACTGCGGCTTCGACACCGGCGGCGGCCAGGCCGCCGACCAGTTCCCGCACGTCGCCGTCGTACTCGAAGGCCAGGACCACCGCGGGCCGCTCCGCCGCGCGCACCCCCACGAGGCCGCCGTTCTTCGCGCTGAAGTCATGCCGGGCACCCGCGGTCGCGCCGGTCCTCGGCCTGGCACCCATGTCCGCCAGCACGCAACCCACCGGTCCTACGTCCGGCGTGGACCAAAGGGCGAGAACGGCGAGAGGCGACGATGGAGCGCCCGTCGCGCGGGGACCGATGCCGGCGAGGAACGAGGTGCCGTCCGGCGCCGTGATCCGGGCGGCAAGGCCGTACTCCTCCTCGGAGAGCTCGACCGCGGTACCGGCCTCCGTGGTGCGCCGGGCGAACTCGCGGACATCGGACACGTCGAAGGCGAGAGCGGTGGCGCCCTCCTCGGGGGCGCCGGGCTCGCAACCGTGCACGGCAACCCTGCCGCTCCCGGCGTCGAAGACGGCGTACGCGCCGTTCGCGGCGGGGTCCTCCGCTCGGCGTAGTCCCAGCGCCTGCAGGAACCCGGCCGCCGCGACGGGGTCGGGCGTGTGGACGAGTGGGCGGACGCGGAGCATCGGTCCTCCTTCGAGTCGTCGCGGGAGGCCTGTTCCATGGACGCGGACAGACCGGGGGCCCCTCCAATCTAGTTCCCGCCGAGCCCGTGCGGCCCTAGGGTGGTGGCATGAAACCCGAACTCCCCGAACTCCTGCTGCCGGACGCGCTCGCCTGGCGCGGGTGGCTCGAGGAGAACCACGCGTCCTCGCCCGGGGTCTGGCTCATCCAGCACAAGAAGGGCGGGACGACGACACTGCTCACCTACGCGCAGGCGCTGGACGAGGCGCTGTGTTTCGGCTGGATCGACGGCCAGGCCAGGACGCGTGACGGCGAGAGCTACTTCCAGCGGTTCACGCCGCGAGGCCCGCGCAGCATCTGGTCCGTGCGCAACAGGACGTACATCGACAGGCTGCGCGCCGAGGGGCGCATGCGCGACGCCGGTGAGCGGGCAGTCGCGGCAGCACAGGCCGACGGCCGGTGGGAGCGCGCCTATGCGGGACCTGCCACAGCGGAAGTGCCACCCGAGCTGATGGCGGCGATCGAGGCGAACGAAGCCGCACTCGCCACGTTCGGCACCCTCTCGTCCCAGAATCGCTACGCCCTCATCTTCCGCCTGACCCAGCTCAGGACGGACGCGGCCAGGCAGCGGAACATCGAGAAGTTCGTCCAGATGCTCGCCAGGGGAGAGACCTTCTACCCGCAGGGCAGGAAGGCCGACTAGCGGCACGCCCGTTCGGCCTCGAGGATCATCCAGGCCTGAAGCTGGGACGAGAGGCTGACGGGACCGTCCTGCCGGGGCGGGAAGAGCGTCGCGCGGTCGACCTGCAGGCGCTGACTCCAGATCCGATCGGCCGTCCGTTCCAGCAGCGAGCGCGCGGTGGCTGCCACGTCGGCGCGAAGACCGGGGGCGACGGCGGCTACCGCGAGGTATCGCGCGAGGATGCCGGTGAAGAGGCCGCCGTCACCGGAGGACCCCATCGGCAGCACGCCGTCCCCGTCAGCCACTGTTCGGGATATGGCTTCCACCAGGTCCGCGGCGTGCTGCAGGTTCCTCGGTCCGCCGACGGCCACCAGGGCGCCGAGCACCGTGCCCTGGTTGTAGGTGTAGATGGCGCGCTCCACCGTTCCCTCCACACTGCCGTCCGCTCGCACGCCGTCGAGGTAGAGCCCGGTGCCGGTGTCGTGGAGGCGGTCGCGGAGCCAGTCGAGCAGCTCCTGCGCCCGCGCCGTCTCGCCGGCCCGTGCGAAGAAGATCGCCGCTGGGGCCGTGCTCGCGGTGTTCTTGTAGTCGCGACTGGTATTCCAGAAGACGCCACCACCGAGCTCCTGCGTGTGCGCCGAGCGGAGGGTGTCCCCGAGCAGCCGCTCCCGGTGCCGCGGCCGGCGTCGTTCCTCCACCTGGTCCAACCGCTGGAGCGCCAGGGCGAGCCATGCCATGTCGTCGTAGTAGGCGTTCCGCCAGCGACCGCCATTGCGCAGCCAGATGCCCCGGGCCAGCTTCCGGGCCTCTGCCATCGCGTCGCCCCGCGGGTCACGGAGGTGTTCGTCGATCAGGCAGTCGAGGTAGTGGGCCTGCCACCAGTAGTGCCAGTGGCTGCGCGAGTCCTGCGGCGCGGGAAAGGAGATCGCTCCGAGCCTCGTCCCCGGGATCCTCAGACTGCGTCGGGCGAACAGTCGCCGGACACTCCGGGCGGCTTCCGGGGCGGCGTCGTCGGGCATGGGCATATGACCACCCTAGTCACGCTCCGGGTCGGGCGGGTTGGGCAGGATGCGCAGTCGATCGCACTACGGGTGCGCAGTGAGCCATGTCACAGTACGCTGGGCGCGTGGACGGACCAACGGTGGTCCTCCAAGGGACGAAGGGCCGGTCATGGACATCAGGGGAGCGGTAGCCCTCGTCACGGGAGGTGCCTCCGGACTCGGTTTCGCCTCGGCGCGGCGGTTGTTCGACGACGGCGCTTCGGTGGTTCTCCTCGATCTCCCGCAGTCCGCCGGAGCTGACGCGGCAGCACGGCTCGACCCCGAGGGCGCGCGCGTCCGCTTCGTCGCTGCCGACGTCGCCAGCGCCGAGCAGGTCGAGGCAGCGGTTGCGGCGGCCTCGGAACTCGGTCCGCTGCGGATCGTCGTCAACTGCGCGGGCATCGCCACTCCGGGCAAGGTCCTCGGGCGCGAGGGCGTCCTGCCCCTCGAGCAGTTCGCCCGCGTCATCAACGTCAACCTGGTGGGGACCTTCAATGTCATCAGGCTCGCGGCCGAGGCCATGGCAGCGACGGACACAGTCCTCGGACTCGGGGGGTCCGAGGAGCGCGGAGTCATCATCACGACGGCGTCGGTCGCGGCGTTCGACGGACAGATCGGCCAGCCGGCCTACTCCGCCTCCAAGGGAGGTGTGGCAGCCATGACGCTGCCGATCGCCCGCGAACTGGCCCGGTCGCTGATCCGCGTGGTCACGATCGCCCCCGGCATCTTCGAGACACCCATGATGGCGGGACTTCCGCAGGAGGCTCAGGATTCCCTCGGCGCCCAGGTCCCGCACCCGTCCCGGCTCGGCAAACCCGTCGAATACGCAGCCCTGGTTGCCCACATCATCGAGAACCAGATGCTCAACGGCGAGACGATACGCCTCGACGGCGCCATCCGCATGGCGCCCAGGTAGCTCCAGGCCGGTCGAATCGAAAGGACGGCTCGATGGAGAGCCAATTGCCCACCGCCGACTTCCTCGGTTTCGAGTCCCTCCTGGCGAGCCATGAGCGGGATAAGTTGCAGGACGTCCGGGACTTCCTCGCCAAGGAGGTCGCGCCGCACGCCGTGAACTGGTGGAACCGGGCCGAGTTCCCCCACGCGATCCTGCCGAAGCTCGCCGCGCTGAACCTCAGCACCCCCGTGCAGCAGGGCTACAGCCACCTGTTCAGCGGACTCGTGATCGCCGAACTGACACGGGCTGACACTTCCATCGCCACGTTCTTCATGGTCCACCACGACCTGTTCGTCGAGGCCCTCCACACGTTCGGCAGCGAGGACCAGAAGGAACGCCTCCTGCAGGACGCCATGGAGCTGAAAATCACCGGGGCCTTCGCGCTCACCGAGCCCCAGCACGGGTCCGACGTCGCCGGCGGCATGGCGACGACGGCGACCCGCGATGGCGATGCGTGGATCCTCAACGGTGCGAAGCGGTGGATCGGCAACGGGACCTTCTGCGACCGAATGCTCCTCTGGGCCCGCGACACCGAGACCGGCGGTGTGCGGGGCTTCATCCTCGATGCCACCCTGCCCGGCGTCACGCGGACGGCGATCGGCAACAAGATCGCGCTCCGGACGGTGCAGAATGCCGACGTCACGCTCACGGACGTACGCATCTCCGAGTCGGATCGCTTCGCCGGGATCGAGTCCTTCGACGACACCCGGCAACTCCTGCTCGGCTCACGCATCCTCATCGGCTGGCAGGCGGTGGGCCAGCAACTGGCCGCGTTCGACGTCGCCCGGCAGTACGCCGTCGAGCGCCACCAGTTCGGCAGGCCCCTCGCCGGCTTCCAGCTCGTGCAGGACCAGCTCGTGACCATGATGGGCAATGCCACCGCGAGCCTCGGGGTGATGGCACGCGTCGCCCAATTGCAGGCGGAGGGCGCGTCGGACATGCCCCGGGCGGCGTTCGCCAAGTCCTTCACCACTGCACGCATGCGGGAGACGGTCGCCCTGGGAAGGGGCATCCTCGGGGGAAACGGGATCGTGACGGACCACGCGATGGCGAAGATCTTCGCGGATGCCGAAGCGGTCTACACCTACGAGGGTTCCTACGAGATCAACAGCCTCATCGTCGGCCGGGCGCTGACCGGGGTCTCCGCGTTCACCTGATCGGCCTGTATCCGTTCATATGACGGACCCGGTGAGGCGCACGCCACAGAACTGGGTAGTATCCCAACAGCAATCCGACGTATCCAGTGCCGCATACGCCCCGTTTTCCGTGCCCTGAAAGCAGGCTGTTGTGACAGTGCCCCTCGAAGTGTCCCCCGCGCACGCCGCCGACCGGTTCAGCGAGACCGCCGGCGACATCAGTTCCGACCTCCGCGCCGACGTCCGCCGCGTCAGCACCCTGCTCGGCGAATCGCTCGTGCGTCAGCACGGCCAGGACCTGCTCGACCTTGTGGAGCGCGTCCGCCTGCTGACCAAGCAGTCCAAGGAGTCCGGGAGCGTCACCGATGCGGGCGAGCGCGCTGCGCTCGCGGAGCAGGTCCGTGAGCTCCTCGCAGCGCTCCCTATCGACCAGGCGACCGAGCTCGTGCGCGCCTTCGCCGCCTACTTCCACCTCGCGAACGCCGCCGAGCAGGTGCACCGCGTGCGCGGCCTGCGCACCCGCTCCGAGGAGGACGGCTGGCTCGCACAGACGGTCACCCGCATCGCAGCCGACGCCGGGCCCGAGGCGCTCGCCGACGTCGTGCAGGAACTCGATGTGCGTCCGGTGTTCACGGCGCATCCCACCGAAGCCTCACGCCGGTCGGTGCTCGACAAGCTCCGCCGTCTCTCCGATGTCCTTGCCGAGTCGACGGCGGAGGGGTCGCAGCAGCGGCGCAGGCAGGACCGACGGCTGGCGGAGGTGATCGACCTGATCTGGCAGACGGACGAGCTGCGCCAGGTGCGGCCCACCCCGATCGACGAAGCCCGCAACGCGATCTACTACCTGGGCGACATCCTCACGACCTCCATGCCCGAGCTGCTCGAGGACCTCTCGGACCTGCTGGCCGAGCACGGCGTCTCCCTCCCGGCAACCGGGGCACCGCTCCGATTCGGCTCCTGGATCGGCGGTGACCGCGACGGCAACCCGAACGTCACCGCGGCCGTGACGCGGGAGATCCTGCAGATCCAGAACCAGCAGGCCGTGCGTATCGCCATCCACTTCATCGACCGGCTCATCTCGTCCTTGTCGTCGTCGACCGCGATCGTCGAAGCGTCCGCCGAGCTTACCGCTTCGATCCAGCGCGACCTCGCGAACCTCCCACGCCTCGACAAGCGTGTGCTCGAGCTGAACGCACAGGAACCGTACCGGCTCAAGCTGACCTGCGTGAAGGCGAAGCTGCTCAACACCGCGGCGCGCGTCCAGAACCAGACGGCGCACGAACCCGGACGCGACTACAACGACACGGCGCAGGTGCTGGCGGACCTCCAGCTGGTCGGGGACTCGCTTCGGCACCATGCGGCGGGCCTCGCCGCGGACGGCGCCCTCGCGACGGCGTCGCGGGTCATCTCGTCCTTCGGCCTGCACCTCGCGACACTCGACATCCGCGAGCACGCGGATATGCACCACGACGTCGTCGCGCAGCTCACGGACCGCCTCGGCGAGCTGGAGGTGCCCTACCTCGAACTCGATCGCGCGGGCCGCCTGCAGGCACTCTCCCGCGAGCTGGCGTCCCGGCGTCCGCTCGCGACGTCGAACCCGCCGCTCGACGACGGCGCCCGCCGGACCTTCGACGTCTTCCGGGAGATCTCGGCGGCACTGGAGACCTACGGCCCCGACGTGATCGAGACCTACATCGTGTCCATGACCCGTGGAGCGGACGACGTCCTCGCGCCCGTGGTCCTGGCTCGGGAGGCGGGCCTGGTCGATGTCGTGGGGAACGGATCGGGCGGACCGGATTCGGGTGCGTTCGCGAAGATCGGCTTCGCTCCGCTCCTCGAGACCGTCGACGAGCTCCGGGTCTCGGCCGAGATCGTCGACACCCTGCTGTCCGATCCGACCTACCGCGAGGTGGTGCGCCTCCGCGGTGACCTGCAGGAGGTCATGCTCGGCTACTCCGACTCGAACAAGGAATCGGGAGTCCTCACGAGCCTCTGGGAGATCCACAAGACCCAGCGGCGCCTGCGCGACGTCGCAGCCAAGCACGGCGTCCGCCTCCGCCTGTTCCATGGACGGGGTGGTTCCGTCGGCCGCGGTGGCGGCCCGACCTACGACGCGATCCTGGCACAGCCGAACGGCGTGCTCGAGGGCGAGATCAAGTTCACCGAGCAGGGCGAGGTCATCAGTGACAAGTACTCGCTGCCGGCACTGGCCCGCGAGAACCTCGAGCTGTCCCTGGCCGCCGTCATGCAGGGGTCCGCGCTGCACAGGACGCCCCGTACGTCCGACGACGAGCGCGGCCGCTGGGCCGAGGTCATGGAGACGGTGTCCGATGCCGCGTTCCTCCGCTACCGGTCGCTGATCGACCACGAGGACCTGCCCGCATACTTCCTCGCGTCGACCCCCGTGGAGCAGCTCGGGTCCCTGAACATCGGCTCGCGCCCGTCGAAGCGCCCCGACTCCGGCAGCGGCCTCGGCGGCCTGCGTGCCATCCCCTGGGTCTTCGGCTGGACGCAGTCGCGGCAGATCGTGCCGGGCTGGTTCGGCGTCGGGTCCGGGCTGCGTGCCGCGCGCGAGGCGGGGCACGAGGGGCTCCTCAGGGAGATGCTCGACCGTTGGCACTTCTTCCGCACCGTGGTCTCGAACGTGGAGATGACACTTGCCAAGACGGACCTCGAGATCGCGGCCCACTATGTCGAAGCCCTCGTGCCGGGCGAGCTCCAGCACCTCTTCGGCGTCATCCGCGAGGAGTACGAGCTGACCCTGGCCGAGATCCGGCTTCTCACGGGCGAGCACGAACTGCTCGACAACCAACCCGTGCTCAAGCGCTCCCTCGCGGTGCGCGACCAGTACCTCGACCCGATCTCCTACCTCCAGGTCGAGCTGCTGCGCCGTGTGCGGGCCGGGAACGACGGCGGCCAGCCCGACGGGCAGCTCCAGCGGGCCATGCTGATCACCATCAATGGAGTAGCCGCCGGGATGCGCAACACCGGTTGATCCGGAATACCGTCCGGCGGGTGCGGGTTGCCGCCTCTGGAAGCTGAACCGCCGGCCTCGGATCCGATCATCCGGGGCTGGCTCATCCTGAGGAGGAGCACCATGAAAGCAGCGTTCTACGAGCAGTACGGCGAGCCCGACGTCCTTCAGTACGGGGAGCAGCCGGATCCGAAGGTCGGCCCCGACTCCGTACTGGTGGACGTCCGTGCCGCCTCGGTCAACCCGGTCGACTGGAAGATCACCGCCGGCTATCTCGACGCGGTCCTCCCCACCCACTTCCCCGTCATCCCCGGGTGGGACGTCGCCGGCGTCGTCGCTCAGCCGGGTCCCTCGGTCACGGAATTCGAGGTCGGGGACGAGGTCATCGGCTACGTCCGGATGGACACGGTCGGTCTGGGGACCTTCGCCGAGAGGGTAGCCGCGCCGGTACGGGCCCTCGCGCGCAAGCCGAGGAACGTCTCCTGGGCGGAAGCCGCCACGATGCCGCTCGCCGGATTGACGGCCTACCAGTCACTCCGAGCGGTCGACGCGACCGAGGGCGACACCGTACTCGTGCACAACGGGGCCGGTGGTGTGGGCACGTACGCCATCCAGATCGCGAAGGTGTGGGGAGCCCGCGTGCTGGCCACGGCGTCCGAAAAGAACCACGACTTCCTCCGCTCGCTGGGTGCCGAGCCCCTGACCTACGGGGAAGGCCTCGGCGAGCGCCTCGCGCACGCGGCGCCCGAGGGACTGGACGCCGTCGTCGATTTCGTAGGTGGTCAGGACTGGATCGATTCCCTCGCCCACCTGCAGAGTCCCGAGCGGATTGCCTCCGTCACGGACACGGCGGTCAAGGACAAGGGTGGTCGCTACATCTTCGTCCGGCCCAACCCGTCCGATCTGCTGGCGCTGACCGAACTCGTCGAGGCCGGACACGTGAGGCCCATCCTCGCCGAGAGCTTCCCGCTCGAGCGGGCGGCCGATGCCTTCCGCAGCAGCATCGACGGGCATGTGCGCGGCAAGATCGCCGTCACCGTGGGCGAGCAGGCCTAGTTCGTCGCGCTGCTGGGTCTGCGGCCTCAGTAGCGCGACGTCTCGTAGTCGTCATCGCCCAGCAGATCCAGGGGCTCCCGTCGGGCGTCCTCCTGCGCGCGGAGCCATCGCCGGTAGGCGTGGTCCACCCGGTGACGGCGGGACCCTGCCGTGATGAGCAGCAGGAAGATCGCCAGCCCGGCAACGAAGGCCACGTTCGCGGCGAACGGCTGACCGAGCACCCGCTCGACGGCGATCCACAGCAGGCCCCATGACGTCGCTGCGGCAACCGCGATGCGTCCCCGGTCCGTCGAGCAGATGATGGCGGCCGTGATCAGGATCGCGGCGATGCCGACGATCGCCCAGGTGCTGCCCTTCCAACCGAAGAGCTCGACGCCTTCAGCGGCGAGGAGGGCGGCTCCGTTGGCTGCCGCAGCCACGAGCACCCAGCCGAGATAGAGGCCGATCGGGGTGTCGACGAGCACGCCCTCGAGCCGGGTCTCGTTGGGATGGTCGTTGAGGGTGCGGACGGCCGCCAGAAGGACGAGGCAAAGGAGCAGGATGACCACCAGGCTCATGGTCAGGCGGTCGGCCTGGGCGGTCAGGATCCAGGCGAGGTTCAGGAGCATCGAGGCAGCGACCGTCCAGCCCAGGCGCCGCTGGCGTTCGCTCTCGCGCTGGGACGGGAGCCACTGGAACACCGTGAACGCCACGAGGCCGGCATAGATGACGCCCCAGATCGCGAACGCGGACGACGACGGTGCGAGCAGGGTCGCGTCCGGAGCGAAGATGCCGCCGGCGGCATCGCGGATGGATGGCCCACCGAATGCACCCACACCCGCCGCCGACCCGACGATGCACGCCACAGCAGACACCGTGACGACGGTCTGCCGCACGACGTCGGGGTTCCATGACCCGACGTGCGTTCCGACATGGTGAACCGTGGCGCGGCTGCCGCTGCTGAGGGCACTGCTGGTCGTGCCCGCCGCGGTCCTCGCTCTGGCGGCTGCACGGCGGAGGCGCTCGGCAGCGTCGCTGGCTCCGGCGCTGGTTCTGGCGCTGGCTTCGGTACTGGTTCCGCCGGTGGCTCCGCCGTTGGCTCCGGCGCTGGTGCCAGCGCTGGTGCCGTCGCTGATTCCGGCGTTGGTTCCGGCTCTGGTCCCGCCATTGGTTCCGCTGCCGGTCCCGCCACCATCGGCGCCCGTCGCCGTCCGCGCTACCGCTGCGGTCTGTGGCGGACGCTGCTCGTGATCGTCCGCCGTCTCTGCGGTCTCTGCGGCCCGGGGCTGTGCGGCCTTCAGTCGTTCGAGGGCGCTCGCGGTGCCGGCTGGAACCTCTGCCGCTGAAGCCGGCACTGTGATCGACGGTGGCCTGACCGGCTTGTCAGGAAGCCTCGGTCCCGGGTTCTTCGGGGTGCTCATGCGCTTTCTTGGCCTTCCGGTGTTTCTTCAGGGCGAGGATTGCCGCCGTAATGGCTCCCACCAGAGTACCGACCACCATTCCGAGGAGGGCACTGACCCCCGCCGGGAGGCCGGTGGAAGCACCGGCGACGAAGCCGAGTCCTACCAGCCACGCGGTCCACAGGACTCCGCCTGCCGCTGCTGCGAGCATGAACGGGCGAAGGGGCAGTTCCGCTATCCCTGCGGCGGCAACGCTCGCGGTCCGTCCGCCGGGAAGGAAACGGACGGCGACGACGGCCGCGTAGGTGGGCGACGAGCCGGCCTTCTCGATGGCACTGCGCAGCCCGCGGTGGATGGAGCGGCCCCACCGGAAGCGGTCGAGGAAGTGCGTGAGACGGCGCCGGAACAGCAGGAACAGGGCGACGTCACCGATCCAGCTACCGGCGAAGGCGGTGAGGACCGCAAGAGGAAGCAGGAGCACACCGTGGGCGGCCATCGTGCCGGAGCCGATCACGAAGAGTTCCGAGGGCACCACGGGCAGCACGACGTCGATGATGATGACGGCGAGCATGGCGAGGAGGTAAAGCGGTGCCGGGATGTCCGTGCCGAGCAGGTCCACGCTGCAAATCTACCGTCCATGCCCGGGCCGGGTACGGCTCCGGGTACCCCGGATCGAGTTCAGGCGAACTCTTTCAGCATGAGGCCCGAGGTGAAACACCGGTCCGAGCCGTCCAGCGGATCCGTGAACGAGATGCTGTGCGCGAGGAGTTGCAGTGGCCTCGCGTAGTCGTCCGGCGCCTGCGGATGCAGGATCGGGTAGAACGGATCGTTGATGATGCCGAGCCCGAGTGACGCCATGTGCAGCCGGAGCTGGTGTGTCTTGCCCGTGTGCGGCTGCAGGCGGTAGAGCCCTCGGTCGTCACGCTGGTCCAGCAGGCCGACGGTGGTGTGGGTGTTTGCCGGGCCCTCCACCTCCTGTGCGAGGAGGTAGGTTCGCGACTTCACGATCCTGCTGCGCACGTCCAGGGGTGCTGCGTCGAGTTCGAGATCGGGCCGCACGGGTGCCACCGCAAGGTATTCCTTGCTGATCCGTCGGTTCTCGAAGAGGAGCTGGTACGCGCCGCGGGTCTCCGGATCCACCGAGAACATCAGGATGCCGGCTGTCATTCGGTCCAGCCGATGCATGGGGATGAGGTCAGGAAGGTCGAGTTCCACCCTGAGACGCACTAGCGCGGACTCTGCGACGTACATACCGCCCGGGGTTGTGGGGAGGAAGTGCGGCTTATCGACGACCAGCAGGTGGTCGTCCTGATGGAGGATGTCCAGTTCGACCGGCAGGCGCTTCTCCACCGGCAGCTCGCGGTAGTACCAGACGAAGGTGTGCTCGCCCAGCGGTGTGGACCGCGACAGCACCTCACCGCCGAGTGCCACCACCTCGCCGCGGTCGAAGCGCTCGCCGATCCCTTCGGGGTCCACGTGGTCGAACCGGTCGAGGATGTACTCGAGCGCCGTGTTCCAGGGGCCTTCGGCGGGCAGCCGGAGCCGCGTGGCATTCACCCCGTTCCGGACGGGAAGAGGTGACTTCATCGCCATCAGTGCACCGCCCGTGCGTTTCCGTCCATCACGTCAGGGTAGCGCCGCTCCTGCCGGCGCCTGCAATCGCGGCTGGCAGTGCGGGCAGTAGTAGAGCTCGCGCAGCTCGGTCTCCTTGTCGCCGAGTTGCTCGAGGGCGACGGGAGTGCCGCAGCGCAGGCAGCCCCGCCGGTAGCGCCCGTACACCCAGAGGTTGTTTCCGCGGAGCTGCCCCGTGGTGGCCCGGGTACCTCGCGCCTTGTTCGCTTCGAGCAACTTCTTCGACAGTTCGACGATGCGGGGCAGGTTCACGACGTCGCCGACCGGGGTGAGCGGATGGACCCCCGCGAGGAAACACAGCTCGCACCGGTACACGTTGCCGATTCCGGCGAGGTTCCGCTGATCGAGCAGGGCGAGCCCGATGGGTCGGTCCGGCTGATCGAGCAGCCTGCGCAGCGCCTCGTCCGCATCCCAGTCGGGACCGAGGAGGTCCGGCCCGAGATACCCGACCGCCTCGTCCTCCTCGGCGCGCGGGATCACCCGGAGGAAGCCCAGTTCGAACCCCACGACGACGGCGTCCTCCGTCTCGAGGATGCACCGCGCCTTGAAAGCCGGCCTGCGCCACTTCTCCCCGTGCGCATAGACGTGCCAGAGACCCTCCATCTTGAGGTGCGAGTGGATGTCCCAGCCGTCCTCCCCGCCGCCGCGGATGAGCAGGTGCTTGCCGCGGGACACCGTCTCCTGCACGGTGTCGCCGGTGAAGTCGACCGTCGCGAAGCGAGGGACGCGGATGTCGCACCGCGTCAGCACCTTCCCCGCGAGGGCCCGGTGCAGCTCCCGGGCTGCCCGCCAGACCCTATCGCCCTCAGGCACGGATCCTCAGTCCCCTCGGTGTCGTGTAGAAGCCGGCGTCGGCGAGGGCCCGGCCGATGTCCGTGTCGAGGATCTCCCCGCCGTTGACCTTCTCGAGCGCCATCTTGTCCGTCGCGCCCCGGCGGATGATCGACACCAGGGCGAGGGAGGCTGCACGCAGCACCCCTGGGTCTTCGGTGAACGCCAGCAGCGTCTTGCCGCCCCGCTCCACGTACAGGGCGAGGGCCCCGTCCACCAGTACGACGAGGGCGCCGGCCTTCCGCCCTGCACGGTGCCCGCCCTCCGCCTGCGGCCAGCTGAGCGCGGCGCCGTAGGGGTTCGCCGGATCGGTCGCGGCCAGTGCGACGGCCTGCAGGGGTGGAGCCTCGCTCCCAAGCACGTCCTGCGCGGTGGGCAGCTGGTTGTCCGCGCTGAAGGAGCGCAGGCGGTCCACCGTCGCGGGCACGGCGAACTGGGCGGCGCCGAGGTGCTCGATGAAGTAGCCGCGTCTGCACCGGCCCATCTCCTCGAGCCGGGCGAGCACCTTGTACATCAGGCCGAAACCGCCGGGAATGCCCTCGTTGCCGACCGCGCCTCGGGTCACGACGCCGTAGCGGTCGAGCAGGAGCTCCGCCGTGGCGTGGGCGTGCAGGGTGGTCTCCGCCTCCACCTGCGGCAGCATGTTCCAGCGACCGGCGGCCAGCGGCGGGGTGGCGCGCTGGTACCCGCCGCCGTCGTCCGCTGCCACGCTCAGCCGCATCGATGCGCCGGTCAGGGACTTGCCCGGAGCCCGACCCAGCCGACCTGCGCGCAACGTCCTGGCCCTCGCCGGTACCGGCCGCTGCTTGTGTGCGGTCTTGCCGTTGGCGAGGAGCGAGCGCACGGGCGTGAAGGTGTCGTTGCTGATCCTGCCCGCCCAGACGAGATCCCACAGCGCGGACACGACGGCGGTGTCCGACGCTACTTCCTGTACGTCCAGCAGGTTGGTGAGCTGCCGGAGGAAGTACCCGCCGCCGCCGGCGAGCAGCTCGAGCAACGCGGTATGCAGTGCCGACGGCTCGAACGCCGGGTCGGGTCGCAGTGTCAGTGGTGCGTTCTCGGCGAGGTGGAGGGCGATCCAGCCGTCGTTGCCTGCGAGCGAGCCGGCGCCGGACCACAGGACCTCACCCGTCGCGGTGAGCTCGTCCAGCATGGCGGGGGTGTAGTTGGCGACGCGCTGGGCGAGGATCAGCGGCTCCCATGCCGACGCCGGGATCGGGACCCCGGAGAGCTGGTCGATCACGGTGATGACGCCGTCGAGCCCGCGTAGCCCCGAGCCGATGTGCTGCCATGCGGGGAGGAAGCGGCCGTAGGCCGCCGGGTCGACGGGTTCGACCTCCTGGCGGAGGGCGGCGAGCGAGCGACGGCGCAGTCGGCGGAGCACCTCGACGTCGCACCACTCACTGGACGCCGGCGCATGCACCGTGATGGTGCCAGGAGCAGCGCCGGAGTCCGCGGAGATGTCGAGGACGGGTACCGACTCGGCGGGCCGGAACTCACCCTCCACGACACGGCCGGCCCCGGCGAGACGCTGCAGGGATCCGGCGACGACGGCGACGCCGAGCCCGAGGTGCGATGCCGCCTCCGCGGCGGTGAAGGGACCGTGCGTGCGGGCGTAGCGCCCGATGAGGTCGCCGAGCGGATCGGCAACCGGCTCGATGAAGGCCAGCGGGATGCCCATGGGCAGGGGCACGCCGAGGGCATCCCGGAGCCGGGCGGCATCCTCGACGGCGGACACACGCTCGACGCCGGCGATGTTCACGACCAGCGCGCGGTTCGCCTTGACGAGCGCCGCCACGTGCTGCCGGACGACATCCACAGACGCCCTCGCGGCCGGGGAGACGGCAGGAGCTGCGGCACCCACATCCGGAGGGGATGGGGCAGCGAAGAGTTCGACGTCCGACACTGTCCGCTCTTCTGCCGCCGGTGTCGCCTCCACCGGAGCCTCGAGCCGCTGGGTGAGCTCCTCGACGGTCAGGGGACCGAGGAGCCTCAGCAGGTCGGCGACCCCCTCGAGCCCACGGGCAAGGCGATCCGGCTTCAGGCGCTGCAGCTCCAGTTCGGTGTCCGCGATGACCCGGGCGTCCAGCAGTTCCCGCAGTTCCGCCCGACCGAGCAGCTCGTTGAGCAGTGTCGGGTCCAGGGACAGGGCAGCAGCCCGGCGCTCGGCCAGCGGGGAGTCACCCTCGTAGAGGAAGGACGCGACGTAGCCGAACAGCATGGACCGTGCGAAGGGGGAGGGCTGTTGCGTCGTGACCTCGACGATGCGTAGTTCCCTGCGCTCGAGGGACGCGGCGAGGTCCTTCAGGGCGGGGAGGTCGTAGACGTCCTGGAGGCACTCGCGCACCGTCTCGAGGACGATCGGGAAGGTCGGATACTTCTTGGCGACGTCGAGCAGTTGCGCCGAGCGCTGCCGCTGCTGCCACAGTGGCGTGCGCTTGCTCGGGTTCTGCCGCGGCAGCAGCAGGGCTCGCGCAGCGCATTCCCGGAAGCGCGAGGCGAAAAGCGCCGATCCGCCGACCTCAGCCGTCACGATGCCGTCGAGCTCCTCGGCGTCGAACAGGAAGAGATCCGCCCCGGGTGGTTCGTCGTCCATGAGCGGAACCCGCAGCACGATGCCGTCGTCGGAGGCCATCGCCGATCCGTCCATACCGTACCGCTGCTCGAGCCGCGCGCCGACGGCGAGGGCCCAGGGCGCATGGATGGGCATGCCGAAAGGACTGTGCAGGACGACGCGCCAGTCACCGAGTTCGTCGTGGAAGCGCTCGACGACGAGCGTCCGGTCGTTGGGGACCACCTCGGTGGCCTCGCGCTGCTCGGTCAGGTAGGTGATGAGGTTGTTAGAGGCGAAGGCGTCGAGCCCGATCCTCCTGCAGCGCTCCTGTGCCTTGTCGGGCGTGGCCCCCGACATCTCCCGCACGAATGCGCCGAGGGCCCTGCCGAGTTCGACGGGCCTTCCGAGCGAGTCGCCCTTCCAGAACGGCAGCTTGCCGGGCTGTCCGAAAGCGGGGGAGACCAGCACGCGGTCGTGCGTGATCTCCTCGATGCGCCAGCTCGTTGCACCGAGGGCGAAGACATCTCCGACGCGCGACTCGTACACCATCTCCTCGTCGAGTTCACCCACGCGGCGTCCGCCTGCCCGCGGCCCCTCGCCCTCGGACCCGACGAGAAAGACCCCGAAGAGCCCGCGGTCCGGGATGGTGCCGCCGGAGGTCACTGCCAGTCGTTGCGCGCCCGGCCGGCCGGTGATGGTCCCCTCGACCCGGTCCCAGATGATGCGCGGCCGCAGTTCGGCGAACTCGTCCGACGGGTAGCGGCCCGCGAGGAGGTCGAGGGTCGCGTCGAACGCGGACCGCGGCAGGGTGGCGAACGGGGCAGAGGTGCGGACGACGTCGAACCATTCCTCGACGTCGATGGTGCCGAGCGCTGCGGCCGCGACGGTCTGCTGCGCGAGGATGTCGAGCGGATTCGTGGGGATGTAGAGGGGCTCGATCTGCCCTGCCAGCATGCGCTCCACCGTGACGGTGGTGTTGACGAGGTCCCCCCGGTGCTTCGGGAAGAGGACGCCCTGCGACACCTCGCCCACCTGGTGTCCGGCACGGCCCACGCGCTGCAGGCCGCTGGCGACGGAGTGCGGGGACTCGACCTGGACCACGAGATCCACCGCACCCATGTCGATGCCGAGCTCCAGGGAACTCGTGGCGACGACGCATCGCAGCCTCCCGGACTTGAGGTCGTCCTCGATGAGGGCTCGCTGGTCCTTGGACACGGAACCGTGGTGGGCACGCGCGAGGAGCGGCTCCGCACCGCTGCTCTGGCCGGCCTGCGCCATCATCTGGGCAGGCGTCGCTGTCGTGTGGGCGAACGACGGCGCAGGGGATGCAGGCGCGGGTTCGACGGCGGGAGCGCCTCCCGCGGCCCATACCGCGTCGCGTTCGAGCCGCTCGGCGTGGATCTCGTTGAGGCGGGCGGTCAGGCGTTCTGCGAGCCGCCGCGAATTCGCGAACACGATCGTCGAGCGGTTGAGCTCGATGAGGTCGACGATCTTCTCCTCGACGTGCGGCCAGATGCTCGCCTGCGGGACGGCGTCGCCGTCGTCGTCCGTGTTTGCTGCCGCACCGCCGAGCTCCGTCATGTCCTCCACGGGAACCGTGACCGTGAGGTCCCACTGCTTCTTCGACGGAGGGGCGACGATCTCGACCGGCGCGTTGCCCGAGAGGAAGCGTGCCACGGTTTCCTTGGGTTCGACCGTGGCGGAGAGTCCGATCCGCTGCACGGGCTTGTCGAGCAGGGCATCGAGGCGCGCCAACGAGACTGCGAGGTGCGCACCCCGCTTGGTTCCGGCGACGGCGTGGACCTCGTCGATGATGACGGTGTCCACCTCCATCAGCGTCTCCCGCGCCTTCGAGGTGAGCATGAGGAACAGCGACTCGGGCGTGGTGATCAGGATGTCGGGCGGCCGGGTGAGCATGGCGCGCCGCTCGGCCTGGGGCGTGTCACCCGAGCGGACACCCACGGTGATGCTCGGAGCGGGCAGACCGAGGCGCTTCGCGGTCTGGGTGATGCCGATCAGGGGCGCGCGCAGGTTCCGCTCGACATCCACGCCGAGTGCCTTGAGCGGCGAGATGTACAGCACGCGGGTGCTGCGTCTCGCCTTTCTCGCAGCGGGCTTGCGCCCGTTCGACCCTGCCGGGGATCCGACCTCGTCCGCATCACCGCTGCCCTCGCCCGACGCGATCAGCCGGTCCAGGGCCCACAGGAAAGCAGCGAGCGTCTTGCCGGACCCGGTGGGCGCGACGACGAGCGCGTTCGAGCCCGCGGAGATCGCCGACCACGCGCCCTCCTGGGCAGGAGTGGGCTCGGAGAAAGCACCCGCGAACCACTCATGGGTTGCGGGTGTGAACCTCGTCAGCACCTGCGTCATCCCTTCATCATGCCCCAGCCCACCGACACTCGATGGAGTGCCGCCGCACCGTGCTGTTGCCATGGGTGGAGGGCGATCGGGGAGTAGGTTGCGTAGGAGGGCCGCACAGCGTGGCCGGCGGAGGGCGATGCCATGGCACTGGGAGCGGAAGCAGGGCAGGCCGTGACACTCCGCGGGCATGTGTCCAACAACTGGTTGCCGGTAGCCGGCGTCGGGGCGCTCTTCCTCGGGGGCGCCGTGGCGGCAGTCGTGTTCGACGGCGACACCGGCCGTATTGCCGTCTACTTCGTGGTGAGCACCCTGGTGCTCATCGTCCTGACTGCGCCGTGGCTCGTACGCCACCCTCCGGCCATCAACGCGAACGCCGGGTCGTACCTCGTCCTTGCCGTCGTCGTCGAGCTGGGGGCTCTGCTCGGCGGGGCCGTGGAGGCCTTCCGCGGACTCGGTGCCTGGGTCGTACTAGGGATCGGACTCGGCGTGTACGGATACCTCGAGCGCGGCCGTGTGATAGTCACCGCTGGCGTGGTGGCTGCCCTTCTGGGAGTCGTCTCGATCGCCTCGGCGCTGCCGTGGCTGACGCTGGCGCTCGCGCTCGCCACCGCCGCACTGATTCTCTTCGCGGCCTGGCGGCTACGGCTGCTCGGTCTGGGCCCGGCACGCCCGCACACCGATGGGCACCGGGGTAGCGGAGGCTAGGCGGCGGGCTGCAGCGTGCCGACGGTCATCAGGACGATGGACGTCGCCGAGCAGGCCGGGATCTCCTGTGGCAGGACCAGCGAATCGGTCGCGCCCGGCGGGTAGACCCGGAGACCGGCGGCGGGAGTGAGCCCGCAGTCCTCGCCGTAGTTCTGCGCGTTGGTCTGCTGCAGGGTCGCCGTGGCGGACGTACCCGGAGCCAGTGACACACGCGCCGACGCCGATCCGTCGCGGTCCGCCGCAGCGCCGATCTGGGTGCCGGCTGCGTCCACGAAGGACACCCCGGGGTAGCCCTCGACGGCGCACTCCTGGTCGGAAGTGTTCGTGAGCACCAGCGTGCGGTAGACACTGCCCGCCGCGCCGCCGCCGGGCTGGTTCTCCACCGACCCGGCCAGCTGGGCGGCCGTGCACGGTGCGCCGGCCGCAGGTGCCGGAGAGGAGGGGCCGGGGGAGGGCGACGGCGTCGTACCCGCGGTGGGGCCGGCGGAAACGGACGGCGACGGTGACGGCGTGGTGGAACTGCTCGGCTCCGCGGAGGACGTCGGCGCTTCGCTCGTGGTGCCGGCCGACGGCGACACGGACCGTCCGCCGTCCGGCTCGGACGCCGTGCTGCAGCCGCTCATCGCGACGAGTGCTCCGGCGGCCGCAGCGGCCGCGATCCAACGCTTGCTCCCCAGCAGTTCAGTCATGGGTTCACCCTACGTCCGGCGGCCACCGGGTCCAGTGGATGTCGGGTGTTCACGGCACGGCGTGCTGCGATTGTTACCTCTGCCGTCACCCCACCCGACCGGGCTCACTCGTGGTGGTACGAGCGCCCGCCGGCTATCTCCTGGGCACGATAGACCTGTTCGGCGAGGATGAGCCGCACGAGCTGGTGCGGGAAGACCAGCGGAGACAGGGACCAGACGAAGTCCGCCCGATCATGCACCTGCTGGTCGACGCCGTAGGCGCCTCCGATGATGACCGTGATGCCCCGGGAAGCCTCGAGCGGCCGCAGCAGCGTCCTGGAGAGCGTCGGCGAGTCGATGGCCTTGCCGCGCTCATCGAGCAGTATGACGAAATCGTTGGAGAGCTTGACGAGCAGGCGCTCAGATTCCTCCTTGCGAGCGGCGTCGTGCTCGCGCGCCGAGTGGGGGATGAGCTGCCACGAGAGGTCGAACGGCTTCTTCAGCCGCTTCACGTACCGGTCGATCCCCTCAGCCACCCAGGCCTCGTGCTTGCGGCCGACAGCGAGTACCCGGATTGACATGTGCTCAGGCTATCGCGGGTCGGACAGCGCTCCCGGTGACGGGCACGGGAGGTCGCCGCGTACGGCTAGCGGTCACTTCGGCCCAGTGCAAGGACCGGAGAAGTGAACGTCCGGCCAACGGTAGGCAAAGAACAAGCGCTTGCACAAGCAATCCACGCGCGGAACTTTTCCTGACCGGAGGGCGGGTGGCTCAGTACGCTGGCTGAATTCTGGCAGGACCACTAACTGACGAAGGGGGCGGCAATGTCGACCATCACCGGCGGAATCGACGCGACGAACACAGCGGGCAGCGAGGCACGCTCCCGACGACGAACAGTCGGTGTGGTCCTGGCCGGTGGCGTGGGCACCCGCATGGGGCTCGAGATCCCCAAACAGTTCGTGCCGGTCGCAGGGCGGACGAGCCTCGAGCACACGGTCGACGTCTTCCAGCAGTGCCCCTTCATCGACGAGATCATCGTGATGATGGACCCGGGCTCCATGGACCGGGCGGAGAAGCTCGTCACCCGGGAGCGCTTCCCGAAGCTCACCGGTCTTCTGCCCGGCGGACGCGACCGCAACGAGACGTCCTACCTGGCGCTGCGCGAGATCGCGACACCCGGCGCCAAGGTGGTCTTCCACGACGCCGTCCGCCCGCTGGTCGATCCCGCCATCATCCGCGCGTGCGTCGATGCCCTGGACACCTACGACGCCGTGGACACCGGGATCCCCTCCGCCGACACCATCATCGAGGTCGACGAGCACGACATCATCCGCGCAGTGCCGCCACGTGCCTCACTGCGCCGCGGACAAACCCCGCAGGCCTTCCGGTGGGACACCCTGATGGAGGCCTACGGGCACGCCCGGACCGACGCAGGCTTCGCTGCAACGGACGACTGCTCCGTCGTGCTGAAGTACTGCCCTGACGTCCCGATCATCGTCGTCCCGGGCCACGAGGCCAACATCAAGATCACGCACCCGATCGACATCCACCTGGCCGACAAGCTGTTCCAGCTCAAGCATCAGCACGTGGATCCCGTGCCCTTCCCGGCAGGCTCGCTGCGGGACGCCGTCGTCGTCGTGTTCGGTGGCAGCTCGGGGATCGGCAGCGCGCTCGGGCGCCAGCTGCAGGACGAGGGCGCCCACGTCGTGTGCCACAGCAGGACCGGTAGCGGCACCTTCGTGGAGGACCGGACCTCGGTCTCCCGCGCGCTCGCCGATGCCGCCGCGCAGTACGGCCGTATCGACCACGTGGTGCTCACCGCAGGCGTCCTCACGATCGGTGACCTGGTGGACCTCTCCGACGAACAGCTCCAGCACGACGTCGGCGTGAACCTCATGGCCGCGTTCGTCGTCGCGCAGGAGGCGCACTCCTATCTCGCGGACTCGCACGGCTCACTGTTGCTGTTCTCCTCCAGCTCCTACACGCGCGGACGCGCCAAGTACACCGTGTACTCGGCGACCAAGGCGGCGCTCGTCAACCTGACGCAGGCGCTCGCGGATGAGTGGAGCTGCGATTCGATCCGCGTCAACTGCGTCAGCCCCAGCCGTACCGCGACTCCGATGCGCGAGAAGGCGTTCGGCCACGAGGACGAGCAGACGCTCGTCCAGGCCGCCGACGTCGCCAGCGTCAGCGCGCAGGTCCTCGCGGCCGACATCACCGGGCAGGTCTTCGACGTCCGGCTGCCCCAGGTGGATCCGCTACCGACCCAGCTCGAAAGTGTCCGGTGAGGGCGGCCGCCCTGACAGCCGATGCACATCGGCTGGTGATCACCGGTGCCCGGATCCCCTCCGGAGACGCCCTGTCCGTCCTCTTGGCAGGTCGACGCATCTGGACGGTCCGAGCTCCGGAACCTGACGACGACGGCGTGCTGGCCATCGACTGGCCGCCCGCGCTCGCGGAGCGGCTGGCCGGAAGGGCGCGGCTCGCCGTCGAGCACGCGGGCGTCGAGGTCGCGGCGGCCACCATCGCGATCGACGACGACGGCACGGAGTTCGACCTCAGCGAGCCCGGCACGGGCATCCCGCAGGTCGTCAACAAATGGGGGCGGATCGCACGGTCCTTCGAGGGCCGCGACGCTGCGCTCATCGAGCAGGTCCTCGACGAGGCCGAGCACCTGATCCAGGTGCTGCGCCGGACCCTCGGCGTCGAGCTGTTCGTCACGGGCGGCACGCTGCTCGGGCCCGTACGGAACGGCCGGATCATGGCGCACGACGACGACGCCGACCTCGCGTACCTGAGCGAGCACACGAACCCCTCCGACGTCGTGCTGGAGAGCTTCCGCATCGAGCGGACCCTCGCCGCGCAGGGCTACGAGGTGGTGCGGCACTCGAGCGGTCACCTGCAGCTCATGTTCCCCGGCGGCACGGTGACAGACCGTTTCTACCTCGACATCTTCACCTACTTCGAATGCGACGGCTGGTTCTACGGAACCTTCCACGCGCGCGAGCGAGCCGACGCTGTGACCATCCACCCGCTCAAGCCGCTGCCCGTCAACGGACGCCTGCTGCCCGGACCGGCGGAGCCCGCACAACTGCTCGCGGCCATCTACGGGCCGTCGTGGGAGGTACCGGATCCCACGTTCACGTTCGTGACGCCGCCGGCCGCTTTCCGCCGGTACTACTGGTGGCTCAACCACTTCGACGTGGACCGCGAGAACTGGGAGGACCACCACCGCGCGGAGATCGAAGGCGGCCCTGCCCTGGCGCCGTCGGATCTCGCGAGAACCACGGCCGAGCACCTTCCGCCGTCGTCGACCGTGCTCGATCTCGGGTGCGGCCTCGGCGCCGACGCCCGTTACCTCGCTGACCGCGGGCACCGCGTCCTCGCCGTCGACTACAGCCGGCCTGCGCTCGCCTGGGCGCAGGAGAACCTCGCGCAGGGCGACGGTGCAGTCCACTTCGAGCGCGCCAACCTGACCATGGCACGGCACGCGCTGCACCTGAGGAAGCGGTGCGCGCAGCTCGACGGGACGGTCCACGTCCACGCGAACCACCTGTTCAACGCGCTCAGCCCTCTCGGCTGGGATACCACGCTGATGCTCATCAGGCACCTGCTGGCCGCCCCCGGAAGCATGGCTTTCCTCGAGGTCGGGGTGGCAGGGGACGAGGGATCGGCGAGCTGGGACGACTACCGCCCCGTGGAATGGAAGAGGTTCCAGGACGAGCTGCGCAGGTATTCGCTGAGTGCGGAGGAGCAGTACGACGACGGAGCAGGCGTGGCGACAAGCCGGCGTGTGCTCGTGAGAAGGGAGATGGGATGACGAATTCAAGGGCACGGACAGCAGTCGTGAAGGTGGTGCGTCGGAGCGGACTCGCGGAGCCGTTCCTCGCCCTCCGGGCGGAGGTGGGGCAGTTGCGGGCGGACACAGAGCGTTTGCGGTTGGACTCGGAGCAGTTGCGGGCGGAGCTGGTCCGCCTCGATGCGGACCTCGACGAGTCACGGCGGCTCAATCTGAGGGCGGCCGAGCTGCTCGACATCGTCTACGAGGAACTCGGAGCACGAAGCAGCGCGCTGGAGGAGGCACCATGAGCAGACAGGGACCGCCGCTGGAGATCATCGGCGGCTTCGAGAGCACCTTCATGCCCGCACACAACCGCGACATCTTCGAGACGACGGAGCACGACGTCCGGTGGCGCGACGACCTCGCCCTGCTCGCGAAGTCCGGCATCACCAGGCTGCGCTACCCGATCCGGTGGCACCGCATCGAGGAGACGGAGGGCAGCTACGACTGGTCCTCCACGGACGAGGTGATGGGCTACCTGAGGGAGCACGGTTTCCGGCCGATCGTGGACCTCGTCCACCACACGAGCTACCCGGCGTGGCTCACCCAGGGTTTCGCGGACGACCGCTTCGGCCCCGCGTACCTGCGCTACGCCGAGGCGTTCGCCCGCCGCTACACCTGGATCGAGGAGTACACGCTCTTCAACGAGCCGTTCTCCACGCTGTTCCTCTGCGGGCACGAGGCCATCTGGCCGCCCTACCACTCCGGTCTGCAGGGGTTCCTGGACCTCATCATGAACGTGATGCCGGCCGTCGCCCAGGCGAGCCACCTGTACCGTGAGCTGCTGCCCCGCGCGCGCCACGTCTGGGTGGACACCTGCGAATTCCACACCGGCTCCGACGAGTCGGGCCAGCGGTACGCAGACATGGCCAACGATCGGCGCTTCCTCGTCATCGACGCATTCCTCGGCAGGGGGTACGACGTCGACAGCCAGCTCGGCCGCGACCTCGCTCCGGCGGGCGGCGAGCGCCTGCTGTCCCTCCCCACGGGCAGTATCGACGTGCTCGGCCTCGACTACTACGCCCATTGCCAGTGGAACTTCTCGGAGGAGGGAGGAGCCGCGCCCACGCCCACCCCGCTGCCACTGGCCGACCAGATCCAGCAGTACTGGGAGCGCTACGGGCTGCCGTGCATGCTCACGGAGACGAACGTCCGCGGGCACACCTCGGACCGCGCCACGTGGCTCAAGTACGTCCTCGAGCAGTGCGAGGAGGCACAGGCGCGCGGCATCGTCATGGACGGCGTGTGCTGGTTCCCGGTCATCGACTCCACGGACTGGAACTCGCTGCTCTTCCGCTGCGAGGGCCACGTGGACCCGGTGGGCGTGTACTTCCTCGACGAGTCGCTCGAGCGACGTTCCTCGGTCATGTCGACGTCGTATGCGCTCGCGGCCGGGGGGGCCCGCTCGACCGACCTGCCCGCGTACTTCTTCGCCGAACCGGCAGCCACCTGGCTGCAGGGCTATCGACCCCAGATGGCCCACTGGGACTGGCAACAGCCCCCCGGAACCGACATCGGTTCAAGTCTTCCCCGTACAACTACGAAAATGGAATTGAGGATCGTCGATGCAAAGTGAACTCATTGTTTTGTCGCACCTGCGGTGGGATTGGGTCTGGCAGCGACCTCAACAGCTCGTGTCGCGCCTGAACAAGACGCCGGGTCGGAAGACCTGGTTCGTGGAGGAGCCCCTCACGCCGCAGGGCGTCGAGGTGACCGAGAACCGCCTGGGCACCGTGGACGCGGACGGTCTGACCCGCGTCTTCCTCGAGATCCCGGAGCAGGGCAGGCATGTCGGCTTCTTCGACGAGGTCATGCCCGACTACGTCGAGCAACTGCCCAAGCTCATCGGTCCGCCTACCGGCGACAGGGTGGTGTGGATCTACACCCCGCTGGCCCTCGAAGCGGCCCTCGCGCTGGAACCCACCACCCTCGTGTTCGACGTGATGGACGACCTGGCGGCCTTCAAGAACGCAGCTCCGGAGCTCATCGTCCGGCAACGCCAGGCGCTGCGGAAGGCCGACGTCGTCTTCGCCGGCGGCCGCTCCCTGCACCGGTCCGTGGTGAAGCAGGGGCGCGAGGATGCGCACCTCGTACCCAGTGGGGTGTCGGTCGAGCACTATGCTGCGGCCGCACGGGATGCCAGCCCGGACCGCAGCAAGCCGGTTGCGGGCTACGTCGGAGTGCTCGACGAACGGCTGGACCTCGACCTGATCGCGGGCCTCGCCGAGCGCCTGCCCGAGTGGGAGATCCGCATGGTCGGTCCCATCTGCAAGATCGAGGAGTCGGACCTGCCGCAGGCCCCGAACATCACGTACCTGGGCCAGCAGGCCTACGAGGACCTGCCCGGTCACATGGCTCAGTTCGACGTCGCCCTGATGCCGTTCGCGATCAACGAGGCCACCAAATCGATCAGCCCCACCAAGACACTGGAGTACCTGGCGTCGGCGCTGCCGGTGGTCTCCACGCGGGTGGCCGACGTGGTCGCGGACTTCCCCGGCGTGGTGGACCTGCAGGACGACGCAGCAGGGTTCGCCGCCGCGTGCGAGGCACTGCGGGGCAGGGCCGGCAAGGCGCCGTCGTCCGAGTTGCGCCGGTTGCTGAAGCGCCACGACTGGAACAGGGTCGCGGAACTGATGGACAAGCTGGTCTTCGACCAGGAGCGGTCGACGCCGGAGCGCGCCACGGCCGGGGCAACCGCCTAGCAGCCATGCCGACGACCAGCAGGCGGGAGGATGCATCCCTATCCCGGGAGCACCCTCCCGCCGACCACCTCCTCCTCCACTTCAGCGACACGCACTTCGTCTCCGACGGGCTGCTCTACGACGGCGTCGATGGCCGTGCTCGGCTGGCGCAGCTCCTGACGGAGGTCGGGAAGTCCGGAGTCCGCCCGGACGCGCTGGTGTTCACGGGCGACCTCACCGACACGGGGGATCCCGAGGCCTACGCCGCGCTGCGCGACGTCGTCGAGCCCTTCGCAAAGCAGCTGGACGCGCCGGTGATCTGGCTCATGGGCAACCATGACAAGCGACCCGCCCTGCGCGCGGCGCTGCTCGGTGAGCCGCCGGAGGAGACACCGCTGCACCGCAGTTACCGGCTCGGCGGCCTGCGCGTGATCACGCTCGACACATCCGTACCCGGGCACCACCACGGCGAGCTCGACGACGCGCAGCTGGCTTGGCTCGAGGTCGAGTTGTCACGTCCCGCGCCCGAGGGCACCATCCTCGCGCTGCACCACCCGCCCATCCCGATGGTGCAGGACCTCGCCGTACTCACGGAGCTTCGCAGGCAGGATCGGCTCGCCGAGATCGTGGCGGGCAAAGACGTCCGGCTGATCCTGGCCGGGCACGTGCACTTCCCGTCGTCGTCGCTGTTCGCAGGCATCCCCGTCTCGGTGGCGTCCTCGACCTGCTACACCCAGGACCTCAACGTGCCGGTGGGTGGCATCCGGGGGAGGGACGGCGCACAGGGCTTCAACCTCGTGCACGTCTACCCGCACACGATCGTCACTTCCGTCGCGACGCTCGGGTCCTTCGCGACCGTCGGGGAGTACGTGGCGCCGGAGGAGGCACGACGGCGGCTGGCGGGTGCGGGTCTCGCCTCGGGTGACAGGACGCGGCGCTGATCGTTCCGCCCGATTCATTCGTGGTGTGCTTCATCGGGTGGTCGTCCGGTGGGAAGTCGGAGTCGGCGGGGGATGAGCTCGCACCACGGGTGCCTCGACGCAGCCCACAGGAGGGGCTCCTGCTGTTCAACCCAGGTCTACCGGCCATTCGCGCACGAGAAAGGGTCCGTGCTCCTGACAGCGGAAATCTGAGGGCATGACTCCCACCACTCGCGACGGCGTCTCCCGCCGCGCCATCGTCAGGGGCTCGGTCCTGGCCGCGGCTCTGGCCTCCGTTCCCGCCGCCGCAACCGCAGCACCCGCCCGGTTCCCCGCCGGGGTGGCGCTGGTTCGCAACCGCCTGACACTGCCCAGCGGCATCGCCACCGGCGACGTCACCTCGAACTCGGCCGTGCTGTGGTCCCGCACGTCGGGCGCCGGCCAGATGACGGCGATCCTTCGCGCGATCGACGACGGCGGCGAGATCCTTCGCGGCCGAGGTGCTTTCGAGCGCACCCTTCGCGGCCCTCGCGCCACCCAGGCATCTGATTTCACCGCCAAGATCCACGCGGACAAGTTGCCGTCGAACACGCGCTTCGCGCTGGAGATCAGCTTCGAGGACGACGGCGGCGGTGTCGGCGAGACGGTGCAGGGATCGTTCCGCACAGCCCCCGACGCGGGAACATACAACGGCAAGGGCCGCGCCGGTGAGAAGGGCAAGGGAAGCGACCTGCCGACGTCGTCCGCGCAGAGCTTCGTCTGGACCGGCGACACGGCGGGCCAGGGCTGGGGCATCAACGAGGAGATCGGTGGGATGCGCGGCTACCGGGCCATGCACCAGACGCGCCCCGACTTTTTCATCCACTCGGGTGACACCGTGTACGCGGACGGCCCTTTGGCCGACACCGTGGTGGAACAGGACGGGCAGGTCTGGAAGAACCTCGTCACGGAGGAGGTGTCCAAGGTCGCTGAGACCCTGACGGAATTTCGAGGTCGGCACCGGTACAACTCGATGGACGCCAACATGCGTGCCATGTTCGCCGACGTCCCCGTGATCGCCAACTGGGATGACCACGAGACCACCAACAACTGGTACCCCGGTGAGATCCTGGACGATCCCCGCTACACGGTCCGCGATGTCAACACACTGGCGGCGCGGGGGCGGCAGGCATGGCAGGAAAACATGCCCATCACGGACAGCGCAGCGCTGTGGCGGCCGGGGAAGCTCGACGACGCAGGTCAGTACCAGCCGGCGCGCATCTACCGGAAGATCAGCCGCGGCCCGCAACTGGACGTCTTCTGCCTCGACATGCGCACCTTCAAGTCCCCCAACACCGACGGCAAGGAACCCTACGCCACCACCATCCTGGGGCAGGAGCAGGTGGACTGGCTCATCCGCGAGGTGACCAGGTCCAAGGCGACCTGGAAGGTGATCGCCGCGGACCTACCGCTGGGCATCATCGTGCCCGACGGCGCGGTGAACCAGGAGAGCCTCGCCAACCGGGATCCCGGCGC
Organism: Arthrobacter sp. B1805; assembly: GCF_002929745.1. GTDB lineage: Bacteria > Actinomycetota > Actinomycetes > Actinomycetales > Micrococcaceae > Arthrobacter_D. The sequence continues at coordinate 158,283 of NZ_PJIQ01000006.1, forward strand.
TCCCTTGGGCAAGGAACTGGAGATCGCCGGGGTGCTGAGCGCATTCAAGCGGAACCGGGTGAAGAACGTGGTCTGGCTGACCGCCGACGTGCACTACTGCGCCGCGCACCATTACTCCCCGGAGCGAGCCGGGTTCAAGGATTTCGACCCGTTCTGGGAATTCGTCGCAGGGCCTATTGCCGCGGGCTCCTTCGGCCCCAATGCGATGGACGGCACCTTCGGTCCCGAGGTGGTGTTCTCCAAGGCCGGACGCTTCCCCGGCGAATCACCACGCAACGGCGAGAATCAGTTCTTCGGGCACGTCCAGCTCGAGGACGACACTTTCTCCGTGAGCCTGCGCAACGCGAACGGGGCGACGGTGTTCTCCAAGGTGCTCACACCGGAGCGGTAGCGCTGCCGGTTTCGTGGCGCGCCCGGGTGACCGTGCACCGTGGCGCGGACCACGACGACGAGTGTGGCCTTGGTGCGACTGGTAGACCCCCTTCGGTCCATCTCGGTAGCCGTTCTGGCTCGTGTGTACCTTCCTGTGTCGGCCCTGCGGGTTGAAGTGTCCGGCCGGACGTGCCTGATACGAGGAGGGCCTCCACCTTCTCGCGGTGGAGGCCCTCTGAATCTGACTGATCGCGGTCAGTGGGGTGGCAGGCCGGCGGATTCTCCGCCGTCGGCGATGAATTCCGCTCCGGTGCTGAAGGCTGATTCATCGCTGGCGAGGTAGACGACCAGTGCGGACAGCTCGGTGTCCTCGGCCTGGCGATGCAGTGCCACGTTGGCAGTGTTGTCGCCGAGTTCGGCCGTCATGGGGGTCTTGACGAAGCCGGGGTGGACTGAGTTGGCGCGGATCCCGTACTGACCCAGGTCCAGGGCTGTGGTCTTGGTCAGTCCCCGGATTCCCCACTTGGAGGTGGTGTAGGCGGGGAGGTAGGCGTATCCGGTCATGCCGGCGGTGGATGACACATTGATGATGGATGCCCCCGAGGACTCCTTCAGGGCGGGGATCGCGGCCTTCGTGCCGTTCCAGATGCCGGTGAGGTTCACGCCGATGACTTCGTCCCACAGCTCGTGGGAGTGGGTTTCGATGGATTCGCGGCGGAAGATGCCGGCGTTGTTGACTAGGACGTCCAGGCCGCCGAAGGTGTTGACCGCTGTCGACACGACGACGTCCCACTGCCCCCTGTCCCGTACGTCGAGGGGGACGAACACGGCGTTCTCGCCGAGTTCGTCGGCGACGACCTTGCCTTGGTCCTCGAGCACGTCGGCGAGGACCACTTTGGCTCCTTCGGCGACGAGACGTCGTGCGTGGGCCGCTCCCATGCCGCGTGCGGCGCCGGTGATGATGGCTACTTTCCCGTCGAGCTTTCCCATGATTCTGTTCCTTCCTGGAATGGTGTTCCTTATCGGCTGTTTTTTATCGGTGGGGGGTCGGTTTGGCGTGCCCGGCGAGGAGGTCGCGGGTAGCGGCCATGAGGGCGTTCTGGCTGTTCGGGTCACGGGCCTCGGTGCTGGGGGTGACAGGCACTCCGTCGTCGATGTAGGTGCCGGAAGGGTAGGTGCCATCGATCGCTTCGATGACGCGCTGTGCCCCGTGGGCGAGGGTGGCGCCTCCTGAACCGAACATCGAGTGCAGCAGGCTGGTGCTGATGACCCCGGGGCTGATGCTCACGACGTTGATGCCTGTGTCTTCGAGCTCGCGAGCGAGCCACAGGGAGTAGGTGAGGATGGCGAGTTTGGAGTGTGCATAGGCGGTCACGGGGCTGTAGCCCGCGCTCAGGTTCAGGTCGTTCATATGCAGGTGGGTTGTGCGGTGGGTGGTCGAGCTGAGGTTGATGATCTTTCCCGAGGGGTGAAGTGCGGGCAGGAGGAGTTCGGTCAGAAGGACCATTGCGAGATAGTTGACCTGAAGGGTCCGCTCATGACCATCAGGGGTCATGCGGCGACGATCCGCTCCTGGTATGCCGGCGTTGTTGACGAGGACGTCGATGGATCCCGCCGTCTCCAGAATGGATTGTGCCGCGGAGCTCACGTCGTCCAGGGAGCTGAAGTCCGAGCTGATGTAGGTGACCGCCCTGGCCCCCCGGGCCTCGAGGTCGATGACCAGGGATCGTGCGTCCTCGGCCCGTTCCGGCCCTTGGACAATGAGGTGCACATTGCGGGAGGCGAGGAACTGCGCTGCGGTCTTACCGATTCCGCTCGTGGCGCCTGTCACAACAATGGTTCGGTGCGATGTCTCCATGACTCCACGGTAGGAAGGAGCCTCGGCAGCAGGGAGGGTGCGATGCACCCACCCGGTAGCGCCTCTGGTCACAGCGTCCAGTAGTGATCGCTTCATCGGTGGTGACGGACGCGGAGGGGCCTCCGACAGGGCCGCGCTCAGAATTTGAGCCCGCTGTGTTCGAGCCGCTATGCGGAGACTCCTCGCCGATTCTCCTGATCGCCCGCTGTACGAGGCGGGGCCTTCGGTGGCCAGAGGGCTGATCTCTCGGATTGCACCTTCGGGCCCGGACCGAGAGATTTTCAGGTCGTTCTTCGTGAGCTTGCGGGTCCAACGACGGCGGCGAGGAGTGCGGGGAATCGCTCATTTTACATCCGGCCTGCGCAAGGTCATCGTGATGACCCGTCCCTCTGTGGTCTGTTGCAAGAGCCCACTCTGGTCGGGATGTGCAAGCCGGATTGTTCGACCGAAGTCGATGTATTGTGGAAGCATCGAAAAAATTCGAAGCGAGGAGTCGACTTATGGCCGCTTACATCAGCATTGACATGACCCCGACCGATCCTGAAGCGATCGCCCGGTACGAGCAGAACGTCGGTCCGATCCTGGCGCAGTACGGGGGGCAGGTGATCGCCCGGGATGAGACGCCGATCCTGGCCGAGGGAGACCGGAAGCCTGCCCTGGCAGTGATCATCCGGTTCCACAGTAAGGACGCATTCCGTGCGTTCTATGACTCCGCCGAGTACAAGCCGTGGCGTGAGTTCCGGATGGCTCACGCGCAGGAGAACGCCATCGTGATCGAGGGCGTGGACGCAGCCTGAAGGCATAGGAGGCACATCGGGTCCTGAGGGGTAATGCACTCTCGATGCACTGAATCTGCTTCGGGCCTGCTCAGTGGCGCGTCTGTTTTCATGTATCAGCCGAGGGCGGCCGCTTCTTCCGTAGGGAAGCGTCCCGCCCTCGGTTATGGAGAGGGCCATTTCTCGCAGGCGGCGCGAGGTGTTCGATCGGCTCTCGTTACTCGCGGTGAGGTGCCCGCGCCTATCGTGCGGCCAGAATCCGGTCCCGGGATGCTCCCACTTCGCTCTTCAGGGCGGTCACATCAACGTCGACGAGCGCCCGGTTCCACTTTCGAGCCTGACCGGCGACGAAGACCGCTTCGACATTGCGAGGATCGGCCCCGAGGACGATTGTGCCCACGGCATCATTGAGGGGCATGTTGTTGATGTCCTCAGCGGCGATGATCAGCAGATCAGCCTGTTTCCCGGGTGTTAGTGACCCGGTGACGTGTCCGAGGCCGTTGCTGTTCGCGCCCTGAACGGTGGCGAAGTCGAGGACGTCGCGGGCTGTGATGCGTTGTGGTGCTGCGGTGGTCCAATAGGCGGTGTTGACCGCGAGCATCCGCTGAATCGAGAGCAGGGTACGCATCTGGGTGAACATGTCGCTTGCGAGGGCTACTTCCACATCGATGCTCAGGCCCGGACGGATGCCGGCCTTCAGCGCGTCGTCGATGGCAGGGATAGCTGTTTCGAGCCCGATCTGGGCGTCGGAGGAGGGCGCGAGGGCGACGGTCGTCCCGGCATTGCCCATGGCCGCCCATGCCTGATCGGTGAGGCCCGTGCAATGGATGAGAGTCATGCGTTCGTTCAGGATGCCAACCCGTTGCCAGTCAAGGATGGCCTGCGATGAGGTCGGCCCGAAGACCGCATCGATGCTGACCCATAGATCGAGGTCGCGGGCGACGGCGGCGAGGTCTTGCCCGTAGGCGAGGGCTGGACCTGCGACTTCGTCTGTCGCCAGTGTTGCCAGGCGAAGTGTGAGCAGCTGATCCGTCGACGTGAAGTACCGGTCCTTGAGTCGCTTCAGGTCGGCCGGCCACTGCTCGTTCCAGTCGCCGAAGTGTGGCCGCATGGAGGCGTGCACTCCTCGGATACCGGTGTCAGTGAGGGCCTGGATGGCAGCGTCGGAGTGATCGGCTGTTCGGGAGTTATGGGAGAAATCAAGCATGCACGTGATGCCGCTGTCGAGTGCGGTGAGGGCGGCCAGCTTCGTCCCGGTGTACATGTCGGCTGGTTGGTACAGGGGTGCGATGCCGCTGAGCGTGCTCATTACGTACTCGCCGAGGTCATTGACGTCCGGCATGATGCGCCGTAGCTGTGCCTCCCAGGCATGGCGATGGGTATCGACGAAGCCAGGGCTGACGATTGCGTCTGTAGTGTCGATGACGATCGCGTTGTCGGCTGCGCCGTGGGCTCGAAGGTCCGGGCCGACGTCGATGATCTTGGATCCTTCGAGGAGGACGTCGCCTTGCTCGAAGTCGCCGATGACAGGGTCCATGGTGACGATGGCCCCGCCGGTGAGAAGCACCCGACGCAACGGGTCGGTAGCGGTGGCCGCGAGTGTTTCGCCAAGGGCGGCTCGTGGGTCGGTTGTCATGATGACTCTCCTTTTCGTCAGTCAGAGCGGTTGTGTGCAGTGGTAGGCCGGTGCGGGCGGTTCGGAAGACGCGGTGAATCGGAAAGGGCAGTGGATCGGCAGGAAAAGTTCGGTTCAGCTGTCAGGCCGGCGCATGATGTATCCGGCGTGATGGAGGGTGTCGTCGATGAACTCGCCGTACGCCCAGAATCCCAGGTCGTCGAGATAGTCGATCCGGTTTCCGTTGATCCAGTACTGGCCCTGGAAGGCATGTTCCCGGCCCCCGCGTGTTTCGTCATAGCGACCTGCGGGCAGCAAATGCTGGTGCAGGAAGTCGTCCTCACTGACCCAGGTGCCCTGCAGGTTCGGGGCGGCAGGCACAGGTGCCGCGGAGTGGGGGCCGTCTGAAGGCGCCCCGTTGGAGGGCAGGTTGTTGGAGGGCAGGTTGCCGGGGCCAGGTTCCCGGCCGTTCCAGGAACGCACTTCACCGCCCAGTACGATCGCGGCCGCGGTGGATGGATCGTCGAGAATCGACTGGTAGGCCTGATCTGCGGACTCCTCGACGAGGATGAAGTCTGCGGGTCGACCCGGGATGAGCGTCCCGGTGCTTTCGGCTCGGGAGGCACGAACGCCCGAGGTGGACAGGGCGTCGATGACGGCCGGGATGACGGTCAGACCTGAGCAGTCGATGACAAGCATGTTGTCATCGCCCGCGGCGGCGATGAGCCCGGGGCCGATACCGACGATGGTAGGGCCGCCAAGGAGGATGTCTCCTTGGGCGATGGTGCCAATGAGGGGGTCGCGGGTGTGAATCGTTGCGTTATGGAACAGCAGTGGCTGCCGGTGATGCGGCTCCTGGGCTTGGATGACCGCGAGGGTGGCGGAGTTCAGAGGCCTGTCTTTGGATTCCGGGGTGGCCACTGTGTCAGCGGGTCGTGAGTTGCTCATGGCGGGTCCTTCCTGTGGGTCAGTGCGGCAGAGTGCGAGCCGGGGTAGGTCACGGTGAGAGTGCGGGCTCATCGCCCATCGGGTGCCGCAGGGGCTGCTTCTCGGATCCTCTGGGAGTGTGGGGGCTCAGGACCGAGGGGTTCTCCTTGTAGAGCACGAGATGCTCGTGATAGAGCACGCCGTCCCGGATGTCTCCGGTGGCGCTGAACCCGGTATCGTCCCGGTACTCGAGGTGTGAGCCCGTCACCGTGTATCTGCCGGTGTAGGCGCTGCGCTGCGAGCCGCGTGCTTCGTCGTACCGGCCGTTGGGTAGGAGTTCCTGGCGGATATAGCCGTCGGCTGTTACCCACATCCCCACCACGTCGGTGTTCTCGGCTTGTTGTTTTGTCGTCATGATGTTCCTCCCGTAGCTGTGCTGTCGTGTCACGGATATATCCGTCGAGGGTTGACACATCCCTCACGGGTGGCAGCTTCCGAGGGGTCCGGACGGCCGCCGTGCCGTCAGCTCCGACAGTAAGAAAGAAGTGGACGTACAGCGTGGGTGTACTGCACCCATGCTCCGAAGGGGAGGGCGTCGCCACTCCTGGCCGATCTACCTGGCAGATTGGCTCGCCGGCCACAGCACAGACATGCATGCAGGACGATGGGCGGCCATTGGCTGATTCCATGCCGCCCGGCTATCAGCCGTCGTGGCTTGGGTGCCATTCATCAGCCCCAGAAGGGCCGAGAATCGCCAGCACAACCCAGAATGGGACTGGACGTCATAAATCACGGGTTGAGAAGAAATGTTATGGAGACCACTTATTGTCCCTTTGTAGCCTTGCTCCATGGCCGACGATTCTCTCGGGGCCTTCCTTCGGGCCCGCCGCAACGCCGCCTCTGCGCAGGACTATCCCTTCGCTAGCCTCACGACCCGCCGGGTGCCTGGGCTTCGTCGCGAGGAAGTCGCCGAGCTCGCAGGTCTGAGCACGGACTACTACATCCGCCTCGAGCAGGGACGGGAGAAACGGCCTTCGGACCAGGTCGTCTCCGCTCTGTCCGAGGCCCTGAAGCTCACCAGACACCAGGACGATCACCTCAGGCTGCTGGCCGGTCTGGCTCCCCAACCGCCGGCGACGGCCGCTCCCATCGACCCGGCCCTCATTCACATGCTCAACACGTGGATCAACTCGGCGGCATTCATCCTCGATCCGCTGCTGAACATCACCCAGCTCAACCCGCTCGCACGGGAACTGTTCAGCTCCTTCGCCCGCCACGACAACCTTGCGAGGACAGTGTTCTTCGACCCGGCAGCCAAGCTGTACTGGGACGACTGGCCCCAGTCGGCCGAGATGGCTGTTGCGGCTCTGCGGGCGACAATGCACCAGCATCCCTCGGCCGCCGAGCGGGACGCCTTGATCTCCGAACTACGAACCGACCGGGAGTTCGAACGACTCTGGCAGAAGTTCGACGTTCGGCCGAAGATGGATGACACGTGCCTGCTGCACCATGAACGCGTCGGAGAGATCACAATCCGCTTCCAGGCCTTCAGCGTCATGAGTGCGCCCGGTCATCAACTGGTCGTCTACACCGCAGAACCAGGCAGTGTGAGCGAAACGCGCCTGTTGTCCCTGCTCACAGATGACAAGCTTCCTGAGGTCGATGACGCCGGCACAACCCCTTTCTTCATTCACCCCACTGCACGAACAGCCCGACAGTTGCTCGAGCCTCCTGAGTCGGCATTCCGTCCGGATCAGGCCACCGGACCATCGATAGTTCAGTGACTACTCCCTCACCCAGGGTGGACTCTCCCTGAGCCTACTAAGTAGGATTTTGATATGGCTGACGATTCTCTCGGGGCCTTCCTTCGGGCCCGCCGCAACGCCGCCTCTGCGCAGGACTATCCCTTCGCTAGCCTCACGACCCGCCGGGTGCCTGGGCTTCGTCGCGAGGAAGTCGCCGAGCTCGCAGGTCTGAGCACGGACTACTACATCCGCCTCGAGCAGGGACGGGAGAAACGGCCTTCGGACCAGGTCGTCTCCGC
>NZ_PJIQ01000006.1:165974-244921 GCF_002929745.1 Arthrobacter sp. B1805
GCAGGTCTGAGCACGGACTACTACATCCGCCTCGAGCAGGGACGGGAGAAACGGCCTTCGGACCAGGTCGTCTCCGCCCTGTCGGAGGCCCTGAAGCTGACCAGGCACCAGGACGATCACCTAAGGCTGCTGGCCGGTCTGGCTCCCCAACCGCCGGCTACGGCCGCTCCCATCGACCCGGCCCTCATTCATATGCTCAACAGTTGGGATGACGCAGCAGCGTTCATCCTCGATCCGTTGCTGAACATCACCCAGCTCAACCCGCTCGCACGGGAACTGTTCAGCTCCTTCGCCCGCCACGACAACCTCGTGAAGAACGTCTTCCTCGACCCGGCGGGTAAGGCATTTTTCGCCGACTGGAAGCGAGCCTCCGAGTCGAGCGTCGCGGCCCTCCGGGCGACGATGCACCAGCATCCCTCCGCCGCCGAGCGGAACGCGCTGATCTCCGAACTGCGCGGCGACCAGGAGTTCGAACGACTCTGGCAGAAGTTCGACATCCAGCCCAAGACGCAGGAAACGAAGCTGCTGCGTCATGAACGGGCGGGCGACATCACGATCAACTTCCATGCATTCCATGTAATGAGTGCACCCGGGCAGCAACTGATCGTGTATCAACCCGATCCGGGCAGCGTGAGCGAGAGTCGCCTGTTGTCCCTCCGACCAGGCCTTACTGAAGCCCCCTCCGTGAGGGTGCGAGCCGCGGAACCCGAGCTCACCACCGGATAGCCACCGACAGTGGCACAATGACGCGGCGGACCGGCACCATCATCGCCCTGCCCGGGGACCCCTTCGCTGCCCAGTCTTCGCTCACCACCAAAAGCGAGGCTTGTACGGTCCTTCGTCCTGCTCGTTGCTGATCGCGTGAGCAAGCTGATTGCGGCGTAGGCCCAGGCGAAGGAGCGGGGCGTCTGGCCGCTGGCATCGAGGACGAAGTCGCTTAGGGGGAGACCTGCAGAGTTGCCAAAAGCCTGAGGGAATCGTCGCTGGGCGAACCTGGGCGTGGAACAAACGCGATGAGGATAAGTTCCGGATTCGCGGCGCTGACCAATCTCACTTCATCGACGATGAGGGGGCCCATCTCGGGGTGGTGGAAGATCCGCGCCGAGCGATCGTGCTGGTTCCATTCCTGCGCGGTCCACATGACACGGAACGATGCACTGGATCTCAGGAGATCACTGACCACCTCGTCCACGGCAGGATCATGCGAGTACTGGTACGCCTCCCGGAGGCTCCGCAGGCAATCTCTTGCCTGGGACGTCCAGGCGGCGTCGCAGTAGTGGGCCGCAGGATCAAGGAACACCATCCGGTTCAGGTTGCCGCGCACTGTGAACTCGATGAACAATTCATGGGCGAGGTCATTGCCGGCAAGGACATCTCCCGCGGCGTTGATGACGATGGCGGGGGTGTTCGGCAGTCGCTCGATCATGTCGCTGATCACCCGCATGAACTCCGGGTTCCCCGTCATTGGGCTGTCCATCGTAAATCTCATAGTCTGCTCGCTCTTCTCGCTCGGCGGCAGCACATGTAGTCGGGTGCTCGCCGAACGTCCAGCTGATGGCGGGACGTGAAAGCCCGGCTTCTCGAGCCCCCGCCAGTCCAAGCCTACGGCGGTTGGATGTCAGGCGACAGGGGGCGAGGTAGCAGCACTGCACACACCCTCGACGGCAGCTGGTGGAAGCAGCAAGCGAGTGCCGGTTCCGGATATAGAGCCTCCTCTCGCGGTTGTGGCTTTACTCCCGGGATTGGAGCAGGCGGATAGGACTCTGCCGAGTGCCTGTGATGGTCGTTGCGGCACTGGTCAGCGCAGTGACCAGGAAAGCGCCGATGATGAGCATCGCAGTCAGGAGCCAGGGCACGGATATCGATGCCGTTCCGAGAGTGGCCGTGGTCGTCGTGACCACGGCCAGGAGTGTGCCGACCGCGGCGAGGACGCCGAGGCCGATGCCGATGGCGGTCACAGTTGATGATTCGATCAGGGCCATGGTTATGACCTGGCCTCGGGTGAGGCCGGTGGCTCGTGCCGCTGCAAATTCGCGCCGGCGCTCACCTGCGGCAATGACGACGGCGTTCACGACAGCAAGGAGAGCATAGGCGCCGCCGAGTCCCATGACGACCAGAAGGATGGAAGCTGAGGTCGTGGTACCCGCAGCAGCGCTGCTGGTCAGCCACTCCTCGAAGGTCAGGACCGTGCCGAAGCCTTGTAGCCGGTCAACGACCTCGCTCGGCTTCGCGTCCTCCTCGAGAGTGATGAAAGTGGTGGTCTGTCCGCTGTCCTGCAGGTCAGCGGCCACGGAGTCTGCATCGAGGAGGACAGCTGCTCCTCCGGCAATCGTGGGCGGGACCTGATCAACGATGGTGCGCTCCCCGAGGTCGATGTCGCCGATCCGGATGCCGACGGTACTGCCGACTGGGGTGCCGAGGGCGCCCGGGCCTGCGATCGCAGCTTCGGCGGGAAGCTGCCCGATGGTGGTACTGCCGGGGTGGGCTCGTGAATATCGCTCCGGTTCGATGATGAGGGCACGGCCTATCTCCGTGAACGCCATCTCACCGGTTCCGGTGGTCACGGAGATCGGCAGGCTGGTCTCGATGGAGAGGTGAGCAATACCGTCCGTCCCGTCAACGGTCTCAAGCCCCCGCGGTCCGGCGGAAGTCAGTACGAGGTCGGCGGAGGTGCTGTTCCGTAGTTCCTCCTGGGCGGCGGCGGAGAACGACAAGAGGGAGGTCGACTGCCCGAGGACAAGGCCGACGAGCACGATCAGCGGGGCGGCCGTTGAAGCGCTTCGGCGCACGCTGTCGCGCAGGTTCGCCTTGGCGAGATGAGCCAGGACCGCGCCAGGACGTGCCGGGATGAGGCGCGCCGCAAAGGGAACCAGCAGCGGGCTGAGCGCAGTGAATCCGACTGCCGCACTGACCGACACCAACATCGCCATGGCCTGTCCCCCGGCAGGCCCACCGACGCCAGCGAGCCCGATGAGCAGGACCGACCCGAGGACCAGGACCGTTCCAGCGATCCACCGGCCACGAGTCATGACACGGGTCGCCGCCCCGGTCTCACGCAGAGCCTCCAAAGGGGCGACGCGGGCAGCGCGTCGCGCGGCGAGGAGGACGCCGGTAACGGCCAAGCCCAACCCGACCCCGATGGATACCCCCAGGATCCACCAGTGCCAATGACCGGTGAAACTCTCCGGCACAAACCCCAGACGCGCCATGAGCGCGGCCTGCAGGTGCATCAGACCAACGCCAGCAGGGATACCTATGAGGGTCCCCGTCGCTCCCAGGAGGAACGCCTCACTCACAAGGAGGCGGCGCACCTGCTGGTGGCTGCCTCCGATGAGGCGGAGAAGTGCAAGGTCCCGACGTCGTTGGGCGACAGTGAAGGCGAATGTCGAACTGATGATGAAGACTGCGAGGAACGCTGCGAAGGCCAGCGTGACGGCGAGAACCGTGACCGCAACCAGGGAACGTTCGGCGAGCTGAAGCGCGGTGACGTCATCAGCGCCAGACGGAGCCTGTTGGGCTGCGGCGGCGAGCAGGAGTAACAGGGAAGACTGCACGAGTGCGACGCCAAGGGTCACGGTGAGGATCGCCCCGATGAACAAAGGCCAGCGCTCCGTGAAGCTGGACCAGGCTAGACGCAGCATCTCAGGCCTCCAGCGAGACGAGCCGTGCGGCCACGGCTGCGGTATCCGCGCCGGTCAGGTGGTCAACGATCTGCCCATCACGGAGGAACAAGGTTGAGTCGGCGCGCGCAGCTGCTGAGGGGTCGTGAGTGACCATGATGATGGTTTGCCCCTGGTCAGCCATGGAACGCATGAGTTCGAGCACTGACCGTGCAGCCGTCGAATCGAGCGCTCCCGTCGGTTCGTCCGCGAAGAGAACCTCCGGGTGCGTGATCATGGCCCGAGCAATGGCAACCCTTTGCTGCTGGCCCCCGGAAAGCTCCCTGGGCTTATGGCGCCCCCGCCCTTCCAAACCGACAGAAGCGAGTACCTGCTGCACCTCTGCGGCCGAAGGGGCACGACCCGCCAGGCGCAGAGGAAGGGAGACGTTCTCCTCAGCGGTCAGGGAGGCGATGAGGTTGAAGCTCTGGAAGACGAAGCCGATCCGGGAGCGCCGCAGGGCTGTGAGCTGGTCCTCCGACGCCGCGGACAGATCTGTATCGCCAAGTGCCACGCGTCCGGCATCGGGGCGTTCCAGCCCCGCAGCAGTGTGCAGCAAGGTCGACTTGCCGGACCCGGAGGGACCCATTACCGCTGTCCAGCTACCCCGGGGGAAGTCGATATCCACTGCACGAAGTGCCCGGACCTCTGCAGGTCCCGACCCATAAGAACGGCTCACCCCCTGCAGCGAGACGGCGGACATACGCGTTACGGACGGTGAGTGTGCGGTAGTGGTCATGATCGGGCCTTTCTGGACGGATCCGTGCAAGGGGAATGGAGGGCGAGGGACGCCTCCGAGAACCTCGTGTCGTCGGTGAGTTGCGTCCACTCGTGAGGGGTGAGGGTAGGAGCCCGGACAGGAAATCCGTGGTCGGTTCCCCATTTCGGATCGGGTGTAGGGGTCAGCGCGATGGGCCACCCGCAAAACCTACAGCGTAGGGCTAATAAGACAAAGTATGACGGTTGACCGGCATGTATCCGTCATCCGGAGGCGTGGGCTACGCATCGGTCAGCCGATTCTCGAGGATCTGCACCAGGGTGTCGGCGTCCTTCGCTCCCTCATAGAGCTCTCCTTGTATGAAAAGGGCGGGGGTGGAGTTCAATCCCATGTCCGACGCTGCGGTCTCGTCCTCTTCGACGCGGTGGGCCACACTTTCCGAGGAGAGGTCGTTGCGAAGAAGGCGGAGGTTCATGCCGGCGCGTGAGGCGGCTTCGTAGAGTTGTGTCTTGTTGGTGATGGGTTGGCTGGCGAACACTGCGTCGTAGAACTGCCAGAACCGACCCTGCTGAGCGGCCACTTCTGACGCCAGGGCAAATTCGCGGGCGAAGGGCAGCCCGGCGGGTAGGTGCCGGAAGGTGTAGGACATCTGCTGCCCGAAATGTGCACGGAGCTCGTCCATGACCTCGGCCGACGCTGCGCAGAAGCCGCAGGTGAAGCTGCCGTAGACGACAACGTTCAATGGGGTGTCCGCCGGACCGCGAGTGTGATCTCGCTCGGGCGTGATTGGTGGCCTGAGTTCGGTTCCCGCGGATGTGGTGGAGCGTTCTCTTCGGTCCAGTATCCGGAACAGGATCGAGCCGATGACTGCTGCGAGGAGGGACGCTGAGAGGATCCCGATTTGGGCGCGCCCCAGGGTGGTTTCATCGTCGAAGGCAAGATCAGCGACGAACAAGGAGAGTGTGAAGCCGATACCGGACAACACCGCGGTGGCGCCGATGTGACTGATGCGAAGCCCTGGCGGCAGTGCACCAGGGCGTACCCGTTGTGCGATTGCTGCGGTTGCTGTGATTCCCACGGTCTTGCCGACGGTCAGACCGAGGATGATTCCCCAGGTGAGTTCGGAGGTGAAGGCATCTTTGAGGATGTCGGGTGTGATGTGGACGCCGGCGTTGGCCAGGGCGAAGAGCGGGAGGATCAGGAAATTGACGTAGGGCAGTAGTTGCCGGTGGGCGCGCTCATTCACGGAGACGGCGCGCTGCAGGCCGTCTTCTGCGAGCCGGGCGAAGGTGGGGGAGGGCGACTGGGCGAAGGCTGACATGAGTCGGCGCGCACGGGTGACGTGCTCAGGGCTGGTAGGGAAGATGGGAAGCAACAGCGCGATGACGACGCCGGCGAGAGTGGCATGAACGCCTGACTCGTAGAGGGCGACCCAGACTAGGACCGCAGCCATCAGGTAGATTGCACCCCGCCATACCTCGAGCCGACGCAGGAGTGCGATGATCGCCAGGCCGGCCAGCGAAACGAGGATGGGGACGAGTTTCAGTTCGTCGGTGTAGAACAGGGCGATGATGGCCAGTGCGCCGATGTCATCGGCGACGGCGAGGGTGACCAGGAAGACCCGTAGCTGAGCGGGCATACGTCGCCCCACGAGGGCGAGCACTCCGAGCACGAAGGCGGTATCGGTGGAAACCACGACCCCCACCCAGCCGCGGCGTCGGTGTCGGCCGTCACCGCCAGGAACAAAGCGGCCGGTAGGGCGAGGCCGACCGCTGCGGCGAGTACGGGAACGGCCGCGCGCCGCCTATCGCGCAGCTCTCCCATCTCGATCTCTCGGCGAACCTCGAGGGTGAGGAAAGCAAAGAACAGTGCCATCAGTGCGTCGTTGATCCAGTGGTGCAGATCCATGCCGAACGAGAGCGACCCGAACTCGAAATACAACGGTGTTGCCCAGACGTCGTGGTAGGTCGATCCCGGCAGATTCGCCCATACGAGGGCGATCAGCGTCGCTGACAGCAGGACTGTTGCGGCGGCGACTTCCCCTGAGGGCGGGCGCAGAAGCGAGACGGCGTGCAGCGCGCGGCGGAAGGACTTGTTGACCTGCCGACGTGCAACGGGGGAGAGGAGATGTGGCATTGTGCTCAATCCTGCTCGGTCGGAAGGACGACCATCTCGGCGATGTTGAGGCCGGTAGGCATGGCTGCGGTCAGGGCGACGATCCGACCGAGATCAGCCGGGTCCAGGGGAGTGATCGTTTCCTCGAGGTGTCTCCAGTGCGCTCGTGCCGCCTCGTGGTTCAGGTTGCGCCCGAAGTCGGTGCGCGTGAAGCCCGGTTCGATGTTGTGTACGCGCAGACCCCTGCGGCCGTATTCCGACCTCAACGTCCTGGAGAGCTGAGCGATCGCCGCGGACACGGCGGTGAAGACGGAGAAGTTGGGGTACTGGACGTGCGAGCCGAGGGACCCGATGAAGATGAGGTCGCTCGGCCCGCCTGCGTCTGCTGCGCTGATGAGGTCGCTTGAAAAAGTCTGCGCTGCGTAGAGGAGCCCGTGGAGGTTGACGTCGATCATGGAGACCCAGTCGGCGGGAATGGCATCCTCGAAGGGAGAACCGACCATGATGCCTGTGCTGATGACGACGAGGTCGATCGAGCCGAAGTGGTCGATGATAGCGTCGCGTGCCTGCGTGAGTTGGAAAGTGTCGGTGATATCGGCGCTGACACTGTATGTCCGCCGCGGGGCCTCCAAGGAGCGTTCGAGATGCTTGAGTCGGTTGATGTCGCGGGCGACCAGTGCCACGGAAGCACCACCACCGAGCAGTGCCTGACAGATGCCGGTGCCGATTCCGCTTGTCGCGCCGATGACGACGGCGGTCCTGCCATTGAGGTGGAACGGAAATGACGGTTTCATCCTTTGATCCTGACGTGATGAAGAGGTACGAGCGTGGCTGTGCTGCACCCACCCGAGGACCCGTCCCTTCGAGCCCGCCCGGGCGGGGTGAGCGTGGGTTCTCCGGTCAGTTACCGGTGCGAGGGGGAGCCGTCATCGACCCGGCGGTGCTGATCCTCGTGCTGGTCCTGAACCTGGTCGCGTGGGGATGTGGA
This sequence comes from Arthrobacter sp. B1805, assembly GCF_002929745.1. Taxonomy (GTDB): domain Bacteria; phylum Actinomycetota; class Actinomycetes; order Actinomycetales; family Micrococcaceae; genus Arthrobacter_D. Next base: position 173,455 of record NZ_PJIQ01000006.1, read on the forward strand.
ACGTTCTGCGCCGGCCGGGTGGAGGAGGGACGCGATGACTGTGACAGCGAGGATCAGGATGATCGTGAGCAGGGCAGTTCCGGTGTCGATGTCCGGTACGGGAACCGGCCGGCCGCTGTTGATGAAGGGCAGCGTGTTCTCGTGCAGAGCGTGTAGGACGAGCCGTACTCCGATGAAGGCAAGCACTGCTGCCAGGCCCTTGGCGAGGTAGATGAGGCGGTCGAGTAGGCCATCGATGAGGAAGTAGAGCTGGCGCAGCCCCAGCAGGGAGAAGGCTGTGGCCGTGAAGACGAGGTAGACGTTCTGCGTGAGGCCGTAGATCGCGGGGATGGAGTCCACGGCGAACAGGACATCTGTCGCCGCGACCGCGAGGATGACCAGCAACATCGGAGTCAGCATCCGCCTGCCCTCCACCCGGGTCAGAAGGCGGTTGCCGTCGTAGCCCGGCGTCGTCGGGATGACCCGACGTACCCATCGCACGATCGCCGGTTCCTCGTGCGCGTCTGTGGTCCTGCGGCGCAGCAGATTCACCGCGGAGACGAGGAGAACCGTCCCGAAGAGGTAGAACGTCCAGGCGAAGGAATTGACCAAGGCCGCTCCTACGAAGACCAACCCCGTGCGAGCTACGAGCGAGAAAGCGATACCGAACAGCAGCACCTTCTGTTGGTAGGGCCGGGGAACGGCGAAACTGGACATGATGACCAGGAACACGAAGAGGTTGTCCACGGACAGGGCCTTTTCGGTGAGATAGCCGGCGAAGTACTCCTCTCCGGCCTGCTTGCCCGCGACGAGCAGCACGCCGAAGCCGAAGAGGATGGCCAGCCCGACATAGGCGGCGGACCACCAGGCGGCCTCTCTGATGGTCGGTGTATGGGGTCGACGCGCGTGAAACACGAAGTCGATGACGAGCAGTGTGATGATCACCGCGACGGTCGCGGTCCAGATCAGTGACGTCGGCTGCATCAGTAGGTTCCTCTCAGCGATAGGAAAAGGACGGACGGCCTATCGAGCTCATTGGTTGGCGGCAACGACGGGGTATTCGACCCGAACCCGCTCATCGCCACTACAGTAGGCAGCCGGTTGCTGACTCAGCGTGGGTGGACTGCACCCTGTTTCGCGGTCCTGATCAGGAGTGCACTGGAGGGGAACTCATGTCCACGCCTGGACTTCCTGGCACAGGTCGCCGTTTGAGGAGGAACCCGTCATGCCGTTCGTCGACCAGATCACTCTTGAGGACAACCGTTATCCCCTTCGCCACCGGGTTGCTGTCATCACTGGTGCCGAATCCGGTATCGGTGCCGCAACTGCGGCAGCACTTCACGCGCGGGGCGCTGCCGTAGCCCTGCTTGGGCTCGATGGCAGGAGACTCGAGGAACAACGCTCGCGGTTGCCAGGGGACGGGCTGTCCTTTGCTGCCGTCGCCGACGTCACTGATCGGCAGGCGATGAGCAGGGCACGACGGCAGATCATGGACTCGATCGGGGTTCCGGATCTCGTCGTCTCCAACGCAGGCGTCATGAACGGTGGGCCCCTGAGGGACGCCGATGTGCACGACATGACCCAGATGATCGAGGTCAACGTCCTGGGCATGCTGCATACCGCCCAGCTGTTCCTGCCCGATCTGGAGGAGGCAGCAGTTGGCAGCAGGCCGAGCGACCTGATCTTCATCGGCTCGATCGCAGGCGAGGTCCTGTTCCCCAACTTCTCCGTCTACGGCGCCAGCCAAGCAGCGATAGCTCAACTGGCACGGACACTCCGAGCCGAGATCGGACCGAACGGAGTCCGGGTGAAGCTCGTCGAAGCAGGGGTCACCCTCACCCGGCTCGGTAAAGGGATCTCTGATCGTGTGGCCCGACGCGAGCTCGAGGACCTCCGTGAAATAGACCTGCCCCTCACCCCCGACGAAGTGGCTGACGCCGTCGCTTTCGCTGCGACACTGCCCCCACACGTCAACCTGTCCGAACTTACCGTCGTCCCGACGAAGCACGGCAGGCTCGGTGCGGTGTAGGGGTCCCTGGGTGACCCGGTTCGTGCAGGCGCCAACAGAACCACCATCCGCACCGTGCAGGTGAGCCGAAGGTAGGTGTGACCCACCCTGTTTAGCGGCAAGCAGGTCACGAAGAGTGGTTGTGGGAGCACAAGCCCCACGTCGTTCGAACCGGAGACCGGTTCCTCACAGTCAGGAGAAGATCATGAGCACACTCATCGCAGGCACTCCCCTCGCAGGACGGGTTGCAGTCGTCACAGGCGCCTCCAGCGGAATCGGTGAGGCCACGGCAGAACGCTTCGCCGAGCTCGGCGCCAAGGTCGCGCTGCTGGCGCGCCGTAAGGACCGGCTGGAAGACGTCGCAGAACGCATCACGAGCAAGGGAGGCATCGCCCTGGCCCTGCCCACCGACGTCACCGACCGAGCAGCGGTCCGAGCGGCCGCCGAACGCATCTCGGTCGAACTCGGCAACGTCGACCTCGTCTTCGCCAACGCCGGGGTGCAGCTCATCTCCGAGATCGGCGACCTCAAGACCGAGGACTGGGACGCGCAGATCGACCTCAACATCAAGGGCGTCATGAACACCATCCAGGCGTTCGTCGGTTCCCTCGAAGCCGCAGGGACCGACGGACGGCCGGCCGACCTCATCACCACGTCCTCGATCGCTGCAACACGGGTCCTCGAGAAGTTCCAGGTCTACTCGGGCACGAAGGCGTACATCAGCCACATCACTCGTCTCCTGCGGACAGAGCTCGGGCGCAAGAACGTCCGGGTTTCCACCGTGGAGCCAGGCATGGTCAACACCGAGCTGCCCGACCACGTCACCGACCCCGATGCCAGCAAGTTGATGGCAGATCTCATCCATCAGATCGATGTCCTGCAGTCCGCAGACGTCGCGGAGACGGTCTCGTTCGTCGCAGCGCTTCCCAAGCACGTCAATCTCACCGAGCTGACCATCCTGCCCACCGCCCAGATCATCTAGGCGGCAGTCGGCCCTGAGCACCCACGGATCGACCCGGACCGTGAGCAGGAGGGTGGAGCCTCTCAGGCTCCACCCTCCTGCTTCCCGGCGAACCGCCTCAAGCGCCCACTGATCACTCACACTTCTCCGCGGCAGACCGTGGGAACTGAACGTGGACGCGAGCCACCCGGTTGTGGGCTGGGAGTGACCGGGGCGCCTGAAAGCACCTCAATCTCCGTCAGAGCAGCTCGGCCGCGGCAGGGAACCGCCTCACTAGACTGGGCTTCATGTCAGCGCCTCGGCGCTGGTTCGGAGAATCCCGAGGCGCAGGCAGTGAAGGAAGCAGGTATCGACGCTCGTCGCACCGTGAGGCAGGATGCTTCCATGGGGAACACGTCGAAAATCATCGGTGCCGGCTGTGCAGCGCTCATGCTCTCGGGTTGCGCGATTGCACCGTCATTCTCCGAGGACCGGAAGCGCGAGATGCGCGACAGTGCGAGCTCCTACCAGCAGGCTGTCCTGAAGGACCTGGTCGTGACGGAGACCGAGTACCGCGACGCGATCGACGCTGCACGCACCTGCATCCAGGACGCAGGATGGGGTGTAGGGCCAATCGAGTTGCAGGACGGCAACCAGCTGGGATTCACGTCCTCCTACAGTGGTGATGCCCCACCTGCAGACGACGTGATGCAGGCCTGCTACGACGAGTTCATGATGCCGGTTGGCTCCATCTGGGTGTCCCAGCGCACGAAGCTCACTTCGTAGTCATGACCATGGGAAGCTTCGCACCGGATATTTCCAGGACGACCGTGTTTGCAGTGCTGGGACTCCCGCTGACGATCTTCGGAGCAGTAGGTAGCGTCGTCGTTTTCCTGCAGCCTTGGCGGACGTGCCCTGAAATCGATGACAGCTCGGGCGGCTGCCCTCCCACATCGGGTGATCAGGCGGTGCTGGTCCTGGCTCTCTTCATCCTTCTGGTGGGAGTAGTACTTCTCGCGAGGTCGATGAGAACCGCACGGCTCCCAACTGATGCGGCAGGACCGTTCGGGAGGCTCTAGCTCGGAGGCCGCTCCACGCGCTCAGGTAACCTCCTGCAATGGGACGGAATCCGCATCACGAGTACCTGACCGAACGGCAGAGGCTGGCCTGGTCGATCTTCGGTTGGACTGTGGTTGCTGTGATCCTTGTTCTGATCTGCATCGCAGTGTTGGGCTTGCTGGCCGTCACCCCTGCATAGTCGTCCCGTGGAACGATTCACTCAGGGACGGTCGTGCCAGGTGAGGCCGATGGCGCAGCATCTCGCGTGATGGAGATCAGGCCCGGGCGATGATGAGCCAGCCCCGACCGGGTGCGTAGGGCAGGTCCCGGACCTCAACATCAGAGAAACCGGTGGCCTCCAGCGAGCGTTCGAGCGCTTCGCGTGTGCGAAAGCGTAGCGTCGAGGTCGAGTCGATGCGCTCACCATCGGCCAGAAAGATCGTCGGGGATTCAAAGGTAACGAGCTCACCATCGACTCGGGTGACCTGCACCCAGTCCTCCACCAGCCCCTCACCCTCGACAGCAACAACCTGATGCGACAGTTGCTTGGTCCACCGCTCCCATGCCCGGTCAGAGGGCACACGGCTCTGAAAGGCCAGATGGCCCCCTGGACGAAGACAGGTACGAATTGATCGCAGGTTAGTGAGCCAATCCTCGTCGTCGAGGAAGACCTGGGCGACATTGGCGGTCATCGTTGCGAGGTCGTACTGCTGGTGGTGGGAGTCATCAGCAGCCAGGTCCGGGGCGACTCCCACGACCCACGTCACACGATCCGCGCCAGCCTTCGCGCGGGCGACGTCGACGGACGCTCCTGCCGGGTCGACACCGAGCACGCGGAGGTCGCGCTCTGTCACCAGCCGGCAGCAAAAGGTCCCCGTGCCGCAACCGACGTCCAGGACCGACGTCACCCGGAACTCGTCGACAATGTCCATGTAGTTGTCCAGATCACTGCGGTCAGGGTCGAGGGGGTCGTACACCCGGGCGAGCCGCGTGTTACTGAAGAGAGCGTCAGGCATGGCACAGACGCTACTTGATAGCCAGAGCCGGAGCTTGGAGGTTTCGGATTCCTCACCTCGAGCGCAGCGAGAGTCTGCCGGGTCGTGTGCGTAGCTTCGCGATGTCGGCTCGGCCGGTTGTGGACCAGCACGGCTTCAGCGTGGTCGAGGTTCTTGGGCAGGTGCACCAGGTAACCGACAGGGTTCGAGATCTCCCTGAGACTCGGCGAGCCCCGCTGGCGGCCCCTGCGGGTCATCGGCCTCGCGGGATTCTTCGCCTCGTACGTTCTCAATCTCGCCCGTGACCAGTACCGGGCAACGAGGCTGCGCGAGCGGCGCAGTCCCCATCAGCCCGGAACCGGCAACCTCACCATCCATCACATGCAGTATGACCAGCCAAAGTAGCGGCTCCGAGGTCCGCGTCCGGGTCGTTATGCGCTGAACCCTTTGGATCAGGACCTGCCTGTGTTTGACTGTGACCCCGAAGTGCAGGTTGAAGGAATTCAGTAGGCGAGTCCGGAACAACACCGCTCAACCGACAGGAATCTGAGCATGGAATTCGGCAACGTACTCCTCATCGGACTCATGATCGCACTGATCATTCTCGCTATCGCTGTGCTGATCAGGAGGTCACTGAGGTCCTTGCGTAGGACGCCTTCAACTCAACGCTCTGCCGGTGACCGTAGCTCAGTAGCTATCTTCGGAGGAATTGCTGCCATGGGTGACAGCGGCGGAGGCGGTGGGGGCGATGGTGGCGGCGGTTGTGGATGACACGGCTCGTCATCCTTCGCACCGTCGCCGGCGGCGGCCCGCCGGAACATGGTCGAGGAAGTCCTCCTCCCCGACCCCGCCCGGGGCATAGAAGCCCTCGACGAACCGCTGGGCCCGTAGCGCGGCTCCTCTTCGGTTACCACGGCTACGCCAGGTGCGGCTCACCAGGGCTCACCAACTTGCGCACAGTGAGACCGTAGGTGCCTTCAACCGGCCCTTTGAGCCACGCGAAGTCGTAGCAGAGCGCTCCGTAGGGAAGAGTTCGTTCGGTGACACGGAACACCTCGTCGTCGACGGTGACCTCAAGCGGTGCCATCCGCTGAGTGTAAGGACGAGATTTCGGCAGGCGCTAGGCTCGGACCACTGAACGCTCAGCAACGTATGTGGGGGAAGTAATGGCTTTGGATGGATTCGGATTTGTCGTCGCTCTGGCGATGTGGTTGGTTTCGATCGCCGTCGTCGGCCTCGTGCTCTACGTGGTCGTCCGCTTCGCGGTGAAGCACGGTGTCCGGTCCTATCACGCCGAGGCAGCACGGCGACCTGGGCCCGGGAGCGAGGGTCCGCAGGCCTGAAAGTTACCGGGCTGTAGCGAGCGCTCCGCTTGAAGTGACCGGACGTGGCACCGGAAGCCATCGAGCCGCTCGAGCTGCGGCTGGTCGTCAGCAGCGTCCTGCGGTCCCTCTATGCCTGAACTCGGTCGAGGTGGGAGATCTGGACGTCTCGGCCGCCGATCACCCGGTACCGCAGCAACCGCTGAATTATCATCGGGTAGCAGTGCACCAGCACTCCGACGAGCACGATCTGCAGGGCTCCCTGTGGGTGACCTGCGACCAGAGCAATAATACCGAGCAGCCCGGTCGCGATAGCGCCGACGAGATGACTCGTCTCGCTGCGCTCGGTGCCGACCAGGAAGCCCCGCGGACCGAGGGTTCCGTCCGCGTCTTCCCGCATCTGCCTGACAAGCCTGTTCCACCTGGTCACGTTCAGGAACCGTTGCAGCAGTCCGGCCCCGAGCCAGCCGTAGATCCGGAGCTCGATCGGTCTGACCCTGTATCGAGATCGAGCGACATCGGTGAGAGCTACACCGACCAGGAGAGCCATCAGGAGGAATCCTCCCTGCACCACGATGGCATAGACGGGGTGCTCCGGTCCGATGGCATTCCAGCCGAAAACAGCCAGGGCACTACCCACCAGCAGCCCTACGACAGACGTGCCTGTGATCCCCATGGGGCGATTCTGGCAACAGGCAGTGAGCCCTCGCAATACGCTGTGGTTGGTCCGCTGAGATTGGGCACACAACACTCGCCTAACTGCTCAGTGCGTTCGCTTTCGGGGTGGTCGTCTCCCGGGTCCGACCAACGGCCGACCAACGTTGCTGGCATTCGGGAGAAGCCGGTCGGCCTCAGACCGTTGACGAAAGAAGCGACCGAAGGTGAACCTGCGCTAACAGTGCCGGTTTGGAGATCACGTGCGTCAGGACCTCGATCTGACCCTGACTCCTCAGACTGTGCACCACATGCCTCTGAGAATGCAGAAAACCCCCGGATTCCCGGGGGTTTTCGCTGGCGGTGACGGTGGGATTTGAACCCACGTTGGCTTTTACACCAAACAACATTTCGAGTGTTGCACCTTCGGCCGCTCGGACACGTCACCAACGCCGCTACTTTACTGGGTGCGACGCCCCAGACCCAAAACGGGAAGCACGGGGCGCCGGGGGAGCGGCTACGGGAGCTCGATGACCTCGTTCTTGCCGGAGCTCGGCTTGCTGCCGGTCACGAGTCCCTTGACCATCTTCACGGCGGATACCACGCGTGGGGCGTCCATCGACCAGTACTCGGCCGTATGCGCATCGACGTGGAGGAGCGCGACGGCGGGATCGTCCCGGCCGTTCTCGAACCACGCCGAGACGGAGGGGCCCCACAATTCGTCGATCTTCGACTGGTCCTTGGACAGGGTGGCCGTACCGGCGATCGACACGTAGCCCTTGCCCGTGCTCGCCGAAACATTGACCTGCGGGTTGGCCCGGATCTCGTCGGCCTTCGGGGACGGGTCCTCCGTGAAGAACCAGAGGTCGCCGTCGAAGTCCTTGCCGTGCAGCGCCAGGGGCCTGCTGACGAGCTGCCCCTCGAGGCTCACGGTGGTGAGGATCGCGATGTCGGCCTTGCCGAGGATCTCCTGTACTTCCTTCAAGCCGTCCTGCTGGTTCGCCACGTCTGCTCCTCTGTGCGGTCTGCTGCGGATTTCATCAGCCTACGCAGAATCACCGGGAGTCGGAACCGGAACGCTGGAGCGCGAAAAAGTCCTTGAGCAGCCGCGAACACTCATCTTCACGAACCCCCGCGAAGACCTCCGTCCAGTGATTCAGCCGACGCTCCCGGAGGACGTCGAAGACGGACCCCGACGCTCCCGCCTTCGCGTCCCACGCCCCGAAGACGACGCGGGGAATGCGGGCCAGTACGGACGCGCCGGCGCACATGGCGCAGGGCTCGAGCGTCACCACCAGGGCACAACCCTCCAGCCGCCAGGCGCCGAGCCGGCCGGCCGCGGCGCGGATGGCCTGCACCTCGGCGTGCGCCGTCGGGTCCCCGAGTTCCTCGCGCTGATTCCATCCGGTCCCGAGCACTTCCCCTGAAGGACCGACGACGACGGCGCCGATCGGCACGTCGGCGCTCGGGCGCGTCAGTGACGCTGCCTCCAGGGCCAGCCCCATCCAGGCCCAGTGGTCGGCATCCGAGGGCGGAAGGGAGGAGGTCATGGGCTCAATGGTACTTTTGACCCATGCGCGTACTGGTAGTCGACCACCCCCTGGTAGCCCACAAACTCACGGTTCTCCGGGACAAGAACACGTCGTCGCCGGTGTTCAGGCTCCTCACCGAGGAGCTTGTCACCCTGCTGGCCTACGAGGCCACGCGTGACGTCCGGGTCGAGACCGTGTCCATCGAGACGCCAGTGACGACCACCGAGGGTACGGGTCTCGTGAAGCCCACCCCCCTCGTCGTGCCGATCCTCCGGGCCGGGCTCGGGATGCTCGAGGGAATGACGCGCCTCGTACCGACGGCCGAGGTCGGTTTCCTCGGCATGGCCCGCAACGAGGAGACCCTCGAGGCCATCACCTACGCAGAGCGACTGCCGGACGACCTCACCGGGCGCCAGGTCTTCGTGCTCGACCCGATGCTCGCGACCGGCGGAACACTGCGCGAGGCCATCAAGTTCCTGTTCGCCCGTGGGGCAGCAGACATCACGTGCATCTGCCTGCTCGCCGCCCCGGAGGGTCTTGCGACCCTGCAGGAGGAACTGGACGGCCGCAACGTCACGATCGTGCTGGCCTCGATCGACGAGAAGCTCAACGAGAAGTCGTACATCGTGCCGGGCCTCGGCGACGCGGGAGACCGCCTCTACGGCGTCGTCGGGTAGACCGAAGCCGTAGAGGGGTTGCGCTACCGGGTGCGAATGACTCCAATGGGGCGATCGGCACGCCGCTGCTCATCGCACTCGTTCTGGCGCTCCTCACCGCGGGAACGTACGCGGAGCTCATCACCAAGTATCCGCACGCCGGTGTCGCCGCGATACGTCGACGGGGCCTTCATCATCCCGTACCTGTCGTTCTTGGTCGGCTTCCTCATGATGGCGTCGGGCATTACCACGGCCGCGGCCCTGGCGAACGCCTTCGCCGGAGACTTACCTGGCCGCGCTCATCAACGTGCCGGCTGCACCCGCTGCTGTGGTCTTCATCATCCTGCTCACGCTGATCAACCTCCGCGGTGTCCGGGAGTCGCTCGCCGCGAACCTCGTAGCATCCGTCATCGAGGTGACCGGCCTCGTGATCGTCATCGTGCTCGCCGCCATGGTGCTCGGCAGCGGCAACGGGGAGCCGGCACGCCTCCTCGAATTCGCGCCTGATGTGCCACCTCTGCAGGGCGCATTCGCAGCCTCGGTCATCGCCTTCTTCTCCTTCCTCGGATTCGAGGCAGCAGCCAATATGGCCGAGGAGGTTCGCAACCCCGCGAAGGCGTACCCTCGCGCGCTCTTCGGCGCCATCAGCACGGCTGCACTCGTCTATCTCCTCATCGCCCTCGGCGCGGTCATCGTCCTGCCCCCGTCCGAGCTTGCGACGTCCACCGGACCGCTGCTCGACGTGGTGAACGCCAGTGGGGCGGGGGTCCCGCCCTGGCTGTTCAGCCTGATTGCCCTTGTCGCGATCGCCAGCGGCGCCCTGCTGTTCATGGTCATGGCCGGCCGGGTCGCCTACGGACTTGCGGAGGCGGAACTCCTTCCTCGCGCCTTCGGTCGCGTGCTGCCGAAGCGGCGCACGCCGTGGGTCTCGATCGTCGTCGTTGCGGGGTTGACGATCGTCCTGACGATCTTCGGTGACCTGGCCACGCTGGCGGCGACCACCGTGCTCCTGCTGCTCCTCGTATTCCTGTCGGCCAACGTCAGCGTGCTCGTCCTCAAGAAGGACAAGGTCGAGCACAAGCACTTCTCGGTGCCCCGGATAGTGCGATGCTGGCGATCATCGCCAGCATCGCACTGCTGGCCCAGCAGACCGGCGTCGTCTGGCTCGGCGGACTCGCCTATGCGGCGGTCGGGTCCGTGCTGTTCTGTGCGCCCGTGCCCGTCGCAAGCACGAGGAACGGGTCTCCGCATGGAGCAGGACGAGGCAGGAACACACTGCCCCTGTGCCCTCGTGGACGTGCGGCCACTGCCATATGCCCACATGCTGGACTTCGCGGCATTGTTACTTGCGCGTAGCCGATTGTTACATGCAATAATTCGACACGTGATCATCAACTCACTCGCATCTGCAGCCGCAGTTCCCTCCTCGGACGCCATGTCCGGAGCGGACCTCCGCTGTCTCCGAATGCACGCGTAGCGGTTATACCCCAACCCTTCCTGCGCACTTCAAGCCCAACGGCGGGCATCTCTCTTCATCCCGACCGGGCACATCCCGCATTCGAGCCGCGATGACGGCATACTTCACGAGGTTGTTTTCATGTCAGTAAATCCGGGCTACGTCCATATCTCCCTCCGCTCGCAGCAGAACCGGCAGGCACGCCAGCAGTTCGGGCCGTCCTTCACCTCCTATGCGCCGCAGGCCCCCCATCCCCACTCGCGCCTTCAGGCGGTTCCCGGGGGAGACTCCGCCCAGCCGCTCAGCGCTCCCGTCCCCGTCGTCGCCCCGAACGGTGTTCCGGGTCCACAGGCGGTCACCGGCGACACGACCGCTCGCGGGTTCGTGCTCTACGTCGCGCTCGACGAGACCACCGCCGCTGCCGCCGGCACGACATTTTCGAAGCTGGCCCAGGACGTCCGGGCCTACGTGCGCTCCCTCGTCCCGACGGCGGAGAGCCATGCCGCTGTCGCCCTTGCTCCTGCGGACGCCCCGGGCTCCGATATCGACGTCGTCCGTGCCGCCCTCGGCGACCCGACGGTCGCCCGTCGCCCGCGCCCGGAGGCGCCCGCCAGCCCGCAGGCCCAGCCCGCCCGCCCGACGGGTGTGCTGATCGACCTGTCCCGACGCGAGGTACACCTCGACGGCGAGACGCTGAACCTCACGTTCAAGGAGTTCGAGCTTCTCAACTACCTCGTCGAGAACGCGAGCCGTACGGTGGGTCGCGAGGAACTTCTGAGTGGACTCTGGCGCAACGCGGACGAGGTGCCGAATGAGCGCACCATCGACGTCCACATCCGCCGCCTCCGTTCCAAGCTGGGTCGCCTCGCGAACACCGTACGCACCGTCCGCGGTCAGGGCTACCGTTTCTACGACCACCCCGAAGTGGTCGTCTGGGCAGCGCCGGAGTACTCGATCTAGGACCCTGTGCAGCCGGGAGGCCATAGACTGCGGAGATGGCCTCCCATCACCTGAAGAAGCTCATGCTGCTGCGCCACGCAAAGGCCGAGTTCCAGGAGGGCGTGCCGGACCACGAGCGCTCCCTCAGTTCGCGGGGGCACGCGGACGCACCGCTGATCGGCCGGTGGATGCTCGAGCACGATGCCATCCCCGACTTCATCCTGGTATCGACTGCGCTCCGCACGCGCCAGACCTGCACGTGGGTCTGCAAGGAACTCGGGGACAAGGCCCCCACGCCGAAGCTGGAGGACGATCTCTACACAGCACCGCCGACCGAGATGCTGGCGCTCATCAATCATGTTCCGCCGACGGTCACGAGCCTGCTCGTCATCGCGCACAACCCGGGGATTCAGGAACTTGCCATGCGCCTCGCCTCAGTGAGGTCGAGTGAGCGCGCGGTCATGGACCTGGCAACGGACTATCCGACCGCGGGTCTGACGGTCATGAGCTACGACGGTGCGTGGGCCGAACTCGATGGGCGCGACGCCGAGGTGACCGACTTCGTGGTGCGTAGGGCGCCCAACCTCCGCTGACGGCGCCGGCTCGGCAGACTACATCCCGTACTTCTCCAGCAGGCGGAGCCAGACCTCGCTGACCGTGGGGTATGCCGGTACCGCGTGCCACAAGCGGTCGAGCGGTACTTCACCGACGACGGCGATGGTTGCAGCATGCAGCATCTCGGACACCTCCGGTCCCGCGAAGGTGACGCCGACGATCACGTGGCGGTCCTCGTCGACGACCATCTGGGCCCAACCCTTGTAGCCATCGGAGTGGAGCGAGGAGCCGGCGACGGCGATCTCAAGGGACGTCTCCGACGCGTTCACCCCGTCCTTCCGTGCCTGCTCGAGGGTGCGGCCGACCATCGCGATCTCCGGATCGGTGAAGACGACCTGCGGAACGGCTGCGCGGTCCGCCGTCGCGGTGTAGGGGCTCCAGTCCGCTGCAGCATCGCTGAGGGTGCCGTGCGCCCGGGCAGCGATGGCGTCACCGGTCATCCTGGCCTCGTACTTCCCCTGGTGCGTCAGTTGCACCCTGCCTCCCGCATCGCCCACCGCATAGAGCCAGCCACCGCCGTCGGGCACGAGCCCGGTGTCGTCGCTGCGGATGCCCTTCGCCTCCAGGCCGAGGTCCTCGAGGCCGAGCCCGGTCGTGTGCGGGTGGCGCCCGGTGGACACGAGCAGCTTCTCGGCTGTGATGCTGCGGCCCTCCCCGACGTCGAGCACGAACAGGCTGTCCTCCTTGCGGACGGCGTTGGTGGTGGTGTCCGTCAGGATGGTGATGCCCTCGCCGCGGAGGGATTCGACGACGAGGTCTGAGGCCTCCTTCGGGTAGTTCCCCAGGATGCCGCTGCGCGCGATGACCGTGACCTCGGAACCGAGCCGCGCGAATGCCTGCGCGAGTTCGACGCCGGCAACCCCGCCGCCGAGGACGGCCAGGCTTGCCGGGACTTGCCTCGCGGAGGTGGCCTCCCTGGTGGTCCAGTAGTCCAGGTCGGCGAGCCCGTCGACGGGCGGGACCACCGGCGTCGAACCCGTGGCCAGGACGACGGCGTGTGTGGCCCGGTAGCGGCTCTCGGAGCCGTCGGAGTGGGTGACGGTGACCTCGCGTTCACCGGTTACTTTCGCCCAGCCGCGTTGCAGGGTGATGCCTGCGGACGCCACCCACTCCTCCTGCGAGGAGTCGTCCCAGTCGGAGGTGAAGGACGTGCGGCGTTCGAGGACCTGCTGTGCGTCGAGGGTTCCGGTGATCGCCTCACGGGCTCCGGCTACACCTCGTGCGGCTCTCAGGACGGTGCCGGGACGCAGGAGCGCCTTGGACGGCATGCAGGCCCAGTAGGAGCACTCACCGCCGACGAGGTCGGCCTCGACGAGCACCGCCGAAAGCCCTTTCTCGACCACCCGTCCCGCTACGTTCTCGCCGACGGCACCGGCGCCGATCACAATGACATCAGTGGTCTCGAATTCGCTCATACGGCAGAGCCTTCCACCCGCGTGCCGGAGGAGCAACCGCGACGAAAAAGGCCCCGACCGGAGTCGGGGCCTTTCGGGAGGTTCAGCTGAACCGTCGTGCGCGCGAAGGGATTCGAACCCCCAACCTTCTGATCCGTAGTCAGATGCTCTATCCGTTGAGCTACGCACGCATCCGTAGTCGGTGATCCGCCGTGCGAATCCGTCCTACAAGCGGGCCGTTTGGCCGTAGACAACTTTAGCGTGGATTCGCCACGACGCCTAATCAGACGCCGAGCCCCTCCCCACCTATACCGGTATAGGTGACCTTTGTCACAGCCTGGCTGAGCGTAAGCGCTCGACATCCGCTTGTTGGCGCGGGTCGTCCCTCCACTGCCGCACGTGTTCCGCACGGCGCGCCCTTGCCTGAAATATCGCGCCCCTAGCATCGATGAACACCGAGTCCCCCAATGAAGGGAAGAGAAATGGGCGATCCCGTACGACAGGTTGCTGTTGATGCACCACCCGCCGGTCCTGACGGCAGCACGCAGCAGGATAATCCCGGTTCCGCTCCGACGACCCATCCGGCCCTCCTCGCCTGGGTGCGGCAGGTCCGGGAGCTGACGCAGCCTGCCGAGGTCGTCTGGGTCGACGGATCCGACGAGGAGAACAGGCGCCTCACGGACGGGCTCGTCGACAACGGAACCTTCGTGCGGCTGAACCCCGAAACCTTCCCCAACTCGTTCGCAGCCTTCTCGGATCCGAAGGACGTGGCGCGCGTCGAGGAGCAGACGTTCATCTGCTCGAAGGACGAACGGGAAGCGGGCTTCACGAACAACTGGATGGACCCGGACGAGATGAAGGCCAAACTCACCGGGCTGTTCACCGGGTCCATGCGTGGCCGCACGATGTACGTGATCCCGTTCGTCATGGGCCATCTCGACGCCGAGGATCCGAAGTTCGGGGTCGAGATCACCGACAGCGCCTACGTGGTGACGTCCATGCGGATCATGGCGACCATCGGCACGGCGGTCCTGGTTCGCATGACCGAACTCGGAGCCGACTTCGTCCCGGCCCTGCACTCCCTCGGCGCCCCACTGGAGCCAGGCCAGGCCGACGTCCGGTGGCCGTGCAACGACGACAAGTGGATCGTGCACTTCCCCGAGGAGCGCTCCATCTGGTCCTACGGGTCCGGCTACGGCGGCAACGCCCTGCTGGGCAAGAAGTGCTACGCACTCCGGATCGCATCCGTCATGGCGCGCGACGAGGGCTGGCTCGCCGAGCACATGCTGATCCTCAAGCTCACCTCCCCGCAGGACAAGACCTACTACCTCTCGGCCGCGTTCCCCTCCGCCTGCGGCAAGACCAACCTCGCCCTGCTCGATCCCACGATCGAGGGCTGGAAGGTCGAGACCCTGGGCGACGACATCACCTGGATGCGCTTCGGGAAGGAAGGCGAGCTGCGTGCCGTCAACCCCGAGGCGGGCCTGTTCGGCGTCGCCCCCGGCACCGGGTGGCACACCAACCCGAACGCGATGCGCGCCATCGCGAAGGGCAACTCCGTCTTCACGAACGTCGCGCTCACGG
Organism: Arthrobacter sp. B1805; assembly: GCF_002929745.1. Lineage (GTDB taxonomy): Bacteria > Actinomycetota > Actinomycetes > Actinomycetales > Micrococcaceae > Arthrobacter_D. Next base: position 188,588 of record NZ_PJIQ01000006.1, read on the forward strand.
ACGACGGCGGCGTGTGGTGGGAAGGCATGACCGAGGAGGTGCCGGCGCACCTGATCGACTGGCAGGGCCGGGACTGGACCCCGGAGATCGGCAAGGACCTGGACCGTCCGGCAGCGCATCCCAACGCCCGGTTCTGCACGCCCATCGACCAGATCGACATGCTGGCCGAGGAGTTCAACCGGCCCGACGGCGTCGAGCTCTCGGCGATCCTCTTCGGTGGCCGCCGGAAGACGACCGTCCCGCTGGTGACGCAGTCCCGCAACTGGGCCAACGGCATTTTCATGGGCTCCACGCTGTCCTCGGAGACCACGGCTGCAGCCGCAGGCGAGGTGGGCCGCGTCCGCCGCGATCCGATGGCGATGCTGCCCTTCATCGGGTACGACGCCGGCGACTACCTCCACCACTGGCTCACCCTCAGCGCCGCTGCGGACCAGTCGAGGTTGCCGAAGATCTTCCTCGTCAACTGGTTCCGCCGCACCGCGTCGGGCGGATTCGCCTGGCCCGGGTTCGGCGACAACTCGCGGGTGCTCAAATGGATCATCGAGCGCCTCGAGGGAACCGCCGACGCCGTCGAGACACCCATCGGCTACGTCCCCACCGGGGACTCCCTGGACCTCACCGGCCTGGACATGACCTCGGCCGAGGTCGAGGCCGCAGTGCACGTCGATGCCCTCGAGTGGGCGGAGGAGATCAAAGGTATCGAGCAGTGGTACGAGCGCTTCGGCGACTCGCTGCCCGGCGAGCTCAAGGGTCAGCTCCACGAACTCAAGGAGCGGTTCAGCAACGCCTGACCAGTTCCCGCAGAACGAGAGGCCCCTTCCACCGAAAGGGGCCTCTCGTTGTGTGTGTGGCTGCGCCCGTCAGTCGCGGATGACGGCGAGGACGCGCTGGACGAGATCCTCGAGGGTCTGCGGATCCACGGCCTCGGCGTTGAGCCGGAGGTACGGTTCGGTGTTGGAGGGGCGGAGGTTGAACCACCAGTCACCGTGGGTCGGGGCGAACGTGAGGCCGTCGAGGTCGTCGACCACGACGTCGTCCTGCTCGAACTCGGCACGGGCGCGGGCGATCGATGCGTGGAGGTCGGCGACCTTCGAGTTGACCTCACCCGACGAGAAGTACGGCTCGTACTCGCGGCCGAGTTCCGACAGCGGTCCATCCTGCTCGCCCAAGGCGGCCAGCACATGCATAGCGGCCAGCATGCCGGTGTCGGCGTTCCAGAAGCCGCGGAAGTAGTAGTGGGCGGAATGCTCGCCACCGAAGACGGCGCCTTCCTCGGCCATGACGGCCTTGATGAAGGAGTGGCCCACCCGCGTGCGGACCGGCCGACCGCCGTCGTGCCTGATCAGCTCTGGGACTGCTCTGGACGTGATGAGGTTGTGGATGATCACGGGTTCGGCCTCGCCTGCGGCCTGGGCGCGGGCGATCTCGCGGCGCGCGACCATCGCGGTGATCGCACTCGGCGAGACGGGCTCGCCCTTCTCGTCGATGATGAAGCAGCGGTCGGCATCGCCGTCGAAGGCGATACCGATGTCGGCGCCGTGCTCGACGACGGCCGCCTGCAGATCCAGGAGGTTCTCGGGCTCCAGGGGGTTGGCCGGGTGATTCGGGAACGAGCCGTCGAGTTCGAAGTAGAGCGGAACGATCTCGAACGGCAGGGCGGGGAGAATGCGGTCACCGAGGACGGCGGGAGTCGTGAGGCCGGCCATGCCGTTGCCGGCGTCCACGACGACCTTGAGCGGGCGCGACGAGGAGAGATCGACCTGGGCGCGGAGGAAGCGCGAGTACTCCTCGAGGACATCGCGCACGCTCGTGTGGCCCTCGATGTCGACGGGGGGGATCGTCCCTTCGGCGAGGTAGCGCTCGGCCCGCTCCTGCACGTCCTTGAGGCCCGTCTCCGAGGACACCGGAACCGCGCCGGGACGCGTCATCTTCATGCCGTTGTACTGCGCGGGATTGTGGCTGGCCGTGAAGGTCACGCCGGCGGCGTTCAGCGTGCCGCTCGCGTAGTACAGCTCGTCGGTGGAGATGAGGTCGAGGAAGAGCACGTTGGCACCGCGGCGCGTTGCCCCCTCGGAGAACGCCTTCGAGAATTCAGGGGACGAAGGCCGCATGTCGCCGCCCACGAGGATGGTCTCCCCGGCCAGCTCCAGCGAGTCGACGAAGGCTGCTCCGACGGCCCGGACCGAGTCCACCGTGATGGTCTCGCCCACGATGCCGCGGACGTCGTAGGCCTTGAAGGACGCAGAAAGATCGAGGAGTGTAGTCACTCTTGGAAGTGTATCGGGTGGCGTCGAACCGTCCGTTTCCCACATAGCCGAGCTCCCGTTTCGAGTGTGGGAAGCGGCTGGGATACTGGGGACATGTCGTCGACCACCACGCTGAACGAGCAAGCAAGCGCCATTCTGCACACCCTCGTAGGGTCACCGGACGCCCGGTTCCACGACGGGCAGTTCGAGGCCATCGAAGCGCTCGTCGACGGCGGCCGGCGCGCGCTCGTCGTCCAGCGGACGGGCTGGGGCAAATCCGCGGTGTATTTCGTGGCGAGCCTGCTGCTGCGGGCCCGCGGTGCCGGCCCCACGCTCATCGTCTCGCCGCTGCTCGCGCTCATGCGGGATCAGGTTGCCGCCGCCGCGAGGGCAGGGGTCCGTGCGGCGGCCATCAACTCGGCCAACCAGACCGAGTGGCAGGAGATCATCGCCAAGCTGCAGGCCGATGAGGTGGATGTCCTCCTCGTCTCGCCCGAGCGTCTCAACAACCCGGCCTTCCGCGAGCACTACCTGCCGGAGCTCATGCGCCGCACGGGTCTGCTCGTGATCGACGAGGCGCACTGCATCTCCGACTGGGGACACGACTTCCGGCCGGACTACCGTCGCCTGCGGGAACTGATCATGGGGCTGCCGCAGGGCATCCCCGTGCTGGCCACCACGGCGACGGCAAATTCGCGCGTCGTAAAGGATGTCGAGGAGCAGCTCGGGGCCGGCGGCACGGAGGTCTTCACGCTGCGCGGCGAGCTGGCACGGAAGTCGCTGCGCCTCGGAGTGCTCCGACTGCCGAGCCCGCGTTCACGCCTCGCGTGGCTGCTGACCCACCTGTCGGAGCTGCCGGGCAGCGGGATCATCTATGCGCTGACGGTGTCGGCGGCCGAGGACACTGCACGGCTTCTGCGGGAGAACGGGCACGCCGTCCGCGCGTATACGGGACGCACGGACCCCGCCGACCGCGAGGCTGCCGAGACCGCCCTCAAGAACAACGAGGTCAAGGCGCTCGTCGCCACGAGCGCGCTCGGAATGGGCTTCGACAAGCCCGATCTGGGATTCGTGGTGCATCTGGGCGCACCGTCGTCGCCCGTTGCCTACTACCAGCAGGTGGGGCGCGCCGGCCGCGGTACGCCCAATGCCGACGTCCTCCTGCTGCCCGGAGCCGAGGACCGCGACATCTGGGAGTACTTCGCCACCGCGTCCATGCCCTCGCAGGATGCTGCCCTTCGGGTTCTGGACGCCCTCGAGCCCGGCGTCGTGCTGTCCACACCGGCCCTCGAGACGCGGGTCAACCTGAAGCGCTCGCCCCTCGAACTCCTCCTCAAGGTGCTCGACGTGGACGGCGCGGTGCGCAAGGTCACGGGCGGTTGGGAGAGCACGGGTGCCCCGTGGACCTACGACGCCGACCGGTACCAGCGCATCAGTGAAGCCCGCATCGTCGAACAGCGGGCAATGCTCGATTACGAGAACACCACGGGCTGCCGCATGGAGTTCCTTGCGAGGTCCCTCGATGATCCCGGCGCTACTGCCTGCGGACGGTGCGACAACTGCGCGGGCGCCTGGTACTCGGACGAGGTCGCCCACGAGGCGTCGGATTCGGCCGGTCAGGCCCTCAGCAGGGTCGGCGTGGAACTGGAGCCCCGCGGCCAGTGGCCCAGCGGCATGGACACGTTGGGTGTGCAGCTCAAGGGAAAGCTCAAGCCGGGCGAAGTCAGCCTGCCGGGGCGGGCCCTGGCGCGACTCACCGATCTCGGCTGGGGTAACAGGCTCCGGGATCTGCTCTCGGACTCGACCCCCGATGCTCCGCTGGACGCTGCCGTCGTAGAAGCTGTCGTCCGTGTACTGGCGCAATGGGGCTGGGAGGAACGTCCCGTGGCAGTCGTGAGTGTTCCTTCGCGACGGCGCCCCCAACTCATCGGCTCGCTCGCCCAGGCGCTTGCCGGCGTCGGGCGCATTCCCTACCTCGGTCAACTCACAACCCCCCACGGTTTCCCGCAGGGCCAGCCGGGCGGCAACAGCGCGTTCCGTCTCGCCTCCGTATGGGATCACTTCGCGGTTCCGCGCGAAGGCGCCGCCTGGTTCGCAGCCAATCCCGGCCCGGTACTGCTCGTCGACGACTTCGCGGACAGCCGGTGGACGATCACCGAGGCCGGGCGTGCCCTGAGGGCCGCGGGGGCCTCGGGAGTCCTCCCGTTCGCCTTGGCGCTCAAGGCGTAGCGACCAGGGCGGGCGCCCGGGGCGCCCACAGCGCTCCATTACATGGAGCGCTGTGGGCTGCTCGGAACGCTGACCCGTCACAAACTACGAGTGAGGCTCGCAGGGCTCGCCCAACAAAAAGACCCCCGCTTGCGCGGGGGTCTTAGAGCGGAGACGGGGGGATTTGAACCCCCGGTAGGCTTTAGGCCCACACTTCATTAGCAGTGAAGCCCATTCGGCCGCTCTGGCACGTCTCCATCGGCTATCTCTAGCCTCCCAAGGTTACCCAGAAGGTGACGGCAAGAGCAAAACAGCCGCTCGAGTACCACCGGAAGGACCAGTCGGAGGCGCGTCCTCGTCACCGGGAGGCGAGAGGCACGTCAGCCCGGCGGAGGAAGGCGAGCGGGAGGCCGTCAGAGCGAGCCGGTCAGTGCCCGCCAGAGAAACTCGAAGCTCATCGCGTGCATCCTCGCCGCCTGCCGATTGTCGGCCGCGCCGGCGTGCCCGCCCTCCAGGGCCTCATGGAACCAGACGTTCTGCACGCCGAGGTCCTTCATCTTCGCTGCCATCTTGCGGGCCTGCACCGGGCCGACCCTGTCATCGCTCGTCGCGGTCCAGATCATCGTCTTGGGGTACACGACGTCCTCCCGGAGGAGATGGTAGGGCGAGAACGTCCGCACGTACTCCCATTCCTCGGGCTTGTCGGGGTCCCCGTACTCGGCGATCCAGGAGAACCCGGCGGACAGCTTCGTGTAGCGGCGCATGTCCAGGAGCGGCACGCCGCACGAGATCGCACCGAACAGGTGCGGGTAGGTCGTGAGCATGTTGCCCACGAGCAGTCCGCCGTTGCTCCGCCCGGTGCACCCCAGCAGTGCGGGGGACGTGACGCCCCGCTGCACCAAGTCCCCGGCGATCGCCGCGAAATCCTCGTACGCCCTGTGCCGGTCGGCGTGGAGCGCGGCACGATGCCACTGCGGCCCGTACTCGCCCCCACCGCGGATGTTCGCCAGGACGTAGACGCCGCGCCGGCCGTCCTCCGTGGTGCGCTCCAGCCACCCGCGGCCGATCACGCCGCTGTAGGCCGGGGTCATGGAATGTTCGAAGCCGCCGTAGCCGGACAGCAGGGTGGGGTTCCCGCCGTCGAGTCGCAGGTCTTTCGACGCGATCTGAAAGTAGGGCACGCGCGTGCCGTCGCTCGACATGGCGAAGTGCTGCTCGACAGTGTAGAGGTCCTCGTCGAAGTAGGAGGGCGAAGACTTGACGGGCGTGTGGTCCCCCCTGATGGTGCCACGATGCAGCGTCGACGGCGTCAGGAATCCGGTGGCGATCAGCCAATAGTCGTTGCCGCTCTCGTCGTCCTCGTCGTCGACCGCGTACGCATCGACCGAGTGCAGGGGCGGACAGGCGTCGAGGAGCTCCGAAGTCCAGTCGTTCGCGGGATCGAGGACGCGGATCTCCGAGGAGACGTCGCGCAGCAGGTTGAGCAGCAGATAGTCCCGGGTCCAGCTCCAGGACTGGAGGGACGTGGACGCATCGGGCTCGAACACGGTCACGAACGCACGGTCGCCGGCGAGGAAGGCATCCAGCGGGATGACGAGCAGTGACCCTGCACCGTGGGTGGCGATGGTCATGGACCAGTCTGTCCTCGGCCGCACGATCAGCCACTCACGGTGCAGTGAGAGGCTTGCGTCCTCGGGCACCTCGATCAATCGCCAGTCATCGTCCTGCCGCAGGAAGGTGCGGCGGGTGTAGAAGTCGATCGTGTCGACGGCGAGATCCCGCTCGTAGCCGGGCGTGGAATCGTGCAGCACGAGCGCCATCATGTGGTTCTCGTCCACGTCGAAATACTGCTCGGCCTCGGTCAGCTCCCCGCCCCTCTGCAGGACGCGCACGGTTCGCGGGTACGAGCTGGACGTCATCGACCCGGGCCCGAAGTCGGTGCCGACGTACAGGGTGTCGCGGTCAGCCCAACTGATGCGGCTCTTCGCCGTGGGGATGTCGAAGCCCCCCTCCACGAAGTCCCGCGTCCCGAGGTCGAACTCGCGGTAACGGTGGGCGTCGCCTCCGTCGGGGGAAAGGACGACGAGGACCCGCTCGTGGGGTGCTCCCTCGGACGGGCGAAGGAAGACCGCTCCCGCCCACACCCACTCCGTGCCTTCGGCGGCGCTCAGTGCGTCGACGTCCAGGAGCAGTTCCCACTCCGTGGCGCCGGATGAATAACTTTCCCAGGTGGTGCGCCGCCAGATGCCCTGCCGGTGCTCGGCGTCCCGCCAGAAGTTGTAGTAGAACCCGCCGTGCTTGCCCACCATGGGAATTCGATCGGTGGAGTCCAGTACCTCGAGGATGCGCCGTTCCCGCTCCTCGAAGTTCGGCGTGACAAGGACTTCCTCGGTCAGCGCATTCTGCGCGCGCACCCATTCGAGCTGCTTGTCGCCGTAGATGTCCTCGAGCCAGAGGAAGCGGTCCTCCGGTGTTGCCATGGTCTCCGTCGGGTGGGTCATCCGCCCATCCTATGCAGGCGAGGGGACACCCGGCATCGTTCGTTCCGCTCTGTCGGGCGGATGAATCGGCAGCGTTGGATAGTCTTGGCCCGTGGAGAATCAGGAGGCACGGCAGGTCGCCGTCATCGGTGGCGGCCCGCGCGGCACCTCCGTCGTCGAACGGCTGATCACGCAGCACCGTGGCCTTGGTGAGGGTGCGCCGAGCATCACCATCCATGTCGTCGAGCCTCACGAGCCCGGTCCGGGGCACATCTGGCGCACCGACCAATCACGGCTCTTCCTCATGAATACGCCCTGCCTCTATCCCACGGTGGTGCCTGTCGGGGCCACCGCCGCCGATGTGGAGCCTCCACTGGTCGCACTGTCCTTCGACGAGTGGCGGATAAGCGTCAACGCCGGCATCGTCGCAGGCCTCGAGGCCGCCGACCGCGCAGAATGTGCCCGGCTGTCGTCGAGTGATTTCCCGAGTAGGGCGCTGTACGGCCGGTATCTCGCCTGGATGTTCGCGGAGGTGACCAGGAAGGCCGGGCCCGGGGTCAGCGTGACGCACCACCGGCACGAAGCTGTCAGCCTCGAGCCTGTCGCACCTGGTCCAGAATCCACCGCCGCCCGCTACGACGGGGCCGATGTCGGCGGCCGCCCGAGCAGTGCCGGAACGAGTGGCAGGTGGCGCATCCTCCTCGATGACGGGTCTTCGGTCGACGCTGACGAGGTCGTCCTGGCGGTCGGTCATCTCGCGGCGACTCTCACACCGGAACAGGAGAGATTGCAGGACGCCGCGGCACGCCACGGTCTGCAGTACTGGCCGCCGGCCGTGCCGGCCGACGTAGCCTGGAACCGCTTGCCGGCAGGGAAGGCTGTCCTGATCCGGGGCCTCGGACTCAACTTCTTCGACGCCATGATCCAGCTGACGGAAGGTCGCGGTGGGCGATTCGTGCCCAGGGACGACGGGCGCCTCTACTACGAGCCCTCGGGGCGGGAACCCATGCTGGTAGCCGCCTCGCGTCGCGGGGTGCCCTACCGGGCGAAAGCGATGCTCGAGTCCTACATCCCGCGAAGTGTCAGGATGCGGTTCTGCACTCCGCACCGGGTCCTGGCGTTCAGGCAGTCCGGCATCCAGTCGGGCTTCGACCACGATATCTGGCCACTGCTGCATCGGGACGTGCTGTGGGCCTACTACTCCACGCTCTGCCGGACGGGAACAGCCGCGGGTGACCGACCCGCCACATTCCTCGCACAGCTCGACGAAGCCCTCGCTCTGGAGGGGCCCGCGTGGGAGTCCGCTGCCGCAGCCGTCGTCGAGCGCTACGTCCCAGCAGCGGCACGCCTCGATGTCGAAGCCCTCGCACAGCCTTTCGCAGGGCGCCGCTTCGCCGACGGTGAGGAGTACTCCGCTGCCGTGCTCGCCTACCTCGACGCGGATGCCTCGGGTTCTGCCCAGGGAGAGGATGATCCGCTGAAGATGGCCATCGGCGCCATGAACGCGGGCCGTTCGCTGATCAAACAGGCCGTGGCGGACGGCGGTATCTCCGATTCATCCTGGAACGCGGAGCTCCGCGGGTGGTTCGAGCCGCTCGTGGAGGGCCTTGCCAGCGGGCCACCGCCCGTTCGAATCGCGCAGCTCGCGGCGCTGGTCCGGGCAGGCGTCGTCCGCTTCGTCGGCCCGAATCCGAGCTTCGGGTTCGATCCCGATGAGGCCCTCTTCCGTGCGACCTCGCCCTGGGTCCAGGGCGATTCATTCACCGCGCGCTATCTGGTCGAAGCGATGATGCCTGCGAACAGGGTGTCGACAAGCCTGTCCCCGCTCATGCGCGACCTCCTGCGGCGTGGGACCGTTCGGCCGAGGACCTACATGGCGGAGGACGGCGTCCCGGTGACGTCCGCCGGGCTCGACGTCACCGCTCCTCCCTACCGTGCCGTCGATCGCACCGGCCGGGAGCACGACTCCCTCTTCGTGATCGGGCTTCAGCTCGCGTCGGTTCAGTGGGGTACAGCCATCGCGGCTGAGGCCGGAGCGCCCCTGACAGCGGGTAGCCGGACGCTACTGGACGCCGATGGAATCGCCGCGGCCGTCCTCGACCGCATCCTGGCTCCCGACGAGCAGGTTCGGACGGGAACAGTTCAGGTCTAGCTGTCCGCGCTGCGGCGCTACGGACCGCACGGCGACGAGGTCCCACTGCCGATCGGGAAAAACGAAGGGGACCCCCACCCAACTGTGAAGGTCCCCTCCTGCGGTGCTGATGCGCCAGCGCGCCCCCCCCGGCTATCCACCTGGCGCCGAGGAATGGCACCAGGTGGATACCCGCTCGCGGTAGAGCGTCCGGCTACTGCTTTTCCGGCTTGCCGGGTTTAGCCGGCTTTTCCGGCTTCGCCGGCTTCTCGGGTTTGGCCGGCTTCTCTGGCTTCGTCGGCTTCTCCGGCTTGGCCGGCTTCTCGGGTTTGGCCGGCTTCGCAGGTTCCTCCGGTTGCGGAACTGCTTCCACCGTGACAGGCAGGGTGACTGTCGTCCCACTCGGCGCCGCCGTCAGGACGATCCGTCCCTGGCCGCTCGCCGTCGATGGAACCGTGACGTCCACCGTGGCGCTGCCGCCGGTGACAGGGAAGGACCCGAGCGGTGTTGCCGTGCCATCGGTCGCGACGAAGCTCGCGGCCAGCGTGGTGTTCACCGGGCTGCCTAGGGACGTGAGATCCAGCTTCGCCACAGTGAAGGAGACCGCCGTGCCGGCCGTCACCGTTGCCGGAGCGCCCTGCACCTGGACGGTGCGGCGATCGAACGACGGCGACAACGGGCTGTTGGCCCGGATGTAGTCCATCCATGCGTCCCGGTCCACCAGTCCGGATTCGCGGGTGTCCGTGCCTTCGCGGAAGATCGTGAAGTTGTCACCACCCTGGGCCAGGAAGCTGAACGTGCCGATCCGGTAGTCCTTAGCGGGGTCGAGGGGCGCGCCGTCGATCATGACCGAGGTGATCCTCGAGCCCCGTGGGAGCGTCGGGTCGAAGGTGACACTGACGTTGTCCGACAGGCCCAGGGCCAGGAAGGACTTCGAGGCACCTTCCGGCTGCCACTGCTGCTCGAGCATCGACTTGAACTGAGCACCCGTCAGGGACGTGGTCCAGAGATCGTTGACGAACGGAAGGACGGCATTGGCCTCGGCGAAGGTCACGACGCCGTCGGGCCCGTAATAGAGCTCGTTGCGGAGCCCTCCCGGATTGACGACGCCGATCTGGGCACCGCCGCGTTCAGCGGGGGCAAGGCTTGCCCGAAGGGAATCAGCGACCAGGTTGCCCAGGGTGGACTCCGAAGAGCGGTCATCCCGTGCGGTGCCGATGAAGGCCGTGGTGATGTCCGCGGTCACGGAGCCGACCTTCTGGTCGCCGATGACAGCCGCTTCAGCGAGGGCTGCATCGACGATCGTCTTGACCTCCGCGACCCTGGGGAATGCTGCCACGAGCGCGGCGTCCGTCTCGGTGGTACGCGCCACATTGCGAGCCGTGTAGGACTCGACCTCGCCGGTGGCGTTGTCCACGGTGAGCTTGATTTGACCGACGAACTCGCCGTAGGAGCCGGTCTGCAGCACGGGCCTGGTCTCTCCGGCAGCACCCGGGACAGGAGCATCCCATGCGTACTGCTTGTGCGTGTGGCCGGTGAAGATCGCGTCCACGAGGGGCGTCGTCTCCGTGACGATCTCGGCGAAAGGACCACCTGCGGCGATCTCCTGCTCGATCGTTGCACCTTCCACGACGCCGTCACCGGCGCCCTCGTGGTACTCGGCGACGATGACGTCCGCGAGGTCCTGCTCCTCGATCTCGGCAGCGACGCGGTTGACCGCCTCGACCGGATCGCCGAAGTCGACGTTCTCGATGCCGCCAGGGCTCACGAGTGTCGCGGTGCTCTGTGTGACGACGCCGATGACTGCTACGTCGATGCCCCCCACAGAGATGATGCTGTACTCGTCGAGCACGGGGTCCGTCGTGCCCTTCGCATAGACATTGGCTCCCAGGTAGGGGAAACCGGCGGAGTCCCCGACCCGGCCGGCCAGGTCGCTGAAGCCCTTGTCGAACTCGTGGTTGCCGACGGCCGAGGCCTGCAGGCCCAGGGCATCGAGCACGTCGATCGTCGGCTCGTCGTCCTGCAGTGAGGAGGCGAAGAGGGAGGCGCCGATGTTGTCACCAGCAGACAGGAAAGCCGTGGTGTCCTCGCCGGACTCGGCACGCAGCTGCTCGACGGTGCCCGCGAAGCGGACGGTGTTCGTGTCGATGCGGCCGTGGAAATCGTTGATGTTCAGCAGATTCAGCTCGGTGGATGTCGCCTCGGCAACGAGGTCGAGTCCCACCACGACGGGGTCGTGGTCGCTCGCGCGGTAGGGGTCGGCCCTGTAGTAATCGGTGACGTTGTTGTTGAACCGGCTGTATTCGAGCGCGACGGATTCGACCGAGTTGATGTTCCAGGTGTCCACGCCGGACACGGTGGCATCAGCCGTCGGCGAGGCCAGGATGTGATCGAGGGAACCGCTCAGCCCTGAGAAGACATAGGAGTAGCTGTCGTCCTTCTCGCCCTGGTTCACGTATCCGGCCTCGTACAGGACCTGCATCGGGTCCTCCTGCGAGTAGGAGTTGAAGTCACCCGTGAGGAAGACCTTGTCCGTCTTCGCCGTCGCCTTCACGGAGTCGGCGAAAGCCACGAGCGCCCTTGCCTGGGTGACGCGTGCAGCATTCCAGGCACCCTGTCCGTCACCGCTGTCGGCGTTGGCGCCGGAGCTCGGGCTGGAGCCCTTGGACTTGAAATGGTTGACGATCGCGAGGAACGTCTCCGCCTCGCTGCCGCCGACGGGCTTGAAGGACTGGGCGAGGGGCTTGCGTGCGTTGGAGAAGGCCACGTTGTCGTTCAGGATGACGGACTCGCCCACGGGCTCGGCGGCGGTCTTCTTGTAGATCATGGCCGTGCGGATGAAGTCCTCGTCGGCGGGCGCGGGAACGGCCGCAGGGGAGCGTACGTAGTCCCAGGTCCCGGGGGCCGCCTCATTCAGCGCGGCGACGAGGGTGGCGAGCGCTGCGTCCCGGTCCTTGCCGAACTTGACCGAGTTCTCGATCTCCATCAGCGTGACGACGTCCGCGCCGAGGGCGTTGATCGCGGCGACGATCTTTGCCTCCTGGCGCTCGAAGTTCTCCTTGTTCGCAGCGCCGCGTGCGGTGCAGCCGCCGTTGATGGTGATCGGGTTGCCCGCGCGGTCGGTGTAGTACGTGCAGCCGGTTAGGTCCTCACCCGTGGTCGGGAAGTAGTTGAGCACGTTGAAGGAGGCGATCTTCAGGTCGCCACCGACGGGCTGGGGAGCGGCAGGACGCTCACCCGCGAACTGCACGGGTTGCACGCCGGCGGGGCTGGCTCCGCTCAGCTCCGCGAGGGGCTGGAATTTCCACGCGCTGTTGCGGAAATCCAGGACCACGGGCGAGATGAACTCCGCGCTGTAGCCGACGCGCACGGGCTGTGTGGGCGTGAGGTACGGGAGGACCTTGCCGCGGTTCGCCTGATTCAGGAAATTGGTCGTGGCCCCGTCGTCGAGGCGGATGCTGCGGGCGGCGTTGTCCGCGATGACCGCTGCATTCTCCGGTGTGCCGGGACGGGCGACGTCGGTCGGCTGGAGGAGACGCTCCGTGCCGGCAGCCAGGGTGACCTCGCCGTACTGGTTCAGCGTGTAGTTGTCCGCGACGGTGAACGTCCCGGAGGGCTCGAAGAGCATTCCCTCCGCCGCTTCGCGCGCAGCTTCCGTTGCGGGGAGTGCGATGGCGGAGGCCTTGGGCTCCTCTGCCGCCTCCGAGAGCTTGACCGTGCCGCCCGCGGCGACCGTGAGTTGCGTCAGGTTGAAGAATTCACCGGCCACACCGGTGACCTCGACGTAGTCGCCCACGGCGACCGATCCGACGGTCGCGGGGGAGTAGACGAAGATCGCATCGGACGCGGTCTGCTCGGGAGTTGCCGAGGTGCCCGGCGTCTGGATATAGAACCCTGCGAACCCGCCCGAGGGATAAGCCGCAGTGACCTTGCCCCGCGTGGTGACGCTCTGGCCGGACAGCGGCGTGGCCGGACCGGTGCCCTGGATGTCGCGGATGGGAACAACGGCGCCGGGGACGGGTGGTTCGGTGGGAGTGGGAGTAGGCGTGGGGGCGGGTCCGCCGGTCGTGCCCGTGCTGTTCGTCGGCGTCACGGCCTGGAGCGAGAAATCCGCCCTGTTGTTGGCAGTGTCCACGAAACCGGTGCGGTTGGCCGACTGCGCGCTGCCCGAGCCCGGCGCAAGAGCAGCGGCACCTTCGAACGAGGTCGCTCTCGTGCCGTAGCCGAGAAGGTCGACGGCGCCGGGGACGGCTGTCGTGTCACCGGCCGGCAGGACACCCACGCTGGTGGGCTGGTTGGCCAGGACGATGACCCCGCCGGCAGCGCCGGGGTCGATGCCGATGCTCGCATCGGGCGTCGGGAGCGCTTCCCCATTCGCTGCGTTCGATCGTCCCTGGACCAGGAAGTACCCCTTGGCGGGGATGGTGCCGGTCAGCGGATAGGCGGTCGGCGCACCCGTCGACTCGGGCCCCCGGTACTGCAGCGACCAGCCGTCGAGGCTCACCGGTGCGTCCGTGGGGTTGTAGAGCTCCACATACTTGTTGCGCAACGGGGTCCCGACGGTGCCCCCGGTGACGTAGGCCTCGTTGATGATGACGCCGTCTCCTGCGACGGACGCCGTGGCCGGTGGTGTCTCCTCGGCGACGGCCGGCAGTGCGAAGATCGGTGAGGCGATCAGCCCTACCGACAGCGCCGCACCGAGCGCTCCCTTCCATGACGAATTAACCATTCGTTGTTCAATCTCCTTGACGATGGCCGCGCAGCAGCCGCGAGTGAAACCCGCCGATCCCTCAGGGGCCGGCGCCTGGCATGAGCACCCTATGTGACACAGGTGACATTTCCAGTCCTGGGGCCAGCCAATCAGACCATCGTGAACAAAGGGTTACCACCGGGGCTTCGGCTCGGACGAACTCGAGCTCCTGCCAGGTGCTCGTGGACGAATCCTTACCGGCGAGCGTTCCGGAGGGACCCCGTCACCGGTGTCTCGCCCGGTTCAGCGACGAAGCAGAGGATCTCCCGGTCGTTCGCGGTGTTCCAGCTCTCCTCGACGGGGTAGAAGTAGAGCATCTCCAGCACGGATGCGTCGTACTCCACGCCGACATAGCCGGTGAACTCGCGGGCGCAGAATTCGCTGGCGGCGGTGATCGCAGCAGGTGCTCCCGGGTAGTCGCCGTCAGGCATCTCCGTGGCGGCGAACGCCTCGAAGTCGTGCAGTTCATCGCAGGGCAGGACGGTGATGTCGGTGACGCTCGAAACACCGGGGTCGGAGATGCAGTCGCCCACCTCGATCGAGAACGCATCCGTCTCGGCTTCGGCGGTGACGGCGCCCTCCGCGTCCCGGTCCGGGCCGGGCTCAGGGATGAGGGTGCAGCCCGTCACGAGCGCAAGGGTGACGATCGATAGCACTGCCCTGCACACACCGCTGGGCACTGATTCCCTGAATTCCCCCGCGCGCATCGAGACCCCGTTCTGTGCCACGCATCGTGTGGCTGTTGCTTCTGGGACAGTACAGGGCGGCGGCGGGGTGCACCACGGCCACGCAGTTGCGGCTCAGGACACGAGAGAGAAAGGAGGCCCCGCGCGGCGGGGCCTCCTGGGGAGCGGAAGGTAAGGGATTCGAACCCTTGAGACGGGGTAACCGCCCACTGGTTTTCAAGACCAGCTCCTTCGGCCGCTCGGACAACCTTCCCCGCCGCTAGTGTTTCACGAAGGGCAGGGGACGCCCAAATACCAGAAGACGGAAGGATCGCGGATGCGTGCAGTGGTGATCAGGGGTGCAGGAGGGCCGGAGGTGCTGTCCGTCGAGGAGGTCGCCGTCCCCGTCCGGCGCGAGGACGAGGTGGTGATCGACGTCGTCGCCGCCGGGCTCAACAGGGCTGACGTACAGCAGCGCCGTGGTCTCTATCCTCCGCCCGAAGGGGCGTCGACCGTACCGGGACTGGAGGTATCGGGGTATGTCGCGGATCCCGGCCGTTCGCGGTTCGCGGAGGGGGACGCCGTCGTCGCCCTGCTCGCTGGGGGTGGCTACGCCGAGAAGGTGGTCGTGCCGGCCGGGCAGGTGGTTCGCGCGCCCGACGGGGTGGGCCTCGAGGAGGCTGCCGCGTTGCCGGAGACGGCGGCGACCGTGTGGTCGAACCTCGTGACGCACGCGGGCCTGTCCGAGGGCGACGACGTCCTGATCCACGGAGCGTCCGGGGGCATCGGAGTGATGGCGATCCAGGTCAGCCTCGCACTCGGGGCAGTGCCGCATGTGACGGCGGGGTACGACGCCAAGCTCGACGTCGCCCGTTCGCTCGGGGTGCGGACGCTGATCAACTACAGGGAGCAGGACTTCGTCGAGGAACTGCGCGCGGCTACCGACGGTCGTGGCGCGGACGTCATCCTCGACGTGGTCGGGGCGAAGTACCTGGCCCGGAACGTCGCGTCCCTGGCGACGGGCGGGCGGCTCGTGGTCATCGGGCTCCAGGGCGGAGTGAGGGCGGAACTGGACCTCGGGGCACTCATGGCCCGGCGGGCGAGCGTGGCCGGCACCACCCTGCGGGCCCGTCCCGTCGCGGAGAAGGCCGCCATCATGAGTGCGGTCGAGGACAACGTGTGGCCGCTGGTGGCCTCCGGCGCGGTCCGCCCCTTCGTGGATCGGACCTTCCCGCTCGACCAGGTCGCGGAGGCGCACAGCTACTTCGATGCCGGGAAGCACACCGGAAAGATCCTGTTGTCGATGCGCTAGGCGCAGCTAGGCCCGAGCCGGCCGCTGCCGGAGATGGAGGAACAGCACCAGGGCGATCCCGACGCAGGCGCCGATGAGGGTCTCGACGGCCCGGTCCGCGATCAGGGTCGCCGGGTCGGCGGGATGCGCCAGTTCCGTGGAGATCAGTGCGAGTGGCGTGACGAACGCCTGTGCGAGGGCGTACTGCCGCAGGATGAACATCTCCGCCGCGAACTGCGCGACGCCGATCACGAGGACGAGTTGCCACGCGGCCAGCGCGGGCAGGAGGATCAGGGCGGTCAGGAGGAGCCCGGCGCTCGTACCGAGGATGCGCTGCAGGCCACGGTTCACGCGTGCGCGCGCGGACTGCCCGACCAGCGGTACGGTCGCCGCAACCATCGCCCAGTAGGTGTGGCCGATCCCGAGCGCCGTCGCCGCGCTGCCTGCGAGCAGCGCCGCCGTGACGTACAGGGCTGCTTCCCGACCCAGGGCGGCCACATGCCGCGCGGTGGGCCGATCGGTAGGGGCGCGCTGCCACACCGTTCGGTGGCGGGGCCACAGGTTCCCCGCCTGCCCGAGGAGTACGGCGAACGCCACCGTCGCGATCGCCGTCACCACTCCCTGCCACAGCGGCGGCTGGGCAGGAACGGAAGCGATGGCGGCGAAAGCGAAGATGTGGAACAGCGAGCCGCCGGGCCGCAGTCGGAAGAGTCCGGCGGCGAAGGTGCCGATTCCTGCGACTGCACTGGTGAGCATCACGAGGCCCCACGGTCCGACGTCGGCGCGCGCGGTCAACGCCGCAGCGAGGACGACCGCGAGCATGAGACCGCCGCCGCGCACCTGCGTTCCAAGGCGCTGGCGGTGGGGCTTGTTGCGTCCGTAGATGCCGGCGAACGCGCCGAAGGTGGCGAACACCGCGAGGTCGAGCCGACCGAGCAGCAGGACCACGAGCAGCGGTGCGGCCACGCCCACGGCGCACCGCAGCGCAGGGTGGTGGTCCTGGGCGGACGGCGCGATGGTCACGAGGTCACGGAGGAGGTTCACGGACTGCAGGCTTCCGGTCGGAGGGATCGACGGCGCCGCTGGCATCGGATGGCGCTGTGCCACCGATCAACCCTACTCCGACCGGAGGAACCACCCACGGCAAAAAACCATCAGCATGCTTTCGGATGATCCGCAGCTGTGGAAGGCTGGCAGGACAGCCAACCGGAAGGAGCAGGACAGTGAGCACCACGGATCACGGCCAGGACGGGGACGAAGGCGGCCTGTCCCAGGCAGCCGACAGCTTCGCCCAGAATCTCGGCGACCAGGTGCCGGACGGTGTCGACAACGGGCCGACGGACGACGCAGACGAGCCTGCCGACAGCCGAACCAGGACGCACTCCAGTATCAGCGAGGGCATGAACGCGAACGACGACGACGAGCCACCGGCGGTCCTCGACGGGGGCAAGCGCAGCTCCTCCTGACGCGGCAGCCACCGCCGAGCGCCGAGCCACCCGCCGCAAGCGCAGGCGCGTTCGGCGCAATCCCTCGCCGTGCAGGTTTGCCATGTGACGCAAGCCTCACTACGTTGCTACCTTCGTGTGCATCACACTCTCGCACTCGAGGAGCATCATGAGTAAGAAGCAGAGCGGATCCCACCAGCACGCCGACGTGCTGGTGACGGATTCGGACCTGCCCGCGGTCGCCGTCGACCCGCAGCAGGCTGAAGCAGAAGACCGCCGGTGGACACCGGCGAAGATCGCACTCTGGATAGGCATCGCACTCCTGGGCGGTATCGCTTGGACGATGCTGGCCATCGTCAGGGGCGAAACAGTCAACGCCATCTGGTTCGTCTTCGCCGCGGTCTGTACGTATCTGATCGCCTACCGGTTCTACTCGAAGTTCATCGAGCGGAACCTTCTGAAGCCTGATGATCGACGCGCTACGCCTGCCGAGTACAAGGCCGACGGCAAGGACTATGCGGCCACCGACCGGCGCGTCCTCTACGGTCACCACTTCGCCGCGATCGCAGGAGCCGGGCCACTCGTGGGCCCTGTGCTCGCGGCGCAGATGGGTTACCTCCCCGGAACGCTCTGGATCATCATCGGCGTGATCTTCGCGGGTGCGGTGCAGGACTACCTCGTGATGTTCTTCTCCATGCGCCGCGGGGGCCGTTCCCTCGGCCAGATGGCACGCGAGGAACTGGGCGTCATCGGTGGTACCGCCGCGCTGATCGCCACGCTCGCCATCATGATCATCATCGTGGCCATCCTGGCGCTCGTCGTCGTGAACGCCCTCGGTGAGAGCCCGTGGGGCGTGTTCTCCGTCTCGATGACCATCCCGATCGCGCTCTTCATGGGCGTCTACCTGCGCTACCTCCGGCCGGGCAGGGTCACCGAGGTGTCGCTGATCGGTTTCGCGCTGCTGCTGCTGGCCATCATCGGCGGCGGCTGGATCTCCGAGACGGCCTGGGGCGTCGATCTCTTCACGCTCGACCGCATCACCATCGCGTGGGGCATCATCATCTACGGCTTCATCGCCGCCGTCCTGCCCGTCTGGCTGCTGCTCGCCCCGCGCGACTACCTCTCCACCTTCATGAAGATCGGCACGATCATCATGCTCGCCGTCGCGATCGTCATCACGCGGCCGGAGATCAGCGTCCCCGCCATCACGCCGTACGCGACGTCCGGGACCGGCCCCGTCGTCGCAGGCACGCTGTTCCCCTTCCTGTTCGTGACCATCGCCTGCGGCGCGCTCTCGGGCTTCCACGCGCTCATCTCCTCCGGCACGACCCCGAAGATGATCGAGAAGGAACGCCAGACGCGCTTCATCGGCTACGGCGGAATGCTCATGGAGTCCTTCGTGGCGATCATGGCACTGGTCGCCGCGCTGTCCATCGACCGTGGGATCTACTTCGCCATGAACTCCTCGGCCGCAGCCACCGGCGGAACCATCGAAGGTGCCGTCACCTTCGTGAACGGCCTCGGACTCACCGGCGTCAACCTGACCCAGGAGGCCCTCAGCACCATGGCGTCCAACGTCGGGGAGGAGTCCATCGTCTCGCGTACGGGCGGTGCGCCCACCCTTGCCGTCGGCATCGCGCAGATCATGCAGGGCGTCTTCGGCGGCGCAGGCATGATGGCGTTCTGGTACCACTTCGCGATCATGTTCGAGGCGCTGTTCATCCTCACCGCGGTCGACGCCGGAACCCGCGTGGCACGGTTCATGCTGCAGGACAGCATCGGGAACTTCGTGCCCCGCTTCCGCGACACCTCCTGGCGCGCAGGAGCGTGGATCTGTACGGCGATCATGGTGGCCGGGTGGGGAGCGATCCTCATCATGGGCGTCACTGATCCGCTGGGCGGCATCAACACGCTCTTCCCGCTGTTCGGCATAGCCAACCAGCTGCTCGCGGCGATCGCGCTCGCGGTGTGCATGGCGATCTGCGCGAAGAAGGGCATGTTCCGGTTCCTGTGGATCCCGGCCCTCCCGCTCGCGTTCGCGTCCGTGGTGACCATCACGGCGTCGTTCCAGAAGATCTTCTCCTCGACTCCCGCGATCGGCTACTGGGCGCAGCACACGGCGTTCAAGGACGCGCTGGCAGCAGGCGAGGAGAGCTTCGGCACGGCCAAGACCGTGGCCGCCATGGAAGCCGTGGTCCGTAACACGTTCATCCAGGGCACACTGTCGATCTTCTTCGTCGTGCTCTCGATTATCGTGATCATCACCGCGATCCTCGCCACCGTCCGGGCCTACCGGCACGGCGGCGGCAAGGAGAACGAGGACCCGGCGGTGCCGTCGCGCACCTTCGCGCCTGCGGGCCTCATCGCCTCCCCGGCGGAGAAGGAACTGGAGGCGCAGTGGGCAGCCCTGGAGCCGGGAAAGCGGCCTGCGAGGGCGGGCCACTGATGACCGTCCCACAGGTCCTGCACCGAGCGCGGGATACAGCCCGTGAGTTGGCCTGGCTGTTCAAGGGCGTGATGGGGGAAAACGCCTACCAGGCATACCTCGACCACCACGAGCACTCCCACGCGGGCGGTCTGCCGATGACGGAGAGGGAGTTCTGGCGGGACAAGACCGACCGCCAGGACGCCAACCCGGAGGGCCGCTGCTGCTAGCGGCTGACCCACGACGAAGCCCGGCGCCTCCCGAGGGAGCGCCGGGCTTCGTCGTGTCCGTGCCTCAGCGCTTCTCCCACCGGAAGCGCCGGGCGGCGATCCGGTACGGCAGCAGGACCCAGGCGACAAGCACGACGGCGGCGACCGCCACTGAGACGTCGAGCGGTTCGGCGCCCCAGCCGGCCATCAGGAGGTTCTGCAGTGCACCGCCCGGCGTGAGGCGGGAGATCACCTCGAGGCCGTCGTCGAACCCGGTCCAGAAGAAGCTGCCGACGACGACGGCGAAGAAGGGCAGGGTGGTGATCTGGGCCGCTGCGGCGGACGGCGTGTAGATGCTGGTGAGCATGCCGGCGGTCGCACAGAGGGCGAGGAAGCCGAGGACGGCCCCGAGCACGACAAGGGGCCGGGTGGGCGCATCCACGCCGGCGATACCGAAGCCGACGGCGATGATCGCGAGTTGGGCGGCGACCAGCGCCACGATGGGGGCCAGCATGCCCAGCCAGATGACCGTGTCCGACGACTCGCCGCTGCGCAGCCGCTTGAGGAACAATTCCTGGCGTCGCGTCGCGAGGGTCGTGGTCGCGGTCAGGTAGACGCCCAGCAGGGTGACGATCATGAGGGTGAGGCCGGCCATGATTGCCATGCCCATGGGACCAACCATCTGGTCGGCGCCGATGAAGAACATGTAGACGGCCATGGCGACCGGCATGAGCACGGCTCCGGTGAGGACCGTCTTGTTGCGGAAGATGATGCGCAGTTCCATGAGCGCGATGGACAGGACGCGGGCGGCGGCGGACGGGGCCCGGAGGGCTGTCGAGGGAGCATTCGGAGCGGTTGTCATGGTTTCTCCTGGTGGACGAGGGTTCGGGGGTGGCAGTGAGGCGCGTCAGGCGGTGTCGCCGAGGCTCACGCGGCGGAAGACGGCGGCGAGGGATGCCTCCGACGCGGACAGGCGGTCCAGCCGGATCCTGTTCTCGTTTGCCCAGGACAGTACTTTCCAGAGATCCTGCTGGAGGTCGAGCGACGGCACGGTCACCTGCGTGGTGGCCGGTGTGGGCGTGAACTCCGGAGCCAGCCCCATACCGGTCAGGCGAAGGACGTCGACGGACGCGTCCACCTCGAACGAGATGGCCGACGGTTCACGGCGCAGGACCTCCGGGAGCGTGCCTTCCACGGCGATCCGTCCACCGTGCATGATGGCGAGGCGGTCCGCGTAGGCCTCCGCCTCCTCGAGGTAGTGCGTTGTGAGGACCACCGTGGTTCCGGCGTCCCTCAGGCTTCTGACCAGCTCCCACGTCCGCTCACGGGATTCCGGGTCGAGGCCCGTGGTCGGCTCGTCGAGGAACAGGAGGTCCGGTTCGTTGGCCGTCGCGAGCAGGAGGTCGAGGCGCCTGCGCTGCCCGCCCGAGAGCATCTTGACCCGGGTCGACGCCTTCCCTGCGATGTCGAGGACGTCGAGGCCCCGGGCGATGACGTCGTGGCGGCTCAATCCCCGCTGGTTCGGCGACGAGAGCCTGAGCCACAACCGGCACGTCTCCTCGACCGTCAGGTCATCGGCGAAGCCGGCCTCCTGCAGCATGATCCCGAGTCGGGGCCGGATGGACGCCCTGTCCCGGTACGGGTCGCCACCGAGGACGGTTACCGTTCCGGCGGTGGCGGGGCGGTGGCCCTCGAGGGTCTCCATGGTGGTGGTCTTGCCGGCACCGTTGGTGCCGAGCAGGGCGAAGAACTCGCCGTTGCGGATGGTCAGGTCGATGCCGCGGACGGCCTCGTAGGAGCCGTAGCTGCAGCGCAGGCCCTGCGCAGAGATGGCGATCGTGTCGGCCGGTTGTCCTGGTGCGGAGGGGCTGCCCTGTGTGGACCGGAGTGCCGGGGTGCTGGATGAGGTGGTCATGGCTCAATCCTTCCGGTGGCCCCGGCGGTGCATCAGTGGCCGGACGTCACCTCCTTGCGGGTCCTGACCCACGCCGGATCAATGACATATGTCATGGTCCTACGATGGACGCCATGGCACTCTCCACGGATCGACGCACCCTGCAGGAACCGGACGCGGGAACTGCTCCGGACCGCGCCGCATCCGAAGCAGGCCGCGGTGTCCGGGCCACCTGGCGCTACACGGTCGGGTCCATCGTCCTGTACTGCGTCTTCGTGAATGGCATCAGCACCCTCCTGATGCTCGGCAGCGGGGAGCCCGGGTGGCAGCTGCTCGACGGCGTGGTCCTGGCTCTCACCGTCGCGTCCACCACGGCGCTGATCCGCTACTGCTGGTTCTTCCGCGGCGGCCTGGGCGCGGGCCTGCCCGGTCGCCGCTACACGCTGTGGCTGCTGATCCCCAGTGCGGCCCTGTGGGTCCTCGGGCTGGCACAGGACCACACGGTGTGGATCGGGGCACTGCCGCTCTGGTTCGCCTGCAATGCCCTTGCCGTCGTCGTCAGCCGGCGTAGACGGTGGTGGGTGACTGGTGTGGGCCTGGTATTGCTCATCGTGCACGGTCCGCTCGGCCTGATCCTGGGGCACGCCATGAGCGGACCGTTCTGGGACGAAGGGGGCATGATCTCGGTAGCCCTCTGGGCGCTGATGACGCCCCTGCTCTTCGTGGCGAGTATCTGGTGGTGGGAGATCGTGCTGCGCCTCGATGACAGCCGTCGTACCTCGGGCGAGCTGGCCGTCGCCAAGGAACGCCTCCGCTTCGCCGCTGACCTCCATGACATCCAGGGTCACCACCTCCAGGTCATCGCTCTGAAGACGGAACTCGCGGGACGCCTGCTCGACTCCGATCCGGAGTCCGCCCGCACCCAGATCAACGAGGCTCAGGCGCTCGCTCGTACCGCCCTCGAGGACACGCGCGCGCTCGTGCATGGCTATCGGGCGGTGTCCCTGGCCGCCGAGGCCGCCAACGCCGCGGAAGTGCTTCGGGCAGCCGGCATCGCCTGTTCCGTCGACGTCGACGCTGTCGGGCTTCCGCCCGAGGAGCGGACCCTGTTCGGTCTCGTGATCCGCGAGGCGACGACCAACATCCTGCGCCACAGCGAAGCGACCACCGTGGCGCTCCGCCTCGCGCGGTCACGCGGCGGTTTCGTCCTCACCGTCAGGAACGACGGCGTGGCCGAGAACGGGACGTCGCGTCCGGGTGGCTCGGGGATCGACGGACTCCACCGTCGGTTCGAGGCGGTCGGTGGTGGCGTCCATACCGAACGGAGCAACGGAGAGTTCATCCTGGTCGCTACTGCTCCGGGGCAGGCACCGGACGACGGCGGGGCGGATTCGTCCGCCGATTCAGGCGTAGCACCCGTCCCCGCCGGTTCCCGTGCTCGCAGTGGAAGCACCGCGACCGACCTACCCCTGGGGGATCAGCCGTGATCCGCCTGATCCTCGCCGATGACGAGCATCTGATCCGGGGTGCACTCGTGGCCCTGCTGCGGCTGGAGCCGGACATCGACGTCGTCGCGAGCACCGACAACGGGAGCGATGCGGTGCGCCTCGCCAGGGAACACGCTCCCGACGTCTGCGTCCTCGACCTCGAGATGCCGCCGACCGACGGTATCTATGCAGCGGAGGAGATACTCCGGAGCGTCGCCACGCGCGTCGTGATCGTCACCCGGCATGCCCGTCCCGGAGTGCTGCGGCGCGCGCTGACGAGCAGGGTCGCAGGGTTCGTGCCGAAGTCCACCCCCGCAGACCAGCTCGCGAATGTCATCCGGGACGTCGCCGAGGGGCGCAGGTATGTCGACCCGGACATCGCCGCGAGTGCCCTCACGGGCGAGTCCTGCCCCCTCACCTCACGCGAGCTCGACGTCCTGCGGCACGGGCGCCAGGGCGCCAGCCTGCAGACGATAGCGCGGGAGCTGCACCTGGCGCCGGGAACCGTGCGCAACTACGTGTCGTCGGCGATGACGAAGCTCGACGCTCCGTCCCGTCACGAGGCGGCAGCCATCGCATGGGAACAAGGCTGGATCTGACGTGCCCGGCTCCGGGCGGTTGTGGGAGCATAGCGTCATGACTGAACAGCAGCCGGCCAGTCCCTTCGATCCCGCCCCAGGGGCTGTCCCCGTTCCCCAAAACGGCGGACCGGCCGTGCCTTCAGGCGCTCCGGGCGAGGCCGACGGGCGTCCCGCCTCCCTCGCCGAGCTCGTGGACGAGCCCGCCAAGGTGATGCGCATCGGCACCATGCTCAAGCAGCTGCTGGAGGAGGTCCGCACCGCACCGCTCGACGACGCCGGGCGGACGAGGCTCGCCTCCATCCATGAGCGCTCGGTGAAGGAGCTCGAGGACGGCCTCGCGCCGGAGCTCGTCGAGGAGCTGCACCGGATCAACCTGCCGTTCGACCAGGGTTCGACTCCGACCGACGCGGAACTCCGCGTTGCCCAGGCACAACTCGTCGGGTGGCTCGAGGGCCTTTTCCACGGGATCCAGGCGGCGCTCGCAGCGCAGCAGATGGCGAATCAGCAGCTGGCAGCCCGCCTCCAGCTGCGGCAGTTGCCCCCCGGCACCGTGATCGCACCCGGTGTCGTGGTCGGCGAGGACGGCGAACCCAAGCGCACTCCCCTTGCACCCAGCGCCCAGGCGTCTCCGGCGGACACGCACGGGCCGGGCCAGTACCTGTAAGTCGTAGGTGGCATTCTTCGCAGCGGCTCGGCAGGGACGCAAGGACGACGCCGAGCTGGGCACCGGGGTGTGGCGGCGGGCGCACGACCGGTTCCGCCGCGGCCTCGACCGCTACCACCAGATCCTCGAGGGCATCGAGGACGACGACGTCTACAACGAGCTCGTCGCGGTCGCCGACGACCTCGGTGCCATGCTGCCGCGCGTGCGCGCTCTCTGCGTGCGGGCCCAGGCCTCCTCGCCCAGTACCGGACTCGACATCCCCGGGGCGCTCCTGCAGGTCCACCGGGCGCTGTCGCGTGCGGGCAACACCCTGGCGACGACGGCGGAGGCCGCCGCGATGACCAGGCTCGACGGCGAACGATGGGGAATCGCGTCCGCCGGGCTCGACAACGTGCGTCGGCGTGCCCGGCTCGTGGCCGACGACGTCGAGGAAGCCGAGCGCGCGATGCCGGGCGCCGAGTAGCACAACCGACGGGTCTCCTGGCATCCAGCCCGAATGCCTCGCAGGCTGATGGTTGTCGGTGGAAACAGAAATAAATGCGCTGCGCTCGTGGTTCCCGCCTGTATGACTACATCACCAAGCCTTAAGTTCCATGACGGCAACACCATCCCGCAACTCGGATACGGTGTGTGGCAGGTCGAGGACAACGTCGCCGAAGATGTCGTAGGAAAGGCCTTCAAGGCCGGTTACAGGCACATCGACACCGCGAAGATCTATGGAAATGAATCCGGCGTAGGACGCGCGATCGCCGCGTCGGGACTGAGCCGTGACGAAATGTTCATCACGACGAAGCTGTGGAACGCGGACCAGGGTTACGAGAGCACGCTGAAGGCCTTCGACGAGTCGATGGAGCGCCTCGGACTCGAGACGTTGGACCTCTATCTCATCCACTGGCTGCAGCCCAAGCAGGGCAAGTACATGGACACGTGGAAGGCTTTCGTCGAGCTGCAGAAGCAGGGTCGCGTAAAGAGCATCGGCGTCTCGAACTTCACCGTCGAGGCCCTGAACGAGATCATCGACGAGACCGGAGTCGTTCCCGTCATCAACCAGGTGGAGACCCACCCGTACCTCAGCCAGCCGGAGCTGCGCGCGTTCGAGGCCGAGAAGGGGATCCTCCACGAGTCATGGTCCCCCCTCGGATCCGGCAAGGGGCTCCTGGACGACGCCGTATTGCAGGAGATCTCGCAGAAGCGTGACGCCACCCCGGCGCAGGTGGTCCTCGCCTGGCACCTCGCTCTCGGCAACGTGGTGATCCCGAAGTCGGTGACCGAATCGCGCATCATCGAGAACTGGGAGTCGCTCGACGTGACGCTCGAGGACGAGGACATCGAGGCCATCAACGGTCTGGACAAGGGTGCAGCCGGCCGCATCGGCGCCGACCCTGCGACGTCCGACTTCGCCTAGGGAGTTCCTAAACTAGGAAGCAGCGGTTGAGGAGGGCCACCCGGCGACGCCGGGTGGCCCTCCTTGTCCGGGCGCTCGAGCCGCTTCGGAGGAGGACACCCGGACTAACAGACTCCGGATGGTGGAGCGAGCACTTCGGGCGGTTCGATTCCCGTTGCAGCCCGAAAACAGCGCGTCCTAGCCTGACACCACCTGTTCATACGAAGCATGGAGGTGCCTCATGGCTACTGGAGAAACCGGATTCGACGACGTCTCATTCGACCTCATCTCACTGCAGTACCACTCGCTGAAAGCCGGGCATGACTACGGCCAGTACGTTCGCGACGCTCGTAACGCCGGTCGCGACGACATCGCTGAATTTTTCGAGCAGGTCATGGCCGAGGATTCCGAGCGTGCTGCCAGGTGCCATGCGTTCCTCGGGGAGCTGACGAAGTCCTCGGAGTCCGGTCCGGCGATGAGCTGATCGCCGGCCGACGTCGCAACGGCGGGTGCCCATGGCGCCCGCCGTTGCCATGCCTGCCGACGCGCATGAAAAAGCCCCGGTGGCGGAACCTCCGGGGCTTACGTGGAGCCTCCTGCCAGAGTCGAACTGGCGACCTTCTCATTACGAGTGAGACGCTCTACCGACTGAGCTAAGGAGGCAATGCTTCCTGGTCCGGAGTGTGCCCGGTGTCCAATCCACAAGCCACAACTTTATAGGAGATCCCGGCTCGGGGTCAAAATGAGCGCGGTGGTCAGGATTTCGCACCCAGTTCACCAGGCCGCCGCCTCTGGGTCGCCCGCGGGCAAACGGCATGGCGGAGCGTGGAACGTACCCGTCTCTGCGACCCGAGCGGGATCGGCCGGCAAAGGGGACGCCGCATGGCGCAGCACCGCTCATTCTCGCTCGCAGTCATCGACATGGCGGGGACCACCGTCAACGAGGGCGCCCTGCAGGAGAAGGCCTTCACGCAGGCGCTGGCGTCGCACGGGGTGGCCGGGGGCACCAGCGCCTTCGAGAGGATGACGGCTTACGCGCGGCGGAGCATGGGTACGTCCAAGGAACTGGTCTTCCGCCACTTGTTCAACGATGCGGTCACCGCCGTGAACGTGAACCGTACGTTCGAGACCGCGTACGACAACCTGCTGGCGGGGCACGGCGTGGAACCGATCCCCGGCGCCGAAGACGCTATCCTGGCGCTGCGCGATGCCGGGCTGAAGATCTGCCTTGCCACCGGCTTCGGCCGTCATACCCAGAACATGATCCTGGAGTCACTCGGCTGGATGGGACTGGCGGATCTCAGCCTCTGCCCCTCGGACGCAGGGCGCGGCCGCCCGTACCCGGACATCATCCTGACCGCCGTCCTCGCCCTGGATATCGAGGACGTGCGCTCGGTCCTCGTCGCCGGAGACACGACATCCGACGTGATCGCGGGACAGCGCGCCGGAGCGGGTGCGGTCATCGGGGTCCTCACGGGCGCGCACTCGGAGGCGGAGTTGCTCGGTGCAGGGGCCGACGTCGTCCTGCCCTCGATGTGCCATCTCCCGCAGTGGCTGTTGTCCGCGCCGCTCAGCGGCAGTCCTCAGCAGCGTGTGTCATCCTTCGGGACCGTTCCGTCGATGAAGTAGTCGTCCACGAGGTCGAGGATGCAGTCGTTCGAACGGCCGTACGCCGTGTGCCCCTCGCCCTGCCACGTCACGTGCACTCCCGATTCGAGCTGCTCCGCGAGTGCCGTCGACCATTCGTACGGCGTCGCGGGGTCGCCGGTGGTGCCGATGACCACGATGGGATCCGCACCCTCCGCCCGCAGGGGAGCGGGAGCGAGCACCGGAGGATATTTCCACGGAGCGCATGTGATGCCGCCGAAGGCGAGAAAGCGCCCGAAGGTCGGTGACGCCGTAATGAGCTCCTGCTCATCCGCGAGCATCTGCGCCGGGTCGCTCGTCATGGGGTAGTCGAGGCAGTTGACCGCAAGGAACGCCGCCGTCGAGTTGGTCGCGTAGGTGCCGTCCGGGCTGCGCTCCGCGGCGAGGTCGGCGAGGTACAGCATGTCCGATGCATCGCCGTTCAGGGCGGCGGTGACGGCCTGGGTGAGCGTGGGCCAGTTCCTGTTGTCGTACAGGGGCAGGATGAATCCCTGGACGAAGGTAGAGACGGGCACGAGCCGGCCGTCGTCGGCGGTCATCGACTCTCGCTCGACGGCTGCGAACAGGTCCTGGATCTGGCGGACGCCGTCGTCGACCGTCCCGGTGTAGGGGCACTCGTCGCCCTGCAGGCACGCAGCCACGTAGGCGCGTACCGCCCGCTCGAAGCCGCCTGCCTGTCCGAGGGTGATGGCCTCGTTCCCCAGGGACGGGTCGATGGCCCCGTCGAGGACGAGCCGCCCTGCCCGATCGGGGAAGAGCTCGGCGTAGGTCGCCCCGAGCTGGGTCCCGTAGGAGAAGCCGAGATAGTTCAGCTTCTCGTCGCTGACCAGCGCGCGCAGGATGTCCATGTCCCGGGCGGCCGACTCGGTGTCCACGAATCCGAGCAACTCGCCCGTGCGCTCGGCACACAGGTCCGCGTACTCCTTGGCATCCGCCGTCATGAGCGCGAGGAGCTCATCCTCGGAAGCATCCGCGGGGTAGGACTCCTGGCGGGTCTCGTCCTGCTCTGCATCCGTGTAGCACGTAACGGCGCTGGACCGGTTCACTCCGCGGGGGTCGAAGCCGAGGATGTCGTAGTTCTCCCGCAGACGGTCGCTCGCTACGTAGTCGAGGGAGTCCCTGACGATGTTGACGCCGGAACCCCCGGGTCCGCCCGGGTTCACGAGGATTGTTCCCTGTGCTTCCCCCGTGGCGTCCGAGCGGATGGCAGCGATGTCGATGCTGCTGCGACCAGGGTCGCCGTAGTCGAGCGGCACCTCGATCGTGGCGCAGGCGAAGGACCCCTCGCAGCTCTCCCACCGGACTTCCTGGGTGTAGAAGCTGTGGAGGTCCCCGGGGACGTCACCGATGGCGGTCGGATCCGCGGCTTCCACGCCGGTGGCAGGGGCATCAGCCGTGTCGTCGGGCGCGAGCAGCGTGCATCCCGACAGGGCGACGACGACGGCGGCGGATGCGGCAAGGACAGCTCGCGCACAATGGCGCGGCCCCCGTCGGAAGCGGTGTGGTGCGGTTCCAGCGCTCATCGGTCGAGGTCCTTCCGGGACAGCAGGCTCACCATCATCGCCTCGATAGCGAGGAGGGGCGACACATTGGTGCTGACGAGCCGCGTGCGGACCTCGTTGATCGTCTCGAGTCGCAGGAGGGTGTCCTCCGCGCTCTCCCTGTGGGCGAACTCCTCGAGTTCGGGCCGGAGGGGCTCGTTGACGAGGAACTGGGCGCCGCCGAGTTGCAGCATCAGCACGTCGCGGTAGAAGGAGATCAGGTCCGTCAGCGCACGGTCGAAGTAGTCGTTCTTGGACCGTTTGGCCCGGCGCGTCTGGTCCTCCTCGAGCCGCCTGACCTGCGCGCGCATGGAGGGCGGCAGGGTGCCGGCCTCCGGGGCGCCGAGGGTTGCCAACAGGGCGGCCCGCTCCTCGGCGTCGCGCTGCTCGAAGGAGCTCTGCGCTTCCGCCTCGGCCAACTTGACGAGGTCCGCCGCTGCACGCATGGCGCCGGATACCGATCGCAGGGTCAGTGGCAGTCGGACGATCTGGTTGCGGCGTTCGCGGGCGCCGTCGTCCGTGGCGAGACGCTTGGCGACGCCGATATGGCTCTGGGCGGCACGTGCGGCCGCTTCAGCCGTCGCCGGATCGATTCCGTCGCGCGCCACCAACAGATCCGCGACGTCCTGCACCGGTGGCAGCCGGAGGCCTACCGACCGGCAGCGCGACCGGATGGTGACCAGGACATCACCCGGACTCGGCGCGCAGAGCAGCCAGATGGTGCGTGGCGGCGGCTCCTCGATGGCCTTGAGCAGCACGTTGGTGCTGCGCTCCTGCATGCGGTCCGCATCCTCGACGATGATGATGCGCCAACGGCCGGTGGAGGGCTTGTCCTGCGCCTTCCTCACCAGCTCGCGGGCCTCGTCGATGCTGATGGTCACCTTCTCCGTGGTGACGTTGGTGAGGTCCGCGTGCGCTCCCGAGAGGACGGTGCGGCAGGCCTTGCAGGTACCGCAGCCGCGCTCGCCCAACGCCTCACGCTCGCACAGGAGCGCGGCGGCGAACGCGCGCGCTGCGTTGGAGCGCCCGGAACCGGGCGGACCTGTGAAGAGCCACGCGTGGGTCGGCGCACCGGACTGGGCGGCGCGGCGCAACTGCTCGACGACCTGCTCCTGACCGCGGAGATCCGCCCACACCCCGGTCGCGGGAAGACTCTCCGTGGAGGCGCTCATGCCGTCACTCCGGTCAGGGCTTCGAGGATGGCGCGGTGGAGATCCTGGGGTGAGCCGGTGGCGGCCAGTACGAGGTACCGTTCCGGTTCCTCCTGTGCGAGCTCGAGGAACGCCGCCCGGATGCTGGCATGGAACCCGTCGGGTTCGGACTCGAGTCGGTCCTCCGCGGCGGCACCGGAAGTGCGGCGCGTGCGCCCCTCCGCCGGATCGACGTCGAGCAGCACGGTGAGGTCGGGACGGAGGCCGTTCGTTGCCCAGAGGTTCACGTCCAGCACCGCCTGCGGATCGAGGCCGCGGCCGGCTCCCTGGTAGGCGACGGAGGAATCGATGTACCGGTCGCACACGACGACGTCACCGCGCTCGAGGGCGGGCACGATGACCTGCTGTACGTGGGCGGCGCGTGAAGCGGCGAACAGAAGGGCTTCCGTCCGGGCGTCGATCTCGCCGTGTCCGTGCTCGAGCACCAGTGATCGCAGCTTCTCCCCGATGGGCGTGCCACCCGGTTCACGCGTGCGGACGACGGCACGTCCGCTGCCCTCGAGGGCGCGGCAGAGCAGTGCGGCCTGCGTGGACTTGCCGGCGCCGTCGCCGCCCTCGAGCGCGATGAACAGCCCGGGAAGCCCGTGCGGGAGGGGAAAGGTCACGCGCCAAGCCTACCGAGTACCGGCGACCTTTCCGTCGGTAACACTTGCCGGGGCGCCGCGACCCGGCGCTAGGCTCGGGGGATGGCATCCGAGCTCTCCGACCTCGCCCCCGACACCCTGACCGTCGCGGCGGGACGACCTCCCCGCGAGCACGATGCGCCCGTCAATGCGCCGATCGTCCTCTCGACCACCTACCACGAGACCCGTGCACCTGTAGCGGGCGACCGCATCTACGCCCGAGGCTCCAACCCCACGTGGGATCCCTTCGAGGAAGCCCTCGGGGCGCTCGAGGGCGCCGACCTGCCGGCCCTGGTCTTCGGTTCGGGCCTCGGCGCCGCTGCGGCAGCGCTGTCCCTGGTGCCCACCGGGGGAGCGGTCGTCATGCCGCGCCACGCCTACGCGGGTTCGATCAGCCTCGCCGCCGGCCTCGCCGCCACCGGCCGCTTCGAGCTGCGCACCGTCGACATCGCCGACACCGCGGCCGTCCTCGCGGAACTCGACGCGCTCGCCGCGCGGTTCGACGCCGGTCAGGTGATGCTGTGGCTCGAGAGCCCGACGAACCCGATGCTCGAGGTCGCAGAACTCTCCGTCCTGACCGAGGCCGCCCACGCCACAGGCGCCGTCGTCGTCGCCGACAACACCTTCAATACGCCGATCGTCCACCGGCCGCTGGAGGCCGGGGTCGACGTCGTGCTCCACTCGGTCACCAAGTGGCTCGCAGGCCACTCGGACGTCGTACTCGGCGCCCTGGTCACCTCGGACGCCTCGCTCCGCGAACGTCTCCTCGCGCACCGGACCCTGCACGGTGCGATCGCCGGACCGTTCGAGGTGTGGCTGGCACTCCGCGGCCTGCGCACGCTCGCCCTGCGCATCGAGCGGAGCCAGTCGACCGCGGCAACGCTGGCCCACCGGCTCGCGGACCACCCTGCCGTGCGGCGCGTGCGCTACCCGGGCCTGGCATCGGATCCCGGGCATGAGCGTGCGGCCGCCCAGTTCAACGGCTTCGGCGGCATCGTCAGCATCGAGCTCGACGACGCCGCGACCGCGGACGCCCTCGTCACCGCCGTGAGGCTCTGGCTGCCGGCGACGTCGCTCGGCGGCGTGGAGTCACTGATCGAACGACGACGGCGCCAGGCTGCCGAGCCGCTCACTGTCCCCGAGTCGCTCGTGCGCCTCTCTGTCGGGATCGAGAACCCCGAGGACCTGTGGTCCGATCTCGACCAGGCGCTGCGGCAGGCAGCCGGCGGGCGTGACGGCGGGCTCTGACGCACGTCGACGTACGCGTCACGATGACATCGCCGGTGCGGCGCGTCGGGCGGGCCAGCTAAGCTGATCGTGTGGCTCTCGTATACGCAATCCAGTACTACCTGTACTTCGCGCTCGGCCTCGTGGCCCTGGGCATCGAGGTGTGGGCCTTCTCCGACTGCGTGCGACGCCCGGGCACGGCCTTCGAAGCGGCCTTCAAGCGGACCAAGGGCTTTTGGCTCGCCCTCACGGGCGGTGCCGTCGTCGTCGGGCTGCTCTCCACGCTCGGCGGCCGGGGCGGATTCAACCTCTTCCAGCTGGTCGCCATCGTCGCGGCCTGTGTCTACCTCGCGGACGTCAAGCCCGCTGTCAGCCAGACCTCGGGCAGGGGCGGCAACCAAGGCCCGTACGGTCCCTGGTAGGACCACGAGGAAGAACTAGGCCGGATCCACCGCGTGCCACGCCACGGTGACCTCGCCGAGGCGCCAGCGCGACGGTCCATCGAGCAGCGGCCAGCCGTCGGCCTTGAGCGCTGCACACATCGCACTCCACCGCTGCTGGTTGCCGAACGAGGCGAGCGCTGCGGCGTCGAGCCACGCCCGGTCCATGGCCCGCAGATAGCCGTGGATGCGCTCCCCCTCCACGTTCCGGTGGATCAGGGCTTTCGGTAGCCTCTCCGCGATATCGGAGGGAAGCGCGAAGGCGCCGAACCTCAGCGAGATGCTGAGAGACACCGGCCCGGAGACATCGAGGGCTGCCCAGCTGGAGCGCCGGCCGATCTCGTCGCACGTTCCATCGACGAAGAGCCCGCCGGGCGCCAGCCGAGCGCGGACCTCCTCCCAGTAGGCCGCGTACTCGTCCTCGCCGTACTGCCGCAACACGTTGAACGCGCGGACGACGACGGGCCTCCGCCCGTCGAGCGGCAGTTCGAAGCCCCCTTGCCGGAAGCTGAGGCCGGGCCGAGCGAGGGGCTCCGCGGCGGCGACCCGCGCCGGGTCGATCTCGATGCCGACCACTTCGACGTCGTCGCGCACCGACTGCAGCCGCGCGAACAGCTCCACGGCGGTGACGGGGGCGGCACCGTACCCGAGGTCCACGACGAGCGGATCGACCGCGCGGCGGAGGCGGAATCCCTGTGGCCCCGCCAGCCAGCGGTCCATGCGGCGCAGTCGATTGGGGTTGGTGGTGCCGCGGGTGATGGTCCCGAGGGGCTTCTGGGAACGCCGGCGCAGGGACACTCATCAAGGGTAGGTCACCCGCTTAACACTCGCGGAACAGGGCGTCGCCGGCATGACCGCCGCACTGCGATACGGCAGACTAGGAGCCATGACCTACACACTGATCCTGCTGCGCCACGGGCAGAGCGAATGGAACGAGAAGAACCTCTTCACCGGTTGGGTGGACGTAGCACTCACAGCGAAGGGCCGCGAGGAAGCCACGCGCGGCGGCCATCTCCTGACGGAGGCCGGGATCCTTCCCGACATCGTGTACACATCGCGTCAGAAGCGCGCCATCATCACCGCGAACCTCGCACTCGAGGCGGCCGACCGCAGCTGGATCGACGTCAAGCGCAACTGGCGGCTCAACGAGCGCCACTACGGCGCACTGCAGGGCAAGGACAAGGCCCAGACCCTCGCGGAGTTCGGCGAGGAGCAGTTCATGGAATGGCGCCGGTCCTACGACACCCCGCCGCCCCCTCTGGCGGACGACAGCGAGTACTCGCAGGTTGGCGACCCCCGGTACTCGGACCTCGGCGACTCCGTTCCCCGCACCGAGTGCCTCAAGGACGTCCTGGACCGCTTCCTGCCCTACTGGGAGTCCGACATCACGGTCGACATCAAGGCCGGCAAGACCGTCCTGATCGCCGCGCACGGCAACTCGCTGCGTGCTCTCGTGAAGCACCTCGACGGCATCAGCG
This sequence comes from Arthrobacter sp. B1805, assembly GCF_002929745.1. GTDB lineage: Bacteria > Actinomycetota > Actinomycetes > Actinomycetales > Micrococcaceae > Arthrobacter_D. Next base: position 222,615 of record NZ_PJIQ01000006.1, read on the forward strand.
ACAAGGACATCGCGTCGCTGAACATCCCCACGGGCATCCCGCTCGTCTATGAGCTCGACGAGGACCTCACACCCGTCAAGGCCGGCGGTACGTACCTCGACGCCGATGCCGCGGCAGCCGCGATCGAAGCCGTCGCGAACCAGGGAAAGCACTAGCCGCGGAGCTTCGGCAGGCATGCGTCACAACAGAACGACGGCGGTCCACGGAAAGTGGCCGCCGTCGTTCTTTTCTGCGGGTTGTTCATCCCACCGGTCAGGAGTGGTCGTTCTCCTCTCCGGCCAGAAGTGTCAGTTCAGCGGTGCGCTGGGCTGCCATTCTCCCGTGACGAGGTAGGTCACCTTGCGGGCCACTGACACGCCGTGATCGGCGAAGCGCTCGTAGTAGCGGCTGGCGAGGGTGACGTCGACGGTCGTCGGCGCGCTCTCGTTCCAGTCCTCGGCGGCGACGGCCTTGAAGACGCCGGCGTGCAGCTCGTTCACGCGTGCGTTGGCGGCACTGATCTCATTGCCCAGCTCGAGGTTGCGGGTCTCGAGGAGCTCCGTGACCTTGGCAGCGATCTGCACGTCGAGTTCGGCGAGTTCGTCGAACGTCGGCCGGATGCTCTCCGGGATCACGTTGGCGGGGAACCGCAGGCGTGCCAGTTGCGCCACGTGACGGGCGAGGTCGCCCATGCGCTCGAGGGAAGCACTCATCCGGAGCGCGCCCACGATCATGCGGAGGTCGGACGCCACGGGTCCCTGGAGTGCGAGGATGTCGATCGCCCGCTCGTCGAGGCTGTTCTGCAGGAAGTCGATGCGCGCGTCGGCGGCGATGACTTCCTGGGCGAGTTCGGTGTCGGCGCCCTGGAAAGCGCTGTTGGCCTTCTGGATGGCCTCGGACACCAGCTGAGAGATCTCAATCAGCTCTTCGCCGATCTGGTGTAGCTCGGCCTGAAAAACCTTGCGCACGTGGGCTTCCTTCCCTGGAAGTATCGAATCAACCGTTGTCACAGTTCTGCCGACGACCCTTCCAGCCAGCGATGAACTGTTACCCCGCTTTATGTGAACGTTAGTTGAACCCCCTACCTAATGCCACCGGATAGGCCTGGGCTGGAAATCCAGAGCATAAGCTTGGTCCGTGGACCCCCTTCTCCTGACGCTCGTGGCCGGGCTGGTAGGCCTCGCCCTCGGCGTGAGCGGCATGGCGGCGTTCCGTGCGAGCGAGGCGCAGCGGCTCCGGCTGCTGTACGAGGACGAGCCCTCGCTGCCCGACGGCGCGGCGGAGGTCCTCTCGATCATCGGACGGGCCTACGTGATCGTGGATGCGATCGACGGCGTCGTCCGCGCGAGCCCTGCGGCCTACGCCTTCGGCCTCGTGCGCGGGCACACCGTCGTCCACTCCGAGCTGCTCGACCTTACGGCTCGGGTCCGGCGGGACGGCGTGATCGAGCAGGAGCAGCTCGAGCTTCCCCGCGGGCCCCTCGGCCAGGGCACCATCGTGGTGCAGGTCCGTGTCGCCGCCCTGGGGGCCGAGTACATCCTCATCCTTGCCGACGACCGTACCGAGATCACCCGGAGCGAGGAGATCCGCAACGATTTCGTCGCGAATGTCTCCCATGAACTGAAGACACCGGTCGGCGCCATCTCGCTCCTCGCCGAGGCGATCGACGACGCCGCCGAGGACGAGGTGGCCGTGCGCCGCTTCGCCCAGCGCATGCACAAGGAATCCGGACGACTGTCGGCGCTCGTGCAGGACATCATCGAACTCTCCCGGCTGCAGGGCGCCGACGTCGTGCGCCGAGGCAAGGCGGTGGACATCAACTCGGTCGTGGCGGAGGCCGTGGACCGCAACAAGCTTCCGGCGGAGAGCAAGCAGATCGAGATCGTGGTCGGCGGCTCGGTCACGATGCCGGTGTACGGTGACCGTGATCTCCTGATGACGGCCTTCCGGAACCTGATCGACAACGCGATCCGCTACTCGCCCGAGGGCACGCGCGTGGGAGTGGGCGTCCGTTCGAGGGACGGCCTCGTGCAGGTCTCGGTCACGGACCAGGGCGCCGGCATCACTCCTGAGGAGCAGGAACGGATCTTCGAGCGTTTCTACCGCATCGATGCCGCTCGGTCCCGCCAGACCGGAGGAACCGGCCTCGGCCTCAGCATCGTCAAGCACGTGGTCGCGAACCACGGCGGCGAGGTGACAGTGTGGTCGCAGGCCGGGCAGGGCAGCACGTTCACGGTCCGCCTGCCCGAGATGGAGGGGACCACCGACGACGACGGCGCTGCCGGCGGCACGTCGGCGGCCGGGAGCGGTGAAGTGTCGGCGCACGGCGCCGACAGGAAATCAGCGAAGAAGGGCAGCGCGGCTGTCCATGAGCAGGGAGTCAAGGCTTGAGCCGAATTCTGATTGTTGAGGACGAGGAGTCGTTCAGCGACCCGCTGTCCTACCTCCTCGGCAAGGAAGGCTTCGAGGTGTCCGTCGTGGACAACGGTCTCGACGCCGTCACCGAGTTCGACCGGTCGGGAGCGGACCTCGTGCTGCTGGATCTCCAGCTGCCCGGCCTCTCGGGAACGGAGGTCTGCAGGCAACTGCGTCAGCGCTCCAGTGTTCCGGTCATCATGCTCACGGCGAAGGACGCCGAGATCGACAAGGTGGTGGGCCTCGAGCTCGGCGCCGACGACTACGTCACCAAGCCGTACTCGTCGCGCGAGCTCGTCGCGCGCGTCCGCGCGGTGCTTCGACGCCAGGGGGAACCCGAGGAACTGATCTCGAACACCATCCAGGCCGGTCCCGTTCGCATGGACATCGAGCGGCACGTGGTGAGCGTCGACGGCGAGCAGGTGGCACTTCCGCTCAAGGAGTTCGAACTGCTCGAGATGCTGCTGCGGAACTCCGGCAGGGTCCTGACCCGGGGGCAGCTCATCGACCGCGTCTGGGGATCCGACTACGTGGGGGACACCAAGACGCTCGACGTCCACGTCAAGCGGTTGCGCGGCAAGGTGGAGCCCGATCCTTCGAGCCCTCGCTACCTCATCACCGTCCGCGGGCTCGGCTACAAGTACGAGCCGTAGCAGATCCGGGACGCGAGAAGACGGAACTGCCCGCCCCCTGCTTGCAGGGGGCGGGCAGTTCCGCGTCGTGGTCCTAGTGGCCCTCGGCTGCTTCCTCGGTCGCGGCAGGCTCGCTCGGTCGCGGTGTGTAACCACCAGGTACGAACTGGCGGTACTCCTCGAGCGTGCCGTCGAGCACGGGCACCTCGAAGGTCGCCACTTCGCCCGCGACACCGAAGTCGACCTCGATGAGGGACCCCGGGATGTCCTGCAGTCCCTCGAGGGTGCCGTCATCCCCGATCTCGTCCTCGAACTTGAACTGGCCCTGGCCCTGGATCGTGATGCTCGTCGGTGCTCCACCGGCCCGGATGGACAGATCCACGGGTTCGTCGCTCGTGTTGAAGACGGTGCCGATCAGGCGCCCGGCCGTGTCATCGTCCCGACCCACCACCAGGATGTTCCGCAGCAGTACCGGCCCGAGATCCTTCACGATGCCGTCCGACGGTGCATAGGGAGTGGTCGTGAACTGTTCCGCGGTGAAGCTGCAGCCGGAGACGCCCAGCATGATCAATACGGCGCCGGCAGCAACGGACTGCTGCACTCGGTTCTTCGGTGCGTTCTTCACAGCACAAACTCCTGGGGTTCAACAGGTTGGACAGATGCGTAATCAGGTGCGGACCTATCCACCAGACTATCGGCAACGCCGGCGAATCGTGGTGTCGGTTCAGCCTGCGCGACGACGGATTGCATCCGGATACGCCTCGATGCTCCGCTGCCGATACGGGGTTGCGCCGCTCATCAGGGAAGGTGCTGCACTGCCTCGAGGATCTCGCCGACCTCGGTGCGCGAGGTGTAGTCGGTGCGCACGTCGACGAAGCGCATGGTCCCCGTGCCGTCCACGACGACGACGGTGGGGAAGGGAATTCGCGCGGTGTCGTCGGCGTTGTGTTCCGACACGTCGAATCCGAGCTGGGTGTGGGCGCTACGCGCCTCGGGGCTGGGCTCGGTCACGATCCCGAGGGCGGCGGCGAGTTCGTTGACCGGATCGGAGAGGACCTCGAAGCCGAGCTCGCCCGCCTGGACCGCGGCCTCACTGCCTTCGGGAGCCTGCGGGCTCACTGCGACCAGAGTGACTCCTCGCTCGGTGAGAGCGGGCAGGAGGTCACGCTGATAGGTCTTCAGTGTGATGTTGCAGTACGGGCACCACGCACCCCGGTAGAACACCAGGACAGCGGGACTGCTGGCCAGTACCTCCGACAGTCGGACCAACTCGTTCCTCCGAGTCAGCAGCGTCGCGTCGGGAAGCTTCTCGCCCGCCGACGCAACGGCGTCGGGAGTGCCTGCTGTGCGCAAGTCTGCCTGTTCCTGTGCGAAGGTCGCCGCCAGTACCGGACCGATCTGCGCTTCGAAGTCCTGATTGAACTCGGCTACCTGTGACTCGATGCTGACACTCGACACGACGTTCTCCCTCTCGACCGGTGAGCCCGGGTGGGCCTGGCTCCGAGACTAGGCGCACCGGGACGGAGGATCCGCGCGTCGCGTCACACGTGGACACACTGCAGGGCCAGGCGGCGTCGATGGGTCGTCTAGGCATGGCGACGTGCTCGCTGCGGGTGGGCGGAAGCGCCGTACCGGCCCCTGCTGCAGATGCATCGCCGACTGCGTGGCGTCGCCGGGCGGACGGTCGGGCTAGGCTCTCGGATCACCTAAAGCACCTTCCGTCAAGAGGCGAATGATAGCCAATTGTGCTTGTTTCGCCCGCCTGACCTGCGAAAACGCGCCGTCGGCGTGTCGTTGCCGTGATAAACTGACCTGCGGGAAAGGGGAAAGTCCACATGGTTTTTGAGGTCGGCGAAACAGTTGTTTACCCTCACCACGGCGCAGCGAAGATCGAAGAGATCAAGATGCGCGTCATCAAGGGCGAAGAGAAAATGTATCTCAAGCTCAAGGTGGCACAGGGTGATCTGACGATAGAAGTACCAGCAGAGAACGTTGACCTCGTAGGGGTTCGGGACGTGGTGGGCAAGGAAGGCCTCGAGCACGTGTTCGACGTCCTCCGGGCCGAATTCACGGAAGAGCCCACCAACTGGTCGCGACGCTACAAGGCGAACCTCGAGAAGCTTGCTTCGGGCGACGTCATCAAGGTCGCGGAGGTCGTCCGCGACCTCTGGCGCCGTGATCACGACCGCGGCCTGTCGGCCGGTGAGAAGAGGATGCTCGCGAAAGCGCGCCAGATCCTGATCTCCGAGCTGGCGCTCGCGGAAAAGACCGACGAAGAAAAGGCCGCAACTGTCCTCGACGAGGTTCTTGCATCCTAGGCGGTCGACGGTGACGAAAGAGGGACCTTCGGGTCCCTCTTTTTTGTTGCCCTGCCGTAGGGTGACGGGGTGTCCACGAACGATCGCCAGCCCTCCGCCCCGGCCACCGTCGGTGTCGTCCTGGTCGCCGCCGGATCCGGGCAGCGCCTCGGCCAGGGCATCCCCAAAGCCCGCGTCCTGTGTGGTGGGCGGACCCTCCTCGAGCACTCCCTGCAGGGCGTCGTCGCATCCGGCGTCGCACGGCACGTCGTTGTGGTTCTTCCTGCGGACGACCACGTCCTCGCCGGCGTCGTCGAACGCGCCGCTCGCGCGACCGCCGGCGGAACGAGTGCGCCGCTGGTGACCAGCGTGACCGGGGGAACGACCCGCACGGCGTCCGTGCGTGCGGGCATCGACGCACTGCCCGCGTCGGTCGGCGTCGTTCTGGTGCACGACGCCGCGCGAGCCCTTACTCCTCCCGCTGTGTTCCGGCGCGTGGCCGCCGCCGTTTCGGCGGATGTCCCCGCAGTGATCCCGGTGCTACCCGTCGTGGACACCGTCAAGGTCGTCGCCGGCAGTACTGTCATGGCCACTCCGGATCGGGCGACACTGCGCGCGGTGCAGACTCCCCAGGGGTTCGACGCCGCCGCCCTGCGCGCAGCCCACGCGGGTGCGAGTGCCGGCGACCCCGCCGTCACGGACGACGCCATGCTCATGGAAGCCCGCGGAGCGGTCGTCCACGTGGTCGATGGCGATTCCCTGGCCTTCAAGGTGACCACGCCCCTCGACCTCGTGATGGCCGAAGCAGTCCTCGGTCAGAGGGCGTTGGAGCAACCGGGCGCGGTGCCGTGATCGAAAGAGCGGTGTTCGTCCCGCATTTATCCGCCGAGCATGCCGAGCAGCAGGAGCAGACGTGTACCTGAACGAGCACGACCATCTTCCCCGTACCGGCATCGGAGTCGACGTCCACGCCTACGCCCCCGACGGCTCGGCCACGCCGTTGTGGCTTGCCGGACTCCTCTGGGAGGGGGAACGCGGACTGTCGGGCCATTCGGACGGCGATGCCGTGGCGCACGCGGCAGCGGACGCCCTGTTCTCGGCGGCCGGCGTCGGTGACCTAGGAACGCACTTCGGCACCGATCGCCCCGAATATGCCGGGGCTTCGGGTCATGCCCTGCTCGCGGCGGCCGCCACCATCGTCCGCGATGCCGGCTTCGATATCGGCAATATCGCAATTCAACTGATCGGCAACCGTCCGAAGTTCGGGCCCCGCCGCGCCGAGGCGGAGGCCGTGCTGTCGGATGCTGCGCAGGCTCCCGTCAGCATCTCCGCCACCACCACGGACGGGCTGGGCCTCACCGGCAGGGGTGAGGGCGTGGCTGCAATCGCTACCGCCGTCGTCGTGCGCTCCGCCGGCACGCGCCGCGGCGCCCCGGGGGCCGGGTAGTCGCCGCCGGGTAATCTGAAGCGGTGAGCCTGAGATTCTATGACACCGCCCGCGCCGAGGTGCGCCCCTTCGAGCCGCTCCAACCGGGCAGGGCGAGTCTCTACTACTGCGGAGCCACCGTGCAGGGCATGCCCCACGTCGGCCATGTGCGGTCGGCCATCGCATTCGACCAGCTGACCCGGTGGTTGGAAGCGCGGGGACTACGCGTCACCGTCGTCCGGAATGTCACGGATATCGATGACAAGATCCTCGCCAAGTCGCACGAATCGTTCCGCGCCGACGCAGCGCGGGATCCTTCGGTGGTTCCCGGAGAACAGTGGTGGGCCCTCGCTTTCCGCTTCGAGCAGGAATTCCACCGCGCGTATGCGGCCCTCGGTGTTCGTCCGCCCACCTACGAGCCCCGCGCCACCGGGCACATCCCGGAGATGCACGCCCTCATCCAGCTCCTGATCGATCGCGGCCACGCCTACCCGGCGCTGGATGATTCCGGCGACGTCTACTTCGACGTCCGTTCGTGGCCCGCGTACGGCAGTTTGACGCGGCAGGACATCGACGACATGCAGGCGGCTCCCGATGCCGACCCCAGGGGCAAGAAGGACCCACGCGACTTCGCGCTGTGGAAGGGATCCAAGGAGACCGATCCGGCCACCGCATCCTGGTCCAGCCCCTGGGGCACGGGGCGCCCGGGCTGGCACCTCGAGTGCTCGAGCATGGTCACCAAGTACCTCGGCACGGAGTTCGACATCCACGGCGGCGGCCTCGATCTGCGGTTCCCCCACCACGAGAACGAGATGGCGCAGTCGCAGGCCGCGGGGCACGCCTTCGCACGGTTCTGGATGCACAACGGCATGGTGACCTACGGCGGGGAGAAGATGTCGAAGTCGATCGGCAACACCGTGAGCCCCCAGGAGATGATCGACGCCGCGGGCCCCCGGGTCGTGCGCTACTACCTCGGCCAGGCGCACTACCGCTCGGTGCTCGACTACCGCGAGACGTCCCTGCAGGAAGCCGCCGCGGCAGTGGCCCGTATCGACGGGTTCATCGCCAAGGCGTCCGCCCGCGTCGGTGCCCCTTCGCGTGGTGCCGTCGCTGCAGGCGACGTGCCGCCGGCATTCGCGGAGGCGATGGACGACGACCTCAATGTGCCGCAGGCCCTCGCGGTCCTCCATACGACTGTGCGCAGCGGCAATACGGCCATGGCGGAGGGGGATGACGACGTCGTGCGGAACAGTCTGGCCGCCACCGTCGCCATGACCGCCGTGCTGGGGCTCGACGACGCCGGCGGCCCTGCGGACCGTGCTGCTGCGGACGCAGGCATGGCGAGCGCACTCGACGCTCTCATCGGTGACCGCATCGCCGAGCGCCGCGAGGCCCGGAGCGCGCGGGACTGGGCGCGTGCGGATGCAATACGCGATGCCCTGGCTGCTGCGGGAATCACGCTCGAGGACTCGGCCGACGGCGTGAGCTGGTCCCTTTCCGGGAACTGACCGGGGGAGTGCCGGGCGCCACAGTGGCCGGCACCTGAAGCGACTGCTGATCCGGTGCCCGGGCACGGGGTCAGCTCCGCGTAAACTGGAACGGATTCTTCTTCTATATAAAGGTGTTTTTCCATGGCCAGTCACGGACGTCCAGGCGCGGTTCGCAAAACGAAAAAGGGCCCCACCATCGGTACCGGCGGACACGGACGCCAGTCGCTTGAGGGCAAGGGCCCCACTCCCAAGGCGGAGGACCGCCCGTACCACAAGGCGTACAAGAACAAGGAGCTGGCCGAGCGTTCCGCTGTGAAGCGAGCAGGTGGTGGCAAGGGTGCCGGCACCGGCCGCACCAAGGGCAAGGCGGCGGAGGAAGTCGTCACCGGTCGCAACTCCGTCGTGGAGGCCCTTCGGGCGGGTATCCCCGCGAAGGCGCTCCACGTCGCGATCCGCATCGAGATGGATGACCGCGTGCGCGAATCGCTGAAGATGGCCGCCGAGCGCGGTATCCCGGTCATGGAGACGGGAAAGCCGGAACTCGACCGCATGACGGACGGCGCCGTGCATCAGGGGCTCATGCTCCAGATCCCCCCGTACGAATACGCGGATGCGCTGGACCTCGTCGACGAGACCATCGAGCGGTACCGGCGCGGACACATCGGTAACGCGCCGCTCTTCGTCGCCCTCGACGGCATCACCGACCCCCGCAACCTCGGCGCCATCATCCGATCCGCGTCGGCCTTCAGCAGCCACGGCGTGATCGTGCCCGAGCGTCGCTCGGTGGGTGTGACGGCGTCGGCATGGAAGACCAGTGCCGGTGCAGCCGTCCGCGTCCCGGTGGCGCGGGTAGGAAACCTCAACTCGGCTCTGAAATCGTTCAAGGACAAGGGCATCTTCGTCCTCGGGCTCGATGGGGACGGCGACGTCTCGCTGCCCGAGCTGACCCTCGGCCGCGACCCGATCTGCATCGTCGTGGGCTCCGAGGGCAAGGGATTGTCCCGGCTCGTGCGTGAGAACTGCGACCAGATCGTTTCCATCCCCATCGATTCCGCGATGGAATCCCTGAACGCCTCGATGGCGGTGGGGATCACGCTCTACGAGGTCTCGCGTCAGCGCGCGGTCTGACCAGGACCATGACCCAGTCCGCGCAGCCGCTGTCCCTCGTCTCCCGGGAGTTCCCGCTCGGACTTCACGCCATCAGGAACGCCTGGGGGCGGGACGAGCAGGCGAACGCCGCCGTCTGGGCGCCCGCGATCACCTCGATGGATGTGCACTGGCAACGCGAGGACGGGTCGTGGACGTCGGAGACGCTGGTCGGGCTCGACGGCGGCGTGCACCACGGCGTCGTCGGCCCTGTTCCGGCGGGGGCGCTCTACGCCTTCTGGCCGACCGGCAGGGAGGTCCCGGGCGACGTCGGCGCGGCCCAGCTGCTCCTCGATCCCTACGCGCGCGCCGTGGAGACCGTCGAGACGCAGTCCGGAACCGACGAGTCGTCCGGGATCGCCTACTATTCCGTCTTCCTCGAGCATGAGTTCGACTGGGGGACGAGCGAGCGTCCCCGCACCCCCTGGCGGGAGACCGTCATCTACGAAGCGCACGTCAAGGGACTGACGAAACTCCACCCCGACGTGCCGGGCCCGCTCCGCGGCACGTACGCCGGGCTCGCCCACCCGGCCATGGTCGCGTACCTCCGGGACCTGGGAATCACCGCCGTCGAGCTCCTGCCCATTCATTTCCACATCGACGAGCCGCACCTGGAACCCCTCGGGCTCAGCAACTACTGGGGCTACAACACGCTCGGATTCTTTTCCGCGCACACCGACTACGCAACAGCTGCCGCCCGCGCGGCCGGACCCGCGGCCGTCCTCGACGAGTTCAAGGGCATGGTCCGCGCGCTGCACGAGGCAGGTATCGAGGTCATCCTCGACGTGGTCTACAACCACACGGCAGAAGGTGGCCAGGACAGGCCTGCCCTTTGCTGGCGCGGGTTGGGCGACCTGGACTACTACCGGCACGATGACACCGGGCGCTACGTCGACACGACTGGCTGCGGGAACAGCCTCGACTTCTCGCAGCCGCGCGTCGTCGAGTTCGCGCTCGACTCCCTGCGGTACTGGGTCGAGGAGTGCCACATAGACGGGTTCCGTTTTGACCTCGCGGTGACCCTGGCCAGGGACGAGCGGAACGCCTTCACGCCCCGGCATCCCTTCCTCGTCGCGGCGGGTGCGTCCAAGGCGCTGCGCGGAACGAAGCTCATCGCCGAGCCGTGGGACATCGGCCCGGACGGCTGGCAGACAGGGCGCTTCCCGGTCGGGTGGGCCGACTGGAACGACGGCTTCCGCGATACGGTCCGCGACTTCTGGCTCGGCGACATCGGCTCCCTCGCGCGCGGTGGCACGGGATCATCGCCTGCAAGACTCGCGAGCTGCCTCGCCGGTTCCGCCGCGACGTTCGCCGCGTCGGGTCGCAGTGCCCTGGCCTCGGTCAACCTGGTGACAGCGCATGACGGATTCACGCTCGCCGACCTCACCGCGTACGAGCGGAAGCACAACGAGGTCAATGGTGAGGGCAACCGCGACGGGCACGGCGACAACCGGAGCTACAACCACGGAGCGGAGGGCCGCACCGAGGACGAGTCGACCCTTGCCGCCCGCGAGCGGAGTGCCCGCAACGTCATGGCGTCCCTGCTCATCTCGCTGGGGCCGCCCATGATCACAGCCGGTGACGAGCTCGGGCGGACCCAGCATGGCAACAACAACGCCTATTGCCAGGACAACGAGCTCTCCTGGGTGCACTGGCCCGACGACGCGGCGTCGCGTCGCATGCTGGAGGCGACGCGTACCCTGCTGTCCATCCGCAGGGAGTTCCTCGCCGGGCAGCCCGGCACTTTTCCGTCGCGCGCCGATCAGTTGACGCTCCTCTGGTTCAACGCAGCGGGGTTGCCGATGACGGCCCACGAATGGGACGACCCGCACACCAGGACGGTTCAGCTGCTCCTCGGATCGACCGGTGGCACGATCAACGGGCTCGTCGTGATCAACGGATCGCTGCGGGACGAGCGGGTGCACCTGCCGTCCGCGTGGATCCTGCAGGGGCAGGGCGTCCAGGGCGAGCAACCGCGCTGGTTCAGCCAGACCTTCGATTCCGCTGCGAACGGGCCTCTGTCGAGCGCACCCCGGTTGCGCTCCGGCGAGGCCGATGTGGTGGCGGCCGACTCCGTGCGGGTCTACCGCTGCTGAGGCGGACAGGACATGCCGGATAGCTCCCGGAACGACGAAGCCCGGGACCACGAGGTCCCGGGCTTCGTCGTCGCACCCCCGGTGGGGCTACAACCGTCAGGAGGGCTGTCAGGCGTTGACGACGAGTCCCAGCTCGGCCTTCGTGGCGAGGGTCGCATGTTTCGGCAGGACCCTCACGGTGTACCCGAAGGAACCTGAGTGGTCGATCCGGATGCTGCCGGCGAACAGGTAGCGTCCGCTGCCGAGGTTCTCGGCCACGTCGAGGTCCTCCACCTCGACGTCGCTCAATTCGTCGTTCTCGAGGGCGCGGCCATAAGCCACCTCCACTGCGACGTCGTCCGGGTCCAGGCCACCGAGCGACACATAAGCGCTGACCGTCAGCGAGTCGCCGATCTGCGGATCCTCCGAGACCCCCGTCGAGTCGACATGTTCCACCTGCACGGCGGGCCAGCTGCCCTGGACGCGTGAGCGCCACGCAGCCGTGCGCTTTGCGAGAGCGAAGTGGTCCGCGGCCGCCTCCTGGCCGGCGCGCCAGGCCGGACGGTAGAGCTTCTCGACATAGTCCTGCAGCATGCGCTCGGCCGACACAGCCGGACCGAGCGTTGCCATGGTGTGCTTGATCATCGCGATCCACTGGTGCGGGACGCCGTCGCGGGAAGGCTCCGAAGGGCCTGCGGCTCCCGCTCCCTCGGCGGGGAGCAACGAATAGAACCGCGGCCCGACCTGGGTCTCGAGGAGGTCGTAGAGGGCAGCAGCCTCGATGTCGTCCCGCTCGTCGGCCGACGCCCCGTTATTGGCCGTGGGGATCGCCCAACCGTTGTCGCCGTCGTACATCTCGTCCCACCAGCCGTCGAGGACGGAGAGGTTGAGGCCGCCATTGATGGCAGCCTTCATGCCCGAGGTGCCACAGGCCTCGAGCGGCCGCAGCGGATTGTTCAGCCAGACGTCGCAGCCCGGGAAAAGCGTGCGAGCCATGGCGATGTCGTAGTTGGGCAGGAACACGATGCGGTGCCTGACCTCGGGGTCGTCCGTGAACCGGACGAGATCCTGGATCATGCGCTTGCCCTGCTCGTCGGCGGGGTGCGACTTGCCCGCGATCACGAGCTGGATGGGGTGATCCGGGTGCAGGAGCAACGCCTTGAGGCGGGCCGGGTTCCGAAGCATGAGCGTGAGGCGCTTGTAGGTCGGTACCCGACGGGCGAAGCCGATAGTGAGGACGTCCGGGTCCAGGACGGAGTCGGTCCAGGTCAGTTCTGCATCGGCAGCTCCGCGCTTCTTCCAGGAAGCGCGCAGGCGCTGGCGTACGTCGTCGACCAGGTTCGAGCGCAGGCTCCGGCGGAGGGCCCAGATGTCCGTGTCGGGCACGTCGTAGACCTTGCTCCACTGAGGATCGAGGATGGAACCGGCACCGAAGTTCGCCAGTGCGAAATCCGCGATCTCCGGATCCACCCAGCTCGGGACATGCACGCCGTTGGTGACGGACGTGATGGGAACCTCCCGCGTGTCGAATCCTGGCCAGAGCCCCGAGAACATGCCCCGCGACACCTCGCCGTGCAGCTTGGCCACGCCGTTGGCGCGCTGCGCGAGACGCAGGCCCATGACCGCCATGTTGAACTTCGTCGGATCGCCGTCCGTGTAGTTCTCCGCACCGAGCGCCAGAACGCGATCCGTGGGTACTGAGGGTGCGAGCCCGGCGTGGAAGAAGTGCTCGATCTGTGAGCGGTCGAAGCGGTCGATCCCGGCGGGCACGGGCGTGTGCGTCGTGAACACGGTCGATGCGCGCCCGGCCGTCAGGGCCTCTTCCCAGCTCATGGGGGATTCGTTCGAAGGGTCCATCAGTTCGCGGATGCGCTCGATGCCGAGGAAACCGGCGTGGCCCTCGTTGGTGTGGAACACCTCGGGTGCGGGCATGCCGGTGAGGCGCTGGAAGATACGGAGCGCCTTGACCCCACCCATGCCGAGGAGCAGCTCCTGCTGGAGGCGCTGGTCCCCGCCGCCGCCGTACAGGCGGTCGGTGACGTTGCGGGCCGCTTCGTCGTTCTCGGCGACGTTGGAGTCGAGGAGCAGGAGGGGGACACGTCCGACGTCGGCACGCCAGATGTGTGCGGAGAGCTGCCGGCCGTTCGGCAGCGGCAGGACGACCTTCGCGGCGGAGCCGTCCTCCTCGCGGAGCAGGGTGAGGGGGAGACCGTCGGGATCGAGGACGGGATAGGTCTCCTGCTGCCAGGCGTCGCGCGAGAGGGACTGCTTGAAATAGCCGGCCTGGTAGAGCAATCCGACGCCCACCAGCGGAACGCCGAGGTCGGAGGCGGACTTCAGGTGGTCGCCGGCCAGGATGCCGAGGCCACCGGAGTACTGGGGGAGGACGGCGCTGATTCCGTACTCGGGGGAGAAGTAGGCGATGCTGCGGGGGGCGTCGTCGCCGAGGCTCTGGTACCAGCGTGGTTCCGCCAGGTAGCTATCGAGGTCGGCGCCCAGCTCCTGGATGCGCTGCACCAGCCTTTCGTCGGAGGCGAGCTGCTGGAGCTTCTCCCGCGTTACGGATCCGAGGAACGCAACCGGGTCATGCCCGCTCTCCTCCCAGGCGATGGGGTCGATCTCCTCGAAGAGGCGCGAGGTCGGAAGATGCCACGACCAGCGCAGGTTGCCCGCGAGTTTGCCGAGCGGAGCGATGTTCTCGGGGAGGACGGTCTTGACGGTAAATCTCCGGATAGCCTTCACCCCGGTTACGCTAGCGCACTTGCCCTGCGGCGGGAACGACTCGCCGCGTAAACGCTTGCTCAGCCCGAATGAGACCGTGATGTTACGCAAAGCTCCCTTAGCAATCTGGCCCATTACTCGCTAACGTCGTACGGGTGACGACCACTTCCGAGCAGAACCGAAATGCCCAGTATCCCGAAGGACTTCGCTTCGGCCGCATCCCGATCACGGCAGTGAGTCCCGTAGTAGAGGACGGACGCTTCCCGGCCAAGGGGATTCCCGGCTCCGACATCGCCGTCGGAGCGACCGTGTTCCGTGAGGGTCATGACCAGCTGGGCGTGTCAGCCGTGCTGTACGACCCCAAGGGCAAGGAAGTGCAGCGCGTCCGCATGACACCCGTCGGTTCCGGCCTCGACCGCTGGGCCGGAACCCTGACTCCCCGCACCAAGGGCCTGCACACCTTCACGATCGAGGGTTGGTCGGACGTCTTCGGCACCTGGGAACACGATGCGACGATCAAGATCGCAGCCGGCGTCGACGTCGAACTCATGCTCGCGGAGGGTGCGGCTCTCTTCAGCCGTGCAGCCGAAGAACGATCGGCGCGGGACGCGGCGCTCTTCCGTCGCACCGCAGCCGCCCTTGCCGATTCCTCGCAGAGCGTCGACGCCCGGCTTGCTGCGGGACTGTCTCCACAGATCCACGAGGCGATCGCCCGCCAGCCCATCCGCACACTGGTGACTGCATCGCAGGCGTACCCCATCAACGTCGAGCGTGAGCTGGCGGGCCGCGCCGCCTGGTACGAGTTCTTCCCCCGGTCCGAGGGCGCCACCTACGACCCGGAGACGGCGGAGTGGACCTCCGGCACCTTCCGGGAAGCAACCAAGCGGCTCGACGCCATCGCGGCCATGAACTTCGACGTCGTCTACCTGCCGCCCATCCACCCGATCGGGCGCACTCACCGCAAGGGCCCCAACAACACGCTGGTCGCCGGTCCCGGTGATCCCGGGTCGCCCTGGGCCATCGGTTCGGAGGACGGCGGACACGACGCGATCCACCCCGATCTCGGTACCTTCGAGGACTTCGACGCCTTCGTCGCGCGCGCTTCCGAGCTGAACCTGGAAGTGGCCCTCGACCTGGCGCTGCAGGCATCGCCGGACCACCCCTGGGTCACGAGCCACCCCGAGTGGTTCACGACGCGCGTCGACGGTTCCATCGCCTACGCGGAGAACCCGCCCAAGAAGTACCAGGACATCTACCCGATCAACTTCGACAACGATCCGTCGGGGCTTGCCAAGGAGGTCCTCCGGATCGTCCTGATGTGGGTGCAGCACGGGGTGAAGATCTTCCGTGTCGACAATCCCCACACAAAGCCCGTCCAGTTCTGGGAATGGCTCATCGGCCGCGTCAACCGGAAACACCCGGACGTCATCTTCCTCGCGGAGGCCTTCACGCGTCCGCCGATGATGCACGCGCTCGGCCGTGCCGGATTCCAGCAGTCGTACTCGTACTTCACCTGGAGGAACACGAAGACGGAGCTCGAGGAGTACTTCACCGAGATCAGCAAGGTCTCGCCGGCCTACTTCCGGCCGAACTTCTTCGTGAACACGCCAGACATCCTGACCGAGTACCTCCAGTACGGCGGACCGGCCGCGTTCAAGATCCGAGCGGTGCTGGCGTCGATGGCGAGCCCACTGTGGGGCGTGTACTCCGGCTACGAGTTGTTCGAGCACGTCGCCCGGCCGGGTGCGGAGGAATACATCGACAACGAGAAGTTCCAGTACCGTCCCCGGGACTATGCGGCAGCCGAGGCCGAGGGACGCTCGCTGTCCCCCTTCATTACGAGGCTGAATGCGATCCGCAGGGCGCATCCCGCGCTCGGCGACCTCGAGAACCTCAGCATCCACAGCAGCACCGACCCCGCCACCGTGGTCTTCGCCAAGCACAAGCAGACGGCGGAGGGCAAGGACACTCTCATCGTCGTCGTCAATGTGGATCCGCACAGTACGAGGGAGAGCACGGTCTCGCTCGACCTTGCACAGCTGGGCCTCGATGCTGCCGACTACGACGCGAATGGCACCTTCCTCGTGGACGACCTCATCACAGGACAGACCTTCACCTGGGGCGAGCACAATTACGTCCGGCTGGACCCCCACGTCGAGCCGGCTCACATCCTTTCAATCAGGAGGCAGCACTAGTGCCCAATCCCTTCCAGCTCAACGCACCTGGACTGGCCCATGACCCCCACTGGTACCGCAAGGCGGTCTTCTACGAGGCCCTCGTCCGCGGGTTCGCCGATGCCAACGGGGACGGGTCCGGCGACCTCAGCGGCCTGATCGAGAAGCTGGACTACCTCCAGTGGCTCGGCGTCGACTGCCTCTGGCTGCCGCCGTTCTTCAAGTCACCGCTGCGCGACGGCGGCTACGACATCTCGGACTACTACGACGTCCTCGACGAGTTCGGATCACTGAGCGATTTCAAGCGTCTCGTCGCCGAGGCGCACGCGCGCGGCGTCCGAGTGATCATCGACCTGCCCATGAACCACACCTCGGAGCAGCACCACTGGTTCCAGGAATCACGCAGGGATCCCGAGGGCCCGTACGGCGACTTCTACGTCTGGAGCGACACGGACGAGAAGTACCAGGACGCGCGCATCATCTTCGTCGACACCGAGGAGTCGAACTGGACGTTCGACCCGGTGCGCCGCCAGTTCTTCTGGCACCGGTTCTTCAGCCACCAGCCGGACCTCAACTTCGAGAACCCCAAGGTGCAGGAAGCCATCTTCGACGTCGTGAGGTTCTGGCTGGACCAGGGCATCGACGGCTTCAGGGCGGATGCCATCCCCTACCTCTTCGAGGAGGAGGGCACCAACTGCGAGAACCTGCCCAAGACGCACGAGTTTCTCAAGCGGCTCCGCGCCATGGTGGACGAGAAGTACCCGGGTCGCGTCATCATCGCCGAGGCGAACCAGATGCCGGACGAGGTCGTCGAGTACTTCGGCGACGAAGACGCCGCGGAATGCCACATGGCCTTCCACTTCCCGATCATGCCGCGCCTCTTCTACGCGCTGCGGGACCAGAAGGCCGCCCCCATCATCGAGACGATGAAGGATACCCCTGCCATACCCGCCGGTGCGCAGTGGGGCACCTTCCTCCGGAACCACGACGAGCTCACGCTCGAGATGGTGACCAACGAGGAGCGCGAGGCGATGCTCGGCTGGTACGCGCCCGATCCCCGCATGCGGGCCAACGTCGGAATCCGTCGTCGGCTCTCACCGCTGCTGGACAACTCACGAGCGGAGATCGAGCTGATCCACGCACTGCTGCTGTCCCTGCCGGGGAGCCCGTTCCTGTACTACGGCGACGAGATCGGCATGGGTGACAACATCTGGCTCGAGGACCGCGACGCGTCGCGCACCCCGATGCAGTGGAACCCGGACCGCAATGCGGGCTTCTCGCCGGTGGACCCGGGCAAGCTGTACCTGCCGGTCGTGCAGTCGCTGGTCTATCACTACAACCACGTGAACGTGGAAGCCCAGATGGCGACCTCGAGCTCGCTGCTGCACTGGGTGCGACAGATGCTCGCGGTGCGCAAGGCGCATCCTGCGTTCGGACTGGGGGAGTACCGCAACGTCCCCGTCGAGTCCGAGCATGTCCTCGCCTTCCTCCGGGAGGTCGACGAGAGCAACGCCGAGGGCGAGGCCGCCGAGTCGGTGCTCTGCGTCTTCAACCTGTCGCAGCATCCCGTTGCCGCGAGGATGCGCCTCCCGGAGTTCGCCGGCCGTGGCCTGCGGGACCTCTTCGGCGGGTCGATCTTCCCTGCCTTCGAGGAGGACGGCGGAGTCACCCTGACACTCGGCAGCCACGACTTCTTCTGGTTGCGCGTCCGCTCCGCGAGCTCGAACACCTCATCCCCCCACACCTCGGCGATGCCCGTCATCTCCGTACCGGAGGCAGTCAGATAATGGTGACCCACATCCCGTTCATCCCGGAGATCCTCACCGAATGGCTTCCGTCTCAGCGGTGGTTCCCCGCGAAGGGTCGGTCCGTGGACCTGACGGTCGTCGGCGGCACGGTGCTGGAGGACCCCTCGGGCAACGCCGGTTTCGAGGTGCATTTCCTGGCGGTCGAGTCAGGACGCCGGACCGACGTCGTCAGCGTGCCGATCAGCTACCGCAGCGAACCGCTCGACGACGCCGCGTCCGGCCTGATCGGGCAGGTGGAGCACCCCGAGCTCGGGACACGGTGGGCCTACGACGCAACGCACGACGCCGACTTCGTGCGGCTCTGGGTGGACTTCATCCTCACGGGCGGAGCCACTCCGGACGGGCGGTTGACCGGCGTGGTCGTCACGGCGCCGGATCACCAGGAGCCGGGCACTGCCCAGCCCGTCAAGGTGCTGCAGGGCGAGCAGTCCAACACCTCGGTGGTCTACGGCACCGGCCCGGGTTCCATGATCGTGAAGTTCTTCAGGGTCCTCGCGGCCGGTGAGAGCCCGGACGTGCAGATCAGCGCCGGGCTCACGGCCGGTGGCTCGACGGACACCCCGGCAACCTTCGGGTGGGTCACCGGCACCTGGCAGGAGGCCCAGGGCGAGCCTGGCCACCACGTGACCGGGCACGTCAGCGTGCTCCGCGACTTCGTCGAGGGGAGTACGGACGCGTGGCGCACGGCGTCGGCTGCCGCCGTGAGCGGAACGGACTTCACGGCGGAGGCCCGAGGCCTCGGGCGAGCAGTGGCCAGGATCCACCGCCAGCTCGACGGCGCGTTCGGCAGCCGCAAGGCCACCGCGGCGGAAGAGCGGGAGTTCAGGGACGCGCTGGCCCACCGCATCCGCTGGGCGTGGGAGGAAGCGGGCGACGCCGTCGGACCCCTGGATGCAGAGGTGCAGCGGATCGTCCGGGACATCGAGACACTCGAGGACATTCCCGCCCTGCAGCGGATTCATGCCGACCTCCACCTCGGTCAGGTACTCCAGGCGCCCGACGGCACCTGGCTCGTCATCGACTTCGAGGGTGAACCCCTGCGTCCCACCGCCGAACGGAGCGTCCCGGATGTCCCCGTGCGCGACGTCGTCGGCATGGTCCGGTCGCTCGAGTACGCTGCGGCCTCCCGCGGGGCAGCTCCCGTAGGCTCGCCCGAGGCGGCCGTCACCGAGCAGTGGTCCGACGCGGCGCGTTCAGCGTTCCTCGACGGGTACGCGGAGGAGTCCGGTACGCCGGTCGACACCTCCGGCCCCCTCTTCCGCGCCCTGTGGCTCGACAAGGCCCTGTACGAAGTCGTCTACGAGATACGCAACAGACCGGACTGGGTCGAGATGCCTGTCCGGGATGTCCGACGCGCACTGGGTGTACAGCCCGGAGCGGACGCTACGAAAGCAGCTGACATGGAACCTTCGAAGAATTCCGGCCCGGATCAGGGCGCGGACGAACAGACACTCGCGGGCAAGGCGGCCCGGGCCGTCACCGGCGCGGCCAAGGCCGTGGCCGGGAAGGCCAAGGGCGTGACCGCCGTCCTGACGGACACAGCAGGGGACGCCGAGTCCGGAGCGGACACGGCGCCGGTTGCCGGTTCAGCGGCTCCGGCCCTCACACCGGTTCCGGTCGAGGAGTCCGTCCTCCAGCAGGTCTCCGAGGGGATCTACCATCAGCCCCACGCCGTGCTGGGCGCGCACCTCGGTGACGGCGACGTCGTGACCGTCCGGACGCTGCGGCGACTGGCCCGCTCCGTCGTCGTCATCACGGGTACCGGCCGCACGGAACTGCGGCACGAACACAACGGTATCTGGGTCGGCGCCCTCGCGGCCGAGAACCCGGGCCACGTACCCGACTACCGGCTGGAAGTGACCTACGACGGCGATCCGGTGATCGTCGACGACCCGTACCGGTTCCTCCCGACGCTCGGCGAGATCGACATGCACCTCATCGGCGAGGGGCGGCACGAGACACTGTGGACGGCGCTCGGCGCCCACGTGCGCCACTACTCGTCCGTCCTGGGCGATATCGAAGGCGTCTCCTTCGCTGTGTGGGCACCCAATGCGCGGTCCGTCCAGGTCATGGGTGACTTCAATGGCTGGGATGGAAGCGTCAACGCGATGCGGGCACTCGGCAGTTCGGGCATCTGGGAGATCTTCATCCCGGGCGCCGGCCCGGGAACCTGCTACAAGTTCCACATCCTTGGCAGCGACGGACAGTGGCGCGAGAAGGCCGACCCGATGGCGCGCGGCACCGAGATCCCGCCGCTCACCGGCTCGAAGGTCGTCGAATCGACCTACGTCTTCGAGGACGACGAGTGGATGCAGGCCCGCGCGGCCAACGACCCCCACAACGGTCCGATGAGCGTCTACGAGGTGCATTTGGGGTCCTGGCGACAGGGACTCAGCTATCGGGAACTCGCCCAGCAGCTGGTCGAATACGTCTCGTGGCAGGGCTTCACGCACGTGGAGCTGATGCCGGTCGCCGAGCACCCGTTCGGCGGCTCGTGGGGTTACCAGGTCACGTCCTACTTCGCGCCCACCTCCCGCTTCGGTTCACCGGACGACTTCAAGTACCTGGTCGACAGGCTCCACCAGGCGGGAATCGGCGTCATCATGGACTGGGTCCCCGCGCACTTCCCGAAGGACGCCTGGGCGCTGGCGAAGTTCGACGGCGGCACCCTGTACGAGCACGGTGATCCCTTCCTCGGCGAGCACCGCGACTGGGGAACCCTGATCTTCGACTTCGGCCGCCGGGAGGTCCGCAACTTCCTCGTCGCGAACGCGCTGTACTGGCTCGAGGAGTTCCACATCGACGGGCTGCGGGTCGACGCCGTCGCTTCCATGCTCTACCTGAACTACTCGCGGGAGGAGGGCCAGTGGCGGCCGAACAAGTTCGGCGGCCAGGAGAACCTCGAAGCGATCTCCTTCCTGCAGGAGGTCAATGCGACTGCCTACAAGCGTGCGCCGGGCATCGTCATGGTCGCCGAGGAATCGACAGCGTTCGACGGCGTCACCCGCCCGACGAGCGCGGGCGGACTCGGCTTCGGCATCAAGTGGAACATGGGCTGGATGCACGACACCCTGGAGTACATCTCCGAGGATCCGATCAATCGGGTGCACCATCACGGGAAGGCGACCTTCTCGATGGTGTACGCCTACACGGAAAACTTCATGCTTCCCATCAGCCACGACGAGGTCGTGCACGGCAAGGGTTCACTGCTGCGCAAGATGCCGGGAGACCGCTGGCAGCAACTGGCGAACGTCCGTGCGTACCTCGCCTTCCAGTGGGCGCACCCCGGCAAGCAGCTGATCTTCATGGGTTCGGAGTTCGCGCAGGAGGCCGAGTGGGCCGAGCACCACAGCCTCGATTGGTGGCTGACGGAAACGCCTTCCCATCAGGGCGTCCAGAAACTGGTCCGCTCGCTCAACACGATCTACAGGGAGACACCGGCGCTGTATGCCCGTGACAACGAGCCGGCCGGGTTCCAGTGGATCGACGAGAACGACGGCGAGCACAACACGCTGTCGTTCATCCGCTGGGACCACCAGGGCAACCCACTGGTGTGCATCGCCAATTTCGCCGGCGGACCCCACGAGGGCTTCCGGGTCGGCCTGCCCTGGGCCGGCGAGTGGACCGAGGTCCTCAACACCGACTCCGAGGAGTTCGGTGGATCCGGGGTCGGCAATCTCGGGCTCGTGACGGCGCGCGAGGGTGCCCACAACGGGCAGCCCGCCTATGGCGACGTCCGTGTACCGCCGCTCGGGGTGCTGTATCTGAAGCCCGCAGCGTCCTGACCGAGCTTCCTTAGCAGCAACAGCGGCGGACTCCCTGGAATGGGAGTCCGCCGCTGTTTACATTCAGGCCGAGCCGGTGCTACTGTAGGTACCCGCGCTGATGAAGTTATCTAGTCGGCCGACAACCACACAACACAGGCTCTCCTCCTATCCGCATGGAATGGAACGAATGCCTGGAGGTGGGAACCGGCCGATTTGGACAAACGGAAATAGTGCGGGTAAGCTTGAAAAGTTGCTTCGGAGCGATGACATGACGGTTTGGTTGTGTTTGGTGCCGGTAGCTCCTGTTGTTTGAGAACTCAATAGTGTGCCAAGTTTGTTGATACCGATTGTTTTTTGATTGGTTGAATTTGCTGGTT
>NZ_PJIQ01000056.1 GCF_002929745.1 Arthrobacter sp. B1805
GCGTTGGGAAAAGCTATCGCGATAATGCACAAGGATGGCGCGGAATAAGACGAGGAGGCGCAACACTATCCACATCACAGCGCAGCATGTATCAGAGCAACCTTGATCTTGAAGAGCACCTGATTAGCTGTCTACGCCGAAGCGGGTAAACCAAAAAGAATGCACTTGCTGTTCTAGGGCTATCGGAATCTAGTTACTACTACCGACACCATCCCAGGCCGCGGGTGAAAAACCCGATCCCGCATACTAAGCGCAGTGGGGCTAAACGCATCAGTGATGCTGACCGCGCCCAGATCGCCGTGCTGCTGTCTGCCGGGTTTGAGCAGGGGTTGAGTGTGCGACAAATCTATTACCAGCATCTTGATAGTGGCGAGCGACTTTTAGCTGGTGAGCGGATGTTTTACCGGATTGCGCAGACCTTGCGTGATCCGGTGGTTAAACCTGCGCGACGTACTCGTGAACCAGCAACTGTGCCGACGGTGACAGCGACAGGGCCTGGTCAGGTGTTTGTGTGGGATGTGACGTGGGTGAAGGGATCACATACGCGGGTGTTGTATGCCTTGCATGTGGTGATGGATTTGTTTTCCCGCAAGATTGTGGGGTGGACGTTGCAGTCACGTGAAGACAAAAATGTGGCTGTCATGTTGATCGAGGAGACGATCAAGCAGGAAGGTTTAGGTCGTGTTGAGGTGGTGCATTCCGATAACGGTTCAATTATGACGAGCAAGGATATGGCTAGGATGCTTGAGCGTTATGGGGTGGAGCAGTCGTTGATTCGGCCTGGGGTTAGCAATGATAATCCGCATTGTGAGTCGGTGAATCATACGATTAAGCATCATCGTTTGGGGTTGGAGGTTTATGATTCGATCACTGA
>NZ_PJIQ01000057.1 GCF_002929745.1 Arthrobacter sp. B1805
CTCCGGGAGTGATCTGCTTGCTCATGGTGAGTCTCTTTTCATAGGTTCAGTTTGCCCGGTAATCGAGCAACCGAGAAAAACGTACCACGTTGCTCGATGAAAGCGCAAAGGGCTACAGTGGAACCATGACACCTAAACCAGCCCCTGAACCCGTATACGAAGATGCCCTCTATTACCCCGCAAAGGACGTGACAGATGTAGTGGGCCTTTCTCGCGATATTCAAGAACTCATCGACACCTACACAAAGGCTTTGCGGACTGTTCAGTCATCACGCAATGGCTACGAACGCCAGCAAGAAGCGGCCAAGCTCATCGTTTCCGGAGCTAATCACGGCCAACACCTCCGCCGACTACTTGCGGAAATAGCAATGAACGCCGGACAGACCCAACGAGAAGCAGCGGAACTTGTCGAGGTCTCCCGAAACACCACTTACCAATGGAGGCACAAACCGTTGTCCTCGCTGGACATGATGCTGTAAAACACTCTCCATATGGGCGGTTCCTGAGTATCGAATTGATGCCCAGGAATCGCCCATTTTTACGCCTATGTCAACTTTTCTTGACAGTCAACTATTCTTGACATACGTTTGATTTATGACTACTCCTAGCACTCAGCAAGCGATCGAAGCGGCCCGGATTCTTGGCCAATACTTCGATAACGCCGACCTCTCACACAGCCAAAAGGACGAAGAAAACACGCTCCATTCATTCGCTCAGGCGCACTCCGATTCAATGGCGAGTCTCAGCCATTCAAACGAGGACACAAGGCAGCTTGCAGCGCTGGCCTATCTTCAAGAACAGATCGGATACGTAATCTGGGACATTGTCGACAGAGAGCGCAAGGCCGG
>NZ_PJIQ01000058.1 GCF_002929745.1 Arthrobacter sp. B1805
TTTCACAATGTTCACATTTTTCCTCAAATGTCGCGTCGCTCCACTCTGATTCCACCTTGGCCTTGGCTGGTAAACCGATTTTGACCCAGTCATCGATGAAGTCATTGGAAGTAGTTCCATCAGCAGGAAGAGACATAAGGGCCTGTATCCCACCGCAGCGACTATGTCCTATGACCAGGATGTTCTCCACCTCAAGATGCTTGACTGCGTATTCAATGACTGCACCAACTCCTGAGTATCTCAACTGATTAAATGCAGGAACCATGTTAGCAATGTTCCTGCACATGAAGGCTTCCCCTGGCTTGAAGTTGAGGACATGAGAGGGGCTAACGCGGGAGTCAGAGCACGCAAACACCAGAAACTTGGGGTGCTGCCCTTCTGCAAGTTGATTATAGTAATCTGGACACTTGTCGAAATGGTGGATTTTGAAGTGAATAAATCCGTCTTTAATCCTCTCGACAGGATCACACTCCTCATGATCTTGCTCTTGCTCTTGCAACTCAGCGGTCAACTTCTCAATTTTTGCTGCAGCTATGTCATCCAGACCGACCTTATCACTCAGAAGCCGCTTTAGTCCTTCAATGGCTA
>NZ_PJIQ01000059.1 GCF_002929745.1 Arthrobacter sp. B1805
GAGGTCGATCCGACGCAGCAGCTGCGCGTTCAGGGCCACCACGATCGTGGAGACACTCATGAGGACCGCGCCGGCGGCGGGGGAGAGCAGGATCCCCGCGAAGGCCAGCACCCCGGCGGCCAGGGGGACGGCGAGCACGTTGTATCCGGTGGCCCAGATCAGGTTCTGGATCATCTTGCGGTAGCTCGCCCGGGACAGGTCGATCATTGCCAGTACCGATCGGGGATCGTTCCCGGCCAGGACAACGCCCGCTGATTCCATGGCAACGTCCGTGCCGGCGCCGATCGCGATGCCCACTTCGGCGCGGGCCAGGGCAGGGGCGTCATTCACGCCATCGCCGACCATGGCCACTTTCAGCCCGCGGGACTGCAGTTCGGTGACCTTGGTGTCCTTGTCCTGCGGCAGGACATCGGCGAATACCTCGTCAATGCCCAGCTCCGCGCCGACGGCGTCTGCGACCTGACGCGCGTCCCCGGTGATCATCGCGACCCTCACCCCGCGGGCCTGCAGCGCCTTGACTGCTGCCCTGGATTCTTCGCGGACCTTGTCCTCGAGCCGCACCGCGCCGATCACGGAGCCGTCGCGGATGATGTGCAGCACGGACGCTCCACGGCCCACCCATTGCTCCACCGTCGTGGCGATGTCGACAGGGGTAGCGAGGCCGAGCTCCTTGAGCATGTTCGGTCCGCCCACGGACACCTGATGGTTGTTCACTGTCGCTTGGACACCGCGTCCGGTCATGGACGCGAAACTCGTGCCCGTGTAATCAAGGCTGACCGCG
>NZ_PJIQ01000007.1:0-90710 GCF_002929745.1 Arthrobacter sp. B1805
TCAGACATCTCCACTAAGCCCGGAGGTTCTCCCCTTTCACAAGACCGGAAACGCCACCAACCTCATGGCCGGGTACACCTAGTGCGGCAGCATCCGGCATGATGGACTGCATGACCGACGACGCATCCATCGCAGAGCTGCCCATCCGGGACGACATGATCCGCCTCGGGCAGTTGCTGAAGCTCGCCTCCCTCGCCGAGGACGGCGTCGAGGCCAAGAACCTGATCGACAACGGACTGGTGCAGGTGAACGGGGAGATCGAGGAACGCCGCGGACGGCAGTTGCACCCCGGGGACACCATCAGCGTCAACGGCGAGACCGTGCGCATCACGCAGGGCTAGTACCCGGAGGGCAGCGACCCTCGGGCAGCACCCTCGCGGGTAGGACCGCACGCGTCGAGCGCTTCAGGCGTCGAGCAGGCGTCGAGCGCTCAGCGACGGCCGAGAACCGTCATGCTGAGGAACTCCCGAACATGCGCAAGTTCCTGCAGATTGATGCTGTGGAACATGTTCGGGTAGAGGATCTTCGTGAGCTTCGTGTGCTTGGTGAGCCAGGCGTGCGTGAACTCGATCATCTCCGGGGTGATCACCTCGTCTGCCTGGTCGCGGCCCCAGAAGAACTGGGCGGGCGCTTCCGCAGCTTCCTCGTCACGGAAGAAGGCGTGGCCTTCGGACGGCACGGCGAACCCTGACAGGCCGACAACGCAGGCGAAGTCGGACGGCCGATGGCGCAGGAGCGAGGTCGCAACCGCCATACCCTGCGAGAAACCCAGGAGGCTGACGCTGGTGTGGGCGCTGCGGAGGGTATCGAGCCACTGCACGACGGCGGTGGCGCTCTCCACGACGCGCTCCACGGAGTAATCGGTCTCACGGGAGAGCGGGAACCA
Organism: Arthrobacter sp. B1805; assembly: GCF_002929745.1. Taxonomy (GTDB): domain Bacteria; phylum Actinomycetota; class Actinomycetes; order Actinomycetales; family Micrococcaceae; genus Arthrobacter_D. Next base: position 887 of record NZ_PJIQ01000007.1, read on the forward strand.
CGAGAAGCCCGGCCCTGCGGGCTGAGGGGCGCGCACCGATGCCACGGTGAAGTCCGCCGGGAGGTGGTCGGTGAGCCCCATGAGGTCCTCCTCGTTGGCCATGTACCCGTGGAACAGGACCAGCAGGGGCGTACCCTCGCGTTCGGACTCGGGCTTCGACCACAGGACGACGGGGTCCCAGGAACGGGTGGAGGGCGCAGCTGTGCCGCGGGCGGATTCGGTCATGACACCATTTTGGCATGGTGCAGTCTGCACCCTGCCCCGGAGATCGCGCCACGGCGCCTCGTCCCGAAGATGGATCCGGAGCCGCGCGCCAGCCGCAGCCGGCGGGCGCGACCGCGGGGACCGGAGTCGCTGGCCCCATCGGCACGGGGCCTGAAAGAATGCCCGGGTGAGCCCAACGGATGCCCCATCGCCTCTGCCCGACGCTGCCGATCCCCTCGTCAACGGGCCGATGATCGACCCGAGCCTCGTGTCCGAGCCCCACCCCTGGCATCGGTACGCCGCCCTCGGGGACTCCTTCACGGAAGGTATCGGGGACCCCGACCCGGAAAGCGTCGGTGGAAATCGTGGCTGGGCAGACCGCGTTGCGGAGGAATTGGCCCGCGGGCAGGCGGACTTCGCCTACGCGAACCTGGCGGTCCGCGGCCGCCTGCTGCAGCAGATCATCGACCAGCAGGTCGAGCCGGCCCTCGCCCTCCAACCGGACCTCGTCACGATCAGCGCGGGCGGGAACGACCTCCTACGGCCCGGCGGGGATCCCGACCTCCTCGCGGACAAGCTCGACGCCGTCGTCGACACCTTCGCCGCCTCCGGAGCGACTGTCGTCCTGTTCACCGGTCCGGACGTCCGGGAGACCGTCCTCGGCAGCATCCGGTCGAAGACCGCGATCTTCAACGAGAACCTCCGCACGGTTGCCGCCCGTCACGAGGCGGTGATCGCCGACATGTGGGCGCTGCGGCAGCTCATGGACCCGCAGATGTGGTCCTCGGACCGGTTGCACTTCTCACCACTCGGCCACCACACAATAGCGGCGATGGTGCTGGACACCCTCGCCGTGCGCCACACCCTCGAGCCGCTGCATCCGAAGGAGCGTCCAGTACGCTCCTGGCGCACCGCTCGCGCGGAGGACCTGGTGTGGGCTCGCGAATATTTCGTGCCGTGGGTCCTGCGCCGCCTGCGCCACCAGTCCTCGGGCGACGGCGTCGTCGCGAAGCGCCTCGAGGCGGGGCCGATCTTCGGCCCGGGCATGCCGCCGGGGGCATCGGACTGACGAGTCCCGATCGCGAGCGAGTCCCGATCGCGAGCCGCGGGGCCGGCGAGGGACCGAGGTCGTGGCGCGACGTCGAGCCCCGCGTTCTGCTGCTCAGGACTGCCATGAGTTACAGGGAATTCGCGGAATGACAGGAATGACAGAAATGACAGGAATGACCGGTGAGCGCCATGCCCACCGGTCACTTCTGTCACGATTCAGTGATCGAACCCGCCGCGCTCAGCTCTCCAGGTCGACGTCGCCGTTCGCTACCGCGTCCGCGCAGGCGCTGAGGTCCGGTCCGGGCTTGAAGTCGACGAACTGCGGCTGCAGCTTCTGGAACAGGAACTCGTAGATCTCGTCGCGGGACTTGCCCTGCATCGTCTCGACGGCCTCGCGGACCGCTCCCTGCAGGGCGCGATCGGAATCGAGCAGGATCTTGTCGCGTGCTTCCTGGTTCCAGCCAATGGTGCTCAGTTCCATGAACAGCTCCTCTTCATCTCACGCCGGTGAGTCCGGGGGCGTTGTACCTCGAACGTGCCTGCAGACCATCAGTAAGCAGGCTTAGCTCCCAGCCTAGGTGCCCGCCGCTGGAATCCCAACCGGTATCTGTTACACCGCGTAGAGGGTGGCGCGCAGCTGCGCGTCGAGCTGATGGATCTGCGTGAGGAACGCGTCATGGCCCACCGGCGAGGAGATCGTGTGAACCGGGACATCCCCGGGCAGTCCATCAGCCAGCCGCTGCGACTGCTCCGGGAAGTACAGCCGGTCCGAGTCCACGGCGGCGATGAAGAACTCCGACGTGGCGCCCCGCAGCGCAGCGTCGAGGCTCCCCCGGTCGCGTGCGGCGTCGTGGCTCATGAGCGCCTCCGTCAGGACGACGTAGCTGTTGGCGTCGAAACGCTCCACGAGCTTGTCCGCCTGGTGGTCGAGGTAGCTCTCCACCTGATAGCGCCCTCGATCGGCGGGCAGGACGGCCCCGAGGGGCTGCTCGGCGTCCTGCTCCGCCCGACCGAAGCGCGCTTCCAGTTCATGTTCCGAACGGTAGGTGATGTGCGCGATCCGCCGGGCGAGTCCGAGGCCCGCGTCCGGATGCGGGCCGTCGTAGTAGTCGCCGCCGCGATACGCGGGGTCGAGGCGGATGGCTTGCAGCTGCGCCTGGGCGAACGCTATCTGTTCGGCCGAGCTGGCGGCAGTGCAGGCGATGACCGCGCACCGTTCCACGCGCTGCGGATACATCAAAGCCCATTCGAGTGCGCGCGCCCCTCCCATCGAGCCCCCGAGCACCGAGTGCCAGCGGCCGATACCGAGCTGGTCGGCGAGCAGGCTCTCGGCGCGGACGGAATCCCGGATGGTGACGAAGGGGAAGCGCGAGCCCCAGGGCGTACCGTCGGGAGCGAGGCTGGCCGGCCCCGTCGAGCCGTAGCAGCCTCCCAGCATGTTGACGGACACCACGAAGTAATGATCGGTATCCACCGGACACCCGGGTCCGACGAGCGCATCCCACCAGCCCTCCTCCTCCGACGAGCCCCGGGCGACGTGCGAGCTGCCGGTCAGGGCATGCTGCACGAGTACCGCATTGGAGCCGTCCCTGTTCAACCTGCCCCAGGTTTCGAAGGCGAGCTGGACGTCCGGCAGCTCACCTCCGGTCTCGAGTGCCAGCGGACCGATCGAGCCGATGCGCAGGAGCCCGTCCCCCGCGGGGGCCGCGGCGTCGAATCCGGAATGCAGTGGAGCAGGAGGGTAGGTGGTCACGAAGGGTCAGGCTTCTTTCGCAGCGCGGAAACCGGCGTCGAGGTCGGCGAGGATGTCGGCGACGTTCTCGAGGCCGACGGACAGCCGGACGAGCCCCGGCCGGACGCCCGCGGTGAGTTGCGCTTCTGCCCCCAGCTGGCTGTGCGTCGTCGACGCGGGATGGATCACGAGCGAGCGGACGTCGCCGACATTCGCGACATGCGAGTGGAGCTCGAGGCCGTCCACGAAGCGTTTGCCGGCCTCGAGGCCTCCGACGATGTCGAAGCTGACGATGGCGCCGGTACCGATTCGGCCGTACTTCCTGCCGCGTTCGTACCAGGGGCTCGAGGGGAGACCCGCGTAGGAGACACGCTCGACGTCGTCGTGCGCCTCGAGCCACTCGGCGACGGCCTGGGCGTTCTGCACGTGCCGTTCGACACGCAGGCTGAGGGTCTCGAGCCCTTGCGCGATGAGGAAGGCGTTGAACGGGGACACGGACGCCCCGAGGTCCCGGAGCAGCTGGACGCGCGCCTTGAGGATGTACGCGAGGTTGGCTCCGAGGGCGCTGCCGACGCCGAGATCACGCGCGTAGACGAGTCCGTGGTAGCTCTCGTCGGGGGTGTTGAAGCCGGGGAACCGCTCCGGGTGCTGCGCGAAGTCGAAGTTGCCCGAATCGACGATCACGCCCGCGATGGCGTTGCCGTGCCCGCCGAGATACTTCGTGGCCGAGTGCACGACGATGTCGGCTCCCCACTCGATGGGCCGGATCAGGTACGGCGTGGACAGGGTGTTGTCCACGACCAGGGGCAGTCCGTGCTCATGCGCAACGGCACTGATGCCCTCGAGGTCGAGGACGTCCTGCCGCGGGTTCGAGACGACCTCGCCGAAGAAGAGCTTCGTGTTGGGCCGGATGGCGTCCCGCCACTGCTGCAGGTTGTCGGGATCCTCCACGAAGGTGGTCTCGATACCGAACTTCTTCAGGGTGTGCTTGAAGAGGTTGTAGGTGCCCCCGTAGAGGCTCGGGCTCGCCACGATGTGGTCTCCCGCCTCGGCGATGTTGAGCACCGCGAAGGTTTCGGCGGCCTGTCCGGAGGCGAGGAGCAGTGCTCCGACTCCGCCCTCGAGGCTGGCGATCCTCGTCTCGACCGCTTCCTGGGTCGGGTTGCCGATGCGCGTGTAGATGGGCGCCAATTCGGTCAGCGAGAAACGGTTCGCCGCACTCTCGGCGCTCGGGAAGACGAACGACGACGTCTGATAGATGGGCAGCGCGCGCGCTCCCGTCGCTGCATCCGGCACCTGGCCGGCGTGGATCTGGCGTGTCTCAAAGGACCAATCGTTGGACATGGTGCTCCCTAGTCGATAGGGGCTCCGCGTGGTCCGATGCTCCGGCCGGTGGACACCGCTCCAGGAGACCGGACCCCGGAGGAGCCCGCGCTTGCACGGCGCCATTGGCGACGCCGAGCCTGGTCCTCACCCGGGGCACCCCACCGCGGTTGGAGGGTTGCCGGCCAGCAAGCCGGGGCTTCGTGCTGGCACTCATGACCTGCACTCATGAAAACCCATCGGGGCCGATCCGGCAACCCGTATGACCTTGCGTGAAGTGGACCGCCAGAAGGGGTAAGGCGAGCCTAAGTCGAGACGTTCATCACTTAGTGCCAAAATGTCGGCATGCGCCTGGACCACGTTTCATATGCCTGCGAACCCGATGGACTTGCCGCGACGGCCGACCGGATCTCGGCCAAGCTCGGCATGGAGGCCGTGAAGGGCGGCGTTCACCCCCGCTTCGGCACCCGCAACATGATCTTCCCTCTGGCGAACGGCCAGTACCTGGAGGTCGTCGAGGTTCTCAACCACCCGGCGTCGGACAAGGCTCCGTTCGGTCAGGCAGTCCGGGCCCGCTCCGAGGCCGGCGGCGGATGGATGGGCTGGTGTGTTGCCGTCGACGACCTCGGTCCGTTCGAGGAGCGCCTCGGCCGCAGTGCGGTACCGGGCAACCGCAAGTTCCCCGACGGCCAGGAACTCACGTGGCAGCAGATCGGCATCAAGGGGTTGATCGCGGACCCGCAGGTGCCCTACCTCCTCCGCTGGGACGAGGGCACCGAGCCCCTCCACCCCTCGAAGGCGCGCCCAGCTTCCGTGAAGCTGGATTGCCTGACGATCGCCGGATCCTCGGAACGCGTCACCGAATGGCTCGGCACCGACGTCGAGGAGACGCTCGACGGTGTGCAGGTGCAGTGGATCGCTCCGAACGGTACGCCGGGCATCATGTCCGTGACCTTCGAGACCGGAGAAGGCCGCATCGAGATCTGATGGGGTAGAAACGGAAAAAGGGGGCCGGACGTCGTCCGGCCCCCTTTCGTCTTCTTCTGCTCAGGCGTGGGTGTAGGTCAGGCAGTCGGCCGCTTCGGCACCCGGGCCCACCTTGACCGCAGGGGCGCTGCACAGCAGGTCGTGGTTGAAGCTGCACTCGGAGCGCTGGCAGGCACCGACGTGCGCGAGCATCTTGGGTAGGCCCCCGCTGATGGAGGTGTCGATGAAGGTTGCGCAGGACGCGTGCTCCTCGCTTCCCGACACCGTGATGGCGACGGCGGTGCAGCCGTCGTGATTGAACGAGCAGTTGTGGACACTGCACTCAGAGACACTGGTGACGACGCTCATGATTCCTCCTGGCCGGTCCGGTGCAGCCCCGGTCGAAGCCGCCGATATCCCGAATGAATTCACGCTAGCACCGCAATTGTCGATTAATTTAGTCATGATCAGCGTCCGCAATAAGCAGAGGTAAGGCTTATCCGGCCGCATTCATCCGCCAATTCCGATGGCGGGTCCGAGCAGCGCGAATCCGACGAATCCCGTGGTGTCGATCAGGGCGTGGGCTATCACGAGCGGCATGACACGACGGGTCCGGGTGTAGAAGAAAGCGAAGAGGAGCCCCATCAGCACATTCCCGATGAAGGGCCCGAATCCCTGGTAGAGGTGGTAGCTGCCCCTCACCAGCGAACTGGTGAGGATGATCGCGGGAGTTGACCAGCCGAGCTCCCGCAGACGGATGAAAAGGTAGCCCACCACGATGACCTCCTCGAGCACCGCATGCCGGACCGCGGAGAGGATCAGCACAGGAACCGTCCACCAGTAGGCGTCGAGCGCGGCGGGCACCAGTGCCGTCGTGATCCCGAGCGCGCGGCCACCGGCGTACACACCCAGAGTGCCGACGCCGATCACCGCCGCCAAGCCGACCCCGAAACCGACGGTACGCAGCGGTCGCTCGAACGTGAGACCGAGTCGGCGGAACGCCGAGGCACCCTGCCCGCTGAGCAGGAACAGCACCAGCGCCACCGGGACCAGCGCGAAGAAGATCCCCAGCAGCTGGTAGGTGAGATCGAAGTACTGCCGGTCGTTGAGGACCGGATTGAGTGTGGTGGTCTGCCCGGCGAGCGGCCCCCGCGTCAGCTTCTCCGCCAGGTTGACGATGGCGTACACCCCGGACTGGCCGAGGGACAGACCGAGTACGATCAGCAGCTCCGCCGTGATGCGGCGTCTCGATGCGGGAGCATCCGCACGGCCAGGATCTGCCATGGACGACGCGGAGGATGCAGGCATGGCGCTATCCTCCCAGCGGCCGACGGTGATTCCCAGTCGCCGCACTGGGCGGCCTTCCTACCTGACCCTGGTGCCGGCCTTCCAGACCGCGTGGACGAGGGGCATGCCGGGGCGATAGGCCAGATGGGTCGCCGACGGCGCGTTGAGCACCTGCAGGTCCGCGCGGTGCCCGACGGCCAGCGATCCGACGGCGCGACGCCCGTCGACGTCATCCCCCGTGTGCCGCCGCAGTGCCAGCGCTCCCCCGAAGGTGGCGGCCCTGACCGCCTCGTGCACGGTCAGCCCCATCTGCAGGACAGCCGTGGCGACGCAGAATGCCATCGAACTCGTATAGGACGTGCCGGGATTGCAGTTGCTCGCGAGGGCGAGGTGCACGCCGGCGTCGAGCAGCTGCCGGGCAGGCGGGAACGGCTGGCGTGTGGAGAGATCGCAGGCGGGCAGGCAGGTCGCGACGGTTCCGGGTGCACCGTCCTCGGCGAATGCTCCCCACGTGGCCGCGAGCGCGCGGACGTCGCCGTCGGACAGGTGGTTGACGTGATCGACGCTGGCGGCGCCGAACTCGACCGCGAGTGCGACTCCCTCGCCCTGCCCCAGCTGGTTGCCGTGCACCCGCAGGCCGAGGCCGGTAGCCGAGCAGGCAGCGAGGACGCGTCGGGACTGCTCTGCCGTGAACGCACCGGTTTCGCAGAAGACGTCGGCCCAGCGCACGTACGGGCGGACGGCGTCGAGCATGGGACCGCAGACCAGGTCGGTGTAGTCGTCGGGGTCCCATCCGCTCGGCACGAGGTGCGCTCCGAGGAACGTGACCTCGTCGACGGCGCCGGCCGCGAGGCGCGCGCTGCGCTCCTCGTGCAGGACGTCGAGCCCGTAGCCCGTCTTGGTCTCCAGATAGGTGGTTCCGCCGGCGGCGGCCTCGGCGACGCGGGCCAGCAGGAGCCGCATGAGGTCGTAGTCGTTCGCAGCGCGGGTCGCGTCGACGGTCGCCGCGATCCCGCCCGCGGCATACGACTCCCCCGCCATGCGCGCCTCGAACTCGCCCGTGCGGTCGCCGGCGAACACGAGGTGCGTGTGGCTGTCCACCCAGCCCGGCAGGCCGGCGCGACCACCGGCATCATAGGCCTCGTCGGCCGCGGGAGCGTTCGCCGCGGAACCGATCCAGCTGATGCGTTCGCCTTCGAGGACCACCGCTGCGTTCCGCAGCACCGCATGCTCGCTGTCCTGGGTCATGAGTTCGCCGATGTTGGTGATGAGCAGGGACATCAGTGCCGCTCCCAGGGCTGCGTGTAGTTCTCGGAGGCGCGCGGCCCGTTCATCGCGTTCGTGGCTGTGTCCAGCCGGTCGATGGCCGCTACCAGCAGTCGGGCGGGGTCGCCCAGCGTGACGTGGACGCCGTCATGCGCCACCAGGATGCCACCGACGACGACACCCGTGACGTCCTGTCCGGTCGCCGTGTAGGCGAGCTGCTCCCAGGAGGATCCTGCCGTGCGCGCGCTGTGCGGGTCGACGGCCATGAAGTCGGCGGGACAGCCGGGACTGAAGCCTGCGCCGCGGCGTCCCTGCGCTGCCGCTCCTCCGAGCGCGGCGATGCCGTGCAGCCCTTCCGGATCGAAGTGGCCCCGCCGCCCGGTGCGCAGGCGCTCACCGTGCTCGAGCGCCCGCATCTCGAGCCACGGGTCGACGACGGCGTGCTGGTCGGTGCCGAGGGCGAGCCTCGCTCCCGCCCGCTGGAACTCGCCCGCCGGGCCGATGCCGTCCGCCAGGTCGGCCTCGGTGGTGGGACAGAGGACGACGACGGAACGGGCGTCCGCGAGGAGGGCGACGTCGCGTTCGCTGACATGCGTCGCATGCACTGCGGACAGTCGCTCGCTCACGAGCCCGTGATGGTCGAGCAACCCGGCCGGGGTGCGGCCGGTGGCGCGGAGGCAGTCCTCATTCTCCGCGGGCTGCTCGGAGAGGTGGACGTGCAGGGGCAGCTCCGTCGGCAGATGCTGTCCGATCACCGCGAGGTCCTCCTCCGGCACGGCACGCACGGAGTGGATGGCCGCACCGAGGGACACCTGGTGGTCGGGGTACAGGGAGGAGATCGTGGAGCGGAGCGAAGCGAGACGTTCGAGCCACGCGGCCGCGGTGCCGTCCGAGAAGCGACGCTGCCCGTCCTGCAGGGGCGTGCCGAATCCCCCGGCCAGGTAGCAGGTATCGAGCAGCGTCAGGCGGATGCCGGCACGGACGGCTGCACGCGCGAGCGCCAGTTCCATGGCATGGGGCTCCCCGGCGCCGGCTCCGTCACCGATTCCGTAGGGCGTGCCGTCCGGCTGGTGGTGCACGTAGTGGAACTCGGCGACGCTCGTCCAGCCCACGGTGACCATCTCGGCGTAGACGGCGGTGGCCAGCTCCTCGTAGAGCTCCGGGGTCAGCGCCCCCGCCGCTCGATACATCGTGTCCCGCCAGGTCCAGAACGTGCCGCCGCGGTCGTGGGTGCGGCCCCGCAGAGCACGGTGGAACGCGTGGGAGTGGGCATTCGCAGCGGCAGGGAACGCGACGCCCCGGAGGACGACGTCGCCGTCCTGGGCCGGCACGCCCGGCAGGACGCCGACCACGGTTCCGTCGGCGTCGATCTCGACCCGCACGGCGTCGCACACGCCCTCCGCCTCCAGCCACGCGTACTCGCACCAGACGGCCCGAGCCACCGCGCCGGTGCCGCCGCCTGTGCCGTGGATGCCGCGACGTGCGGACGCCATGCCCGCCTCCGTCGGTCCGGTCACAGCAGGTCTTCGAGGACGTCGGCGAGCGCAACCGCTCCCGCGTCGGCGTCGTCGCGCTCCACGAACTCCTCGGGCGAGTGGCTGATGCCGGTCGGGTTGCGGACGAAGAGCATGGCGGTCGGCGCGATGGCACCGAGGATGCCCGCGTCGTGCCCGGCGCCCGTGGGCAGCGTGGGAGTACCGGGGAAGGAGCGACCGAGTGCGTTGCCCAGGGTCCGCTGCAGCGCACCGTCGAAGTGGACCGTGCTGCTCCGTGACTCCTCCGTCAGGGTGGCGCGGCACCCCTCGAACGCGCAGATCTTCTGCGCCTGGCCGTGGATCTTCTCGATGAGCGACGCCGTCACGGCGTCCTCCTCATGGCGGACGTCGAGCCACAGATCCACGCGCGAGGCGATGACGTTCGTGCCACCGGGCACGGGCTGCAGCCGCCCGACGGTGGCACGCGCACCGTCCTGCTCGGCGGCGATCTTCCGCGCGGCGAGGACCACCTGGGCTGCAGCGATCATCGGGTCCGCGCGGTCCGCCATGAGCGTGGTTCCCGCGTGGTTGCCCTGGCCGGTGATGGACAGGCGCCAGCGCCCGTGCCCCAGCATCGTGGAGCCGATCGCAACGGCGGAGTCGAGGTCGATCAGCCCGCGTCCCTGCTCCACGTGCAGTTCGACGAAGTCGCCGATGTGCCGGATGGCTTCCTCGTCACGGCCGAGATGCTGCGGATCGATGCCGGCGGCCTGCGCCGCCTCGGCGAACGTCGCGCCGTCGACGTCCCTGAGTGAGCGGACGTGGTCCGGGTCGAGCGTCCCGGTGAGCAGGCGCGAACCGAGGCAGGACACCCCGAACCTCGACCCTTCCTCCTCGGGGAAGACGGCGACGGCGAGCGAGCGCTGCGGTTCGAGGCCACGCTCGCGCAGGAGGTCGACGGCGACGAGGGCCGATGCGACGCCGAGGGGGCCGTCGAACGCCCCGCCACCGGGCACCGAGTCGAGGTGGCTGCCGGTGACGAGGGCGCCGTCGCGGCTGGAGGTCGCGTCCCACCAGGCCCACAGGACGCCGTTGCGGTCGGTCTCCACGGAGAGTCCGCGGGCACCGGCCTCTGCGGAGAACCACTCACGCAGCGACAGCTCCGCGCCGGTGTAGACACCGCGGGAGTAACCACCGCGGACCGCATCGCGGCCGACGTCGCTGATGCTGTCGAGGACTGAGGATACGGTCTGCACTTCGGTACCTTCCGGTGGTGGGTCTTCGGGCGGGATTCTCAGGATTCCATGGGGATGCGCACGCCGCGCTCCACCGCGACCTCCCGGGCGCGTTCGTAGCCCGCGTCGACATGCCGGATGACTCCCATCCCGGGATCGTTCGTCAGGAGGCACTCGAGCTTCTGCGCGGCGAGCTCCGTGCCGTCCGCCACCGATACCTGCCCGGCGTGGATGGACCGGCCGATCCCCACGCCGCCACCATGGTGGATCGAGACCCACGTTGCTCCGGAGGAGGTGGTGAGCAGCGCGTTCAGGAGTGGCCAGTCGGCGACGGCGTCCGAACCGTCCGCCATGGCCTCCGTTTCGCGGTAGGGCGAGGCGACGGAGCCGGAGTCGAGGTGGTCGCGACCGATGACGATCGGCGCGGAGACCTTCCCCTCGGCGACCAGGCGGTTGAAGAGCAGGCCGGCTTTGGCACGGTCCCCGTAGCCGAGCCAGCAGATCCGCGCGGGGAGGCCCTCGAACTCGACGTGCTCCGCTGCGGCGTCGAGCCAACGGTGCAGGTGCCCGTGGTCGGGGAACAGCTCCTTGAGGGCGGCATCGGTGACCGCGATGTCCGCCGGGTCACCCGACAGGGCTACCCAGCGGAAGGGCCCGAGGCCCTCGCAGAACAGGGGGCGGATGTACGCGGGGACAAAACCCTGGAAATCGAAGGCACGGCCGTAGCCGCCCTTGCGGGCCTCGTCCCGGATGGAGTTGCCGTAGTCGAACACCTCCGCGCCGGCGTGCAGGAAGCCCACCATCGCCTCGACCTGGAGTGCCATGGACACCTGGGCCTTCTTCGTGAAACCGTCGGGGTCGGCCGATGCCTCGCGCTCCCATTCGTCCGGCGAGATTCCCTCCGGCAGATAGCTGAGCGGATCGTGCGCCGAGGTCTGGTCGGTGACGATGTCGACGTCGAGCCCGCGCCGGAGCAGTTCGGGGAAGACCGTGGCCGCGTTGCCGACGACGCCGACGGACAGCGCGCGCTTCTCGCGCTTGGCGGCGAGCACCTGGGCGACGGCGTCGTCGAGGTGCTCAGCGACGGTGTCCAGGTACCGTTTGGCGACACGCCGGCGCAGGCGTGCCTCGCTGACATCGACGATCAGGACGGCGCCGCCGTTGAGCGTGACGGCCAGCGGCTGTGCGCCGCCCATCCCGCCGCAGCCCCCGGTGAGGGTCAATGTGCCCGCGAGGCTCCCGCCGAAACGCTTGCGCGCGATCGCGGCGAACGTCTCGAAGGTGCCCTGCAGAATGCCCTGCGTCCCGATGTAGATCCAGGACCCGGCCGTCATCTGGCCGTACATCATGAGGCCCTCTGCCTCCAGGCGCCGGAACTCGGGCCACGTTGCCCAGTCGCCCACGAGGTTCGAGTTCGCGAGCAGGACGCGCGGAGCCCAGGGGTTGGTGCGGAACACGCCGACCGGCTTGCCCGACTGCACGAGCAGCGTCTCGTCGTCGTCGAGCGTCTCGAGCGTCCTGACGATGGCGTCGTAGGCCTCCCAGCTGCGGGCCGCACGCCCGGTGCCGCCGTAGACCACGAGGTCCTCCGGGCGCTCGGCGACCTCCGGGTCGAGATTGTTCATGAGCATGCGCAGCGGAGCCTCGGTCTGCCAGCTCTTCGCGGTCAGCTGCGTGCCGCGTGCGGCACGGATCCTCCGCGACGGGTCGTGTGTCGTCGTGGGCTGGGGCGTCGGTGTGGGGCTGGGCGTTGGTGTGGGGCTGGGCGTCGGTGTGGTCATACTGGTTCTCCTGTCAGATCCTCGGTCAGGGGGACGGTGCCGGTGTCCGGCTCCATCAGGAGCGCGGCTGCCTCCCGCGCGACGAGCGCACCGATGCGGCGGGCCTCCGCCTCGGTGATGCGGTAGCTGGGAACGACGACGCTGAGTGCGGCGACCACCCGGCCTCCGGGCGAGACCGGAGCCGCGATAGCCGTGACGTCCGTCTCCACGCCGTTCCGGACGACGACGAACCCGTCGCCCTGGTGGCCGCCGGTGAGGACGGCGCCGACCGCGGTACCTTCCAACGGGATGCTCCGCCCCACCCAGCTGGCATGGCGCACCGAGTGCGTGCCCTCCCGCATCGCGAGGTAGACACCCTCGCCGTCGTGCGAGGGCACGCTGAGGTAGGACGACTCCCCCGTCCTCTCGACGAGACGTTCGAGCGCAGGTTCCGCGAGGGACACCAGTGACTCGTGCCCGAGGGCCTGGGCTCCGAGCTGCACCACCCGGAGCCCGGGCCGGTAGGTCCCGAGCGCGTCGCGCCGGACGAACCCGGTACCCTCCAGCGTGCGCAGGAGCCGGAGGGCCGTCGAGGCCGAGAGGTCCGTCTCCCGCGCCGCATCGGCGAGGGTCAGCGAACCGGCGTCGCACACCGCCCCCAGGAGTACGAGGGCCCGCTCGACAGTGCGGGTCGACGGTTCCGCCATGGGTCGCCTCCTTGCTTTCGGCGTTCGCGTGTATTTCACTGATTGAAACGTCCTTTTCACTCAATGGCAATAGCGGTGCGAGCCGCAGATCCGAGGCACAGCGTGAACCAGCAATCCGTGATCGTGGGCACCGGCCCCCTGTCCCCGGCCGACGTCGTCGCGGTGGCTCGGCACGGCGTTCGGGTCGAACTGGCGGCAGAAGCCCTCGCCGCGATGGCCGCCTCGCGCGCCGTCATCGACACGCTGGTGGACGACGGGACGCCGCACTACGGCGTATCGACAGGATTCGGGGCGCTGGCCACGAAGCACATCCCGCTCGACCAGCGGAGCCAGCTGCAGCGCAGCCTCATCCGCAGCCATGCAGCGTCCTCGGGCACCGAGGTGGACCGCGAGGTGGTACGCGGACTGATGCTCGGGCGCCTGTCGACACTTGCAACGGGTCGCACCGGCGTGCGCCCGCTGGTGGCCGAGACCTACGCCGCGATGCTGAACGCCGGGATCACCCCCGTCATCGGCGAGTACGGTTCCCTGGGGTGCTCCGGTGACCTCGCGCCGCTGTCCCACGTTGCCCTCGCACTCATGGGCGAAGGCGATGTCCGCACCGGCTCCGGTGAGCTCGTGCCCGCCGCCGAGGCCCTCGCGGCTGCAGGGATCGCACCGGTAGAACTCCGCGAGAAGGAGGGCCTGGCGCTCATCAACGGAACCGACGGCATGCTGGGCATGCTCGTCCTCGCCGCAGCCGACCTGCACCGGCTCCTGACGACGGCGGACCTCGCCGCCGCGATGAGCGTGGAGGGCCTCCTCGGGACCGACGCCGTCTTCGCCGAGGACCTTCACGCCCTGCGTCCGCACCCGGGCCAGATGGCGTCCGCGGCGAACATCCGCTCGTTGCTCCGGAACTCTCCCCTGATCGCGGAGCAGCTGACCTCCGAGACCGGCAGGCACCGCTTCACCCGCGTGCAGGACGCCTACTCCCTGCGGTGCGCTCCCCAGGTGCACGGCGCCGCACGGGCCACACTGGCCCATGCCGAATCGGTGGCGGCGATCGAACTGGGTTCCGCCATCGACAACCCGGTCATCACTCCCGATGGCAGGATCGAGTCGAACGGCAACTTCCACGGCGCCCCCGTCGGCTACGTCCTGGACTTCCTCGCCATCGCCGTCGCGGATGTCGCGTCCATGAGTGAACGCCGGACGGACCGCTTCCTCGACAAGGCCCGCAGCCACGGCCTCAATGCCTTCCTCGCCGCGGATCCGGGCGTCGACTCCGGCCACATGATCGCCCAGTACACGCAGGCGGGCATCGTGTCGGAGCTCAAGCGGCTCGCGAACCCGGCGTCGGTCGACTCCATCCCCTCCTCGGCGATGCAGGAGGACCACGTGTCCATGGGGTGGGCCGCCGGCCTCAAGCTGCGGAAAGCCATCGACGGCCTGACCCGGGTGCTCGCCATCGAGATCCTGACCGCGGCGCGGGCCCTGGACATGCGCGACGGAGCCCATGCGACGGGCGGCACCGCGGCTGCTGCGGGCGCCGAGGGCACCCGTCCGGGAATGCGTAGTTCGACACCCATCAGTGCCGTCCGGAACCTGTTGCGGCAGGACGTCGAGGGCCCCGGTACGGACCGCTACCTGGCTCCGGAGATCGAGGCCGCGCGACTGCTGGTCGACGACGGTTCCCTCCTGGCCGCGGCCCTGGAGGCCCTCCCAGCAGTCCCTCAGTAAGAGTTGTTAGGGTGGGCTAACAACACCTCCCGTGAAAGAAGCGCATCCTCATGTCCTCGCCCGCTACCGAAGCTCCGCCCAGACCGCCGCGCCCCCAGGCGGTCCTCGCCGTGCAGGAGACCCGGTGGCTGAGCCCGCACCTCGTGCGGGTCGTGGCCGGCGGACCAGGCTTCGCGGACCTCCAGGAGTGCGACGCGACGGACAAGTACGCCAAGCTGCTCTTCGCGAAGCCCGAGCTCGGGCTCGTGCCGCCGTACGACCTCGCGGCGTTGAAGGACGAGCTCCCGGCGGAGGACAGGCCCGTGAAACGGACCTATACGATCCGGTGGCTCGACCGTGAGACCCAGCGCCTCGCGATCGACTTCGTGGTGCACGGCGACGAGGGCATCGCGGGACCCTGGGCCGCCCGGGCCGTGCCGGGCGACGCCCTCGTGCTCATGGGCCCTTCCGGCAAGTGGTCACCGGACCAGGACGCCGACTGGCACCTCTTCGTCGGGGACGATTCGGCGCTGCCCGCCATTGCGGCCGGCATCGAGGCACTGCACCCGGCTGCCGTCGGCCACGCGTACATCGAGGTGGACAGCGCAGCCGAGATCATCCCGCTCGCCGCTCCGGCCGGCCTCGAACTGCACTGGCTGCAGCGGGACGGCCGAGCGGCCGGTACGACGACGCTGCTCGCGGACGCCGTCGCCGCCGGCCCGTGGCCCGAGGGCCGGGTCGACGCCTTCGTGCACGGCGAACGAGGCGCCATGAAAGCCCTGCGGGATGTCCTGTTCAAGCACAAGGGCCTCGCCCGGTCACAGGTATCGCTGTCCGGCTACTGGGCCTATGGCCGCGAGGAGGACACTTTCCAGGCGGAGAAGCGTGAACCGATCGGCAAGATCCTGGACGACTAGCTCCACTCCTGTTCACGCACAGGTCCGGCAGAGGTCCGGCAGAGGAATGCGCCGGTCCGGTGCAGGAATACGTGACGCGGCTACCCGGCGGTGAGGACGCGCGCCCGCCGCCTGGGGATGCGCTCGACGAGTGCCATCGCGGGTTCGGCCAGGCGCGCCATCACCGGACCGAGAACGGCCATCAGCAGGACGTAGGTCGTCGCGAGTGCCGCGAGGTCGGGAAGGACCGCACCCGATGCGACCGCGAGCCCGGCGATCACGATCGAGAATTCCCCACGCGCCACGAGTGCGGTACCCGCGCGCGCCCGTCCCAGGCGTCCGATGCCCTGTCGGCGTGCCGCCCACCAGCCGGTGGCGATCTTGGTCGCCGAGGTGACCAGGGCCAGCAGCAGCGCCACACCGAGCACCGGCGGGATCGACGCCGGATCGGTGTTCAGTCCGAACACGACGAAGAAGATGGCTGCGAAGAGGTCCCGCAGGGGCTCGAGGATGCGCGCGGCGTTCTCCGCCGTCGCGCCCGAGATGGCGATGCCGAGGAGGAATGCGCCGACGGCCGCTGACACCTGGAGTGCGGAGGCAAGCCCTGCGACGAGGAGCGCCGCTCCGATGAGGGTCAGGAGGAAGACCTCCCGGTCGGTACTGTCGACCACCGCGGAGACGACGTTGCCCCAGCGCAGGGCGACGACCAGCACGAGGGTGACGACGAGCAGGGAGATCCCGACAGTTCCCAGGCCGCCGGCGAAGCTGAGCCCCGCCAGGACCGCAGTGAGCACGGGAAGGTAGATGGCCATCGCGAGGTCCTCGAAGACGAGGATCGCAAGGACGGTGGGAGTCTCCCGGTTGCCGAGCCGCCCGAGGTCCGTGATGACCTTGGCGGCGATCCCGGAGGAGGAGATGTAGGTGACGCCGCCCATGACGAGGGCGGCGACCGGACCCCATCCGAGGATGACGGCGACGAGCGCACCCGGGGTGAAGTTCAGGACGAAATCGACGATCCCCGCGAGCCAGGACTGCCGCAGCCCGGTGACGAGTTCCTTGGCGGTGTACTCGAGCCCGAGCATGAGCAGGAGCAGGATCACGCCGATCTCGCTGGCCACCTCGCTGAACTCGATGACCCCCTCGAGTTCGAGGAAGCCACCTTGCCCGAAGAAGAGACCTCCGACGAGGTAGAGCGGAATCGGCGAGAGCCCGATCCGGCCGGCGAGCCGCCCGAGGATCCCGAGGAACAGGAGGATGGCGCCGAGTTCGATCAGGGTGAGGGCAGACGTGTGCACCGGCGGCTCAGCCGTTACGCAGGATGTCCGCCGCGGCGTCGAGGCCCTCGGAGGTGCCCACCACCACCAGCAGGTCACCGGCGGAGAGGATGAAATCGGGCGTGGGTGAGGCCTGGACCTGACCCGACCGCAGCACGGCGACCAGCGAGGCGCCGGAGCGCGAACGCATCCGGGTGTCAGCGAGGGGGCGTCCGTCGAACGGCGAACCGCGCTCGATCAGGAACTGCCGCGTGGAGACTCCGGGCAGGTCACGGTGTTCCTCCGTCAGTTGCGCGACGAGCTGACGGGAACCGAGGAGGTTGCCGATGGTCGCTGCCTCGTCCGGGGTCAGCGGAATGGAGGCGACACATGCATCCGGGTCGTTGGCCTTGGAGATGATGAGGTCGAGATCCCCGTCGCGCTGGGCGACGATTCCCACCCTCCGGCCCGAGCCCGTGACGATCTCGCGCCGCACCCCGATGCCGGGGAGGCGCGTTTCGATGACGTTCATGCGCCCATCCTAGACCTGCTGCGGCACTCGTTCGTCCGGAGGGGCGGTAGCGGACCCTGCGTTCGCTGACGGCGTCGAGGCTTCCCGGGGAGCGCGCGGATCGGTCCCACGTACCTGCTGGCCAGGCCGGGAATCCAGTGCCCGCACGGCGGTCAGGCAGGCCGAAGAGCTGCCTCCGCGCCAGCGGTTCGAGCCGGATCGGCGCCGAGATCGGCCGGATCCGCGCCTGTGAGGAGGACGACCGCGAGTTCCGCGATCGCCGACGACGTCTGGAACCCGTACCCGCCCTGTCCCGCGAGCCAGAAGAAACCGGGATGGACCGCATCGAATCCCACGACCGGCAGACCGGTGTCCCGCTGTGTCCGCAGGCCCGTCCACGATCGACGGATGGACGAGATGCCGAGCGTGGTCACTGAGTCGAGGTGCCTGATGAGACGCTCGACGTCGCCCGCCCGGGGTTGTGCGTCGCCCGGCTCGGCAGGTTCGGCCTCGCTCGGCGAGATGAGCACGCCGTCCGCGTCGGGACGGAAGTAGAACGAGTCGTCGGCGGCAGCCACCATCGGGGTCCCCACGTGCGGCGCGTTCGCCGCACCGACGATGGCAGCGGTGCGGCGGTAGGGTACGAGTCCCTGGGGCCGAACACCACACAGCTCGGCCACGCCGTCGGCCCAGGCTCCCGCCGCGTCGACCACCACGCCGGCCCTGATACCCCTGCGGCCCGCCCGGACGTTCCAGCCCTCGCCGTCGTACAGGGCGGAGGTCACGGGCGTCCCCGTCAGGATGATGACGCCGTCGTCGCTTGCCCTCCGTCGGTGGAACTCGAGCAGGAGGTCGGTGTCCGTGCCCACGCAGTCGGGGTCGATCGCCGCGGCCTCGAACGATTCGGGGCGGAGCTGGGGGCAGAGCTCGAGGGCCTCGGCGTGGGACAGCCGGCGCATGCCCGCGGTGGTTCTGGCGTCGACATCGGCGGCGGACCCGATCAGCAGGAACGACCGCGGCATGGTCAGCGCCAGCCCGGTGGCTTGCTGGACCTCCGCGAGGAGGTCCAGGGTACGGCGCGTGAGGTCCACGACGGGCTCGGGGCCATAACTCGGTATCAGCTGCCGGGCCGAGCGCGACGACGTGTGGTAGCCGAGCGTGGTCTCGGCTTCGACGAGGACCACGCTGGAGAACGGCGCCAGCGCGGACGCCAGCGACAGTCCGGCGATCCCGCCGCCGATGATCAGGACGTCGCACTCCATGGAACCCATCCCGTCATCCTAGGGCGAGCCTCCCCCGAAGTGCCCGAACGCCCGTGCGAGGCTCATGTGCAGGCGAGGCCTAGGCCTCGCCCGTCCCGCCCACGTGCGCGCCCGTGGACGAGTTCGCAGCACCGTCGCCGTCGCTGCCGACCTCGTTCGCGGCCTCCCGGTTCGCTGCTACCTCGGCCCGTGCCGCGACGAAAGCCTGGACGCACGCCTCGATGTCCTCG
Organism: Arthrobacter sp. B1805; assembly: GCF_002929745.1. GTDB lineage: Bacteria > Actinomycetota > Actinomycetes > Actinomycetales > Micrococcaceae > Arthrobacter_D. The sequence goes on from NZ_PJIQ01000007.1 coordinate 19,745, forward strand.
TCGGAGTGCGCGGCGGAGAGCTGCACCCGGATGCGAGCCTTCCCCTTCGGCACCACCGGGTAGCTGAACGCCGTCACGAAGACGCCGTGGGCGAGCATCGCGTCGGCCGTCCGGGCGGCGAGCACGGCATCGCCGAACATGACGGGGATGATCGCGTGCTCCCCCGCCAGCAACTCGAAGCCCTCCTCCGTCATCCGGCGGCGGAACAGGGCGGCGTTGGACACCAGGGTCGAGCGCAGGTCGGCACTGTTCTGGACAAGGTCGAGCGCGGTCAGGGTCGCCGCGACGATCGACGGCGCGAGCGAGTTCGAGAACAGGTACGGGCGCGCACGCTGGCGGAGCAGCGCGACGATCTCGGCCCGTGCGGCGACGTAACCCCCCGAGGCCCCGCCGAGCGCCTTTCCGAAAGTGCCGGTGAAGATGTCCACGCGGCCCGAGACTCCGGCGTGCTCGGGCGTGCCGGCGCCGGTGGCCCCCATGAAGCCGACGGCGTGGGAGTCGTCCACCATGACCATCGCGTCGTACCGCTCGGCGAGGTCGCAGATGGCCTCCAGCGGAGCGAGGTAGCCGTCCATCGAGAAGATACCGTCCGTGACGACAAGGCGTCGCCGGGCGCCGGAGGCTTCCTGCAGCTTCGCCTCGAGGTCCGCCATGTCGCGGTTCGCGTAGCGGAAGCGCTGCGCCTTCGAGAGGCGGATGCCGTCGATGATCGAGGCGTGGTTCAGTGCATCGGAGATCACGGCGTCCTCCGGCCCGAGAAGGGACTCGAAGACGCCTCCGTTCGCGTCGAAGCAGGAGGAGAACAGGATGGTGTCCTCGGTGCCGAGGAACTGCGAGACGCGCCGCTCGAGCTCGAGGTGGAGGTCCTGCGTGCCGCAGATGAAGCGCACGGAGGCCATGCCGAACCCGCGCTCGTCGAGCGCCCTCTTCGCGGCCGCGATGATGTCCGGGTGGTCGGCGAGCCCGAGGTAGTTGTTGGCGCAGAAATTGAGCACCTGCGCGTCGCCGGCGTCGATCGCTCCGGCCCTGATGTGGCTGGACTGAGGCGAGGAGATCCGGCGCTCCTGCTTGAAGAGGCCTGCGCTGCGGATGTCGTCCAGTTCACCGGCGAGTTGGTCGCGGACTGCTGAATACACGGTGTTCCAATCCTCCTAGAAGGTGGTCCAGTCGAGGACCACTTTGCCGCTCGCGCCGTTGCGCGCTGTGTCGAAGCCCTGCTGCCACTCGCTCGCCGGCAGGCAGTCGGTCACCACGGACGAGACCGCCTCCTGCAGGGTCCGGTTGGACTGCAGCATGGCGCTCATCGCATACCAGGTCTCGAACATCTCGCGCCCGTAGATCCCCTTCAGGGTGAGCATGTGCGTGACCACTTTGCCCCAGTCGATGGAGATGGGCCCCGAGGGCAGGCCGAGCATGGCGATACGCCCGCCGTGGTTCATGTTGTCGATCATCTCAGGGAGCGCGGTCGCATGGCCGGACATCTCCATGCCGACGTCGAACCCCTCCTTCATGCCGAGCTCGCGCTGGGCATCCGCGATACGCACGCGCCTGACGTCGACGGCGATATCGGCTCCGACGCCGCGCGCGAGCTCGAGCCGCGGAGCCGACACGTCGGTGATGGCGATCTTGCGGGCTCCGGCATGGCGGGCGACGGCGACGGCCATGAGTCCGATCGGCCCCGCTCCCGTGATCAGTACGTCCTCGCCGACCAGCGGGAAACTCAGGGCGGTGTGGACGGCGTTGCCGAAGGGATCGAAGACGGCGCCGAGCTCGGGCGTGACGCCGGCATCGTGAACCCAGACGTTGGTCTCGGGGACGACGACGAACTCCGCGAAAGCGCCGTCGCGCTGCACACCCACGCTCGAGGTGTGGATGCACATCTGGCGGCGCCCGGCCCGGCAATTGCGGCACACGCCGCACACGATGTGGCCCTCGCCGGACACGCGGTCGCCGACGCGCACCCCGCGGATGCCCTCCCCGAGCGCCACCACCTCGCCGTAGAACTCGTGACCGGGGATGAGGGGTGCCTGGATCATGCCCTGCGCCCAGGAATCCCAGCTCTCGATGTGGAGGTCCGTTCCGCAGATACCGGTGGTGATGACCCGGATCTTGACCTCACCCCACCCAGCATCTGGTTCGGGCCGGTCCACGAGATCGAAACCGGGATGTGCCCCGGATTTGTACAGCGCCTTCACTGGACAGTTCCTTCCACGCCGCTCCCGGCGGCCAGCGGGATGGGCTGGGCCAGGACGGTACGAGTTCCGGGCGGGATGCGCCCGGAGCAACAGTACCAAGACCCGTCCACGACGTGCCGCCGTCCCTGCACTCCCGCGCTCCCGCGCGCACGTAGTCGCCTGGCGGAGCGACTGCACAAAGCTCAGTCCTCGAGGACTGCGGTGAGGATCTCGACCCCGAGCGCAAGGAACTCCGGGAAATCGTCGGAGGAGACCGCCAGGGCACTGCCCATGCTGAGGGCCCACCCGCGAGCCCGAGCCCAGGTGGCGGCGTCGGTCGGTCGGAGCGATTCGACCTCGCGCCGGAAAACGGCCCGGCCGTCCGCGTCGAACATGAGCCAGGCCGCGGCGAGGTCCGTTGCTGGGTCCCCGGCGCACAGGTCCCCGAAATCGACGACGCCGGCCAGGCTCCCTCCCGGCGCGAGCACGACGTTGGCAGGGTGGAGGTCCCCGTGCAGCCACAGGGGCGCCTGCTTCCACGTCGGGGCAGCCACCGCACCCTCCCACACGTGCCGCAATCGTGAAGTGGGCAGCTTCGGCAGCGCGGGAAGTGACGTCAGGCGGGCACGCACGACGTCGTCCCTGGCCGCCAGGGGACCGCCACGGCCGACAGGGCTCACGGGAGCACCGGCCGGGGCCGGTTGCTGGAATTCCGCGACGAACCGGGCGAGCTGTGGAGCTGCCGCGCGTCGGGCAGCCCGCCGCAGGGTGATTCCGCTCGCACCCTCGATCCACCGGCAGACGGACCAGTGCCACGGGAACGCCGGTCCGGGAAGGCCGGTCCGCACGGGTGCCGACGTCGGCACGGCGAGGTGCGCCGTCAGGCCCGGCAGCCAGCGCTGCTCCGTATTCATCAGCGCACCCGCGAGCTCGCGCCGCGGCAACCGCACCACGAGCTCGTCCCCCAGCCGGAAGAGCGCGTTGTCCCACCCGTGTCCGGCGAACCGGAGCGGCAGGTGCGCCAGGTCGGGGTGTTGCTCGATCAGCAGGGACAGGACGAGGGAGGGCCCGATGTCGATCTCTGCCCTCGGCATGACCGCCATCGCGCCCTCCCTCGTCGATGCTGTTCCGTGCTCTGCTGCGACCTAGCCCTCGACGCCGAGGCGCTGGAGGATCAGCTCACGCACGCGTGCGGCGTCCGCCTGGCCGCGCGTGGCCTTCATGACTCCGCCCACGATCGCCCCGACGGCCTGAACCTTGCCGCCACGGATCTTATCGGCGACGTCGGGCTGTGCCGCGAGGGCACCGTCGATCGCCTCGAGCAGCGGACCGTCGTCGGACACGACGGCGAGCCCGCGCTTCTCGACGACCTCCGCAGGCGTTCCCTCACCCGCGAGGACGCCGTCGAGCACGTCCCGGGACAGCTTGTCGTTGATCTTGCCGGACTCGATGAGGGCGTTGAGCTCCACGATCAGTTCGGGCGTCACACCCAGTTCGGCCGGCTCGACGTCGGCGAGCTTGGCTCGGCGTGAGATCTCGCCCATCCACCACTTCCGGGCGACGGCGGCACTGACGCCCGCGGCGATCGTGTCCTCGATCGAGGACATGACCCCTGCGTTGACGACGTCCCGGAACTCGGCGTCGGAGTAACCCCAGTCGGCCTGGAGTCGCTTGCGGCGCTCGGCGGGCGGCTCCGGCAGTTCGGCGCGCAGTTTCTCGATCCAAGCTTCGTTCGTCACGACCGGCACGAGGTCAGGTTCGGGGAAGTAGCGGTAGTCGTCGGCGTCGGACTTGGGCCGGCCCGACGTCGTCGAGCGCGTGTCCTCGTGCCAGTGGCGGGTCTCCTGCAGGATCGGCGTGCCTGAATCGAGCACGGCGGCATGGCGCTGGATCTCGTAGCGCACGGCGTGCTCGACGGCGCGCAGCGAGTTCACGTTCTTGGTCTCGGTCCGTGTGCCGAACTTCTCCTGGCCCTTCGGCTTGAGGGAGACGTTCGCATCGCAGCGCACGTTGCCGCGCTCCATCCGGGCGTCCGAGACCCCGAGGTTCTTGACGATCTCGCGGATTGCCGCGACGTAGGCCTTCGCGAGTTCGGGCGCGCGCGATCCGGCACCCACGATGGGCTTCGTGACGATCTCGATCAGGGGCACTCCGGCACGGTTGTAGTCGACGAGCGAGAACTCGGCGCCCTGGATACGGCCCGTCGAACCGCCCATGTGCGTGAGCTTCCCGGCGTCCTCCTCCATGTGGGCGCGCTCGATCTCGATCGTGAACACGGTGCCGTCGGCCAGCTCGATGTCGATGGAACCGTCGTAGGCGATCGGGTCCTCGAACTGGGAGGTCTGGAAGTTCTTCGGGGTGTCGGGGTAGAAGTAGTTCTTCCGCGCGAAGTAGCACTTCTCCGCGATCCTGCAGTTCAGCGCGAGGCCGATCTTGATCGCCGACTCCACGGCGACACCGTTGACCACGGGCAGCACGCCGGGCAGCCCGAGGTCGACCGGCGTCACGTTGGTGTTGGGGACGTCACCGAAGGCGTTGGGAGCGGAGGAGAACATCTTCGTCTTCGTGTTGAGCTCCACGTGGACCTCGAACCCGAGCACCGGATCGTACTTCTCCATGGCCTCGTCGAAGGTCAGGACCTCGTCGGTTACAGCAGTCATTACTTACCACCTGCGATCTCGGGGGCCTTGGCCAGCAGAGGGCCGCCCCATGTCTCTTCGAGCAGTGATTCCAGGACGGCGCCCACGCGGTAGAGGCGTGCGTCCTGGCGGGCCGGGGCGAGAAGCTGGATGCCGACGGGCAGTCCGTCCTCGTCCGCGAGTCCGCCGGGGAGCGACAGGCCGGGGACGCCTGCCATGTTCGCCGGGATGGTGGCCACGTCGTTCAGGTACATCGCCAGCGGGTCGTCGAGCTTCTCCCCCAGCTTGAACGCCGTGGTCGGCGCGGTCGGCGAGATGAGCACGTCGGCCTGCTCGAACGCGGCTGCGAAGTCCCGCTGGATGAGAGTACGGACCTTCTGCGCCGAGCCGTAGTAGGCGTCGTAGTAGCCCGCACTCAGCGCGTAGGTACCCAGGATGATGCGGCGCTTGACCTCGTCGCCGAAGCCGGCGGCGCGCGTGGCCCCCATGACGCGCTCGATGGTCGGCGTGCCCTCGGGCACCACGCGCAGTCCGAAGCGGACGCCGTCGTACTTGGCGAGGTTGCTGGAAGCCTCCGACGGCATGATCAGGTAGTAGGCGCCGAGCGCGTACCGGAAGTTGGGGCAGGAGACCTCGACGATCTCGGCGCCTGCCGAGCGCAGCAGCTCGAGCGACTCGTGGAACCGGGTGAGGACGCCGGCCTGGTAGCCCTCGCCCTGCAGTTCCTTGATGACGCCGATGCGCATGCCCTCGACCTGCCCCATGCGGGCGGCCTCGACGAGCGCGCCGACTGGATCGGTGAGGGACGTCGAGTCGTGCGGATCGTGACCGCCGATGACCTCGTGCAGCAGGGCGCTGTCGAGGACGGTCCGCGACACGGGACCGATCTGGTCCAGGGACGAGGCCATGGCGATGGCGCCGTACCGCGAGACCCCGCCGTAGGTCGGCTTCACGCCGACCGTTCCGGTCACGGCGCCGGGCTGGCGGATGGAGCCACCGGTGTCGGTGCCGAGCGCCAGCGGCGCCTCGAAGGCGGCGACGGCGGCAGCGGACCCGCCGCCGGACCCGCCGGGGATGCGGTCCAGGTCCCACGGATTGCGGGTGGGCCCGTACGCCGAGTGCTCCGTCGACGAGCCCATGGCGAACTCGTCGAGGTTGGTCTTGCCGAGGATGGGCATCTTCGCGGCCCGCAGCTTGCGGACGACCGTCGCGTCGTACGGGCTCTGCCAGCCCTCGAGGATCCTCGAGCCGGCCGTGGTGGGCTGGCCCTTGGTGACGATCAGGTCCTTGACAGCGATCGGGACGCCGGCCAGCGGATGCAGCGTGTCCCCGTCGGTCCGGGCCTTGTCGACCTCAGCGGCGACGAGCAGCGCCTCGTCGGTGTTGACGTGGAGGAACGCGTTGATCGCGCCGTCGACGGCGTCGATGCGGTCGAGGTAGGCCTGCGTCGCCTCGACGGCGGAGACCTCCTTCGACGCGAGCTTCTGCGCGAGGGCGTCGGCGGTGAGGTGGATCAGGTCTGCCATGGGTTACTCCCCGTCCAGGATGGCCGGGACCTTGAAGCGGCCGTCGGCGTTGTCAGGTGCGCCGAGGAGCGCCTCCTCGTTGCTGAGGGTCTCCCCCACGACGTCCTCGCGGAAGACGTTGCTCAGCGGGATGGGGTGGCTCGTCGCGGGGATGTCGTCACCCGCGACCTCGCTGACGGTCTTGATGGAATCGACGATCACGGCGAGCTCACCGGCCATGCGGTCCAGCTCGTCGTCGTTCATGTCGATGTGGGCGAGCCTCGCAAGGTGCGCGACGTCGTCCCGGTTGATCTCAGCCATGGATCTCCCCTGGAAGTCGGAGGTGGGTATCTGCTTCCAGTCTAGTGCTGGCGCGGGTGGCGCCCGGCACTGCGCGCCCCTCAGAGGGCCAGGCGGAAGACCCAGAGCAGGATGTCCTCGTTGGGGACCTCCCAGTCACGCTCGGGGATGCGGACGAAACCCAGCGACTCGTAGAGCTGGTGCGCCCGCACCATGTCGGAGCCGCTCGTCAGGCTCACCGCCTCGATCCCCGGCAGGGTACGGGCGTGCTCGATGACCTGTTCGACCATCGCCCTGCCCACGCCGCCACGCTGCACTGCGGGGTCGACCGCCAGCATGCGGAACTCGAGCTCGCCCTCGACGGCGATGTCCGTATAGCGCTGCCCGGCGAACGTCAGTGCCACCGATCCGACCACGGTGCCGTCGCGTTCCGCGACCCACACCTCGGCGTGCTGGGCGCGGTGCTCGACGTCGGACAGCACGGCCATGTAGGGGTGGGCGTCGTCCGTGAAGTAACCGGCTTCGAGGTAGGCGCCGCGCGTGATGCGGCGGACGTCGTCGTAGTCCTCGCGGCGGATCGGGCGAATGGTGACGTGGGACCCGCTCAGGGCGCTTCCGGACGATGCTGTGCTCACCGGCCTATCTTGGCACGTGGCGACTGCCGGTACTGGCACGTCAGGTCCACTCTGTCCACCAAGAGCGGATCAGGGGGGCGCGGTCCGAAAAACAGGGTTCGGGACTCTAGGGTTGTCGACAGGAACGGCGGGCCAGGCCGCAGGATTCGGGCCGACCGGAAGACAAGAGGAGAGGATCACCGTGCTGGACGAGCACCTGCAGCAATGGAGCGCGATCCAGACCGTCAGGGCAGCCGGACTGACGGTCGAGGAGGTGCGCAGGGCATATCTCGAGTGTTCGGGTGATTCCGACGAGCTCGGTGTCTACGGCTACCTCTGTGGACTGGTGATGCTCCCCCTGGAACGGCGCAACCTGCTCGCACACACCATCAACGGGCTGCTGGACAGTTCCGGGTCACTGGTCGACGGCGCGCACTACAGCGACGAGCGTGCGACACTCGACTCCGGGTACGACGACTACCTCCGGCGCCTGGTCCTGTCGCCTGACGGGTACGACTTCACGGCTCCCCCGGCAGGAGACCACAGCACCAGCACCCAGCAGGGTGCTCCCCATGACGAGGGGCGCGGGAAGACCTCCGCCCTGGAGGATGCCGAGTTCCGGCGGTGCCATGCCCTGTACGAGACAGGGCTGCTCGAGTCAGGGGCGGAAGAGCGGTTCGACCGCATCACGCGGGACGCCCGGGAACACTTCGGCGTTAGCTCGTCATCCATAGCCCTGATCACGGCGCACGCGCAGGTCATCAAATCCGTCGTAGGCCCGATCGGCCAGGATCTGCCACGGGATCTCGCACTGTGCGCGCGGACCATCGAGCGGGACCGCACGCTCGTCATCCCCGATGCCGGTAGCGACCCGGCGTGGAGGGATCATCCCCTCGTCGCGGACGGACCCGAGGTGCGCTTCTACGCCGGACATCCCGTGTCGACCGCGGAGGGTTGGCGGATCGGGAGCCTCTGCATCATCGATGACCGTCCACGCCGTTTCACGGAGGAGGACGAGGTGCACCTGAGGCGCTTCGCCGCTCAGGTGCAACTCGAGCTCTGGGCCTGATCGATCGACCAAGCGATAAGGTTGCTTAGTTTTCTTTTGCCCGTGTTGTCGCTACTGTTTCAGTGACACCGGGGTCTAGCCACAGGCCATGGTTCTGACAAGCACAGGAATGGCAATGACAGAACTCATGCATACCGCCAACACCGATTCATCCATGACAGCCGCAACCGTCTCGCGCAGCAACGTCGTCTCATTCGCTCGGCCCGCCCACCAGACGCCCGCCGATTCCCGGACCACCGGGCTCCAGTCCGACACGCACAGGGGCGAAGACCACCTGTCGACGGAGGACCTCACTACCGCGTCGACACGCCAGCTCCGCATCATGGCCAACCAGGTCTACCGGATGCTCGATACGGATTACCCGCCGCCCGGCGCCGTCGAGCGCTACCAGAGCGTCGTCGACGAACTCGGTTACCGAGCGCGCCAGGCGATGGAACGGGGCCCGGTTGCTCCGCCACGCGAGACCTTCCGGGACAACCTGCTGTACCGCCGATTCGAACTGTTCGTCGATGGCCGACTCGCCGCATACCTGAAGTACTCCATGAACGGTGGGCAGGTGAACCTCCTCGACGGCGTCGAACAGACGGGGTTCCGTGATCAGGGCTTCGATACGACCCTCATGCGCCATGTCATGCTCAACGTCCACAAGAGGCGACTGAACGTAGCGCCCCAGTGCCCCATGGCCTTCTCCTTCCTGGCCGACCACCCCGAGTTCCGGCTGCTGGCGACCCGCTCGAGGGCCTAGCGACGGACGTCCTGCGGCCGTTCCAGGTACCTCCGCCCATATCAGCGAGGCGAGCCGCAACCGCAGGAATGCCTGGGCGAGGATGAGCACTGCCGGTACACGGGAACAACACCGCCCTGACCGCGCGACCTCTGGGGCGGCCCCTCCGACTCGTGTCGCGTGCAGTTCGGTGGGGGCATAAACGGCAGGGGGACGTGGTTGTCGGGTGCACAACCACACAGGGAAGAGAAGTGATCAGCGTGGACATCGGAATCTTCGGGGTCGGCGACATCGTGCCGGATCCGACCACGGGTGAAACCCCCAGCGAGACCGAACGCATCCTCGGGCTGGGACGCATCGCCAAACATGCCGAGGACATCGGGATGGATGTGTTCGCCATCGGGGAGCACCACAATCCGCCCTTCATCTCCAGTTCGGACAGCACGCTCCTGGCGTACGTCGCGGGGATGACGACGGACATCACGCTCTCCACCTCGACGACGCTGATCACCACGAACGATCCGGTGAAGATCGCCGAGGACTTCGCGACCCTGCAGCACATCGCCGGTCCGAGGGTCGACATCATGCTCGGGCGGGGCAACACGGCCGAGGTGTATCCCTGGTTCGGCAAGGACATCCGCCAGGGCATCCCGCTGGCCGTCGAGAACTACGCACTGCTCCGTCGCCTGTGGCGGGAGGAGAAGGTGACGTGGAGCGGGCAGTTCCGCACGCCGCTGCTCGAGTTCACCGCGATGCCCCGGCCCCTGGATGGCATTCCGCCCTTCGTGTGGCATGGATCCATCCGCAGCCCCGAGATCGCCGAGCAGGCCGCCCACTATGCAGACGGCTTCTTCGTGAACAACCTCTTCATGCCGGTGTCCTATTTCAAGGAGTACGTCGACTTCTACCGCCGACGCTTCTCGGAGAACGGTCACGGCCGGCCCGAGGATGCGATCGTCGGAGCAGGTGGGGCGATCTTCGTCAGGCCGACATCACAGGCCGCCTTCAAGGAATTCTCTCCCTACTACTACTCGCACCCGGTCATGTCGAGCGCCGGCAGACTCGAGACGGCGGCCCGGACGACGGGCCTGGCCGTGGGCAGCCCGCAGGAGGTCATCGACCACATCATGACGTTCCGGGACTCGTTCGGTCCTTATCAGCGGCAGCTGTTCGGGATCGACTTCGGCGGAGTGCCCGAGCGGATCGTGCACGAGCAGCTCGATCTGATCGGCTCTGCCGTCCTGCCGACCCTGAGGCGTGAACTGGAGAGCCCCGTCGCCGACGCGCTGGCCGACCCCGTCCTGTGACGCTTCCCCAAGGGGTCGCGCCATCGAATTCGAGTTGTGAGGCGGCGCCCCCTACGGCGTAGGAGGATAGCGCCGCTGCACATAGGATGACACTGGAGCGTCGCCAGACATACCTGCCAGAGACCGAGCCCTGCTGAGGACCACACGATGAGCAACCTCGAAGCACCACGTCCGATCACTGCTCCGGCCGCGGAGCCTTCGCTCCCTCCTCGTCAGGGCGCCGATGTCATGGAGCCGCGGGACGTCCCGCTGGGTGGACCCCGAGCGATGAGTGTCCGACGCACACTCCCCCAACGACACCGATCCCTGATCGGAGCCTGGTGCTTCCTGGACCACTACGGCCCGGCACGCGTGAGCGATACCGGAGGGATGAAGGTGCCGCCGCACCCTCACACCGGGCTGCAGACCGTCAGCTGGCTGTTCTCCGGTGAGATCGAGCACCGCGACAGCGCTGGGACGCATGCGGTGATCAGGCCGGGTCACCTCAACCTGATGACCGCCGGGTCGGGCGTGTCGCACTCCGAGGTCTCCACCCCGGACACGGACCTCCTGCACGGAGTGCAGCTCTGGGTCGCGCTGCCCGAGCACAGGCGGACGATCGACAGGCGCTTCGACCACTTCGCCCCGGCCCCGGTCGAGGCTGAAGGGTATCGCCTGACCGTGTTCCTCGGAAGCGTCGGCGGGGTGTCGTCGCCGGTCCCTACCCACACTCCGCTCGTCGGGGCCGAAGTGCTCGTTCGTCCGTCGGGTGCGGCGACGATCCCGCTCGACAGAGACTTCGAGCACGGCTTCCTCGTCGATACCGGCGCGGTATCGCTCGACGACCAACCGGTCCCGCCTGACTCCCTTGCCTACCTCCCCGTGGGACGGGCATCGGTGACCCTGAGGAACACCTCGGACACCCCCGCCCGGCTGATCCTCATCGGGGGTACGCCCTTCGGGGAGGAGATCGTCATGTGGTGGAACTTCGTCGGCCGTTCCCACGAGGAGATCGTCGAGTACAGGGCGCGGTGGCAGGACGAGATTTCGCCCGGCTCCGGCAGCCGGCACCCTTCGTTCGGTCTCCCCGATGATGACCCGCTCGAACCCCTGCCGGCCCCGGAGCTTCCGACCGTGCGCATCAGACCCCGTAGAAACCGATGAACAGGACGCTCCATGACTCCCGATGAAACGTTGCCGCAGGAAAGCGGCATCTCCACTATCGCCCTCCGGCATGCCCCCGAACTGCATCGGTACGAGCTGGTCGATGGTGACCGCATTGCCGGTTTCACCACCTACCGCGCGCGGCCGCGGCAGAACCAGAGGGTCTTCGTCCATACCGAGGTGCACGACGACTATGCAGGACAGGGACTGGCCCCGCTGCTCGCCCGCTTCGCCCTGGACGACGTCGTCGCCCAGGGCCACCGCATCGTGGCGATCTGCCCCTTCATCGCGGCGTACCTCCGGCGCCACCCGGAATACCGGGACCACGTCGACGCGCCGGACGCCAGGCCCGCGTCGGAGCCGGCCGGGACAGCACAGCCATGAGTGTCGACGGCGACCGCGAGCACAACCACGTGTTCCTCGACAAGGAGGACCCCGCAGTCTTCCGGGCACTCAACGCAGTCGCGCTCAAGGCTCGCGAAGCGGCGATCGGCGCGGGAATCACCTCCGAGCTCATCGAGCTGATCAACCTGAGGGTCTCGCAGCTGAACGGCTGTGCCTTCTGCCTTCGACGACACACCATCCTCGCGGTGGAGCTCGGGGTGGACCCCGACCGCCTGTCCGTCCTGGCCGCATGGCAGGACACCGATCTGTTCACGCCGAAGGAACGTGCCGCCCTGCTCGTCGCGGAGACCGTCGCGGACCTGCCACCGGCAGGCGCGCGGGACCACAATCTGGAAACCGCCCGCCAGGAGCTCACGGAGGGGGAGTTCTCCGCCATCGCATGGATCGCCATCACGATCGGCGCCTTCAACCGGGTCTCGATCATCAGCCGGCATCCGGTCCTCAAGGATCAGCACGACGGCGGAGCACGCCTCGCCGCCGAGCGTGTTTCCTGATGCCCGCTAGGGCCTGATGCGCAGGACGCGCTTTCCGAAGCCGTGACGCGTGGCGACCTCCCTGTACGCGTCGGCCACTCGCTCGAGCGGGTAAACAGCACCGACCGGTATGTCGAGGGCTCCCGAAGCCGCCAACTCGGCGAGTTCTCCCCAGATGGCCGGGGAGTCCGCCTGCTCCTGGGCGTCGGAGTGCACGCCGTACCGCTGCACTCCGGCGCCGTCGGCCGTGGTGTTGATGCGGTTGGGTGGAACGCCCAGCGCGATCGCGAGGGCGACGTTGCCCCTGCCGAAGGTATCGATGAACGCATCGACGCCGTGCGGTGCCATCCGCTCCAACTCCGCGCGGAGCCCCTGCCCGTACTGCACGGGGATGATGCCACGGTCCTCGAGCGCTGCCGCATTGGCACTGCTCGCAGTACCGATCACCGTGGCTCCGGACAGGCGGGCCAGTTGCGCGGCGATGATGCCGACTCCCCCGGCAGCACCGGACACCACGACGGTCTCGCCCGGTTGCGGCTTGACGGCGGCCACGGACGCCCACGCCGTCGCCCCCGCTCCGGCGACCGAGGCGGCCGCTTCCCACGAGAGCGTCGCGGGCTTGTGTGCGAGAGCTCCACTGCTGACGACGACATACTCGGCCTGGGCAGCCCGAGGTGAGAACCCGAGGACCTCGTCACCCACAGCGAAGGCGCTCCCTGTTCCGCCCACTTCCACGACGTGCCCGGAGAAGTCATTGCCCTGGCCCTCGGGGAAGTGCGCCGGCCAGATCTGGGCGAAGACTCCCTCGCGGATGCCGATCTCACCCGGATTGAGAGCTGCCGCCATCACCTGGACAAGGACCTCGCCGTCCGCGGGCACGGGCATCGGGACGTCGACGACCTGCAGCACGTCCGGTCCGCCGTAGGTCGAGAATCTGACTGCCTTGGGCATGAGCCGCCTCCTGGTAGGCCGCTGACAGGGTCTTCAGGCGGCAATGGGATGATGATGCAGACCCTACCGCCTACAGCGTAGGTTGCCACGCCTACGCTGTATGTTACGAAGAAGGTTCAGGAGGACTCCGTCACCCGGCGGTATCCGGTGCCGTCGGGGTAGCGCTCCACGTACCCGTGGTCCACGAGAGCCCGCCGGAGGGTGGGGATATCGCGTGTCACGGTCGCGAGCAGCCGGTTGATCTCCGGTTCGCTCAGCTCCTCGTCCGGCGGCAGGAGGCGTTCCGCAAGGTGCTCGAGGATGTCGGCGCGATCCTGCCCCGTCCGCGGCAGGCCATCGATCATGCCCTCCCGGAAAAAGCGGTCGACGCCCCTCGGCGTTCCGGGGGATGCGGCCGCGAGCACTTCCTTAAACAGGTGCTCGTCCACCGTGGCGTCCTGCCGGAGCAGCCCCGCATCGACGAGTCGCTGCAGTTCCTTCGGTGTCGCGTCGAGCGGCTCCCCGAGCACAGCCCGCGCGTAGAGCTGCCGGGCGCGCCCGCCGGCGAGGGTCGACAGGATCTTCTGCCAGGACGGCGTGGTCATGACTGCCTCTCCGTCGAATGCCATGCCACGAAGTCCGCAGGTCCGGCCAGGGTCATCCCTGCGAGGCGCTCGGACTCGGTGGGGCCGCCGTCGATCATGGGACGCAGCACCGGCCGGCGCACCGCGACTCCCGCCTCCTCGGCGATCAGCGCGCCGGCCGCGAGGTCGTGCTCGTTCAGCCCGCGCTCGGCGAAGGCGTCGAGCGTGCCGTCGGCCACCAGGCAGAGGTCGAGCGCCGCCGATCCCAGGCGCCGGAGATCGCCGAACCCGTCGAGGAGTGGGCCGAGTTCACGCACCTGACCCGCGCGTGCGGCCGGGTCGTAGGACAAGCCTGTCGCCAGGAGGCGCCCCCTGTGCGTGGCCGGTCCGGTCAGCCGTCGCACTGCCCCTCGGTCGCTCAGCCACGAGCCGCCGCCGCGGCACGCCCAATACACGCGCTCCAGCGCCGGCGCGTGCACGACGCCGGCAAGCCAGGTGCCGTCCTCGGCAGCCACCGCGACCGAGGTGCCGTAGTAGACGATGTTCCGGATGAAGTTGGTGGTTCCGTCGAGCGGATCGATGGACCAGCGGACCCTGGACCCGTCCGGGGAGGTGCCGGACGGTACGGAGGTTCCGAGCTCCTCCCCGGTGATGACGTCATGGGGCCTCGAATCCTGGATGACGGTGCGCACCGCACGCTCCGCCGCGACGTCGAATGCGGTCACCCAGTCGCTGTCGGAGCTCTTGCTGGTGGCGTCGAGCGCCTGCGGGTCGCGGCGGGCCAGTACCTCCGCGCCGGCCGCCGCCGCCTGGCGGGCGAGGTGCAGGAGCGATTCGGGCGAGTGGGCCGGACCGTGTGGTCCACTCGCCGGAGTGCCGGTCATGTGGCGGGCCCGCCGTCGGATGCCTGCCCGTTCTGCAGCAGTGCGATGAAGCCGTCCTCGTCGAGGACGGGAATGCCGAGGGCTTCGGCCTTCTCGAGCTTCGTGCCCGCGTTCTCCCCCGCCACCACGTAGCTCGTGTTCTTCGACACCGAGCCGGACGCCTTCCCACCGCGGGTGATGATGGCCTCCTTCGCCTCGTCGCGGTTGTACCGCTGGAGGGAACCGGTGACCACGATGGTGAGGCCCTCGAGGGTCCGGGGTGCGCTCTCGTCGACCTCGTCCTCCATCCGCACCCCGGCCGCCGCCCAGCGGTCCACGATCTCGCGATGCCAGTCCTCCGCGAACCACTCCTTGAGCGCCGCCGCGATCGTCGGGCCGACGCCGTCGACGTTGGCGAGTTCCTCCTCGCTCGCGGTTCGGATGCGTTCCATGGAACCGAATGCGGTGGCCAGGGCGCGCGACGCCGTCGGGCCGACGTGCCGGATCGACAGCGCGACGAGCACACGCCAGAGCGGCTGCTTCTTCGCCTTCTCGAGCTCGGTGAAGAGCTTGCGCGTCGTCGCACTGGGTTCGGAGGGCTTCTTGGCGGTTCCCCTCGAGTAGAAATAGGGCACGAGTTCCCGACCCGTCACGACGCCCTTGACCTTCTTGTCCCGCTCGATCTTCACATCAGCGAGCTTCTCCGGCGTGAGGTCGAAGATCTCGGCCTCGGTGGTGATCGGCGGGATCGCCGGCTCAGCCGGTTGCGTGAGCGCGATGGCCGCCTCGTAGCCGAGGGCCTCGATGTCGAAGGCTCCGCGTCCTGCAAGGTGGAACACGCGCTCGCGCAGCTGCGACGGGCAGGACCGGGCGTTCGGGCAGCGGATGTCGACATCGCCCTCCTTCGCCGGCTGCAGGGGGGTTCCGCAGGACGGGCACTCGGTGGGCATGACGAACTCGCGCACCGGCGGATCCTGCTTGTCGCGCAGGGCCAGGACCGGCCCCACGATCTCCGGGATCACATCACCGGCCTTCCGCAGCACCACGATGTCACCGATCATGACGCCCTTGGCCTTGACGACCTCCTGGTTGTGCAGCGTGGCCATTCCCACGGTCGAACCGGCGACCTTGACTGGCTCCATCAGACCGAAGGGCGTGACGCGCCCCGTCCGTCCGACGTTCACCAGGATGTCCAGGAGCTTGGTGTTCACTTCCTCCGGCGGGTACTTGTAGGCCACCGACCAGCGCGGGACCCTCGACGTATGGCCGAGGGCGCGTTGCAGAGCGAAGCTGTCGACCTTGATGACGATCCCGTCGATCTCGTGCAGGAGATCGTGGCGGTGCTCGCCGAAGTGCGCGATGTAGTCGAGAATCTCGTCCTGCGTCTGCAGCACCTTGTAGTAGGGCGACGTCGGCAGGCCCCAGGCCTTGAGCAGGTCGTACGTCTCGGACTGCGTCTCGGCCGCGAGCCCCGTGCGGGCCCCGATGCCGTGCACGTACATGTCCAGCGGACGCTCCGCCGTCATGGCGGGGTCCTTCTGCCGCAGCGACCCTGCCGCGGCGTTCCGCGGGTTGGCGAAAGGTGCCTTACCCGCTGCGACCATCCGCTCGTTGAGTTGCCCGAACTCCTTCGTCGGGAAGAAGACCTCTCCGCGTACCTCCACCTCCTGCGGGTGGTCGCTGCCGGCGAGGTGCCGGGGGATCGAAGCGATGGTGAGGACGTTGTGCGTGATGTCCTCACCGGTGACACCATCCCCCCGTGTGGCGGCGCGGACCAGCTCACCCTTGCGGTACAGCAGGTTCACGGCGAGACCGTCGATCTTGAGCTCCGTCAGCCATGAGACCCTGGCGCCCGGGCTGCGCTGCTCGACTCCCGCGCTCGCCCGGTCCAGCCATGCCCTCAGTTCGTCGAGCGAGAAGACGTCCTCGAGGCTGTACATGCGGGCGAGGTGGTCGACGGGTGTGAAGGCGGCGGATACCTCGCCGCCCACCTCCTGCGTCGGCGAGTCGTTGGAGACGAGTTCCGGATGGAGCGCCTCCAACTCCTCGAGGCGCCGGAAGAGGGCATCGAACTCGGCATCCGAGACAGTGGGAGCCGCATCCTGGTAATAGGCGATGCGATGCGCGCGGATCTCCTCGGCGAGCTGCGCGTACTCCTCCCTGAGCTGGTCACTGGGAGTGGCGTCTACCGTTGCGCTGTCAGGTTCTGGAGTCACTTTTCCATCTTGCCCTAACGCCCCGGAGCGGGCTACCGGCGCTCCGGGCTGTTCCAGCACGTCACGAGCGCTCCAGCAGGGCGCCTGGAGCAGGGCGGTCGCGCCACCCATGCCCGGACACGCCCACGGCCCGCACGGGCACCTTCCCGTCCTGTTCTCCGCCTAGGCCCCGTCTGCACTGTCGCCGCCGCTGGTGCGGCCAGGCGCCGCTTCCCGCGCCCTCGGCGCCTCGGTCCGGACCGGCATGAGGGGTTCGATGGCGGAGACTACTCCGGGATCGGCGATGTCGGGCGGCACGTCGCGCAGGTGAAAGCTGGGGGTAGTCGTCACCTGATTGCCGTCCAGGGGATGACCGGGTTCTGCAGCACCGGACCGTGCGGAGGCCACTTCGCCGACCGCGAGGGACGGTTCGGCTTCGAGCTCAGGATCCATGGCGCCGAGGCTGCCTGGATCTGCGACAGGCTCGGCCGAGTGAACGTTAAGGCCGGCACGAGACGTGCTCCCGGCACCTGCAGCACTCCCGGCACTCCCGGTGCTCCCGGTGCCTCGAGTGCCGCTCGTGCTCGATACTTCGACGTCTGCAGCCTCCGCAGCCGGCCCTACTGCGCCGACAGTCTGATCGTGAAGCGATGCGCCGACCGGTCCGGGCGCTCCGGTAATCGATCCCGCGCGCACGGCGCCGCCGGTGAGGGGCAGGGTCGGGGGGCGCCCCGCCGCAGGCTCACAGGTGAGGGTGAAGGAGGAGAAGCTGCCGTCACCCAGGATGTGCTCCGCCCAGGTGGTGACGCGCTCCCCTGAGTAGGTGCTTGACCCCGAATCGTGCATAGCCGTGAGTGTCACGTGTCCCCGCAAAATGACGTGCAGGCCGCTCGCGGCGGCCACGATGGCAAACGGCGGCGTTTCGGCAAGGCCTGCCCCGGATCCGCCGCTCACCAATGGCAGCAGCGTCGCGATCTCGGCGTCGTCCATGGCCGCCCATACGGACTGGATCGTGGCCCCGGAAGTGCCCGGCGGCAGCGCTGCGATCAGGCGCGCGCGGAAGAGCACAGTCCAGTCACCGGGCGTGTACACGTAGCTCGGAACGGGCGCTGGGGCTGTCGTCACGGCTGCAGCCCCAGTGTCTCCGGGCGTCCCTCGTGTCCGGTGGCCCCGGCAGCCGGGCCGGCGATCTGAACCGCATGCGCTCCTGCCGGCAGCGTGGCGTCGTCGGGCTGGACAGGATGGCTGCCGGTCCCGACGATATGTCCGACGTCGGCCGCGAAAGTGCTGCCGCTCGGGGCCGTGGTCTGCATCTCCGTCTCGTCGCCCACGCCCGTCGCGTCGACGACGATCAGCGTGACGTTGTCGCGCGCTCCCGAGCGCAGGGTCGCCTCGACCAGTTCCTCGCACGCCTGCTGCGGATCGCGCACGGTACTCATGACGGCGCAGATGCCATCATCGCTGACCTCGCCGCTGAGTCCGTCCGAGCAGATGAGGATGCGGTCGCCCTCCTCAACGGGCATGAGCCAGAAGTCGGCCTCGGCGTCATCTCCGGTTCCCAGAGCGCGCGTGACGACGTGGCGGCGCGGGTGCGTCCGTGCTTCCTCCGACGTGATGGTGCCGGTATCCACGAGTTCCTGGACTTCGGAGTGGTCCACCGAGATCTGTCCGAACTGGCCCTTGCTCAGCAGGTAGGTGCGGGAATCCCCCACGTTGAAGAACAGCCAGTACGGCATTCCTGCTTCCTGTACGAGGACCACGCCGCTGAGCGTCGTACCCGCCTGCCCGCCAGTCTGCCGTCGGATCTCGTGGTCGGCGTCCTCGATGAGCTCCTCCAGGTCCGCCGCGGAGAACTCCGGCAGGTGCCGACCGATGACCGCACTGGCCCCCAACGTGCGCACGCAGATTCCGCTGGCGATCTCACCGGCCGCATGGCCGCCCATGCCGTCGGCGACGGCGAAGATCGGTTCGGACGCGATCAGGGAATCCTCGTTCAGTTCCCTGCGCAATCCCCGATCGGTGGCGAATCCGTAGGTGAGGCGCAGGTCCCGCGGCGAGGCCGGCACCGCGTCGTGGCCCGTCATGGACGCACCACCAGAATCCTGGACATCGAGCATCGCTGGCCGGGGAAGTCGATGGTGTGGTCGGTCATTCTCCTATTCTGCCTTGCCCGGTCGCGCTCGCTCCTCGTGCGTCCCAACAGCGTCACCTCGCGGCGTTGCGGACTCGGCGGAACCGGCATCCGGGCCCCGGTCCGGCCCTCACCACCGCTCAGGCGACGGGCAGGACATTCACCCGGTCCCCGAGCGATCGTGTGATGACGCGACGCCGAGTCAGTCGAGGATGATGCCGGTGCCGGTGCCGCGGGCGAGTGTCACGGGACGCACCTCGCCGAAGCCACGCACCTGCCGGGGCTCGTGGGGTGTCAGGACGAACCTGTCGTTGGAGTCCAGCGTCGACGCCGTCACGGAGTCGATGAGCACCTCGCCGGGTTCGGCGAGCGCGGTGAGGCGTGCCGCCAGGTTCACGGTCGGGCCGTAGATGTCACCGAGCCTGGAGAGCACACGGCCCCAGACGAGGGCGCAGCGTGCGGACGGCAGGAACTCGTCCTCCGAGAAGGCCTTCGCGAGCGCCAGCGAGATCTCCGCCCCCGCTTCCGGCGACTCCGCGATGTAGAGGACCTCGTCGCCGATCGTCTTCACGAGGCGCCCGCCCCCCACGGAGATGATCTCCGCGCTCTTGTTCTCGAACCGCTGCACGAGCTGGGCCAGCGTGCGTTCGTTCATCTGCCGCGACAGGCTCGTGTAGGAGACGAGGTCGGCGAAACCCACCGCGCGGGCGAGCGGCAGCGGAGCGTCCTGTTCGTCGCCGTCGCGGCCCGCCTCGCTCGAACGCAGGCCCGATTCCGCTCGCAGCGCCAGGCGCTGGACGGCGGCGTTCATCTGCCGCCGCCATGCGTACACGAGTGTCTTCTCGAGCGGTTCGATCAGGTCCGGCAGCTCGGACACGAGCGTCTTGCGCGCATCCGCGTCCGTCAGCCCGCGCTGGGCCACCATCTCCTCGACGATGGCCTCGATCTGCCACACGACCATGCGATCGGTCATCTGGCCCACTGCGCGCGTGATCGAGATCGCGGCGTCCTCGGTCAACTGCTCGCGGCGCACCATGTCGATGATCGTCGTGAGCGCGCCGAGGTCCTTCTCGGTGAAGGCGACGTCGTCGTCGCCGATGTTCGGGAAGCCCATGGCGCGCCACAGCTTGCGGGCCGAGAGGAGGGATACGCCCGCGCCGGCGGCGATGTCGCGGCGCTTGAGCGTCCGTTCGGCCCCGAGGAGTTCACGCTCGAGCCGCCGGATGGTGTCGCGGTCGAGCTCGATAGGACCGGCCGACGCGTCGTCGGGATGCGTCGGCCCGTCGTCGTCCGCCGCCATGTCCGGCTGGAGCTGCCACACGGCCTTCGACGCCGTGGAGGCAGCGGCCTCGCGAGCGTCGTCGTACTGCCCCGTCCCCGCGGGGCTCCCGGCGCCACCCGCCGCATCGGTGCGGGCCGATCGCGCGGACTCGGGGCGGTCCTCGACTGTCACGGCTGCTCGCTCCTCCATTCCTGCTGCACCCTGGGCTCCTGGCCGCGGGCGTACTGCGGATCGATCTCCATGTCTACACCATCGAACATCCGCGTCAGGGGGAGCTCACTGATGGCCTGCACCACGTACTCCTTGAACGTCCCGATCTGCGGAACGTCCCGGTAGTCGTGGGCACGATCAAACCCGAGGTCCGCTATGAGGGTGCCGCTGCCCACCATCCGCTGCAGCAGTCCCTGTTCCGTCTGGAGCTGGGAGATGGCCGAGAGGTTGATCTGGTGCTCCATCCGCCGGGTCGCCCCCCGTCGGTGGATGAGCCGCATGCTCGTGAGCACGAAGCGGTTGCTCGACCAGCGGACCAGCGGCCGCACGACCACGCGGAGGAGCAGGAGTACGACGACGGCGAGCACGACGAGCAGCACCACGGGCTGCCAGTCGGCCAGGCTGCCGGACAGGCTGCTCCGCCCGAGGTAGCCCAGCACGAATCCGCCGGCGGCGAGGATGATGAATCCTGCCACGACCGGCCCGACGAGCGGCAACGGATTCGGCCGGGTACGCACGATCACGCGCTCCCCCGGCAGCAGCTTGATGCGCACAGCTATGCCTGTGGACGCAGGTGCACGACGTCGCCCGCTGAGATGGTGTGCCGCTCGCCGTCGTCGTCCCGCACGATCAGCGCGCCGCGCGCGTCCAGCGCGAGGGCTCGGCCGCTCAGCAGGTTCTCGCCGGGCAGTTCCGCCCGGACGTCCTGGCCAAGGGTCGCCATCCTGGCTTCTACGCGGGCGAGCAGGGACGGCCCGTCCGCCCAGGCCACCTCCGCGTCGCCGTCGACGTCGCAGAAGGAGCGGTAGTGGTCCGCGAAGGTGCGCAGGAAGGATTTCAGCAGGATGTTCCGGTCGGTGGTCCCGGCGTATTCGAGGAGCAGGCTCGTCGCTGTGGGAACGGGCAGCTCGTCATTCGTGAGGCTGACGTTCAGCCCCACCCCGACGACGACGGCGGGCGGCTCCGCGTCGGCGCCCGGCACGAACTGGGCCAGGATGCCCGCCAGCTTCCGGCCGTCCACCGTGACGTCGTTGGGCCACTTGAGCTGGGGGGCGATCTCGGTGCGGTCCTCGACACTCTCGGCAAGCGCCAGCGCCGCGAGCAGCGAGAACCAGGAGTAGGCCCCGGTGGGTACGGGCCGTCCCTGCCTGTTGAAGGGGCGCAGGAGCACGCTGACGAAGAGCGACGAGCGCTCGGGTGCCACCCAGCTGCGGTCGAGGCGACCGCGGCCGGCTGTCTGCACCTCGGCGCCGAGGACGCTGAGATCGGGCCACCCTGCCGGTTCCCGCTGCGCGTGGTCCACGAGGTCCGTGTTCGTGGAACCGGTCCTCGCGACGATGTCGAGCCGCGAGAACGGACCGGACGGCATGCAGACGGCTGTCCTCAGTGCGCCGAGGTTCAGGCCCGGACGCTCGAGATTGGAATAGCGGGAGGACATGCCATCGATCCTATCCGGCCCAGCGCGCCCTGCCCCGAGCCGAACCTCAGAGGAAGATGTCCGGGACGAGCTGATCCTCCGGTGCCCCGAGGCTGTACCGGGCGAGGTCGGTGACGCCCACCTCGCGCAGCACCTCCTCGTCCGTGTAGAAGTTCCCGGTGCAACCGCGGCTCGGGCGGACCAGCACGGCGTGGGCGGCGTCGGCGACGATCTCCGGGCTGCGGGCGGCCTGCACCATCGTGGTTCCGCCGGGCAGGTTGCGGATCGCTGCGGTGTCGATGAGGGTCGCCGGCCAGAGCGAGTTCACGGCGATGCCGTCCTCCTTCAACTCCTCCGCCAGACCGAGGGTGGTCATGCTCATGCCGTACTTGGCCATGGTGTAGGCGAGGTGCATGCCCGCCCATCGCGGTTCGAGATTCAGCGGTGGCGAGAGCGTGAGGATGTGCGGGTTCCCGGACTGCCTCAGCGCGTCGAGACAGAACTTGCTCAGCATGAACGTCCCGCGGACGTTGATGTCCGCCATGAGGTCGTAGCGCTTCATGTCGACGTCGGGCGTCTTCGAGAGGTCGATCGCCGAAGCGTTGTTCACCACGATGTCGATCCCCCCGAAGGCGTGCACCGTCGCGTCGACGGCGGCCCTGACGTCGTCGTCGTTCCGCACGTCGCCGACCAGCGGAAGGGCGTACCCGCCCGCGGCCTCGATCTGCTCGGCCGCCGTGTACACGGTGCCCTGGAGCTTCGGGTGGGGCTCACCCGTCTTGGCCATGATGGCCACGTTCGCTCCGTCGCGCGCCGCACGCAGCGCGATGGCGAGGCCGATCCCCCGGCTGCCGCCCGACATGATGATCGTGCGCCCGTCGAGCGTGGGCGCGGCGGGCGATTCCTGAGCGTCATTGCGTGCAGTCATGGCTCCACCCTAAGCAACCGGGCTGTCACAGCGAGCGTCGACGCACCGTTGTTACTCGTCGGTAACAACGAGGCGTCGGCTAAGCGATGGCGCCGGAAACTGTAGGCGTCCTACAACGGCCACCCCCTTGAACCTCACTAGACTGGACGAAACGCGCTGCGCTTTGTCGGAATCCTCCAGTCATCGCCAGAGCTTGCCCCCATCCCGCGCCGACCGGAGTATCAATGCAACAGGACACGCAGCCCGACCTCACCACGACGGCCGGGAAGCTCGCCGACTTCCGGAGGCGCAAGGCTCTCTCGGAGCAGCCGTCCGGTCCGGAGGCGATCGAGAAGCAGCACGCGCGCGGCAAGAACACGGCCCGCGAGCGCATCGACATGCTCGTGGACGAGGGCTCCTTCGTGGAGTTCGACGCCCTCGCGGTCCACCGCTCCACCGCCTTCGGCATGGAAAAGAAGAAACCGCTGGGCGACGGCGTCGTATCCGGGTACGCGACCGTGGACGGGCGCCTCATCGCGGTCTACAGCCAGGACTTCAGCGTCTACGGCGGCTCCCTCAGCCAGGTCAACGGGGAGAAGATCGTCAAGGTGCAGGAGTTCGCGCTGCGCAACGGCTGCCCCGTCATCGGGATCAACGACGGCGGCGGTGCCCGCATCCAGGAGGGCGTGGCGTCGCTCGCGATGTTCGCGGACATCTTCCGCAACAACGTCCACGCCTCCGGCGTGGTCCCGCAGATCTCCCTCATCATGGGCCCGTGCGCGGGCGGTGCGGCCTACTCCCCGGCCCTGACCGACTTCGTGGTGATGGTGGACAAGACGTCCCACATGTTCATCACGGGACCCGACGTCATCAAGACGGTCACGGGCGAGGACGTGGACATGGAGACCCTGGGCGGCGCGCGGCAGCACAACACGACGACGGGAACCTCCGCCTACCTCGCTACGGACGAGGCGGACGCCATCGGCTTCGTCCGGGAGCTGCTCGATTTCCTGCCCTCCAACAATCTGGCGGAGGCGCCCCTGACGGCCTTCGCGGAGGAGCCGGAGGTCACCGACGAGGACCTCGCCCTCGACGAGCTCATCCCCGACGCGGCGAACCAGCCGTACGACATGCACGCCGTGATCGACGCGATCGTCGACGACGGCCACTTCCTGGAGATGCAGGCGCTGTACGCGCCGAACGTCGTCACCGGCTACGCCCGCGTGGAGGGCCACACGATCGGTGTGGTGGCCAACCAGCCACTGCAGTTCGCGGGAACACTCGACATCAACGCCTCCGAGAAGGCCGCCCGGTTCGTACGCCACTGTGATGCCTTCAACATCCCGATCCTGACCCTCGTGGACGTGCCCGGGTTCCTGCCGGGGAAGGACCAGGAGTTCCAGGGCATCATCCGGCGCGGCGCCAAGCTGCTCTACGCCTATGCGGAGGCGACCGTGCCGAAGCTGACCGTCATCACACGCAAGGCCTACGGCGGCGCGTACATCGTCATGGGCTCCAAGAAGCTCGGCGCGGACCTGAACCTCGCCTGGCCCACCGCGCAGATCGGCGTCATGGGCGCACAGGGTGCGGTCAACATCCTGTACCGCGGAGACCTCAAGGCCGTCGCCGCCGCTGGTGGCGACGTCGAGGCACGCCGTGCCGAGGTGGTGCAGCAGTACGAGGAGGAGCTGCTCAACCCCTACCAGGCGGCGGAGCTCGGCTACGTCGACGCCGTCATCGCCCCGTCCGAGACGCGGCTGCAGATCGTGCGTGGGCTCCGCGCACTGCGGGACAAGAGAGCCGCCAATCCCGCCAAGAAGCACGGGAACATCCCGCTGTGACGGTCGAGGAGAACGTCCCCGTCGAGGACCCTGCCGTCCTGTCGGTCGTCTCCGGCAACCCGACGGAGGAGGAGCTCGCAGCCCTGACCGCCGTCGTCGCCGCGCTGCAGGGAACCGGAGAGGCGGACGAAGCGCCCACCCATGCCCGGTCCTGGGTCCGGCGCGTCATGCTGAGGCTCGGGCCGACGCCGGGGCCGGGCTCGTGGCGGCGCAGCGTTCGCTGACGCACGTCCGGCCCGCGCCCGGGCCAGGAGGTGGCCTTCGGCAACTGCACGACGCTAGGCTCGTCGAGTGACCCATGACACTCCAGCTTCCGTCCCCTCCCCCGGCGAGCAGCCCGCGCGGCAGTCCACCGCCGTCGACGCCGTCGCCACCTCGTACTACGAGACCCTCCTCGAACTGATGCCCAACTTCGCGACCGAACTGGGTATCCCCGGCCACGAGACCGAGTACCAGGATTACTCACCCGCCGGCATCGAGGCCCTCGCGGAAGCGGCGCGCGACACGCTGCGCCGTCTCGAGGACCTCCAGCCCGCCGACGACGTCGACGCCGTGACGCTCGACGCCATGCGGGAGCGGCTCGGCCTCGACCTCGAGATCCACGACGCCGGCTACACCTTGGCCGATCTCAACAACATCGCCTGCCCGGCCCAGACCATCCGCGCGATCTTCGACCTCATGCCTACCGCCACGGCGGAGGACTGGGGCAACATCGCCGGCCGGATGGCCAACGTGCCCGCTGCGATCGGCGGATACATCTCGTCCCTGCGCGCGGGCCGCGAGCGCGGTCTCGTGGCTGCCCGCCGGCAGGTCGGCATCGTCATCGAGCAGTCCTCCAAGTACGCCGAGGACGGTGGATTCTTCGATTCGCTGGGTAGCACCGACAGCGCGGACGACGGCGAGCTGCCGGCATCGGTGCGGGAGCGGCTCCGGTCGGGTGCGGGAGCCGCCCGTGACGCCTACCGCTCGCTCGCCTCCTTCCTGCAGGACGATCTCCTGCCGACTGCGCCCGAGAAGGACGCCGTCGGACGCGAGCGCTACGCCCTGATGTCCCGTCTCTTCCTCGGAAGCGCCGTCGACCTCGAGGAGACCTACCAGTGGGGGGTCGAGGAGCTCGACCGCGTCATCGCCGAGCAGGAGGCCGTGGCGAACGAGATCCGGGAGGGCGCATCGGTCGAGGAGGCCATCCGCCTGCTGGACGAGGACCCGGCCCGCCAGCTGCAGGGCACCGATGCCCTCCAGGCGTGGATGCAGGAGCTCTCGGACAAGGCCGTCGAGGCGATGGCCGGCGTGCACTTCGACATCCCCGACGTCATGCGCCGCCTCGAGTGCAGGATCGCCCCCACCAACGAGGGCGGCATCTATTACACGGGCCCGAGCGACGACTTCTCCCGGCCGGGCCGCATGTGGTGGTCGGTCCCGGAGGGCGAGGACTCGTTCACGACCTGGAAGGAGACGACCACCGTCTACCATGAGGGCGTTCCCGGCCACCACCTGCAGATCGCGACGGCGACGTACCAGCGCGCCCTGCTCAACCCCTGGCGACGCAATGCGATCTGGGTGTCGGGCCAGGGCGAGGGGTGGGCGCTGTACGCGGAGCGCCTGATGCAGGAGCTCGGGTTCCTGTCCGATCCGGGTGACCGCCTGGGCATGCTCGATGCCCAGCGCATGCGTGCCGCACGCGTCGTCTTCGACATCGGTGTGCACCTCGAACTGGAGATCCCCGAACGCTGGGGTGAGGGCACCTGGACGCCGGACAAGGGCTACGACTTCCTGAAGCGCAACATCGCCATCAGTGAGGGCCAGCTCAACTTCGAGTTCACCCGCTACCTCGGCTGGCCGGGCCAGGCGCCGTCGTACAAGATCGGCCAGCGACTGTGGGAGCAGGTCCGGGACGAGGTGCGCACCCGCGAGGGGGACGCCTTCGACCTCCGCGCTTTCCACACCCGTGCGCTCAACCTCGGGTCCGTCGGGCTCGACACCCTGCGCCGGGCACTCGTGTCCGAAGGATAGACGTTCATCACAGGGCGGGCGGGAAGACACCAGCCCGCCCTGTGATTGCGCGGGGGTCCGCGGGCGGCGCACCCTGCCCTGCGTAACATTTCGCAACTGGCGCTTCGCTTGTGTATACGGCCCCCCTAGTGTTTCGGGCGTGTCTACTGAAATCAGCTCCCCGCCCTCCCGCCGCAGGTTGCCCCGCTGGGCGACCTCCTTCGGTCCGCAGATCATCGCAGCCCTCGTCGTAGGCCTCGCCCTCGGCCTCCTGGCCAAGTACACGGGCCACACGAAGGAGACGCCCACCGGTCTCGGCACGACGCTCGCCACGCTGGGCTCGAGCTACGTCGCCCTGCTGCGTGCCGCCGTCGTCCCCCTGATCTTCACCGCGGTGGTCAGCTCGATCGCCAACCTCCGGGCCGTCAACAACGCTGCGCGGCTCGCCGGGCAGACACTCCTGTGGTTCGCCATCACGGCGCTCATCTCCGTGGTCATCGGCATCGCCCTCGGCGTGGTGTTCCAGCCGGGCGCCGGCACGGACGCGACCCAGCCCGCGGAATACACCGGCACCACGGGTAGCTGGTGGGCCTTCCTGACCGGGCTCATCCCCGCGAACTTCCTCGGCCTCCAGGCCTCCTCGACCGTCGCCGAGGGCGGCGCGGTCACCACGGCACTGAACTTCAACGTCCTGCAGGTGCTCGTCGTCGCCGTCGCCGTCGGAATCGCCGCCCTGAAGGTCGGCAAGCAGGCAGAGCCCTTCCTCGCGTTCAACGCGTCGGCGCTGGCCGTCATCCAGAAGGTCCTCTGGTGGATCATCCGCATCGCCCCGCTCGGCACCGTAGGCCTGATCGGCAACGCCGTCGCGGTGTACGGCTGGGACACCATCGGATCCCTGGGCAAGTTCACCCTGGCCATCTACGTGGGGCTCGCGCTCGTGCTGTTCGCCGTCTACCCCGTCCTGATCAAGGCGCACGGCCTGTCCGTCCGGCAGTACTTCTCCGGCGCCTGGCCGGCCATCCAGCTCGCGTTCGTCTCGCGCTCCTCGGTGGGCACGCTGCCGCTCACACAGCGGATCACCGAGCGGAACCTCGGTGTTCCCCGCGGCTACGCCTCCTTCGCGGTGCCGCTCGGCGCGACGACGAAGATGGACGGCTGCGCCGCCATCTACCCGGCGATCGCCGCCATCTTCGTGGCCCAGTTCTTCGGCATCGACCTGACCCTGACGCAGTACCTGCTGATCGCCCTCGTCTCGGTCCTCGGTTCCGCCGCTACCGCCGGCACCACGGGTGCCGTCGTCATGCTGACGCTCACCCTGTCCACGCTGGGACTCCCCCTCGCGGGCGTCGGGCTGCTGCTCGCCGTGGACCCGATCCTCGACATGGGCCGCACGGCAGTGAACGTCGCCGGCCAGGCTCTCGTTCCGACGATCGTCGCCCGCCGCGAGGGGCTCCTGGACCTCGACCTCTACAACGCACAGCGCACGGGTGACCCGTTCGCCGACGACAGCGTACGCGACGGCGTCGACCCCGAGGCCGCGAACGACGGCATCTCGACCGCCCTGACCCGGTAGTCGGCCGCCCCGGTGCACGACGGCCCGCCCCGGTCCATCCGGGGCGGGCTTTCCGCTGCCCGGCAGCCTGCCTACGCTGGAGCCATGACCCCGCGCCTGATCCTCGCCTCGAAGTCCCCCGCCCGCACCAAGCTCCTGGCCGAGGCCGGGATCCGCCACTCCGTCCTGGTGTCCGCTGTGGACGAGCCCGCCGTCGTCGCCTCCTACGGCGTGACCGACGCCCACGACACCTCCTTGCTGCTGGCGCGTGCGAAGGCCGAGGCGGTCGCGAACCTCGACGACGCCGCAGACGCCCTCGTCATCGGGTGCGATTCGGTCTTCGAGTTCGACGGCGAGGCTCACGGCAAGCCCTACGAGCCCTCGGTTGCGATCGAGCGCATCAGCCGCATGCGGGGCCGGTCCGGCGTCCTGCACACCGGGCACTGGCTCGTGGACACGCGCGACGGCGGATCGGGTGCCACGATCGGCTCGGTGTCCTCCGCGACGGTGTACTTCGGCGCGATGTCCGATGTCGAGGTCGCCGCGTACGTGGCGACCGGCGAACCCCTGCAGTGCGCGGGCTCCTTCACCATCGACGGGCTGGGTGGTGCCTTCATCGATCGCGTGGACGGCGACCCCCACGCCGTCGTCGGCCTCAGCATCTCCACCCTGCGCGGCCTACTGCACTCTGCCGGCGTCTCCGTCACTGAACTCTGGGGCGCACCGACCTCGTTGTAGGTTCCCTACAAAGGATTGCCGCACAACACTCCCCTTCAGCACGATCCATGGGCGGAAGCCACAAAACCGGGTTAGGCTCCGACCTGAGAAGAAGGAGTTCCAGCCCCATGAACCAGTCCCCCAGCACCCCGTCCGATCGCGCAGTCGCCACGAGTGGCAGCAATGACACCGGGGGCCGGCAGCACCGGGTGACGAAGGTCCTGGTGGCCAATCGCGGTGAGATCGCGGTCCGGGTCATCCGTGCCGCGAAGGATGAGGGCATCGCGTCGGTCGCCGTGTACGCGGACCCCGACCGCGACGCGCTGCACGTCCGCATGGCCGACGAGGCCTTCGCGCTGGGTGGCGAGACAGCCGCGGAGTCCTACCTCGTCATGGACCGCATCCTCGAGGCGGCCCGGCGAAGCGGAGCGGACGCGATCCACCCCGGCTACGGTTTCCTCTCCGAGAACGCCGAGTTCGCGCAGCGGGTCATCGACGCCGGGATCACCTGGATCGGACCTTCACCCGACTCCATCTCGCAGCTGGGCGACAAGGTCCAGGCCCGCCACATCGCGGAGCGGGTAGGTGCACCGCTGGTTCCCGGCACCAAGGACCCTGTGGAATCGGTGCAGGAGGTCATCGACTTCGCCCAGGAGTTCGGGTTGCCCATCGCGATCAAGGCGGCGTTCGGCGGTGGCGGCCGCGGCATCAAGGTGGTCCGCAGCCACGAGGAGATTCCCGAGCTGTTCGATTCCGCGGTCCGCGAGGCGACGGCGGCCTTCGGACGCGGTGAATGCTTCGTCGAGCGGTTCCTGGATGCTCCGCGCCACGTCGAGACGCAGTGTCTGGCGGACGCCCACGGAAACGTCGTCGTCGTCTCCACACGCGACTGCTCCCTGCAGCGCCGCAACCAGAAACTCGTCGAGGAAGCTCCTGCTCCCTTCCTCTCGGACGAACAGAACGAGCGGCTGTACACGGCATCCAAGGCCATCCTCCTCGAGGCGGGATACCAGGGCGCCGGCACCTGCGAGTTCCTCGTCGGACAGGATGGAACCATTTCGTTCCTCGAGGTCAACACGCGCCTCCAGGTCGAGCACCCCGTCTCGGAGGAGGTCACCGGCCTCGACCTCGTGCGCGAGCAGTTCCGCATCGCCCGCGGCGAGGAGCTCGGTTACGACGACCCGGAGGTGCGCGGCCACTCCTTCGAGTTCCGCATCAACGGCGAGGATGCCGGCCGTGGTTTCATGCCCGCTCCGGGCACGGTGCAGACCCTCAAGCTGCCCACTGGTCCGGGCGTCCGGGTCGATTCGGGCATCGAGGCGGGTGAGGTCGTCGGCGGGAACTTCGACTCAATGCTCGCGAAGCTCATCGTCAGCGGCGCGAGCCGGGAACAGGCACTGCAGCGTGCGCGCCGCGCCATCGGTGAGATGGTGATCGACGGAATGCCGACCGTCCTCCCCTTCCATGCAGCAGTCGTCGCCGATCCCGCCTTCGCTCCCACGAGCGGAGCATTCTCGGTGCACACGCGCTGGATCGAGACCGAGTTCACCAACACCATCGAGCCCTGGGCCGGCTCCACGGAGCCCGCAGCGGACGAGGAGCCCCGCCAGCGCATCACCGTGGAGGTCGCCGGCCGCCGGCTGGATGTCGTCCTACCCGCGGGACTCGGTGGATCGACCAACGGCAAGGCGAGCACCCCTACCAAGTCCAAGAAGTCGTCGCGGGCACGAGCAGGGAAGGCCGCGGTCAGTGGAGACGAACTGACCTCGCCGATGCAGGGCACCATCGTGAAGGTCGCCGCGGCGGAGGGTGACGTCGTGGCGGAGGGCGATCTCATCGTGGTGCTGGAAGCGATGAAGATGGAGCAGCCGCTGACGGCACATAAGGCCGGAACGCTGTCCGGGCTGGTCGCAGCTGCCGGCGATACCGTCTCGGCAGGCTCCGTCATCGCCACGATCCGCGACTGACGCCGGCACGGCCGCTCGGGCCGGCTTCGGCACGGCCGACAGATAGCGCGCCCGCGCCCGATCACCTGCCGTGCCGGGCAAGCCGATTACGGGCCGTGCCGAGCTAGCCGATGACGGGTCGCGCTGAGCAGGCCGGCCACAGGCCGGGCGTCCGGCGCTTGAGGGGGATCGCCGGGCTAGTTCCCGGAGTTTCCCTTAGCCCTCTCCTCTGCTTCCTCGGCTTTCTCCTCGGCTTTTTCCGCAGCCTTCTCCGCCGCCTCCCGGGCTTTCTCCTGGGCTTTCTCCTCGGCTTTCCGCTGCCGCTCGAGGGCCCGGTCCGCAGCGCTGTCCTCGCCGCTGTCGCCCGGATCGGACGTTTCCTCGTCGCCTCCTCCGGACCCGTCGCCATCCTCCGTGCCGCCATCGGCAGGAGGCACTGCGGGAAGAGGATCCACCGGCGTTGCGGGAACGGTTGGAGGTGCGGTCTCCTCGGACGTCTCCGCCGGTGCCGGTGCCTCCGCCGGAGGAGGAGTATCGGTGGGCGCCTGCGCCGCCTCCAGCGCCGCGACGACGGCGTCGATGCGGAGGCTGATGCGCGCCGCGCGATCCTCCGTCACGGTCCCCGCGACCCGGGCACCCTCGACCTCGTCCTTGAGCTGACGTGCGAGGAGGATCGCTCCGGCAGGATCAGCGCCGGCTGCAGCCGCTGCGATGGAGCGGACATCAGCCTGGAAGTCCCCCGCAGTGGCTGCGTCGATGGGCTCCCCGCCGCAACCCGTCAGCAGGACGACGGCTGCGACGATGACGGGCACCTTCGACCGGAGGGCGCTGGGCGTTCGGGGGCGCCGGGCTGGACTGCTCATTGCTGCACGCTTTCGTAGAGTTCCTGCAACTTCTCACCGGGCTCGCCCGGCACGGCCGGCAGTGGTTCGATGTCGTCCGACGGGGCGCCGCCCCCGGACAGCGTCATGAAAACCCAGAGAGCGGCTGCCAGCAGTGCGACCAGGAGGATCGCGATGAGCCAGGGCACGGCGCGGCGCCGCCGCGCGGGGGGCACGACGTCGGACGGGCGCGTACGGGCGGGCCGGGAGTACCTTTCGACTCCCCCGTCACCACGTGCCGCAGACCCGCTGTCGGGCGACGTGCGGCCGGGCGCAGCCGTCGGAGCGGCATCCGCCGGGAGCGACAGCATGGCGCTCGCCTCCACGCCAGGATCAGCGGGCGGGGCGAACATCCTCGTGACCGCCGCGACAGGCGGGAGGCGCGTCGTCTCCGGCTCGCCTCGCTGCAGGGACCGACCACCGGCGGCTGCTTCGCCAGCGCCCGTCGTCGGGCCGGCCATCGTGCCCGTCATCATGCCTGTGGCGGCGTCCCCGGACACGGACGACGACGCCGTGTCCGGCGTGCTTGCCGGAGACGCCGTCGTGACCGGTTCTCCCGCCTGCTGCGGTCCCATTACCGTCAATGCCCGGACGACGCTTGCTGCATCCGGCCGGTTCGCGGGGTCGTCGAGGGTCATGGAGATCAGCAGTGCCGACAGGGCAGGGCCGGCGGTGTGCGGTATGGAAGGGCTGCGGTGGAGGCGCGCCAGGGCGCTCTCCACCCCTGTTCCGGGGAACGCCCGTTCACCCGTGAGGGCCTCGATCATCACGAGTCCCAGCGAGTAGATGTCGGAGTCCTGCCCGACGTCGTCGCCCCGGGTCTGTTCGGGACTGAAGTACGCGGCGCTTCCGATGACCTGGCCGGTCGCCGTCATGCGGCCGCCGTCGAAGAACCGGGCGATCCCGAAGTCCGTGAGGAGGTACTGGAAGAGGCCGCTGTGCGGATCGGCATCGCGGGTCAGGATGTTCGATGGCTTGATGTCCCGGTGGACGATGCCCCGCCCGTGGATGTACTGCAGGGTCCGCGCCAGGTCCAGCGCCATGAGCCGAACTCCCTCCCTGGTGAGCGCGCCGTGCTTCCGCAGGCGTACGCCCAGGTCCGGACCGCTGACGAGCTCCATGACGAGGTAGGCGCCGTCAGCGGCGTTCTCGCCGCTGTCCATGTCGAGGACGCGGACGAGACCGGGATGGTCGAGCCCGGCCAGGAGCCTTGCCTCGGCCGATCCGCGCTCGATCCCGTCGGCCGTCCCGGGACGGAAGAGCTTGACCGCCACGTTCCGCTCCAGGCGGGTATCGCGGGCGGCGAAGACGTCCGCCATGCCGCCGGTCCCGACACGCTCCCCCAGTGCGTACCGCCCGGCCAGCGCTCGGTTCTCCATGTCACTCACTTCCGCTACCCCGTGCAGTGGCCTCGGGCACGCGGCGTCGTCGCACGTCCCGGATTGGTAAGCCAGCTTCCCATCCAGTGTACGGGGGGAACCGGCGCCGGGGACAACCGCTACGGCCGACCGCCCGCCGGCGGGACCGGCCAGGAACGACGACGGCGCCGCACCCGGTCGGGTACGGCGCCGTCCGCGGGCCGCCGTCTGGCGGCGTCCGCGATCAGGCCACGTTGTTCTCGTAGTCGTGGTCCCGGGTCTCACGCGAGACGAACAGCGCGATGAACGTGGCAACCGCCGCCACACTCAGGTAGGCGCCGACCAGCACGGTGCTTCCACCGGCGGCCTGCCAGAGTGCCACCGCGATGAAGGAGGCGGGGGCCGCGCCGATCATGCTGGACACGTTGTACGCGACCGCGGATCCGGTGTAGCGGACGTTCGCCGGGAAGAGTTCCGGCAGCACGGCAGCCATGGGCCCGAAGGTGAGGCCCATCAGGGTGAATCCGACGATCAGGAGCACCATGGCGCCCACTGTTCCGGCTCCGAAGAGCGGAGCCCACAGGAGACCGAACACAGCGATGCCGACCGTGGTCGCGAGGAGCATCTTGCGGCGTCCGAAACGCTCTGCCAGGGGTCCGGAGACGATCGTGAAGATGCCGAAGAACACGACGCCGATGATGAGCATCCAGAGGAAATCGGTGCGCGCCATGCCGAGGCCGGGGACGAACGCCGCGGCCTGCGCTTCCGTGAACTCCTTGCCCGCTGCTTCGGCCCTCGCCTGCGCCTGCTCGATGCTCGACGGTGCCGTTCCGTAGGTCAGGGTGAACGCCGTCATGAAGTAGAAGAGCACGTAGGTCGCGAACATGATGAAGGTACCAAGGAGCAGCGCACGCCAGTGGAGGCGGAACGTGGTGCCGAGCGGGATCTTCACGACCTTGCCCTCGTTCTGGACCTTCTGGAAGGAGGCGCTCTCGATGAGCTTGAGCCGGACGTAGAGACCGATGATCACCATGACAGCGCTCAGCAGGAACGGCACACGCCATCCCCAGGACAGGAATTCCTCGGGGCTGAGCGTGGTGCTCAGCAGGACGAACAGGAGATTCGCCAGGATGAAGCCGATCGGCGCTCCGAGCTGCGGGAACGTTCCATAGATCGCACGCTTTCCGGCGGGTGCGTTCTCCGTGGCCAACAGCGCCGCTCCGCTCCACTCGCCGCCCAGGGCGAGTCCCTGCAGGAACCGCAGGACGACGAGCAGCAGCGGTGCAAGGAACACCCAGCCCTCGGTGGTCGCCGCGGGAAGCAGCCCGATGAGGAACGTGGCGATACCCATCGTCAGCAGTGAGGCCACCAGGGTCGCCTTGCGGCCGATCTTGTCGCCGAAGTGCCCGAAGACGATGGACCCCAGGGGCCGGGCGACGAAGGCGACGCCGAACACCGCGAACGAGCTGAGTAGCTGGTTGGCCGAGGTCTGGTTCGGGAAGAACAGCGCGGGGAACACCAGGACGGCGGCCGTGGCGTAGATGTAGAAGTCGTAGAACTCGATCGTCGTGCCGATGAGGCTGGCGAAGATCACCTTGCCCCGCGAGTTCAGGGGCTTGGTGGTTCCGCTGGCATCAGCGGAAGTAGAGGAGGTCATGGCGTCGGCTTTCTCGGACGAGGCGCCGGCGCGAGGCACGAAGCGCCCTTGCCGCACGGCGCCCGTGCTTCAGTTGAACCCCAATATCAGACCACCGGCGTCCAGTGAGTGGATAAACATGTCCGCATGCTGGACGCCGGGAACGAAGTCGGAGCTACGCCTGCGCACTAGATGTGCACGTGCAACCGGCGAGCGGCCTCCGAGATGGACCCCGTCAGCGACGGGTAGACGGTGAACGTGTTGGCGACGTCGTCCACGTGCAGCTTCTTCGTGACGGCGAGCGCGAGCGGGAAGATGAGCTCGGACGCGCGCGGGCCGACGACGACGCCACCGATGACCGTGCCGGAACCCTTGCGGGAGATCACCTTCACGAAGCCGTCCTTGACGTTCATCATCTTGGCGCGTGCATTGGTGTGCAGGGAGAGCTTGACGACGTCGCCCTGGTACCGCCCGGACTCGATGTCCTCCTCCGTCACTCCTACGGTGGCGATCTCGGGCGAGGTGAAGATGTTCGAGGCGACCTGCTTGAGCTTGATCGGGCTGACGGAGTCGCCCATCAGGTGGGCGATGGCGATCCTGCCCTGCATCGCGGCAACCGACGCGAGGGCGAAGACACCCGTGCAGTCGCCCGCCGCGTAGACGTTCGGCGCCGTGGTGCGCGAGACGCCGTCGACCTGGATGTGGCCGGACTCTCCGACAGCGACGCCGGCCTCCTCGAGGCCGATGCCCGTGGTGTTCGGTACGGCTCCGACGGCGACGAGGCAATGGCTGCCCTCGACCGTTCGGCCGTCGGCCAGGCGGACGATCACGCCGTCGTCCGTGCGGTCCACCGCCTCGGCACGGGAGCGGGACAGGACCGTCATGCCGCGGTCCCTGAACACGCCCTCGAGCACCTCGGCGGCGTCGGCGTCCTCACCCGGCAGCACGCGGTCCCGGCTCGAGATCAGCGTGACCTTGGAGCCGAGCCCGTTGTAGGCGCTCGCGAACTCGGCTCCGGTGACACCGGAGCCGACGACGATGAGGTGCTCGGGGATCTGCCGGAGGTTGTAGAGCTGCGTCCAGTTGAAGATGCGTTCGCCGTCCGGCATCGCGCTCGGCAGCTCACGCGGCGTCGAACCGACGGCCAGCAGGACGGCGTCAGCCTCGATGATGCTGGTCTCGCCGTCGGACACGACCTCCAGGCGGTGGTTGTCGAGCAGCTTCCCCGTACCGATGATGACCCGCACGCCGAGTCGCTCGAGCGTGGCGCGGATGTCGGAGGACTGCTCGACAGCCAGTTTCAGCAACCGCTGGTTGACCTTGTCCAGGTCCGCGTACACCTTGCTGTCCGCCGAGAAGTGGACGCCGAGCCCGCTCGCGTCGGTGAAGCGCGTCATGGTGTCCGCGGTGGCGATGAGGGTCTTGGACGGGACCACGTCCGTCAGCACCGCCGAGCCGCCGAGGCCCTGGCGCTCCACGATCGTGACGTTGGCCCCGAGCGACGACGCGACCAGCGCGGCTTCGTACCCGCCGGGCCCTCCGCCCAGGATCGCCAGGCGCAATGAACTGAAATCGAGTTGGTTGGTCACGGCCTTATTCTCTCCTATGCCACCGACACGCGGAAAATGGACTCCAGGCGTTGCGATGGGATGAGCGATCACAGCGCGTTGCGGGGCCGCGGCGGTGCTCGCGCTCTTCGCGCAACGGGGAACGCAAGGGGTAAGTTGTAGCGGTGACTTCTGATCCTTTCGACCTGGCCCGCAGTGCTGCTGACCACATTGCCCGCGCCACCGGCATCGACCGGCATGACACCGCCCTCGTCCTCGGGTCCGGCTGGGGGGAGGCGGCGGAACTGATCGGTGAGACGACCCATACACTCGACGCTGCCGACATCCCCGGCTTCTCCGCACCCGCCGTCGTCGGCCACACCGGGACCGTCCGCTCCATCCTCACCCCGAACGGCAAGCGCGCGCTCGTGCTGGGCGCACGGACCCACTTCTACGAGGGCAAGGGCGTTCGCGCCGTCGTGCACGGTGTCCGCACCGCGGCGGCCGCCGGGGCGACGACGATGATCCTCACCAACGGCTGCGGAGGCCTGAAGGAGCACTGGCAGCCCGGCACCCCGGTGCTGATCAGCGACCACATCAACCTCACTGCGTCCTCCCCGCTCGAGGGGGCGACCTTCGTGGACCTGACCGACCTCTACTCCTCCCGGCTGCGCGGCCTCGCACGCCAGGTGGACGCGACGCTCGAGGAAGGCGTGTACGCGCAGTTCACCGGGCCGCACTACGAGACCCCCGCCGAGGTGCAGTACGCCAAGCGCATCGGCGCCGATCTCGTGGGCATGTCGACCGCACTCGAGGCCATCGCGGCCCGGCACGCCGGCATGGAGGTCTTCGGTATCTCGCTGGTTACCAATCTCGCCGCCGGTATCAGCCCTGTTCCCCTCAGCCACGCCGAGGTACTCGAGGCGGGCCAGGCAGCCGGGCCGCGCATCTCGCGCCTGCTCGCCGACATCGTCGCCGCGCTCTAGACGTTCCCGAGCCGTCCCGCCGCACGTCAGACCACACCTCAAGGCATGACCGGCGCCGTCGGTCGGCCGCCGATCCACGTTAGGGACCCGCATGACCACCTCTGAGCTGGATACCCTCCTCACCACCGCCGATGCCTGGGCCGCCGCCGATCCGGATCCACGGACGGCGGAGGAACTCCGTACGCTCATCGGCAACGTCCGGTCGGGCAGTTCCACGGCTGCCGTGTCGGAGCAGGAGCTCCGCGACAGCTTCTCAGGGCCTCTCGCCTTCGGTACGGCCGGCCTGCGTGCGGCCCTCGGCGCAGGCCCCAACCGGATGAACCGCGTGGTCGTCCGCCGCGCGGCCGCCGGTGTGGCCGCTCACGCGCTCGACCTGGCCGACGGATCCTACGCGCCACGCGCGGTGGTCGGCTTCGACGCGCGCCACAACTCGCGCATCTTCGCCGAGGAGACGGCGGCGATCTTCACGGCCGCCGGCATCGAGACCTTCCTGATGCCCCGGGAATTGCCGACGCCGGTGCTCGCCTACGCGATCCGTGCCCTCGGGTGCGAAGTGGGCATCATGGTCACGGCGAGCCACAACCCGCCGCAGGACAACGGGTACAAGGTCTACCTCGGCGGTCGGGCGGTCGAGGAGGACGCCCGGGGAGTCCAGATCGTCGCCCCACACGACGCAGGGATCGCGGCTCGCATCGCAGCGGTGGACGTCATCGAGCTTGCGGCCGACGGGTGGACCGTGCTGCCGGAGTCCATCGAGACGGACTACGTGCAGGCGGTCTCCGCCCTGGCCGATCCCACCCTCCGGGCCCGCGACCTGAAGATCGTCCTCACTCCCCTGCACGGCGTGGGCGGACGGACGGCGCAGGCGGTACTCGCGGCGGCAGGGTTCGACGACGTCACGGTCGTGGAACGCCAGGCCGAACCCGACCCCGACTTCCCGACGGTCGCCTTTCCCAACCCGGAAGAGCCCGGGGCACTGGATCTCGCACTCGAGACGGCGCTTCGGGTCGGAGCTGACCTCGTGATCGCCAATGACCCGGATGCCGACCGCGTCGCCCTTGCTGCTCGCGAGCCCTCCACCGGCGAGTGGCGCATGCTGCGCGGTGACGAGGTGGGTTCCCTCCTCGGCCTGCACCTCGCTGCCCGCCTCGCCGCTGCTCGGGACGGAGCATCGGAGGGTGCGGACGCAGTCCGGCAGGGCGTTTTCGCGAACTCGATCGTCTCCTCGCGCCTGCTCGGGCGGGTCGCTGCTCTCGCAGGGATCGACCACGTGCAGACCCTGACCGGATTCAAGTGGATCGCGCGCGTACACGGGCTCTCGTTCGGCTACGAGGAAGCCCTGGGCTACTGCGTCGCGCCGGACCTCGTCCGCGACAAGGACGGCATCTCCGCCGGCCTCCTGCTGGCCGAACTGGCAGCGGCGACGAAGACCTCCGGCCGGACGCTCTTCGACCTGCTGGACGACGCCTTCCTGGTCCACGGCCTGCACGCCTCCGATCAGCTCTCGGTCCGCGTCGGCAGCCTCGGGCTGCTCGGCGCGATGATGAACAGGCTGCGTGAGAACCCGCCGACGTCGTTCGCGGAGTCGCCTGTCACGGTCGCCGACGATCTTGCTCAGGGCTCGGCCCAACTCCCGCCCACGGACGGGCTGCTGTACCTCACACAGAACGAGACGCGCGTCATCATCCGACCCAGCGGTACCGAGCCGAAGCTGAAGTGCTACCTGGAGGTCGTGGAGCCCGTCGGCTCCGCTGCCGAGATCGAGGGGGCGAAGGAGGCCGCCCGAGCGCGCCTCGAGGCCGTGAAGCGCGATGTCGGTGAGGCTCTCGGGCTCTGACAGGCCACGCGCCACGGGCAGGCCACGCGCCCGACGACAGGGCGCCCTCGCCGAGGTGCTCGACAGCCGCAAGGCGGGGGTTCGGCAGGTCCATGGAAAGATGGGGACCATGCCTACCGAAGTATCCCTAGCCTCCTACATCGACCACACGCTCCTGAAGCCCGAAGCAAGCCGTGAGCAGATCCTCACGGTGTGCCGCGAGGCCGTCGAGTACTCGTTCAAGTCCGTCTGCGTCAACCCGATCTGGGTCAGCACCGTCCGTACGGCGGTGAAGGACACCGGTGTCCTCACCTGCTCCGTCATCGGGTTCCCGCTCGGAGCCACCACCACCGAGGTCAAGGTCTTCGAAGCCCGCGGCGCCGTCGCCGACGGCGCGGACGAGATCGACATGGTCATCAACATCGCAGCCGCCCGTGCCGGCGAGAGGGACCTCCTGGTCGAGGACATCCTGGCCGTGGCGGACGCCGTCCACGAACAGGGCGCGATCCTGAAGGTGATCATCGAGACATCGCTCCTGACGGACGATCAGAAAGTGCTTGCATGTGAGGCCGCCGTCGAGGCAGGAGCGGACTTCGTCAAGACCTCCACCGGCTTCAACGGCGGTGGCGCGACCGTCCAGGACGTCGCGCTCATGCGGAAGACCGTCGGCCCGGACCTCGGCGTCAAGGCGTCAGGAGGTGTCCGGTCCCTCGAGGACGCGCGCGCCATGATCGACGCCGGTGCAACGCGTATCGGCGCCAGCTCGGGAGTCGCTATCGTTAAGGGTGAACAGGGCACCGCAGCTTACTGACGGCGCAGCAGTCACACCTCGCACGCAAGGAGATCCAATGTCACATGAAGCCAGCGCGGAGCGCCAGAGCACCCGCACCGACAGCCCGCCCGCCCACGCCGGCAAGGGTCACCTCGTCGAGAACATCGTGGTGTTCACCCTGATCTTCGGCGCGTTCCTCCTCAGCATGTACCTCCTGACCTGGTTCACGCCGCAGGATGTGTGGCCGATGGCCGTGATCGTCGTCGTCTCGTTCCTCGTCTTCTACATCCCGCAGGGCATCCTCGGCCGTTCCGACACCGGCTACGACCTCGCCGAGGGCAACAGCACGGACGAGAAGGAGATGGGAACGGCAGTGAGCTCCTGAGGCGACTGCTCGACGTCAGCTGACACACAGAAGAGGCCGTCCCCCGAAAGGGACGGCCTCTTCTGTGTGTCAGGGGCAAGCGCGCTACGGCGTGAACACCGACTCGAGCACGTTCTTCGCCCAGTCCAGGATCTCCGCATCCACCAGATCGCGTCCGCCGATCCGGGCAGTCTTCGGCTTCGGCACCAGCACGGCGTTCAGCGCGGGCTTGATCGCCGCGCCCGGATACATCCGCGTGAGGCGCATCTGCTTGGACTCCGGCAGCTCGGCCGGAGAGAACTTGATGAAGTTCCCCTGCAGGGCCACGTCCGTGAGGCCGAGCGACCGCGCTGCGACCCTGAAGCGTGCTACGGCAATCAGGTTCTCGACGGCGGCGGGTGGCTCGCCGTAGCGGTCCTTCAGCTCCGCGACGACGGCGTCGATCGCCTCGTCGGTCACCGCGGCTGCCAGCTTCCGGTAGGCCTCGAGGCGGAGCCTCTCCCCCGGCACATAGTCGTGCGGCAGGTGGGCATTGACCGGGAGCTCGATCTTCATCTCTGCGGCCTTCTCCTCCGCCTCCCCGCGGAAGTTGGCCACCGCCTCGCCGACGAGACGGATGTAGAGGTCGAATCCGACACCCTGGATATGGCCTGACTGCTCGCCGCCCAGCAGGTTGCCCGCGCCGCGGATCTCGAGGTCCTTCATCGCCAGCTGCATGCCGGCACCCAGCTCGTTGTGCGACGCGACGGCCTTGAGCCGCTCGAGCGCCACCTCCCCAAGGGGCTTCTCCGATGGGTACAGGAAGTAGGCGTAGGCCCGCTCGCGCCCGCGGCCCACGCGGCCGCGAAGCTGGTGCAGCTGTGACAGTCCGTAGGAATCGGCGCGATCCACGATCAGCGTGTTGGCGTTCGAGATGTCGAGGCCCGTCTCGATGATCGTCGTGCAGACCAGGACGTCGAACTTCTTCTCCCAGAAGTCGACGATGATCTGCTCGAGCCGTGATTCCGTCATCTGTCCGTGCGCCACTGCGACGCGCGCTTCGGGCACCAGCTCCTTCAGGTGGGCCGCCGTGCGGTCGATGGACGAGACCCGGTTGTGCACGAAGAACACCTGGCCCTCGCGCATCAGCTCGCGGCGGATGGCTGCGGACGCCTGCTTGTCCGTGTAAGGGCCCACGTACGTGAGCACGGGATGGCGCTCCTCCGGCGGGGTCGCGAGGGTGGAGGTCTCGCGAATGCCTGTCAGGGACATCTCGAGCGTGCGCGGGATCGGCGTCGCACTCATCGCGAGCACGTCGACGTTGGTGCGCATCTTCTTCAGCGCTTCCTTGTGCTCGACGCCGAACCGCTGCTCCTCGTCGACGATCACGAGGCCCAGGTCCTTGAAGGCGATCTCCTTGGACAGCAGCCGGTGGGTGCCGATGACGACGTCGACGGCGCCGGAGGTGAGGCCCTCCGCCGTCTCCCGCGACTCCTTGGCGGTCTGGAAGCGCGACAGCGCGCGCACGCGCACCGGGAAACCGGAGAAGCGCTCGGAGAAGGTCTCGAAGTGCTGCTGCACCAGGAGCGTGGTGGGCACGAGGACCGCGACCTGCTTGCCGTCCTGGACCGCTTTGAAGGCCGCACGCACCGCGATCTCGGTCTTGCCGTACCCGACGTCGCCCGAGACGAGGCGGTCCATCGGGACCTCACGCTCCATGTCGGCCTTGACCTCGTTGATCGTGGTCAGCTGGTCCGGCGTCTCGACGTAGGGGAAGGCCTCCTCGAGCTCGCGCTGCCAGGGGGTGTCCGGGCCGAAGGCGTGGCCACGCGACGCCATGCGGGCGGAGTACAGGCGGATGAGCTCGCCGGCGATCTCCTTGACCGCCTTGCGCGCCTGATTCTTGGTCTTGCTCCAGTCCGAACCGCCCATCTTGCTCAGGGCCGGTGCGTCGCCGCCGACGTAGCGCGTCACCTGGTCGAGCTGGTCGGTCGGCACGAACAGGCGGTCGCCCGGGGCGCCGCGCTTGGACGGCGCGTACTCGAGGACGAGGTACTCACGCGTGGTCCTGGTGGGGCCGGCCCCCGTCGAGCGCTGCATGAGCTCGACGAACTTCGCGACGCCGTGCTGCTCGTGGACGACGAAGTCGCCTTCCTTGAGCTGCAGGGGATCGACGGCGTTCCGGCGGCGGGACGGCATCTTGCGCATGTCGCGCGTGCCCGACGCGCTCGTCCGCCCGAGGAGGTCCGCCTCCGTGAGCAGCCCGATCTTCAGCCCGTCCACCACGAAGCCCCGGCCGGCAGAAGCCGTCGTGATCTCGATGATGCCGGGCTGCGGCGCGTGCTCGAGCGAATCGACGCGGCTCGCCGGGATGTCGTTGTCGTGGAAGAGCTCGGCCAGGCGCTGCGCCGGGCCCGGACCCTCGGTGGCGACCACCACGCGCCACTGGTCGCGGACGCGCCGGCCGATGAAGTCCATCATCTCGGCGACGTCACCCTGGTAGCCGCGCGGCTCCCGCGCGTGCAGGGTGAAGCTGTCGACGTCGCTGAGCTCCTCATCGGCGCCGAAGGACGTGACACCCCACCAGGCGACGGAGTTCGCGAGCGCCGTCGCGCGGGTGTCCGTCAGCGAGCGGAAGCTGGCTTCCTGCAGATCCGTCCCGAGGCCGCCGGTCAGGTCCAGGGGTGCTGCTCCGCCGTCGGACGCCGTGGACCACGCGGCAGCGAGGAATTCCTCGTTGGTGGCGGCGAGGTCGTGGGCGCGGGCTCGTACCTTCTCGGGTTCGACGACCACGGCGATGGACCCTGGCGGCAGCTCGCCCACGAACGGCACCATCGCGTCGACGAGGACGGGAGCGAGGGACTCCATGCCTTCGACGGCGATGCCGCCGGCAATCTTCTCCAGCATGGATGCGGCCGCCGGCAGCTCGGACTGCAGCTTCGCGGCGCGCGACATCACCGACGCGGTGATGAGGATCTCCCTGCAGGGCGGGGCGTACAGGGCCAGCGGAGGCTCCCCCGAAGTCAGCGAACGCTGGTCGGCCACCGCGAACCAGCGCATCTGGTCCACCTCGTCACCGAAGAAATCGACGCGGATCGGGTGGTCCTCGGTGGGCGGGAATACGTCGATGATGCCGCCGCGCACCGCGAACTCTCCACGGTGGGTGACCATGTCCACGCGGGCGTAGGCGGCATCGGACAGCGCCCTGACGACGTCGGAGAACGCGATCT
This sequence comes from Arthrobacter sp. B1805, assembly GCF_002929745.1. Taxonomy (GTDB): domain Bacteria; phylum Actinomycetota; class Actinomycetes; order Actinomycetales; family Micrococcaceae; genus Arthrobacter_D. The sequence continues at coordinate 63,234 of NZ_PJIQ01000007.1, forward strand.
CGTCCCCCACCTTCAGGGACACCGGCTCGAGGTCCCCGAGTCCTGCGACCAGCGGCTGGACGACGGCGCGGATGGGGGCAGTGATGACCTTGACCGGCGCTCCCTCGGGGTGCGCGAGGCGGCGCAGGACCGACAGTCGCCGCCCCACGGTGTCCGAGCGCGGGGACAATCGCTCGTGCGGAAGCGTCTCCCAGCTCGGGAATTCCTCGATGGCGTTCTCGGGCAGGTAGCTGCGCAGGGCCGCTGCGAGGTCTTCCGCCTCACGCCCAGTCGCTGTGATCGCCAGGACCACCGGCGCAGCCCCGTCGCGGCCGGCGGGAGCAGTGCCGGCCACTGCAAGACCATCGGCCATCTCCGCGATCAGCGGGGCGCGCATGCCGGCGGGGGCACCGATCTGCAGGTCCGCGCTGCGCTGGTCGACCGGCCGCGAAGCGTTGGTTCGCACCCGCGCGTAGGAAGCATCATCGGCGAGCGCCGCGCGCAATCCGTTCAGGCTCATCGTTCGGAACTCCTCAGGCGTGGGTCGTCCCGCTGCCCACGGGGACCCGGAAGGCGGCGGGGACAGCACAAAAGCCCGGAAAACGAAGCGCTTCCGGGGACGCCTCCACTTTACCAAGGGGCCCTGACGCTTTCCCTCCCGCGGTATCAGCCGCGTTCGTCCGGGGTGCAGGCCGTAGGATTGCCGGAGACCCTGTCCGTACCACCGGCGCGGCACCGCGCCGTCTCTTGGAGGAACCATGGCCCTCAACGCATCCACGACGCTGCCCTATGACACCACGACCGTCCTCGGCGTCTTCACCGACGAGGGCTTCGTCCGCCACATGAGCGAATACGTCGGCGGTTCGCTCGAATCGCTCACGGTCGACGGCGACACCGCCGGCGCCTTCACGCTCACCGCCGTCCGCACGATGCCGACGCACCGGCTGCCGGACATGGCCCGCAAGTTCGTCGGCGAGACATTGTCCGTCACGCAGATCGAACACTGGGAGGCGCCCGACGCCGCAGGCTCCCGCCAGGCGGCACTGACCATGACCGTCGCCGGCGTGCCGCTCAACGTCACGGCCGTGCAGCGCCTCGTGGCACAGGGAACAGAGACCGTCGTCGACCTGCAGGGAACCGTGTCGTCATCGATCCCGTTCCTCGGCGGCAAGATCGCCGGTGCAGCAGAACCCATGATCGGCAAGGCCCTCAACGTGCAGGCCGCCGAAGCCCGGAAGTGGTTGGAGAACCGCTGACCACCCGGTCGCTCCCGTAGATCCATTCCGCCCCACCGAAAGTTCCTGAACCGTGCAACTCCCCACACCGCTTGCCCTGATCCTGATCCTCGCCGGCGTCTGGACCCTCATCGTCTGGCCGCCGTTCCTGCGCCGCATCCTCAAGGATCCGCGGGCCCGTGACGAGAAGGGGGCCGCCACGCGGTTCCTGACCGTACACGTCATGCTCATCTCGACCTCGATGATCCTGGGAGCCGCAACCGCCGTCATCGGCGTGCGCGCCTTGATCGCCTGAGGTCCTTCGTCCCCCGCAGTCGCAGCCCCCTTCGCAGAGGAGACCCCATGGCGCACGACGAGTCCCGCCGGACGGCCGGATCCCATCCTGTGGTCCTCCAGCGATCCAGCTACCCGGAGTACCTCCGCATCAGCGAAATCCTCCGGAAGGAGACGGTGGGCGGCATCCTGCTTCTCATCGCCGCCGCGGTCGCGATCATCTGGGCCAACTCTCCCTTCGGCGCCTCGTACTTCGCCATCCGGGACTTCGAGTTCGGGTACGAACCGTGGCACCTGAAGCTCTCTGTCGGGCAGTGGGCCTCGGACGGCCTGCTCGCCGTCTTTTTCTTCCTCACCGGTCTCGAGCTTAAGCGGGAGTTCGTCGCGGGTGATCTCCGCCGGGTCAGCAGGGCCATCGTGCCGGTCGCCGCAGCGTTTGGCGGCGTCGTCGTCCCCGCCCTGATCTATACCATCGTGAACCTGTCCTCACCGGACACGCTGCGCGGCTGGGCCATCCCGACCGCGACGGATATCGCGTTCGCGCTGGCCGTGCTCGCGGTCATCAGTTCGCACCTCCCGGGTGCTCTGCGGATCTTCCTGCTGACGCTCGCGGTCGTTGACGACCTCATCGCCATCGCGATCATCGCGTTCTTCTACTCGGAGGACGTCAGCTTCGTCTTCCTGCTGTGGATGCTCCTGCCGCTCGGCCTGTTCGCGCTGCTCGCCCAGCGCCGGCCCAAGTTCTTCGGCAGGACGACGCTCGGCCCGTGGCTGATCCTGCTGCCCCTCGGCATCCTCACCTGGGCACTCATGCACGCCTCCGGTGTCCACGCCACCGTCGCCGGCGTGCTGCTCGGGTTCTGCGTGCCGGTGCTGCGACGCGCCCCCGACGGGTCACGCGCGCTGCCGAGGCCCAACAAGCCAGGATTGGCGGAGGTCTTCGAGCACCGTTTCCGCCCGCTGTCCACCGGGTTCGCAGTGCCCGTCTTCGCGTTCTTCTCGGCCGGGGTGGCGATCGGCGGCGCCGAGGGATTCGTCTCCGCCCTCACCGATCCGGTGCTCATCGGCATCGTGCTCGGCCTCGTGCTCGGCAAGCCGGTCGGCATCCTCCTGACGACCTTCATCGTCACCAGGACCACCAGGGCCACGCTGGATCCGGGACTGAGCTGGTGGGACCTCCTCGGCGTCGGAATCCTGGCCGGTGTCGGTTTCACGGTGTCCCTTCTGGTGAACGACCTGAGTTTCGGGGCGGGCAGCCAGCACGACGACCACGCGAAGGTCGCCATCCTCACCGCGTCGCTCATGGCGGCGCTCCTCTCCAGCGTGGTGCTGCGCTCCCGCAACAAGCACTATCGCCGCATCACCGAGGAGGAGAAGGTCGACACGGACGCCGACGGCATCCCGGACGTCTTCGAAGACCGCGGTGACCAGGCGCATCCGTGACCGATCGCGGCCGGACGGCGGGAGAGGGCGACCTCGCCGACGCCGATGTCGACCGTTCCGACCACCGGTCACAGCGGCGCCGACGCATCATCCTCAGTGAGATCGCCCTGGCCATCACCTTCACCCTCGCGATGGTGCTCGGGCTCGCCGAGCACGAGGACCTCGTGTCGGTGGAGCTCTTCCTCGCGGGCTGGACCCTCAATGTCCTGATGCTGACGCTGTGCTTCGTGCTTCCGTGGTCCACCATCCGGGCGAGTTCGGTCATCGTCATACCACTCGTCGACTTCGTAGCGATCGGCCTCTCCCGCGCCGCGGCGGGCGACACGCTGGCGGGCGTGGGTCTGCTGGCCGCGTTCCCGGTCGTCTGGATCGCCGCCTCACGCGTCCGGATGGGCACGGCGGTCGCTATCACGGTCGTCGCGTCCCTTGCGATCATCTGGCTCCCGCTCCCGCTCCGCGCCGAACCGACCACGCTCGACGCACTCCTGGATCCGATCCTGCTGCCCATCATGCTCACGGGGCTCGCCTGGTTCGTCAGCGCGCTCACCAAGGACAACCGTCGACAACAGGAAGCACTCAGGGAATCGCAGTCGGCCCTGAGGGAGAGCGCCGAGGCGGGCAGGAAGCGCGAGCGCCTGCTCGAGACCGTCTTCGACACAGTCAGCGTGGGACTGCTGGCACTCGATGCGGAGGGCAACGATCTCCTCATGAACGCCCGGCAGCGCGAGGGGCACGCCGTCGCAGCGCCGCCCGGCAACGGCGATCCCAACGAGGCCGAACTGCTGATCTTCGGACCCGACCGGGTGACGCCGATCCCGCCGGAGCAACGGCCCGTGGCCCGGGCGGTTCGCGGCGAGAACCTCGAGGCCGAGCGGGTGTGGATCGGGACGGGCCGTTCCCAACGCGCCCTCGCCATCTCCTCGCAGTCCATGTACGACGACGACGGTACTTTCGCCGGTACCGTGGTGTCCTTCAACGACATCACCGAACTGGTGCTGGCCCTGCAGGCCAAGGACGATTTCCTCTCGAACGTCTCGCACGAGTTCCGCACGCCACTGACGTCCATCCTCGGGTATCTGGAGCTGACACTCGAGCTCGGCGATCGTCTTCCCGACGGGGTCGCGGGCCACCTCGAGGTGGCACGGCGCAACGCCTCGCGGCTCGAGCAGCTGGTCGAGGACCTGTTGGCCATCAACGCCGGGACCTTCGAGGTCAACCCGGTTCCCACGGACGTGGGACGGACGCTGGCGGAAGCGACGTCGTCCGCCAGCGTGCGTGCGGCGCGCTCCGGCCTGCACCTCTCGAACCGGGCGCCGGCCACACTCCCCGCGGTCGTGGACCCGGTACGGCTCGCGCAGGCCGTCGACAACCTGCTCACCAACGCCGTGAAGTACAACAGGAAGGGCGGCAGCATTACCGTGGACGCCTGGCTCGAGGACGCTTCCCTCGTCGTCGAGGTGGCGGACACCGGCATCGGCATCCAGGCGGAGGAACTGCACCAGGTCTTCGACCGCTTCTTCCGATCGCACTCGGCCCGAACCTCCTCGGTGCCGGGCGTCGGGCTGGGCCTGCTGATCACCAGGAGCATCGTCGGTGAGCACGGCGGGTCGATCACGGTCACCAGCGAACCCGGGAAGGGCACGTGCTTCCGGATCATCATCCCGCAACCGGCGCCCCGGCCGCAGGATGGTGCTGGCTAGGAGTTCGCCGCGAGCAGGGACTCCTCGAGCGCGACCCATGCGAGCATCGCGCATTTGACCCTTGCCGGGAAGCGTGACACCCCGGAGAACGCCGCCGCGTCGCCGAGCACCTCCTCGTCCGCCTCGATCCTGCCACGCGAGCGCATCACCTCGCGGAAGGAGTCGACGAGTGCGATCACCTCGTCCCTCGGCAGCCCCTGCACGAGGTCGGTGAGCACCGACGCGGACGCCATCGAGATGGCGCACCCCGCACCATCCCAGCTCACGGCGGTGACCGTTCCCTCGTCCACGCCCGCGCGGAGGGTGATCTCGTCACCGCACACCGGGTTGAGCTGGTGCGACTCCCCCGCGCGCCCGCCGCCGTCGTACTCCCGCAGGGGCGAACCGTGGCGGACCTTCGCGTGGTCCAGGATGATTTGCTGGTACAGCTGTTCCAGGCCGGTACTCATTCAGTGTGCTCCGAAGAAGGGACGGACCTGCGCGACCGCGTCCAGGAACGCGTCCACCTCATCCGTCGTGGTGTACAGGTACGTGCTGGCGCGCGTGGTGGCAGTAATGCCGAAACGGCGGTGGAGCGGCTGCGCGCAGTGGTGGCCCACCCGCACGGCGATCCCCTTGTCGTCGAGGAACTGTCCGACATCGTGGGCGTGCACGCCCTCCACGTCGAAAGCAGCGAGCCCGATGCGCGGCAGGCCCGCTCCCGGCCCGAGGACGCGGATGCCCGGAACGGCTTCCAGGCCCGCGACGAGCCTCGCTCCGAGCGTCGCCTCCCACGCCTCGATGCGGTGCATCCCGGTCTCCGCGAGGTAGTTCGCCGCCGCACCGAGGGCGATGGCCTGCGAGATGCGCTGGGTTCCCGCTTCGAAGCGGTTCGGCGACGGGAGGTATTCGGCACGTTCCATCGTGACGGTGGTGATCATGGAACCGCCGGTGAGGAAGGGCGGCATCGCGTTCAGCAGTTCCGCGCGCCCGTACAACGCGCCGATGCCGGTGGGGCCGAGCATCTTGTGGCCGGAGAACACCAGGAAGTCCACGCCGAGCGCCTTCACGTCCACTGGCAGGTGCGGCACGGACTGGCACGCGTCGAGCAGGGTGAGGGCACCCACGGCCTGTGCGAGCTGGACGATCTCGGAGACGGGGTTGATGGTGCCGAGCACGTTGGAGGCGTGCGAGAACGCGACGATCTTGGTGGCAGGGGTGATCAGGGCGGCGGCGTCGTCTAGCCGCAGGGTTCCGTCGTCGTCGACCGGGATGAAGCGCAGTTCCGCACCGGTGCGCGCAGCGAGTTCCTGCCAGGGAATCAGGTTGGCGTGGTGCTCCATTTCGGTGACGACGATCCGGTCACCCGGGCCGATCGCGAACCGGCGAGCAGCTTCTCCCCCTCGTCCGAGCGTCGCGTTGGACATCGCGTAGGCCACCAAATTGATGCCCTCGGTCGCGTTCGAGGTCCAGACGAGCTCGCTCGTGCGAGCACCGATGAAGCGGGCGACGGCGGCGCGGGCGTCCTCGTACGCGTCGGTGGCGTCGACGGCGAGCGAGTGGGCACCGCGGTGCACGGCCGCGTTGCGCTGCTCGTAGAACTCCTGCTCGGCTTCCATGACGCTCAGCGGGTTCTGCGATGTCGCGCCGGAGTCGAGGTAGATCAGGGGCTTGCCGTTGACCTCGGTGCCCAGGATCGGGAAGTCGTTGCGGATGCGGTGCACCTCGGCGTCGGTCAGTCCGGCAGCGGTCGGTCCGGGTCCGGTGGGGGTTAGCGTGACGGGCGTTTCAACCACGGGCACGGGGACTCCTCGAATTCGTCAGTACTCCCAGCGACAATTACGCAAGGATTCTCTGTGCTAATCCTCCCACTGCCGGGCGCGCGCGGCATCCCAGTACTGCCTAACTAAGGGCGGCGTCGGCGCTCAGTCCTCGCTCATGAGGGGCAGGAGGTCCTCGCGTCGGCTGATGCCGGATTTCGCGAAGATCCGATAGAGGTGACCCTCGACCGTGCGGACCGAAGTGCCGTGCCGTTCGGCGATCTCCCTGTTGGTCAGGCCCTTCACAGCGAGCTTGACGACGGCGGACTCCCGGGGGGTCAGCCGGACCCCGGCGGGAAGGACGATCCCGTGCGCACCCTGCGGCCGGTCCATCCCTCCCGTGCACGCAGCGAGCCTCTGCAGCGCGAGACGGACCCCCGCGTTGTCCTCTCGCTGCTCGAAAGTCTCCCGCGCCTGCTCGAAGCAGCGTGCCGCGAGAGGCCGGTAGCCGGACGCCACCGCAGCTTCCCCTATCTCCAGCAGCCGATGCCCGTTGTCCTGAGGACTGGTCCCGGCTGCCTCTCCTGCGGCTGCCCGCGCGTAGGTGTGCACCAGGCGTTGTTTCCTGCCGTCGAAGGACGCAGTGAGGTCCGCGAGGCGAGGGAGGACCGAGCGGTCACCGAGGACGAGGGCCTGGTCCAGTGCGGCGGCGGCAACGATCGGCAGTCCTTCCCCGCTTGCGGCATCCGCCAGGAGCACCAGGGTGGCGGCGCCGTCCGGGTCCCCGCTGAGGGCCGCCGTGACGCTCTGCGTGTACACCTCAGCGAGACTCCGAGCGAGGCGGGACCCTGCCGGTCGCGCTCCGTCCTTGAACTCGAGGAGTGCTTCGGCGCTCTCGGGATCGCCGGCCAGCAACGCTGCATACGAAGCAAGGCCACGCACCCACGGAAGGATCAGGAGGAGATCGGAGGTCTGAAGTGCCTCCGACGCCAGCAGCAGGCGGGATCGGGCAGCAGAGAAGCGTCCCTCCTCCAGGGCCCGGGTTCCTTCGATGACGTCTTCCCAGACCGCACAGTGGAAAATGCTCCGAGGGTCCCGCCGGTAGAACGAGTGGAAGGCCGACAGCGCCTGCTCCGCCTCACCAGCCGCAAGCAGTGCGATGATGCGTAGTCCCGCCGCAAGATCCAGGAGCGGAAGCGTGTCCGCGTCGGTCGTGACCAGCTCGAGGGCACCGGCCGCCATGGTGGCAGCTTCCGCGGGGAGCCCTCTTCCCAGAAGGTCCACCGTCAGTACCAGGAACGCGACAATGCGGGTCTGCCGGGCCACGGTGTCGTCTGCCGCAATCGTCCGAACCGCTTCCGGCTCGAGGACGCCCGTGTCACCCGACCGCCGGACGGCATGGCGGACCACTGTCATGAGCAGCGCGTTCTCCCGCTCCGTGGAGGGAGAACCGTCCTCGCTCGCGCCATCGAGGAGGTGCTGCCAGCGATCCGCAGCCGCGTGCATGTCCTGCGTCGAACAAGCGCCGCGCTCCATCAGGATCAGGGAGAGGATGATCGCGTCACGGAGGGCCGGCTGCTCCGTACCGGGCGCCAGCGCTTCCTCGACGAGCTCCAGGGCAACCCCGACGTCGTTGGTGCTCTCGGCCCACGCCATCTCCACTAGCCGGCGCCTGCGCAGCCGTGGTGAACCGACGGCGTCGAGCACCCGGAGCGCTGCGCGTCGATCATGCAACCGGTTGGCGGCCGCCGCAGCGGACAGGAGGGCGTCGTCGTCCATGGCGACGCCCGCATCGAGCGCTAGCGCTGCACGCTGCAGCACCTCGTCGTCGTCCCGCGGCGGGGCCGTCATCGCCGCGAGGACGCGACGCTCCAGTCCCATCCTCCTCGCGGTGGGAAGCACCCCGCGAAGGACTGCGCCGTACAGGGGATGCCTGAGGACCAGCAGACCGTCCGCGGTCATCCGCACCAGGGAGACGTCGAGCAGCGTCCTCAGGACGTCCTGGTCCACCAGGGTATGTGCGACGTTGCCGGTAGCGGGCTCGGCGAGGGCCAGGAGCGTCATCGCGTCTCTCTCCTCCTGGGAGAGCGGTGCCAGCACCGCCTGGACGAGGTCCGTCAGGCGGGCGCTGACCGGCGGAAGCTCGGACGCCGCGTGCCACACGCCGTTTCGTTCGCGCAGATAGCCCGAGGCCACGCCCTCATTGATGAAGGACTGCAGGAACCTCGGATTACCACCGGTGATGTGCGCAGCGATGTGGACGACGGCGGAGACCACCGGCCCGCCGAGAAGCGACGAGCAGACCTCCCCGACCTCTTCGGCGGTGAGAGGTTCCATCACCACGGCGCCGAGCAGCCCGTCCGCCACCAGCTCCTCGAAACCCTGCGGCAGACCCGGCAGCGGGCAGGCCAGGATCAGCGCACGTGCCTTTCGTCCGGCGATGAGCTGTACGAGCAGTGCCACCGTGTCCTCGTCGAGGTCATGGGCATCGTCGATGAGGAGCAAGGGGAGGGTGTCCGCGGGTGCGCCGGAGCCGGACAGGTGATACACGAACCGACGCATGACCGCTGCCGGTTGGGTCAAGGCTTCGGCAGGCATCCCCCGGAGATACGTCGATAGGCCTCCGAACGGCACTTGCGAGAGAACGGCACGTCCGCTGATGCGGAGGATCCCCGCACCCGGCCCCGACCTCCCCTCGACCTCGCGGGCCACGGTCGTCTTCCCGGCACCCGCCTCACCCATGACGACGACACCCAGTACTGAAGCCTCCCGCAACTCGTCGACAAGGCGCGCCAGGAACACCTCGCGCCCCTCGGGCTGCCCGTCGTCCGTCCGCTTCCTGCTCACCGGTTGAACACCGTCGACAACTGTTTCCGGTTGGAGATCCCCAGCTTGCGCATCGCCCTCAGGACGTGCCCTTCGACGGTCCGCACCGACAGGTGGTAGGCGCCTGCTATCTCCTTGTTCGTGGCACCGCCGGCGGCCATGCGGGCAAGCGCCCGCTCGCGACTCGTCAGAACCCGGCGAGCCTGTGCGCTCTCCCGCGGGACGTTCGTACCGCGAAGAATCTGCTCGGCCCTGACGAATTCGAGCGGATCGTGCTCGGCATCATGGAGCTCCATCGACATGCGTGCCGCCGATCCCGCGAGATCGAGATGCCCCCGTTCGAGCCCTGACTCCGCCGCTGCCAGCAGCACGCTCGGGTCCCGCTGGATCACGCCGGTGGCGAGCAAATTGCTCGCAACCGCGAGCGGGGCGTCCTTGGACCGGGCGAGGGCGAGGAGCGACGGCGCCTGGGCGGCGTTGCCCAGCCTTACCGCGTGCATCCGCAGGATTAGCTCGGCGCCATGGTGTCCGCGGTCCCGTTGGTCGTCCGCCATCACTCCGAAGAGGCGAGCCGCTGCGTCGCCGTTCCGCAGGAGCGAATCCGTGAGGAGGTGGAAGAGCCGCATCGTCGCGGCGTCGATCCACGACGCGGGCTGCTCCCCGGTGAGGTCGGGGCGGGCAGGAGTGCCGAACACCACGGGCTTTCCCACCAGCGCGCGCGCGTATGCTGCAGCTGATTCCGCTACCGGCAACAGTCCCCGCCTGTCCCTGACCCGCAGCTGGGCGATCGCGGGCACCAGCCTCGCCAACGCCGCCCTCCCCCTCCCCGCCTGGGCGAGCAGGCAGCCTTCCAGGCATTCCGCAACTGCGGCGTCGACCCAGGAGCCCGCCAGCAGGGCCGGGGCGGAGGTCAGGACGAGCGCGTCCTGGAGGCGTCCCGCCTGCACATCGGCGAGGAACATGCTTTCCTGCAGTGCGTGGCGACCTGCGGAGACTCCGGAAGGAATTCCGAGGCGCCGGGCTCGGCCGGCCACTGATCGTGCCGTCGCGTCGTCGCCCGCGATGCTGTGCGCGAGGACGAGGTGAGCGGCGCGCTCCCCCGGATCATTCGCCGGGTACTGTCCGCCCTCGACAGGAGGCGAGGCAGCATCGATCGACAGCACGTCCCGGAAACGGCCCTCGTACACTGCCACCTCGCTCTCCAGCAGACGCGGGTCGATCCTCCCGGGTGTGGAATCCTCGGCGTCACCTGTGGTCGCGCGGCGGAACCGCTCGAGCAGTTCGCCCACACCGACTCCGTCGTCCTGGCTCCGTAGTACCAATCTGACCTGTTGTCCCAGGAGGTCTGCCCGATCGCCGGCACCCTCGTCGAGGAACCTCGACACCGCGTCATACCCATCGCGGTGTCGACCCTCCACGAGGTACGCCCGTGCATATTCCAGCGCCGTGTCCCCGCCGGTGGCCGCGACTCTCCGGAGCGCTTCGAGAGCAAGGCGGGAGTTCCCCGCATCGTTCGCACGCCGTGCGGTCTGCAGGAGGTAGTCGTCCGGTAGAGCGGTTCCGGTGTCGAGGAGCCATTCGGCCACCCGCAGCTGGCTGTCCGGTGGAAGGACGCCGTCCGTCTCGAGCCCGCGCAGCGCATGGAGAAGGGCGGCGGGTGGATTGCCCGCGAGGTCGGCCCGCAAACGGTCGCCGATCGCGCCGTTGACGACCTCGACGGGGTGCGGCGCGGCGTCGCCGACCGCGCAGAGGCCCGCGTTCTGGAGTTCGTCCACGGTATCCGCGGGAGCGAACCTGAGGAGCGCCTCGAGCGGTAGGGCTCCGGCGACAGCCACGAGTTCGAGGGCCTCGCGCTGTTCGCCGCTCAGGGCCAGGAGGATCCCGACGACGGGATCGTTCCGCTGCGCGCGGGAGGGGCCGTCCTCCTCCGTCAGAACCCACGTATCGTGCTCGAGCGCGAGCCTCCCTGACGCGATGTCGCCGCGCACCGCGACCTGGAGGAATCGCGGGTTCCCGCGGCTCGCGTGCCATAGCTCGACGGCGGCGGACCAGGACACAGGCGTCTCCAGCAGGTCCTGCAGGAGGGTCCTCATGGTGTCGAGTCCGAGCGGCATCACGTCCACCCGTTCGAGCAGGCCCTTGGTCCACAGCTCGAAGAATCGGCCCGGCGACGTGCCCGGTCGATCGGAGGCGACCATGAGGTGAACCACGCCCGCCTCGGCGAGGTAGGAGAGCGCCCGCACCGACGATTCGTCGAGGTACTGGACGTTGTCGACCACCACCACGACCGGCCGTTCACCGGCAGCCTGCAGCAAGGCGATCTGCACCGAATGCAGCAGGAACAGCGGGGGCGCCTCGGCCGGCAGGTCGAGTTCCAGGAACAACAGGTTGAGCGCCCCGTACGGCGTATCCGCCATCGCCAGCGAACCCCGGACGAAGACCAGGTGGGCGCTGCTTTCCAGCCGGGAAGCCGCTTCGCGGGCGATAGCGGTCTTTCCCGATCCGCTGGCACCGACGATCAGTACGCCGGCCAGCCCCGGATCGGTAACCGCACCCAGGACGGCGGCGACTTCTGCCTCACGGCGCAGCAGGGGCCAGGGGCCCGAGATCCTATCCATGATGTGAGGCGATCTGATGTGCGGGGCCGGGGAACAGGGCGCGCGGGAGCGGCAGCCGACTTCCCCCACCATGCGCCATTTATCGCCTATCCATCCAGTATGAGACTCACTATAGGGTCACCCGGAACAGCTTCGGGAGTAGTGGACACCGAAGGTCATGAGGTCCTCTGCGCGGCCGCGCCCTCGGCTCCGTCACCCTGGTCGAGAGGCTACCCGACCTTGCTGGAACGAGTCCTACGTCACGTTTGCGACAGCGCGCTGGATGCTACAGTAAGTGGACTGTTGAGTGATATGCGACACACGTTGGGGTGGGTGCTCGTGACTTACGTTCTTGGCATAGATGTCGGAACCAGCTATACGGCGGCTGCAATTTCCCGCTGCGAGAACCACCTTTTCGCTCCCCCTCAGGTGATGAACCTCGGCGGCAGGGGCGGAACCGTACCCTCGGTCATCTTCGTTGCGCCGGATGGCGAGCTGTCCATCGGGGACATCGCCGAGCGGCGAGGCGTGCGGGCACCTGAACGTCTCATCCGCGAGTTCAAGCGACGCCTGGGAGACTCGATACCTGTTGTCGTCGAGGACGAGAGCTTCACACCGGAGTTCCTCTTCGCGTCCGTGGTGCGGTGGGTCGTGGATCAGGCCGAGGAGCGCGAAGGCGAGCCGCCCGAGGGCCTTACCGTGTCCCACCCCGTCGTGTGGGGCGAATACCGAACCGATCTGATCCGGCAGGCGCTGTCGGATGTCGGTCTCGGACATGCCGAGCTCCTGAGTGAACCGGAAGCAGCGGCGCTCTACTACGCCTCCGACGAGCGCGTAGCGGACGGCAGTACCATCGCGGTGTACGACCTCGGCGGCGGCACGTTCGATGCGGCCGTCCTGCGGAAGAGCAGTGATCAGGCCTTCGTCTCCCTCGGGACTCCGGTTGGGATCGAACGCCTCGGCGGGGCTGATTTCGACGATCTGGTCTTCCGGCACGTCGTCGCCAATACTCCCGGCCTACTGGAGCATCTCGACATGTCCGAGGCGAGTGGGCATGTGCTTCTGGCGCGCTTGCGGCGTGAGTGCGTGGAGGCGAAGGAGATCCTCTCCTCGGACACGGAGACCACCGTGCAGATACTTCTGCCGAACCTGCAGAATGACGTCAGGCTCGTGCGGTCCGAGTTCGAGGAGATGATCGAGGAGCAGGTAGGCGAATCGGTCGACGCTCTTCGTCGGGTCTTGCGGACAGCCGAGCTGGAAGCGGCCGACCTCGACGCCATCCTCCTCATCGGTGGTTCCTCCCGCATCCCGCTGATTGCGCAGACACTGTCCGCCGAACTCGGCAGGCCGATCGCGATCGATGCCGATCCCAAGGCTTCGATCAGCCTGGGAGCCGCCTTCGCCGCTGCAGCGTTGATCGAGGTGGTCGACGACGACAGCGACGAGCATCCGGTGCAGGGACTTCTGCCTGCCGTGCCGGGTCACTCGGTGCGCCGGCGCCCCGCCGCGGCGGCTTTCGTTCGTGCAGAACCCGCCGCCGCTGTCAGTGCATCCCACCCGCGGGGACGCACCGTGGCGATAGCGGCAGCTGCCGCTCTCCTCGTCACCCTCACTGCCACTGCCGCCCAGAGCCCGACAGGGATCAACGCGCTCACCTCGGTCCTGGCTCAGGGAGGCGTTCCTGACGGCACTACCAATGGTCCCGACGGAACGGGACAAAAAGAGAGCAGTGCCGGCGACACCTCCGGTGCTGTTGAGGGAGCAGCGTCATCGACCCTGGAGGAGTTCATAGGTATTGCGAACGGGTCCCTCGCAGCGCCGACCGCCACGAGCACAGGGTCGGCCGTAGCAGGCGGATCGCCGACGAGCAGCCCGACAGGGTCACCTGTGCAGGGCCCTGAGCGTGACGCGAAGGGTCCGGTCCTGCAGTCCGCGAGCGGATCCGTCGATCCGGTCGCTCCGACCACGGATCCGGCGCCGGATTCATCCCCGACCGGTGGCGCTAACCCGAACCCGGCAACTGACCCACCGCCCGTTCCCACCGACCCGACCACCGGACCCACGACGGACCCGCTGCCTAATCCGACCACCGGACCCACGACGGACCCGCTGCCTGATCCGACCACCGGACCCACGACGGACCCGACGCCGGACACGACCACCGACCCCACCGCGGACCCGCTGCCTGACCCGACGCCGGGACCCACTACTGAGACGCCCTCCGAACCGGCCATCGGTCCCACTCCGGGGTCCAGCCCCACTCCGAGTGACGGCTCGCCGGCTCCCGAGACGTCGGCGCCCGCCTCGACACCCGTGCCGACCGCCTCCCTCGGGCTCACGGTGGATGTGCCCGCCCTCCCGGTGAATCCGTAGCACCGGTGACGGAAGTGTACGGAAGTCCCAAGACCCACGGGATGCGCCACAGTCTCATCCGAGAGACAGTCCTGGAGTCGTTGGTCGCATCGCACCGACGTCCGCTGCTGCTCGGCATCACAGGAGCGGGGGGAAGCGGGAAGAGCACTCTCCTGGGCATGCTGGAGGCGCGCTACAGGGCTGAGGGAGTAACTGTCCGTCGTGACTACCTGGAGGTCGATTCCGAAGCCAGCGCCGGTCGAAGTGCCGTCTTCGTCGACGACGCCCACTCGCTGAAGGAGTCGGATCTCGCCCACGTTCATTCGCTCCTTAGAGCGGATCACGTGGACGTCATCATCGCGTATCGTCCCTGGCCCCGGACGAAAGCGCTGCGCGAACTGGTGGCGGCGATCAAGGAACAGACCCCGCCCATCAAGCTGAAGCCCTGGTCGCTCGAGGAGATCGACGATTACGCCGCTTCCTCCCTGGGAATGAGACCCTCCGCAGATGTCGTGGACAAGATCGCCGAGTTGACCGGTGGAATGCCCTGGCTCGTTCAGCGAGTCGTGTCTGGTCTCCATGACAGCGGGAGCGGATTGAGCGCTGCGGATCTCGTGTCCCATCAGGGCCTGACCGAGCTCGCTGACGAGCTCGAGGAGATCGGCGGTATCAGTCGTGACACCCTGTTGGTCATGGCCGTCGGTGATACTGCGGGCGTCCATCCGTTCCCGGGCCTGGGCGGGGCCGGGGGTGACTTCGAAGAAGCAATCGCACGGGCGAAATCAGCAGGATTGCTGCTTCCCACCGGTCAACTCATCCCCTTGGTGCAGCAGGCATTGCTGGCGGCCGCACCACGGTATCGGGTGCAGGAGCTTCAGAAGGCGATCGTCGATACGCTCGAGTCGCAGGGGCTGCTCCCCACCGACGTTGCGCGCGCCCTGGCACGCAGCGGGTTCAAGGACCAGCGAGTCGCGCACCTGCTGGTCGAAGCAGGGAATGCAGCGCTTGCCCCGCAGCCGGATCTTGCTGCCGCTCTGTACGCAGACGCCGTCAGTGCCGGAGCCAACGAGCTGGCACTGGCTGCGCGGCGCGCTCAGGCCGCGTTGGCGCTCGGCGATCTTGATACGGCAGGCCGTCTCCTCGACGACCTGTTGATGCAGTCATCCGCCCCTGACCTCCGACGGGGAGTGAACGTCTCCGCCACTGTCTGGGCTCAGCGGGGTATGTTGGCCCGCGGAGCGGAGGTGTACCGCTGGTTGGGCCCGGAGCGAGTGGGATCCTCGGGTCCCCTTGCAGCCGTTGCGATGGTCGGCAGTGGCGACAGGGACGGGGCCAGGCAGATGCTCGATGCAGCCGCACCTTCTGCGTCTCCCACTGTGCTCGCCGTCGCGACCACCCTCGTGGCTCAGGGAATATACGACACCCTGGGCGATCGGCCCCAGCAGGCAGTAGCTACCCTCATCAGGGCATCCAATTTGATGACCTCTTCGGCCGCTTGTATACCTCTGCCGGACCTGCCGGCAGCACTCGGCGCCGTCGTCGCGCTGCACCACGGGGACATCCGCGTTGCGCACTCCATCCTCGATGCAGCGCTGGCAGGTAATCAGGGAGGCGATGGGGGGCGTCCGAGGCTCATACTGCTGCGAGCCTGGGTAGCCATGCAGGAAGGCCACCTGGATCAGGCAAGGTCTGCAATCGATGAAGCTACCGAGTTCTGCGACGGCTGTTTCGGACCGCGTGACCAGTACCTTCTGGACGTACTGGAGGTTGCCGTGGCACGGCGAACCGGCAGCGCCATCGACCTCGTGACTGCCTGGAGCCGAGCCCAGGAAAGTGTGTCCAGGGTGTCGGTCGACCTGTACAACCTGCTTCCACTCGGGGAGTTGATGGTCGCGGCCGCCCGACTCCGGGAATCCCGATGGCTGGAGCCCCACATCGAGGAGGCGTGGGCGCTTCTCGCCAGACTCGGCAATCCGACACTGTGGGCCATCCCGCTGCATTGGAGCGCGGTGCAGGCCGCCATGCTCAACGAGCGGCCCGACAGCATCTCGCCCCACGCCTCCGCACTGGTGCGCGCCTCGAGTCACAGCCACGCGGCCTCCGCTTTCGCCACGGCTGGTCGTGTGTGGATCTCTGTCCTCGGTTCGAAGGTCGACGTGGCCGCCGTTGAGTCGGCAGCCCACGGGCTCTCGGCAGTCGGCCGGCCCTGGGACGGATCCCGGTTGGCAGGTCATGCAGCAGCGCGGGCGAGTGAGGGAAAGGACATGAGTCAGCTCCTGGCATGCGCTCGTGGTCTCAACCCGAGTACGGGCCTGAGCCAGCAAGCACCCCCGTCGCCCGAAGCACCGAGTCCTGGCGAAACGGGAACCGCTGCCGGTCCGACGCCGGAGCAGGGCAAGCTGAGCGCGCGCGAGTACGAGGTTGCGCATCTGGTTCTGCAGGGCAGGACCTACAGGGAGATCGGAGAGACGATGTACATCTCCATGCGCACGGTAGAGCACCATATGGCGCGCATGCGGCGCCGGTTGGGGGCCAAGAACCGTTCCGAACTGCTCATGCAGCTTCGCTTGATTCTGCGGGATACACCTGACTCCACCGATTGAGAGCGCCGGCGCTCTCGGTACGCGTGGTGCGAAGGTCCTTCCGAGGAGTTTCGCGGCTTCGGACGTCCTCGACTACCTAATGGGCGTAAGAAAACCCCTAACCCCCTAATGCCTTCGCCGCCCAAATCCCTAGCGGGCCGCTTCCAGGTAGGGGGTTTACCCCCGATGCCCGGTGGGTGACGTGAGCCATACGTTTGATTCAAGCCCGGTAGCGACACTGGGCGGGATCACCTTCACACACTCTTCAGATCGAGGGATCAAATCATGGCTACACTCGCTTCTTCACTTCTTGACTTCCTGATGAACCTCTTCAACGATCCGGAAGCCGCTGCTGACTTCCTGGAGGACCCGGAGCAGGCTCTGGAAGATGCCGGCTTGGGCGGCGTGTGCTGGGATGACGTCGAGGCTGTCCTGCCCGTCGTCGTCGACTACGCACCGATCACGGTCAGCTCCTCCTTCGACCGCGAGTACAACACCGGTGGCAACGCCACGGGCAACTTCGCGGGCAACACCTGGGCTCCCGTTGCCGCCGCTCCGGCCGCACACGTGGCACCCGCTCACGTCCACCACGATGACGACCACGGACACGACGACCACGGTCACGCTGTTGCACAGCTGCACAGCATCGTGAACAACTACACCTACACCTCCACCACGGATGACCGCGACACCATCACCGACCAGTCGGTGAACCAGAACATCTGGGCCAACGGCGACGTCACCCAGCTGTTCGACAACGACGCTGTTGTCGCATCCGGCGACGGCGCCATCGCCGCCGGCGACGACGTCGAGATCGACGAGTCCGAGGACAACTCGACCAACATCACCGTCGGCGACATCGAGATCGATGACTCCTTCAACGAGGACAATGACACCGACATCGACGTCGACATCGACGACTCGTACAACGAGGACAACGATGGCGTCGACGGCGACGACAACGTCGTCGGTGGCAGTGGCAGCGGAGCGATCGTCGTCGGTGACGACAACGCTGTCGGCAACGAGGACAACGATGGCGTTGACGGCGACGGCAACATCGTCGGTACCGAGGGTGACGTCATCATCGGCGACGAGAACGTCACGGGTGACGACAATGTCGTTGGCGACGGCAACATCGTCGGCAACGACACCGAGATCGATGTCGAGGTTGGTGACATCGTCGGTGGCGACCAGGTTGGTGGCGACCAGGCCGGTGGCGACATCATCGACGTCGGAGATGTCACGGTCGGTGACATCGTCGGTGGCGACAACGTCGGCGGCGACAACGTCGGTGGCGACCTCATCGATGTCGGAGACGTCGACGTAGAGGTCGGCGACATCGTCGGCGGAGACCTCGTTGAGGGCCCGGTCGTCGGTGGCGACCTGATCGAGGACGTCGAGGTCGGCGACATCGTCGGTGGCGACGTCATCGAGGTCGGAGACGTTGACCTCGACCTCGTCGGTGGCGACCTCGTCGACGTTGGAGATGTCGCCGACGGCGGCATCATCGGCGACGTCGACCTGGACGTCGTAGCCGAACTGCCCGTCCTCGTAGAGGATCCTGCTCTCTAAGCAGTAGCTCCGTAACACAACAGCATAAGTAGGAGGCCCGGACATTCCGTCCGGGCCTCCTGCACGTCCAAGCCCTGACATACCTGATCGGCCTGTAGGGGTTTGAACTGCCGAAGCCGGCGGAGGACCAGAGGCTCTGAGCGGAACCAGCACGGAGGGATCCTTCTGAAATGACGGCAATGCTCACGAGAAGTGACTACCTAACGGGGGCAGGAAAACCCCTAACCCCCTAATGTGGTCGGCACTGAAATCCCTAGCGGACCGCTTCCAGGTAGGGGGTTTACCCCCGATGCCCGGTGGGTGACGTGAGCCATACGTTTGATTCAAGCCCGGCAGCGACACCGGGCGGGATCACCTTCACACACTCTTCAGATCGAGGGATCAAATCATGGCTACACTCGCTTCTTCACTTCTTGACTTCCTGATGAACCTCTTCAACGATCCGGAAGCTGCTGCTGACTTCCTGGAGGACCCGGAGCAGGCTCTGGAAGATGCCGGCCTGGGCGGCGTGTGCTGGGATGACGTCGAGGCTGTCCTGCCCGTCGTCGTCGATTACGCACCGATCACGGTCAGCTCCTCCTTCGACCGCGAGTACAACACCGGTGGCAACGCGACGGGCAACTTCGCGGGCAACACCTGGGCTCCCGTCGCCGCCGCTCCGGCCGCACACGTGGCACCGGTTCACGTTGCTCCCGTGCACCACGATGACGACCACGGTCACGCCGTTGCACAGCTGCACAGCATCGTGAACAACTACACCTACACCTCCCACACGGATGACCGCGACACCATCACCGACCAGTCGGTGAACCAGAACATCTGGGCTGACGGCGACGTCACCCAGGTGTTCGACAACGACGCTGTTGTCGCATCCGGTGACGACTCCATCGCTGCCGGCGGGAGCGTTGCGCTCGACGAGTCGGTGGACAACTCGACGAACGTCACCGTCGGTGACATCGACATCGACGGATCCTTCAACGAGGACAACGACGTCGAGCTCGACGTCGACATCGATGGATCCTTCAATGAGGACAACGACGACGTCGACGGCGACGACAACGTCATCGGTGGTGCTGGTGGAGGAACCGTCGTCGTCGGCGACGGCAACGCTGTCGGCAACGAGGACAACGACGACGTCGACGGTGACGACAACATCGTCGGCACCGACGGTGACGTCATCATCGGCGACGAGAACGTCACGGGCGACGACAACGTCGTCGGCGACGACAATGTCGTCGACAACGAGCTTGATGTCGATGTCGAGATCGGCGACATCGTCGGTGGCGACCAGGTCGGTGGCGACCAGGCCGGTGGCGATATCGTCAACGTCGGAGATGTCGAGATCGGTGACATCGTCGGTGGCGACAACGTTGGCGGCGACAACGTCGGCGGCGACCTCATCGATGTCGGAGACGTCGATGTAGTAGTCGGAGACGTCGTCGGCGGAGACCTCGTCGAGGGCCCGGTCGTCGGTGGCGACCTGATCGATGACATCACGGTCGGCGACATCGTCGGTGGCGACGTCGTCGAGGTCGGAGACGTCGACCTCGACCTCGTCGGTGGCGACCTCGTCGACGTCGGAGATGTCGCCGAGGGCGGCATCATCGGCGACGTCGACCTGGACGTCGTAGCCGAACTGCCCGTCCTCGTAGAGGATCCTGCTCTCTAAGCAGTAGCCCTGTGTAACACAACAGCATAAGTAGGAGGCCCGGACACCGTGTTCGGGCCTCCTGCACGTGGCACACTTACGGTAATTCGAGGGGGAGTTGTATGACCGAGCTGGTCAAGCTGGTGGAGGAAGGCATTGCGCTGACGACTGCGGGCGAGCGGGAGGACCTCCGCGCGCGGCTGGAGCAGACCCGCAAGCGCCTGCTCGACCCGAACGTCCGCGTCATCGTGGTGGGGGAATTCAAACAGGGCAAGAGCAAACTCATCAACGCGCTCGTCAATGCCGCCGTGTGTCCCGTCGACGATGACATCGCTACGTCCGTTCCGACGGTCGTACGCCACGGAAGTCCGGCATCAGCGAGCATCATCACCCTCACGAGCAACGGCGCGGAGGGTGAGGAGGAGATCAAGCGTGTTCCCGTCAAACTCGATGAGCTGGCCGGCTACGTCTCCGAGAACGGAAACCCAGGCAATGAACGCAAGATCGCGTCGGCTGAGGTGCGCCTGCCGCGACAGCTTCTCAGCGGCGGCTTGTCGATCATCGATTCTCCAGGGGTCGGCGGCCTCGATTCCGCCCACTCCCTCGCTACTCTGACGGCGTTGCCCACAGCCGACGCCATGATTCTGGTGTCCGACGCGTCCCAGGAGTACACCGAGCCGGAGATCAGCTTCCTCCGGCAGGCCATGCGCGTGGCACCAACCGTGGCCTGTGTCCTGACGAAGACCGATCTGTATCCGCAGTGGCGTCAGATCGAGGAACTCGACCGGCATCACCTCGATCAGGTCGATCCGAAGATCCCGCTGTTCCCCGTGTCGTCGGACCTTCGGCTTCACGCAGCGCGTCTGCAGGACAAGGAACTGAACATCGAGTCGGGATTCCCCCCTCTGGTGAACTACCTGCGCCGGGAGATCCTAGGAAAAGCAGAACGTGTCCAGCGCAAATCCGTTCAACAGGACCTGCTGGCCGCCACGGGACACCTACTGCTCTCCCTGCGAGCCGAACTCAACTCCCTCGAAGACCCCGGCAATTCGCCGCAGATGATCGCAGGGTTGGAGGCCGCGAAGGAGCAGGCGAACGAACTGCGGAAGAGGTCGGCGCGTTGGCAGGTGACGCTCAACGACGGAGCCAGCGACCTCATAGCTGACATGGAGCACGACCTGCGGGAGCGGATGCGTGCCATCCAGCGTGAGGCAGAGACCGCGATCGATCAGGGCGACCCGGGGGCAGTGTGGGACCAGTTCTCCGAGTGGCTCGAGCAGCGCGTGTCGGCGGCCGTTTCCGAAACCTTCATCTGGACCAATGAGAGGGCCCAGTGGCTCGCTGAACAGGTAGCCGAACATTTCGCGCAGGATCACATCCCCCTGCCGGCGCTTCGCGTCGACGACACGGAGAACGTCCTCGATCCCGTGGAGCAGATGCCCACGCTCGATCCCGGTCATATCGGCCCGGGCCAGAAGGTGCTCATCGGAATGCGAGGTTCCTACGGCGGCGTCCTGATGTTCGGCCTGCTGACCGGAATCGTGGGCATGGCACTGATCAACCCGCTCTCCGTCGGAGCGGGCCTCATCCTCGGCCGCAAGGCCTACACCGAGGACAAGGAGGCCCGACTCAAGCGGCGCCAGGGAGAGGCGAAGGTCCTGGTACGTCGTCAGATCGACGACGTGATCTTCCAGGTCGGGAAGCAGCTGAAGGACCGTCTTCGACTCGTCCAGCGCTCCACGCGGGACCACTTCACCGAGATCGCGGAGGAGCACCACCGTTCGCTCGGTGATTCCGTGACCGCGGCCCAGAAGTCCGCCGCTACCCTCGCCGTCGAGCGGGATCAACGAGTGCGCACGATGAACGCCGAGATCAAGCGGGTGACTCTGCTGCGCCAGCAGGCACAGGCACTGACCAGGGCGCCCGCGAAGGCCACCGCGGTCTGATGGCATCGGTCCTCGATCAGGCGTCGGACCTCGTACGCCAGGCACTGGAGATCTACGAGGACGACCCGGTCGGTCGTGACCTGCTGCAGGGCCTTCACAGCCGGCTGGAGGAGCCGCTCCGGGTTGCGGTAGCCGGCATGATCAAGGCCGGCAAGTCGACCCTCATCAATGCGATCATCGGCGAGGAGATCGCTCCCACGGACGCTGGAGAAAGCACGCGGATCGTCACCTGGTACCGCTACGGGGCCACCCCGAGAGTAACCGTGCACCTGCACGACGGCGCGTCCCGTGAGCTCCCCGTCCGTCGGGTGGGCGGGCGCCTGGTTCTGGATACGGGTGGCCGCGACGCCGCGGACATCGCGCGCCTGGTGGTGGACTGGCCCTCACGGCAGCTTCGTGACATCACCATCATCGACACGCCCGGAATCGCGTCCCTGTCCGAGGACGTGTCCCAGCGATCCCTGAGGTTCCTTACTCCCGTCGACGCACCGTCGGAAGCAGACGCGATCATCTATATGATGCGTCACCTTCACGCCTCCGACCTCAACTTCCTGGAGGCGTTCAAGGACAGCACAGCCGGCCGGTCGGCAACCATCAACGCATTGGCTGTGCTGTCCCGTGCCGACGAGATAGGCTCGGGCCGCATCGACTCCCTTCTATCGGCCGGCAACATAGCCGCCCGATACCGCCGCGAGGGCGTCGTGCACAAACTTGCGCTCGAGATCCTTCCCCTTGCCGGTCTTCTCGCGCAAAGCTCCCGCACGCTACGGCAGTCCGAGTACTCGGCCCTGAAGAGTCTGTCGTCCATGGAGCGACGCGAGCTTGAACGGCTCCTCTTGTCCGCCGACCGCTTCCTGAGGCCGGACCCTCGCCTCGCCGTAAACCCTGAGATTCGTGCTGAGCTGCTCAACCGATTCGGGCTGTTCGGTGTTCGCCTCGCTTCTGCCCTCATCCGTGCGGGATGTTCCGACGCCAGCACGCTGGCGCGTCAGCTGACACGGCGCAGCGGACTCGACGAACTGCTCGCCGTCGTGTCCGCACAGTTCCAGGCCCGGGCGGATCACTTGAAGGCGCGGTCCGCGCTGCTGGGGATCGGTACACTCCTTCGCCAGAGACCTCGTGCAGGAACCAGCGCGATCAGATCCTCCCTCGAGCGCCTGGAGGCGAGCGATCACGAGTTCCGGGAGCTTCGGCTGCTGGCCGACCTCAGAAGTCAGGCGGTGGTCATGCCGAGTGGCTTGAATGCAGAGGCTGAAGCCTTGATCGGCGGGCGCGGTATGGAACCCTCTGCCCGGCTCGGTGCCCCCGACGACGCCCTGCCCGAGGTTCTGCTCGACACCGCGATGGGTTACCTCCGACGGTGGCGTTCCCTGGCACAGAGTCCTCTGACCTACCGTGAAACCGCTGAAGCATGCCAGGTCGTGGTGCGCAGTTGCGAAGCTGTACTGCACGCGCTGCGATCGCAGGAACTCCTGCCTGCACGCAGGCTCCCCGTTTACGACCGCGAATGAAGCCACGTTCCGACCGCGGGCGAGAACGCCAGGATGAGCCCGAGTCCCGCGATCGGAATCTGCGCTCCAAGAGCCAGCAGGGTGTACAGACCTTCGGTGCCTGTGGGGACCAGGAACTCGACCGCAAGCAAGATAGCGCCGGCGTGCAGGATGAGCAACAGCACGAGGAACCATCTCGCTGACGCGTGCTGCCGCATCAATGCGTTCAGGACAATAAACTGAACCAGGACGACGGCGACAAGGGCACTGAGGCTGCTCCAGAACAGGATTGCTGCCACCGTCTTGAGGTTCTCCGTACTCTGACCCGGATCACGGTCGGTGACGTAGGCCAGCAACCTGTCCCCGTGGGTCTCCCGGTTCAGGAAGATGACGACGGCGAGGATTATCGCGATGAGGCAGCTCACCGACAGCAGACGTCGAGCTGCCTTCAGGGACCCTGGTGGTGGCGGGATTGAGTGGATCGGTGCCGGAGTACGGTCGGACATCCTCGGCTTGGGCGGGGGACCCGAGGCCGCGATCTCCGGCGATCCCTCGGGAGCCGATTCGGTCGCCGAGATCTCTCCGTCGGCGTCGACGTCCTTACGCTGTTCTCCCATTGCCCCAATGTATCGGGCTTTCACGCCGCCCCGGTCTCAGATCCACGAACATGTCGTGCTCATCCATGGAGTGCGCGCCGAACGCAGGTGGTATAGGTGCGCTCCCATGTCGAACACGGGCGTGGGGACGACAGCGACACCATGATCGTCAACCGAGGAGGGGCCGCCGCGGCCGGTTAATGTCCACCAGCCGCGGCGCTCCGCAGGGTCAGATGCTACGGACGGTGCTGACCCGGGCGGCGGAGCAACGCCATCATGGCGAGGCCGGCGAGGAGCAGCCCCACCGCTGCAAGGACCATGCTTCCTGTAGCCAGACCCGTGGCCGCGAGGACCGCCCCGCCCGCCGTCGTTTCGCTTGCACCGTACATGTCAAACTCCTTCTGCCGCATATTGGTTGGCCCACCGGTCGGCACGCCTGTTGGTTATCTTTGAAACGAGGACGTCCACCCAGGAGCGGACGAACCAACCCGCACGCAGCCACATGAAGAGCTCGTTCGGGAAAAATGATGCCGCGATGAGCAGGTCCACCCTGTCGCGGTGAGGAATGCGGAGTGCCCTTTTGACGTCCAGCGCGATGAACAGGACGGGCAGCAGGAGCCAGTACCAGACGAGGTTGAACATGCCGAGTGCGACGGCACCCAGGATGACCGACACCCAAAGGGCCTTCAGTCCGGCGTTCACCATCCCCATCGCCTGCTGTCCCCAATCCCGCAGAGTCAGCCTGTTGACGCCGATGCGGAGCAGGTCCTCGACCGTGCCAACCTGCCACTTCATGCGCTGCTGCCACAGGGACCGTAGGTCCTTCATGCTGTCCGTGTAGGCGCGGACAGTAGGGGAAACGTGGCAGCGGTAGCCTGCCTCGCGTATCCGGTAGGTGAGCTCGAAGTCCTCCGTGGCGGAGTCGTACGACCATGGGCCTACGCGGTCATCGCGCGCGGCGACGGCTCGCAGTGCGGGCCCGCTGATCCCGCAACCCGTTCCCGCAAGCACCGACGTCTCACCCCGGCGAAGGCTTGTGTCCGTCCACGTTGCGAACTCGGCCTTCTGAAGTCGGGACAGGAAGTCCGGTGCCTGCATGGTGAACTTCGAGGAGGACCCTCCGAGGGTGGCGTCGGCGGCGAGCTCGTGTTCCCAATCCGCGAAAGCGTTGGGTGGAAGCTCGGTGTCAGCATCGAGGCAGACCACGACGTCCGCGTCCTGACCGTAGGCGAGCCAGGCAGTATTGAGGGCTTCCGACTTGCGGTGCCGCAGCTTCGGCAACTCCATCACGGTGACCGGATACCTCCGCGCAACGGCTGCCGTGTCGTCGGTGCACCCGTTGGGAACAACGACCAGCCGGTCCGCGGGCCGCGTCTGCGCGAGGGCTGCCTCGATGGTGGCTGCGATACTCGCAGCCTCGTTGTAGGCAGGGATGAATGCTACGAGCACAGCTCGACTCCTGGTTCACGTGACGGTGGTGTGTGGGGCAGGCCCCGAAAGTTCGCGGGAAGCTGGAGTAGTCGAAGCTTCAACCGTTCCCTGTTTCAATGTCACACCAGTCCCCTGCCAGTCGTGGGCGCTCCTGGGCACAATGAGTAGGACCCTCCGGAAGTGGGGTGACGACGGGTACGTGGGAAGTAGGCATTGCGACGGAGGAGGTACCAACGCCGTGGAGGTAGGTAGTGACTACTCAGGTGCTCTACTGCCGTGGGTCCCTGGCAGCCCGACGATCCAAAAGTGCGGCTGCTCGAGCACAAGTGCAAGACCCGGTAGGAGCAACGCTCCCACCGGGTCTTGATCGGTCAGAACCCGATCCGCTTGCCTAGGTTCGGGGCGAAGCGGTGATGACCACGTTCTTACCCCAGGGGTCCTCCGTGTAACAGCTGATGATGACGAGCCGGTTCGGCATGACAGCCCAGATGTCACTTTGCCTCAGGGTGTTCTTGTCATGTGTGGTGATCGAGTCGATGACGTAGGGCATCGCTCCCTGATCGGTCGTGATGGTGACGGCGTCACCAATAGAGGCATGAGTGCTGAAGCGATCGAACGGAGCTTCCCGCCCCTCCCAGCTGTGTCCGGTGATGTAGGTCGTATCGGTGGAGCCGGCCCCTGGCGATCCGTAGGAACTGATCCAGTAGCCGTCGTCCGTATAGGGCGGGACAATCGCCTGCCTTGCGAGATCGTCAGCTGTGGGAGTGAGTTGCAGGACAGGAACATCTATGCCTGCGGCGGCGACGGTGATCCTGATTGGAGCAGAGGCGAGCGGCCCAGCCGCAGACGTTGTGGCACCGTCAGGACCCGAGTCTGATTCGGGAGGGCTGGTGGGATCCTGGATCTCGCCTGCATCCTGGCCGTCGATTGCTTTCCCCGAGGCAGCACCGTCTTGTGGGTAGGTCGGCTGACTGGCGTCAGGTCCCATCGGTGTGGGATGAGTCAGCGCAGGGGCGCGGACTTCAACGGGCGCGTTGCTTCCACTGTGCGGAGCGAGGGAGGACGGCGGCTGGTCAAGCGAGATGACCAACAGCAGTGCAAGTCCAACGACCGAGAAGAAGGGCGACGCACCTCTGCGAATAGGTCTGGGACGTCCGGCATGAGCCGATGTCCGAGTGCTTCGTGAACCCAGATTCATTGACCGTGACCTTTCACGGTTGCAGGGGCACCGGCTTGGCGTAGCCGGTGCCCCCACAATCGATCTGTTCGCGGGCCCTCCTACGGAAGGCGAACCCACTCGGTGGAACTAACTCCTGTGCTTCGAATCCCGACGGCTACCGAAGACGGCCACCGCTATGGTCAGACCGCCAGCCATGAGTCCGACGAGGCTGAAGTACTGAGTAGAGGAGGTAGGAGTTTCGGCCACAGCTGCGGACTGGATGTTAAGGCCGCGCTGGCTGGGAGCTCCTTCCCTAACTCCGACAACAGCGGCTCCTCGACTGATGTTCGTGCCGACGACTGCGCCACCGGTGTTACCCGGGGCACCCTGTACGCCTGGGGCACCTGGCATGCCCGGCGCACCCGGGGTACCTGGCATGCCCGGCATTCCCGGCGTACCCGGCGTACCCGGCGTACCCGGCGTACCCGGCGTACCCGGCGTACCCGGCGTACCCGGCGTACCCGGCGTACCCGGCGTACCCGGCGTACCCGGCGTACCCGGCGTGCCCGGGTTACCCGGGTTACCCGGGTTGCCTGGACCGGTCGGGCAGACCCCGTTCGGAGGATTCACGATGTCACCTGCGTGATCACCGTGACCGTTCAGACCGTTCTTGTTCACTTCGATCCGCACGTACGGGTTCGTCGCCGAGCCCGTCGCGTGACAGATCACGACCTTCTCGTTGCCGTTGCCCGGGTTGCCTGGACCGGTCGGGCAGACCCCGTTCGGAGGATTCACGATGTCACCTGCGTGACCACCGTGACCGTTCAGACCGTTCTTGTTCACTTCGATCCGCACGTACGGGTTCGTCGCCGAGCCCGTCGCGTGACAGATCACGACCTTCTCGTTGCC
>NZ_PJIQ01000007.1:90720-224548 GCF_002929745.1 Arthrobacter sp. B1805
TTCTTGTTCACTTCGATCCGCACGTACGGGTTCGTCGCCGAGCCCGTCGCGTGACAGATCACGACCTTCTCGTTGCCGTTGCCCGGGTTGCCTGGACCGGTCGGGCAGACCCCGTTCGGAGGATTCACGATGTCACCTGCGTGATCGCCATGACCGTTCAGACCGTTCTTGTTCACTTCGATCCGCACGTACGGGTTCGTCGCCGAGCCCGTCGCGTGACAGATCACGACCTTCTCGTTGCCATTGCCCGGGTTGCCATTGCCCGGGTTGCCATTGCCCGGGTTGCCATTGCCCGGGTTGCCATTGCCCGGGTTGCCATTGCCCGGGTTGCCATTGCCCGGGCCGGCCGGGCACGTGTCAGACGCAGGGTCCACCAGATCCTCAGCATGATCCTCGTGACCATTGAGTCCGTTGACGCTGACCTCGATCAGAACGAAAGGATTTGTGGCCGAGCCCGTAGCGTGGCAGATGAAGACTTTCTCGTTGCCGCCGCCGTTGCCGCCGCCGTTGCCGCCGCCGTTGCCGCCGCCGTTGCCTGGAGGAACTTCACCCGGAGCACCACCACCGCCGCCGTTGCCGCCGCCGCCGTTACCGCCGCCACCATTGGCCGGAGGCTCGACCGGAGCACCACCGCCACCATTGCCGCCGCCACCGTTACCACCGCCACCATTGGCCGGAGGCTCGACCGGAGCACCACCGCCACCATTGCCGCCGCCACCGTTACCACCGCCACCATTGGCCGGAGGCTCGACCGGAGCACCACCGCCACCATTGCCGCCGCCACCGTTACCACCGCCACCATTGGCCGGAGGCTCGACCGGAGCACCACCGCCACCATTGCCGCCGCCACCGTTACCACCGCCACCATTGGCCGGAGGCTCGACCGGAGCACCACCACCGCCGCCGTTGCCGCCGCCGCCGTTGCCGCCGCCACCGTTGCCGCCGCCACCGTTACCACCGCCACCATTGGCCGGAGGCTCGACCGGAGCACCCGGCGGAGCGCCACCAGGGTTCGGATTGCCACGATCACCGGTGTCGGTGATCGTGCCCGAAGGACCGGGTTCCGCTGATGCTGGTGCCGCAGTGAAGAAGACTCCACTGGAGACAAGAGCGACGGCGGAACCTGCAGCGAGTAAACGATTACGATTGATCATCAGAATCTCCCACCAAGGACCGGAAGGCTCTCCGGAGAGCCTCGGAGAGCCGGGAGCCACTCCCCCGCAGGAGCTCCTACGCCCATGTCACACCCGCTAAATCTCGGGGGTAACCTCTGTGACGGAAGACACGTAGGTCCAGTTGGAGGTCGAGCACATTGCCCCTGGAAGGAAGTACAGAATGCGGATATTGGAGTAGCGTCGACGCAACGACGGGTAGGCGCTACTCGGGACGCGCGGCATCCCCGCCCGTAGGTTTGATGTGTGGGCAGTGCCCACAAATGGAGTCGGCGGCGCTTGGCCTTCCTGAGACCGAGGCCGTCCCCAGCCGCCGCCGGCTCCGTCCACTCTTCCCACCCTGAGTCCCCGGGGGCTGAGGTGGACCAGGAGATGCCCTTTCCCCACCGGCCCGCTTTCCGCATATCGCCGACGCCGCCCAGCGCCACCCTCTGAATGCTTCCCATCGCGTGCTGGTGCCGTGAGGTGGAACGCAGGACGACGCCGACCACGGCTCGAACAGGTCTGCGCCCGCGGGAGTGACGGGTAGGCTCATTACACCGTCCCGTACACTGCTGCCGGCCACTGCGCGCGTCCGGTGGAATCACTGAGGAATTGAGCCATGACAGCGGATACTCCGTTTCGCATTCTCGCCGTGTGCACTGGCAACATCTGCCGATCACCGATGGCTGAGCGCCTCCTGCAGAGCGCGCTCACCAGGATTGCGCCTGGCGAGTTCGAGGTGTCCAGTGCAGGCACGGGCGCCCTTGTCGGCAATCCCATAGACCCTCAGGTTGCCGGCTTCGTTCGCGTCTTCGACGCGGATTCCGAAGGCTTCCGCGCCCGGCAGCTGGAGGAGCGGCTTCTGGACGGCAAGGACCTCGTCCTTACCCTGACGCGCGACCACAGGAGCCGCGTCATCGAGATGGCACCCTCATTGCTACGCAGGACGTTCACGCTCCGCGAGTTCGCGCGTCTTCTCAACGACCTCGAGGGTGACCCTTCATTGACCGGCCCGATGCGCTGGCGCTCGATCATGCCCAAAGTGGTTCGGGCTCGCACCATCCACCCGTCCGATCCAAGCCACGACGACGTCGTCGACCCCTACCGCCGCCCAGATGCCGTGTATCAGCAGATGGTGCGCGAGCTGGTGCCGGCTGTGAAAACCCTCGTGGACTGGGAATACAACCACCGGTTATGACGGCACCAGCTGACGCCGACGGGAGTCGCCACTAGGCGGGCGCGTGGAACTTCTGCTGCGCGTCGACGAGGCCCTTGGTGATCAGCATCTCGACGGCGTCGGCGGCGTCGTCGAGCAGGAACGGCAGTTCCTTTTTCTCCACGGTGCTGAAATCCTTGAGGACGAAGTCGGCGGCGTCCTGGCGCCCAGGCGGGCGCCCGACACCAACGCGCACACGGTAGTAGTCCTTGGTGCCGAGGGCCTTGCTGATGTCGCGCAGGCCGTTGTGCCCGCCCTCTCCCCCGCCGTACTTAAGCTTCAGGGTGTTGAAGGGGATGTCAATCTCGTCGTGCACCGCGATCACATGGTCGGGCGCGATGTCGTGGAAGCGGGCCAGCGCGGACACCGGGCCACCCGTGAGGTTCATGTAGGTGAGGGGCTTGGCGAGGACGAGCCGCGGCCCCCCGATGCCGAGGCGTCCCTCGAGCGTGAGCGCCTGCGCCTTCGAGGACGTGAAGCGGCCGCCCAGCCGGCCCGCGAGCAGGTCGAGGACCATCTGCCCTACGTTGTGCCGATTGCCGGCGTAGCCGGGCCCGGGATTTCCGAGCCCGGCTACGAGCCAGGTGTCAGTGGACACCGTGCAGATCCTGCCTACTTCTCGTCGGCGTCGGTAACGACGGCGTCGGCATCCGCGTGGGACGCCGTGGCGCCCTCGGAGGTGCCCTCGGTGGCGGCGTCGGACTCAGGCGTCTCGCCGAGGTCCTGCTCGGTCTCTCCGGAGAGGTTGACGACCAGGGTCTCGGGATCGAGGAGAAGGGTGACGCCCGAGGGCAGCACGATGTCCGAGGCGAAGACGTGCTGGCCCGCCCTGCGTCCGGCGATGCTGACGGTTACGGTTTCGGGCAGGTTGGTCGCGTCTGCCTCGACGAGGACAGTGTTGGCCTCGAGGTTGACAGCGACATCAGGGGCAGCTTCGCCTTCGACGTGGACGGCGACGTCGACCTCGACCCTTTCGCCCCGGCGGACGGTCAGGAGGTCGAGGTGCTCGACGATCTGCTTGAGGGGGTTGCGCTGGATGTCCTTGACGAGGGCGAGGTGGTCCTCGCCCTCGATGTCCAGCGTGAGCAGGGCGTTGGGGGTGCGCACAGCGAGGGTGGTGGCCTTCGCGGGCAGCAGGATGTGGATGGCTTCGGCGCCGTGGCCGTACACGACGGCGGGGATCATGTTCGCGCGGCGGGCCTGGCGGGCCGAGCCCTTGCCGAACTCGGTGCGGACGTGTGCTGCGAGCTTCTGCTCAGACATGGTTTCTCCTGGACGTTGCGGCTCGTCGCACTTTGCGTGAGCACTGGGACGTTGCCGGGGCGGAGGGAACACGCGAGTGGGGCAGTCGTCTAGAAACCAAGTGCGTCGCTAGCCACCGTCGATCACGGAGTACGGCCGGAATTCGTGCAATCCGGCCCGCTCCCTCGCCTAGGCATCGCGTTCAATCCTACAGGACTGCGCGCTGTTGGCTGTCCCCCAGCCATAATGGACGAAACTCGCCGCCTGCCGTCGGCCCTTCCCGAAGGATTCTCCTGAGCTCTGCGCCGCGTCCCTCCCCCAGATACAAGGCTGTGTCCGCCGCGCTGTGTGCTGCCTGGTTACTGGCCGTTGCGCTCGTTGTCTTCTGGCCGACGCCGGTCGATCGCGCTGGCGGAGGATGGCTGCGCGGGCTGCTGCGCGACCTTCACTCTCAAGGTCTTCCCGCGGTAGTGACGTACGGTGCCGTCGAGTTCCTGGCGAACGTCGTGATGTTCGTTCCCTTCGGCGTCTTCTGGTTCATCCTTGCTCCGCGCGGCTGGCGGTGGGCTGGGCCTCTGGCCGGGATGGGGCTCTCGGCATCGATTGAAGTGGCACAGCTCCTGCTGCTCCCGCAGCGGGTTGCGTCGCCGTACGACGTGCTGGCCAATACGCTCGGCGCGCTGGCGGGGTGCACGCTGGGCTGGGTGATGCTCCTGCCCGAACGGCGACGTCATGCCGCAGGACGATAATTTCATGTGGTGTTTACGCCGGCTCGAGCCCGGCAGCCCGCGTTAGGCGGTCTCCCGGACTAGACTCGGCGTGACTGGGGATCATTACTTGAGGACAAACACATGCGTATATCCGTGATCGGTTGCGGCTACCTGGGGGCAGTACACGCAGCGTGCATGGCGAAGTTGGGCCATGACGTAGTCGGTATCGATGTCGACCCACGGAAAATCGGCGAACTGCAGGCCGGCCGCGCGCCGTTCTTCGAGCCGGGCCTGCCCGAACTGCTTGAAGAGGTACTCGCTACAGGTCGTCTGAAGTTCAGCTCCAGCATGGCCGACGCCAAGGGTGCTGAGGTCCACTTCCTATGCGTCGGCACTCCGCAGCGTAAGGGCGAGTACGCAGCGGATATGCGTTACGTCGATAGTGCCTTCACATCGCTTCTGGACTCGCTCGAGCCAGGCAACGTAGTGGTCGGCAAATCCACGGTACCCGTCGGCACTGCTGCTCGGCTCGCGGACGACCTCGCCGAACACCACCCCGACGTCGTGCTGGCATGGAACCCCGAGTTCCTGCGCGAGGGTTTCGCCGTCAAGGACACGCTGTCGCCGGACCGCTTCGTCTACGGAGTACCGGCCGGAGACCACGGGGCCCGTGCTACCGCCGCCCTCGACGAGGTGTACAGCACCCCGCTGTCGCTCGGCACGCGGCGCTTAGTTGCGGATTACGCAACGGCAGAACTAGTGAAGGCCGCAGCCAACTCCTTCCTTGCGACGAAAATCTCCTTCATCAACGCGATGGCAGAGGTTTGTGAGGTAACCGGCGCCGACGTCACGGTTCTCGCAGATGCCATCGGCATGGACGAGCGCATCGGCCGGAAGTTCCTCAATGCCGGTATCGGGTTCGGTGGCGGTTGCCTCCCGAAGGACATTCGAGCGTTCATGGCCCGAGCTGGCGAGCTTGGGGCGGACCAGGCGCTGACCTTCCTGCGGGAGGTGGACGACATCAACGTCCGACGCCGTAGCCGCACCGTCGAGTTGACCCGCACCCTGGTGGGCGGTTCGCTGCTCGGGAAGCGCATCACCGTGCTAGGCGCGGCTTTCAAGCCCAACAGTGACGACGTTCGAGACTCTCCCGCGCTGAGCATCGCGGCGCAACTACAACTGCAGGGCGCCGACGTCACGGTGACCGACCCCGAGGCCATCGAGGGTGCACGCAAACGCTTTCCAGAGCTGACGTACGAGCAGGATCTGCAGCGGGCGATGAGAGAAGCTGACGCTCTTCTCGTCCTAACCGAATGGCAGGAGTACCGAGACCTCACCCCGGCGAGGGCAGGTGCGCTCGTTCGTACGAAGAGCATTCTCGACGGGCGGAACGTCTTGAACCCAGAAGTCTGGCGTTCGGCAGGCTGGACCTACAAAGGAATCGGCACACCCTAAGTGCACGAGAGGTAGCATCAAAGCAACGCGAATCTCCCTGAGGGGCAGCCTAGTTGGACTCAACAACGCGAATGCCCCGTGATCAACAGTCTATGTACTAATCGGCGCCCCATAGGACTCCGACGCCTTAGCGAGCAACCTGCTCGCTTCAGTCAGTGCATCGAACTGCTTGAGTCGCGACTTCGCGCGATCACCGCTTGTTCCTATACTTTCCACATCTTCTAGGTTTCGTATCACAGGAACGTCGAACCAAATACCGGCAGTGCTTTGAATCTTGTCCGTATGCACGCTGCTCAGTTCATAAGGAAGCGCACCCCTCGCTGCGGATAGTATCGCGACATGCAGGCGGTCGGTAAAGACAACGTCTGCACCCGCATAAGCACTCAAGAGGTTGAGGTATTGCTCGGCGTAATTTCTACTTCCCCAAAGCAGGGACTCGCATGCGAAGTAGGAGGCGAGCTTCTCATGCTGATCGTCATCGCGTCGAACCTGAGAAGCAAAGATGATTGTTTTACCCTCGCCTCTAAAGCGTTGAACTATCCCGGTCAATAGCCTCAAATCGGGCGAGCGATCGTAGCGAAAAGACAGAAGTATGGAATTCCGTGATCCCTCATCCAAGATAGGGGTCGAGGCCAAAGCCAAATCTGGCAGGACAGAAACCGGTTTGGTCAGGAATCTTGCGGAAATTTCGTCGCGCAACGTATAAGTGGTTGAAATACTGCATAATAATCTCTCGAGAGTGGCCGCGATCTTTGAATCCCCTCGCAGAGACCGTCCAAGAGCCACGACTTCCCCTCCACCCAGTCGAACTGCGAGCGCGAGGGTACACATGACTAGGCTCTTAGCGACAGTTCTAGCACTTAGCTCTAGTAGGACTGGCCCCGGCGCAAATAGGAGATCCGCACGACGTCGGGCTATCCGCCTTAGTAGTTGGGCTAGGTATGAGCACTTGCTCGAAACAAACTTCCGGTCCTTCTGGCGCTCAAACAGCCCGAGATAACCTTGCGGCATAGCGCCTACATACAGAATCTGCTTGGGATGCTTGCTTGTTAGCAGTTTCAATGCCAGACGACGTATCTCGACATCACCAAGATTATCTGGCTGAGCCGAAATACTTGCGAAAAGATACCGCACTGAACCCTTATTGCTTGCTGTCATTGATGAAAATCTTTCTCTCCGAAGAAAAAGGCTGCTAGCAGCATCGCGCATTGCAGAACAAAGCCCAGGGACACACCTATTGCCGCCCCTACAATTCCATGATAGTAGACCCCAATGGCACAGAGGCCTAACGAGAGGACTGAAGCGGAAGCGGCGATGTAGCCAACAATCCATTCTCTATTTCCCGCCTGCAGTAACGAGGTCAGCACCGATGCGGTGGCCGCGAAAATGAGACCGGCAACGACTATCTGCAGGGGAACAATTGCAGGGACATATTGCTCTCCCAGGAGCGCAAGAACTACAGGCGGCATCAACAGCACCGCGATTCCATACAACAACACCAAGCTACCCAAGAGAAGTGATACTGGGCGCCGGATGGTTTCCACGCCTGCGCGGCCAGTTCTCACAGCGGCAGGAAGAAGAACAGCCGCGAGAGATGTAGCGAGGATTCGGAAAGGACCGATGGATCGCGCGACTACACCATAGAGACCACCGACGGCATTGCCGCCGATTCCAGTGACAATCAATGTGTCTAAGTTGCGCAGTTGCGAAGCAGCGGTATTGAACCAGAAAGGCCTGCAACGTCTGAGCACACTAGCAAGAACAGCTCCCGAGATAGGCTCCCTGGCAACCAGTCCCGCGCCAGCACCCGATCTCAGCAAGTGCCCCAGCCCAACGAGGGTTCCGGCGGAAAAGGAGACGGCGAACGACAGTAAAACAGACTCACCGATAGAGATGAGGATTATGTACACAGCTAAGGCGACTGAGCGCCTGAGCAGGAGACTCACTGCAACTACATGAGCTCGGCCGTCGGCTAACTCTAATCCTAGCCTTGTTTCAATGAGACGATCTCCACCCACCCACAAACAGATGGGGATGAGAGAGAAATAGGTACTATCATAGATCCACCCAGTTGCAAGGAAAACCGCAAGAGCTAGAAAAGTCAGCGCCCAGCTGGTGTAGGAGTTCACCCGTAGTGCAGCTGTTAGGTGAACGCTTTTGTACTCACGCGCTCTTTCCCGGATGAGATACGTAGAAACTCCCAAATCGGACACAGCTTGCGCTACAAGGACTGCGCCCGCAGTCGCCGCGATGATCGAGAACAAGGCAGGGCCGGCGTCACGGGCGATCAGTAAATAGGTAGCGGCTTGAATCATCGCTGCAGCTATACGCCCACTCGACGCCCAAGCGAATTGGCGACCAACCAGACCCTTAGCCACGAGTATGTGCCCTACTAGTTTCCGGACCTATGGTGCCTCGAGTACGGCTCGCATCGTGCCTTGCCTTGCTGAACGGAACCAGCGCCTGCATTACACCTTATCTCTCACAGCGCGAAGATACTTCGAGTGCACTCGGCGATTGATTTCTTCAGGGAATCGCTGGCTGACCTCCCGGGCGGGATTGCCGGCAACGACTGAGTAGGGAGCAACATCTCGAGTGACGACAGACCCAGCAGCAATGACGGCCCCTTCGCCTATACGTACGCCGCTTAGAACAACACTCGCCGCACCAATCCAGACGTCGTCGGCGATCTCGACGACGTCGCGACCCCTGAGTTCACGATCGCCAATCCAGGTGGAGTACAACATCGGTGTGCCCGGCTCATCCAGGGCGTGATCGTTCCTACCGACGATCTGTACGTTCATTCCAATCATTACATAGTTCCCGATCGACCCATTGACTTGGATGATTGACCCAGGCCCCACGGCTACGTCATGACCTATGGAAAGCTGGTGAGTAGACCCCACTCTCGCGCCAAGGCCAACTCGAAATCGCGACCCAACCGTAACTGGCCCGCGTACTGCTAATCGGCGTAGAGCGAATCGCACGATCCGAGCCAACGGCAGCGGAATCGCGGATCTTCGGGACTTCTGCT
The DNA here is from genome assembly GCF_002929745.1 of Arthrobacter sp. B1805. Classification (GTDB taxonomy): domain Bacteria; phylum Actinomycetota; class Actinomycetes; order Actinomycetales; family Micrococcaceae; genus Arthrobacter_D. Next base: position 99,532 of record NZ_PJIQ01000007.1, read on the forward strand.
GCGCTGAGAGCGTTTCCTCCACTGCCGCGATCAGGCCCGAACTCATCGCTTCCGCGGAGTAACGTTCTCGAACGTCAGAGCTGATATCTCTGAGCGGGACGAGAGCCCGTTCATCCCATGCTTCAACAAGAGCAGCGGCCAACGACGAGGCGGAGTCGGACTCGAACCAGATCACTCCTCCCGTCTGAGCAAGTTCTATCTCTGGCGAATGAGGCTCATCCTTCGCTACGGCCATGGGCACACCGAACCCTAGACTCTGTGTGAGACCAAGACCAGCGAATCCGGGGGACAGCGAACAAAATGCTTCAGAGTAGATACGCCGAAGATCCGATGGTTCGTCGAGCCAGCCCAAAAATTCGACGAATTCCTCTACCCCCTCAATAACCGCTAGTCTCCGGAGCTCATGCTCCATACTTCCAGCTCCGACAATTGCTACCCGCATGTCAGGATGTGATTTGCGGGCAATAGGTAAAGCCTCAATTATCAGGTGCGGCTTTTTCTTCGGCTCGAGACGTCCCACGTATATTGCGACATCTCGATCCTGATCCCTTGATTCGCCGGGCTCAATCTCTCTAGCCAGATAAAGGGAATTAGGGGCAACATACACCGGCTGCCCGGGAAGGTCCCTTTGCGCTTTCCTTTGATCCTCATATGTGTAGGAGATCGTTCCTTCAGCCAATCGTCGCAAGGATCTCCTCAAAACGGCGCTTTTGGATGCGGAGCCAGCCTGCGGATGGATGTGTCCCCAGACCAGGGTTGGCCGCCGGAGCGCTCGCCGTGCCACTAGGACCGCGACCGCGCTCAGGCTTCGGGGATTCAAATCCAAAACTGCTAACCCCGCTGCGATCGACGGTCGCAACGATCCGAGTTGCACGAAGGCTTTGCCTCCCAGCCTCAACATTCGGATTTCCGTGAACCAACCGGAAGGAAGCCCTGTCCTGACGGAAGAATCGAGATGAGCGGAGCTTATCAGAATCGTTAGTCGGTCACCGAAATGACCCCGTATTATACGGATACATTCGGCGCGATATTTCGGCAATACAGCTAACGAAAAGACAACTGTGCTCTTTTCGTCCGTCGAGGTCTGCCTCTCCTGACCCTCACGTGATCGAGCTATCATCGGCCAAACCGCTTTCTTGTGGCCCTCGGCACGTCCAAACCGATCACGTCTTCGGCTTCGATTCGGGAGTTGGGGGGGATGACCGTATTCGGCGCGATCACCGCGGAGCGGCCAATGATTGACCCGCCCAGCACCATCGATCGCGTCGACAGCCAAGCGCCGTCCTCAACGACTACCGGCTTCGTGATTAGAGCCATGTCTGCCGCTAGAGCGTGGCTCCCCGTGGTGATGAAAGCTTCCTGTGATATGGCTACGTCAGCGCCAATAGTGACCAGATCTTGATTATGGATCCAGACACCCTCGCCCAACCAGCTTCGGTGCCCGACTGAAAGCTTCCACGGGCACTTGACACGTGTCCTAGGCCTGATTAGTACCTGATCCCCGACCCTTGCTCCGAACGCTCGAAGCGCTGCGACTCGTAGACGAGAACTGATCTGCCAGGGGTTGTGGAGAATGAGTAACTCCACCACGGCCCACAGGTACACGATGTAAGCGGGCTTGCCCCAAGCTGAACGTTCGCCAGGTGCGGCCGCGAGATTGATCACTCTGGACGTACGTTGCGTGAGTGCGTCTCCGCCGTGTTCGATCATCGAGACCTCCAATGGTGTGAAGCTGATCTGCGTCTAGCCTCGCCTAGTGTTACACCTGTGACGCAAAAAACCACCAACGTGATGATCGCTGGACTCAACTACTTCCCTGAGCAGACGGGCAACGCACCCTACACCACCGGTCTAGCAACGGGACTGCAAGAACGTGGGATCCGCACCTCTGTCATGACCGGGTATCCCCATTATCCGCTCTGGATGCGGTTCGGCGGGTATAGCGGTAGCAGCATGTCCGAAACCATTTCCGGCGTGCCCGTTCGACGCCTAAATCACTACATACCGCGGCGCCCGCGATTACTTGCACGGCTCGGGATGGAAATTTCTTTCGGTCTCCGAATGGCTCTTGCGCACTGGACCGAGTCAGATGTGATCGTCTTCGTCAGCCCCGCCTTGATTTCCTCAGCGATCGGTTTAGGTCGGGCCCGGCTAACTCGACGTAGAGCAAAAGTGGTCGTGTGGGTGCAAGATCTCTACAGCCTGGGCATGAAGGAGACCGGTGCCTCTGGCGAGATAGGGGCCCGGGTCATGCGATACATGGAATCCGTTATCCTTCGCTCGGCTGATGGAGTAGTGGTGATTCACGACCGATTCCGAGTGCATCTGGTATCGCAGCTCAAGGTGGACGTCGAAAAAGTTCAGGTGATTCGGAATTGGACCCATTTAGGACCACACTCGGTGAACGATCGACACACGATGCGGGCATCTTTTGGATGGAGCCGAGATGCGGTGATCGTTCTCCACGCTGGCAATATGGGTGCCAAGCAAGGCCTCGATAATGTGGTTCAAGCAGCGAGAGTGGCGGAACGCTCGGGCAGCCCCGTCCGTTTCATTCTGCTCGGCGACGGTAACCAGAGGAGCCGGCTTGAGACGCTCGCTCGAGGAGTTTCGACTATCGAATTCCTGGACCCACTACCTGGCGCTCGCTTCCAAGACGCACTCTCCTCGGCAGACGTATTGCTGGTAAACGAACTACCAGGGGTGAAGGAAATGTCTGTGCCAAGTAAATTGACGTCCTACTTTAGTTCAGGGGTGCCGGTACTAGCTGCGACGGATCCAGGGAGCGTTACGGCCGAAGAGTTAGCCGCGGCCCAGGCCGGCATACGCGTCGACGCCGGAGTCCCAGAGGATCTAGTGCGTGGAGCTGAGACCCTAGCTTCCGACCCGGAGACTGGGCAGCGCCTGGCAGCGAACGGACTCCGCTTCATGCGAACCGAGTTGTCGGAGGTACACGCGGTGGCAAAGTATGATCAGTATCTAACGCACCTTGCCAGCGGTGACGAACCGCTCAATCGGCAGAGACACCACGGGGACAACAATGCCTAAGCGCGCTCTAATCACCGGTATTACCGGCCAAGACGGCTCCTACTTGGCCGAACTACTTCTGGCAAAAGGATACGAAGTTCACGGCCTCATCCGCCGCGCCTCTACTTTCAACACATCTCGAGTGGACCACCTATACGTGGATCCTCACGATCCCAAGGCTAAGCTCTTCCTCCACTATGGCGACCTCAGTGATGGTTCGCGGCTGGTGACCCTCCTGGCGGACATCCGCCCCGATGAGGTGTATAACCTTGCCGCTCAGTCGCACGTCAGGGTTTCCTTTGACGAACCGGAGCACACCGCGGATACCACTGGTATGGGAACAGTCCGTCTCTTGGAGGCAGTGCGCCAAGCCGGGATCGAGACGAAGTTCTACCAGGCGTCGTCATCCGAGATGTTTGGCGCCACACCGCCACCGCAGAACGAGGAAACGCCTTTCTACCCGCGCTCGCCGTATGGTGCCGCCAAGGTTTACAGCTACTGGATCACGAAGAACTACCGCGAGGCCTACGGGATGTACGCGGTGAACGGAATCCTTTTCAACCACGAGTCACCTCGTCGCGGTGAAACCTTCGTGACGCGCAAGATCACCCGTGCGGTGGCAGCCATCAAGGCCGGCCAGCAGGAGCACGTCTACATGGGCAACCTCGATGCCGTCCGAGACTGGGGCTACGCAGCCGAATACGTCGAGGGCATGTGGCGCATGCTGCAGGCTGACGAGCCTGACGACTTCGTTCTGGCCACCGGAGGCAACTACACGGTTAGGGACTTTCTGCGCATCGCCTTCGAGCACGCGGGCCTGCACTGGGAAGATCACGTGAAATTTGACGAGCGCTACCTGCGTCCTACCGAGGTAGATGCCCTCGTGGGCGATGCCTCGAAGGCGCAGGACAAACTTGGATGGAAGGCAACTGTTCACACGCCTGATCTCGCCCGGTTGATGGTCGATGCCGATATCGAAGCACTCAAACACGCCGGACGCAGTTGGATCGATACAGTCGACCTCGACTGCTGGAAGGCATGATATGACGAGCTTCACACCCGGCGCTCTCGACCGCGACGCAGCGTTCTATATTGCGGGACATCGAGGGCTGGTTGGCTCCGCCATCTGGCGCTCCCTGGAGTCCGAGGGCTTCTCCAATTTGCAGGGCCGCAGCTCTGCAGAGCTCGACCTGAAGGACCGTGCGGCCGTCTTCGCCCATTTCGCCGAGGTGAATCCGCGCTACGTGGTCCTGGCCGCTGCCAAAGTCGGTGGCATCATGGCGAACGAAACCTATCCTGTTGATTTTCTCACCGAGAACCTGCAGATCCAGGTGAACGTGATGGATGCCGCTCTTGAACACGACGTAGAGCGACTCCTGTTCCTCGGATCTTCCTGTATCTATCCGAAGTTTGCGCCGCAGCCCATTCGGGAGGATTCGCTGCTCACCGGACACCTGGAACCTACCAATGATGCCTATGCCATCGCGAAAATTGCTGGGATTATGCACGTTCAAGCAGTCCGCCGCCAACACGGTCTGCCCTGGATCTCGGCGATGCCCACCAACCTGTACGGACCAGGCGACAACTTCTCACCGGAGGGCTCGCACGTGCTGCCCGCGCTCATCCGCCGGTACGACGAAGCGGCACGGAGCGGTAGCGAGTCGGTCACCAACTGGGGCACAGGTTCACCCAGGCGGGAGCTTCTCCACGTCGACGATATGGCTGCTGCCTGTCTCCACCTGCTGGAGCACTACGACGGGCCCGAGCAGGTCAATGTCGGTACGGGAACGGACGTCACTATACGGGAGCTCGCGGATATAGTGGCCACGGCGGTGGGCTATGAAGGCAACATCGAATGGGACACCAGCAAACCGGATGGTACTCCGCAGAAGCTCCTTGATGTGTCCAAGCTGACCGATGCCGGGTGGACCGCGACTATAAGCCTGGAAGACGGCGTTCGAGACACCGTCGACTGGTATCGTACCCACGCCTCGTCCTTGCGCGGTTAGGCTCGAGTTCTCGCGGTAGGCGGTCGACACCGTCTGTCGCACTTCCCTGTGGTGGCCCCGAAGCAGCCGCGGCTCAACGAAAAGCATCTAGAGAGGTCTCCTTTGGAGCTCAGTGATTACCTACGGATTCTGCGGCGTAGCTGGCTGCTCATCACGGCGTGCGCCCTCGTCGGGTTGCTCCTCGGTGCGGTTGCATCATTTGCTGTCAGGCCCACGTACACGGCGCAGACCAAGCTGTTCGTAGCAATACAAAGTTCGGGAAGTGTACAAGACCTGCAGCAGGGCAACACGTTCACCCAGGCGCGCGTACAGTCGTACGTGGAGACGGTGACCGAACCAGTAGTACTGCAGCCTGTGATCGAGTCGCTCGGTCTGGACGTCACGGCCGGGCAGCTGGCGAACAGTGTTTCCGCTTCTGCCGACCTGAACACGGTGATCATCACCATCGCAGCGGAAGACTCTTCCCCTGTTCAGGCTGCAGCGATCGCGCAGGCTACCGCCGACAGCCTCGTGCAATCGGTCAGTGATCTCGAGAGCACTTCAGACGAGAGCGACTCGCCGGTCAACCTCACGGTAATCACGCCAGCGACGGCACCGTCGCAGCCATCTGCGCCGAATACTCGTCTCAATCTTGCCCTCGGCCTTCTTGTAGGGCTGGCGCTAGGCGTTGGGGCGGCTGTGCTTCGGGCGATACTTGACACCCGCGTCCGAGGTGAATCCGACCTCCGGAGAATCAGCGATGCAGCACTGCTAGGGGGTATCTCCTTCGACGCTGATGCGCAGAAGAAGCCCCTGCTCACACAAGCGCCGCCGCAGAGTCCGCGGGCCGAATCCTTTCGCCAGATACGGACTAACCTGCAGTTCGCTCACGTGAGCCACAAGTCGAAATCGGTCCTGGTAACGTCGTCGCTGCCCGGGGAAGGTAAGACCACCACCGCAACGAACCTTGCTATCGCCATCGCGCAAGGCGGCCAGTCAGTTGTGCTGGTCGATGCCGATCTTCGGCGGCCCCGCGTGGATGAGTATCTTGGCCTTGAGCGAAACGCCGGGCTCACCACTGCCCTGATTGGGCGGGCTGATCTTGAGGACCTCCTACAACCGTGGGGGACCGATGAGTTGTACGTCCTCACCGCTGGTCAGATTCCTCCGAACCCGAGCGAGCTGCTGGGCTCCGAGGCAATGAAGGAATTGATCACGCGGCTTGAACGCAAGTTCGATGCCGTAATCATCGATGCACCGCCGCTGCTGCCGGTGACCGACGCCGCAGTTCTCGCTCAGCAGGTCGGAGGAGTCGTGCTCGTCGTTGGATCCTCGAAGGTGAAGCTTCCCGACCTGCAGAAATCGCTGGGCAACTTGGAAATGGTAGGGGCTGACCTGCTCGGGGTTGTCATCAACCTCCTGCCGAGTAAAGGCCCTGACGCTTACGCCTACAGTTACTACTCCTACGCTTCGGTGAGTGAGCCTGAGACGCGTAAAGTACCGGCCGCAGCGAAGCGTCCCGTTCCAAGTAACAATTCGGACTTTGACGCGCGAGTTTTTGGATTACAGTCTCAGGACAAGTGAGTAGATACCAGGGCGCTGATCGCGCCGTGCTACAGGGTATGGGGAACTGGTGTCCGAGATAGTCAAAGGTGGCGGCTGGGCGCAGCGCTACGGACGACGGCTCGCAATCGTCGATGCGGCAGTAGTTTTGTGGGCGACAGTCGGAGCGTTGATCGTACGGTTTGGGGTACCGCAGACAGAGCGCGTCGCTGCAGGTGAACAGCCCTATGTGGTCCTATCGCTCGCGCTGGCTGCAGGATGGTGGGCGATGCTGTCGCTTCGAGGCAGTCGCGAACCCATCGTGCTGGGACACGGCACCGAGGAGTACAAGCGGGTCTTCAGCGCTTCGCTCATCCTTTTCGGAATTGTCGCCATAGTCAGCTACGCGCTACAACTCGACACTGCGCGAGGTTACGTAGGAGTGGCACTGCCGGCTGGTCTAATCATGCTGTTGTTGTCCCGAGTCATCGTTCGGCGCCTCCTGCACATCGAACGCACCCGCGGTAAAAGTTCGCTCCGTGTGCTGGTTATAGGAAGCACCAGTGGAGTGCGGCATCTAGCGGGTTCGCTTCGCGCACAGCCAATGGCGGGTTACCTGCCCGTCGGAGCGTACCTTCCCGGTGTCGAATCCGACTCCAGTGCTGCGGAGAGCTTCGACCTGCCGATTGTCGGCAGGGCAGTTGAAGCGGACAGCATTATCGCTGACATTGCTGCCTTCGATCCTGACGCGGTGGCATTGTCGAGCAGCATGCAACTTGCGCCGGAGACCATCCGCGCCCTGGGCTGGGCCCTGGCAGACCTCAACATCCGACTCATCATGGCACCTGCGCTGACCGATGTTGCAGGACCGAGAATTCATACGCAGCCTGTGGCCGGCCTGCCTCTGATTCACGTTTCTACACCAAACCTCGAGAAGGGTCAGCGCTTCGTCAAGCGGACCACCGACATCCTTGGGGCAGGGCTCTTGATTGTCACACTGTCGCCGGTGCTGGCACTGATCGCCCTGCTTGTGCGGTCCGATTCGCCTGGTCCCGTCCTCTTTCGCCAGGAACGCGTCGGCACAGCCGGTCAGCGATTCGACATGTACAAATTCCGGTCCATGGTGGTGGACGCAGAATCGCAGCTGGAGCAGCTCCGCGAGAACCACGAAGGGAACGACGTACTGTTCAAGCTGAGAAGCGATCCGCGAGTGACCAGAGTGGGCAGCATATTGCGGAGGTTCAGTCTCGATGAGCTTCCCCAGCTGTTCAACGTGCTGGGCGGCTCGATGTCCCTGGTGGGCCCTCGGCCGCCGCTGGCTGCAGAGGTAGAGCGCTACGACATCCGCGCCCATCGACGACTTCTGGTCCGTCCCGGCATGACAGGGCTGTGGCAGGTCAGCGGCAGGTCGCTGCTTTCATGGGACGAGACCGTTCGGCTCGATCTCTACTACGTCGAAAACTGGTCGTTCCTCGGCGACATGACCATTTTGCTCCGCACCTTCAAGGCCGTCGTCACCCGTCACGGTGCGTTCTGATTTTCCCGACCCGCTGCATGAAGGACCTTCTTGATGACTGACGAACTTCCGACGAACCCGCGTCGAAGGCGTTCGAGCACCGCGCCGACTGTTGGCGCAAGATCGAACGCCGCAGGAGGCAACCGCGCCAAGCGGGTCCGTGTGCTGCCTGCGATGAGTTCCCTCGTGGTGCTGCTGCTCGTGGCAGTAGGTGGGTGGCTTGCGTACCGCGCTACAGAGGTACGCAGCCATCTCGAAAGCAGCATTGTTCTGTTGCCTCAACTGCGGGCAGCTCTCGTCGAACGCGACGCTGAGCGCGCTACAGAGATCACTTCTGACTTGCAGGACCACACTGCTGCAGCTCGTTCTGCTGGCACCGATCCCCTGTGGAAAGCCGCCGGCCTGGTCCCCTTTGTCGGGCAGAACTTCAGCGCCGTAGGCGAGGTCACGGTAACCGCCGACGACGTCATGAGCCGAGCGGTGGCTCCCATGGTGGACAAATTCGCGGCGCTGGACTGGAACTCGCTGACGCCTGTCGAAGGACGAATCGACACCGCTCCCCTGTCGGACATGTCACCAACCCTGTCGGCGGCGGCAAACACTGTCGAGTTGTCCTACGGTCGCCTCGAAGGAATCGACCGCACCACACTCCTCCCGCAGATTGCCGCACCGCTCGAAAACGCTCTCGAATCCCTCGAAGAGGCCCGCGGACCCATTAGTGACGCGGCTCGCGCGAGTCAGCTGATTCCCGCCATGCTGGGGGCCGAGGGCCCCCGGAACTATCTTGTCCTGGTGCAAAACAGCGCCGAGGTTCGCGCTACAGGCGGTATCGCCGGAGCGCTGGCCGTGATCACCGTCGACGACGGACGGATTTCCCTGACCGATCAGGGCAGCGCGACCGAGCTGGGCAGATTCACACCCCCACTCGAGGTCGACGCGGAACAGGAGCAGATTTACAGCGCCCGGCTGGGCGCCTATATGCAGAACGTCAACCTCACTCCCGATTTCCCCACTGCCGCCTCCACTGCCCAGCAGATGTGGCAGGACCGCCATCCAGGCTCACGCATAGACGGCGTTATTGCCCTGGATCCTGTGGTGCTGGCCAACCTGCTCCAGGCCACCGGCCCGGTGGAACTCGACGGATTCGGTGACCCTGAGGTCGACGCCCTGCTCGCTGGGACCAAGTTGCCGACCGCGCTCGACTCAACCAACGTGGTGCCCACGCTACTGTCCGACGTCTACGCGCAGATCGAGGAACCTGCCCTGCAGGACCAGTATTTCGCTGCGGTTGCCGGGAGAGTGTTCGAGGCCCTGGCGCGCTCGCAAGGCGACAGCCAACAACTGATCGAGTCGCTGGTGACCAGCGCCGATCAGGGCCGACTCTCGGTGTGGTCGGCGTCATCCGCTGAACAGGATCTGCTTGCCCAGACAGATCTGGCAGGTGCTGCGACGGGGCCCATGGTGGGCGGCGCAACTTTCGGTGCCTACTTCAACGACGGCACGGGTGCGAAGATGGACTACTACATGCGCAGGACCGCACAGCTGCTCAGGCAGTGCTCTGACGACGGGTACTCGCAGTACACGGTGAAGGTCACTTTGGAAAACACGGCGCCAGCCGATGCCGCCATGTCGCTTCCGGAGTATGTAACAGGAGCCGGTGGAGCCGGTGTGGTGCCAGGGAGGGTCCAGACCAATACGATCGCCTATGGCCCAGCGCAGTCATTCCTGCAGACAGCACGGCTGGATGGACAGGAAGTTCCACTCGGCTCCTTCAACCATGGCAATCGACCCGTGGGTGTCCTGACAACCAGGTTGGAACCAGGGGAATCAGCAACGCTCGAGGTCGACTTCACGAAGGTGGTGCAGGAAGGCGACCCGGTGCTGGACATCACGCCCACCGTCCAGGACCCCGCTGAAGTTCTTCTGCCTCTCGAATCATCGGGTCCATGCAACGATCAGGGTGAGTCCGACCTTGACTAGGTTAACAATGCGTTACATCTGTGCCGAGAGCGCTCATCCTCTTCTCGTACCTGATTGCCACTGCTAGTTTGGCAATGGAGATTCTTCGAACCAGGTAATCCAGCGTACCGATTAGAGTAGTTCGGATCGATGGTATAGGGTGCGAAGAGTAGATCCGGGGCGTTTGGGGATTGTCAGCCCGATCACTTCACCTGTTTTTCTTCGTCTCATTCTTTCTTCTGGGGAGCCACCATGAACAAGACCGCCTCCGTCCTGGCAATCGCCGGTACCCTTACCTTCCTCGGAGCAGGCGCGGCTCAGGCCGCCCCCGTCTCCATCCCCGCTTACACGCCGGATGAATCCGGCGCCGTCAGCGATGGAACCGTCGCTCCCGGTGAGACCGTGGTCTTCACCGGCCCCAACGGATACTTCACGCCGGGCGAGACCGTCAACATCTCGGTGGATCGTACCGATGGAGCGCCCGCAGCCGCTGGATTCGGCGCAGGCGGAGCAGCCGCCGCCCGCGGTGGGATAATCGTCCTCAACGCGATCGTGTTGACCGACTCCACCACGGCCGATGCCCAGGGCAGCTTTTCCTACTCCGTGAAGCTGCAGGAGGAGGGCGTCTACACACTTACCGCCGCCGCCGCTGACGGCTCCCCTGCAGAGCCCATCACGGCACGCGTCGTCGTCGATTCGAAGTTCGCTACAGCTGGTGGCACGACGGGTGGCACGACGGGTGGCACGACGGGTGGCACGACCGGCGGGACGACGGGTGGGACGACGGGTGGCACAACCGGTACTTCCGGCACCACGTCCTCGGTCAAGGGCGGGCTCGCCAACACGGGCCTCGATTCCGCAATGCTCCTCTGGGGCGCAGCGGGCATTGGTGCACTCGGCTTGGGTGCGGGCAGCATCTTCGTTGCACGCCGCCGCTCGACCGAGGCATAAGCTTCCGCTTCACTAGGTCCACAAACAATAAAAGCGGGCCGGAGCATTTGCTCCGGCCCGCTTTATTGTTTTTTCAACCGGCTGTGGGGATCTCTCAGAAAGCGCTTTAGCTGTTGCTCATATCGGCCTGCAATCCGACAATTTCTGCCAGTTCATCACGCCCAGTGATGCCGAGCTTCAGGTACATACGGTAGAGATGCCCCTCGACTGTTCTGGGTGAGACGGTGAGCATCTCGGCGATGTCGCGATTCGTTCCTCCCGATGCGGCGAGCACTGCGATTCTGCTCTCCCGGTCAGTGAGGTGGTCAAGGCCCGATCCGAACGGCATGACAGCACTCTCGACCAAGGCTTGCCGGCGCCGCAGCACTCCACAGGCGTGCCGTTGAGACTTGTGGTCCCCTTGGGCGGCAAACAGCCGCACCGCATGCGTCGATGCTCCTACTGCCAGGAGGTAGTCGCCCCGTTGCTCCGCTCGGTCACCGACCTGCGCCAACGCCCCGGCGTCGTTCTCGATCAGCGCGTACGCGTACTCACGGAGCAGCATCGCCTCGCCACCCTCGAAATGCTCGGTCACCTGCGCGAGCCGGTGGGCGTGCTGGCGTTCCCCGAACAGAACCAGGAGCTGGAGGATGTCCTTCTCGCACCCGCCGTACCCGGCGTTAGCGGCTTCATCGGCAAGGGCAGAGAGTTCTGCATCGCTCTCGTTGGCTGGCTCCAGGCGAACCCTTGCCGCTGCCGCGTATGCCGTTGCGGCCAACAGATGGGCGGCGGAACCGCGGGGAGCGAGGAGTTTAAACTCCTGATGAAGGCGTCGGCCGAGATCGACCAGGCCGAGAGCAGCTGCTGTCCAGCAAAGAAGACCGAGTGCGTACGGCAGCATGACGTCCTCGTCGGACTGGCGAAGCGCTGCGACCGCGTGGAGCAGCGTGTCGTGAGCCCTTGTGAACCTTCCGATCCGCACGTCGAGGAGGCCCTGCCATACCGCGAGCGTGCCGCTCCTGAAGAAGAAGTCCCTGCCGTCTCCGGCAGAGTAGGCGCTGATGGCCGTCCGTGCTCGGCCGTATTCCCCGCTGTGGATCAGGAGTGAGATATGACGACCAACCACTGAAGTGCGGATAGCCCCCAAGCCGAAGCGGTCTTTCCGCACCAGCTCCATCGCCTCCTCCAGGTGGTCGAGCCCTTCGACACATCGTCCGGTAGCTCCGAGCGCCTCGCCCAGGAGTGCGTGTCCCATCACTGCCTGCCGGGGTGGCAGCGGCGCGCCGAGGAGATCCCGAAGGTGCTGCTCGGACTCGACGAACGAGCCCGACAGGTTCAGGGCACGCGCGCGGAGGAGAACGATGTCGCGCAGGTTCTCCTGCACCTGGTTGTCCGAGCGGTGCGGATGCAGCCTGCCGAGGCCTTCTTCCCATGCCTCGGCGATGTCGAGGAGACCACGGGCCTGTCCGGTGGCTGCGAGCTCCAGCTGCGCGGAGAGGACCGCGGCGGCTCCGAGGGAATCACCGTCCGGAGCCATTCGGATGAGCGACCGCACGCTCGCCGCCGCAGGGGTCGCCCGCCGCAGCAGGGACCTGGCCCGCGTTGCCTCGACCGCTGCGGCGATGGCATAACCGGAGGACCGCACCGCTTCGGCAAGGCGCAGCGCCACCTGTGGCGTCGATTCCGTGCAGGCCACCCGCGCGGCGTCCAGCAGCACGCGGTCATCGACCGACTCGCCACAGTCCAGCGCCCATTCGAGCTGGGATATCCTTCCCCGCCCGAACGGCGGGAACTCCGTTCCGACCGGAAAAAGCCGGGACCGGAGGTCGGCACGCCGGCCCACCGTGACCAGTGAAGAGAGGACCGTCGCGTACAGCGGCGGATCGACCACGGCAAGTGTCGCATCCCATGGCGCAGTACGAACCAGGCCGCTCGTGAGCAGACGGCGCACCGCCGAATCCCCGGCCATGGCCGACAGCAGGACAAAGGGCGCCGCTCCGGCCAGTGAGAGTGCGTCGAGGGCGTCGCGTTCTAGGGCGGGCAGGTTGCGTAAGTCGCCTGCCACGAGATCAGCCAGGGCTGGGTCGACCCCATCCGGTTCATTGAGGAGGACGGAGATGCCGTCGCTCAGGACGAGACAGCGGCTGCGGACGGCGTGGAGGACGATCGACCGCAGGAAGAGCGGATTGCCGCCCGACTTCTCCGCGAAGTAGTCGCTCGCTCCTCGCACGATGCCTCCTCCCAGGAGATGCCGGCAGGTCGCGGCGACGTCGTCAGGCGTCAGCGGGCCCAGCTCGAAGTGGGTAAGGACTGCGTCGTCGACGAGTGAGCCCAGGTCCATCAGGTCATCTGCGGTACTCCGGGCGAACCCTAGAAGATGGATAGCGCCGGACATGACGAGCTGGGCGAGCAGATGGTTGGATTCCCGGTCCAGCAGATGGACGTCATCGACGGCGACGACGCACCGGTGGCCCTCCGACCGCGCCCGGAGTGCCGCCAGGACGGATCGGAGCACCGCCAGGGGGGTGCCCAGGCTTTCCTCGTCCACGTCGCTGAGCAGTGGTGCCAGCGCCCCGTACGGCAGCGTGGACAAGCCAGTGGTCCCCCGTACCAGGAATGGCTTCGGTAATGCACCGCCGCGCTCCAGCAGCTCCGCTGCCAGCGAGCTCTTCCCCATGCCCATGCCGCCGAAGACGATGGCACCACCGAGATCCTGCCGCTCCCGCACGTGACCGAGCGCAGCCATCAAAGGCTCGCGACCCACGAGACACGGCGTGAGCAGGTTGGTCACGGCTGCGTCCTTCCCGCTGGAATCAGGTTCACGAGCTCGGCCCGGCTGCCCACGTCCAGCTTCAGGTACACCTGGTACAGATGTCCCTCGACCGTGCGTACGGATACGCACATGCTGCACGCGATCTCCCGGTTCGTTGCTCCGGACGCTGCAGCAACAGCTATCTCCCGCTCGCGCCGCGTGAGGCCGAGCAGGCGGGATTCGAGAGTCCCCCACTCCTCGAATTCCGGCATCACCTCCCGCACCCGGCGCTGGACGTGCCGCAGCGCGCGCTTGTCGTCGGACACCAACGCCGCGTGCAGTGCGTGCCGAGCCGCTTCCTTCGCGAGGTCGTCGTCACCCATCGCTCGGGCGGATTCCATGCTGGCGATGAGGAGCTCGTAGTCCTTGTTCAGGATCCCCTTCGCAAACAACCCCGCCAACCGTGCGAACGGTCCCTGCAGGCGAGCGGCCAGGGCAGTGAGCGGCTCGACGGCGTCCCGGTCGCCGAGCCGGGCCGCCCTGAAGAGGGCGAGCAACCTCAGGACGTGCGCTTCCTGCCGTTCCCGGTCCAATACCGCAAGCCTCGTGAACACCTCCCCGCCAGCGGAGCGGGCGTCAGTATGGGATGACGACAGCACCTGGAAGTGCCGAGCGATCTGCCGGACCTTCCACGACGTACCGGCAGCGGATTCGCTCTGGCGTACGTAGTCGATCATCGGCTGCAGGGCGTGTTGTTTCGCGTAGCAGTAGGCAATTCCTGCCGCTGCCGCCGGCAGGACACCCCAAGGGTCATTGTGCCGAAGCTGGTCGAAGGTGGGAACCAGGATGCGGAGGGCCTCCGTGTCGTGACCCTGGGCCGCGCGGGTCAGCGCACGGCCCACCTCCTCGTAGGAGCTCGGCGCGCAGCATGACTCATCGGACCGCCGAAGGTCGAACTCGCGGATATGGAGGGCGCCGTGGACGTCCCCGGCGATGCAGTACGATTCCCAGATCTGGGCGTAGGCGAACTCCCTCGTACGCGCAGTCACGGTGTGGTCGAGGAGGAAGACCGCGATGGAGCGCGCGAGCTCGACCGCTGCCGACTGCTGCTCGCCCATCGACCAGGCCTCGCAGAGGATGGTGTCGATGCGGACCAGCGTGTCATCGCACAGCACTGCCGGACCGTTCTTCCGTCCGCCGAGCAGGTCCTCGGCCTCCCGGTAGCGACCCTGAAAGGCCAGCATCTCGGCGCGCGCGACGAGCACCTCGTCGTGCAGGGTGCCGGCGGTCCGTGGATCGGTGTCCAGGAGGTCCGACGCGATCGCCTCGGCACGTGCCAGCGAGTCCGGGCGCGCACCCGTCCCCGAGCGCTGACTCAGCTCGGCCTCCATCAGGAGCAGGCGGACCTCCTGGTTCGGCGGCGCCCCGCGGAACTGCTCCCGTCGCGCCGTGATCTGGGCGGCGCCGCCGTAGTCCCCCTGACCGAGCAGGGACCTCACCACCTCGAGCTGCACGGCACAGTCCCGGGGGACACCGGTGTCGGCAGGGGCAGCGAGCTCGAGAGCCTCTGCGTACTTCCCGTCGTCGTTGAGAAGCCCTGCAGCCCGAGCGACGAGGGCGGCATCCAGTGGAAGGTCCGCTTTCTGCCGCCACGCAGCGTGGTGGTGGGGGGCGAGCTGCGCCGTGTCCCATCCTCCCGTCGAAGATGTGGCGAGTTCGTAGGCGGTTTCCGCCTCTCCCGAACGCAGGGACGTCGTCACGCCGGCTTCAATGATCGGCGAGGCACACCGGACGGTGTTGTCCCGGTCCCTGCCGACGGTCAGCAACCCGGCACCCTGCAGGGAGTCGACGGCTGTCCTGCCCGTCAGCCGAAGGAGGACCGGGACGGGGATCCCGCCCGACAGCGCCACGAGGATCGACGCCGTCCTGCACGCGGGTCCGAGCGACTCGATCTGCTCAGCCACAGCGGCAGACGCCTCCCGGCACGGTGCGGCAATCCCGTCCCTGAGGATCCAGGAGTTGGAGCTTCTGATCACCAGCCCCTGCCGCCGGAGTTCGCGCAGGCAGCCCCGAACGAAGCCCGGGTACCCGCTGCTCAGCTGGTACACCCTGCGCACCACGTCGCCGGACACCGGCGCCTCCAGTTCCACTTCGGCGAGGAGCTTCGTCTCCCCGAGCGCAAGGGGTCCGATATCGCGGCGAAGGAGACTTCCTCTGCGCCAGAGTGCCATGAACGCCGGATCGGCGAGGTGGAAGTGCCGCGTCGTCAGCAGGGCCTTGCCGACGCCTTCGGCGACCAGCTGGGCCACGATCACCGCAGAGGGCGGGTCGAGCAGTTCGACGTTGTCCACCGCGAGCAGCACTGGTCCGCCCGCTGCCCTGTTGCCCAGCAGCTCCGACAAGGCCCGCACGATCGTCGCCGGATTCCTGAGGCACCTGTCGTCGACGTCGCACAGCAGGCTGTTGAGGGCGTCGTAGGCGGTGCCCGTCCTCGAGGCGAAGCCACGGATGCGGACGACGTGCAAATCCGGGCGATGCTCCTGGAGCGCCTGGTGGAGCAGCGCTGTCTTGCCGATACCGCTCGGACCAGCAAGGAGGACACCCGCAGATGCAGGGGCCTGCAGCGCACTCGCAATGACGTGCAGCTCGTCGGTGCGTCCCACGAATGAAGAGCGCGGGTCGCCGGTTCTTCGACGATCACCGGTTGTCCGGGTAAGACCTTCTGCTGCCACGGGCGCTACCGACTTCGAGTGACCCCATGAAGTCCGTACACCCGTCCTGATCCGTCAGGCGTTCCTCGTGGACCAGGACGGGTGTACGGACGGTACACGTGCTTGGTGCTGACTGACTCGCAAGCCTATCCACTCGAAGCGGCCGGAGAACCGGACCGCACTACTCGAAAGACCGTTCACACCACGTGGTTCAGATCGAACTACTCGACCCGGAGTACCTGCTACCCGGGTGCCACCCGGACTGCGACCTACGCGTTGCCGTCGAACAGGCTGGTCACGGATCCGTCGTCGAACACTTCGCGGATGGCACGCGCGATCAGGGGCGCGATCGACAGGACCGTGAGCTGCGGGAAACGCTTCTCGGACGGGATCGGCAGGGTGTTGGTCACCACGACCTCGCGGGCACCCGACTCCGCCAGACGGCGTGACGCCGGCTCGGAGAACACCGCATGCGTCGCCGCGATGATGACGTCCTTGGCCCCCGCGTTTTTCAGCACCTGGACGGCGCCGGAGATGGTGCCGCCCGTATCGATCATGTCGTCGATGAGCACGCAGGTGCGTCCCTCGATCTGCCCGACGACCTGCTTGGACACTGCCTGGTTCGGCACCGTGAGGTCGCGGCTCTTGTGCACGAAAGCCAGGGGCGCGCCGCCGAGCCGCTCCGCCCACTGCTCGGCCACCCGCACGCGGCCGGTGTCCGGTGACACCACGGTGACGTTGTCGGCATCGACCCGGGTCCGGATGTAGTCCGCGAGCAGCGGGATGGCCATCAGGTGGTCCACCGGTCCGTCGAAGAATCCCTGGATCTGCGAGGTGTGGAGGTCCACGGACATGAGCCGGTTGGCGCCGGCGGTCTTGTACAGGTCCGCGACGAGCCTGGCGGAGATCGGCTCGCGGCCACGGCCCTTCTTGTCCTGGCGGGCGTACGGATAGAACGGCGAGACGACGGTGATGCGCTTGGCCGAGGCCCGCTTCAAGGAATCCACCATGATGAGCTGCTCCATCAGCCAGTTGTTGAGCGGAGCAGGGTGGGCCTGGATGACGAAGACGTCGGTACCCCGGACGCTTTCGCCCGAACGCACGTAGATCTCACCGTTCGCGAAGTCGTAGGCCGAGACCGGCAGGAGCTCGGTTCCCAGCCAGGAAGCGATCTCCTCGGCAAGCTCGGGGTGCGCCCGCCCGGAGGCAAGCACCAGTTTCTTCTCGCCGCGTGCCGTGATCTCGCTCATGACTGACCGCTTTCCTGGGGTTCCGGGTGTTCTGCTGTGGGGGTGGCACTGGCGGCGGCGTCCGCCGAAGCGGTGCCGGGCCTTCGGGACGCTGTCCAGCCGTCGAGGTTCCGCTGGGGAGCGACACTGATGCCGAGCGCTCCTGCCGGCACGTCCTTGCGGATCACCGCGCCGGCTCCGGTGTAGGCGCCGTCCCCGACCGTCACCGGGGCGACGAAGACCGTGTTGGAACTTGTCCTGACGTGGGACCCGATGACGGTCCGGTGCTTGTTGACGCCGTCGTAGTTGGCCGTGATGTTGCCGCAACCGATATTGGTGTACTCGCCGATCTTGGCGTCACCGGCGTAACCCAGGTGTGAGAGCTTCGAGCCGCGCCCGATCGTGACGTTCTTGGTCTCGTAGAAAGCGCCGATCTTTCCCTCTTCGCCGAGGACCGTGCCGGGCCGCAGGTAGGTGAAGGGTCCGACATGCGCGCCGGCGCCGATCCGGGAGCCGCTACCGTGCGTCCGCACGACCTGCGCGCCGCTTCCGACCACGACGTCCGTGAGCGTGCTGTCCGGCCCGATGACGGCGTCACGGGAGATGACGCTTGCTCCGTGCAATTGCGTTCCCGGCAGGATGGTGACGTCCTCGTCGAGCTCGACCGTCGCGTCGATCCAGGTTGCCGCGGGGTCCACGATGGTGACACCGGCCCGCATCCAGCGATCCAGGATCCTGCGGTTCAACTCCGCACCGAGGTGGGCGAGCTGGACGCGGTCATTGGCGCCTTCCACCTGCCACCGGTCCTCCACCACGAGCCCGGCAACGCGGCCGCCATCGCCGCGGGCGATTCCGAGGACATCGGTGAGGTAGAGCTCCCCCTGCGCGTTGCTCGCGTCGATGCGGCCCAGCGCGGAGCGCAGCACCGCGGCGTCGAAGGCGTAGATTCCCGAGTTGACCTCCCGGATGGCGCGCTGGCCCTCGTCCGCATCCTTGTGCTCCACGATGCCGAGCACCGAGCCGTCGGCGGCCCTGACGATCCGGCCGTACCCTGTGGCGTCGTCGAGTACGGCGGTGAGCACCGTCACGGCGTTGCCGTCCCGAGCGTGGGCGGCGACCAGGGCGTCGAGGGTCGACGTCTCGAGCAGCGGGACGTCCCCGTAGGTCACCACGACGGTACCCTCGATCGTTCCCCGCGCGTCGAGGGCCTCGAGGGCTACCTGCACGGCTCGCCCGGTGCCCGGGATGTCGTCCTGGTCCACGAGCAGCGCCTCGGGTTCGATCGCGAGGACGTGCGCGGCCACGAGTTCACGCTCGTGACGGACCACGACGGCGAGTTCCTGCGGCGAGAGGCCCCGTGCAGCTGAGAGCGCGTGCCCGATCATGGAGCGTCCGGCGAGGGTGTGGAGGATCTTCGGAGTGCGGGACTTCATGCGCGTTCCCGCGCCGGCAGCCAGGACGATGACCGCCGCTGGCCCGCTCAGGATGTGCTGGGACGTCGTCGCGGTCTCTTCGCTCTGGGGGCTCACGAAGCGGGCACTCCTACTGTTGTCTCTGGGCGGTCCGGGATCCATCGGGGATGGGCACCGGGGCTTGCGCCGTTCCGCCCATAGGATTCGAACCTATACTCCACAGCTCCAAAGGCTGGGGTGCTGCCATTACACCAGGGCGGACCATGCGGCAGCTACACCTCCAGCGGGAGGCACGTGCGCACGGTTATCTAGTTTGCCATGGAGTTGAAAGGACAGCGGCATTTTCGTTCCGGCAACCGGGGGCGGACGGTCCAGCTAGCGGGTGGAGAGAGCAGCCTCGAAAGCGTCCCGCGCCGAGTCGCTGCTGGTGAACCGCCAGTCGGACTCCTTCCGGTAGTGGAACCAGATGAAGCCCTCGACATCGGGTTGCGCACCGAGATAGGCGACGAACTCGGTGATCCAGTCGGCCTTCGACCCGCCGGACTCGGTCGACGACGTCTCGCCGATCAGGATCGGTTTCTCCGGCGCCAGCTCGCGCGCCTGCCGGAGCCCTTCCGCGAAGAGCTCCTCGGGCGTGAGCCACCGTTCGCCCTCGCGGGTCGTACCCCAGTTGTACGCATCGAGAGCTACGACGTCGACGTAGTTGTTCCCCGGGAAGAAAGCCCGCAACTCGCCGGAGTCGCACGTCGGGGCCTGGGGGTTCCATACCCAGGAGACGTTGGTCACGCCCGCGGCCTCGAACAGGTCGTGCACGTGACGCCAGCTCTCGACGTAGTCGTCAGGCGTGTTGCCGCTGGTTCCGGCCCCCCACGGGTACCACGGGAAGTTCATCTCGTGGGCGAACCGGATCAGGACGGGTTTGTCGTACGAACGGAGCGTGTTCGCCCACTCCCACAGGTAGGGGTCATGATGCCCGTCCACGATCGTCGTCAGGCCGAAGCGGGTCTGATCCGGTCCCGCCGCCGGATCCCACGGCTCCCAGGTCAGGACGGGCGTCGCCCCCCGTGCGGCAACTGCCTCGAGCCCTGCCAGCGGAACGGGCTCGAGGAAGCTGGAGTACGCCATGATCAGCGAAGGGCTCTCGCCGATGGTGCGGGCGACCTCGTCCCACTGCGAGGGTGAACCGAAGCCGCCGTCCGTCGCGACCCCGAATGCCGGACGCTTGCCACTGATGGTCGGCGCGCCGGCTTCGCTTCCGGTGTCGGCAGCCTGGAGGCCCGCGGCGCCCTGCACCGCTTCCGGTGCCGGCGCCGGGACGCTTCTACACGCAGTGTTCCGTGCGGTGCCGGTGTCGGTGCCGGTGTCGGTTCCGGTGGCGGTTCCGGTGGGACGCTGCATGAGGACGACTATCCCCAGACAGAGGATGACCGCCGCGGTCACGGCCAGAATGACCATGCGCTTCATGGGGATGCTCCTGTCTCGGCAGGTGAAGGCCTACTCCCCCAGGATCTCGGCGGCTTCCATCCATTGTGCCTCGAGGTCCTCGATCTCGGCCTGCAATTCCTTGAGGCGGGTGTCGAGCTCGGCGATGTGGCCGAAATCCGCGTCGGCCTTCGCACCGGCGTCGTTCATCTGCTGCTGCAGCTTGCCCTTCTGTGCATCGACCTTAGTGATCTGCCGCTCGATGCGGGCGAGGTCCTTGCGGGCCTGCCGCAGCTCCGCCTCCGAGGAGCCCCCGGTGGAACCGCCACTGATGGCAGGTGACGCTGCGCTTCCGGTGGCCGTCATGGGACCCGCGGCATTGCGCAGCTCGAGGTACTGGTCGACGCCGCCGGGCAGGTCACGCAACCTTCCATCGCCCAGCAGTGCCATCTGGGTGTCCGTGACGCGCTCGAGCAGGTAGCGGTCGTGCGAGACCACCACGAGCGTGCCGGGCCAGCCGTCGAGCACGTCCTCGATGGCGGACAGCGTGTCGGTGTCGAGGTCATTGGTCGGTTCGTCGAGCATCAGCACGTTGGGCTCCCCCACCAAGAGGCGCAGCAACTGCAGGCGACGACGCTCGCCGCCCGACAGTTCGCTGACCCGCGTCCACTGCTTCTCGTTCGTGAAGCCGAGCTGCTCCACGAGCTGACTGGCGGACACCTCCTTGCCGCCTACCGCGAAGACCCGCTTCTCCGACTCGATGACCTCGATGACGCGGCTGTCGCTGACGTCGTCGAGTTCGCGTACCTCCTGGGAGAGCACGGCGGTCTGGACGGTCTTCCCCTTCTTCACTTTGCCCGCCGTCGGCTGGAGCTCTCCGTTGAGGAGCCGCAACAGGGTCGTCTTGCCGGACCCGTTGACGCCCACGAGCCCGAGGCGCTGGCCGGGCGCGAGCCGCAGCGTGATCTTGTCGAACAGCTGCCGGTCCTGGCCCTCGCCGTCGCTGATCGTCAGGCTGACGTCCTCGAGATCGAGGACGTCCTTGCCGAGGCGGGACATGGCCATCTTGCTGAGCGCCAGGGAGTCGCGTGGTTCGGGGACGTCGGCGATCAGTTCGTTCGCCGCCTCGATGCGGAACTTCGGCTTGGCGGTCCGTGCGGGGGCACCACGGCGGAGCCACGCGAGTTCCTTCTTGACGAGCTGCACGCGCTTCGATTCGACCACCGAGGCCATGCGGTCGCGCTCGGCGCGTGCCAGGACGTAGGCCGCGTAGCCGCCGTCGAAGTCGTCCACCATGGCGTCGTGCACTTCCCACGTGTGGTTGCAGATCTCGTCGAGGAACCAGCGGTCGTGGGTCACCACGAGGAGGCCGCCCTCCGTGGGACGCCAGCGCTGCCTCAGGTGCCGCGCGAGCCAGGCGACCCCTTCGACGTCGAGGTGGTTGGTGGGCTCGTCCAGCATGATGACGTCGTCGTCACCGATGAGGAGCTTCGCGAGGGCGACGCGCCGCTTCTGGCCACCGGAGAGCGACGACACCTTCGCGTGCCAGTCCACCTCGCTGACGAGGCCTCCCATGACGTCGCGGATCTTCGGGTTGGACGCCCATTCGTGGTCCGCCTGGTCGCCCACGATCGCGCGGCCGACCTCGAGGTCGCCGTCGAGCACGTCCGACTGGTCGAGGTAACCCACGGAGACGTCGCGCCGCTTGGTCACGCGGCCGGAGTCGGGGACGCTGCGCTGCGCGAGCAGTCGCATGAGGGTGGACTTGCCGTCACCGTTGCGCCCCACCATGCCGATGCGGTCGCCGTCCTCGAGTCCGAGGGACACGTTGTCCAGGATGGTGCGGGTGACGAAGGCGACGCTGAGGCTTTCGGCGCCGAGGAGGTGAGCCAAGGAGATACTGCTTTCGGTTGGAACGGTGGTGCGGTCAGGCCGCGAAGTCTGTGGCGATGCGGGCCCCGTGCGCGGGGCCGTGGACGGACGTCGCCTGCAGCCCCTCGATCCCGAGGAGGGACTCCAGTTCGGCGGCGTGGCCGGAGCTCTGGGCCAGGAAGGCGATGGTGGGACCGGAGCCGGAGACGATACCGGCGAGTGCACCGGCGGCCTTTCCCGTATCAAGGATATCGCCCAGCGCCGGAGCGAGTTCCAGCGAGGCCGCCTGGAGGTCGTTGTGGAGCAGCGGGGCGAGGCCTGCTGCATCTCCTGCTCGCATCGCTCCGAGGATCGCGGGATCGATGTCCGGCTGCGGATCGGGGATCACGCCGTCACGCAGGCGTATCTCGTCGAGCGCCCGGTAGACCTCGGGCGTCGACAGACCGTAGTCGGAGGTCACCAGGACCCAGTGGAGGGGGGTCTTCGAGATGGCCGGTGTCAGTTGGTCCCCGACCCCGAGCCCGACGGCGGTGCCCCCGACGAGCGCGAAGGGCACGTCCGCCCCGAGGTCGACAGCGATCTTCGCCAGCTCGTCACGGGAGAAGCCGCTGCCCCAGAGCGCGTCACAGGCGAGCAGGGCCGCTGCGGCGTCCGCGGATCCGCCGCCCATGCCACCCGAGATCGGGACACGCTTGGTGATGTCGAGATGGACCCCGGTCCGGCCCGGGCTGACCTCCGCCAGGAGATCAGCCGCGCGTACTGCGAGGTTGGTCCGGTCCAGCGGAATCGACGCGGCCGGCAGGTTCAGCGTGCCCTGGCCGTTGACGGTGACGGTGATGCCGTCGCCGGTCGTCTCCGTCGCCGTGACCTCCTCGTACAGGGACACCGCGAGGAAGACGCTGGCGATGCCGTGGTACCCGTCCTCCCGCGGTGGACCGACCTTCAGCGAGACGTTGATCTTCCCGGGGGCCCTGACGCGCACCGAGCGCGTACCGGTACGCATGTCGACTGTTCTGCCCGGGACCATACCCACCAACCTAGCCCACCGGCTCAGTTCGTGGCGGGCGCATCCGCTGCCACGGCTCGGGCTTCCGCGATCCGCGCGAAGGCCCCGATGTCCAGCACTTCCCCCCGCGCCGTGGGGTCCACGCCTGCGGTCCGGAGCGCCTGTTCCGCGAGGACCGGACTGCCGGCCCACCCGGCGAGCGCGGCCCGCAGGGTCTTCCTGCGCTGGGCGAAAGCGGCGTCGATGACGGCGAACACCTGCTCGCGCGTCGCCGTCGTGGCGGGCGGCTCCCTGCGTGTGAAGCGCACGAGGCCGGAGGCGATCTTGGGAGCCGGCCAGAAGACATTCATGCCGATCACGCCGGCCTTGGACATGCTCGAGTACCACGCGGCCTTGACGGAGGGGACACCGTAGGTCTTGGAGCCGGGCGGAGCCGCCAGCCTGTCCGCGACCTCGTCCTGCACCATGACGAGGCCGTGGCGCAGGGAGGGGAAGCGCTCGAGCAGGTTGAGGACCACCGGCACGGCGACGTTGTAGGGAAGGTTGGCCACCAGGGCCGTGGGCTGGTGTGGAAGCTCCGTCACGCGCAGCGCGTCCTTCAGCACGACGTCGAGTGCCGCGGCACGTTCCGGACGCCACTGGGCGATCGTGCCGGGAAGCTTCCCTGCGAGGACCGGGTCGATCTCGACGGCGACGACCCTCTCCGCGGCATCGAGCAGGCCCAGGGTCAGGGAACCGAGACCTGGCCCGACCTCGAGGACGGTCTCGTCCGCCCCGAGGTTCGCGGCAACCACGATCCTGCGGATCGTGTTCCCGTCGATCACGAAGTTCTGCCCGAGCGTCTTCGTGGGCCTGATGTCCACCTCTGCCGCGAGGCGCCGGATGTCTGCGGCTCCGAAGAGCGGTGCGGGCGGGCCGGCGGCAGGGGGAATTGTCACCGTGCCATCGTATCGGTCCGTGGAGCGGCCGTTGCCGCAGGGGCTCCCGACTAGAGGAGACCGAGCTTCCGGGCGCAGGACGGCCAGTGGCCCCAGCCACCACTCTGGCGGAGCACCTCCGCCGTCGCGATCTGCTGCTCGGGTGTGGCCTGGTTCGGCAGCGGCGCATACTGTCCACCGCCGGCTCCGATCCAGCTGGAACGGCTGAACTGCAGCCCACCGTAGTACCCGTTGCCGGAGTCGATCGACCAGTTGCCACCGGACTCGCACTGGGCGAGGGCAGCCCAAGGGCCCCCTGCAGGGGCAGGTCCGGCCGCCGACGCAGGAGCTGCCGCAGCGCCCCCGGACTGCTTCTGGCCGGCGGAAGCAGCCTCCGCTTCCCGTGCTGCGGCTTCCTCCGCCTCCCGCGCCTCGGCCTCCTCGGCTGCCTTCGCTGCTGGGTCCAGCGAGCCGACCCGGACCACGGCGGCCACCGGCTCGCGCGTCACGGTCTCCTGCACCAGGCGCCGGGACACCTCCCTGCCATCGACGCTGTCCACCGCGAAGGTCCGCGTGCGCTCGCCGTCGACGCCCTCCACGTCGACTTCCCTCTCGCCGAGGAGCAGCGTGGCGTCGTCCCTCTCGGTGACCGGGAACGTCATGGCTTCCTTCTCCGTCACGGTGGCCCCCTTCACGACGCGCGTGATCTTGAGGCCGAGGCCGTCGACGACGGCGGAGGACGCCGGGATGGACAGGCGGTCGTCGGCGCCGAGCGTGAGCCCGAGTTCGTCGAGGAGCTCCGGCAGCCACGCCACCATGGTGGTGTGCGTCGAGGTCTTGCCGTCGACGACGACGGTGACGTCCTTTTCCGTCAGCACCGTGATCCGGTTGCTGAGCGTCACGAGCTTCGTGTCCAGGGGAACCGAGACGCGGGCTGCGCCGGCCACGCCGAGTTCGACGACGAGGTCCCCGACCGTCTCGCCCGTGGTGTGGATCGTGGTCCCCGAGCCGTCGAGGAGGAGATCCACGGGGTGCGCGTGACTGACCGTGATGGTGCTTCCGTCGGTGACTGGGGAATCGAGGGCGGGGTTCACCTCGTCCTCCGCGCCCACGTGCACCTCAGCCTTGGCGAGCGCCTCGGCGACGGTACCGCCGTAGGTCTGCACGGTGCGGCCGGCGCCGTCGACGGTGAGGTGCACTTCCTTCCCCGTGCCCACGAAGGCCACGAGGCCGGCTCCGAGGGTCACCATGACCACGGACTGGCCCGTCAACCTCAGCCAGCGCTTGTGCCTGGACCTCGCCGATGTCGCCCTCGTCGCCACAGATTCCTCACGTGTTGAAGCATCCGGGCACGGGGAACCTCCGATCCGGGCTGCGGTGCACGACCAGCCCGGTGGAACTACCCGGGTCAGGGCGCACGCGAACCCGGCCCTGCGCAGCAATCTGCGCGGGCTGGAGGGGCACGACATGGAACGGTTCCCCCTGGCAGGCTGGGACCCCTCGGGGCCCTGCCTGCAGGGAGATACGTCGAATGGACGGTACTAGACCGGATGCCTTCCCCGACCCCGGCTAGTAGCTGCTAACCGTAATCGACCCGTGATTCGGCTGCAAGCACGCCGGTCGCGCGGGCACTGTGCCCCACCCCCAGCCGCTGCGGCGCTCAGTCCCAGTTGCCGTACACGGCTTCGGTGTTCGCCGTCAGCCGTGCACACAGGGCGTCGAGCGGGGTGTCCAGGATCCCGGCCATGGCACGCACGGTGTAGGGCACCGCATAGGACGCGTTCGGGCGGCCGCGGTGCGGGTGCGGGGTGAGGAACGGCGCGTCGGTCTCGGTCAGCACGAGCGCAGGGTCGGCGACGAGCAACGCCTCCCGCAGGTTCTCCGCATTCTTGAAGGTGACCGTTCCGGCGAAGGACATGTACCAGCCCTGCTCGTTGCACGTGCGGGCGAGATCCGCGCCTCCCGAGAAGCAGTGCAGCACCACACGGTCGGGTGCGCCATCCGCGAGAAGCGTCTTCACGACGTCGTCGTGGGCGTCCCGGTCGTGGATCTGCAGCGCCTTGCCCAGCCGCTTCGCGATGTCGATGTGGCTGCGGAAGGAGGACAGCTGGCTCCCGCGGCCTTCCTCGCCCGTCCGGAAGTAGTCCAGGCCCGTCTCCCCGAGCGCCCGGACGCGCTCACCGGAGGCGAGCAATTCGATCTCGGAGAGGGCGTCGTCGAGCGTCCCCGCGCCGGCCAGGAGGGGTGCTTCATTGGGATGGAGTGCGACCGCCCCGAGGAGCCTCGCGTCCTGCTCGACGACGGCCGCCGTGAAGCGCGACGACGCAAGGTCGGTTCCTACCTGTACCGCCCCCCTGACACCGGCCGCTCCAGCGGCATCCAGCGCTTCGCTGATCGACACCTCGACGGATCCTTCCCGGAAGTCGAAGTGCGAGTGGTTGTCGATCACGGGGAGAGGCAACGGCTCCGGCAGCGGCGGATACCCGCCCTTGCGCCGTCGTCGGACGGCCGCGGCGTCGCCGTCGTCGCTCGCGCCCCCTGCTTCACCCGTGCCGCCGGGGGTTGCACCGGCGTCCTCCGGCTCCCGATAGGCCGGCGGCGTCTCGCCCGGCGCGTAGGGGTGGCGGACCGATGCTGCGCTGTTACACATGGTTCAAGCCTAATCAGCACGCGGAACTTATCCCCCGGGGATCAAGTTGAGCTAGTAATCTGTTGAATCATTCAGCCCGGCCTCTGCTCCGTGCAGGACAGGCCGCGGCCGTTACCTGCGTCCCGATCGCACGGCTGTCCGGCCTGCGCTTGCCGCCGCAGCCGCACGCATGGAAGGCACCCATGGACGTCCAGCACAACATCGCCGAGGTCGCAGAGGATCTCCGGCCGGCGGCACCAGCGGACCCGGACGTTCCCGGAGCGCGATTCCACGACGTCAGCTCGCGTATCCTCCGCTCGATCGACACCGTCATCGACGGCAAGCCCGAAGCCGCGCGCCTGGCCCTCACCGTCCTGCTGGCGCAGGGGCACCTGCTCCTCGAGGACGTGCCCGGCGTCGGCAAGACGATGCTGGCGAAGACGCTCGCCCGCACGATCGACTGCACCGTCAACCGCATCCAGTTCACTCCCGACCTGCTGCCCTCCGACGTCACGGGGGTGTCCATTTTCAACCAGGATTCCCGCCGGTTCGAGTTCCGGCCCGGCCCGGTCTTCGCGAACATCGTCATCGGCGACGAGATCAACCGCGCATCCGCGAAGACGCAGTCCTCGCTCCTCGAATGCATGGAGGAGCACCAGGTCACGGTGGACGGACACACACATTCGCTCGGGGAACCGTTCATGGTGGTCGCGACGCAGAATCCGATCGAGATGGAGGGGACGTATCCCCTGCCCGAGGCCCAGCGCGACCGCTTCATGGCGCGAATCTCCATGGGCTACCCGGATGCCCGCGCCGAGGCTGCCATGCTCGAGGCCCATCAGTCGGTGTCCCCGCTCGAGGCGATCCGCCCTGTGGCGAGCGTGGCCGACATCGCAGCCATGATGCGCCAGGTCCGGGGCGTCTACGTCTCGCCCGCCGTGAAGGACTACGCGGTCGCGATCGGACGTACCACGCGCGAGCATCCGCGGCTGCGGCTCGGCGCGAGCCCGCGGTCCCTCCTGCAGCTCCTGAGGGCCGCGAAGGCGGGAGCAGCGCTCGAGGGCCGCGACTTCGTGCTCCCCGACGACGTCGCGGCGATCGCCGACGCCGTCCTGGCGCACCGGCTCCTGCTCGACCGCAAGGCCACCAGCGCCGGGGAGACGGCATCGACCATCGTTGCCGACGTCCTTGCCCGGGTACCGGTGGCCCGCGAGGCCCAGCGGCGCTGACGACCATGACGCACCCCTTCTAGCTCCGGCGGTTCCCGATGGTCCTCCTCGACAAGCTTCCTTCCCGCATCCTCACGGTGCGCGGGTGGGGCTTCGTCCTCACAGCCGTCCTGGCCCTGCTGTTCGCGCAGGTACTCGGCCGCCGCGACCTCCTGTATGTGGGCGTGCTGCTCCTGGCACTGCCGATGGCCTCGATCCTCGTGCTGAGGATCGTCAAACCCCGCTTCACCGTGAGCAGGCGCTTCCAGCCGCAGTCGATGGAGATCGGTTCGACGACGACCGTCACGTTGTCGCTGACCGCGTCCGTGGCGGGCGGCGCCAG
Source organism: Arthrobacter sp. B1805 (assembly GCF_002929745.1). Classification (GTDB taxonomy): domain Bacteria; phylum Actinomycetota; class Actinomycetes; order Actinomycetales; family Micrococcaceae; genus Arthrobacter_D. Next base: position 127,995 of record NZ_PJIQ01000007.1, read on the forward strand.
CATCTCGATGGAGGAGCAGCTGCCCCCGCGGTTCGGACAGGCACCCCGGTTCACCTATCCGTCGCGCAATCCGACCCGGGAGGGGGTCTCCCTCTACGAGTACCGCCTGCGCTCCGCCTACCGCGGGGTCTACGGCATCGGACCGGTGACCGCCGAGTTCACCGACCCCTTCGGTCTCGGGAAGTCACGCCACGTCCTCGGGGGTGAGGATGCCCTCGTCGTCACGCCCGCGCCCGTCGAGCTGCTCGCCTCCCCGCTGTCCGGGTCCCGGGGGAACGACGGCCTGGCCGCCACGCGCCGCCAGGCGAATCCGAGCGACGACGACGTCATGACGCGCGAGTACCGGCACGGTGATTCCATGCGACGCGTCCACTGGGCCGCGACGGCGCGCCACAGCGAGCTCATGGTCCGGCAGGAGGAATCCGTGACGACACCCCAGGCGACCCTGCTCATGGATCAGCGGCACGGCAGCTTCAGCACCGGGTTCATGGCCTTCGGCGCGGACGGCAACGGGCTCTCCACCTCCCCCACGTTCGAATGGGCCGTCACGGCCGTGATGTCGATCAGCACGCACCTCCTGGAGCGCAACTACGCACTGCGCTTCCTCGACCACCACGGAGCTCCCGCCCTGCTGCACTCCCCCTCCGCTCCGTTCCCGTCGGAGGAGGAACACCAGGGCCAGGGTGCCGTCGCCGGCATCGCCGAGGGGTTGGCGGCACTCGAGCTCGCACCCGAGGGCGGTCGCCGATTCCAGACGGAGGAGCGCGCGGGCAGCACCGTCATCCGCGCGGGTGAAGCGGCGCGCCAGGCCGCCCGCAGAATCCGCCGCTCCGCTGCGGATACGCCGCAGAGCGTTCATCATGCCGCCGCATTCGGGGACGACCTGCTCGACAAGCTCGTGGCGATGCGGCACCGTGGTCCGCTCATCGCCGTCCTCGGCGTCATCACCACCGAGGAGGCGCGCTCCCTCGCCTCGGCCTCCGACTACGGCTCGGCAGCGTACGCCATCATCGTCGCCGAGCGGCCTGCTGAGTGCCAGCGGCAGCTTGACATCCTGCGCGATGCCGGCTGGCACGCCACGGCGGCCTCCCCCGCAGCCCGCCTGCCCGCGATCTGGGCCGGACTTGAGTACGCGGTCGGCCAGGCGCGCAACGGGAGCACCAACAGCTCCAGTACCCCGGGTACATCCGGGACATCTGGTACATCCGGCACCGCACCGTCCCACTCTTCCCGCACCAGGACGCACAGGGGGAACGCATGACCTCGACACTGACCCGCCCGACGCCCGCCGCCGAGGCTGCACCGCGTACGCCGCAGCGCGCCCCCCTCGCCGATCCATGGCACTGGGCCGTGACGGGTGCTTCCCTGCTCGCCGTCCTCGCCGCGGCAACCAGTTTGAACGGGGTCGTGGAACCATGGACCTGGCTTCCTCCCGTGCTCGGTACTCTCGTTCCGGTGCTGCTGGCAATGGCCCTGACCCGGACACTGCGCCTGAGCGGAGCGCTCTCAGCCCTCGTCGGCGTGCTGGCACTCGTCGGTGCGCTCACTGCCCAGTTCTTCCCGCGCCAGAGCATCGTCGGCGTGATGCCGGGGCCAGGAACGTCACGGGAACTGGGGCGGCTTCTCGCGCAGGCCGAGGAGACCGTCGTCTCGCAGGTCGCGCCCGTACTCCCGAGCGCGGGCATCTTCCTGGTCATGTGCGCCGCGCTGGGCCTGATCGCCATCATCGTGGACGTCTTCTCGACGACGATGCGCATGCCGGCCGCGAGCGGGCTGGGGCTCTTCACCGTCATGGTGGCACCGGCCATCGTGAAGCCGAACGGCGTCGGGATGGACGCGTTCATCGTCACGGTGCTCGCCTTCCTCCTGCTCCTCGCCGCGGCGCAGTGGCGCGAGAACCGCCTCGCGTCCGGCGGCGCCCGCGCCTCGTCCGGCTTTGCCGGCCGCAGCATGGCGATCGGCGCGGCGGCCCTCGCCGTGACCATCGTCCTGCCGATGTTCGTTCCGGGCTTCAACTCCGGGGCCTTCCCGCAGGGCTCCCGCATGAATGTCTGGGGCAACGCCACGGGCCTCAATCCCGCGGTCACGCTCGGCAACGACCTTCGCAATCCAACGGGCTTCGGCCGCATCGCGTACTCGACCAATTCGGATGCCCCGGTGTACCTGCGGGCCGTGACACTGGAGGACTTCAGCGGCCGCCGCTGGGAGCCCGATCAGCGCCTCGACGACCGTGAGCCGGGCGTCGCCGAGATCGGGGCGGAGCAGGGCTCCCCCAGCTCCACTCCGGCCGGCAGTACTGTCTTCACCCGCATCACCACGCAGAGCTACGCCAGCCCCTGGCTGCTCTCGCCCTACGCGCCCGTCGCCATCTCGGACCTGACCGGTAACTGGGCGTGGGACCCGGCGAACCTGTCCGTCTTCGCCACCGACGGAGGATCGACCGCGCGCCAGGAGTACGTGGTGGAAAGCCGCTCGGCCGAGCTCACGCGCGAGGGCCTGGGCGTCATCGGCCCGTCGGAGCGCGAGCCGGTGCCGGAGGTGTTCACGCAGCTCCCGGATGACACGCCGGAGATCGTCCGCACGACGACGGAGGACGTGGCCGGCGAGTTCGTGAACCCGTACGACAAGGCGCTGGCCATCCAGAGCTACCTGCGCAGCTCCGAGTTCACCTACTCGGTCGAGGCCCCTGTCGACGGCGGGTACGACGGCAGCGGCATGGACGTCATGGCGCGCTTCCTCGAGTCGAAGTCCGGGTACTGCGTGCACTACGCAGGCACCATGGCGGTCATGGCGCGGGCGGCCGGTATTCCCAGCCGTGTCGCCATCGGCTACACGCCCGGTAGCCCCACGGGTAACACGGAGGAGGGCCCCGACGGCGAGGAGCTGCGCGAGTTCGTCGTCGATTCCCGCAACGCGCACGCGTGGCCCGAGTTGTACTTCGAGGGCGCGGGCTGGGTGCGGTTCGAACCGACTCCCTCCCGCGGCGTCGTCCCGACCTACGCCCAACAGGCCTTCGCACCTGTGGGACCCCGCGCGGACGATTCCGATTCCCTCAACCCCGGCGCCCGGCCGGGCGCCCTCCAGCCGACGGGGTCGGCAACAGCACCGGCCGAGAACTCCGAGGAAAGCCAGGCCAGCGGACCCAGTGACGATACGCAACCCGTCGCCGGTCTGCTCGCAGTCGCCGGGATCGGGCTCCTCGCTCTCCTGCCCCTGCTCCTCCGGACCGCGAGGACTCGATCGCGGCGCCGCTCGGTCATGGTCCCGAGTGCCTCGACGGGCAGCGGGGGCGCCGCGACCTCGGCCTGGGCCGAGACCACGGAGATCGCCGGCGACTACGGGTATCCCCTCGAGGCGACGGACACACCTCGGACCTTCGCAGGCCGCCTGGCCCGCGAGGCGGCCCTCGACGGCGAATCGGCCGGGGCGCTCGTGCGGCTGCGGTCCGCGTACGAGTACGAGGAGTACGCCGACCACGGAGGGCCCCTCGGGTCGTCGCCCGTGGCCGCGGCCCGGTCCTCCGTCCCGACCCTCGTCCGAGCGGTGGCACCCCCGCGGTGGGACGACGTGGACACTGTCACGCGCGCGGTCCGCAGCCGGTCCTCCTTCTCCACCCGGCTGAAGGCGCGCCTGTTCCCGCAGTCCCTCCTCAACCGGTTCCGGTCCGGCTCCCCGCGCTGATCGTCAGGACCACCCGGCCAGCGGGTGTCCTCCACGGCCACCCGGCCCGCGGGGCCCGCCACAGCCACCCGGTCCGAGGGAGCTCGTCAAGACCAGAGCCTGCCTGAAGCAGGAAGGCCGGCACCCTGCGGCAGGTGCCGGCCTTCCGTCGTCGGGCGGGATGTCCCCTAGGACGCGTAGGGGTCCGCGATGCCTACGTACTGCGTGTACAGGTACTCCTCGATGCCTTCCGCGCCGCCCTCGCGGCCGAGGCCGGACTGCTTCACCCCGCCGAACGGGGCAGCCGCATTGGACACGACGCCCGCGTTGAGGCCCAGCATGCCGGTCTCGAGGCGTTCGCCGATGCGCAGGCCCCGGTTGAGGTCGCGGGTGAAGACGTAGGCGACGAGGCCGTACTCGGTGTCGTTCGCGAGGTCCACGGCTTCGTCCTCCGTGCTGAACGTGATGATCGGCGCGACGGGTCCGAAGATCTCCTCCTGCATGATGCGCGCGGTCCGCGGCACGTTCTTGAGCACGGTGGCCGGGTAGAAGTATCCGTCGCCCGTGACAGGCGAACCACCCGTGACCGTCTCCGCGCCGTCACCGACAGCCGCTGTCACCAGTTCGTGCACCTTGTCCCGGCTCTTCTGGTCGATCAGCGGGCCGAGCTTCGACTCGTCCTCCGTACCCCGGGCGGTCGTCATGCCGCCCATACGCTCGGCGAGGGCCGCGGCGAAACGGTCCGCCACCGATTCGTGCACGATGAAGCGGTTCGCGGCGGTGCAGGCCTCACCCATGTTCCGGAGCTTCGCGAGCATGGCACCGGTGACCGCCGCATCCAGGTCGGCGTCCTCGAACACGAGGAAGGGGGCATTGCCCCCGAGCTCCATGGAGGTCCGCAGGACGTTCTTCGAGGCGGCTGCCAACAGGTTCCGCCCCACCGGGGTGGAGCCGGTGAACGAGAGCTTTCGAAGGCGGGGATCCTCGATGAGCGGTCCCGTGACATCTCCCGCGGTGGTGGTGTTCACGATGTTGAGGACACCGTCCGGGAGGCCCGCTTCCTGGAGGACGGTCGCGAACAGCGACGACGTCAACGGCGTCAGGTTTGCCGGCTTGAGCACCATCGTGCAGCCCGCGGCGATTGCCGGAGCGATCTTCCGCGTCGCCATGGCCAGCGGGAAGTTCCACGGCGTGATGAGCAGGCAGGGCCCCACGGGCTTCTTGCTGACGAGCAGGCGGGACTTGCCGTCGGGCGACATGGAGTAGCGGCCGGAGGCGCGGACGGCTTCTTCCGAGAACCAGCGCAGGAACTCGGCTCCGTAGGTGACCTCTCCGCGTGCTTCGGCGACAGGCTTGCCCATCTCGAGGGTCATCAGCAGGGCGAACTCATCCGCCCTGGCAGTGACCAGATCGAAGGCCCGCCGGAGGATCTCACCCCGTTCACGGGGGGCGACGCGCGCCCAGTCGGCCTGGGCGGCAGCGGCTGCGTCGAGTGCAGCCATGCCGTCCGCGGGGGTGGCATCCGCGAGCGACAGGAGCGTGCGTCCGGTCGCCGGATCCTCGACGTCGAACGTGGCACCCGACGACGACGCCCGCCATTCCCCGCCGATGAAGAGCCCAGTGGGCACCTTGTCGAGTACAGCCTTCTCCTGGTCGGCTGTGACAGCCATAGTGAGCTCCTTCGCGAGGTTACGGGGCACGCCCCGAGGGGGCATTCCCGCTCACGCTAGACCCGGCGGCGAAGGAGTGTCCAGTGATTGCTGCACGGCAGGTCGGCACTTCCTCTGGACATCTGCACAACGCCCGCAGCGCCCTCAGCGGGCGGCGATCACCGCCGCATACAGCTCGCGCTTGCTGACGCGGCTCTCGGCCGCCACGGCGGCGACGGCGTCCTTGAGCCTCATACCGCCCGCGATCAGCGCGTTGACGTCCGTCACGTGATCCTGCGGACTGGACGGTGGTGCCTCGGGGGCACCCGCGACGACGACGGCGATCTCGCCACGCACCTCGCTTGCCTGGGCCCACTGCAGGAGTTCGAGGAGCGATCCGCGGATCACCTGCTCATGGACCTTCGTCAGCTCGCGCGCCACGGCGGCCCCGCGATCCGATCCGAATGCCTGCTGCAGCGAGCGCAGCATCGGTTCCAGGCGGTGGGGTGCCTCGAAGAACACCATGGTCCTGCGCTCGGCGGCGAGATCGGCCAGGCGCCCGGCCCGCACTCCCGGCTTGCGGGGCAGGAAGCCTTCGAAGCAGAACCTGTCCGTGGGCAGTCCGGAGAGGGCCAGGGCTGCCAGGACCGCGGAAGCTCCCGGCACCGCCGTGAGGTCGAGCCCCTCGGCGACCGCCGCCTCCACGAGCCGGTAGCCGGGGTCGGAGACGGAGGGCATGCCGGCATCGGTCACCATCAGCAGCGTCGCTCCGTCGCGGACCAGATCGAGGAGTTCCGCGGTCCGTTCCGCTTCGTTGTGTTCGTGATAGCTGATGACGCGGCCCGACACGGTCACGCCGAGCGCCTGCACGAGCCGGTGGAGGCGGCGCGTGTCCTCGGCCGCGACCACGTCTGCCGTGTGGAGGAGTCCGATCAGCCGTTCGGTCGCGTCACCCATGTTGCCGATCGGAGTCGCCGCCAGGACGATCCTTCCCCTGCCGCTGCCGTCCCCGGCTGTTCCCCGGTAGGCGGTGACGGGGGCACGGGTCTCCGCCTGGTCCTCGCCCGCGGCGTCGGGGTGCTCCCCTGCGCCCTCGTCCGTCAGGTCAGGGTCGGTGTCGTTAGGCTGGTTCACCGCTCCAGCCTAGCCCGCGGGGCCCGCGGCCCCTCCCGCCCTGCGGCATCCAGGACAGCTGGAACCCGGGCGCCGGTCCAGCACGAGAGGAGAACGCGCAGACGCCGCCGGTAGCATGTCAGGGTGAGCCACACCGCCGTCCGCCCTGACCAGGACAGTCCGAAGCACCGTGGCTCCTGGGTCGTTCCTCCCACTGAGGCTTACACCCTTGGGGCGCTGACGTCCCGACTCCTCGGCGCGGCTTCGGCAGGCGGCGCTCTCCTGTGGATCCTGCCGCTCGCCATGGCCCTCCTCGGCGGCGTCCTGCGTTTCGTCCGCCTCGGCGAGCCGGGATCACTCGTGTTCGACGAGACGTACTACGTCAAGGACGCCTACTCGATGCTGCAGTCGGGGTACGAGCGCGAGTGGCCCGAGAACGCCAACGATTCGTTCAACGCCGGCAACCCCGACGTCCTGCTCGACACACCCAACTACGTGGTGCATCCTCCCGTCGGGAAGTGGATGATCGCCGTCGGCATGATGCTGTTCGGTGCGGACAACGCATTCGGCTGGCGCTTCTCCGCAGCGGCGATCGGCACGCTGTCGGTCCTCCTGCTGGCCCTCGTCGCGCAGCGGATGTTCGGCTCGGCACTGCTCGGCGCCACCGCCGGCCTGCTCCTCGCCGTCGACGGCCACCATCTGGTCGAATCCCGGACGTCGCTGCTCGACATCTTCCTCAGCTTCTGGATCCTGGCCGCCTTCGCGGCCCTCCTCGTCGATCGTGACGACGGGCGACGACGACTCGCGCGCCGCCTCGCGGCCCTGGCAGGAAAGGGCGACGGCGCCGTACCGTCGCACCGGGATCTCTCCTACGGGCCGTTCCTGGGGTTCCGTCCCTGGCGGCTGGTCGCGGGCGTATGCCTCGGGCTGGCACTGGGCACCAAGTGGTCCGCCCTCCCGTTCATCGCGGCCTTCGGGCTGATGTCGGTCGCCTGGGACATGAGCGCCCGCCGCATCGCGGGTGTGCACCACTGGTTCCTCGGCGGTGCGGTCAAGGACGGGCCGCTGGCCTTCGTCTGCGTCGTCCCGGTGGCGCTCCTGACCTACCTCGCCACCTGGACGGGCTGGCTGCTCTCCGATGACGCCTACGACCGCACGTGGGCGGAGCGGAACCCTTCGGCACAGTGGGGCTGGGTGCCGGATTCCCTGCGCTCCCTCGCCGAATACCACCGCAGCGCCTACACGTTCCACCAAGGACTCGGCTCCGACCACCCCTACGAGGCAACCGCCTGGTCGTGGCTGGTGATGGGCCGGCCGACGTCGTTCTTCTACGAGAAGCCCTCGGGCTGCGGAGCCGAAGCGTGCTCGCAGGCCGTCACCGTGCTAGGCAACCCGCTCATCTGGTGGACCGCGTCGCTCTCCCTCCTCGCGCTGCTGTTCTTCTGGCTCGGACGCCGCGACTGGCGCGCCTCCGCCATCCTCACGGGTGTCGCCGCCGGCTACCTGCCGTGGTTCCTGTACCCGGAGCGCACCACCTTCTACTTCTACGCCGTGGCCTTCGAACCGTTCCTCGTGCTGTCATTGGTCTACTTCCTCGGGGTCGTGCTGGGCGGACCGGGGTCGAGCCGTGCCCGGCGCCGACGCGGTATCGTGCTCGTGGGGGTCTTCCTGGCCGCCGTCGTCGCGCTGTCGGCGTACTTCCTCCCCATCTGGACGGCCGAAGTCATCCCCTACGACCAGTGGCGCATGCGCATGTGGCTTCCGAGCTGGATCTAGGCCTGCAGCCCGCAGCCCCGCACCCCGCACCCCGCAACGAAAGCGAGCAACCGTGCGTGAGTCCATCACGGAACTCCTGGTCCATCTCCCGTCGACCAGCAACACCACGGACCTCCTGCTGAGAACCCACGACGCCGATCCCCGGCGACCGCTGTACGCGTTGCGGGAGGGCACTCTCTGGCGGGATGTCTCGGCCGCCGAGTTCCTGCAGCAGGTGACCGGGCTGGCCAAGGGCCTGATCGCGCACGGCGTGCAGCCCGGGGATGCCGTGGCTGTGATGTCGAAGACGCGCTACGAGTGGACGCTCGCCGACGTCGCCATCTGGTTCGCAGGGGCGGTCACCGTTCCGATCTACGAAACCTCCTCCGCCCACCAGGTCGCCTGGATCCTCGAGGACGCCCGTCCCGCCGTCGTCTTCGTGGAGGACAGGCACATGGCCGACGTCGTCCTCGATGCCGCCGGACGGGCCGGGCGCCTGGACACGACGACGGTCGTGCGCCTGACCACCGGGCCCTTCGACGGCGCGAGCCTCACCTCGATGACCCACGCCGGTGCCGCCGTGACCGACGGTGACCTGGAGACGGCGCGCTCTTCCCGCGGACTCGCCGACACCGCCTCCATCGTCTACACCTCGGGTACCACGGGCAGGCCCAAGGGCTGTGTCATCACGCACGGCAACTTCGCGCTCTTCGCCGTCAACACCCTGGAGTTCCTGCCCGAGTTCCTGAAGGAGGAGCACGCCCGGACCCTGATGTTCCTGCCCCTCGCCCATGTGCTGGCGCGAGCGGTGCAGGTGGTGTGCTTCACCGGCGGCATCACGCTGGCGCACTCGGGGTCGGCAGCGCAACTGCTGGAGGACCTGACGACCTTCCGCCCCACCTTCCTCCTCGCGGTTCCCCGCATCTTCGAGAAGATCCACGCGACGGCCGGGCAGCGAGCAGCCGAGGCCGGCAAGGGACGCCTCTTCGCGGCCGCGGAGCGCACCGCCGTCGCCTATTCGCGGGCTGTGGACGCACGTGGCCGGGGCGGGAGCGGGCCCTCGCCCGTCCTCCGGGTCTCGCACGCGGTCTTCGACCGCATCCTCTACCCGAAGCTGCGCAGTGTCTTCGGCGGCGACGTCAGGTATACCGTCTCGGGTGCCAGTCCGCTCAGCGAACACCTCGCGCACTTCTTCCGAGGTGCGGGCATCATGGTCCAGGAGGGCTACGGGCTGACCGAGAGCACCGCCCCCTGCACCGTGAACACCGTGCGGTTGACGCGCGTCGGCTCGGTCGGCATCCCGATGCCGGGGACGAGCATCCGGCTCGACGCCGACGGCGAGGTCCAGGTCAAGGGGGTCGGGATCTTCGCGGGCTACCACCGCAACGACGAAGCGACAGCGGAAGCGTTCACCTCGGACGGCTACTTCCGCACCGGCGACATCGGCTCCCTGGACGACGACGGCTTCCTCACGATCACCGGCCGCAAGAAAGACCTGCTCGTGACGGCAGGCGGCAAGAACGTCGCACCCGGACCCCTCGAGGAGAAGCTCCGGGAGTGCCCGCTGGTTGCACAAGCTGTCGTGGTCGGCGAGGGCAGGCCCTTCATCGGGGCGCTGATCGCCCTGGACCGCGAGGCCATCGGTGTCTGGGCGGCAGGGCACGGCAAGCCCGGGCTGACCACGCGGCAGGCCACCACGGATGCCGACATCCTGGCCGAGCTGCAGGCCGCTGTCGATGCCGCCAACACCACGGTGTCCCGGGCAGAGCAGATCCGGCGCTTCACCGTGCTGGACGCCGAGTTCACCGTCGAATCCGGGCACCTGACGCCGACCCTCAAACTCAAACGTGCCGCCGTCGTCGCCGACTACGCCGATGCTCTCGAGGAGCTGTACGGCACGGCAGCGCGCTGACGATCCGGCCGCGTCCGGACGCTGCCGGCGGCACTGAACGGCAGGGCGTTCCAGCCGCGTGCTGCGCTCCCGGGGGTGCTTTTCCTACGGCGCAGCGCACGACGGTCAGGACGCGTCGAGCGCCTTCCGGTACCGGGACTGTGCGGCTTCCTGTGCCAGCATCGAGCGCTCGCGTCGCCCCCTGGTGGGCCAGGTGAGGACGAGCGTGAGAAGGGTTGCCGCGAGCACGAGCACGGCGACCGTCACGGCTGAGTCCGTCCAGAACTGTTCGGGGAACAGCCGGATCAGCGTGTCGTCGACGCGGAAGGTCCATGTCCCATCGGCGAAGAACAGGGCGTGCACCTGCGTGAAGAAGGTCTCCCACGCCAGTACCGCGAGGACCGTCAGGACGGCGATGCCTGCGAGCGTCAGGACGGCTCCCGCGAAAAGCGCTCGCCTCACGCCGCCCTTGTACCGCCGGGCGAGGTAGACACACGCGAGGACCGCCAGCACGAAGAGCACCAGCGCGATGGCGAAGGACAGGCCGAGGACGCCTTTGACGTCCGCCATGTGGCCTACTTCCGATGCGAGGAACAGCGGTTCCCCCTCCGGCGTCACAAGACCGCCCAGGTATCTCGGCGGCGCGAAATTCAGGACGTAGTCGAGGGCGTACGAACCGTACGTCATGCGGTCATCGAGGGAGAAGCCGAACTGGTCGGCGGGGAATCCCGGCCGGTGGTATTCGAGCCACAGGAACGACGACGTCGCGACGGCCCGCACGGCGGCTGCGACGACGATAATGGGGAAGAAGAGCGCGACGACCACCTGCAGGAACCGGGCCAGACCTGGTTTCGCCATGACCGCCTGATCGCGTGCTGCGGCCCGTCGCGCGGCTTCGTGGCCTCCCCCGCCCGGTGGTGCGGCGTCGGCGCGGTCCGCCCCTTCACCCACGGACCGATCGTCGTCGGAGTCACCGGTCGTGCCGTCGGTGCCGGACGGAACAGCGACCGACGAACCGGTCGTACCGGTCGTACCGGTCGTACCGGTCGTACCGGTCGTACCGGTCGTACCGGTCGTACCGGTCGTGCCGTCAGGGCCGTCGGAGTGCTCCGCTACGGTCGTGCTCGTCGCATCAGGAGCGGAACTGCCCGCAGCCATCGGCATCATCCGGGTCGCCGGCCGCGTGCTGCCGGTGGTGGCTGCGTCCCCTGAGGAGCTGCCGTCGTAGTCCTCGTTCCGCAGGCCGGACAGGTCCGGCAGGGTACTCGCCCGCCGCCGCGGGAGATTGTGGCGCTGTGCCACTCCGGGCGCTGCAACACCAGGCGCTGCGTCATCGGGCGCTGCGTCATCGGGCGCTGCGTCATCGGGCGCTGCATCACCAGGCGCTGCGTCACCCGATGGGGTGCCGGACCTGCCGATCGCAGAATCGTCGTCGTTCAGGCGCCGAGCGCCGGACGCGTCGGATCGGGAACTATCGATCTCTGCCACTGCACTGTCTCCTCGTTGACTGCCGCCGGCGGTCACTCCGGCGACTCCGACACTACCGGGCTCGAGCATGCCTGGCGGGGAGGCTCCCCGCCCGAAGCCCTGCGCCCGCAGCGCTCAGGAGGTGATGACGGTATCGCCCCGGTCGACGATGCCCAGGTCTCCGCTGTGGCCCGCAGCGAAAGCCCGCCGACCCAGTATCAGCGTGTAGGCCCAGTACGCCGCGAAGACTAGGAATCCGATCGACAACCGCAGCCACGGCGGCAGCGCGCTCGGAGTCACGAACCCCTCGACGAGCCCGGAGACGAGCAGGACCAGCACGAGCCCGAGTGCGACCGTGATCAGGGACCGCCCCTCCTCGGCCAGAGCGACCACTCGCAGCCTGCGCCCTGGCGCCACCCAAGCCCAGAAGATCCGCAGGCCCGCCGCCGTCGCGATGAAGATCGCCGTGAGCTCCATGAAGCCGTGGGGCAGGATGTAGAGGAAGAACACATCGAGCCGGTCGAAGGAGGCCATCATCCCGGCGGTGATGCCGATGCCCTGCGCGTTCTGGTACAGGATGAAGGCCGGCCAGATGCCGGTGACGCCGAAGGCAACAGCCTGCAGGGCTATCCAGGCGTTGTTCGTCCAGACCAGGCCCGCGAAGGAGGCCGCAGGGTTCTCCGAGTAGTAGTTGGTGAAGTCCTCCTCCACATAGCGCCGGAGGTCCTCATCCGTTCCGAGCGCCTGGATGACCCCGGGGGTCCCGGCGACCCAGAGGGCGTAGAGCGCCGTCACCGCGAGGAAGAGCACTCCTATCGCGACCGTGAGCCACCGGACGCGGTAGAAGGCGGCGGGCAGGGAGTTCACGAAGAACTGCGCGATGTCCTCCGTGACGTTCGATCTCGCACCGGTGAACCGCGTCCTCGCCCGCGAGAGGCGCGTGGACAGTGAACCGGACAGGGCGCTCTCCGGATCCACCGAGCGGATGATGGACAAGTGCGTCGACACGCGCTGGTACAGCACGAGCAGTTCGTCCGACTCCGCGCCGTTGAGCCGGCGCCTGCGCACGAGGTCGTCGAGGCGTTGCCAGTCGCTGCGATGCACCGCGATGAATGCGTCCACGTCCATGGGCCAACCCTATAGTCCGGCTCCCGCACCGTGCGGCAGGGTCCGCTCACCCTATTGCGTGCACGGCTCGATGCCTCCCCTGGACACCCGGCGATAGGCTGGGCGGGAGGTCCGGCCGCGAGAACCGCGGCCCACACCGGAAGCGCTTGTCAGCACCTGCCGAAGGGGAACACATGAGTTCGGTCGTCACCGGCGAAGCGGTCGTGCTCGAACTGAGACCGGCCGGTTTCGCGGCGCGCGGAGTGAGTGTCATCATCGACATCACTGCACAGATCATCCTGGCGATCCTGCTCGTGCTGCTGATCGGGAGGGTCTTCGGCGGAGTCCTCGACCCGGCACTGACCAACGCCCTCCTGCTGTCCGTCGTCGTCCTGCTCCTCCTCGTCGTCCCGGTGACCGTGGAGACCGTGACGCGCGGCAAATCCCTCGGACGGCTCGTGATGGGACTGCGGATAGTGCGCGACGACGGCGGGGCCATCCGCTTCCGCCATGCGTTCATCCGCGGAATGGTCGCCATCCTGGAGATCTACATGCTCGGCGGGTCGCTCGCGTTCCTCGTCTCCCTGTTCAACGAGCGGTTTAAGCGCCTCGGCGACCTGCTGGCGGGAACCTATTCGATGCGGGAGCGCGTGGTCGCCACCCCGCGCGCACTGGCCGTCATGCCGCCACGGCTGCAGCAGTGGTCCGAGACCGCCGACATCGGGCGCCTCCCGGATGCACTCGCCCGCAGGATGTCCCAGTTCCTCGCCGAGGCACCCAGGCTCACCCCGCAGGCGCGCCACAGGCTCTCCCTCGACCTCGCGGCCGAGGCCAGTCACCACGTCTCACCGCCTCCGCCGGGCACGACCCATCCGGAGGAGTTCCTGCATGCCGTCATCGCGTCACGCCGGGACCGCGACTACACCGCCATGATGCGCCAGCGCGAACGCTCGGAGAAGACAGCGAAGAGGCTCCACACACTGCCTTTCAGCTAGCGTGCGGAGCCTCGCGAACGATCGGGTGAGCGGGCTTACGGCTGGTTGACCCACTCGTTCCACGGCACGTTCCAGTCGCCGAAGCCGTCCCAGACGTACATCGGTCCGTAGTCGGTGTTGAGGATCTGGACCACATCGCCGGGCCCGAACGTGTTGTAGAAGTACTCCGCACCTTCCGGGGACATACCGATGCAGCCATGGGAGACGTTGATGTTGCCGAGGGCCACCTGCGCCGCCGGCAGTGCTTCGTGGACGAAGGCACCGCCGTTGCTCAGCCGGCTGGCATGGTTGACGACGGTCGGAGGGTAGTAGGCGGGGTCGCCGGGCTTGAGCCCGATCGACTCGGCTGTGAACCTCGTGGTCTCGTAGCGCTCCATGACCACCATGTATCCCTCGGTGGATGGCCACTCGTCGGTGCCGAGCGTGACAGGGAAGGTCCGGTCCAGCTTGCCGTCGAGGTAGACGTTCATAGTCTTCGTGGCGTTGTCGACCACCGCGAGGCGCGTGTTGTGCGTCTTCACCGTCATGGTCTTGTCGAAGTTGCCGATCATGCCGTTGCCGAAGTCGACGCCGAACAGGTTCAGGTCGACCGTGATGGTGCTGTTCGGAGCCCAGAAGGTCTCGGGACGGTAGCGCACCTTGGTGTCCGACAGCCAGTAGAAAGCGCCGGGCTGCCCACTCGTGCTGGTCACCGTGATGGCCTTCTCCACGGCATCGCGGTTGGTGACCGGCTCACTGAAGGTGAACTCGAACGGCTGTCCGGTGCCCACGGTGCTGCCGTCCAGGGGGAACATCGCCGCATCCGCTTCGTTGGCCGGTTCCACGGTGGTGAACCTCGACGTCTCGCGTCGCTCGTTCCCGCCCGAATCGAGCACCGTGTAGGAGAACTCGTACTCGGTGTCGAACGCCAGCCGCTCCGTCGCCGTCCAGCTCGCGCCGTCGGCGGATACGGTTCCGGCGATCGGAGTGCCACCTGCGCGCGGCGCCAGTTCGACGGCGTCGAGCGTGGCACCCTTCACGGTCACGGCAGCTACGGTGACCGGGTTGACGCCGAACGCTCCGTCGGTGGGTGTGAGCCCGACGGTGTACGGCTCGGCCCGCGCCGAGGAGGCCGACGGGCTGGGTGCTGCCGATCCTGGTGATCCGGAGGCCTCCGCGGAGCTGGAGGACGAGGGCGAGGGCGATGGCGACGCGTCGTTCCAGGGCGATGCCGTGGCGATACCCACGCCACCGCCGACCACGACGATCGCCGCGGCACCGATGGCTGCGATCTTCCAGCCCTTCCGGTGCGCCGCGGCCTTGCTCGACTCCTGCTTCATGCGCATGCTTCTGTGCCCCTCGACGTAGCTGCCCTGAGCGATTTTACGCGACCGGGTGAGGCACATTGGGTAGGCGGCATGCGGGTGTCTCTCCGATGCGGCCGCAGCCGGTGCCCGGGTGGCTCCGTCTGCGGCCGATCGGAGACAGCGGAGGAACTCAGTAGCGGTACTGCTCGGGCTTGTACGGTCCGGCGACGTCGATGTCGAGGTACTCCGCCTGACCCTTGGTGAGCTCCGTGAGTTCGACGCCCAGCGCGTCCAGGTGCAGGCGCGCGACCTTCTCGTCGAGGATCTTCGGCAGGACGTAGACCTCGTTCTCGTACTCGCGGTTCCCCTCGGCGTCGTCCTGCTCGAACTTCGTGTAGAGCTCGATCTGGGCGATCGTCTGGTTCGCGAAGGAGTTGCTCATCACGAAGGAAGGGTGCCCGGTGGCATTCCCGAGGTTCAGCAGGCGTCCCTCGGACAGCATGATGATCGAGTGCTGCTTCACGCCCTCGGTCTCGTCGGCGGGGATGACCCACTCGTGCACCTGCGGCTTGATCTCGATCTTCTCCACACCGGGGATCCGGGCGAGACCTGCGATGTCGATCTCGTTGTCGAAGTGGCCGATGTTGCCGACGATGGCCTGGTGCTTCATACCCGCCATGTGGCGTGCCATGATGACGTCCTTGTTGCCCGTGGTCGTGATGAAGATGTCGCCCTGTGCGAGCACCGTCTCGAGCTTCGCGACCTGATACCCGTCCATCGCGGCCTGGAGTGCGCAGATGGGATCGATCTCCGTGACGATCACGCGCGCGCCCTGGCCACGCAGGGCCTCGGCGGCACCCTTGCCGACGTCGCCGTAGCCGCACACCACGGCCACCTTGCCGCCGATGAGCACGTCCGTGGCGCGATTCAGTCCGTCGGGCAGGGAATGGCGGATGCCGTACTTGTTGTCGAACTTCGACTTCGTGACGGAGTCGTTGACATTGATCGCCGGGAACAGGAGCTTGCCCTGGGCCGCGAGCTGGTACAGGCGATGCACGCCCGTCGTCGTCTCCTCGGTGACGCCCTTGATCCCTGCGGCGATGGTGGTCCACTTCTGCGGCTCGGACTCGATGGTCGAGCGGAGCGTGTCGAGGAAGACGGTGTACTCGTGCGAGTAGTCCGCATCACCCTCCTGTGGGTTGGCCGGGACTGCTCCGAGAGCCTCGAACTCGACGCCCTTGTGGACGAGCATCGTCGCGTCACCGCCGTCATCGAGGATCATGTTGGGGCCTAGGCCCTCCGCCTGGCCCGGCCACGTCAGGATCTGGGTCGCGGTCCACCAGTAGTCCTCGAGGCTCTCGTTCTTCCAGGCGAAGACGGGGACACCCGCGGGCTCCTCGACGGTGCCCGCTCCCACGACGACGGCCGCGGCGGCTTCGTCCTGCGTGGAGAAGATGTTGCAGGATGCCCAGCGGACCTCTGCCCCGAGGGCGATGAGCGTCTCGATGAGGACCGCTGTCTGCACGGTCATGTGCAGCGACCCGGCAATGCGGGCGCCCGCCAGGGGCTGCGCCTCGGCGTACTCGCGGCGCAGGGCCATCAGGCCCGGCATCTCGTGCTCCGCGAGGCGGATCTGGTGGCGCCCCGCCTCCGCGAGCGAAAGGTCGGCAACTTTGTAGTCGAACGTCATGGTCTGCTGTTCCTTGCTTCGGGTTCGGGGAGTACGGGGGCGATGCGCGGAGAAGTGCGTCGGCCTAGGAGGCGCGGGCAGCACCATCGAGGAGTTCGGGGCGCAGCAGCACAGGGATGCCCTCATCGAGCCCGTACGTCAGCGGCTCCCCATCGGGGCCCGGAGATGATGACCGGAGCACGTCGCCGTCCTGAACGAGCTTCGACCCCGTGACGGGGCATCTGAGGACGTCGAGCAGCTGTGCTGGGATATTCGCCATGGAGAAGCTTTCGCTCGGGAGGGGTGGATTTTGTACCTCCAAGTCTAACGCGGAGGCTCCACCCGTCCTTCATCCGGCGACGCCGATGAGCGCCCAGTCAGGGCTCGCGCAGGATCCTGAGGTGGCCCCGACGGGGACCGTTGACGGCGGCAGGCGGCTCGATGGGTGACCTGCTCCCGCGCTGTCCCGTCGTCAGCTGCTCCGGCGAGGGCTCGGCCGCCGCTTCGCGCACCGCATTCGCCAGGGCAAGCAGGTCGTCCGAGTTGTGCTCGGGCGCAGCGTCCGGGAGCGTCAGACGTACTACTTCCCATCCGCGCGGAACCGTCAGCCTTTCCGCGTGGACGGCGCAGAGATCGTACGTGTGGGGCTCGGCGTACATGGCGAGCGGGCCGAGCACTGCAGTCGAGTCGGCGTAGACATACGTGAGGGTGGCCACCGCCGGCCGCTGGCAGGCTGATCTGGAGCATTGACGGAGTGATCCCACGATGGGAAATCCTACCGGGCATTGCAGCAGCGGGCTGGCAGGACGCGCACCAGGGGCAGAAGCTAGACGCACGTGAACTCGATTGAGCCTACGGCGCGCAGTCAACCCCTTGTTGCGCAGCATCGAATACCTCGGGTCCATGCCACGCCACCTGGCACTCCCTGATGGCGCTGGCGGCCTAGGGCCGCCCTTCGACGGGCATCCCTGTGGACAGTACCAAGTGCCACCGTTGCACGCGCTGTCCCAGCACGGCCACTTTCCCCCGTTGCCTCACCATCAGAGAAGCTAGCCCGCTTCCTCGACTTCGGGGGCGGATTCCAGCGAGGCGCTGTGGCCGGCGACTCGACCCTGAACGACGGAAACGCTCCTCCCCGTAAGGCGCTGCTCCGGTTGGGGCAGCTCACCCAATCCGGTGTGGGCATGCAGGACCAGCAGTGGAGTACGTCCACGAACGCTTACGCGGCGCCGACTGTGGTGAAGTCGGGGACGACTACGCCGTCTGTTGGTGGGACGGTCCTGACGGATAACTTCAACCGTGTCGCTGCTGAACTGGTCGGTTCGACGACGAGCGGCGGGCAGGTGTGGGCTGGGGCAACCGGTGGCTGGTCCTCTGACGGCACCGTAACAACGGCGAATAGTGGGATCTCGTCGCTGGGCTTCCACTGCGGCACAAAGTCGATCACTTCGACCGCACAGTACAACATTGTTACCACCAGCCCGGCAGCTAGTTCCCAAGCGCGACTAGCAGTGGGGACGACGCAAGCAAACTTCGCGGGCGGCGGCTCATACGTCTGGGCGCAGCTCCTACTGAGCACTGCCGGCGCGCTATCGGTAAGCGTCTGGAAGCGGATCAGCGGCACTCCTCAAACCGAGTTGATCTCAAAAACCCCCGTCACTGGGGTTACGTCGAATACCGCAACCATCCAACCCATAACCCTGAAACTCGACATCGCCATTCAGGCAGTCACCCTCACGATGACAGTCAACGGGGCGAACCAGGTTCTCACGACGTCCGTTACCGAAGCGGACACTGGCATCCTTGGCACATTCTCCGGTGTCGCTATGCCCGCCAACGCGAGCGGCAGTTTCAAACTCGACAACATCACCATGGCAACGCGGTTTACGGCCGGCACCTACACCGGGTTGGAGATATGGAACGCCGCAGTCGGTGGGACCGGGCTCTCATACCAAAAGGACCGGCTCGCGACCATGTACCCGACTGCCACGAAGTTCGATTGGTTGCTGGTCTCGGGTGGGCACAACTTTGGGACGCAAACCCCGGAAGCGTTCATCGCGGACGTTGACGCGTTCATCACCGCGTTCCGTGCCGCGCACCCCGAAACGCTCATCGTTGTAAGTTCTCAGAACCCGCAGCTTGCGCCAGCGACTACGATCACCGCCCACGCGAGAAGGCAAGCAGCACTCCGCGACTACGCGATGGGAAAAGGCTTCGAGTACCTGCCCGTCTTTGAGGCGTTCACGAACCAGCCAGACGGCGGTGCGTCACTGGTCAACCCGGCTGACAGCATTCATCCGACCGTGTCGACCACAACCGACATCACAACGTGGTGCGGGAACCTTCTGTGGACTGCGGTGTGGTTGAACGTGATCGCGTCTCGCCGTCAAACGGTGGTGATCGCACCGATCACAGCGCTGCCATAGCCACTGCTTCTCCGAAGTGATGATCACCGGGTCAAACGGACGGGCCTGCTCTTCACAGCCTGCTTACCAGCTTGCCGCGTTGGGGTTCATCACGAACAGCAGTAGCTAAACGGCGCTGAAGTCGCCTCGCTTCTTCGGAATCGGGGCGACTTCTAGTGGGGTCCACCAACGACAGGGCAACGAGGATCGGCACCCAGTAGTAAGCCTGTTCCAAGGCCGCGGAAGTAAGTGAGAAAGACGCTGTCATTGAGAGGAGTGCTGCAGCCAAAGCATCCCGGCCTCTGCGAATCGCTCGCAATGTAATCCAAAGAATGAGGACGGCGATAGTCGCATAAGCCAGTCCAAGAGCTAGTCCACCCTGGAACCAGGTGCGAAACATGACGCTATGCGTGACGGTTCGTTGATCCCCCGTCAAGCCGGACAGATGATCCAGTCCGCGCCCGAACCAGGGATCGCGCTGAATTCCCTCCCAAGCGTATTGAACGGTCTGCTCGCGTACATCTAACGTACTTACGTTTGACGTTTGACCCGTTACTTGGCGAATACGCTCGAGTGGGCCTCGGAGCAGGCCTTCAGGTGCGACAGTCGAAAGGATCCATAGGGCGGCAGCAGCAGCTGCGCTAAGAAGGACTGGCCCTTTGAGCGGGACACGCCGCGACACCAGTAGCACGAGGATGCCGACCAAAGTGGCGATCATCGAGCTGACGCTTCCACATGCGATGAGAGCTGTGACGTTTACCAGCAGCAGGATCACAAGGACTAGCTTGCGCCCGGATCGCCCAACAACTGCAGCTGTGAGGATCAATACGGTCATTCCTGCGAGCAGCCCAAGGACGTTGGGGTGACCGGCTAGGCCTGTGGCTCGCCCTAAGAGAACGGCTTGGTTGAACGTTGAGATCCCTGAAGTTTGAGCGATCGCGGCGCTACTGGAGATGGATTGTCCGATCAGGAACGCTATACCGAGCAGCCGCGCGCCGCCGTCGAGCGAGGCCAGATAGCGAATGACGAAAGGCCCGAGCGTGACGAAGAACCAGATTTGCGCGCCGATAAAGATGTGGGCCGTAAGTGATTCGGCGCTTCCGGAGGAGCTCACAACACTGATGATCACAAGCCCGGAGACTGCTGCCCACCAGCCGCCACCGATGGGCCGCCGTACTTTCCACGTCAGTAGGCAGATGAGGAACAGCACGAAGATCGCCACGTTCCATACCAGTCTTACCGTTCCGGGTAGCGCTTGGGAGAAGGGCAGCACCAAAACAAGGGCTGCCATTGCACCTAAAGCTAAGTCTTTGCGTGGTCGCGGTGTAGCCGAAGCACCCTTGTAGGTCTTATATGTCGAGGGCAACTGTTATTCACTCCTGCGCAGAGAGGGGGTTCGAGCCAGGCGGGCTTGACTTGATTGCACGCCGTGCCATCTCAGGAGATCTCTGGGCGGGGCGAAGAAGAACACTGAGTAGACGAAAAGGTAACTCGCAAAATCGATTCCGAGGGTGAGCATCACACCAGCGTGAAATCCCAGAAGAATTAGGACTCCGACACGGAAAAACAGTGGGGCCACAACTACGAAAAGCAGCCAACCCTCAGCGAAAACAGTCGCGTAATCGACCAGCTTCCAAAATGCAGGCGCCTTAATGCTGAACATCCAATCTGACAGGATGCCTTGCTTGACTGGATCCGCGACGTCCAGAGATAGATAGCCCCGGGTAGCTTGCCTTGCGGGGTCGAGCCATCCCGTCAGCATCTTGGGTACAGCAGCACTGAAGAGGGCGTATCCAACGGTGATGGCCCAGAGCAGGATCGCGTACCCGGATGTTCTCCCAGCCGACTTTGCGTGTGCATCAAATGAAAAACGCGCTCCCCAACCAGCAAAACCCATAAAAACCGGGAAAAGTTCGTAAAGGATGAAGTGATCGACTTTGCCGAATGAATGCGTGAGGCCTGCCCCGACGATCAAGACCGCCGAGAGCGCGACCGAAACGGGCAAGGTTCCGACGCCAATGAGGAGCGCAACGGAGAGGACCGCTCGCACCACTTCCAGTGTCGCGACGAGTCCGGCCGCGGGTGGGTTTTCGAGGAGAGCAAACGGGCCGGGGGGTGGGTTGAAGAAACGTGCTGGCACCTGGGCAACCCACGAATAGTCCGTAGGAAAGAGCAGGAGGTGCATGGCAAAAAGAATTCGGGTGATGCTCAGGGCGGAAGAATTCGGCTGGTACGCATGGGCCAGTCTCTCGACCATCATTGAAGGACTGGTGGCTAGTGCGGTCATAGGACGACCTCCGTTGTGTTGCAAGGAACACTGGTGTCGACGCTCGCGTCAGCGATGTCGATGGTCGTCTTCCTCCAGCAGAACTGAACCGAGGAAGGTTCTGCGCCGTCGTTGAGATTAGCTGCGCGCTCATGAAGCCATTGCCTAGTCTCAGGGTCTACCTCGCCGCTAGCTTCGGGACCAAGCAGGAAATTTGCGGAAGCTTTGGCTGATGAGAAGCGAATTCCGGACAAAAGCTCACTGATGTGAGGAGAGATCGAAGATCCGTCCTCGTAGTGAATGCGGACGTCCAGCGCTGTGTAAGCCCAAGTGCCGTCCGCTTGCGGTGCAGAACCGAAGCCAGGCATTCGAACCGTTGGATAGGGCTCCGGCTCGACTACGAAGCTCACAAGGCCCTGCGCTACTAGGAAGCCACAGAATCCGATAAGTCCCCAGACGCGGAAGCCCGTACGTGGCTTCAGTTCGAGATCTTGCATGCGTTTGTGCCTCCCGGCATGCGGTGACGGTTCGCCGCGATGTGCGTGTAAGCGAACGCCGCCAGCTGACGTATGACGGGAAGCAAGATGATTCGCCCTGCGATGGCCCAGACGTTACCGCGGCTGATGAGTGCCCGGGCAATGGCAGCTTCGCCTCTGGCTGACACCTTGCCGTCGGCCAGCCAGAACGCGGCCTCCGTGACCATCATCTCGTTGAGTCCAACTGCCTCAAGGTCAGGGATTCCCTGCCATGGCTTGATTGACACACGACCATTTGAAGCGAGCCACTTTGCCGAGCGTGTGCAGAAGCCGCAATCGGCATCGTATATGAATGTTCTCATGAGCTTTCCCCCAGACGTTGAGACCTCCCCTGATTATGCCCCACCACCTGCCATGAACTTGGCTTAGCCCAACGGCGCCTCATTTGTTCGAAGTTGGGGGCGCTTCGTCGTAGAGGTCAACTACCGCTGTCCAGCAAAGTAAGCGTCTGTGGAATCTACATGGTGGCTGGTGGGGATGCCTGCGGGCCGCCATTTCTCAGGACCCCGCGGAAGCCCCCGCTCAACCATCTCGTATGCGAGGTCTCTTCCCAGGTACGCGTGACCCTCCGGTGTGGGGTGGAAGTCGTCGTCGGAGATCATGAGAGAGGCGTTCGAGTCGTCGATCGGGGCTAGGTCGGTAACCGGGTCGATGTAGATTCCGCCCACTTCGTCGGTTGCCGCCTCGAGTATCCCTGATATTTCCGCTTGGGTTTCTACCCACCGCTGGTCAGTTGGGGTGTCCCACGTCCACCCGCCGATGGTCACGATCTCCGCTTCTGGCAGTGCTGCATGGATGTCTCTCAGGAAAGATTCCGCCGCGGACTGTACCTCCTCGGCGGAAAAGTACATGTCGTTCCGACCTCCGGCAACTCCGGCAACGTTGACAATATCGGGGTCGGCTTCAATGATCTCTGGCAGCCGGGTTTAGAATGACTCGTCGACTGCGGGCCCCTCGTCTGGCTGGTTGCCCTCCGCTATGTAACCGCTGCCACCGAACCCGTCGCGGGTGAACTGCCAGTTCATACGCTTAGCCACCTGCGCCCAGAGAAGGAGACTGGGTTCGCCGATGCTAGCCCCTGAAACAATCGAATCACCGACCATGTACGCGCTCACAGGTGACCGTGTCTTGGCAGGTTCAGGAACCTCTCCAGCTAAAACGACGTGAGTCGCTGGCGGCGCGGCTGGCCCAGGTACAAGCAGCACGCCAACGGAAGTGAGGGTTACAACCGTTAGTGCGCACAGTGCAATGATCTTCGCCCTCGTCGAGACAGACGGCTGACGCTTTGATTCGTGTGGCAATGATTCCCCTTGGTTGAGACCTGCCACCGATAATACCCTCGCCATAAATCCGGCTTAGAGCAGTAGAACCTCGACCAAGCGGTAAGCACGCGCCTCCGTGCAGCGGGTTGTAGGATCCCGGGAGTGCGGGCAGGGAGTTCAAGGCTTAGAGTCTTTACATGCAGGATGCTTCCACTTTTTCGGTCAACCTGACCGATCCGACGTCCACTGGCGGGCGTCCGGCGCGGTCGTTCTACGAACGCCGGCGGAACCGTCGGGGGCGCGGCATGCGGGGTGAACTGCTTCCGCAACACCTGCCCGGGTCACGCTCCAGGTCGGAACAATTCGACGACTGGGTGATGGAATCGGCCCAGCGGCTCGAGCGCCTATGGGGCGAACGCATCCAGGACCTGCAGATCGTGGTGCAGGAGATACCGGACGGCCTCGAGGACATGACGCCGGAGACACTCCGCGGCCTCCTCGGGTCCTGCTCCCCTGCCGCGCCCGGCCGGCCGGCCGTCATCACGATCTACCGTCATCCCGTGCTCATGGCTGCCAAGGCGCTCATGCCGGTCAACGAACTGGTCCACGACGTCGTGGTCGAGCAGGCTGCCGAACTGATGGGACTCGCGCCCGAGGTGGTCGACCCGGCCTACGGTCGCTCCCAGGCCTGAGGTACGACGGCGTCGGCCCGGTTGTCCCAGGAGCGGGCAGCCACCGAACCGCGTAGGAGCTAGTAGCCGAGTTCCACGGGAATGCTCTGTGGCCCCGTCGCTCCGGCCGGAACGCTGACGACCGAGACTCCGGCCCTCGCTCCCGGCAGTGTCGCGATCTGCGCACCGTAGACCGGATCGCCGGTCGCGTCGACGATAACACCAGCCGGCGTCGGGCCGAAGGACGACGACGGCACCGTCACGGAGGTGCCGCCGGCGATGCCGATCACCACCGGTTTCCCGAGTGCACCGTCAGCGGCCACGGGGGTCAGCGTGACTTCTCCCCGCCCGCTCGGCGCGCCCAGTACGAGGGACACATCGGCGCCCTCGGCAAAGGCTAGCGCATGGTCGCTGCCGAGCCGGACGGCTGCAGGAGCACCGGCGAAGTCGACAGGCTCGCCGTCGTCGACGCCGCGAGTCAGGCGCGCTGATGCCACCACGGAGACATCCGACGTGACGGCGATCGTGTAGTTCCCCCCAGGCAGGGACTCGAGCGGCACCGCCGTGACCGACCCGGCCGCGGCCGTGACGACTCCCCCGCCCGGCAGCGCCACTTCCCCGTCGGGGCCGTAGACCTTGATGTCGAGCACGGCATCGCTCGAGCCCGGGACGAGTACCTGGAGCTGGGGGGCTGCGGAACCGTACCCCTCCTGCTCGCGAATGCGGCGGGCCGTCGCCTCGTCCTGTACGACGACGCCGGGCAGCACCTGGGTGACCCCGGCCGGGCCGCTCGGCGCCAGCAGTTCCACGCCGCCGGGCGTGAGGCCGCGCAGGACGCTCTGCTGGATGAATCCCGCGATCCGTCCTCCATCGCTGCGGACCCGCACGGCAACCTGGTCCTGATTGCCGGACACCCCGGCGAGGACGATCTGGCGTGTCTCCCCCGGTGCCACGAGCTGGCCCCTGGTACCGGCAGCCTCGATCGGCCCATCCTGGCCATAGAGCTCCAGTGCCACGGTGGCGGGCGTCTCGGTCGGGTTGGTCAGGATCAGGATCGAGGACTGGCCGACCGTCGTGGAAGCTCCCATGAGCCAGAAATCGCTCGAGGGCACCTGGCAGCCCGTCGCGGCCAGGCCCCGCAGGTCGCCGTCCGTGGCGGTGTAGGTGGACGTGGCGGCTGCCACGGGAGTCAGACCGCCCTGCGGCTGCGCGCGGAAGACGGACGGAGCGTCGACGGACAGCCCTCGTGCCACGCCCGCGGTGCGACCTGTCAGGCCGTCCTCATTACTGCTGGCGGGCTTCTCTGCAGCTGGATTCGGCTCGGGCGAGAACTCCTCGATCATCCTGATCGGCTCGCCGCCATCCGCCTGCAGCAGCCCACTGCCGGTGAGCGTCGCGCTGAGGTCACTGAGCACCAGTGAAGCGACGGTGGTCTTCGCGGTGGCGGACGCAGGGCTGTACTCCGGATCCGATCCCTCCACTGCAGCCTGAAGCAGGCGGGGCGGCGCAGGACAGACCGCAGTGTAATCACCGGCGGGGACGGCGGCCGTCGGCACCGCGAGGCCTGTCCCGGGGGTGCGGATGAGTGTCTCGGTTACAGTCCCCGACGCGATCGCGGCCGTGGCCGCCAGCAGCATGACTCCGGTCGCCACACCGACCGCTGTCCCTGCGCGGGTTCGGCGGCGCGTACCGGCACCACTTCCGGCCGCCCGGTCACGCGCGACCGCGCGAGCGGCGACGGCGGCATCAGCTCGCTGCAATTCCGCGGCAGAATCCGCTGTCGCCTCACTGTCGGCGACACCTGCAGTCCGGCTCTCCGCCACTGGGGACTCGACGGCGGCACCCGCCGGCATGACGACGGCGGCATCGGCCCCTTCCGGTTCCGCGGCAGAATCCGCTGTCGCCTCGCTGTCGGCGACACCTGCAGTCCGGCTCTCCGTCACCCGGGGCTCGACGGCGGCACCGGCCGGCGTGGCATCGATATCGGCATCAGCCCGCTCCGGTTTCGCGGCGGTGCCACTGACCGGCGCTCCGCCTACCGGGGATCCATCGGCCGGGGTTATCCCTGCCGAGGACTCCTCCTGCATGCCCTGGGCACTGTCCCCTGCCGGTTGAGCGTCCGCGTTCTCAGCCGTGACACCTCTCATGGTGGTGTCGCGCTTGCGTCCCCAGATCACATCAAGCTTCTTCCACTGGTTGCCGGCTGGTGATCGTCCTCGTGGGTCTCCACGTCCTCGCCACCAGCAGTGTGGCGGTCGGTCGGATAGGGCGGTCGACGGCGTGCAGCAGGCTGCGATCGGCGGCTCCCCTTGGGTCGGGCGACTCTCGGCCTCGAGGGGATCGGAATCGCCAGGAGCACGGTCAGCGCCAGGACGAGCGCCTGGACCGCCTCAACCCACGGCTGGTAGGGGCTCACGTAGGAGACGTCCACCGTTCCGCCCTCGGGCGGGAGGACGAATGCCTGCTGCCATTCGACTGAGACCGGATCGAGCTGTCGTCCGTCGAGGCTTGCCTGCCAGCCGGGATCAACCTCCTCGGCGAGCACCAGTGTCCTGCCGTCGGCACCCGGCTCGATCGCACCGTGGGCACCGATCGCGGCGGACGGGACGACCGAGGTCGTGCGCCCGTCGGCGTCGACCACGCGGACGCGTGCGGTGCGATCACCCTCGTCCTCGGTGCCGTCGCCGAGCGTGGCAGGAACGACGCGCCACAGGCGCCCGGCACCGGTATCGCCGACGGCGGTGAGGCCCGGAACGGAATCGATGCGCCCGCTGAGGAAATCTCCCGCGGTGTCGGACTGCTGGAGGACGACGAACCCGACGCCGAGGTCCCGGAGGCTCGGGCGGGGGTCGGCACCGGTCGAGCCGACGATCACGGCGACAGCCGTGCGGAGTACGCGCGCGGACTCGCTGTCCTCACGCACGGTCACATCCTCCGAACCCTGCAGGCTGCGTGCGGCGAACAGCGGGTTGAGCGCGTCGAGGGTCGTGCCCGATCCGCGCATGAGCGACGCGGCCACGTTGTCGTCCTCGTCCACGGTGATGACGAGGGTGCGGGTCCGCTCGGGACCGGTGCCCCGATCCGCGGCGGTTGCAGGCAGAGGACGTTCAGCGACTGGCTCGAGGACGACGCGCGCGCCGAAATCGGTGCTGTCGGCCGGCACCCGGGCCTCCTGTTCCGGGGCTCCGGAAATCGTGACGGGCTGCGTGACAGCAGCCGGAGGACCGGAGACCTCGGGCGCGAGCCACAGGCCCAGGCTGAGGACGGGACCGACGGCGAGGGCGATGCCACCGGCGACCCGCAGCGACCGACGGCTGCCACGGGGCTCGTCGACCGGACCGGTTCGACCCCGCCGGGAGGCGCGCCCCGAGAGCGCAGCCGCCAGCAGGCAGAGCGATACGGCGGAGACGAGCGGGCCGGGGAACACTCCGATGAGGGACGTTCTTCCCGCAGCGACGGGGAAGGCGGCCGCAAGAGCCGCCAGGGCCAGGGCCAGTACCGCCAGGACCCAGAACGAGCGCACGGCCATGCCGCGCCCGCCCTGACCGAACAGCGCGAGGGCAGCGAGGACCACGACGGGTGCACCGATGACGATGGCCGCGACGAGGGACCACGGCCCGGCGAGGAAGTCCAGTGCTGCAAGGGGCTGCGACGGCTCGAACGACACCGGGAAGCCCAGGAGCTGCTGCCATGGATCCGCCGCGTCGAAGCCCACCGGCACCCCTGGGTCGCCGAGGAGCCCGCGGGGCTCCCGCGCCGCTGACAGCGCGTACGGCAGGTGCAGCGCGACGACCGGCAGGAGAGTCCACCACAGGGTCCGGGTACGCCGGCGTCCGACGATCAGTGCCAGGACCAGCATGGCGAGCACGAAGGGAAGGAGGGACGGCGCCGAGGCCGTGACGATCGCGAGCACCAGGCCCGCAGCCGCTGCTGCGGTCCAGCTGCGGGTGCCACCGACACCGGGCTTGGCGATCTGCTCGGGCAACGGACGGTCGACGATCGCGCCGCCGACGGCCCGGACGACGCCGAGCAGCGCCAGCGGCAGCAGGATGTGGGCGATCAGTGCGCCGAGGCGCCCGCTTCCGAGCGCGACCTGCAAGGCGGGCGCGGCGCCCCAGAACAGGGCGGCCCACAGGCGTAGGCCGCGCGACCTCGTCAGCGCGCCGGCAGCGAACCATGCGGAGAGGCCGGCCAGGGGCAGTGCGCAGACGACGGCGACGACGACCGCCGTGTTCGCCGAACCCAGGCCGAGGAGGGAGAGCAGCCACAGCACGTAGGCGAACGGCGAGCCGTGAGCGGCGAAGCCCGTACCGAGCATGGTCCACCACGACGTCGCGCTGTCCCAGATCGCACTCGGCGTCTCCGCGACGGGAAGCAGCGCACCGCCCGCCAGCGCCGACGCGCCGACCAGTCGGTGCAGCCCGACGAGCGAACCGGCCAGGAGCACGACGACGGCAGCGACTGCGCCCGCACCCCCCCACAGCCGCGCAGGAGTCGCGAGTGCGGCGAAATCGTCGTTGCTGTCACCGGAAGGAATGTATTCCTCGGTGCCCACCGAACCGTGGGCTCCTCCGCTCGCGCCGCGGGAGGTGAAGGCGTCGATGACGGACCGGCGATGTGACCAGACATCGCGGCGCGGGGTCATGAGCGGTCGCACGATGGAGCGCGGCCGCTGTCTGGTCCGCCCTGCCGAGCGGCGTGACCGCCACAGGCTGACAGGGCGGAAGGCGCCTCCGATACTGCCCAGGAGCTGGCCCGTGCCGTGTGCGGGATCCTTGGCCAGGAGTCCGAGCAGCAGCCGCGCCACGCCCCCGAGCACCGCTCCGACCGCGAGGAAGGGCACATTCCATGCGGCTGTGTGCTTGAGCCGGAGATAGACTTCGGCGGCCCGCGCGGAGTGCGGTGTGGAAAGAGGGTGCTGCCTGGAGGTGGCGTGCCGGACGACGGCACCGGGGACGACGACGACGCGGTGGCCGGCGAGGCGGTTCCGCCAGCAGAAATCGAGGTCGTCGCCCACACCGTGCAGCGCTGGGTCGAAGCCGTCCAGCGCATCCCACACGTCCCGGCGCACCAGCATGCCCGCCGAATTCACTGCGAAGACGTCGCTCCGGGCATCGTACTGGCCCTGGTCGTGCTCATCGACGTCGATGAGGGTCAGCCGCTCGGCCCACCTGCTGATGGAGAGCCCCACATCGAGGAGTTCGCGGCGATCGTCCCAGGCGACCTGCTTGGCGCCGGCCACGGTCACCGAGGGAGCACGCTCGACGGCCAGGAGAAGCTCTGCGAGCGCATCGGGCTCCGGGGCGGAATCGTCGTGGAGGAGCCACAGCCACTCATGGGCCCTCCCCTCGTGCGAGTCCTTCCGGGCGGGGATCTCTGCAACGGCGGTGCGGACCGCAGTGCCGAAACCTGCACGGGGCGGAGCTCCTACGACAGGGCTCCCGGTGGGCAGGTGGAGCTGGAGGATGGAAGCCGACTGGTCCGTGGAGCCGGTGTCCACACCGACGCAGAAGTCTGCCGGGCGGGTCTGGCGTTCGAGGGCGTCGAGTGTCTCGGGAAGGTACTCAGCGCCGTTGTGGGCAACGACGACGGCGGTGACGCGACGGTGGAACTGAATCAGACTGCTCGCTTTCGCAATCTGCGCCGTTCGCGCTCGGAGAGCCCACCCCAGATACCGAAGCGCTCATCGTTCTCCAGCGCGTACTCGAGGCACTCGGACTTCACCATGCACGAGCCGCAGACCTTCTTGGCGTCGCGGGTGGAGCCACCCTTCTCGGGGAAGAACGCCTCGGGGTCGGTCTGCGCGCAGAGGGCGTCGGCCTGCCAGGACAGTTCGCCGTCGTCGTCCCCGTTGCCGGGCGCCATGGGCAGCCCGATCCAGATCGGTCGCGCTGCGGGCGAGCCCTGGGGCCGTGCATCCTCCTGCACGTCCGGCAGGAGCTGGTCGATCTCGGGGTCGAAGGTCGGCAGCACGAGGAGACTGCTCGGGCCCTCCTCGACATCCGGAAGCCCGGCGAGCGCCTCGTGGGCGGCGAGGAAAGCGGTCGCCTGGTCGTCGAGCGTTGAACGGCTGCCCTCGCGGTACCGTTCGGCTGCCATCGGGTCTGCAGGGTCGATGAACCAGTCTGCAGGAACGCCCCTCGAACCGTAGCGAGCCGAAGCCTGCGCTGCGATGTCTGGTCGTTCCTGTGTGCGTTCTGCCTGCCCCATGGTCAGCCCTCCCGGTGTTGCCGTTCCAACATCAGCATGGGTCGACCCTCGCGCCCCGCTGCTGGAACAAATCCGATGCCTAATTACACGGGTGTAAGTCGGAATCCGTCAAGCCGCGGAGGGAATCTTATAGAGTCGGAGCCGCACCCCCACGGCCGCCACGCCGAGGCGCGTACCTGTTCTCGTCGGCGCGTCGGCGGGAGCCACCATCGATCCGGAAGATGAGCACCATGTCACAGACACCAGCAGCGATCCTGGCCCGGATGCGGTCTGTCAGCCCTTCCTCGCCCCGCCTCATCTGGCACGGGCGGGAGGGCCGGATCGAACTGTCGGGGCGTGTCTTCGACAACTGGGTGGCCAAGAGCTCGAACCTCCTGGTCGACGAGCTCGACGCGGCGAACGGGACCGTCGTCGAGCTCGACCTGCCGGTGCACTGGAAATCCCTCGCGCTCGCTTTCGCATGCTGGCAGGTGGGCTGCGTGGTCGTCCTGCCGGACGACGCCGGCCAGGACACAGACGCCGGCTCGGGCACAGCGGCCTCGCCGGACGGCAGGGAGAAGATCGCGGACGTCATCATGACCTCGCGGGCCGTACCGGCCGTCGATCCCCCGCGCCTCCTCGTCTGCGTGGCGCTCGGCTCGCTCGCCCTGCGGTGGGACGGCCCCCTGCCCGGCGGCGCCGTGGACTACGCAGCGGAGATCCGGTCGCACGGCGACGTGTTCTTCGGGGAGGAGGACGACGCAACCGCACCGCTCGTGCATGCCGGTCCAGCGATGCTGAACGCCGGGGACATGGCCTCGCTCGTGGACACGCCGGCACCCGGCGGTGGATCGGACAGCGCCTCACCGGACAGCGCCTCCCAGAGCCCCACCCTGCTCCTGGAACCGGGCACGGACCTTCTGCACGCCCTTGCAGCGGCACTCGCCGTATGGCAGCAGGACGGGGCGATCGTCCTCGTCGAGGACGGCGTACCCGTCACCGACCGATTGCTCTCCGGAGAACGCGTTACGGCGCGGTCGGGGACTGCCTGACGGGTTCGCCCTCGGGCGACTGCCTGCTCCGGCCCGCTCCGCCGGACGTGCCGGCGTGCGGGTGGAGAAGCTCCTGGTCGTGGCTGAACTCGGGTTCGGCGTCGAGTTCGACGTTGAACACCCAGAACCGGTAGGCCACGAAGCGCACCAGTGTGGCGAGCACCGTTCCGAAGATACCGACGACGAAGATGGTGCTCGGTTCCTCGACCGAGAAGCCATACTTGGCGACAGCGACGCAGCCCGCGGCGATGCCCATGCCGATGACGTTGATGAAGACGAACATGACGAGTTCACGCGCCGCGTTGGGCTGGCGGCGGTGCCGGAAGGTCCAGTAGCGGTTGGCGACCCAGGCGAAGATGGTGGCGACGCCGGCAGAGACGAAGCGTGCCTTGACCTCACTGCCGCTCATGGGCCCGTGGATCAGGTACCAGTACAGGCCGTTGTCTATGACGAAGGCCACTCCGCCAACGGCCCCGAACTTCGCGACCTCGCGCCAAAAGAGGGATGCGAGGCCCCTGATCCGGTCCATGAGTCCTGCCACTGCCTACCTCCGCGGTTCGGTACGAACGCCGTGCTCGCCGGGCGTGATCCCCGGCGGTTGCAGGACGAACCGCGACGGGGGCCAGCAGAGCGAGCCACCCCGGCTGACCTTTGCATGGCGTGTTTCGGACCATTTTACGGTCTCCGGTGCCGCCGCGCGTCGGAATCCCGCAGCGTGGGGCTGGCAGTTGCCCGGCAGAACGAGGGGAACCAGCCGGTCCCACCCGGGGTCGGAAGGCCCCACGGACGGTCGGTGGCAGAGCCGGGGGCACACGGTAGGTACCCTGTGATGGTGACTTTTCCCGTGATAGGCGTGGTCGGCGGCGGCCAACTTGCGCGCATGATGGCCGGTCCCGCCGTCGAACTGGGCCTCGAACTCCATGTCCTGGCCGAGGGGCCCGATGTTTCGGCGGTGGCCGCGGTGGCCCACGCGGAGGTCGGCGACTACCGGGATCCGCAGACACTGCGAGCCTTCGCGGCAGGTGTCGATGTGGTGACCTTCGACCACGAGCACGTCCCGGGCGAGCTGCTCGAGGAGCTGGCCGCTGAAGGCGTGGCCATTCACCCTTCCCCTGCGGCACTTCAGCACGCACAGGACAAACTGGTGATGCGGCGTGCCGTCGAGGAACTCGGTCTGCCCAATCCGCGCTGGAGCGCCGTCAGTACGGCGGCGGAGGTCGAGGCCTTCGCCGCCGGGACGGGCTGGCCCGTGGTCCTCAAGACCCCCCGCGGCGGCTACGACGGCAAGGGCGTACTCGTGCTGCGGGACGCGTCCGGAATGGCCGCGGCGGACGGCTGGTTCACCGGCGGTGACCTCCTGGTCGAGCAGTTCGTCCCGTTCAGCCGGGAGCTCTCCGTGCTGGTGGCCCGGCGTCCGTCGGGTGAGGCCGTCACCTGGCCGGTCGTGGAATCCATCCAGGTCGACAGCGTGTGCGACGAGGTGATCGCGCCGGCTCCGGAGTTGCCCGTCGAGGTCGCCGACGCCGTGACCGCCGCAGCACTGCTCCTCGCGGAACGCCTCGACGTCACCGGCGTCATGGCCGTCGAGCTGTTCGAGACACCCGGCTCGGGGGCGGGCTATCTGGTCAACGAGCTCGCGATGCGCCCGCACAATTCGGGCCACTGGACGATGGACGGCGCGGTGACGGGCCAGTTCGAGCAACACCTTCGCGCCGTTCTCGACCTCCCGCTGGGCGCCACCGACGCCGTCGGAACGCATACCGTCATGAAGAACGTGCTCGGCGGAGCGAACACCGACATCTACGCGGGCTACCAATCGGCGATGTCCTCGGGGCCATCGGCTAAAGTGCACTTCTATGGCAAGGACGTGCGTCCCGGGCGCAAGATCGGCCATGTGAACGCGCTGGCGGGCCCGGGAGAACCCCTCTCCGCTGTCCGCGCACGTGCCACCAGGGTTGCTGCAATACTGCGCGACGGTACCGACGTGCCCTCCGCAGACCAGGAATGACCGAAGGGAACGCAGTGACGAACGCGCAGGTGGGCCTTGTGATGGGCTCGGACTCGGACTGGCCCGTCATGGAAGCCGCGGCAGCCGCACTGGCCGAGTTCTCCATCCCCTACGAGGCCGACGTCGTCTCCGCCCATCGCATGCCGGCAGCCATGATCGACTACGGCCGCACGGCCCACGAACGAGGACTGCGGGTCATCATCGCCGGGGCCGGCGGCGCCGCGCACCTCCCGGGCATGCTCGCCTCCGTGACTCCCCTGCCCGTGATCGGTGTGCCGGTCCCCCTGCGGTACCTCGACGGCATGGATTCGCTGCTCTCCATCGTGCAGATGCCTGCGGGCGTCCCCGTCGCGACCGTCTCCATCGGTGGCGCCCGTAACGCGGGGCTTCTCGCCGTCCGGATGCTGGCTGCGGGCACCGATGATCAGGCGCAGACGCTCCGCCGGCAACTGGTCGACTTCGCAGACGCACTGCGTGGGACGGCGGAGGCCAAGGGCGCGGCGCTCCGATCCCACATCGCGGCGTCGACGGCGGAGCACGCATGATCACGGGCACGCGTATCGCGAGTACCGGCGGCGGGGGCGCTGAGGGCAGTGGCACGACCGGCCTCATCGATCCCGTCAGGTATCCCCAGTCCGCGTCGCCCGCTGTCCGCGCCAAACGGGCGTTCGTCCTCCTGGCCATGACGCTCGTCCTTCCCGGGTCCGCGCAGGTCGTGGCGGGCAACCGGCGGCTCGGCCGGCGCGCCCTGAGGACGACCTTCACCTGCTGGGCGCTCGTCCTCCTCGCACTCGTCCTCGCGCTGACCGACCGCAGTCTCGTCGTCGGCATCGTCACCCACCGCTGGTGGTCGTTGCTGCTCATCGTGGCGTTGCTGGGCCTCGCACTCGCGTGGGCGCTGCTCTTCGTCAACACGCTGCGCCTGATCCGGATGCCCCTGCTCGATCGCGGCGTGCGCCCCCTCGTGGCCGGCACGCTGGCACTGCTCATGGTGCTCACCAGCGGGTCGCTCGCCTACGGCGCCTACGTACTGAACGTGGGGCGGTCCACCGTGGGTTCGATCTTCCAGTCCGGGCCCGCGTTCGATCCCGTGGACGGGCGGTACAACTTCCTGCTCATGGGCGGCGACGCCGGCGAGGACCGCACGGGACGCAGACCGGACAGCATCTCCGTGATCAGCGTCGACGCCGCCACGGGCGCGACGGTGACCTTCAGCATCCCGCGCAACTTCCAGAACGCCCAGTTCTCCGCGGACTCGCCGCTCTGGGAGGCCTACCCCGAGGGTTACAACTGCGGTGATCCCTGCATCATCAACAGCCTGTACACCGACGTGGCGCAGAACTACCCCGACCTGTACCCCGGTGCCACGGATCCGGGGGCGGAGGCGATGATGGACGCCGCGAGCGGCGTGCTCGGGATCGAGGTCCAGGCCTACCTCCTGGTCGACATGGGCGGCTTCGAACAGCTCGTGGACGCGATGGGCGGCATCCGCATCGATGCCGGTGGCTGGGTGCCCATCACCGCGGGCGAGATCCCGGGTACCGACCCGATCCGCCACTATCCCCCGGACGGGTGGATCAAACCGGGCGTGCAGACGCTCGACGGCTACCACGCGCTCTGGTACGCGAGGTCGCGCGAGTTCGTCACGGACTACGACCGCATCGCCCGCCAGCAGTGCGTCCAGCAGGCAATGATCGCCCAGCTCGATCCGGCGACCGTCCTCACCCGCTTCCAATCCATCGCGGCAGCCGGCACGCAGATCGTCGAGACGGACATCCCGCAGGACCAGCTGGCAAGCTTCGTGGACCTCGGGCTGAAGGCCCAGGGCCAGGAGACGCGCCGCCTGACGATCGGCCCCCCGGATTTCGGCACCCCCGCCGACAACTTCGTGACCTACCCCGACTTCGACCTCATCCACAGCCGCGTGCAGGACATGTTCGTGCAGGAGCCGGCCGACCCTGCCGCGAACGCTCCCCTGCAGCTGGAACGCGCAGCCGTCGTCGCGCAGCTGCCGGCGCAGACCATGGACGGAGAGATCACGGAGGAGTACCTGCAGGAGCTCGCCACGATCGGCGACGACGCCACCCTCGGTGACCTGCTGGCCAACAACGGCCAGTGCTCCCCCGCCTGACCGACGCCTGCTACCGCTGACTGCGGCCGGCTGCTCCCGTTGAGCGGGCCACACGCCGGACGAACACCTCCACGAGCCGAAGGAACCCGACGATGTACCTCCTGGACAACACGCTGCGCCCCTACGCCTGGGGATCGAAGAGCGCCATCGCCGAGCTGCTCGGGCGGGAGCCGTCGGGCGGGCCCGAAGCCGAACTGTGGGTCGGGGCTCACCCCGATTCTCCGTCGCACGCGGTGTTCACGGACGGCAGCAGGCGCAGCCTCCAGGACCTGATCAGCCAGGATCCGCAGGGCCTTCTCGGGGAAGCGGTCGCCGAGCGGTTCGACAACCGCCTGCCGTTCCTGATGAAAGTACTCGCTGCCGGATCCGCACTGTCCCTGCAGGTCCATCCGAGCCTGGAGCAGGCCGCGGCGGGCTACGACGCAGAGGAGGCCGCCGGGGTCCCGCAGGGCGCGCCGCACCGCAACTACCGCGATCGCAACCACAAGCCGGAGATGATCTACGCGCTGACGCCGTTCGAGGCCCTCTGCGGTTTCCGGCCGCTGCCCGAGGCGGTCGACATCTTCACGTTCCTGGCCTCCGCCGTCGGACCGGGCTCGCCCGCGCACGAACTTCTGGACAGCGTCGCCGGATACCTCGCGGCCGGTGACACCGCGGCCCTGCGCTCAGCCTTCACGCTCCTGCTCGAGGCCCCGCAGGACGTCGTGACGGACGTCGAGAGGGCGGTCGCCGGCCGCAGTGGTCCGTCGGACCAGGACCCGGACGCCGTCGCGCGTGACCTCAGGACCGTCACCGAGCTGAGCGACCAGTACCCGGGGGACCCGGGCGTGCTCGTGGCGCTCCTGCTCAACCGTGTCTCCCTCCAGCCGGGAGAGGCGCTCTACCTTCCGGCCGGCAACATCCACGCCTACCTCAACGGGCTGGGCATCGAGGTGATGGCGTCGTCGGACAACGTGCTGCGCGGCGGCCTGACGCCGAAGCACGTGGACACGGACGAACTGCTCTCCACAGTGGTCTTCGAGCCCCTCGCGCCCCCCGCACTGTCGCCCGAGTACACCCTCCTCGACCAGGAGCTCTACCGACCGCCCTTCGACGAGTTCCAGTTGCAGCGCATCGTGCTGGCGGACAGCGCCGCCGGTCCGGACGGGCAGCCCGCCGACGGAGTGGAGGCCGGAGTGGAGGCCGGGGTGGACGGCGGGGTGGATGCCGGAGTGGATGCCGGAGTGGACGGCGGTCATGCCCACACGGCTCTTCCCGCCGATGAGAGCCTCACCCCCGCCCATGTCCCGGTGGTGCAGAGCGGTCCCGTGGTGGTCCTCGCGGTCAGCGGACCGATCCTGCTCGACACCCCGAATTCGACGCTCTCGGTGCCCCGCGGTGGAAGCGCCTTCGTCGCAGCATCGGAGGCCCCGCTCGTCGTCCGACCCGCAGCCGACGGATCCGGGGCGACGGACGGCCCCGTGCTGGCCTTCGCCGTCACGGTGGGCGGGGAGATGCCGGCGCTCTAGCGTGCCGCGCGGACTCCCTGTACGGCACCGACCAGACGACCGGCCTGCTTGCGGGCCACCTGCATACCGCGCTTCGCGACCGGCAGCGCGCGGCTGAACAGCGGATAGAACGGTGAGAGCGGCAGGTCCCAGGTGCCGGCGAGCTGGTCCTCGTGTTTCGCCCAGCCCATCTTGAAACGCGAGACGCCGTCGTTGAGCAGACCGTTGAAATCGTAGCGGGACACCCCGCGGGCCTTCATCTCCTGGATGGCGAACCACTTGAGCGCGTAGTTCGCTCGCAGCCGCTCGCCCTCGTCGGTCATTCCGCCGTAGAGCTCGAAGGAGGTCGTGTCCGTCGTCGAGAGCCAGAGGAACGCGACGACGTCCTCCCCCTGGAAGGCCGCGTACACGGGCGAGGCATCGCCGAGGTTGTCGAAGATGTCGAGGTAGTAGGCGTCCTCGTGGATCCCGAATCCGGCGCGCTCTGCCGTCAGCCGGTACACGTCGAGGCATGCGCCGATCTCGCTGCGGACGACCCGCCGGATCTCCAGTCCCTCCCGGCCGGACTTGCGGATGTACTGGCGGTGCTTCTTCGTCATGTCCGCCAGCAGTTCGTCCTCCGACCGGTTGAGGTCGAGGATGAGCGTCCGACCGATCAGGATGGTGTTCGTGCTCGCCTTCCAGCCGGCACCCGGAAGCGCGCGGACGACGTCGCTCCCGGCATCCCAGTCCGGCTCGATGGACAGCGCCACCGACCGGTGCGCGGCGCGTACGTAGCCGGCGATGGCCTCGAGGACCTCGATCTCGCGCCCTTGCACCGTCTGCGGACCGCGCGGGATGTAGGCGAGGTTCCGGAGCGGCAGGGGCAGCGATTTGCACACGATCTGGGCGGCACCGACGACCACGCCGTTCTCCGCGACCAGCACCCGGTCGGCACTCCAGCCGTGCGCGGCCTTGGTCTCACCCCAGCCCCATAGCTGCTGGGGATGGCCGGCCAGCTGGTTGACGGTGGTGTCCCAGAGGGCACGATCATGGCAGGGCGACACGGAAAGACTCATCGGACCAGCCTATAGGGGCGCATCACGGACCCGCTGCGCCGGGACTCGCGACGCGACGGGCGGGGTCTACTTGATGCGGGCGTAGGTCTCCCACTTGTGGGCCTGGTGCTCGCCGTCGACGACGCGGATGGTGCCGGACTTCGAGCGCATGACCATGGACTGGGTGAGGACCTTGTCCTTGCTGTAGCGCACGCCGCGCAGCAGGTCGCCGTCGGTGATGCCGGTGGCGGCGAAGTAGCAGTTGTCGCTGGTGACGAGGTCGTTGGTCGAGAGGACGCGGTCCAGGTCGTGGCCGGCGTCGAGGGCCTTCTGCTTCTCCTCGTCGCTCGTGGGCCAGAGCCTGCCCTGGATGACGCCGCCGAGGGACTTGATGGCGCACGCCGCGACGATCCCCTCGGGGGTGCCGCCGATACCCATCAGGGCGTCGACGTCGGTACCTTCGCGAGCAGCCGCGATGGCTCCCGCCACGTCGCCGTCCATGATGAACTTCGTGCGCGCACCGGCTGCCCGGATCTCCTCGACGAGCGGCTTGTGGCGGTCGCGGTCCAGGATCATGACGTTGAGCTGACTGACCTTCTTGCCGCTCGCCTTCGCGATGAGGTGGAGGTTCTGCTTGACCGGCAGGCGCAGGTCGACCATGTCGGCGGCTTCCGGGCCGGTGACGAGCTTCTCCATGTAGAACACGGCGGACGGATCGAACATCGAGCCGCGCTCGGCGACCGCGAGGACGGCGAGCGCGTTGTTGATGCCCAGGGCGGTCAGGCGGGTGCCGTCGATGGGGTCGACGGCGACGTCGCACTCGGGTCCGCTGCCGTCGCCCACGCGCTCACCGTTGAACAGCATGGGCGCTTCGTCCTTCTCGCCCTCGCCGATGACCACGACACCGTTGAAGTGGACGGTCTGCAGGAGGGAACGCATGGCATCCACAGCGGCGCCGTCGGCGAGGTTCTTGTCACCGAAGCCGACCCAGTGGCCGCCCGCGATCGCCGCCGCCTCCGTGACGCGAACGAGTTCCAGCGCGAGGTTGCGGTCCGGCTCGTCGTCCCCGACGGCAAGAGCCGGCGACAGTGTCGAGTACTGGGCGTTCGTAGCGTTCTGGGACACGTTTATCCTCATCGTCGAAGGTGTTCAGGCAGTACGCGGGCGTACCTGTTCCGTGCTGTCATCATAGGCGGGCACCGCCCTGCCCGCCCTGTGATGACGCGTACATGCATCCCGATGCGGCGCTCTCCGGTTAGGCAGCATGGCCGGTATCAGCGAAAATGGAAGGGTGAGCGAACACGGCGATGAGCGGACCACCCCAGCAACCGAGCCCGGTGCGGGTGCAGGCAGGGACGCGGCCGCGCACCCCGCGCAGCGCCCGGGTACGGACCCACGGCTCGAGGCGGAACTCGACGACGACGCGCCTCCCATCACACTCACCCCGAACCAGGCGAAGCGCGCGAGCTCGACCGTGCGCGGCATGCTGCTCGCCACTGGCGCGACGATCGCCGTCGTGCTCCCCGTCTACTTCCTGAACCCCACCTACACGGCTGAGACGTACCGGCGCGACATCGACGTCGCCACCGTTGCCCGCCAGGCGGCCGGCGACGCCGGCTACCTCCCCGCTGCACCGAGCCTGCCCGACGGCTGGTCGTCCAACTACGCGCGCTGGGTCACCGGCCGCAGTGACAGCGTGGATTTCTGGGAGGTGGGCTTCCTGACGGCGGACACCGGCTTCATCCAGCTCACCCAGACCGACGACGCCAATCCCACCTGGATCGCGCAACGGATCGGAGAAGCACAGGTATCGGGAACACGGTCCATCGGCGGCCTCGAATGGGAACTGCTCGACGCGCCGGACGGCGACTCCGTCCTGACGGCCGACGTCGACGGCTCCACCGTCATCCTCAACGGCGAGGCGAGCCTCACGGAATTCGACACCATGGGAGCGGCAGTCGTGGAGGAGGTCCGGCAGAACGCGGTCGAGGAGGCCGAGCGCCTGTCATCTTCGCGAGCGGACGGCTGATCCCAGTACAGTGGGCGGCGTGACTCAGCAATTGACGCCCGCCGCGGCGTGGCACCGGCTGCAGGAGGGTAACGCGCGGTTCGTCGCCGCCGACGTCTCCCACCCCAACCAGGACGCCTCCCGCCGCACCGCCCTCGTGAACAACCAGAATCCGTTCGCCGTGATATTCGGGTGCTCGGATTCACGCCTCGCCGCGGAGATCATCTTCGATCTCGGCCTCGGAGACGTCTTCGTGGTGCGTACAGCCGGGCAGGTGATCGACGACGCCGTCCTCGGCTCGCTCGAGTACAGCGTCAGCGTCCTCAAGGTGCCGCTGATCGTGATCCTCGGGCATGACAGTTGCGGTGCCGTCACGGCGACCATGAACGCCGTCGACACCGGGGACATGCCGACCGGTTTCCTCCGCGACCTCGTCGAGCGGATCACGCCGTCGGTCCTGACCGCTCGCCGGGCCGGGATCACGGAGGTGAACCCCACGGTGATCGAGCACACGAAGCAGACCTCCAAGCGGCTCGTCGACAGTTCGCGCGTGATTGCCGAAGCCGTCGCGGACGGCAGCGTGGCTGTCCTGGGCGTCTCCTACCGCCTCGATGAGGGCAAGGCCGTGCTCGTGTCAGGATTTGGCGCACTGTAGCGGCGAGGGCGAGAATTGCCGCATGACTCCAACGCCTGCAGCCAGCCCTGAATCCAGCTCCACGACCGGCGCTACGCCGGGCACGGGGGGTGCGGAGTACCGCATCGAGCACGACACGATGGGCGAGGTGCGCGTTCCCGTCAACGCCCTCTACCGTGCCCAGACGCAGCGCGCCGTCGAGAACTTCCCGATCTCGGGCACCACCCTCGAACGCGCGCACATCGAGGCGCTGGCCCGCATCAAGAAGGCGGCGGCGACGGCCAACGCCGAACTGGGGGTGCTCGACGAGGAGCGCGCCCGGGCCATCGAGGCCGCCGCGGAGGACGTCGCTTCTGGCAGGTACGACGGCGACTTCCCCGTCGACATCTACCAGACCGGTTCGGGGACCTCCTCGAACATGAATGCCAACGAAGTCATCGCGACCCTCGCGAGCCGCGCGCTCGAAGCGGCAGGCAGCACGATGACGGTCCACCCGAACGACCACGTGAACGCGTCGCAGTCCTCGAACGACGTGTTTCCCACCTCGGTCCACGTCGCCGCGACATCGGCTCTCGTCAAGGACCTCGTTCCCGCACTGGTGCACCTCGCCGAGGCGCTCGAACGCAAGGCCGAGGAGTTCAGCACCGTCGTGAAGTCGGGCAGGACGCACCTGATGGACGCCACGCCTGTCACCCTCGGCCAGGAGTTCGGCGGCTATGCGGCTCAGGTGCGCTACGGCATCGAACGCATCCAGGCGTCCCTCCCCCGCGTCGCCGAGGTGCCTCTGGGCGGTACTGCCGTCGGCACCGGCATCAACACTCCTGCCGGCTTCTCCGCGCGGGTCATCGAGCTGCTCGCCGAGGACACCGGGCTCCCCCTCACCGAGGCGCGCGATCATTTCGAGGCACAGGCCAACAGGGACTCCCTCGTCGAGGTCTCGGGCATGCTGCGGACGATCGCCGTCTCGCTCACGAAAATCCACAACGACCTGCGCTGGCTCGGCTCGGGACCCAACACCGGGCTCGGCGAGATCGCTCTCCCCGATCTTCAGCCCGGTTCGTCCATCATGCCCGGCAAGGTGAACCCGGTCATCGCCGAGGCTGTCATCATGGTGTGCGCCCAGGTGGTCGGGAACGACGCCACTGTCGCGTGGTCGGGCACGAACGGCGCATTCGAACTCAACGTCGGCATCCCCGTGATCGCCCGCAATGTGCTCGAATCGATCCGCCTCCTCAGCAACTCGACCCGGGTGTCGGCCGACCGGATGATCGACGGCATCACCGCCAACGTCGAACGTGCCCGGTTCCTCGCCGAGGCGTCCCCTTCGATCGTGACGCCACTCAACAAGTACATCGGCTATGAGAACGCGGCAAAGATCGCGAAGAAGGCAGTTGCCGAGGGCCTCACGGTGCGCGAGGCCGTCCTCGCACTCGGTTTCGTCGAGAGAGGCGAGCTGACCGAGGAGCAGCTCGATTCGGCCCTGGATGTACTGTCCATGACTCGACCTCCGCAGGCCTGAAGCTCGTAGGTCAACCGCCGGCCGTCGAAGGTCGTCGCACGAAGGGGCGCACCTGTGGGTGCGCCCCTTCTGCGTACCAGGAATGGTTAATTTGCACCGATCATTCGATAGTGCAATTATGTATTCCGTGTCCACCAGTGCAAAACCCGATGAACTCGGGCTCCGCGAACGCAAGCGCCGCACCACCCGGACCTCCGTGGTGGCGGTTGCCCGGCGGCTGACTCTGGAGCACGGCTTCAGCGGCTTCACCATCGAGCGATTGTGCGATGAGGTCGGTATCTCGAGGCGGACTTTCTTCAACTACTTCCCGTCCAAGGAGGACGCCGTCCTCGGCCATCCCGACGAGAGCCCGGCCGAGGAGCTGCTCGCCGCATTCGCCGCGTCCGGGCGCAGCAGCACGCCGGTTCCCCTCCTCGATGCGCTCACCACCCTGTTCGTGGAGTTCGGCGCCAGGATGGGCATCTCCCGCGAGGAATACGAGTCGATGTCCGCCGTTCTCCACCGCGAACCGCACCTCATGGCCCGGATGTTCGCCCAGGCCGAGTCCAAATCGCAGGTCCTGACCGAGCTCATCGCCTCTCGTGAGGGACTGCCCCCGGACCACCCGCGGGCCCGCGTCGCCACGTTCGTCCTCGGCGGGATCGCCCGCCGTTCCATGGACGAGTTCTTCACCGAGGGCAACGACCTCACCTATGCGCAGATCTTCGGCCGCAACGTCGACGCCCTCCGCTCACTCTTCACGACCCCCGACCCGACAGCGTCCCAGAACGAGGAAACAGCATGAGTACAACGACGGCGCCTGACGGGCCCCTTCTCCTGACGCAGAAACGCATCTGGATCATCTTCTCGGCCCTGATCGCCGGGATGCTCCTGTCCAGTCTCGACCAGACCATCGTCTCGACGGCGATGCCCACCATCGTCGGGCAGCTCGGTGGGGTCGAGCACCAGACCTGGATCACGACCGCGTACCTCCTCGCCACCACGATCGTGATGCCCATCTACGGCAAGTTCGGTGACGTCCTCGGTCGGCGCAACCTCTTCCTCTTCGCCATCGCGCTCTTCACCATCGCGTCCATCGGATGCGCCTTTGCCACCGACTTCTGGGCCTTCGTCATCTTCCGCGCCATTCAAGGGCTCGGCGGCGGGGGCCTCATGATCCTGTCGCAGGCGATCATCGCCGACATCGTGCCGGCCAACGAGCGCGGCAAGTACATGGGGCCCCTCGGCGGAATCTTCGGTCTCAGTGCCGTCGCCGGCCCGCTCCTCGGCGGGTACTTCGTCGACCACCTGACCTGGAACTGGGCTTTCTACAT
Organism: Arthrobacter sp. B1805; assembly: GCF_002929745.1. Taxonomy (GTDB): domain Bacteria; phylum Actinomycetota; class Actinomycetes; order Actinomycetales; family Micrococcaceae; genus Arthrobacter_D. The sequence continues at coordinate 171,105 of NZ_PJIQ01000007.1, forward strand.
CAACATCCCGATCGGTATCGCCGCCTTCGCGATCGCCTGGTTCACGCTGCGCCTGCCGTCCAAGAAGGCGACGAAGCGCATCGACATCCCCGGCGTCGTCCTGCTGTCCATCGCCACGACGTGCCTGATCTTTTTCACGGACTTCGGCGGTGACGCTGCTGAGGGCTGGACCTCGCCGCTCACCTGGGCCTTCGGCGTCGGCATGGTCCTCGCGGTGGTCGCCTTCATCATGGTGGAGCGCCGCGCGGAGGACCCGATCATCCCGCTCGAGCTCTTCCGCAACCGCACTTTCGTCAACAGCACCGGGATCGGCCTGACCCTGGGCCTCGGGATGTTCGCCGCACTGGCCTTCATGCCGACGTTCCTCCAGATGGCGTCGGGTACCTCCGCGGCAGTATCGGGTCTGCTCCTCGTCCCGATGATCGCCGGACTCATGGGCACCTCGATCTACTCCGGTATCGCCATCTCGCGCTCAGGCCGCTACCGCAAGTATCCGATCATCGGCGTCTCGCTGACGCTGGCGAGCCTGCTCTGGATGTCCACCCTGACCGCGGCCACTCCCATCTGGGTCATCTGCACGATGCTCTTCTTCTTCGGCGCGGGCCTCGGCCTCATCATGCAGGTCATCGTCCTCGTGGTGCAGAACTCGGTGGCACCCACGATGATCGGCGTCGCGACGAGCACCAACAACTACTTCCGCGAGGTCGGTGCCTCCCTCGGTGTCGCCGTCTTCGGGGCCATCTTCACGAGTCGACTCTCCGAGCGTCTCAACGGGACCTTCGCCTCCTTCGGCGCCAGCCCCGAGGCGGCAGGACAGGCGACGTCGACCCTGGATCCGGCGGCCTTGAACGCACTGCCGGCCCCCGTCCGGGACGCCGTCGTGAGTGACTACGCCGAATCGCTGGCACCCGTGTTCCTCTACCTCGTGCCGTTCCTCGTGATCGCGCTGGTACTCGCCCTGCTCCTGCGTGAGATTCCGTTGTCCGAGACCTCGGGGATGGTCGCGCGGGGCGAGGCGATCGGCGGCGAGGACGCTGTCCGCCTCGAGCGCGAACGGGCGGCAGGCATCGTCGTCGGAAGCGCACCGAGCGATGCGGCCGGCGCTGCAACCCTCGATGGGTCACGGACCGGCCCCACCTCCGGGTCGGGCAGCCGCGGCGCGGAGCCCGCCGACTCCTGACCGCGTCGCGGGGGCAGACACCACGCTCTCACCCTCGGCCCTGCAGTCGTCGGGCCGAGGCCTGCCGGGCAGGCCGCCGTGTCACCGAACGAAACGCGTGCGTCCGTCGAAGGAGCCCGCGCCCTGCACGAGCGCGAGGTGACGGGCGTTCAGGGCGGGCAGGCCGTCCAGTGGGAACCAGCGGACGTCGAGCGATTCGTCGTCGTTCACCCGAGCGGTCCCGCTGACCCACCGGCACCTGAAGTCGAGGTTGAGGAAGGTGCACACGTCCCCATTGGGAAAGGTGATGGGACCGACGACACCGGCGTCCAACAGGTACTCGACCTCGACGACGACCCCCGTCTCCTCCTCGATCTCCCGTCGCAGCGCAACCGCTGGTTCCTCTCCCGGCTCGACCATCCCGGTGATGATGGTCCAGGCGCCGGTGTCGGCGCGTTGTCCGAGCAGGACATCCCCTTCATCGTTGAACACGACTCCCCCGACGCCCGGGAGCCACAGCGGATCATGACCGATCTTGCGGCGCAGGGCGAGGACGAACTCCGGGGTGGGCACGCTTTTCAGCGTAGTACAGCGAGGGTGAGGCCTGCCCCCGCGACGAGGAATGGGCCGAATGCCACCGACGAGCCGAGGGTCGCCCGCCGGGTGAGAACGAGCGCGACGCTCCATGTCCCGCCCAGCAGGATCGCGAGGAAGGGCCCCCACCACAGGGCGGGCCAGCCGGCAAACCCCAGGTAGAGGCCGAGGAGTCCGGCGAGCTTCACGTCCCCGAAACCCAGTCCGTGTCGGTACAGCAGGTGCAGCGCCGCGAACCCGGTCCACAGGAGCGCTGCTCCCACCAGCATCCCGAGCACCCGGTGCCATTCGCCGGCAGCGCCTGCCGAACCAGCCAGCAGGAGGATGGCTGCGGGATAGGACGGCAGGACGATCCGGTCGGGTAGGCGGTGGGTGCGCCAGTCGATGACACTCAGACGGGCACCGACGGCGAGGAAACCAGCCAGTGCGACGGCGAGGAGGACGAAGGCGAAGGGCTCATCCTCCAGGTACGCTGCGAGCACGGCGGTCATGTCTTCCACGCTACGCGACGGCCCTGATCGGTCGGCGTGGAGCCGGTTACACTGTGGAAATGTCGGCCCAGCGCAGCTCCAGTTCCGAGGAATCGTTCCGCTCGCTCTGCCGCTCCTCGCCTTGGCGCTGGGAGACGCTCCGCTTCACCATCACCTGGCGGGCGCCGTCGGCGGAGGGCATCGACACGCCCGCACCGCTGAAGGCATGGGTGAGACGACCTGCTGCTTTGCGCGTCGAGGCGGCGGATGGCACCCTGCTGCATTCCACGACGGGCACCGAGACGTCACGCGACGCGTTGTACGTCAGCGCCACCCGGAAGTCCTGGCTCCTCGCGCCACGCCTCGTCACGCCCGTGTACGACGACGCCGGTCTCGTGCGGCGCCGTCCCGAAGCCGCCTACGGAGAGGTGGTGTTCGGCGACCCGCGCTGGTCCTCCATGCTCGACCCCGTCGAACTCGCCGGCAGTTCACCCGTCGCGATGGCCTATCCCGGAGCGAACCGGGTGGAGGTGCTCGACCTGGCGGAGGAGACCTTCGCAGGCCGGCCCGTGCTCGCCGCCACCGTGACCCGCAATGCCTCCTACGAGCCGTCCGCGCCGGGCAGGCCGCTCGTCGGCGAGGGACACACGAGGGTGCTGATCGATGTCGGCACGGCCGTCTGCGTCTCGACGACCGCACTGGACGGTCCGTCGCAGGGCGCCGGACACGATCTCCACCTCCTCGGAGTGGACGAGTACCTGACCGACGACTACTTCCGTGCGGCTCCACCCGAACTCAGCGACGTGAGCAGACACGTTCCCTGGGTGGTCGGCTGATTGCAGTCCGGCGCCTTCCACGCGCAGTCGGCTGGGGGTCCCGGACGGGCCCCCCAGCCCGGGACCTAGATCTCCGCGCCCTCCAGCAGTTCTGTCACGAGGGCCGCGATGGGCGAGCGCTCGGACCGCGTGAGTGTGACATGGCCGAACAGCGGGTGGCCCTTGAGGGTTTCCACGACTGCCGCGATCCCGTCGTGGCGTCCCACGCGGAGGTTGTCGCGCTGGGCGACGTCGTGGGTCAAGACGATCCGGGAGTTCTGGCCGATGCGGCTCATGACCGTGAGCAGGACGTTCTTCTCGAGGGATTGCGCCTCGTCGACGATCACGAAGGAGTCGTGCAGGCTCCGCCCGCGGATATGGGTCAGGGGCAGCACTTCCAGCATGCCGCGGTCCATGACTTCCTCCACGACCTCCTGCGACACGAGCGCCCCGAGGGTGTCGAAGACAGCCTGGGCCCACGGATTCATCTTCTCGTTCTCGCTGCCGGGCAGGTAGCCGAGTTCCTGGCCCCCGACCGCATACAGGGGACGGAAGACGACGACCTTGCGGTGCTCCCGCCGCTCGAGGACGGCTTCGAGTCCCGCACACAGGGCCAGTGCCGATTTCCCGGTACCCGCTCGCCCCCCGAGGGAGACGATCCCCACTTCCGGATCCATCAGGAGATCGATGGCCAGGCGCTGCTCTGCCGACCGCCCGTGCAGTCCGAAGACGTCCCGGTCTCCGCGGACGAGCCGGACCTGCTTGTCGGCCCCGACCCTTCCGAGCGCGGACCCACGGGGCGACAGCATGATCACGCCGGTGTTGACGGGCTGCTCGGCTCCGGCCGGGATGAAGACCGCTTCATGGTCGTACAGGGCGTTGACCTCCTCCACCGTCGCGTCGAGCTCAGCCACTCCCGTCCATCCAGAGTCCTTGACGAACTCGTTGCGGTACTCATCGGCCCGCAGACCCATCGCGGACGCCTTCACGCGCATCGGCAGGTCCTTGGAGACGACGACGACGTCGCGCCCCTCCACTGCCAGGTTCTTCGCCACCGCGAGGATGCGCGAGTCGTTGTCCCCGCTCCTGAAGCCGACGGGCAGTACCTCCGGCGAGACGTGGTTCAGTTCGACCCGCAGGGTTCCCCCCTCTTCCCCGAGGGGGACGTCCTTGTCGAGGCCGCCGTTCTCGACCCTGAGGTCGTCCAGCAGCCTCAGGGCCTTCCGGGCGAAGTAGCCGAGTTCCGGGTCGTGGCGCTTGCCCTCGAGTTCGGAGATCACGACCACGGGCAGGATCACTTCGTGTTCGGCGAACCGCAGGATCGCGCGGGGGTCGGACAACAGCACCGACGTATCGACGACGTAGCTCCGGCGGGACGCCGATGCGCCGCCGTCGGTGGCAGAGCGGACCGGCTCAGGGGTTCCGATGCTGCCGGCGTCCTGCTGGGAGGTGTTGGTTGTAGCCACGTGAACTCCGCTCCGGGGTGGGCACACCCCGAATTCGTAGGGTTGGGGTGGGCGTTCCGGCCTGGAGGCCGGCGCGGCCTCCCCGACTCGTACGAGATGCCTGTCAGCACCGTCGGCGTCATCAGCGGCCTTCCATCGGCGGATCTGGACTCCCGTCGATGGCTCGACCCTACGCCGTCCGCCCCCGTGGCGCAGGTCTCTTTTCTCGTGTCGACCGTTAAGGGCTGGTGAACTCTCAGGATCCGAAGCGGCGCTGTCTGCGCCCGAAGTCGCGCAGCGCGCGCAGGAAGTCGACGCGGCGGAAATCCGGCCACAACGCTTCGCAGAAGTAGAACTCGCTGTAGGCGCTCTGCCACATGAGGAAACCGGACAGCCGCTGCTCTCCCGACGTGCGGATCACGAGATCCGGGTCCTGCTGGCCGCGGGTGTAGAGGAAGGAGGAGATGTGCTGGTCGGTCAGTTCCTCGGCGAGGGTCTCGAGCGACATCCCCTTTCCTGCTGCGTCACGCATCAGTTCCTTCACGGCGTCGACGATCTCCCGCCGTCCGCCGTACCCCACCGCCACGTTGACGTGGAGTCCGTCGATCTTCTCCGTGGACCGTGCGAGGTCGACGAGCTTCCGGCTCAGGTCCTCCGGAAGGAGGTCGAGTGCCCCGACCGGCTGAACCCGCACCCGGTTGCTCTCGCCCAGCCGGTCCAGGGTGTTGGCGATGATGTCGAGAAGCTGGTCGATCTCCTCCTGCGGCCGTCCCATGTTGTCCGTGGACAACATGTACAGCGTGACGACGTCGACGCCGAGTTCCTCGCACCAGCCGAGGAACTCGTGGATCTTGTCCGCGCCGGCCTGATGCCCATGGCTTGTCGGAGCACCCGCCAGCTTGGCCCACCGGCGGTTGCCGTCCACCATGACGCCGATGTGGTGCGGGATGCGCTCAGGGGCCAGATTGCGCTGCAACCTGCGCTCGTAGAAGCTGTAGCCGACTTCGGGGAACGTCCATGTCACGCCCGGTTGCCCTCCCCTGGTCCATGCTCCGGTCCGGCCGGAGGATCCACTCGCGGGACGCCTGCGCCCCGACTGACTCCTCTTACCGTACCGGCAGTTGCCCCACAAAGGGCCGCATGAGGCACTGCTGCCCATCACCCACCACACCGTTACCCACGGGGAGCACCCACTCCGGTCGACTAGAATCCGAGCATGACCTCGCGCCATCCGACCCCATCCCCGGGCCCTTCGGAGCCGGGCGGAAACAGCGGCTCAAACCTGGGGGACGCCGTGGAATCGATTGCCGGCCCCCTGGCCGATGCCATGGCGATCAAGCCCCTCTGGCGCGGCTGGATCCACGCCGTCGCCACACCGCTGGCGGTCGTGGCGGGGATCGTCCTGGTGGCGCTCGCGACGACGACGGAACTCAAGGTCGCGTCCGCGGTCTACGCCCTCACCGGCGTGCTGCTGTTCGGCGTGAGCGCGGTCTACCACCGGGGCAACTGGAGTCCACGCATCAAGGTCATCCTGAAGCGGCTCGACCACACGAACATCATGCTCGTCATCGCGGGCTCCTACACGCCCCTGGCATGGGCCCTGCTCGACAGGGGGAAAGCCGAGACCCTGTTGTGGATCATCTGGGGTGGCGCGATCGCGGGAGTGCTGTTCAGGAACCTCTGGGTGAATGCCCCCCGGTGGCTCTACGTGCCGATCTATGTGGGCCTGGGCCTCGGCTCCGTGTTCTACATGCCCGATTTCTTCGCGGCGAACGTACTCGCGGCTAGCCTGATCTGCGTGGGCGGCGTCCTGTACATCGCCGGAGCCGTGTTCTACGGCATCAAGCGACCGAACTTCTCGCTCCGCGTCTTCGGGTTCCACGAACTGTTCCACGCGCTCACCGTGGCAGCCTTCGCTGCGCACTTCATCGCGATCATGCTGGCGGTCCTTCACCCCGTCCAGGCCTGACAATCCAACCGGAGGGTCCGCAGGAACCGGACCGTGGGCCGTGCCGTGGCCGTTCGACAGCGAATTCCTCGCGAAACTCGCTGGGACGAACCCAGCGGTTCAGCGGTTCAGCGGTTCAGCGGTTGTCCGGGCCGTGCTTCCCGCCCGGCGTAGGACGGTCTGCACCCTCCGTACCATCCGGCCGAGCGCCGCCGGCGGCCCCCGTACCGTCCGCAACCGGTGGCACCTCACCCGTGGTCGAGGGTCCGCGCTGCTCCCGCGCCTGCTGCACCTCGGCAGCGTACCGGACCCGCCGGACACGCTTGGTCATGTCCCGGATCAGGAAGATCACCAGGACGACGACGAAGAGGGTCGCCAGGAACCCCAGCGTGCCCGGCGTCACCGACGCCGGATCGAGACCCGGCTTCAACGTCGGGTCGCCCGACGGCGTCGTCATCGCAGCCAGGCTGAGGGAAGGAAACACGCACGCACCACTTTCGAGATTGCCTGCGGATCGGGGTGTCCGCAGGATGCAATTCTACGCGGGATAGAAATGACCGGCGGACCTAGGACCCGGCGGTGACACCCGCGAAGAAATCGTCCTCGGGCAGGGACGTGGCGACCCGTGAGGTGATGAGCGAGTAGTCCTCCCACGGCCACACCTTCTGCTGCAGTTCGACCGAGACGGCGAAGAAGAAGCCTTCCGGGTCCACCTGGGTCCGGTGTGCGAGGAGTGCCCGCTCCCGGTGGCCGAAGAAGTCGCCGCAGTCGATCTGGGTCGTCGTCTCGTGGGCCGGGGCAGGGGGCTGATGGCCCTCCGCGTCCGCCTCGAGCCACTGCGCGATCCGCTCCGCGTAGGGCGACTGCAGCCCGGCCTCCTCCAGTGCGAAGTGCAGGGCGCGGAAGCGTTCCGGGTTGAACGCGCGGTCGTAGTAGAGCTTGGAAACGCTCCAGGCCTCACCGGTACCGGGGTACCTCGCCGGGTCCGCCGCAGCTTCGAAGGCCTCGACGGCGATCCGGTGGGCCATGATGTGGTCCGGGTGCGGGTAGCCGCCGTTCTCGTCGTAGCTGACGATCACGTGGGGGCGGAATTCACGGACGAGTTTCACGAGGGGCGCGGCCGCCCGTTCGAGGGGCTGCAGCGCGAAACAGCCGAAGGGCAGGTCGGGAAGGGGGTCCCCCTCCGGCAGGCCCGAATCCGTGAAGCCGAGCCAGCGCTGCTGAACGCCGAGCTCGGCGACGGCTCGCGCCATCTCGATCCTCCGCAGGCCCGGCAGGTCGCGCTTGCCGTGCGGATCGCCGTCCATCGCAGCATTGAGGATGTCGCCCCGCTCGCCACCGGTGCAGGTGGCGACCATGACGTCGGCGCCCGCTGCGACGTAGCTGGCCATCGTGGCCGCGCCCTTGCTCGACTCGTCGTCCGGGTGGGCATGGACCGCGAGGAGGCGGAAGCCCTCACGGGACACGCGGGGATGATCCTGGCTTGGCAACACGTGCTCCTGGCTTCGCGGGTATGGGAAGCGGCCGAGTTGGCCGCGGCGGCGGACGGTGGAGCGGACAGTAAAATGAAGGGGTGAGCTCCGCCTATACGCCAACACCAAGAGTAGCCAATCGCTACGGCACCCCAAAGCCGAAGGAGCCCTTGGGGCGGCTGCGGCTGCTGGTCATCGCGGTGATCCTCGCGTCGGTGGCTGCGGTGGCCGCCGTCGCCCTCACGACGGGCAACCCGGAGGTGTCCTTCAAGGACGTCGGCTTTTCCCTTGCCGGTGACGGCAGGGCGAGTGTCGACTTCGAGGTGACGAAGGAGCGCTCTGCCACCGCGCAGTGCGCCGTGCAGGTGCTGAGCGAGAACTACGCCGTCGTCGGCTGGAAGGTCGTCACGATCGGCCCGAACGGTGCCGAGGAGGGCGCCAACGGCGGCGACACCACCGCCCACCGAGCGGACGTCCGCACGGATTCGCCGGCCGTGACGGGCGGTGTCAACGCCTGCTGGCTCGTCGAGGACTGACGTGCACGGGCCGGCGTTCTTGGGTTCTGGCCCTCCCCCGCCTAGAATGAAGGGATACGTATCGCCCCGCTTCACCGGCGTACCGGCCTTCCGGTCCCACGAGGCGGGGTGTTTGCTTGCCGGTGGTGATGGCTCCGCCATCGTCCGGTCGAGCGACCAAGTGCTTCCACCGGTTCCGATGGAGGCCGTACCGAAGGAGTTATCCCGTGTCCACTAACAGCGCCCCTGTCGCCTGGCTCACACAGGAGTCCTACAACCGGCTCAAGAGCGAGTTGGAGCACCTGTCGGGTCCCGGCCGTACCGAGATCGTCGCGCGGATCGAGCAGGCCCGTTCCGAGGGAGACCTCAAGGAGAACGGCGGCTACCACGCGGCCAAGGAGGAGCAGGGCAAGGCAGAGGCCCGCATCCGCCAGCTGACCCACCTCCTGAACAACGCCCACGTGGGCGAGGCACCGGCGGACAACGGCGTCGTCGAACCCGGCATGATGGTGTCCGCCAGGATCGCAGGCGACGTCGAGAACTTCCTGCTCGGCAGCCGCGAGGTCGCCGGTGACACCGACATCGACGTCTACAGCGAGAAGTCGCCGCTGGGCGCCGCGATCCAGGGCAAGAAGGCAGGGGACACCGTCACCTACGCCGCGCCCAACGGAAAGCAGATCACCGTGGAGATCATCTCGGCTACGCCGTACGTCGGCTGACGGACGGGCGGCGTCGAGCGCCTACGAGCCGAGTCCGAAGCGGTCCGTTCCACTGGGAGCGGGCCGCTTCCGTTTGAGCAGGAACGCCGCGAGCACGCCGCCGAGCGCCCCGAAGAGGTGCGCCTGCCAGGAAATGTTCGAACCGACCGTGGGAAGGATCCCCCACAGGATGGACCCGTAGACGGAGAACAGGAGGACCGCCAGGAGGATCTGCTTCCAGTCCCGGTTGTAGAAGCCTCGCGCGACCAGGTAGGTGAAGAGGCCGAACACGACCCCCGAGGCGCCGATGGTCAGTCCTCCACCGAAGAGCCAGGTGCCGATGCCCGAGGCGACCCAGCTGGTCCCTACCGCCAGGGCGAACCGCCGCGCACCCTCGAGGAACGCGAGGAACCCGAGGACGAGCAGCGGCAGCGTGTTGCTGGCCAGATGGGCGACTCCGCCATGGAGGAGCGGTGCGAAGACCACTCCGTCGAGTCCGTCCACGCGGCGAGGCGCGATCCCCAGGGTCATCACGAGGAGGTTCCCGAGCAGCGCGTTCAGCACGAACACCGCCCACATCACGGCGACGAGTCCGACGACCGTGACCAGGCCTGCCTGCGCGCGGCGAGCGAGCTCCCCCATGTCCCTCCCCTCAGCCCTGGATGACCACCGGCTGGAAGCCCTCGGCGCGCAGGTTGCTGAGGACCTGCTCGCAGTGCTCGTCGCCCTTGGTCTCCATGTTGATGGTGATGGCGACATCGCCCATGCTGATCGATCCGCCGACGCGCGTGTGGTCCACGCCAGTGACGTTGGCATCTGACTCCGCGATGATGCGTGAGATGGTCGCCAGGGACCCGGGGCGGTCGTCGAGCAGCATGCGCACCACGAGGTAGCGGCCGGCGGCGGCGAGGCCTCGCTGGATGACCTTGAGCATGAGCATGGGGTCGATGTTGCCGCCCGAGAGAACGACGACCGTATTGCCCGGCGTGGCGCCGTTCTCCGTCAGCTTGCCGTCCAGCAGGGCCGCGACCCCGACGGCTCCAGCAGGTTCCACCACCATCTTGGCCCGTTCGAGCAGGAAGATGAGCGCCCTGGCGAGGGAGTCCTCGCTGACGGTGACGACGTCGTCCACGAGTTCCCGGATGATCGAGAACGGCAGCTGGCCAGGGCGTCCGACCGCGATGCCGTCGGCGATGGTCGAGACCTTGGTGAGCGGCACGAGGGCGTCGGCGGCGAGGGACGGCGGGTAGGCGGCCGCGTTCTCGGCCTGGACGCCGATGATCCGGATCTCGCGGCCGAGTTCCTTCGCTTTCGCCTTGATCGCCACCGCGACCCCGGCCAGCAGTCCACCTCCGCCGACGCCCATGAGGATCGTGTCGACGTCGGGCACCTGCTCGAGGATCTCGAGGCCTATGGTCCCTTGGCCTGCCACGACGTCCACGTTGTCGAACGGATGGACGAAGACCGCGCCGGTCTCGTCGGCATATCTCTTCGCTTCGGTCAGCGCCTCATCCACGTTGTGGCCGTGCAGGACGACCTCCGCGCCATGTCCGCGCGTCGCGGCGAGCTTCGGCAACGCCACACCGAGCGGCATGTAGATGCGGGCGGAGATGCCCAGCCGCGCGGCCGCCACCGCCACACCCTGCGCATGGTTACCTGCGGAGGCGGCCACGACGCCGCGTGCGCGCTCGGCTTCGCTGAGCTTCGCCATCCTGTTGTACGCGCCGCGGACCTTGAAGGATCCGGCGCGCTGCAGGTTCTCGCATTTGAAGGAGACGGTGGAGCCGGTCAGGCGGCCGAGGGCGCGGGACTGCTCGATGGGCGTGCGCGCGATGACGCCGTCGAGCGTGCGGTGGGCAGCCTCGACGTCGGCCAGTGTCACGGGCAGCGCGGCGGCGGGGGCGACGCCGAGGACGGACGTCGCGGGTGCGGCCGCCGCCGGTGAGGTCGCCGACAGTGTGGTGGTCGCGGCTGGAGTGAGGGGTGCTGCAACAGTCTGCTCGGTCATTGGGAGGTCTCTTCCTGGAGGGCTGGCGCCGATGGAGCGGCGTGAGGTTCCGGGGTGCTGGCCAGCGATGCCGAGGCGTCCCGCCCCGCCGTCGCCGGCCCGCTAATGCCTTGTCCCTCCCCGAGCGGACGGTGGTCCTGCGCCACCTCCGGATCATATTCCCAGGCCCGCTGCGCGATGTAGCGCACGGACGTGTTGAGCACCGCCAGGAGCGGGACGGAGAAGAGCGCGCCGGGGATACCTGCCAGCAGGGTGCCGCCGGCAACCGCGAGAACGACGGCGAGCGGGTGCAGTGCGACGGCTGGGCCCATGATGAGGGGTTGGAGGACGTGACCCTCGAGCTGCTGGACCAGGAGCACGATCGCGAGCATGACGAGCGCGTTGACCCACCCGTTGGCCACGAGGGCCAGCAGGACGGCGACAGAGCCCGTGGCCAGCGCGCCGACGATCGGGATGAACGACCCGAGGAAGACCAGCACCCCGAGCGGCAGGGCCAACGGCACACCGATGATCGCGGCGCCTACGCCGATGCCGATCGCGTCGACGGCGGCGACGAGCATCTGGACCCGGACGTAACTGGCCATGGAAGCCCAGCCCCTGCGGCCGGCGCCGTCCACGGCTGCCCGCGCGCGCAGGGGTGCGAGCCCGACGACGAAGCGCCAGATCCGTCCGCCGTCGAGCAGGAAGAAGATGAGGGTGAACACCGTGAGCAGCGTGCCCGCGGCGACGTGCCCCGCCGTCGTGCCGAAGGAGAGAGCGCCGCTGAGGATCGAGGCGCTGTTGTTCTGCGCGGCGTCGCCGATGTCCTGGAGGTACTGGTCGATCTGCGACGTGGTGAGTTGCAGTGGCCCCTGGGCCAGCCAGTCCAGCATCTGCTGGATACCAGCGCGGGCCTCACCCCAGAGACTGGTGAAGCCGAGCGCCAGCTGCCGTCCTACGAGCGAGAGGGCCGTCGCGATGATGCCGAAGAAGCCGACGAGCGTGACGGCGACAGCGAGGCCGTTGGGCAGCCGCCGTCGTCGGAGCAGGTTCTTCAGCGGCATCAGCAGCGCCGCGAGCAACCCGGCGACCATGAGCGGTATGACCAGCAGGGACACCTTGCCGAGCAGGTAGACCAGCACGCCGCTGACCACGATGACGAGCCCGAGCCGCCAGGACCAGGAGGCGGCGACGCGCAGCGCGAAGGGAACGTCGGTGCGGTCGTCCGCGCGCAGGGCCGGCCGTGCACCCGCGGGTTGCTCCGGCAGTGGATTCGGCAGTGCAGCGGCCCCGCGACTCACTGCGCGCTGAAGGGCGCGCTGGGGTTTCGCTCCGGGGAGACGCTGCATGGGCCAATCCTTCCATAGAAGGCCCTGGCGCCGGTTATCCGAGACCTGGCAGTATGCCCCAACTCGCTGAGAACGACGCCCCGGGTGGCAGCCACCGCAGGCCCTCGCCCGAGTTGAACGCGTTGGCCGGCGCCGTCATCGGCTCGATCGCCACGGCCCTGCTGACTCCGGGGTAGATGGTGCTGATGTAGACGTGGGCGTAGGCGAAGGCCGGGTCCGCCCACAGGGTGACGCGCCGGCCGTCCGGAGCCGACAGGACGTGCTCGTGACGCCCGGACACCGGCTCGAGGTCCGTGAAGGCCGCGTCGAACTGGATGTCTCCGACGCGGCGGCCCGATCGCAGGTCGAACTGGCCGGAGACCGGCGCGGTACCGGTGGGGATCGACTGGTCGTCGGACTCGAAAACCGTCGCAGCTCGCACGGTCAGGGTGAGGTCCTCGGTCGGCACGTCCGAGATCTTGAGGTAGGGGTGCGCACCGAGGGCGAAGGGAGCATCCTCGGACGACAGGTTGGTGAGCACCTGGGTGACCGTCAGCTGCTGCTCCGTGAGCTCGTAGGCGGCGCGGTGCAGAAGGTGGAAGGGGTAGCCGTGCTGGGGGAAGACCTCGGCTTCCAGGACCACATGGGAAGGCCCTGCCTCGACCTTCCGGTACCCCGTGTTGCGCAGGAGCCCGTGGCTGGCGTTCCCCTTCGACGGCTCCGTGATGTCGAGGCGCTGCTCCTTCCCGTGCAGCGTCCATCGGCCGTCGGCCACGCGGTTGGGCCAGGGCGCCAGCAGGATGCCGCCACCGCCTGCAGGGATGTCGCCGTCACCCCAGGTCTCGGTGAGGGCGACGCCGTCGTGCTCATAGGACCTGAGGGCCGCGGCGAGGCTCGCGACGATGACGGTCGACGCACCCGCCGTGAGCGTGTAGTTCGTTCCGCTGGCCAATCGTGAGGAAGCCTGAGTCATGCAGCGATGCTACCGCCGGGCGTCCCCCGCCCGCCCCCTTACTCCTGCTGGCACCGCGGCTTATGATAGGTTTTGTTCGTTTTAGTTCGTACCCGTTCGCTTCGCGTACCCCACGACGCTCCGAAGGAGGACCATGCTTGCAGCGGAGCGCCAGGCGGCGATCCTCGACAGGCTCACGCATCAGCCTGCCGTGCGGGTGAGCGGGCTGGCCCTGGCCCTCGGCGTCTCGGAAATGACGGTACGCCGGGACATCGATACCCTCGAGGCTCGCGGTGCGCTGGTGCGTGTCCACGGCGGAGCCGTTCGAATCGGCAGCCTCAGCTCGGTCGAAGCGGGTTTCGACGCCAACCGGACGCGCGGGGGCCTGGCGAAGCAGCAGATCGCCGCGACAGCCGTCTCGCTCCTGACGCCCGGCATGACGGTGTCCATCACGGGAGGCACCACGACCTACACCCTCGCTCCCCTCCTGGCGCGGGTCCAGGGACTCACCATCATTACCAATTCCCTTCCGCTGGCGGACGAACTCCACCGCCTGAGGTCCGCAGGCCCGGGCGACCGCGCGCCCGAGGTCCTGCTCTCGGGCGGTCAACTCACGCCGTCGAAGGCGCTCGTCGGGCCGATCGCCACCAGCACCATCTCCTCCCTCCGCGCGGACCTCTGCTTCATGGGTGCCCATGGCGTTGATGCGGCCGCCGGCATCACGACCCCGAACCTCGCCGAGGCGGACACGAACAAGGCGTTCGCGAGGGCGTGCGGCGAGCTCGTCATCCTCGCCGACGCCACGAGGATCGGCGTTGTCAGCCTCGCCCGGGTCGCAGCGCTCGACTCCGCTACAGCCCTGGTCACCGATCAGCCACCCGACGACGACTACGGCACCCTCACCCGCATCCTCTGCGAACCCGTCCCCGACCCCCCTCTGGAAGAGCGTCCATGACCCATGTCACCCCCACCCGCCTGTCCGACGGGCGCGAGCTGATCTACTTCGACGCGCGCGAGGACAGCGTGGCACGCCACCGCGACGCGTCCCTCGTCCGCGACGCGCGAGGGCTTCCTGCACGCGGGCCCGCCGGTACCGCACGCTTCGACGCGCTGTCCGGAGAGTGGATAGCCGTCGCGGCGCACCGCCAATCGCGGACGCATCTGCCGCCCGCCGACCAGTGCCCACTCTGCCCGACGACGCCTGCCAACCTGTCGGAGATTCCGGCGTCCGACTACGAGGTCGTGGTGTTCGAAAACCGGTTCTCCTCGTTCGGCCCGGATCTCGGCGAGCTCCCGGGCGCGCCGGAATGGGGTACGACGGCGACGGCCTACGGTCGGTGCGAGGTCGTCGCGTTCGATTCCGCGCACGAGGGCTCCTTCGGCTCGCTCAGCGCCGAGCGCGCCAGGACGGTCATCGATGCCTGGGCCCAGCGCACCGAGGCGCTGTCCGCGATGCCCGGGATCAAGCAGGTCTTCTGCTTCGAGAACCGCGGCGCGGACATCGGCGTCACGCTCCTGCACCCCCACGGGCAGATCTACGCGTACCCGTTCATCCCGCCGCGCGCCGCGACGCTGGCAGCGCGTGCCGCGGCGTACTTCGATGCGACCGATGGGAAGCAGACCCTCATGGGGCACGCCCTCGCGAGCGAGCGGAGCGCGGGCGACCGCATGGTCATCGAGGGCGAGCACTTCAGCGCCTTCGTGCCGTTCGCCGCCCGATGGCCGCTCGAGGTACACCTTGTCCCCCACCGCCAGGTGGCCGACCTCTCGGGGCTGGCGGGCGAAGAGCGCGACGAGCTGACGACGGTCTACCTCGACCTCCTCGGCAGGCTCGACGCCCTCTATCCGACACCTACGCCGTACATCGCAGCATGGCAGCAGGCGCCGATCGACGACGCCCTCCGCCCGGCGAGCTACCTGCACCTCCAGCTGACCTCGCCCCGGCGGGCTGCGGACAAGCTGAAGTTCCTCGCGGGCTCGGAAGCCGCGATGGGCGCCTTCATCAACGACACCACGCCGGAGAAGGTCGCGGAAGCACTCCGTAGCGCCGTTCCCGGGACACCCCGGAAGGACCAGGCATGAACTCCACCCCACTCGACCTCGCGGCGGCCTTCACCGACCGCTTCGGCACCGAGCCGGACGGCCTGTGGTCCGCTCCGGGTCGCGTCAACCTCATCGGTGAGCACACCGACTACAACGACGGCTTCGTGCTCCCGTTCGCCATCAAGCACTCGACGACGGTCGCGGCGGCCGTCCGGAAGGACCGCACGGTACGGGTCGCGTCGACGTTCGCGCCTGACGAGGACCCGGTGACAGCCGATCTCGACACCCTGGCGGAAGGTGCTGTGCACGGCTGGGCGGCGTATCCGCTGGGAGTCCTGTGGGCCATGGAGCAGTCGGGCTACCGCTGCCCCGGGATGGACCTCCTGGTCGACTCCTCCGTCCCGGTCGGAGCCGGGCTCTCCTCGTCGGCGGCGCTCGAGTGCTCGGTCGCCGTCGCTGCGAACGAGCTCTCCCAGGGGGGCGCGTCGCGCCGCGAACTCGCTGCGATCGGGCAATTGGCCGAGAACAGGATGGTGGGTGCGCCCACCGGGATCATGGACCAGTCGGCCTCGCTGCTGGGTGAGGCCGGGCACGCCGTCTTCCTCGACTGCCGCTCCGGCGACTCACGGCTCGTCCCCCTCGACCTCGAGGGCGCAGGACTGGAGCTCATGGTCATCGACACCCGCGTCAGCCATTCCCACTCCACCGGCGGGTACGCGGCGCGCAGGCGCTCGTGCGAGCTCGGAGCGGAGCTCATGGGCGTTCCCGCGCTCCGTGACCTCTCGGTCAAGGATCTCGCTGAGGCAGCCGGCGTCCTCGACGAGGAGACCTTCCGGCGGGTGCGTCATGTCGTGACGGAGAACGCGCGGGTCGAGGACGCCGTCGAGGTGCTCGCGAGCAAGGGACCAGCCCAGCTCGGATCGCTGCTCATCGCGAGCCACGCCTCGATGCGCGACGATTTCGAGATCTCCTGTCCCGAACTGGACGCCGCCGTGGATGCCTCGCTCGAGGCAGGCGCGATCGGCGCCCGCATGACCGGGGGCGGTTTCGGCGGTGCTGCCA
Organism: Arthrobacter sp. B1805; assembly: GCF_002929745.1. Classification (GTDB taxonomy): domain Bacteria; phylum Actinomycetota; class Actinomycetes; order Actinomycetales; family Micrococcaceae; genus Arthrobacter_D. Next base: position 187,593 of record NZ_PJIQ01000007.1, read on the forward strand.
TCGCCCTGGCTCGTGTGGATGACGTACCCGCCATCCGGTCGGCCGTCGAGCAGGCATTCTCCTCGGCCGGCTTCCGGTCGCCGGTCATCTTCAGCGTTCTGCCCGGTGCGGGCGCCGGACGCATAGCCTGACGCTCCAGCACCTGCCGCACAAGGAGAAGGGCCCGCAACCGTGAGGTTTGCGGGCCCTTCTGCTTGTTCGACTGTTCGTGGACGGACGGATCCCGTGCACCTACCGCACGGGATCCGACGTCGTCGTGCTAGTCGTCGCCGCGAAGAATCGCGAGGAGGCGAAGGATCTCGACGTAGAGCCATACCAGCGTCACGGTCAGACCGAACGCCGCCGTCCAGGAGTACTTCTGCGGAGCGCCGTGGCGGACGCCCTCGCTGATCGACGTGAAGTCGATGATCAGGGAGAAGGCCGCCAGTCCGATGGCGAAGATCCCGATGACGACGCCGAAGGGGATACCCGTTCCCAGGAAGTCCGCGCCTCGCAGGCCCCAGGGGTCATCGTTGAGACCGAAGACCATGAGTCCCAGGTTCACCAGCGAGAAGGCCATGTAGCTGATGATCGCGATCATGAAGAACTTCATGGCGCGTGGCGTAGCGCGCACCTTGCCGCTCTTGAAGAGTGCGAGGGTGACGCCGAAGACGACCAGGGTACCGAGCACGGCCTGCATCGCGATGCCGGGGAACATGCTCTCCAGGAACATCGTGATACCGCCGACGAACAGTCCCTCGAGGGCTGCATAGGCCAGGATCAGCGCGGGCGAGGGCTCGCGCTTGAAGGAGTTGACGAGGCCCAGCACGAAACCGCCGAGCGCCCCGATCACCATCAGGGGAAGTGCGAGGCCAGGAACCACGAATGCCGGGATGGCCGCACCGACGAGCACGACACCCAGGCAGAGCAGGGTCTTGACGATGACGTCGTCAAAGGTCATCCGGCCTGTCTGGGCAGGGCCGGCGGACGGCTGGTTGTACATGTGCTCCAGCTGATGCTGGTTAGCCATCGCCTGGCCCGCGTAGGTCGCCGTGCCCATTCCCGCAGTACCGAACCCCGCCGTCTGGTTGCCCCGGGTAGCGGAGCGGAAGGTCTTCCCGTTGAATACCGGATTACCGCCAAGTGCCATTTCTGTTAGTCCTCCAATAGGGGGCTGAGTGTTCTTGCAACCCTACCAATCCCAACGGTTCTGCTGGGGGTTTGTTCCCCGCAGGCGTCTGCCGCTTGGCCCGTAGGCCCGGGAATTACAACACCAAGGCGCCTTGGTAAAACTTTCGTTACCGAATTGCTACCTCGGTGCGAAGCTTTTGCGAAATGACGAAACATGCCGCTAGTAACATGAACCCCACGCCCGTGACACTCGTCACAACTGTTGATCCTGGCGGCTTGCCGTCGGGCCTGCCCCCACCGTGGAGGTTCCCATCTTGAACACCCTATCGACGCCTGCTCGGATCAGGAGATCCCTGCTGCTGGTGCTCGGTCTCCTGGCCACAGTGCTGCTCGGCGCCACTTCGGCGCAGGCGTCCTCCCAGCCGCCCGTCCAGGCGTTGCACCCGGTCCACATCCCCGCGACCATCCAGGCGCAGAACGTCGACTATCGGATCGGAGGCGTCCTCCGTGGCGTCGACGGTCCGATCGCCGACGTGACCGTCACCGCGACCGGCAATGGATTCGAAGGCGAAGCGACGTCCGGCGCCAATGGCGCCTGGAGCATCACCGTGCCGGAGCAGGGCGCTTACGAAGTCGCCCTGGACGAGGACACCCTCCCCGACGGCATCGCTCTTGCCGAAGGGCAGGAGAACCCGCGCGAAGTCACCTTCGCCAACACCTCCAGCGCCACCACGCTCTTCCTCTTCGGTGAGGGCATCGTGTCGCAGCAGACGTCCTTCCTGGAGACACTCACCGAGCGCGCCCTGGCCGGCTTCAGTTTCGGCCTGCTCCTGGCGCTCAGCGCCGTCGGCCTCTCGCTGATCTTCGGGACCACCGGGCTCACGAACTTCGCCCACGGCGAGATGGTCACCCTCGGGGCGGTCCTGGCCTTCGCTTTCGCTGCCGCGGGGCTCCCGATCGCGGTCGCGATCGTCCTGGCCGTCATCGGCGGAGGGCTGCTGGGCTACGTGCAGGACGCCGGGCTCTGGAAGCCGCTGCGCAGGCGCGGCACAGGGCTCGTCCCGATGATGATCGTCAGCATCGGTTTCGCCCTCGCGCTGCGCTATGTCATCCAGTTCTTCTTCGGCGGCGCCACCCGGCAGTTGCCCGGTTCGCAGAGCGAGATCATCAACCTCGGTTCGGTCTCCATCTCCCGTAACGACCTCACGTCGCTGATCATCAGCCTCGTCGTCATCCTCGTCGTCGCGTTCCTGCTGCTCCGGACGCGCATCGGCAAGGCCACCCGTGCAGTCGCGGACAATCCGGCCCTCGCGGCCGCCTCGGGGATCGACGTCGACCGCGTCATCCGCATCGTCTGGGTCATCGGAGGCATGCTGGCCGCACTCGGCGGCATTCTCTGGGCGTACTACCGTCCCGGCGTCTCCTACAACATGGGCCAGCAGATCCTGCTGCTCATCTTCGCCGGCGTGACACTGGGCGGTCTGGGCACCGTCTTCGGCGCCCTCGTCGGCTCCATCATCGTCGGCCTCTTCGTGGAGATCTCCACGATCTGGCTCGAGGCAGACCTCAAATACGTGGGAGCGCTGCTGATCATGATTCTCGTGCTCCTGTTCCGGCCGCAGGGTATCCTCGGCCGCCGAGAGCGCATAGGTTAGGGGCTCTTCATGGACTTCGGAAACATCCTTGTCAACGCCTTCGGCGAGCTGATCAGCCCGACGACGGCGGCTTACGCACTCGCAGCCCTCGGCCTCGCGGTGCACTTCGGCTACTCGGGCCTCCTCAACTTCGGCCAGGCCGGCTTCATGGCTGTCGGAGCGTACGGGTACGCCATCTCAACGCTCAGCTTCAATGCTCCACTGCCCGTGGCCGTCCTGGTCGCGCTCCTGGCCTCGGTGGTGTTCGCGATCGTGCTCGGCATACCGACCCTTCGCCTGCGCGCCGACTACCTCGCCATCGTGACGATCGCGGCAGCCGAGATCATCCGCTACATCGTGACCACCAACGGACTCACGGACGTCACCGGGTCCGCCAACGGCCTGGCTGCGTTCGAGGGCGGGTTCTACGACCTCAACCCGTTCCCCCCGGGCACCTACAACGTCGGCCCCCTGGGCATGAACGAGCGCGACTTCTGGATCCGCATCGTCGGCTGGAGCGTCGTGATCATCGCGTGCCTCGTCGTCTGGCTGCTCATGCGCAGTCCCTGGGGGCGGGTCCTCAAGGGCATCCGGGAGGACGAGAACGCCGTGCGCTCACTCGGCAAGAACGTGTACGCCTACAAGATGCAGGCACTCGTGATCGGCGGTGTCCTCGGTTCCCTCGCCGGCATCATCTTCACGCTGCCGCGAGGCGCGGTCCAGCCTGCCAACTACGCCACGGAACTCACGTTCTTCCTCTACACATGCCTCCTTCTCGGCGGCATGGCCACTGTCCTCGGACCGGTCATCGGAGCGATGATCTTCTGGGTAGTGCTCTCGTTGACGCAGGGACTCCTGTACGGCGCGATCGAGGTCGGCGCCATCACGTTCCTGTCGAACTCGCAGGCGGGCCAGCTGCGCTACATCCTCGTGGGTGTGGCACTGATGCTGCTCATGGTCTTCAGGCCGCAGGGCGTCCTGGGTAACAAGAAGGAGTTGGCGTTCGCATGACGACGAACCACAGCGACAGCACCACCGGAGACAGCGGCGCCAGGGGTGCCGCCGGAGCCCACGCGGCGGACGTCCCGGAGGACGGCGGCCAGGGTGGAACCGGCGGAGCACACGCCGCAGGCTCTCCCACCGTGGCACCAAGCAGCGGAAGCTCGACGGGTGCAGCGTCCGGGCAGGACCACATGACCGACTCCGCCCCGATCACCACCGACGCCGCCGGGCCGGGGTGCCGCAAGCGTGACCCCATCGTGATCGCCCGGAACGTGACGCGGAGCTTCGGTGGCATCAACGCCGTCGACGTCGAACACCTCGAGATCCCCCGGCACAAGATCACGGCCCTGATCGGGCCCAACGGAGCCGGAAAGACCACACTGTTCAATCTGCTGACCGGGTTCGACATCCCGAACAGCGGCGACTGGGAGTTCGACGGCAAGCCCCTCGCGAAGGTCGCTTCGCACAAGGTCGCGCGCATGGGCATGGTCCGCACCTTCCAGCTGACCAAGGTCATGGGCAAGCTCACGGTGATGGAGAACATGCGTCTGGGCGCTACGGACCAGCCGGGCGAGAGCCTCGCCCGCGCCCTGTTCAAAGGCATCTGGGGCGGTCGCGAGCGCGAGATCACGCAGCAGGCCGAGGTGCTGCTGCAGAAGTTCAAGCTCGACACCAAGCGTGACGACTATGCTGCATCACTCTCGGGCGGCCAGCGCAAGCTCCTCGAGATGGCGCGAGCGCTCATGGTCCGCCCGAGGCTCGTGATGCTGGATGAGCCGATGGCAGGCGTCAACCCCGCGCTGACGCAGTCCCTGCTCGACCACATCAAGAACCTCAAGGCGGAAGGCATGACCGTGCTGTTCGTCGAGCACGATATGCACATGGTCCGCCATATCGCCGATTGGGTGGTCGTCATGGCCGAGGGCAAGGTCGTCGCGGAGGGACCGCCCGACATCGTCATGAAGGATCAGGCAGTGATCGACGCCTACCTGGGCGCCCACCACGACGTGGACCTCGGGGACTCCACCGGCATCGAGCGCCTCGAGGAGGAGCTCGCCAACGACGAGGAGTCGGTCGTCGGCACCGAGGACGAGGGCATCCTCGGACACGGGGTCACCGAGGTCGCGGGTGGCGCCCCGTCCGCCGGCCCCGCCCACCCTGCCCACCCCGATGAGGAGAAGAGATAATGGCTGAATTCGAGGGAGACTCTGTCGTCAAGGTCACCGATCTCGTCGCGGGCTACCTTCCCGGCGTCAACATCCTGAACGGCTGCAGCATCGAGGCACGCCGAGGTGAGCTCATCGGCATCATCGGCCCGAACGGTGCCGGGAAGTCGACGCTCCTGAAGGCGATGTTCGGCCTCGTGAAGGTCCATTCGGGTACCGTCGTGGTGCGTGGACAGGACCTCACAGGGCTCAAGGCGAACCGGCTCGTGAGCCGCGGCGTAGGGTTCGTCCCGCAGAACAACAACGTGTTCGGGACGCTGACCATCGAGGAGAACCTCCAGATGGGCATGTACCAGCGTCCCAAGGACTTCAAGGAGCGGTTCGACTTCGTCACCAGCCTCTTCCCCGAACTGGGCAAGAGGAGGGCACAGCGAGCGGGCTCGCTCTCGGGAGGTGAACGGCAGATGGTCGCGATGGGCCGAGCGCTCATGATGGATCCGGCCGTCCTGCTGCTCGACGAACCCTCCGCCGGGCTCTCGCCCGTGAAGCAGGACGAGACGTTCCTGCGCGTCCACGAGATCAACCGCGCCGGTGTCTCCGTCATCATGGTGGAGCAGAACGCACGCCGGTGCCTGCAGATCTGTGATCGGGCCTACGTGCTGGACCAGGGGAAGGATGCGTACACGGGCACAGGCCGCGAACTGATGAAGGATCCGAAGGTCATCCAGCTGTACCTCGGAACCCTCGCGGATACCGCCTGATTCCTGCCTCAGCGCGGCAGGTGGAACCAGGATGACGTAGGCGCATGAAAGCGCAAGGGGTGGGCGGGACCGGTGACGGTTCCGCCCACTGTCGTTGGACGCCCAGTAGGTTTGGAACGAGGACGGGAAAGCGACACCGACGAAGGAAGGACGCCCGGCACATGTCAGGACTGCCCAGCAGCGCGATCGGCAAGGGCTTCGAGATCGTATTCCGCGGCATCAAGCACGTGCGACGGCATCGCCCCATCCATCCGAGGGGCCTCCGGCTCGACGGCGCGGTCGTTGTCGAGGTCCACGCAGAGCGAAGTGGTATCTCCTGGATCGACCAGCCGAGCGCCGCAGCGGTGACGGCCCGCGTCTCGCGATCCGCAGGTACTCCTGACGGGCTGCCCGACATCGTGGGCCTCGCGCTACGGATCCACCACCCGGACGCCGGACCGGCACCATCGACGTTCTCGGACATCCTGCTGTCCTCGACGGGGTGGTCCGTCCCGGGGCGCTTCGTCCTCATGCCGCGGCTCGGGATATCCAGCGCGCCGCTCACCACGATGATGCCCTACCGGGGCGAGGAGGGCCCCGTACTGATAGGGGCTAGGACGCTCGCGCCTGCCGGTCTGCCGTCCTCCCTACGGGGCTTCCGGCGATCCCTCGGTGCTTCTGCGTGGCAGCTCGGCCTGTTCTTCGCAACGCCGTCAGGGCGGTGGCACCGCTTCGGCACTGTCACGCTGCGCCTCAACGAAGGAGCGGAGGAGAAGACCCTGCGCTTCGACGCCGTCCTTCACCCCCTGGCAGGAGCGCAGACGTACGAGTGGGCCCGGAAGGTACGCGAGCCTTCCTATGCCCTCTCCAGGCGCGAGCCCGGGGACTCCTAACCGTTTCGTCCCGCGACACTCGGGCACCTACCGCTCGACGGTGCTGGGTCACGGAACGGTGCTATGTCACGGGACAATGCTGGGTCACGGGACAGTGCTGGGTCACGGAACGGTGCTGTGTCACGGAACGTCTCGCGGCAACTGGTCCCGGACAGCAGGAGGCCCCGGCTGCACCTTCCGAGGAAGGGCGGCCGGGGCCTCCTGCTTGCGTCCGTCAGGGGCGGAACCCCGTCAGGTCAGACCCTAGAGCTGTCCGACCTCGGAACGGCTCGGCTGGGGCTTGTTGTCGGCGTCGTACTTGTAGATGCCGATGGCCGCCTCGGTGGGATCACCGTTCTCGTCGAAGGACACGGGACCGGAGATACCGTCGTAGTCGATGTCCTCGCCGTTGCGCAGCAGCGTGACGCAGCCTGCGAAGTCGAAGCACTTGGTGCCCTCCTTGGAGACCGCTTCGAGCTGCTCGGCGATTGCTGCTCCCTCGACGCTTCCCGCAGCCTCTGCGGCGAGCGAGATCAGGTTCACAGCGTCATAGCTTTCACCGGCGTACGCGAAGCTGTTGAGGTTGGGATCAACAGTGGCCAGGGCTTCCTGGAAGCCGGTGCCGGTGAAGGGGCCGGGGATGGTGCCCTGGGCTCCTTCGAGGGTTCCGGGATCGAGGTCCGCGCTGTAGTCGGAGGTGTTGCCGTCGACCATGAAGAGCGTGCTGGCATCGATGCCCTTCGCGACGAGCAGCGGGACGATGCTCTTGGCCTCGTCGAAGCTGATGAGCACGATCGCATCGGGCTTCGCCGCCGCGATGGCGTCCACCTGGCTCGAGAACTGCGAGTCGCCGGTGTTGAACATCTCGTTGGCGACGACCTGGCCTCCGGCAGCCTCGACGGTCTCCTGGATGTTGCTCTGCAGGCCGGTGCCGTAGGAGTCGTTCAGGGTGATCATGCCGACCGTCTGGGCGCCACACGTCATGATGTAGTTGCCGAGGGTGCGTCCCTGGAGCACATCCGAGGGAGCGGTGCGGAAGTACAGGCCCTTGTCGTCCCACGTGGTGAATTCGGGCGACGTGTTGGCGGGCGAGAACTGCACCACGCCTGCACCGGTGATCTGGTTGATGACGGTCTTCGAGACACCCGAGGACGCGGCTCCGATGATGGCGCTGACGTTCTGGGACAGCAGATCCGTCACGGACTGTGTCGCGATGTCGGTGGTCGTGTCGCCCGAGTCGCGGTGGGTGATGGAGATGTCCTGACCCAGCACACCGCCGGCCTCGTTGACTTCCTTGACAGCGAGGTTGACGCCGGCGATCTCGGGCGGGCCGAGGAACGCAAGGGTTCCGGTGGTGGGCAGGATGGAACCGAGCTTCAGGGGTTCGGGGCTGGTGGTCTCACTGGCGGGAACGGCTGCGGGGTCACCCTTCTCGCCCTGTTCCTCGCCTGCGCCACCCTCGCTCTCGGGGCATGCCAGCGCCGACGTCGCAGCAGCAGCACTGGTCTCGGTGTCGCCACCCTCACCCTCGGAACCCGTGGTTCCGCCGCCGCCGCAGCCGGAGGCAAAGAGCGCGATGCCCAGGCCCAGGGCAGCGACCTTTGCCGCGCGCGGGGCCATCTCCCCGATGCCAGACCGCGCGGGATTGCGTGTTGCAGTCATGAATTAGTCTCCTCGACCGAAAGGCTCTTGCTGCCTTTGTTGCGTTCGCCAAGTGTTCCTGGCTTGTAGGAAAAGCTAATGCAATTTTGTGTCGTAGATAAGGGAATCCGGTTACATCCTTGTAACGCTCATCACACCGCGGCGAACGCACTCTTGACAGCGCGCACTACTCAGCGCACTGCGCATCCGTCATCGCCGCGTCGGGCGTGCCGCGATGGCGCACGCTCCGCTTCGACGTGCCTCCTCGCGAGTGCGGGAGGACGTGCCCCAGCAGGGACTCGAACCCTGACTGAACAGATTTTAAGTCTGCTGCCTCTGCCATTGGGCTACTGGGGCCTTTCAGCCGGTTCAGCCTACCCCGGACGCCGGCGCGACTCGCCGCTCACAGGCGGAGACACAGAACGACGGCGACCCCCAGGAAGGCGGTCGCCGTCGTTCTCGTGCGTGTCCGGATGAACCGGAAGGCGTCAGGCAGAGGCCTTCGCGGCTGCCGTCTGCCCGGCCGGCGTGGGCGGCTGGCTCTGCAGCGCGGTGTCCTTCTTCGGCGGCGGGGTCGCCGCTTCGCGGAACTGGCGCTGCGGGTTCTGCAGATCCGACAGCGGCGCGAGGTCGCGACCGAAGAGGAAGCTCATGCTCCAGTTGATGATGACGCGCGCCTTGCGCTCGTACATCGGCATCGCGAAGCCGTGGTAGCCACGGTGAGCGAGCCAGGCCGGGAAGCCCTTCATGCCGAAGCCCATGATGTTCGCGACACCCTTGAACTGGCCGAAACCCGCGACGGCGCCGAGGTTGGTGTGCTTGTACTCCTTGACCTCGCCGAGGCCGTAGTTGGCCGCGAGGATGTTGGCGGCAAGCAGCTTCGCCTGTCGGACGGCGTGCTGGGCGTTGGGGACGCAGAAGCCTCCCACGCCCCCACCGGTGAGGTCGGGAACAGCCGCGACGTCGCCTGCGGTCCATGCGTGCTCGATGGGCCCGTCGTCGCCCGTGATCCGGAGTTCGGCGCTGGCACGGACACGGCCGCGCTCGTCCACCGGGAAGTCCGTCGAGCGGACCACCGGGTTCGCCTGCACTCCGGCGGTCCAGATGAGGGTGTCGGTCTCGAACTCGTCAGCCGGCGTCTTGTCCGGCATGTTGATGAGCTTCAGCGTGCCACCCACGGCGCTCGACAGCGACGTGTTCAGCAGGACCTCGATCTCCCGCGAGCGAAGGTGGGAAACGACCCATTCGGCCTGCTCGGCAGTGACCTCGGGCATGATGCGTCCCATGGCCTCGACGAGCACGAAGCGGAGGTCGGAGCGGCTGAGGCGGGCGTTGGCCTTGACAGCGTCGCGCGCGGCATCCTCCATCTCCGTGATGGTCTCGATCCCAGCGAAGCCGCCGCCCACCACGACGAAGGTGAGGGCGCGGTCCCGCTCGGGACCCTCCGGCATCACGGACGCGGTCTCGATGCGCTCAAGCATCTTGTTGCGCAGCGCCACTGCCTCCTCGATGGTCTTCAGGCCGATGCCCTGGTCCTTCAGGCCGTCGATCGGGAAGGTGCGAGTGATGGAACCGGCTGCCACCACGACGTCGGTGTAGCCGAGTTCGAAGGAGTCGCCGCCACCGGTGGGCGCGATGGTGGCCGTGCGTCCGGCGTGGTTGATCGATGTCACCTTGCCCGAGATCAGCTCGGTCTTCCGCAGGTGCTTGCGGTGCGAGACGATCGCGTGGCGAGGCTCGATGCTTCCGGCGGCGACCTCGGGGAGGAAGGGCTGGTAGGTCATGTAGGGCAGGGGATCCACGAGCGTGACGATGCCGCCGTGGTCCTTGACCTTGTTCTGCAGCCTGTGAGCGACGTACAGGCCTACGTAGCCGCCGCCGACGACGAGGATGCGCGGGCGGTCAGAGAAGTGTTGGTTCGATGCCATTCCTCGATGCTACCGGAGTTTGTGAAAATCTTCACTAGCTCGGCGACGTACTTGGAACTCCCCCGGATCCCTGCTCGTTACCGCCTCCCTGGACTCGGTCGATCCGTCCGGTGTCGTCGTCCAGGGGCGCTGCAGGACGGCGCCTGACACGCGCCACGTGGAGTGCTCCTCCGGCGATCACCGCGAGCAGGAGCCCTCCGAACCCGAGCACCACGAACGCGGGCACGGTGTGGACGGAAGCGAGGGGATCCTCGGCCTGCGGGACGGGCGGAGCAGGGATGACCTCAGCGGCTGGTTCCCGCGACGGAGCCGGCGCCGGAGCGGGAGTCTGACCGCTCCGCCTGTAGAGCTGGATCCATTCAGCCATGCTCCCGAGGCGGTTCTGCTCCGGTACCGCGATCTCGCTGCGGACGGCCGCCGCGACATCGAGGACGCCGTGCCCGTACAGCGTGTCGAAGCCGGGTGCCCCGGCGTCCCTGGCCGTACCGACGATACGGTTGACGACCTGCGCCGCCGACAGCTCGGGGTACTTGGCGCGGATGAGCGCGGCGACTCCGGAGACCAGTGGCGCGGCGCCGGACGTGCCCGACCAGTCGGCGTAGAAGCCGCCCGGCAGACCACCGACGAGGTTCTCGGACGGAGCGGCGACCGCGATGCTGATTCCCTCCGACGAGGCCTCGGCACTCGCGATCCCCGACCGGTCGAGCCCGGCGACGGCGAGCACCCCGGGGATCGTCGCGGGTGCTCCCACCTGGGTCAGCCCTCCGGCACGGTTGCCGGCAGCCGCCACGATGACGACGTCGTTCTGCTCCGCGTACAGGAACGCCTGGTCCCAGCTCTCGGGCCATGCCGTGCTGGTGCTGCCGAGGGACATGTTGATGACATCCGCACCGTTGTCCACCGCCCAGCGGACCGCGTTCGGAACCTGCTCATCGACCGTCACGCCTGCCGGGTTGGGCCCGCTGTTCTGTCCCTCGATCCAGACGGAGATGGCGAGCAGATCCGCCTTCGGTGCGACTCCGACAATGCCGTCCGGTCCGGTGCCGTACTGGCTGAAGGGTGACGGCTTCGGCTCCGGGGTGGGTTGGGGGGCCGCCGATCCGGTGCTGCCGCCCGAGGGCTCGGGCTTGGACTCGGGCTTGGACTCGGGCTCCGGGGCGGGCGCGGGCGGCTCCGGATCGGTGTGGCCGCGTCCGGCGAGCAGCGTCGCGACGAGCGTGCCGTGCCCCGGTACTTCCCCGATGCCGCGCTGCCCGCCCGGATCGCCTGCACCGGATGCATCCGTGCCGCCGACCACCGCTCCTGCCAGATCGGGGTGGTTGCCGTCGACGCCGCTGTCGATGACGGCTACCGTGACGCCCTCCCCCTGCGTGCTCTTCCAGGCCTCGGCGATCCCGTAGTCCTCCAGCCAGTACTCCTTGCCACGGACCTCGTCCGCAGCCGCAGGGCCGGCAGCCGGCAGCAGCACAGCGACGCAGGCGACGACGACGGCAGCAGCAGACCGGGTGACGCGAGCTGGGGTGTTCATCAGTTCACCCGTCCCGCTCCGCAACGCTGAGGGCGATCCCGTCGAGGATGTCGTGCTCACTGGTGATCGCGGTCGTGACACGACCGTCCGTCACCGCGGCGACGCGTTCCACGATGGCCCGCCAGATCAGCGCCCCGGCTCCGATCACGTCGACACGACCGGGATGCATGTACGGCAGGGCGGCCCTGGCCGACCGCGGCATGTGCAGCAGGTCGGACGCCGCCGATGAGACCGTACTGATGGGCAGCTCGGCGCCGTGGATACGTTCGGCCTGGTACTCCGGCAGGCCGAGGGCGTGCGCCGTCACCGTGGTGACGCTTCCGGCGACACCCACGATCTTCGTGATGCGCTCGAGGGGAACCTGTGCGGCCGCGTCGTCCATGAGGCGGGCGATCTCGGCGTCCATGGCTTCGATCTGCTCCGGCGTCGGCGGGTCGTTCTGCAGGAAGCGCTCGGTGTAGCGCACGCAGCCCATGTTCGTGCTCCGCGCGGCGATCAGACCGTCCATCGTCCCGGCCACGAACTCCGTACTTCCACCGCCGAGATCGATGACCAGCACCGTCTCGTCCCGGGCGGTCGCGAGGACGCTGACGGCGCCGTTGAAGGACAGCCGCGCCTCCTCGTCGCCCGAGATGACCTCTGGCTCGACTCCGAGCCGCGCTCGGATGCCGTCGACGAAGACCTGGCGGTTCTCGGCATCGCGGGATGCCGACGTGGCCACGAATCGCACGGGCGGGCTGCCGTGCCGCTCGATGAGCGTGGCGTATTCCTCCGCAGCGGCGAAGGTCCTTGCCAACGCGGCATCGGACAGGCGTCCCGTGGCGTCCACGCCCTCGCCGAGGCGTACCACGCGCATCAGGCGGACGACATCGGTCAGGACTCCGCCGTCGACATCCGCGATCAGCAACCGGATGGAATTCGTACCGCAGTCGATCGCAGCTGTTCGCATTACTTCTCCTTGCTCGGGCCGGTCGATCCGGACGGTTCGGTCGGTCCGGACTGGTCGATGGGCTCGTCGTTCCCCGGACCACCGGTGCCCGGAGTGGATTCGCGGCGACGCGCGGCGCGCTTCGCCTCGAGCTCCTCGGGACTCAAGCCCTGGGTGCGGGTGTGCCTGCTGAGGTCGGCGTCGGGCGCCTGGCCCGAGGTGTCCCAGGCACCCTCGCAGTAGCAGACCTCTCTGGTCCACCAGGGCGCTATCCGCGCGATCGCCTCGTCGCCCAGGGGGTTGACGCCAGGACCTGCGGCGAGGGAATGCCCCACGAGGACATGGAGGCACTTCACCCGCGTGGGCATCCCTCCGGCGGATACGCCCTCGATCTCGGGCACGGCGCCGGTACCGGCACGCTCTCCCACTGCCTCCCGTGCGGCCAGGTATGCCTCGTGAGCGGCACGGTACCGGCCGGCGAGGTCTCCGTCGGAGATCAGCCGCTCGCTCATCTCGGTCATGACGCCGTCGGCCTCGAGCCTCGACACGGCAGAGGTGATGACGGGGTGGGTGAGGTAGTAGCTCGTAGGGAACGGGATGCCGTTCGACAGCCGGGGAGCAGTGGTCGCCACGAGCGGATTGCCGCAGACGCACCGCGCACCGATCTCGACGACGTCCCGGACCGGCCTCCCGAGCTGACGGCTGAGGACGTCCAGATCGCGCTCACTGGGAGTCCTCGGGTCCTGGTCCTTCTCGTCCTGATGGTGCTGCTGGGTCACGCTTGTTCCTTCCTGGGACGCCACGCGGGCGTACATCGCACGGCTATGGGCCGCGCGGTGGCTGGTGCCGGTCGCTGCTGCGCGGAACCACTCAGTCCGTCGCTGCGCGGGCGATGGAGCTCCAGAGCGAGTCGACCCAGGGCAGGTCGGCGGGTTCGGTGGCAGATCCCTCTCCCGTGCTCTCCTCGATGCCGTCGCCGCCCTTCACGAGATAGCGGGTCTCCCCCGGCATCACGAGGAAGATACGCTCGCGCGCCTGCTGCTTCACGAAGGCCGGGTCGTCCCAGCGCGCGAGTTCGGACTGGTAGTCCGCCTGCTCCTGCTGCTGCCGGGCGATGTCCGCGCGCAGCGCGTCGAGTTCGGCCTGCTGCTGCGCATAACGGCTCACCGACGGAGCGAGCAGGACGATCACGGCGATGAGGACGACGGCGAGGGCGAGGAGCCGGCCGGAGAAGGACTTCGCCGGGATGGGCGTCGCTTCCTCTGCCGGCTGGATGGCCGACTCGGCCCGTCGCGAGCCGAGCCGTCCACGACGGATGTTCCCTGCGAGTTGCGAGCGCTCCGCGGCCCGCGACTCCGACCGCACTGCGGACTGCGATGCCGACGGAGAGGTGCGCCGCGGTGCGGCCGTGCGTGTCGGCCGTGCCGGCGTCGTGCTGGTGGTGCCGGCGCCTGCGCGGACGTTCCTCGCGCCCGTGCCACCGTCGGCGATGCGTGGGTCCTTCGTGGCCGAAGGCCCCACCGCACGGGGTGCCGGCGGCCGGCGCTGCGCAGGTCCTGCCGCTCTGGCCCGGACCGCTTCGGGGGGATTCGACGTGTGACCGGCTCCGCGCGTCCCCGTGCCACCGGCAGCCGCGGATGACGCCGCCTTGGCGACGCGGACAGGGGGCTGACCCTTGGCCGTCCCGGCGGCCGGCCGCTCCTCCGCCTGGGGCGAGGGACGGCCGGCTCTCGGCACGTTGGGTCGGCGGGCAGTCATGGAGCTCCTCGGAAATGTCTGCGCGTGGGTTCGCACCGGGTTCCTCGCGGAACCCGTCTAACGAGGGTAACTGCCCTCTCGATCAACTACTGATCAACTAGGCCGTGAAACGCGGGAAGGCGCTGCGACCGGCGTAGCGTGCGGCGTCGTCGAGCTCCTCCTCGATGCGGAGCAGCTGGTTGTACTTCGCGACGCGCTCGCTGCGGGCCGGCGCACCGGTCTTGATCTGGCCGGCATTCGTGGCGACGCAGATGTCGGCGATCGTGGTGTCCTCGGTCTCGCCGGAGCGGTGCGAGGTGATCGTGGTGTAGCCGGCGCGCTGTGCCATCGAGATGGCGTCGAGCGTCTCGGTCAGGGTGCCGATCTGGTTCACCTTGACGAGCAGCGAGTTCGCGGTCTGGTTCTGGATGCCCTTGGCGAGGCGGACAGGATTGGTGACGAACAGGTCGTCGCCGACCAGCTGCACCTTGTCGCCGATCGAGTCGGTGAGGTGCTTCCAGCCCTCCCAGTCGTCCTCGTCGAGGGGGTCCTCGATGGAGACCAGCGGGTAGTCGCGGACGAGCTCCACGTAGTAGGCGCTCATCTCCTCGGTGCTGAGGGCCTTGCCCTCGAACTGGTAGGCACCGTCCTCGTAGAACTCGGAGGCAGCGACGTCGAGTGCGAACGCGATGTCCGTACCCGGTGTGTAGCCGGCGCGCTCGACGGCGGTCGTGATGAGGTCCAGCGCGTCGCGGTTGGACGGCAGGTTCGGGGCGAAGCCGCCCTCGTCGCCGAGGCCCGTCGCCAGGCCCTTCTCCTTCAGGACCGACTTGAGCTCGTGGTAGACCTCGACGCCCCAGCGGAGGCCCTCGGAATAGGACTGCGCGCCGAGCGGGACGATCATGAATTCCTGGATGTCCACGTCGGAGTCCGCGTGGGAGCCGCCGTTGAGGATGTTCATGAGGGGCACCGGCAGGACGTGCGCGTTCGGCCCGCCGAGGTAGCGGTAGAGCGGCAGGGCCGAGGACTCGGCGGCGGCGCGGGCGATCGCGAGCGACACACCGAGCATGGCGTTGGCGCCGAGGTTCGACTTGTTCTCAGTGCCATCGAGGTCGATCATCGCCTGGTCGATGGCGCGCTGATCCGCGGCGTCGAAGCCGAGGAGCGCGGGCTGGATCTGCTCGATGACGGCTTCGACGGCCTGCAGGACGCCCTTGCCGAGGTAGCGGTCCTTCTCGCCGTCGCGCCGCTCGTTGGCCTCGAACGCACCGGTGGATGCGCCGGAGGGAACGGCCGCACGCCCGAACGTGTCGTCGTCGAGCAGTACCTCGACCTCGACCGTGGGGTTGCCGCGGGAATCGAGGATTTCCCTCGCGTGGATGGCATCGATGATGGCCATGGATTTGCTCCTCTTCGTTGGAGTGTAGGAATTCACATCGTGTTGGGACGTCTTTGTCAGAGCAACGGAGGTGTTGCCACCAGCCTAGTTCACGTGCGTCCGACGTGGGCTGGGTCACCGGCGTGTGACGTCGGCGCGTGGGTCACGCGGTGGCTTCCGGGCCACCCGCAGCGTGGCGCTGGTAGTCCAGCGTGGCGCGCCTGAGCGCCCGCTCGGGATCGACACCGGCGCCCAGAGCACGCCGCGTCAGTGCCAGGAGCTGCCTGCCGACCTCGGCCTCGTCGTCGTTTGGAGGGGCCTCGCCTCCACGCTCCTCCCCCGCTCGCTGAAGGGTCTTGGCGGCGAAGGCCAGAGCGGGAAGGTGGTGGGGAATGCCGTCGAAGGGGGAGGTACGGGCCGGCGTCTCCCGCTCCTTGACCGCCTGCCAGGTCGCGACGATCTCATCCACCGATGCAGGGCCGGCAGAGCGAAGAGTGCCCTCGGGCGAGAAGACGTGCGGATTGCGGCGCACGAGCTTCGCCGTGAGGCCCTCTGCAACCTCGGCGAGTCCGAAGGACCCTGCTTCGGCCCGGAGTTGCGCGTGGAGGACCACTTGGAACAGGACGTCCCCGAGCTCGCCGCGGAGGTCCTCGAGGAGTTCATCCTCCGGCTCATCCGTCCGGGCGACGTCATCGACGACCTCGTAGAGCTCGTAGGTCTCCTCCACGAGGTACTGGAGCAGGGTCGCGTGGTCCAGTGCCGCTGTCCACGGACAGTGCCGGCGCAGGAGGGCGACGACCTCGACGAGACGCTCGACCGCCACGCCGGGGGGCTTCCCCGGCGTGGCCTCGGACTCCCGGTATGCAGCGTCGGTCACGGCGGCCGTCGTCGGAAGGGCTAGGCGGAAGCCTGGCGTGCGGCGGCGTCGAAGCTGGATGCGATGTGCGCTGCCAGCGCCTCACGGTCCTCGAGCGGCAGGAACGCGGCGTCGACCGCGTTGAGCGTCAGGTCCAGCAGGTCGGCGAGGTCGTAGCCGAAGGTGTCTACGAGGAGTTCGAACTCCCCCGTCAGGGTCACTCCGCTCATGAGCCGGTTGTCGGTGTTGACCGTCACCTTGAAGCCGAGCTGGTACAGGAGGTCGAACGGGTGGGCGTCGATGGTGGTGCCGAAGGCGGCGACGGCGCCCGTCTGCAGGTTCGACGACGGGCACAGTTCGAGGGGGATCCCGCGATCACGGACCCACGATGCGATGAGCCCGAGGTTCGCGATACCGACTTCCTCGCCGTCGCCCGCCTCCTCGTCCGCCGATTCCTCGATCTCGATGTCCTCCGCGATGCGCACGCCATGGCCAAGGCGTAGCGCGCGTCCTGCGACGAGGGCGTCCTTGATGCTCTCCAGACCCGCTGCCTCCCCTGCGTGGATGGTCACCGGGAACTGGTGGGAGGCCAGGAAGGTGAAGGCATCGGCGAAGCGCGAGGGCAGGAATCCGTTTTCCGCGCCCGCGATATCGAAGCCGACGGCTCCGCTGTCCCGGTGCCGGACGGCGAGTTCCGCGATTTCCTGGCCACGGTCGGCGTGGCGCATGGCGGTGATGAGCTGTCCCACCTGGATGACGCGACCCGAGGCGATGGCGGCGGCTGCACCCGACTCGAGCCCCTCCTGGACGGCCTCGACGGCCTCATCGAGCGTCAGGCCCTTCTGAGTGTGCTGCTCCGGGGCCCAGCGCACCTCGCCGTACACGACGCCGTCGGCCGCGAGGTCCTCGACGAACTCACGGGCTACGCGGACGAGGCCTTCGCGCGTCTGCATGACGGCGATGGTGTGGTCGAACGTCTCGAGGTAGCGCTCCAGCGATCCGGAATCCGCGGATTCCCGGAACCAGGCGCCGAGGGACTCGGCGTCCGACGCCGGCAGTTCGTGCCCTATCTCGGCTGCCAGCTCCAGGATGGTCGCCGGCCGCAACCCTCCGTCGAGGTGATCGTGGAGCGAGACTTTCGGAAGGGTCCGGATGTCGATGGCAGCGTCGGAAACGACGTCGTTCTGGGTGTGGGTCACGCTGCCAAGCCTACGCGATGCACGTCACCGGGGGCTGGTCTCACGGGCAGGCTCAGGCTGTTCCTGGGAGTCGACCGCAGCAGCCTCGAGCGGCGTCGAGCCCCGGACGAGGGAGATCACGCGGTCCACGACGACCCCGATCACGACGGCGATCGCTATGGCCACGGCCACGCCCAGCAGGTGGTTGTGCTGGAACCAGGTGCCGGCCACCGCCCCGATCCCCACCGAGTAGGCGGCCCAGACGACTCCCGAGAGAGCCGTCAGGGCGACGAAGCGCCGCTGGGAGTACCCCGTGGCGCCCGCTGTCAGGTTCACCGCCACCCGCCCGATCGGGATGAACCGCGCCACCAGGATGAGCGACGCGGCCCGTTTCGCGAGTTCGTTGCCGGCCCAGGTGAAGGATCGCTGCATCCTCGGACGCCTCATCCACCGGAAGCGCGTGGTGCCTATGCCCCTGCCGAGGAGGAAGGCGATGTTGTCGCCGAGGAAGGCACCGAGTGCGGCGACCAGGATCAGCAGCCACGGGTTCGGGATCCCCTGGGTGATCACGAGGGAGGCCAGGCCGACGACGACCGATTCACTGGGGATCGGCGGGAAGAAGCCGTCCACCACGCAGCACACGAGGACGAGGAGGTACACCCAGGGCTGCTCGGCGGCCGCGAGCACGAAGTCGCTGATGCCGTTGAGTGCACTGGTGATCGCATCCATCGTGGGCTCCTCCGCCGTCACGTCCCGTGCGACCTGCCACCAGGGGGTGGAAGCTGTGGTCGGAACGGGATCCGACGCCGGCTGCCGCGGTTCCGGTCGAACCGCAATGGACTGCCGTGCGTCGCTTCCGACGCTACCGGCGGGCCCTGCCGTGCGTCGTCGGCCTTCCGGGCGACATGCACAGCAGCATGCCTCACCCCACGGGATGAGTGTTCCCGGGGATGCCCCTAGGGGTTCACCCCCAGGGCATCCCCGGCTCCGGCAAGCCTGCTGCTAGGCGATGCGGTCGATGATCAGCTGGTGCGCCGGCCGCGAGCCCTCGGGAGCTATGACCACGGCGTCGGCCAGGGCCTCGCGTGCACGCTCGAACTTCTCCGGGGTGTCGGTCAGCAACGTCATGAGCGGCTCCCCGGCGCGCACGGATGCCCCGGGCTTCGCGTGCATCCGCACGCCGGCCCCCGCCTGCACCTCGTCCTCCTTGCGCGCGCGGCCTGCCCCGAGGCGCCATGCGGCGACGCCGACCGAGAGCGCGTCCAGGCCCACGAGCACGCCGTCGGCCGGCGCGAGGATGACCTCGGATTCCCTGGCGACGGGCAGGGCTGCGCGCGGGTCCCCGCCCTGCGCCTCTATCATCCTGTTCCAGACGTCCATGGCACGGCCGTCCTTCAGGGCGGCAGCGGGGTCGGCGCCGTGCACGCCGGCGCATGCCAGCATCTCCTCGGCGAGGCGCACGGTGAGTTCGACGACATCGGAAGGGCCTCCGCCCGCGAGGACCTCCACGGATTCCTCGACCTCGATGGCGTTGCCCGCGGTGAGCCCGAGCGGCGTGCTCATGTCGGTCAGGAGGGCCACCGTGTTCACTCCGGCGTCCTTGCCGAGCGCCACCATGGTCTCGGCGAGCTCACGCGCCTGGTCGACGTCCTTCATGAACGCCCCACTGCCCACCTTCACGTCCAGGACCAGCGATCCTGTGCCCTCGGCGATCTTCTTGCTCATGATCGAGGACGCGATGAGGGGAATGGCCTCGACGGTCCCGGTAACGTCCCGGAGTGCGTAGAGCTTTTTGTCGGCGGGAGCGAGGCCTGTGCCCGCTGCGCAGATGACGGCACCGACGTCGGCGAGCTGGCGCAGCATGTCCTCGTTGCTCAGGTGTGCCTGCCAGCCGGGGATGGACTCGAGCTTGTCCAGCGTTCCGCCGGTGTGGCCGAGTCCGCGCCCCGAGAGCTGCGGCACGGCCACGCCGAAGACGGCGACGAGCGGCGCCAGGGGCAGGGTGATCTTGTCACCGACACCGCCGGTCGAATGCTTGTCACTCGTGGGGCGGCCGAGCGAGGAGAAGTCCATGCGCTCCCCGGAGGCGATCATCGCCGCCGTCCACCGGGAGATCTCCGCACGGTCCATGCCATTGAGCAGGATCGCCATGTTGAGGGCAGCCATCTGCTCGTCGGCGATGACCCCGCGGGTGTAGGCATCGATGGTCCAGTCGATCTGTTCGGGTGAGAGCGTGCCCCGGTCACGTTTGGTGCGGATGATGTCGACGGCGTCGAACGCTTCGGTCATGGGAGATCCTCTTGGATTGTGCGGATGGCGTGCACGGACGGTAGGGCTCGTCGTGGGAGCCCACCGGGACCGTGGGTGGAAGGGAAGGTGCCCGGCCGGTCGGCCGCGCCCCTTCGTCAGGCGAGGTGCTGGGGCCCGAAGGCGTCCGGCAGGACCTCGTCCATGGTCCGGATGCCGCTGACGGTCATGAGCACCATGTCGGGTGCGCGGAACTCGTAGAGGAGCTGGCGGCAACGACCGCACGGCATCAGCGTGTTCCCCTCGCCGTCCACGCAGCTGAAGGCCCTGATGCGCCCTCCACCACTCATGGCCAGCGCACTGACGAGGGCGCATTCGGCGCACAGGGTCAGCCCGTAGGACGCGTTCTCCACGTTGCAGCCGGAGATGATCCGGCCGTCGTCGAGCAGTGCCGCCGCTCCCACGGGGTACTTCGAATACGGCACGTAGGCCTTCATCATGGCGTCCTTCGCCGAGGCGGCGAGGTCGTTCCAGGGGATGTCGTTCTCTCTCATGCTGGTCCTAACCCTTGATGTACGGGATGCCGCTGGCTCCCGGTGCCCGCGAACGACCCACCAGGCCGGCGACGGCGAAGACCGTCACCACGTAGGGCAGCATGCGCAGGAACTGGTCCGGCACCGGCGTGCCGAGGAGGCTCAGCACGTTGGACAGGTTGGTGGCGAATCCGAACAGCAACGCCGCGAAGAACGCTCCGATGGGGTTCCACCGCCCGAAGATCAGGGCCGCCAGGGCGATGTACCCCTGGCCCGCCGTCATGTCCCGCCCGAAGCCCGACACGGCTACGAGCGTGAAGAACGAACCGCCGACGCCCGCGACCACGCCCGCGAGCAGAACGTTCATGAAGCGCATCCGGTTCACGTTCACGCCGAGGGTGTCAGCGGCCTTCGGGTGCTCCCCGACGGCACGCGTGCGCAGGCCCCAGCGCGAGTGGTACAGGGCCACGTAGACGACGGCGACCGCGATGTACATGAGATACCCCACGACGGTCTGCTGGAAGAGGATCGGGCCGATCACCGGGATGTCCGCGAGCAGGGGGATCTCGATGACGGGCAGTCGCGGCGGCGAGTTCCACCGCTCGGAGTCCTCGCTGAGGACGGCGGAGAACAGGAACCCGGTGAGGCCGGACACCAGCACGTTGAGCACGACGCCGACGATCACCTGGTTCACGACGTAGCGGATGCTGAAGACGGCCAGGACGAGCGATACGAGCACGCCGGCGACAGCCGCTGCGAGAAGTCCGACGATCGCGCTGCCGGACAGCGAGGCCGCCACCGCGGCCGCGAAGGCACCGAACAGCAGTTGCCCCTCGATCGCGATGTTCACGACACCGGAACGCTCGCAGAGCACGCCCGAGAGCGAACCGAAGATCAGGGGGACGGCGAGGGTCACCGAACCGGCGAGGAGTCCGTAGAGCGCCACGTTCGGCGTGCGCGCACTGCCGACCACCCACGTCAGGAACGCGACGAGGAACAGGACGGCGAACACGGCCAGCACCCAGGTGGGTACCTTCTGCCCGGAGCGCGTCCGGAGGATCGCGTAGACGGCCAGGGCGATCATCGCGAGGGCCGCGATCCACCCGATGACCGGCGCCGACACCACGATCGACGGCAGGACGATCGGGTCGTTCTCCTCGGAGAGCCTGAACGTGACATCGTTGCGCGGCGCACCGAGCGCGAACACGAGGGACGCGAGGACGGCGACCACGGAGAGGATGATCGGGTTCTTCCAGCTCCGCACCGTGGCGCTACCGGTTGCGTCGTGTCGCTCGTCGCGGGCGGTGGTTGCTGTGCTCATGCTGCTGCTCCGGTCGAGGCTGGCGTGCGGGTCGGGGCGCTTCCCTTGCCGGCGCGCGTGGCGCCGGGTGCCGGGAGGCGGAACAGCGCGCGGACGAGGGGCGGCGCTGCGATGAAGAGGACGATGAGCGACTGCACCACGAGGACGATGTCGATGCTCGTCCCGGTCGAAGCCTGCATGGCCACTCCCCCTGCACGGAACGCGCCGAAGAGGATGCCCGCCGCGAACGTGCCCCACGGCGAGGAACGGCCGAGCAGCGCCACCGTGATGGCGTCGAAGCCGAAGCTCGCGGCCACTCCCGAGGTCAGTACCTTCTCCGTCCCGGACACCTGGGCCACGCCGGCCAGGCCCGCGAGGGCACCGGCGATGGCCATGGCGAGGATGTAGCCCTTGCTGACGTTGACGCCGGCGGTGCGGGCCGCGCTCGCGTTGGCTCCGACCGCGCGGAGCTCGAAGCCGATCGTGGAGCGGTTCAGCAGCCACCACACGAAGATGGTGGCCAGCACGGCGACGACGAAGCCCCAGTGCAGGCGGAATGCTGGTCCGAGGAGCGGCGGATACAGTGCCGAGGCGTCGAGCTGAGGGCTGATCGGGTTCGTCGACCCGGGCCGCTGGAACGCCGGAGTGCTCAGGAAGTACAGCACGAGGTTCGTCGCGATGTAGTTGAACATGATCGTCAGGATGACCTCGTGCGCCCCGGTACGGGCCTTGAGGAGTCCCACGAGCCCGGCCCAGACAGCGCCACCGACCATGCCCGCGAGGATCACGAGCAGCAGATGGACACCGACCGGGAGGTGCAGCGTGAACCCGATCCATCCGGCGAACGTCGCCCCGATCAGGATCTGGCCCTGCGCACCGATGTTGAAGAGGCCCGCCCGGAAGGCGAGGGCGACACCGAGGCCTGCGCAGATGAGCGGAGTTGCCACGGTGAGGGTCTGCGTCAGGGGGTAGACCATCCGCGTGAAGGTGTCGCCCTCGAAGTTGAAGACGGAACCCTGGAAGAGCGCGAAGTAGGCGCTCGATGCGGCCGTCCAGGCCGCACCGAGGGTGTCCTGCGGCCGGCTGAAGAAGTACGACGACGCACGTGCGACGTCCTGGTCGGTGACCGCGATGAGCAGCCCGCCGAGGATCAGCGACAGCACCACGGACAGGAACGCCACGAGCGCGTTCCCGGTCATGATGCGCTGCATCAGACCGGCTTCCGGCCCTGGTCCGGCACCGATGCCTGCGGCGGTGGCGGGCACCGCGGGTGGCGGTAGTTCCCCTCCTGCCGTCTCGGCCGCGTTCTCGAGGCGCACCTCGTCCTGGCGTGCGGCGTCCTTGGTCTGCCGGCGCGTCGGCGGGGTTCCGCCGTCGCTGGCCGGGGATACCGGACGATCGTCCTGCGGGGTCACAGATTTCCTCCTTGAACGTCGTGTGCCTGCGCGAGGGCTTCGTCGGCGGGCATACCGGCCATCATGAGGCCGAGGACATCACGGGACACCGTTCCGGGCACGATCCCCATGAGGCGTCCGCGGTACAACACCGCGATGCGGTCGGCAAGCTCCAGGACCTCGTCGAGTTCCGTGGAGACGATGATGACCGGCGTGCCGCCGTCGCGCTCGGCCACGATCCGGCGATGCAGGAACTCGATGGATCCGACGTCGACGCCGCGCGTGGGCTGCGACGCGATGAACAGTTTGAGTGGCCGCGAGAACTCCCGCGCCATGACGACTTTCTGCTGGTTGCCGCCCGAGAGCGTGCCGGCCGCCGCGGACGCGGACTGCGTGCGGACGTCGTACTCGGCGATCTTCTCGTCGGCATTCTTGTCGATGGCCGACGGCGACATCGAAAGGCCCTTGGCGAAGGGGGCGTCGTCGTACCGGTTCAGGATGAGGTTCTCGGCGACGGAGAACGTGCCGACGAGTCCTTCGACGCTGCGGTCCTCGGGCACGAAGCCGACGCCCGCGCGGATGATGTCCTTGACCTTGCGGCCGACGAGTTCGTTCCCGTCGAGGGTGATCGATCCCGTGACGTGGTCCTGCAGGCCCATGATGGCTTCGGTGAGCTCGGTCTGGCCATTGCCCTGGACCCCGGCGACGGCGAGGATCTCGCCCTGCGCGACATCGAAGCTGAGCCCGTCCACGACGCGCTGGCCGTTGGCAGCCTGGACCGTCAGGTCCCGGACCCTGAAGGTCACCTCGCCGGGGGTCGCCGGCTTCTTGTCGAGCGTCAGGCTGACCGAGCGGCCGACCATGAGGGACGCGAGTTCGGTGGTCGGAGCACTGGGATCTGCGGTGCCGACGACCTTGCCGCGGCGGACCACGGTGATGACGTCGGACACCGCCTTGACCTCCCGCAGTTTGTGGGAGATGAAGACGATCGATTTTCCGTCCGCCTTGAGCTGAGCCATGATGCCGAGCAGCTCGTCGGTCTCCTTGGGCGTCAGCACGGCCGTGGGTTCGTCCAGGATCAGGACCTCCGCGTCGCGTACGAGCGCCTTGATGATCTCCACGCGCTGCTGCACACCGACGGGAAGGTCCTCGACGACGGCGTCGGGATCGACGTCGAACCCGTACTGGTCCGAGATCTGTCGGATCCGCGTCCGCGTGGTCTGCAGGTTGAGCATGCCGCCCGCCTTCGTGGCCTCGTTGCCGAGGGCCACGTTCTCCGCGACGGTGAAGACCGGCACGAGCATGAAGTGCTGGTGCACCATCCCGATACCGGCGGCCATCGCGTCACCGGGCCCTTTGAAGGTCACGGGCTCGTCATTGACGAGGATCTCACCCTCGGTCGGGTCGTACAGTCCGTACAGCACGTTCATCAGCGTGGACTTGCCGGCCCCGTTCTCGCCGAGCAGGCTGTGGACCTGTCCGGGCTCCACCACGAGATCGATGGAGTCGTTGGCAACGAGCGATCCGAAGCGCTTCGTGATGCCGATCAGTTCGAGTTTCACAACTCAACCAGCCTGTTCTGTTCTGTTGTCTTCGGTGAAAGTCAGGTGAAGGATACCGGCTGCGGCTTCGGGGCACGCACCCGGGGCAAACGCAAACCGCCTTCCTCCCGGCGTGGATCCGCAGGAGGAAGGCGGTTCTCTGGCGTCGCTGTACTACTTGGGGCTGGCGGCCGAATCGACCGTGATCTCACCCGCGATGATCTGTTCCTTCAGCTCGTCGAGCGTGGACTGCAGATCGGCGGGGACGTTGGCCTCCTGGTCGTGGAACGGAGCCAGTGCTACTCCGCCGTTCTCCAGCGTGCCGACGTACGGCGTGTTGTCGAAGTTGCCCTCGACGTCGGTGCTGATGACGTCCTCGACGGCGTCGCCCATGAGCTTCATGACCGAGGTGAGGATGAACTCCTCGCCCTTGCCGGCGGTCTCGTAGCCGTCCGAGTCGACCCAGATCGCCTTGACGTCCTTGCCTGCGGCATTCGCCTCGATGACGGCGTCGAGCGTTCCCGAACCGACCGGTCCTGCGACCGGCATGATGATGTCGGCGCCCTCGTTGATGAAGTTCTGGGTGTTGGTCTTGCCGGCGGCGGCGTCCTCGAAGTTGCCCACGAAGGTGCCGTTCTGGCTCTCCTTGTCCCATCCGAGCAGCTGGACGTCCCCGCCCGTCTCCTCGTTGAAGTGGGCGACGCCCTCGGCGAACCCGTCCATGAAGATGGTCACGGTCGGGATGTTGATGCCGCCGTAGGTTGCCACCTTGCCCGTCTCGCTGGTCGCCGCAGCGGCGTAACCGGCGAGGAACGCGGCCTGCGCCGTGTCGTAGATGATCGGCTTGACGTTGGGCAGATCGATCGAGTTGTCGTCCACGATGGCGAAGTTCGCCTCGGGGTTCTGCTCCGCGGCAGCCTTCGTGGTGTCCGCGAGCAGGAAGCCCACGGTGACGGTGAGGTTGCAGCCGGCCTGGACCATCTGGTCGACGTTGGGGCCGAAGTCGGTCTCGGCCTGCGACTCGGCCTGGTTGATCTCGATGCCGAGGTCGGCCTCGGCCTTCTTCAGTCCCTCGTAGCTGGACTGGTTGAACGAGCGATCGTCGAATCCACCGGAGTCGGAGACGATGCAGCCGAGGTAGTCCGAACCGGCTTCGGCTCCGCCGCCGGACGAATCCTCGGCCGGCGGTGCGCCGCAGCCGGAAAGGACGAGGGCCGATACGCCGAGAACGGCGGCGGACAGGCCTGTGCCGCGCGAAAACTTGCGCAGTGAGTTCTTCAAAATGCCTCCAGGAAAGAAATGCGCCACGGGGACGAATACCAGTGAGTGTCCATCACGGGTCGAGATCGATCCGAGGCTCTGTTGTCACTGGAAGACCGTGGCGCCGCGACACCGTCGGTGCAGCACGTATGCGAACATCCTAAGGGCCGCGTGACGGGGAACACTACACGGGCCTCCCGACAGGACCGATCGTTCGGCTTTCGTTATGCACAGCCCGCTGCGCAGGCAGGCTCGAGCCGGGCCACGACGTCCGGCTGGGAGTACGCGTAGGTCAGTGGTCCCGACCGAGCACGGCCTGCAGGGCCGCTGCGGCCATGACGCGGATCCCGCACGCGATGGCGCGTTCGTCGGGCACGTAGTCGCCGCGGTGGAGATCGTACGTCTCCCCGCCGGGCGTGCGCGTTCCGAGCCGCATCATGGCGCCGGGCACCTGCTGCGTCATCCACGCGAAATCCTCGCCGCCCATGGACTGTGGGGTGAGCACGACGGCGCCCGCCCCGAGTTCCGCGCGCGCCGCGGCTTCGAGGAGCCCTGTCTCGGCCTCCTGGTTCACCACCGGTGGGACGCCCCGGATGTGCTCGAGCTTCACGTCCACGCCGAAGGGTGCGGCCACCTCGCGCACCGCGCGGTCGAGCAGCTCGCCGGCGGACTCCCACGCCTCGCCGTCGAGGCAGCGAAGGGTCCCGGACATGAATCCATGGGCAGGAATCGCGTTGGGCGCGGATCCGGCGTGGATCTGCCCCCACACCACGGACACCGCGCTGCGCACGTCGATGCGCCGGGAGAGGACTGCCGGCACGTTCACCGCGATGGAGGCCAGTGCGAACACCAGGTCCTCGGTCAGATGCGGGCGGGAGGTGTGCCCTCCGCGGCCGCTCAGCTCGACCCGAATGGTGTCCGATGCGGAGGTGATCGCGCCGATACGGGTCCCGACGAGCCCGACGTCGATCCTGGGGTCGCAGTGCAGTGCCAGGATCCGCGGCAGGCCCTCCAGGACGCCCTGCGCGATGACGTCGATCGCTCCACCCGGCATCATCTCCTCGGCGGGCTGGAAGATGACCCGGACGGTCCCGGGCAGCGGCGTCTCGGCGTCCAGCTCGACGAGCACGAGGGCGACGCCGAGCATCACCGTCGTGTGGATGTCATGCCCGCACGCGTGGGTGACGCCGGTTGACGCCGACTCGTACGGCAGGCCCGTCTCCTCGATGATGGGCAGCGCATCGATGTCCGCGCGCAATCCGAGGCGCAGCGGCCCCTGTCCGATGTCGACGAACACGCCGGTGCCCTCCAGACGCCGCGGCACGAGCCCTGCCTGCGCAAGCCTGGCGACGATGAGGTCCGTGGTGCGGTGTTCCTTGTAGGACAGTTCCGGGTGGCGGTGGATGTCCCGTCGGATCTCGGTCAGCTCGGCGAGGAGCGGCCCGAGGGATGCACCCACACGGGAGGTCGGCGGGCTCTGGGTGCTGAACGTTTCCACGCCCTCAGCCTACCGACCGACAAGGGGCGGTCCTCAAACGGGGTCATCCGGAGCCGTCACGGACCGATCGGCGGTCGTCCTACAGGACGTCGGTGTCCCCACTTGCCCTCAGCCGCTCGACGGCGGTCTTGACCTCCTGGGCGTGTTCCTTCGTCGTCACGAGCAGCGCGTCCGGAGTGTCCACGATGACGACGTCGTCGATCCCGATCAGCGCGATGACGCGCTTGGTGTCCGAGACGACGATCCCGGAGGCGTTCTCGGAGAAGACGCGCGCGCCCTCCCCCATCACGGTGAGCTCGCTGTTCTCCTCGGCAGGGTTCAGGCGGCCGATCGCGGCGAAGTCACCGACGTCGTCCCAGCTGAACTCACCCGGGATCATCGCGACGTCACCTGCGGCGGCGGCGGGTTCCGCGACGGCATAGTCGATGGCGATCTTGGGCAGCGTGGGCCACACCCGGCGGGCGACCTCGACGCGGCGCGGGGTGTCCCATGCCTCGGCGATCTCCATGAGTCCCGCATAGAGCTCGGGCTCGTTGGCCGAGAGGTGCTTCAGCATGAGGTCGACGGGCGCCACGAACATGCCTGCGTTCCACGAGTAGTTGCCGCTCCCGATGTAGCCGTCGGCGACCTCCTGCGAGGGCTTCTCGACGAACTCGATCACGGCACGGGCACTGGGAGCCCCCGCGGCGGCGAGGGTGTCACCGGCGCGGATGTAGCCGAACCCGGTGGACGCGTGCGTGGGCTTGATGCCGATGGTCACGATGTAGCCGCGGGCGGCGGTGTGGATGGCCTCCCGGACCGCGGCCTGGAAGACCTCCACCGGCGCGATCACCTGATCGGCCGCGAAGGACCCCATGATGATGTTCGGGTCGCGCTGGTGCAGGATCGCGGCTGCCAGGCCGATCGCCGCCCCCGAATCCTTCGGCTCCGACTCGAGCACCAGGTTCATGTCCTCGATCTCCGGGAGCTGCTCGAGGACCGCCCGCCGGTGCACCACGCCCGTCACCACCATGGTGCGGCCGTCGCAGAGCGGGCGGAGCCGGTCGTAGGTCGCACGGATCAGTGTGCTGCCGGAACCGGTCAGGTCGTGGAGGAACTTCGGGGCCGCAGCCCGGGAGAGCGGCCACAGGCGCGTGCCGGTGCCGCCCGCGGGTATGACGCCGTGGAAGCGATCCATCACATTGTCATTGTCAGGGGTGTGGGCAGCCGCCCTCTCGGTACTCATCCGTTCCACGGTAACCGACGCATCGCGGTGAGCGGCGTTCCACCGGGCCGAAGCCGCACGGTGCACCGCTGACACCTGCCGCCACCGGTGTTAACAAGGTCACAGGTGAGGCGCCCCTAAATTGAACGGGAAGTGTCACCGGCCTACATTATTCTTATCTGAAGAGTGCTGTCGCACCGGCGTAATCCCTGCGTATAACGCGCTAACGCCCATGCGATGCAGGGAGGTAATTTCAATGCCGAAGACACTGACACCAGCAGGCACCCTCTACCGTGGCCGGGAAGGCCAATGGTCCTGGGTGGCCCATCGCATCACCGGGGTAGTGATTTTCTTCTTCCTCCTCGTCCACGTCCTGGACACATCCCTCGTACGCGTTTCGCCCGAAGCCTACGACGCCGTCATCGCCTCGTACAAGAACCCGATCATGGGGCTCGGAGAACTCGGCCTCGTCGCTGCGATCGTGTTCCACGCCTTCAACGGGATCCGACTGATACTCGTGGATTTCTGGAAGAAGGGCCCCAAGTACCACCGCCAGATGCTCTGGAGCGTCGTAGGCCTCTGGGCGGTCGTCATGATCGCTTTCTCGATCCGCCATCTCTCGCACGTCTTCGGAGGTTAGTACGCCATGGCTACGCCAACCATTGATAGCCCCCGCTCGGGGCGCGTGAGCCCGGGCTACTCGCGCACATCCAGCTCGCGCGGCAATTTCGAGATGATCGCGTGGCTGTTCATGCGTCTCTCGGGTGCCATCCTCGTCGTGCTGATCTTCGTGCATCTGTACATCAACCTGGTTGCCGGTGACGGCATCACCGGGATCGACTTCGGATTCGTCGCGGGCAAGTGGGCCGACCCCTTCTGGCAGGTATGGGACCTGACGCTGCTGTGGCTGTCCATGCTGCACGGCACGAACGGCATCCGCGTGATCATCAACGACTACGCCGACAAGAACAGCACTCGTATGTGGCTCAAGGGAGTCCTGTACACGGCGACCGTCGTGATCGTGGTGCTCGGCACCCTGGTGATCTTCACCTTCGATCCCTGCCCCGTGATCGACGGAGTCGCGCACGTAGCGGACTACTGCCCCGCCCCGTAACCCCTGCCCCACCTCGGCACTATCCGCATGACCGTCCGCCCTCTGGGGCGCCGTCGTGCAGTCTCAACGGTTTCAACAGAAAGAGCGACCAGCATGCAGGTCCACAAGTACGACGTCGTCATCGTCGGCGCCGGTGGCGCGGGAATGCGCGCCGCCATCGAATCGGGACAGCGCGCCCGCACCGCCGTCCTGACGAAGCTCTACCCCACCCGATCCCACACGGGTGCGGCGCAGGGCGGCATGTGCGCGGCACTCGCCAACGTCGAGGAGGACAACTGGGAGTGGCACACCTTCGACACGGTCAAGGGTGGTGACTACCTCGTCGACCAGGACGCCGCCGAGGTCATGGCGAAGGAGGCCATCGAGGCCGTCCTCGATCTCGAGAAGATGGGGCTGCCGTTCAACCGCACGCCCGAGGGACGCATCGACCAGCGGCGCTTCGGTGGCCACACCCGCGACCACGGCAAGGCGCCCGTCCGCCGCTCCTGCTATGCCGCGGACCGCACAGGACACATGATCCTGCAGACCCTGTATCAGAACTGCGTCAAGCACAACGTCGAGTTCTACAACGAGTACTACGTGCTCGACCTGCTGATGGTGGACCAGGAAGTCACGGTCGACGGCGTGACCCACGTCCAGAAGCGCGTCGCCGGCGTGGTCTCGTACGACCTGGCCTCGGGTGAGCTGCACGTCTTCCAGGCCAAGTCCGTCGTCTTCGCCTCGGGTGGCGTGGGCAAGGTCTACAAGACCACGTCGAACGCCCACACCCTCACGGGTGACGGCATGGGCATCGCCTTCCGCCGCGGCATCCCCCTCGAGGACATGGAGTTCTTCCAGTTCCACCCGACCGGCCTCGCCGGACTGGGCATCCTCCTCTCCGAAGCCGCTCGCGGTGAAGGAGCGATCCTTCGCAACTCCGAGGGTGAGCGCTTCATGGAGCGGTACGCCCCCACCATCAAGGACCTCGCCCCCCGTGACATCGTTGCGCGCTCCATGGCGAACGAGGTCCGTGAGGGCCGTGGTGCCGGGCCGAACAAGGACTACGTCCTGCTCGACCTGACCCACCTCGAGCCGGCCCACATCGACGCTAAGCTCCCCGACATCACCGAGTTCGCGCGGACGTACCTCGGCGTCGAGCCCTACACGGAGCCCGTGCCGGTCTTCCCGACGGCCCACTACGCGATGGGTGGCATCCCGACCAACATCAAGGCCGAGGTGCTGTCGGACAACGACACCGTGGTTCCCGGTCTGTATGCGGCCGGCGAGGTCGCCTGCGTCTCCGTGCACGGGTCCAACCGTCTCGGGACCAACTCGCTCCTCGACATCAACGTCTTCGGCAAGCGGGCAGGCCTCGCTGCAGCGGAGTACGCCCTGACAGCAGATTTCGTGGAGATCCCCGAGAACCCGACGACCGAGACCGAAGAGCTCCTCAACCGGGCCCGCAGCTCGGAAGGCGGGGAGCGCGTCGCGCAGATCCGGAAGGAACTGCAGGACGTCATGGACGCGAATGTCCAGGTATTCCGTACGGAGCAGACGCTGCTCGAGGCGCTGCGCGTAATCGATACGCTGGAAGAGCGCTACACGCGCATCACGGTGCAGGACAAGGGCAAGCGGTTCAACCTCGACCTGCTCGAGGCCGTGGAGCTCGGATTCCTCCTCGACATGGCGAAGGTCATGACCGCGGCGGCCCTGCACCGGAAGGAATCACGCGGTGGACACTTCCGCGAGGATTACCCCGAGCGTGATGACGAGAATTTCATGACCCATTCCATGGCCTACAAGGATCCGAGCGCCACCGAGACAAGCGGCGTCCGCCTTGAGACCAAACCGGTGATCTTCACCCGATACCAGCCCATGGAGCGTAAGTACTGATGAGCACTGAAACCGTAGAGAAAGAGCCGGCGTCGAAGATCGATCTCGGTCCGGAGGTCGCGGGCGGGGAGATCCCCACGTTCGACATCACCCTCAAGGTCCGCCGCTACAACCCCGAGGTGTCCGACGAGGCACACTGGGACGAATGGCAGCTGACCATGTACGGCACGGACCGTGTGCTGGACGCCCTGCACAAGGTGAAGTGGGAGCACGACGGCTCCGTGTCCTTCCGCCGCTCCTGCGCCCACGGAGTCTGCGGCTCCGACGCGATGCGGATCAACGGCCGCAACCGGCTTGCCTGCAAGACCCTGCTGAAGGACCTCGACACGTCCAAGCCGATCCTCGTGGAGCCCATCAAGGGCCTGCCCGTGGAGAAGGACCTGATCGTGGACATGGAACCGTTCTTCCAGTCCTACCGCGAGATCATGCCGTTCCTGATCACCAAGGGCCACGAGCCGACGAAGGAGCGCCTGCAGTCCGCCGAGGAACGCGATCGCTACGACGACACCACCAAGTGCATCCTGTGCGCGGCGTGCACGTCGTCGTGCCCTGTGTTCTGGACCGACGGCCAGTACTTCGGGCCGGCCGCGATCGTCAACGCGCACCGATTCATCTTCGACTCGCGTGACGACGCCGGCGACATGCGCCTGGAGATCCTGAACGACAAGGAGGGCGTCTGGCGCTGCCGGACCACCTTCAACTGCTCGGAAGCCTGCCCCCGCGGCATCCAGGTCACCAAGGCCATCTCCGAGGTCAAGCAGGCGATCCTGACCCGCAAGGTCTGATCCCGCACAAGGCAACCGGCGTTGTCCAGTGCCAAGGGAAGGGCGGTCCGCACCAGCGGGCCGCCCTTCCTCGTTCCTCCCGCCCTGCAGATCGTCCATGTCGCCACCACGGGTGGCGCTCAAGACAGCAGTGCGGGCGGGTCAGGCGGGAGGGTTCGCGGTGCCGGGCTTCCGGCGGCGTCGCTGGCGCAGGCTGCCGCCCTTTGCCTCATGGTCGCGCTCGGCCCGGACGGCGGCGTCCGCCGACCCGATGGCGCACCAGGCCGTGGCCAGCAGATAGACCTGACTAAGCAGGAAGAACCAGATGAACAGGGCGAGGATCACGGCGAAGGACAGCAGGAGCGGGTTGTTGCCGAAACTGCCGAGGATCTGGGCCGAGAAGGTGCGCAGCAGGGTGGTTCCGAGTCCCGCGATGACCGCCCCCTGCAGCAGGACGGAGCGCGGCATATCGATGGCCGAGGCGGAGTGGAACAGGACCACCGCCACGAGGATGTCGAGCAGGATCATGACGGCCAGACCTGCTCCCTGCGTCAGGACCTGACTCATGGAGGTCAGGTGGAGGACCGCGAGGAGTGCGCCGAGGGTGTTGGTGGCGACCACTCCGAGCCCCGTGGTCACGATCATGATGACTCCGAGCAGCGCGAGGGTACCGAGATCCTTCAGCCAGAGCACCACCGGATGGATCGCTACGGGGTGCAGTGCGAAGATGCCGCGCATCGCCTGCCGAATCCCGCCGATCCAGGCGAGAGAGGTCACGAGCATGACCGCGGAGGAGACCACGATCGCCCAGCCCAAGCCGCTGGTGGCCTCGAAAAGGCGGTCGGACGTCACCAGCCCGCCTTCGCCGTCGGCCATGTCGATCAGTCCGGGCACCCCTCGGTCGAGTGCGGCCACCGAGATCTCACGGAGGTCCTCATCGCCGGCGATGATCATGCCGAGAGCGGCGAACGCGACGACGAGCAGCGCCGCGATCGCGAAGAACAGGCGGTAGGCGAGCCCGGCCGCCATCAGAGGGCCGCGCCGTTCGACGTACAGCAGGAACACCCGCACCGGTCGCAAGGTGTAGAACCGGCACAGGGCCAGATCCAGCCGCGCCAGCAGGAGCTCCGTGCCGCCGCTCCCGGTCCGGGCCAGCCGACCTACCCGGACCTGCGCGTCGATGACTCTCCGCTGCAGGTCAGGCAGGTTCGCCGGGGACGGCTGCTCAACCTGTGGCGGCCTCGGGACCGTCAGCGACCTGGCCAAAGTGCAGCTCCTCCCTCAGTTTCCACAGTCCCGACGGCACGTGTTCGTACAGCCCCATGGAGCGAACCTCGAACGAGGCCTCGAACTCGTCGAGTTCCTCGACGGCCGCATCCATGCCCGCTTCCGAAACATCGTGCGCCACGGTGACATGGGGATGGAAGGGATATTCGAGCTCGCGTTCGAGTGGTCCGGCCTGGAGCTTCGAGTGCAGGTCCACGCACTCCTCGAACCCATCGACGAGTTTGAGGAACACGACGGGCGACACCGGCCGGAAGGATCCCGTACTCCGCAGCCGCACGAGGAAGGGTTTTTGCTCGCGCGCCACGTCACGCACGTGCTCGACGGTGGCATCCCAGTCCGAGGCGGGCGTCGTCGTGATGAGGGTGATGTGAGGCGGCACCACGGCAGCCATCGGATCTCCGAAGGACGCGCGCCACGACTCCAGGGAGCTTGCAAGTGGCTCGGGAATCGGGATCGTGATCCCCACGCAGCAACCGTCCAGGTTGGAGGCGGACATGGCTGTCCGGGTTCCGCTGGTCCGACCGGTGGGCGCGCACATGGATCAGAGGACCCCGGCGGCCGGGAGGAAACCCACGCGGGCGTAGACATCGGCCAGGGTAGGAGCCGCTACGTTGCGCGCTTTGGCTGCGCCCTTGGCCAGCAGCCGATCGAGTTCGGCCGGGTCTGCCAGCAGTTCCTCGGCCCGGGTCCGGATCGGCGTCAGCGCATCCACGACGACCTCGGCGAGGTCCACCTTGAGGTGCCCGTACATGCGGCCCTCGTACTCCGCTTCGAGCTCTGCGATGCCTCTGCCCGACAGCGCCGAGTAGATCGCGAGCAGGTTCGAGATTCCCGGCTTCTCCGCGGTGTCGAACCGGATCTCGGTTCCGGCATCGGTGACGGCGGAACGGATGCGCTTGGACGTCACCTTGGGATCGTCGAGCAGGTTGATCAGACCGGCAGCGGAGGCCGCAGATTTGGACATCTTCGCCGTCGGATTCTGCAGGTCGTAGATCTTTGCCGACTCCTTCTGGATGAAGGGCTTCGGCAGGACGAAGGTCTCGCCGAAACGGGAGTTGAAGCGCTGCGCCAGATCCCGGCTCAGTTCCACGTGCTGCCGCTGGTCCTCGCCGACCGGTACGCCGTCGGGCTGGTAGAGCA
The DNA here is from genome assembly GCF_002929745.1 of Arthrobacter sp. B1805. GTDB lineage: Bacteria > Actinomycetota > Actinomycetes > Actinomycetales > Micrococcaceae > Arthrobacter_D. Next base: position 222,445 of record NZ_PJIQ01000007.1, read on the forward strand.
GGATGTCCGCGGCCTGGAGGATCGGGTAGGTGAACAGACCCACGCTGGCAGAATCCGTCCCCTGCTTCGACGCCTTGTCCTTGAACTGCGTCATCCGGGAGGCCTCGCCGAAACCGGTGAAGCAGTTGAGCACCCACGCGAGTTGCGCATGCTCGGGCACGTGGGACTGCACGAAGAGCGTTGCCTTGTCCGGGTCGACGCCGCCGGCGATGTACTGCGCCGCCGTGATCCGGGTACGGTGCGCCAGTTCCTGCGGGTCCTGCGGCACGGTGATGGCGTGCAGGTCCGGGATGAAGAAGACGGCGTCGTATGTCTCCTGCAGGCGTACCCAGTGGACGAGTGCGCCGAGGTAGTTGCCGAGGTGGAGGGAGCCGGCGGACGGCTGCATACCGGACAGGATGCGCTGGCGCCGGTCGGTGCCCGGCACAGTGGCAGGGTCGGTGGTCAGGGTTGTCATGGGGTCTGTCCTGGATCCTGGAGCTGGTAGTCGACGACGAGCGGTGCGTGATCCGAGAACCTGGTGTCCCAGCTCGGCGCCCTGTCGACGTCGGCGGTCACTGCACTCTTCGCGAGCGCCTGCGTCGCCATCTGGTAGTCGATACGCCAGCCGGTGTCGTTGTCGAAGGCCTTCCCCCGCCACGACCACCACGTGTAGGGGCCATCGACGTCGCCAGCCAGCAGCCTCGCCACGTCGACGAAACCGCACTCCTCCGAGAAGAAGCGGTCGAAGTAGGCGCGCTCCTCGGGCAGGAAGCCGGCGTTCTTGACGTTGCCCTTCCAGTTCCTGATGTCGTGCTCGGTATGGCCGACATTGAGATCGCCCATCACCACCGCATGATCGGCACCGTCCCTGAGCTGTGGCAGGCGCGTGACCATCGCATCGAGGAAGCGGTACTTGTCATCCTGCTTCTGCGTGCCGACCTCACCCGAGTGCACGTACGCGCTCGCGACGGTGAGGGTCGCGCCGTCGACCGCGAAGTCCGCCTCGACCCATCGACCGGCGGTGTCGAAGTAGCTGTCTCCGATGGTGGTCCTCGTGGCCGTCGGCTCCTGGCGGGAGGCGATCGCTACGCCCGCCCTGCCCTTGGCCTCCGCCTCGGTGTGGAGGATGTGCCAGTCGTCGCCGAGCAGGCTGCGGACCACCGCATCAGGGGCCCGGACTTCCTGCAGGCAGAGGATGTCGACGTCGCGTCCATCGAGCCATTCCTGCATACCGCGCTTGTACGCGGCGCGGATTCCGTTAACGTTGACGGATGCGATGCGCAGGGATTTCTGCGGAGGATTCGATGCCGGACTCACTCGATCCACCTTACCCCGCAGGGTTTTCTGATTCATCCCGGGAGCAGGCTCCTCAGTCGACGACAGTGCCCTCGACGGGGCCTTCGCTGGAGCCCTTCATCATGGAGCGGGCGTTGTGGGACGTAATCTCGATCGTCTCGAGCGCGCGCTCCACCATCCCCTCGTCCTTGCCGAGGTAGTCACGCACGACGCCGACCTGCACCTGGACGATCTTGAAGCTGTGGTCGAGCTTCAGGTCACGTGCGCGGTCGACGGCCACGGGGGCTGACGACTGCCCGGACCCGCCAGGACCCGCATGCCCCTGCAGGCGAGCCGCGGCCTTCCGCGCGGCCGATCGAAGGCTGAACACCACGAAAGCGAAGATCAGGAGCCACCCGAGGGAGATAATCACCACCAGCCATCCGACGACGTCGTTCTGGTTCGCCGCGAAGACGACGGCAACCAGGAACACGACCAGCATGACGGCCATCCCGGCACTGCCCATGCGCATGCTCACACCCCGGCCCGCGGGCCGCCCATTACTCCCTAGTGACTGCATTCCTCCATTCTCCCGCATCACCAGATGCCGTCCTGTTCCTTCCACCGCGGGCGAACTGTCAGCCTTTTCGAAGTTTCTGCACATCTCGACCCATCCGTGATCGGGGTCACCCCGAAGTACAGTCATGCGCGCCCCACGGTGCGCTTCATTCGCACAATGGAGGAATTTCCGATGAACAAGAAGATGCGTTTCCTCGCAGTACCCGCCCTCGCCATCAGCGCCGTTGCTATGGCAGGCTCCCCCGCTATGGCAGGCCATGACGGTACC
>NZ_PJIQ01000060.1 GCF_002929745.1 Arthrobacter sp. B1805
TTTTTTTTTTTTTTTTTTTTTTTTTTTTTTATTTTTTTTTTTTTTTTAGTTGTAATTTTATGAAAAATAAAAACTAGGGTACACATTAAAATAAGATGCATGCGTGAAATAGGAACTACAATAATCAATTTACTCGACAAAGACAAAAGCCTCATCAAGATAATTGAGTCTCATTTATTATACACTTTACTAGCTAACAAGGCCATTCTTTGGTACGTAGCTCCATGTTTAATTTCTCTTCTGTAGCAACAAAGTTATCCTGTACTTTTAGTGGACTGCATTGCAGTTGGTGTTGGGGCTAATAGGGTAAGGGATGCGGACACCACATGCACCAGGGAGAGCAGCTGCCTTTCCGTAGTTCATTCCTTTAATGGAAGCAGCAGCAGATTTGAGGCAAGTGCATGCAGTTTTCCTGTCAGCCGGGGTGGCGGCTGCGCTGTTTAGGGCCCTAATCCCACCACAACATGCCGGGCTTGGGCCAGGACCACCCCTAAGGAAGCCAATGCACGCTGCAACCTTGCCCGAAACTAAGCCACAGGTCACGGCGGCCTCCGCATGTGGTGCAAGCACTACCATGCACATGGCAATTGCACAAGCTAACTTAACAATAGCTGAGCTTGCCATAGTTTTTCTTGTGCTTAAGAAAATTGTAGAGTTATTACTAAAAGATCAATATGTTTTTCTTTTTTTATGTTTTGCACTTTTGCTTGATCCCCG
>NZ_PJIQ01000061.1 GCF_002929745.1 Arthrobacter sp. B1805
GCCAGATGTATCCCGAGTCAGACCACATAAAATAATCCTCCATCCTCCGACTGGTCTTTGCATTCTGTGGGAGTCATGGACTGAACCATTAAAGCTAGGTCCCTGCACTAAGTCAGACGCCTGGGGCTACACCCCCCAAAAGTTGTTGATAGTGAAGGGGTCATACTTCTGCCTTCAAGCAGTTGAGCTAGGGAAGCCTGCAAAACTCAGTATAATATGCACTAAACCTGGGTCAAATTGGGATATCATTTCAGATTCAAAGATGTACCTGTCAACCAAGCTGGGGAATGGCACCGCTGTTTGCTTGGATGTAGACTCCAGCGACGACATTGTCACAAATTCCTGCAAGTGCTTGAGTAGAGATGATATGTGTGATCCTGGGAGACAGTGGTTCAATTTTGCTAACAGAACAGATATTACATCAAAACCGATTCTTCGGTTAGCTCCAACTTTGAACGATGGATTACACCGAAGAGAGGATGAATAGGCG
>NZ_PJIQ01000008.1 GCF_002929745.1 Arthrobacter sp. B1805
ATCATCCTGGCCTCGCCGCCGCTGGACTTCCACGTCTCCGACACCTACTTCGTCGTTGCCCACTTCCACTACGTGGTGTTCGGCACCGTGGTGTTCGCGATGTTCGCCGGGTTCTACTTCTGGTGGCCCAAGTTCACCGGCACCATGCTCAACGAGCGGTGGGGCAAGATCCACTTCTGGATGCTGTTCCTCGGTTTCCACGCCACCTTCCTGGTCCAGCACTGGCTCGGCGTCGAGGGTATGCCGCGACGCTATGCCGACTACCTGCCGGAGGACGGCTTCACGGAGATGCACCAGTTCTCCACCATCGGCTCGTTCCTCCTCGGGGCGTCCATCATCCCGTTCTGGTGGAACGTCTACATCACCTGGCGGCACGGCAAGAAGGTCGAGGTCGACGATCCATGGGGCTTCGGAGCCTCGCTCGAGTGGGCGACGTCGTGCCCGCCGCCACGCCACAACTTCACGTCCATCCCCCGGATCCGCTCGGAGCGTCCTGCCCTCGACCTGCACCACCCCGAACTGCAGCAGACACACACTCCCGATGACAGCGCCGCGAGCTTCATGGGCGCGGCAGACCGGAAGGACGCGAAGGAGTGAGGGAAGCACCTGCGCCGTCGCCCGCCGGTCCCACCACCGTCGCCTTCGCGTGCGTGGTCCTGGCCCTCACCACCGCAGGGCTCGGGCTGCTGGTCGCCTTCCGCGAAGTCGCACCGTGGAACGGGATAGCGCTGTGCCTGATCGTGACGTCCCTTCTGGTCGGCCTGGTGGGCGGCGCCCACCTCCGTCGCCACCGCGATCCTGCGCAGCCGACACGGTGACCGCCCCGACGGGAGATACCCGACCGGCGCTCCACCTGTTCGTGGCCGGCGCCCATCCGCGGAGGCCTGCCGAGCGAAGTAGGTGTACGCTCGCGCGTCGTCCGGCAGTTGTACCCTGAGAAGGGCGCACCCCGTCAGGAGCGCCACATGACAGGATGAACGGGGAGGAGGGAACGATGGCTGCCTCGGGGCTTCCCTATGCACGATCCGTCGTTCTCGTCTCACTGATCCTCTCGGTCTCCTCCGCATCGCACGTCGTGGCCGCCGGGCACCTTCCCGCTGCCGGAGTCATGGTCCTGTTCGGCGTGCTGCTGCTCGTACCGACCCTCCTGATGGCCCGGCGGACGCTCACGCTGCGCTCATCCCTGGTGGCCATGGGATCAGGGCAGATGCTGCTGCACCATCTCTTCGGCATGACCGCCGTTCCGGCCGTGTGCCAGAGCTCGTCGGCCACGCCCGGACACCATGCAGCCTTCGAACTCGCGTGCTCGCCGGTTGCGTCGGAACAGCTCGGAGCAGGCACGGCGCCTGCCATGATCGTCCTGCACGCGATCGCCACCCTCATCCTCGCTTTCGCCGTCGCTCGCAGTGACACAGCGGTCGAGCTCCTGCACGCATGGCTCCGGCCCCTCCTCGCGCCGCCGGTCGTGCCTCCCCTCGCGGCCCCGGCACATCGTCCGGCCCCCGACGCCACCGCGCCCCTCGCGCCGTTGTCGGTTCATGCCGCCGTGCCGACCCTCCGGGGACCGCCGGCGTTGGTCCTGTCCCCAGCCTGACCCAGCCTCGCCGATAGGAGGAGGTCCACCATGGACCTCGCCGGCGGCAGCTGGGCGCGCGGCGGGCACCGCCAGCACCCTCCATCAGCTTCCGCTGCTCCATCGCCCGCGTTCCCGCGGATGGAGCGCATCCCCGAAAGGCAGTTCAATGACTACGTCCTCCCCCAAGCGCGCCCTCACGACCGGCGCCATCGCCCTGACGACGGCAGGGTTGATGGCCATCGGCCTCGGCGCAGCCAGCGCGCACGTCACCGTCGCACCGGCGTCGACGACCGAGAACGGCTACTCCCAGCTCACCTTCAGCGTGCCGAATGAGTCCGAGAGCGCCGCCACGAACAAGCTCGAGGTGCAGCTCCCCATGGAGCAGCCCTTCACGTCGGTCCGCGTCAAGCCGGTCGAGGGCTGGACGGCGGAGGTGGTGACGGGCACCCTTCCGGAACCTGTCACGACCGCCGACGGCGCCACCCTGACCGAGGGCCCGCTGTCGGTCGTATGGACGGCCGAGGCCGGCGCCGAGATCTCACAGCAGGAGTACCAGACGTTCTCGATCTCGGTCGGCCGCCTTCCTGAGGCGGGTTCCACGGTGATTCTCCCGGCTACGCAGTCCTACACCGATGGCGACGTCGTGGAATGGAACCAGGAAACCGTCGAGGGAGCGGAGGAACCCGACAAGCCCGCGCCCTCCTTCGTCACCACCGCCGCGGGCGAGGGAGAGGACTCCCATGGCTCTCACGGAGGCGCTGCCGGAGGCACCGAGACCGCTGAAGCAATCGACGCCGAGCAAGCGGTAGCGAGCACGGAGGCCGGTTCCTCGTCGGCCCTCGGCTGGGTCGGTCTCGTCGCCGGCCTGCTGGGACTCGCCGCCGGCGTGACCGCCCTGGCGAGGACGCGACGCACGGCGTAGCCCGCGGAACCGGCGCGGCACCGGAGTGCGAACCGGTGCCGCGCCCCAGGGGCCCCGGAATGGTTTGCTGGGTCGGACCGGGAGAGGGTCAGGGGCCGCTCAGGGGATCGGTGGATTCGCCTCAACGGCAGGCTCGAGGAACCACAGGCGGGTCTCCCCGTATTTCTTGTCCGAGAAACGCTCGAGCCAGGCCGGCCAGGCGGGCTCGGGCGACCGCGCGGATCGCTCCACGACCACGACGGCGCCTTCAGCGAGCCTCGACTCGAGGGCCACGAGAACGGCGATTACGCCGTCGGCCCCGACCGTATAGGGCGGGTCCATGAGGACCAGATCCCACTGCAGTTCAGGGGCCACCCGCTCCAGGTAGGTCTCGACCTTCGCCCGGTGGACCCGGACGGCCGTCCAGCCGAGCACACGATTCACCAGGTCGGCGTTCCGCTGCGCCACTGCTGCAGCCCTGTCGGCGGACTCGACGAGGTCTACGGTCGCGGCTCCCCGGCTCGCGCTCTCCACGCCGAGCGATCCTGATCCCGCGTAGAGGTCGAGCACATGGGCTCCGTGCAGGACGTTGTAGGACTCGAGGCGCGAGAACAGTGCTTCCTTCACACGGTCGGTCGTGGGTCGGGTCCCATTGCCCTCGACGCTGGCCAGGGTGGAGCCGCCCGCGGCTCCGGCGATGATGCGGGTCATGTCCAGACTCTATCGCCCGGCCGTAGCGCAGCGCGGATCGGCCCCTAGACGGGGTAGACGACGGCGTCGTGGTGCCGCAAGCCCAGGAACACCTCGGCTCCGGGCTCGATACCGAGCTCGACGACGTCCGCGGGAGTGACGTCCGCCGAAAGCCCCGCTGCATGCACGCGGACGGTATCGCCGCGGTGTTCGGCGTCGTCCACGACGGCCCTGATCCAGCTCCAGCCGGGCTCTTCGCCCGGCGCGCGGGCCACGGCGACTCGCGCCGGGCGCACGGCAAGGGCGAGCCGCGGTCCTTCGGGCGTTCCCTCGCCCACCGGCACCTCCAGCCCGTTGCCGGCCCGGAATCCGGTCGCCGTCCGTTGGCCCGCCACGAGGTTGAGGCCGGCGAGGCGCGCTCCGAAGGCCGTGACGGGGCGCGTGAGGACGTCCCTGGTGCGGCCGGCCTCCACGACCCTGCCGGAATCGAGGATGAGGACCCTGTCCGCAAGCAGAAAAGCGTCGAGCGGATCGTGCGTGACGATGATGGCGGAGCGATGCGCCAGGACGTTGCGCAGAAGGACGCGGAGGGCCGGGGCGACGGTGACGTCGAGGGCTGCGAGTGGTTCATCCAGCAGCAGCAGGAACGGATCGGCAGCCAGCGCCCGCGCGACGGCGACCCGCTGCGCCTGACCGCCTGAGAGCTCGGCCGGCCTGCGGGCAGCGAGGTCGGTGACCCCCACCCGTTCCAGCCAGCGTCGGGCCGTCGAACGGGATGCGCGCCGGCGCTCTCCCCGGCTCCGGGGTCCGAAGGCGACGTTGTCGAGGGCCGTGAGGTGGGGGAACAGCAGAGCCTCCTGCGCCAGCAGCGCGACACCGCGGTGCCGCGGCTCCATGAGGACGCGGCGGCCCTCGGTGACGTCGAACAGGAGCCTTCCGTCCAGCTCCGCGCGGCCCGCCGTGGGTGCCAGCAGGCCTGCGAGGAGCCCGAGCAGCGTGGACTTGCCTGCACCGTTCGGACCGAGGACGGCGAGGGTCTCCCCCGCCTCCAGCTCGAACGCGACGTCGAATCCGCGGTCGGCGACGGTAGCGGCGAAAGTGAGGCTCACGGGAGACGCCCGTGCCCGCCCGGGGGCCGCGCGGATCCGCCCGGAGCGGCCCGGAGGGCCCCGAGCGGCCTCACCCGGTGCGCTATGCCGACGACCACGACGGCGACCACGACGAGGATGAGCGACAGAGCGACGGCAGCGTCGGGATCGGTCTCCCGCTGCAGGTAGACCTCGAGCGGCAGCGTCCTGGTCGTACCCTCGAGGCTCCCGGCGAACGTGAGGGTGGCCCCGAACTCCCCCAGCGCGCGGGCGAACGAGAGGACCGCCCCCGACACGAGGGCGGGCAGGACGAGGGGCAGGGTGATGCGCCGGAGCACCGTCCAGCGGTCCGCCCCGAGCGTGGCACCGACGGCTTCATAGCGGGTTCCGACGGTGCGGAGGGCTCCCTCGAGACTGAGGACGAGGAACGGCAGTGCGACGAATGTCTGGGCCATCACGACCGCCGTCGTCGAGAAGGCGATGTCGATGCCGAGCGTGCCGAGGGTGCTGCCGAGCAATCCCCGACGGCCGAAGGTGTACAGGAGGGCAATGCCGCCGACCACGGGCGGAAGGACCAGGGGCAGGAGCACGAGGGATCGGACGAGCTGCTGTCCGCGGAACGACGTGCGGGCGAGAACGAGGGCCATGGGTACGCCCACGACGACGCAGAGTGCGGTCGCGGTGAGCGATGTCCGCAGACTGAGCAGGAGCGCTGCCTGCGCGCTGTCCGAGCTGACGAGGGGAAGGAAGCGCGGCCAGTCGACCCGGAGTGCCATGGCTGCGATGGGCAGCAGGACGAAGAGTCCACCGACGACGGCGACGGCCACCACCCAGCGTGGAACGCGTGCCGTCTCCGCACCCGCCGCCGCAGACCGGGGACGTGCGGGCCTAGGGTGCACCGAAGCCAGCCGCCCCGAGCACTGCCCGCCCGACCGGACCAGACGCGAACTCGACGAACTCCTGAGCCGTCGCCGGAGAGGCGCTATCGGCGAGAGCCGCGATCGGGTAGGTGTTGACGGCACTGCCGGCCTCCCGGATCCCGATGCCTCGGACAGCAGCTCCCGCAGTCCGGACATCCGTCACGTAGACCAGCCCGGCGTCCGCCTGACCCGACGTAACCTTTCCCAGTACGTCCGTCACCGAGGACTCCTCGCTGACGGGAACCAGGTCGACGTCGGCTGCCGCCTGGAGCCTCGCCGCTAGGGCACCGCACGGTACTCGCTCCGCACAGACGACCACCTTCACTCCCGGCCTGGCCGCGTCCTCGAGCGAGGTGATCCCGGCAGGATTATCGGACGGGACCGCCAGCTGGAGGGTATTGGTCGCGAACGCGACCGGTTCGTCGGCGAGCAGGTCCGCTTCGGCCACCTTTGCCATGCTCTCCTCGTCCGCCGAGGCGAAGACGTCCGCCGGCGCGCCCTCGCTCAGCTGACCGACGAGATCCGACGACCCTGCGAAATTCAGGGTCACCTGCGAACCCGGATACGCCGCCTCGAACTGCCCGGCCAACTCCGTGAAGGGTGCCGTGAGGGAGGCCGCAGCGAAGACCGTGATGCTGCCGTCCGAAGCATCATTGGGCACGGGGCGTGCAGCGTCCGGGCCGTCGGTTCCACAGGCAGCTACGCCCAGCACGACGGCGGCCAGGGCGGCGGGCACCGTCAGGCGCCTCGCTCCAGCCCTGGAGGCCCGCCTGGCCGACACCGGGTTCACGCCCGACCGGAGGGGGTCTCGATGATGACGGTGGTCGCCTTGACGACCGCTATCGCAACGGATCCCTGCTCGAGCCCGAGTTCCCGGACCGCCTCGCTGCTCATCAGGGACACCACGCGATGCGGACCGCATTGCAGCTCGACCTGCGCCATGACGGTGTCGAGGACGATCCCGGTGACGATGCCGACGAACCGGTTGCGTGCCGAGCGTCCGATGTCCGACGGGTCTCCCGGCAGGACCGCGTTGCGGTGTGCCAGCTGCGCGAGCTCCAGTGCGTCGACGACAGCCCTGCCCGAGGCATCCTTGGAGCTGCCGAGTATGCCGGTCTCGATCCAGCGCCGCACGGTGTCGTCGCTCACGCCCAGGAAGCGGGCGGCGTCGGCTATCCGTATCTGCGTCACGGAAACGATGCTACGCCCTCATCTGCGGCGTTCCTAGCGCTAGCCCTTCTCGAGGAAGGCTTCCTTCTCCGGGTTCAGATAGAGGTCGATGGCGAGGAGGAGGCCGGGGTGGGCCCGCAGATCCGGATCCTCGGCGACGATGTGCTGGGCATCCTCCCGCGCCTTCTCGATGACCTTGCCGTGCTGCGTGATCTTCAGGAACCGCAGCGCCGACCGGCCGCCTGACTGCGACGCACCGAGGATGTTGCCCTCCCGTCGGAGCTCCAGGTCCTTCTGGGACAACTCGAACCCGTCCGTCGTCGAGGCGACGGCGGACAACCGCTCACGGCTCGGATGGTCGGGCTCGAGCTTCGTGACGAGGAGGCAGGTTCCGGCGTGCCCGCCGCGACCGATGCGACCGCGCAACTGGTGGAGCTGGGAGATGCCGAAGCGGTCCGCGTCCATGATGACCATCAGCGTCGCGTTGGGTACGTCCACCCCGACCTCGATCACGGTCGTCGCGACGAGCAACTGCACGCTCCCCTCGGCGAAGCGTGACATGACGTCCGCCTTGTCCTGTGGGTCCATCCGCCCATGCAGCATCCCGCTCGTCACTCCCTGCAGCTGCGGGACCCCGCCCAGGGACTCGAAGAGGGCGACGACGCTGGTCAGCTCCTGCTGGCCGCCGGACTTCCGGTCGACCTGCGGTTCCCCGTACAGCACCTCGGGAGCATCCTCGTCGGCTTTGCCGTCGTCGCCGATCTTCGGGCACACGACGTACACCTGACGCCCCGCGTCGATCTCCTCGCGGGCCCTCGACCAGATCCGGTCGATCCAGGCCGGGTGCTCCGTGAGCCCTACCTCGTGCGTGGCGATCGGGGACCGCCCCGCCGGCAGCTCGGACAGCGTCGACGTCTCGAGGTCCCCGAACACCGTCATCGCGACCGTCCGGGGAATCGGCGTCGCGGTCATCACGAGGACATGCGGGGACGTGCGTGCCTTCGTCCGCAGCGAGTCACGCTGCTCCACCCCGAAACGATGCTGCTCGTCGACGACGATGAGCCCGAGGTCGAAGAACTCCACGTTGTCCGACAGCAGGGCGTGCGTGCCGATGACTATTCCTGCGTCACCGGAGGCAGCATCGAGCAGCGATCTCCTGCGCTGCGCGGTCGACATCGATCCCGTGAGAAGGACCACGCGCGTGCCGTCGGCCGCACCTCCCAGCATGCCGCCCTCGGCGAGGGGACCGAGGGTCCTGGTGATCGATTGGAGGTGCTGGGCGGCGAGGACCTCCGTGGGCGCGAAGAGGGCTGCCTGCCCGCCGGCATCGACGACCTGCAGCATCGCGCGCAACGCCACCAGGGTCTTGCCGGAGCCGACCTCGCCCTGCAGGAGCCGGTTCATCGGATGATCCAGGGCGAGGTCCTCGGCGATCGTCCTTCCGACATCGAGCTGCCCCTGCGTCAGGGTGAACGGCAAGCTCGCGTCGAACTGGTCGAGCAGTCCGCCGTCGCGGGGCTGTCGTGCCGTCGCCTGCTCGCGAGCAGCCAGTGCCCGTCGCCTGGCGAGGGCGGCCTGGAGGACGAATGCCTCCTGGTACCTGAACCGGTGCTGCGCACGGTACGCGTCCTCGATCTGGAGGGGACGGTGCACGAGCTCATAGGCGGTAGCGAGGCTCATGAGCTTGTCCCGGCGGGCGATCGCCTGGGGCACGGGATCGTCCAGCTCCGAGAGCCGGAGCGTATCCAGCAGCGTGCCCACGGCGATCGCGATCCGTTCGCTGCCGAGTTTCTCGACGGCCGGGTAGACCGGGATGGGGCGATTGACGTACTCGGGGTCGCCGTCGCTCTCGTCGAGGAGGACGTAGCGGGGATTGGTCAGCGAGAGCTTGCCGCGGTACACGGTGACCTTGCCCGAGAACATCGCACGCACGCCGGGGCGGAGTTCGCGTTCGGCGCCGTACCCGTTGAAGAACGTCAGGTTCATCTGACCGATCCCGCCGTCGGCGTCATCCGTGATCACGACTTCGAGGAGCATTCCTTTTCGGGTGTGCATCCTGCGGGAGTTGGCGGACTGCACGCGGGCGATCAGCGTGACCTCCTCGTCCACCGGCACGTCGGCGATCGGGGTCAGCTCGCCGCGCTTGAGATAGGTACGCGGGAAGTGGTTGAGCAGTTCGCCCACCGTAGTGATGCCGAAGTGCTTGGCCAGTAGCTTCGCGACCGGGCCCAGATGCCGGTCGAGCGGTGCGTCGAGGTCCGAGGCGGTCACCGACCGCGCCGTGTCAGGAGTCACCGGCCTCGGCTCCGATCGCGGGGGCGGCGAGCTGGGTCACCGTGATGTTGACCGGCTCGCCCGCCTGGTGGATCAGGGCCAGGGCGGGAGCGGCGTCCGGCACGTGGACATGGACGCGCCAGCGGTAGCCCTCGGGAACCTCGGTGACGGCACTCATGATGACCGAATCACCCAGTTCGTCGAGGTGGAGGCGCAGGGTCGCGGCATCGAGCGGACTGAGGTTGATGGTGCACATGACCTCGACGCCGTCGGCATCACCGCCGTTGTGGATGTGCGGCGCCTGGATGTCGTAGCCGTGGAGGCCGTCGAGCAGTTCGTCCTGCAACTCCTCGCCGAGCGCCGCGGCACGCAGCGCATCGAGGATCAGCAGGAACCCGACCCCACCGGCGTCCACGACCTTCGCGGCGGTCAGGGCGCCGAGCTGCGATTCCGTCTGCACGACTGCGCGCAGGGCCTCCTGCACGGAGGACCTCAGGGTCAGCGCGAGCGCGAGATTGCTGTCGTCGGCGGTGTGCGCGGCCGCGGTCTCGGCAGCTCCACGCGCGCTGGCTTCCAGTACCGACAGCATGGTGCCAGGGACAGGATCGCTCAGGGCGGACCAGCTGCGGATCTGCGCGCGGTGCAGCGACGACGCCAGGAGAGTACAGGTGAGTCGCGTGGTTCCGTGCAGGGGCTCGGCGAGGGCTGCCAGGAACACCGCGAACAGGGTTCCCGAGTTTCCCCGCGCGTCCTCCATTGCTGCCATCCCAGCGATGGCGAGCAGGTCACCGAGGTCCGAGGTGTCGGCGTCATGGGCGGCTCGGGCCGCGGCACGGACAGTCTGGTACAGGTTCGTCCCGGTATCGCCGTCCGCCACCGGGAAGATGTTGATGGCGTTCAGGCGGTCGCTGTGGTTGCCGAGCGACTCTTCGGCCTTGCTCAACCATCGCTTCATCGCCACAGCATTAGCGGTGACTTTAGTGTGCAAAATGATCCCATCCCCTGAGGGCCGTCGCCCGTGACGCCAGTGTCACCAGTGGCTTGCCCGGCACTACCGAGCCTACCGCAGTGAACCCGGGTGGCAGGGAGCGATCTGCCGGGAAGGTCGCCAGCAGACCATGGTCCTCCCCACCACCGAGCACCCAGTGCATCGGATCCTCTCCCAGCAGATCTGCGGTCGAGCGGAGTTCCTCGGCGAAAGGAAGGAGGGCTGCCGGCCGGAAGTCGAGCTGCACTCCGCTGGCCGTCGCTATCCGTGCGGCGTCGCGGACCAGCCCGTCCGAGATGTCGAGCATGGCGCTCGCCCCGGCGGCGGCGGCTGCCGGGCCCGACGCGAGGGGTGGGACCGGACGCAGCTGTGCCGCCGCCAGTTCCTTTCCTGCAGGACCGAAATCGGCGATGGGGCGGCCGTCCTCCAGGAGGGCAAGACCGGCGGCCGCACGGCCCAATGTTCCCGCGATGGCGATCGTGTGACCTGGTTCGGCGCCCGAGCGGAGCACGGGAGCACCCCGGAGCACCCCTGTCACGGCTGCCGTGATCACGAGCTGCGCTCCCCCACCGAGGTCTCCGCCGACCACCGAGCAGTTGTCGGCGCCGAGCTCGCTGATCGCTGCCGCAAGTCCACGGGCGCAGTCCTCGACCCACGCGACGGACGTGGCCGGAGGAAGCGTCAGGCTCACGACGAGCGACGTCGCCGTGCCACCCATGGCGTTGATGTCGCTCAGGTTCTGGGCGGCCGACTTCCAGCCCACGTCATACCCCGTCGTCGTGAAGCCGTTCGGCCGCACCAGTCGGAAGTCGTGGTCCTCCACGAGTGTGTCCATCGAGATGACCACGGGCCCCGATCCCGGCACCAGCACCGCGGCGTCGTCGCCCGGCCCGACCAGCGCGCCCTTCGACGGACCGAGCAGCGGGATGATCCTCGCAAGCAGCTCCCGCTCGCCCATACCACCGACCGTGGGACCGCCACCGACCGTGGGACCGCCATCGGTGGGGGCGGTCCGGGCGCCGGAGGCGGGACGCGGGTCCGGTCCCTGCGATGCATCAGGCATGGCGCCTACCGTACGGTGCGCGACCGACGGATCCGGTCGGCTCTCGACGACCGGCTCACGAAGTCAGCGCAGTGACGTAGGCGGCCAGGCGGTCCGCCGCGGCCGCCGGCAGGAATCCGGTCGCCTTGAGCTTCGTCAGATCGAGAGTGCTCCGCAGCGGTCTCGGCGCTGCGGCCTTGCCGGCGAAATATTCGGAGGTGGTGACGCCCGTGACGTCGGAGCGGTCCCTGCCGCAGAGCGCGTACACGTCCGCCGCTATGTCCGCCCAGCTCTGCGGGTCGCCGTCATTCGTGACGTTGTAGGTACCGAACGGAGCGCGTGTCGCCAGGAGATGCAGGATGGCGGCGGCGAGGTCCTCCGTGAAGGTGAGACGGCCGACCTGGTCGTCGACGACGCTCGGCGAGACACCGCGACCTGCGAGGCCAGCCATGGTGCGCACGAAGTTGTTTCCCTCACCGATCACCCAGCTCGTCCGCAGGATGTAGTGGCGGGGGGAGGTTGCGACGATCGCGTCCCCTGCCGCCTTCGTCTGGCCGTACACGCCGAGCGGGCTGAAGGGCTCGGCCTCGTCGTGGACATGGCGGGAGCCGTCGAAGACGTAGTCGCTCGAGATGTGGACGAGCGTCAGGCGATGCGCCGTGGCCACCCTCGCGAGGGCCGCGACGCCCGCCACGTTGACGGCCCAGGCGGCGGCGCGTCCGTCAGGTGTCTCCGCTGCATCGACCGCTGTATAGGCTGCGGCGTTGATGATGGTGTCGTAGGCGGCCCACTGCCGTGCGCCGTCGAGGTCTCCGAGCAGGTCCAGGTCGTCGCGGGAGGCGAACTCGACGGACGCGTGGTCGGCGAGGGCGCTCCGCAGTGCCTTGCCGAGCTGGCCGTCCGCGCCGACGACGAGCGTCTTCCGCGGAGCCAGCGGTGTCACGTCCGCCAGGCGGGGGTGATTCCGGTCCTTCTCTGACAGCTCCGCCTCCGACAGCGGGACCGGCCACGCGATGGCGGCCGTCTCGTCGGCGAGGTTGAGGAAGACATACTGATCCTGCGCGTCGGCGGACCAGTGGTCGTTGACGAGGTAGGTGTACGCCGTCCCGTCCTCGAGGGTCTGGAACGCGTTGCCGACGCCCCGGGGGATGAAGATCGCCGTCGACGGATCGAGTTCCGCGGTGAACACCGCGCCGAAGGACGGCCCCTCCCGCAGGTCCACCCACGCGCCGAACACGCGGCCGGTGGCCACGGAGATGAATTTGTCCCACGGTTCGGCATGGATGCCGCGCGTGGTGCCCGCGGTCTCGTTGAACGAGATGTTGTTCTGTACCGGACCGAAGTCGGCGAGGCCCTCCGCCGTCATCTTGGCCCGCTGCCAGTTCTCCTTGAACCAGCCGCGGTTGTCGCCGTGCACCGGGAGGTCGAACAGCAGGACGCCGGGGATGGGCGTCTCGCGGGCTGCGAGCGGCTTCGAGAAAGTGGGACCCACGGCTACTGCCCCAGCTCGGTGTACTTGGACTCCGTGACGGCCTTCTGTGGGCGCCACCACGCCTCGTTGGCCCGGTACCAGCCGATGGTGTCGCGGAGGCCCTGCTCGAAGTGGTGGAACTCCGGCGTCCAGCCGAGCTCCGTCCGCAGCTTCGTGGAATCGATCGCGTAGCGCAGGTCGTGTCCGGCACGATCCACCACGTGGTCGTAGGCGTCGGTCGGCTGGCCCATCTCGGACAGGATGAGCTCGACGACGTCCTTGTTGTTCCGCTCCCCGTCCGCTCCGATGAGGTAGGTCTGGCCGATTTCCCCCTCGTTCAGAATTGTCCACACCGCCGAGGAGTGGTCGTTCGCGTGGATCCAGTCGCGCACGTTCAGTCCCTCGCCGTACAGCTTCGGCCGGATGCCGTCGATCACGTTCGTGATCTGGCGCGGGATGAACTTCTCCACGTGCTGGTAGGGGCCGTAGTTGTTCGAGCAGTTGCTGATGGTCGCCTGGACCCCGAAGGAACGCACCCAGGCACGGACGAGGAGATCGGACCCTGCCTTCGTCGACGAGTAGGGGCTCGAGGGGTTGTAGGGCGTGCTCTCGGTGAAGCGCGCGGGGTCGTCGAGCTCGAGGTCGCCGTACACCTCGTCCGTGCTGATGTGGTGGAACCTCTTGCCGTACCGTCGCGCCGCCTCGAGCAGCGTGTAGGTACCGATGATGTTCGTGTCCAGGAACGGGCGCGGATCGTGCAGCGAATTGTCGTTGTGCGACTCGGCGGCGTAGTGCACGACGGCATCCGCTCGCTCGGTCAGCGGATCGACGACGGCGGCATCGGCGATGTCACCCACGACCAGTTCGAAGCGGTCGGCGGGAAGCCCTTCGAGCGAGGCCTGGTTGCCGGCGTAGGTCAGCTTGTCGAGGACCGTGACGGAGACGTCCGTGTGCTCCATCAGGTAGTGGACGAAATTGGACCCAATAAAGCCGGCTCCGCCGGTCACCAGAAGATTCTTCACGTCCTGCACTTTACCGGTCACGTGCTGTCCCGCCCGATTCGGCCCGCACGCGGGAGGCGGCCCCGGCGGTCTCCCGGGCCATCCAGGGCGACAGGAGTCGTGCGAATTCAGGCCGTGAGGGGTCAGGACCGGGGGTCAGGACTGGTGGCGTCCGCGACGGCGTATGGCCAGGACGACGACGACGGCGAGCGCAACGGCGAGGATTCCCGCGCCGATCACCGCGACCGGGGCCAGGGAGGCAGCGCGTTCCTCCTCCGCTGCGACCCCCGCGGTGCTGGACCGGGCTGAGGCCGTCGTCGTGCGGCTGCTCGGCGTGGAAGGGGCGGACGTGGGGGGAAGGGCCGCCGTCGCGGTGACGACGGGAGCCGACGGTTGCGTCGGGGACGGCGCGACCGGTACCGGCACGGGCGCGGGCGCGGGCGGTGACGCGTCCGGCGTCGTCCCGCCGGCGCTGGGGCGTGGCACCAGCACCTCGCCGGCGATTGCGACGACCTCACCTGTCGTGGAGTCGTAGCGCAGATTCGTGTAGATGAGCGTGTCGGCGAACAGGAGGTACCCGGTCCCCGGTTCGATCAGGTGCCCGGAAGCCGGGTGGACCAGGAAGCCGGTGCGCTCGTTGATCGCGAACCCCGTCTCCGGGTCGGTGCCCGAGGTCGCCGTCGGATCAGGGACGGGCGGAGCCGGTTCGACGAACGTGGTCTGGGGCTGTGGCTGCTCGACGACGGCGGGCTCCTGCTGGCCCACGACGGCAGGACGGGGCCCGGGCGGCGTGCCGGGTCCGGTAGCGGCGGCCGGCGCCGCGAGGACGGCAACCGCGACCAGTGCTGCCAACGGCCCGGAAATGGCTGTGGCGACGACACCGGGAACGGTTCGTCGGAAGACTGGGATCACCGGGGTCCGGCGGTGGGGCGTTGTCATGCGTCCTCGGCTCGCGCTCTCGCACCAGGGCTGCGGTGGGTCGCGGCGCCGGATGCGGGTGGAAGGGGGCAGCCTGCGGTCGACTGCGGCCCCTGCAGCATACTGTCACCGTCCGTCGCTGCCGCGCTTCTCGCGAGCAGAACCCGTTCCGTGTCGGTTCCGGCCTCCTGCCACCTACTAGGGTGGTGCCATGCCTGCCTATCCCCGCGCCATGACCGCACTGGCGTTTCTCGCGGCACTCGTGGTCGGGCTCCCCGGCTGCGCATCGGTCGTCGACGTCGACGCGGCAGGGGACGCGGCGAACGCGCGCTGCGCCGATGTCATGATCGCGTTGCCTCCCACGGTTGCGGAGAACCAACAGCGCGCCACCAACAGCCAGGCGACATCCGCCTGGGGCGATCCCTCGAAGGTCGTCCTGCGCTGTGGCGTGGACGTCCCCGGGCCGACCACCGATCCGTGCGTGACCGTGAACGACGTCGACTGGGTGCTGCGGGAGGGTGATCCCGCCTGGACCGCGACCACCTACGGGCGCGATCCCGCCGTCGAGGTCCTCTTCGACCCGGACGAAGTGGCGTCGAGCACCGTCCTCGTCGAGCTGGGGAATGCCGTGTCGCGCGTCGAGCAGGCCCGTGCCTGCGTCGGCCTGGCCGACGCGACCCCCGCGCCCACGGGCGGTTGACGCGGGTTCGAGCCCCACGCACGACGCACCCCACCCGACGACTGCCAGGAGGCACCGTGAAAGCCGAGCAAATCTCCGACGTCTGCACCTTCCACGGCGAGGGACCCTACTGGGATCCGCGCCGCGGCGAGCTCCTGCTGGTCGACATGATGCAGGGTGACGTCCTCGTACGTCACGACGACGGAAGCTTCGATCGGCACGACGTCCACCCCCGCCTCGCGGGAGTCATCCGCGGCCGCGCGTCGGGCGGATACGTCGTCGGCGTCGAGCGGGGATTCGTGTTCGCCGACGACGCGTTCTCGACCCTGGAACAGGGCCCGGAGGCGTTCGGCGACTCCACCGTCCGCATGAACGACGGCGGATGCGACCCCGCAGGCCGGTTCCTCTGCGGGTCGATGGGCTGGGAGGGCGGCTTCGGAGCGGGCAGCCTGTATTCGCTCGGCCACGACCACGCCGTGTCCACCGTCCTGACCGGCATCACCGTGTCCAACGGCCTGCACTTCTCCCCGTCGGGCGATACCGCTTTCTTCAGCGACACGCCCACCGGACGCATCGACGCCCTCGGGTACGACGTGGGTAGCGGACGATTCACCGACCGCCGGACGTTCGCCGTCGTCGAGCCGGCGCTCGGCATGCCGGACGGCATGGCGATCGACGCCGAAGGCGGTATCTGGACGGCGCTGTACGCGGGCGGGGCGATCGCGCGCTACGACGCCGCGGGCAGGCTCAGTGAGCACATACCGCTGCCGGTGACGAACGTGACCGCGTGCGCGTTCGGCGGCGAGGACCTGAGAACCCTCTTCATCACGACGACCCAGGAGAACATCCCGGAGGGCTCCGAGCCCACGGCGGGCGCGCTCTTCGCCGTCGAGACGGGAATCGCCGGTGCTCCCCTGCCGATGTTCGAGGGCTAGGGCGGTACCCCTCCCGCGCGGCGCCCGGGAGGGGTACTGCCCATGGGGCGACGTGACACGACACCGGACGGCTGGGTGCCACGCCCCACGCCCCGCGCGACGTGTCATGTCGCGTCGAGTCGAGTCGAGTCGAGTCGAGTCGAGTCGAGCTCCCGGAGTAGCCATCCGGGACGCGTATCAGAGGATCGGCTGCCCTCCGGTCACCGCGATGCGTGCACCTGACACATAGCTCGCCTCGTCCGAGGCGAGCAGCACGTACACCGGGGCGAGCTCTGCCGGCTGGCCCGCGCGCTGCATCGGCACCTGCTGGCCGAAGCTCTCGACCTGCTCCTCGGGCATCGTGGCCGGGATCAGCGGGGTCCAGATGGGCCCGGGGGCCACGGAATTCGCCCGGATGCCGCGCTCGGCCAGCAGCTGCGCCATCGAGGCGGTCATGTTCGCGATGCCGGCCTTCGTCGCGGAGTAGGGCAGCAGCGTGGGCACCGGGTTGTCCGAGTTGACCGAGCTCGAGCCGATGATGGAGGAACCCGGCCCCATGTGCGGCAGGGCAGCCTTCGTCAGGTGGAAGAAAGCGCTGAGGTTGATGGCCAGAGTGCGGTCCCACTCCTCGTCCGGGATCTCCTCGATCGACTCGTGGGTCATCTGGAACGCGGCGTTGCTGACGAGGATGTCCACCCTGCCGAACACCTCGACCGCCTTGTCGATGACGGCGCGGCAGGTCGCGGCGTCGGCCAGATCGCCCGGGAACAGCACGGCCTGCTGCCCTGCTTCCTCGACCCAGCGGGCCGTCTCCTGTGCGTCCTCGTCCTCGTTGAGGTAACTGATGAGGACGTCCGCGCCCTCCCTGGCGTAGGCGATTGCGACGGCACGGCCGATTCCGCTGTCACCGCCCGTGATGACGGCCTTCTTGCCGCTGAGTCGGCCGCTCCCGCGGTAGGACTGCTCACCGTGGTCAGGCGTCGGCTCCATGGCCTCGGTGGTTCCGGGCGGTTCCTGCTGCTGTGCGGGCTGGCTCACTGTTCCTCCTGTGTCTACGGGTGATCGACCTCGTGGGTCCCTTGCACACCCACCGTAAGCAGCCTTAGTAATTGAAGGGAAGCGGACGAGCGTCCGGTGAACCCGTTGCACAAGGAGGACACAGGCTCCCCATGCGGTATTCAGCCGAGTACATCCTGCCGTTGAAGTGGACCGGCGAGGGCCCGCTGGCGGAATTGGCCCGTTACCTGGCGGACCTCGTGCAGTGGATCGACGTCACCGTGGTGGACGGTTCTCCGGGACCGATCTTCGAGGGGCACGCTCGCGCTCTCCCGCCAGGGGTCCGCCATCTCCCGCCCGACCCCGGACTGGTGGGCGGCGGCGGCAACGGCAAGGTCCACGGCGTCCTGACCGGCCTTTCCGCGGCGCGGCATGACCTCGTCGTCGTCGCCGACGACGACGTCCGGTACCGGCGCCCCGAACTCGAGCGCCTGCTGGAGCTCCTCGAGCAGGCCGACATCGTCCGCCCTCAGAACTACTTCGCGCAGCTGCCCTGGCACGCCCGGTGGGACACCGGTCGGTCCCTGCTCAACCGGGCAGCGGGCTCCGACTACCCCGGCACGCTCGGTGTCCGGCGCAGCACCGTCCTCTCCACGGGCGGCTACTGCGCCGATGCCCTGTTCGAGAACCTCGAACTCATCCGGACCGTACGGGCCGCCGGGGGCCGGGAGATCCGGGCGGACGAACTCTTCGTCGCGCGGCTCCCCTGTTCCTCGCGGCACTTCCTCAAGCAACGCGTCCGCCAGGCGTACGACAGCTTCGCCCAGCCCGGGCGGCTCGCGATCGAGCTCAGCCTCTTTCCCGCCGTCGTCCTTGCACGACCGGAACCCCGCCACCTCGCGCTGGCCGGACTCGCCGTCGTGGCACTGGCGGAGACAGGCCGCCGGCGCCGCGGAGGGCGGACCGTCTTCCGTCCGACGGCAGCGCTGTGGGCGCCGGCCTGGGTGCTCGAGCGCGCCGTCTGCAGTTGGCTCGCCGTCGCCAGCCGGGCGCGAGGGGGCGTGCGGTACGCCGGTGGCCGGATGCTTCTCGCCGCGCACTCGGAGCGACACCTGCGGTCCCACCTCGCGCAACGCGTCGGTCCGATGCCGCACGCGCACCCGATTCCTGCCACTGCCACCGCTGGTGCGCAGGTGCCCGGCGAATCCTGAGCCGCGACGTCGCCGGTCGACGACGCCTGCTTTCCTCGGCTTGCAGTCGCATCCACCGCTCCGAGCAGGTCGGGCTGTCAACCCTCCCGGAACGAAACGGGAAAGTAAGTAGACTGATGACTCACGCAGGACACGACGACAAGGAACAGACATGGCAGACACACTGGGAAGTCCGAAGTCCGAGCCCGAGGGCGGTTTCGAGCGGGACCCCTCGGACTGGGTGACGGGCGACGAGCCCATGACCGCCGCCCAGCGCAGCTACCTCGACACGCTTGCACGCGAAGCCGGCGAGGAGATCCCGGCGGACATCACCAAGGCCGAGGCATCCGAGCACATCGACCGGCTGCAGGGCAAGAGCAAGAGGCTCGGCGACGACTCCTGATCGTTCCGGCATGACCTGACGGCCCGGCCGACCGCACCTCAGGGCCCGGATCCTCGCCCTACCGCGTCGCCGCGAAATTGAATTCGGTGCAGATGTCCTGTCCGAACACGAAGCGACGGACGGGCGCGGTCCGGGCCTCGGCGAGTGCATCCGAGCCGGAGAATCTGATGCCGGGCACGCCGTCGCCTACGAGGACGGGCGCGGTCGTGAGGTAGAGCCTGTCGAGCAGGCCGGCCTCGAGGAAGCGTGAGACGGTGTTCCCGCCGCCTTCCACGAGGACCTTCTCCATCCCCCTCGCCTGCAGTACGTCCAGGACTCGCGCAGGTGCGAAGTCGTCCATGGGCAGCCGCACCACCTCCACCGAGGCCGGCACGCCCTCGGGGACGACCGCGTCGCGCGCGACGATCCAGAGCGTGGGCACGCCGTCGTCGGCCAGGACCCGCGCGTCGACATCCACTTTCGCGCCTGCATCGAGCACCACGCGGACCGGGCTGGTACCGGGCACGTCCTCGACCGAGAGCGAGCAGTCCTCCGCGAGGACGGTGGACGCGCCGACGACGACGGCGTCGACGAGGGCGCGCAGCCGCTGGAGGTGCGCGCGGTCCCCCCGGTCGTCGTGGAACCCGGGGTCACCCGACCGCGAAGCGATGAAGCCGTCGAGGCTCTGCCTCAGCTGCCCGACGACGATCCGTCCGGTGGCACCGGCGAGATACCCGTAGCGGTGGGTGAGTTCCTCCGCCTCGCCGCGCGCGGGTGCCGCTGGCAAGACGCCGTCGAGGAGGGAGCTCCAGGCATCCGCGGACGGGGCGACGTCGTGCCTCATGCGCGCACGCTTGGTCGCGAGGTATCCCGCGTTCTCCCTGCGTTCGGACACGGCGAGTCCGTGGCGCTCGACGACGGCGATGCCCAGCTCCTCGAGTGCTTCCTCCTTCGCCGGGTTCCCGGACAGCAGGCGGACGGACGTGATCCCGAGGTCCTGGAGGATCTCCGCGGCCTGGTCGTACCGCCTCGCGTCGACGGGAAGCCCCAGCTCGGTGTTCGCATCGACCGTGTCGATGCCCTGATCCTGCAGCGCATAGGCCTTGAGCTTGGCGAGCAGACCGATGCCGCGCCCTTCATGCCCCCGGACATACACCACGACGCCGCGACCCTCCCCGGCGATGGCAGCGAGCGCCGCCTCGAGCTGGTCGCCGCAGTCGCAGCGCCAGGACCCGAAGGCGTCCCCCGTCAGGCACTCGCTGTGGACCCGGACGAGCGGAGCCGAACTCGTCATGCTGCGCGCTCCACCGTCGGCGTCGTCGATCCCCTGCGTGAGGGCAACGTGCTCAATTCCCCCGCTGTCGCGGTAGCCGATCATGCGGAAGAGGCCGTGCCTGGTGGGCAGGACGGTCTCCGCGACCCTCTCGACGGTGGCCGGCACGGCTGCCGGTTCGAGCTGCGGGGACGTGGTGGACATGAGACAACCTTAGGAGCGGGGCGGCATGACGGGAAACTGCGTGTCGCAGGGAACAACCGTGGCAGAGGGGCGTCCTATTGCGGTGACGGAGTGTGGGGCACCCCTGCCGCAGCCCGTCCGAGGACCTCCCGGAAAGCGAGCACCGCCGGCCGGCGTGCACCCGCACGTCGCACCGAGGTGAAGATCGAACGACGCGGGCCCTCGTCGAGATCGAAGAGCTGCACCGGCACGTTACGCCCCGTCCAGACGAGATCGGGCATGAGGGCGACGGCGTTGCCGGACTCGATGAGCCGGATCTGCGCC
This sequence comes from Arthrobacter sp. B1805, assembly GCF_002929745.1. Taxonomy (GTDB): domain Bacteria; phylum Actinomycetota; class Actinomycetes; order Actinomycetales; family Micrococcaceae; genus Arthrobacter_D. Next base: position 19,981 of record NZ_PJIQ01000008.1, read on the forward strand.
TGGAGGTCCGCCGTCTCGTAGCGGACGTCCGGCTCGAACCCGGCGCGGCGGCACGCCTGCTCCGCCCAGTGACGGGAGGCCGCTCCCCTCGGCTCCATGACCCACGCGGCATCGGCGGCCTCCGCGACAGCGGAGACCCCGCCGTGGTGAAGCCCGGCCCGCGGAACAGCGAGGCGGATTGCGTCCTCCGTCAGCGGCACGTGGTCCAGTTCAGGGTGGCGGGGAGCCGCGTGTCCAGGGTACTGCTCAGCGATCACGAGATCGAAGTCGCGGGCGAACGTCTCGTACAGGGCTGTTTCAGGTTCGCGCTGGACCATCTCCACGCGCACGTCCGGATAGTCCCGGCTCATGGCCGTCAGGGCATCCGGCATCAGCGCGAGCGCAGCAGACTGGAAGACTGCCACCCGGACCGTCCCGGACACCGTCGTCAGGGAGGCCGCGAGATCGGCTTCTGCCCGTTCCAGTGTCTCCAGCAACTCCGCCGTATGCGCGACCAGCACCTCGGCCTGCGGTGTCAGGACGACCCGGCGGCCCGTCTTCCGCAGCAGCTCGACACCCACCTCCTTCTCGAGCAGGGCGAGCTGCTGCGACACGGACGACGGGCTGTAGCTCAGGGCGGCCGCGACGTCGGCGAGCGTGCCGCGGAGCTTGAGCTCGCGCAACAGGCGCAGTCTGCGCAGATCGAGCACGGAACCTCCCACGTTCGGTTTCTGTGATGAATATCCTTCGGAATTCATCGCTTTTCCTAATCCTACTGGGAGCCCGATACTGAACCTGAAGTAGCTGCTTCATCCTGTGCCCGGCGTGAGCCGTCGAACCGAAAGCCGTTGCCATGACAACCCAGATCCCGCCCCGCGAGGGTTTCGCCGCTACCCCGGCACCCCAGGACGCGCCCAGCACCCCCTACCCCGGGTCCGACGACACATCCGCGCACTTCTCGGCCGGTCCCGGCGGCACCACGGACATCCCGGCGGCGCTGCCGGAGGAATCGATCGCCCTCGTGCGGCGATGGCTCGTCGAGGCGTCGAAGGTCCCGGTCGACGCATCCGCCAAGCAACTCGCGGGCGTCCTCAAGGACCCGAACGGGCTCGCCTTCACCGTCGGCTTCGTCGACGGCGTGATCCGCCCCGAGGACCTCTCCGTCGCGGCGCGCAACCTCGGCGCCATCGCACCCATGGTGCCCGGCTTCCTCCCCTGGTACATGCGTTCTGCCGTGAAGGTCGGCGCCGCCGTCGCCCCCGTCTTGCCGCAGGTCGTCATCCCGATCGCCCGGCGCGTCCTGCGCGAAATGGTCGGGCACCTCATCATCGACGCCTCGGACGCCAGACTCGGCCGGTCGATCAGCAGGATCAGGCGCGAAGGCATCCGCCTGAATGTCAACCTGCTCGGCGAGGCGGTCCTCGGGGATCATGAGGCGGAACGCCGACTGGAGGGCACCGTCCGGCTCCTCGAGCGCCCGGACGTCGAGTACGTCTCCATCAAGGTGTCCTCCACCGTCGCCCCGCACCCCGCATGGGCATTCGAGGAGGCCGTGGAGCACGTGGTAGAGAAGCTCACTCCGCTGTACAGGCTCGCGGCGACTTCCGAGAAACCCAAGTTCATCAACCTCGACATGGAGGAGTACAAGGACCTCGACCTCACGATCGCGGTCTTCATGGCGATCCTCGACCGGCCCGAGTTCACGAACCTCGAGGCCGGCATCGTGCTGCAGGCGTACCTCCCCGACTCCCTGGCAGCCATGATCCGGCTGCAGGAATGGGCGGCTGCCCGTCGCGCCCGCGGCGGTGCCGGCATCAAGGTCCGCGTGGTGAAGGGAGCCAACCTCCCCATGGAGCAGGTCGAGGCGTCGCTCCACGACTGGCCGCTGGCGACCTGGGGCTCGAAGCAGGACTCGGACACGCACTACAAGCGCGTACTCAACTATGCTTTGCAGCCCGGCCGCATCGACAACGTCCGCATCGGCGTCGCGGGCCACAACCTGTTCGACCTGGCCTTCGCGTGGCTGCTCGCGGGCGAGCGCGGGGTACGCCACGGCATCGAGTTCGAGATGCTCCTCGGCATGGCGCAGGGGCAGGCGGAGGCCGTCAAGCGCGACGTGGGGTCCCTGCTGCTCTACACACCGGTCGTCCACCCGAGCGAGTTCGACGTCGCCATCGCGTACCTGATCAGGCGCCTCGAGGAGGGTGCGAGCCAGGACAACTTCATGTCCGCAGTGTTCGAACTCTCCGAGAACGAGGCGCTCTTCGAGCGTGAGAAGAACCGCTTCCTCGCCTCGCTCCAGCATCTCGATACCTCCATCCCGGCTCCCAGCCGCCGTCAGGACCGCACGCTGCCCGCCCCGGCGCACCCCGGGACCGGGTTCGTGAACACTCCTGACACCGATCCTTCCCTGCCTGCCAATCGGGCGTGGGGGCGGGCGATCCTCGAACGCGTGGCCACCTCCGAGCTGGGCAACGACCTCGTCGCCGCCACCAGCCTCGCCCGTGCCGAGGACCTCGAGGACACGATCGCCGGCGCAGTCTCCGCGGCCGCGTCCTGGGGAGACCTCACAGGGGCGGAGCGCGCCGAGATCCTGCACCGGGCGGGAGACTCGCTCGAGGCGCACCGCGCGGAGCTGATGGAGGTCATGGCTGCCGAGACCGGCAAGACGCTGGACCAGGCGGACCCGGAGATCTCCGAGGCCGTCGACTTCGCCCACTACTACGCCGAGCGCGCCCGCGAGCTCGACGACGTCGACGGCGCCCTGTTCTCTCCCGTCCGGCTGACCGTCGTCACGCCCCCGTGGAACTTCCCGGTGGCGATCCCGGCGGGCTCGACCCTCGCGGCGCTGGCCGCCGGGTCCTCCGTGATCATCAAGCCCGCCTCGCAGGCGCGCCGGTCCGGTTCCGTCATGGTCCAGGCCCTTTGGGCAGCAGGAGTGCCGAGGGGGGTCCTCCGCTTGGTGCAGGTCGACGAGGGCGACCTCGGGCGACAGCTCATCTCGGACCCACGGGTCGACCGCGTGATCCTGACCGGCGGGTACGAGACCGCCAAGTTGTTCCGGTCCTTCCGGACGGACCTGCCGCTCCTGGCCGAGACGTCCGGCAAGAACGCCATCATCGTCACCCCGAGCGCCGACCTCGATCTCGCGGCGAAGGACGTGGCGCAGTCGGCCTTCGGCCACGCGGGCCAGAAGTGCTCGGCGGCGTCCCTGGTGATCCTCGTCGGCAGCGTGGCTTCGTCGCCGCGGTTCCGCAACCAGCTCCTCGACGCGGTCACGTCGCTCTCTGTCGGCTACCCCGACGATCCCACCACGCAGATGGGACCGGTCATCGAACCGGCGGAGGGAAAACTGCTCGACGGGCTGACGGCGCTTGGCGAGGGAGAGTCGTGGCTCGTGGAGCCGCAGCGACTCGACGACTCGGGCCGCCTATGGAGCCCGGGCGTGCGCGACGGTGTCAGGCGCGGGTCCACCTACCACCTGACGGAGTACTTCGGCCCGATCCTCGGCATCATGACCGCGGCGACCCTCGACGAGGCCATAGCACTGCAGAACGACATCGATTACGGCCTCACGTCCGGCATCCATTCACTGGACAGCCGGGAGATCGCGACCTGGATCGACGGCGTGCAGGCAGGCAACCTCTACGTCAACCGCGGCATCACGGGCGCGATCGTCCAGCGCCAGCCATTCGGTGGCTGGAAGAAATCGGCGGTCGGCGCGGGAACCAAGGCGGGGGGACCGAACTACCTCGTGGGCCTCGGGGCGTGGACGTCCAGGGAATCGAAGGCACAGGATGCCCCCCTTCCCGTCGTCGCCCCCCTGCTGTCGGCGGCGCACAGCGCCGGTCTGTCCGCACCAGACCTCGCCCGCCTCGACCGCGCTGCCGCTTCGGACGCTGCTGCGTGGGCCGCCGAGTTCGGTCGGGTCAAGGACGTCTCGGGGCTGCCCGTCGAGCGCAACCTCTTCCGCTACCTTCCCCATCCCGTGACGGTACGGTTGGCGGAGGGAGCTCCCCTGGTGGATCTGGTGCGTGTCCTCCTCGCCGCGGTGGCCGCCGACTCCGTGGTCACGGTATCCAGTGCGGTCGATCTCCCGGCGTCGCTGCGGGCCATCGTCGCGCCGCGGTCCGACAGCATCATCATCGAAGACGACGAGGCATGGCTCGCACGCAGCGCGTCGCTCGCCACCCGGCGCGTCCGGCTCATCGGCGGGAGCGCACCAGCTCTGGCGAGGGTGACCGGTGGACGGCCCGACCTGGCGATCTACGCGCAGCCTGTCACCGAGTCGGGCCGGGTGGAGATGCTGCCGTTCCTGCAGGAACAGGCCATCAGCGTCACGGCCCACCGGTTCGGCACGCCCAACGGCCTCACCGAGGGCATCATCTGAAGCGTGTCACCAGCAGTGCATCGGTCCGCCCGGCGGGCTGTCCGGCCTGAAGGTCGTGCGGCCTCTGACACAATCGATCGGACAGCACGTCGCCGTTGCTGCCGAAAGGACCGACGCCGCAGATGAACACCAGTACCACCCGGGAGACCCGGTACCGACAGCTCCGAGCGTGGGTCCCGGGTCTTCTCGTCATGGCTGCCGGCGTCGGGCTGTCCATGGCCCTGGCCGGCGTGCAGACGGTCCTCGGAGCCCTCGTCATCGCCCTGGTCCTCGGCATCCTGCTCGGCAACTCGGGCGTCTACTCGGCAAGGCTTCGCACGGGGATCAGTGGCGGCACCATGCGCCTGCTCCGTGCCGGGGTCGTACTGCTCGGGCTCCAACTCGCTGTTCCGGACATCCTCGCCCTGGGGCCGCAGGTCGTCCTGCTGATCGTCGCATGCGTGTCCTTGAGCTACTTCGCCACTCTCTGGCTGGGCAGACGCCTCGGCCTGACCCGCTCCGGAGCGGCCCTCATGGCGGCAGGCTTCTCGATCTGCGGGGCGTCCGCCGTCGCCGGGATGCAGGGCGTCGTCGACGCCGACGATGACGAGGTCGCCTCCGCCGTCGCGATGGTCACGCTCTACGGATCCCTGATGATCGTGGTGCTGCCACTGCTCAATGCCGTCGCCGGGCTCGACGCGGCACGATTCGGCGTATGGTCCGGGCTGGCCGTCCATGAGGTGGCCCAGGTGGTGGCTGTGGCCAGCACGGCCGGGACGACGGCGCTGGCCGTGGCCACGGTGGTCAAGCTCGGTCGCGTCGTCCTGCTGGCGCCGGTCACTGCCCTCGCGAGCGTCGGGGTACGACGCCGCGCGGCCGCTATGGATCGTGGAACAGGGGAAGACGCAGGGCGGCCCGGCCGCAGGAAGACTCCCCTGGTGCCCCTCTTCGTGCTGGGCTTCCTGGCCATGGTCGTGCTGCGGTCGCTGGACATCCTGCCCCCGTCGCTCCTGGACGCCGGCCGCACCCTCACCACCGTCCTGCTGGCCGCGGGGATGTTCGGACTCGGCGCCGGCATCGACCTCCGCCGCCTGCTCCGCACGGGTGGACGGTTCGCGATCGTCGGGGCGGGCTCGACGCTGTTCCTCGTCGGGCTCTCGCTCCTCGGAGTCCTCGTCGTGGCCTAGCCGCCCATGCTCAGCGCAGGCCGGTACCCCGCTCCAGCGCGAGTCCGATGAGCTCGTCGATGAGTTCCGTGTAGCCCAGCCCCGACTTCGCCCACATCTGGGGGTACATGCTGATGGGGGTGAATCCGGGCATGGTATTGATCTCGTTGATGACGAGGCGGCCGTCGGGCGTGTAGAAGAAGTCGACCCGCGACAGGCCCTCGCCTCCGATCGCGTCGAACGCCCTGCCCGCGAGATCCCGCACGCGGTCGATTACGTCCTGCGGGAGGTCCGCGGGGCAGGAGAGCTCCGCAGCGGCGCCGTCGACGTACTTCGCCTCGAAGTCGTACCAGGCGTGGTCGCCCGGCTGGATCGCGATCTCGCCCGGAAGCGACGTGCGCGGCGCGTCGAGTCCGCGTCCCTGCAGGACGGCCACCTCGATCTCGCGCCCCACGATGCCGGCCTCGATCACCACCTTCGGGTCGTGTGCTCGCGCCGCCTCCACCGCGGCCAGGATCCCCTCCGCGTCCTCGACGCGGCTGATGCCCATCGAGGACCCTGCGCGTGCCGGCTTGACGAACAGCGGGAACCCGAGGGCCGCGGCACGAAGCATGCTGCCTTCCGCGTCAGTCCGCCACTGGCGGTCCGTCACCACCTCGTAGGGGCCCACCTCGAGTCCCGCCGCCGCGAAGACCACCTTCATGTAGTGCTTGTCCATCCCGACGGCTGAGGCCAGGACACCGGCGCCGACGTAGCGCATGTCGGCGAGCTCCAGCATGCCCTGCAGCGTGCCGTCCTCCCCGAACGGACCGTGCAGGAGTGGCAGGACGACGTCCACCCCGCCAAGGCTCCTGGGGACGGAGCCGGGCGCTGCGACGAGGAGTTCCTGTCCCTCCCCGCCATCCGCCGCGGTACCCATGACCACTGCCTGCTCCGTCGCGGTCACCTCGGGAAGCACATCGGAGCGGAGAGACCACGCCGACGGATCACCCGAGACGAGGGACCATTGCCCTGACTTCGTGATGCCGACCGGCACGACGTCGTACCGTGTGCGGTCGATCGCCTCCAGGACCCCGGCGGCTGTCACGCAGCTGACGGCGTGCTCGCTGGATCGGCCGCCGAACAGGACGAGCACGCGTGGCTTGCGGGACAGGGCTGAAGTCTCGGTGGTCTCGGTGGTCACGGTGGTCACGGTGCGCGATCGCCTTCCGGCTTGAGGTGGCGGGCCAGCAGGCGCGGCCCGAGGTCGTTGACGGACAAGCGCCCCTGCAGGACGGCCACCACGCTCGCGGTGATGGGCATGTCGACGCCCAGCTTGGTCGCGGAGTCCAGGACGGCCTGCGCGGACTTGATCCCCTCCGCCGTCTGGTTCATCCTCACCGTCACCTGGTCGAGGGTGAGACCCTGACCCAGGAGGTGCCCGGCGGTGTGGTTGCGCGAGAGCGCGGACGAGCAGGTGGCGATCAGGTCTCCCATGCCGGCGAGCCCGGCCATCGTCTCCGGCCGCCCACCCAGAGCGACGGCCAGACGCGTGGTCTCTGCGAGCCCGCGTGTGATGACGGACGCCTTGGTGTTGTCGCCCATCCGTCGCCCTTCGCAGATCCCGACGGCGAGTGCGATGACATTCTTCACGATGCCCCCGATCTCGACACCGATCACGTCGGTGGACGTGTAGGGCCGGAAGTAGGACGCCGTGCAGGCCGCCGCGATCCAGGTCGCCGTGTCGTGGTCGGGACACGCGACGACGGACGCCGTCGGCTCCTCCCGCGCGATCTCCATGGCGAGGTTGGGTCCGGAGACGACAGCGATCCGCTCCGCCGGCAGTGCGAGTTCCTCCGCGATCACCTCGCTCATCCGCGCGTCCGTGCCGACCTCGAGCCCCTTCATCAGCGAGACGACGACGGCGTGTGCGGGGATGAGCGGGCGCCATTCCGGAAGTTGCGCACGCAGTGTCTGCGCCGGGACAGCCAGCACCACGAGGTCGCTCCCCGCGAGGACCGCGTCGACGTCGACCGACGCACTGACGTTCGACGGGAGCCTGATGTCGCCGAGATACCGCGAATTGCGGTGCTCCGACGTGATCTCGTCCGCCACTTCGGAACGCCGGGACCAGAGCATGATGTCCGTGCTCGCTGACGCGTCCGCGAGCACCTTCGCGAACGTCGTTCCCCAGCTCCCGGAACCGAGCACCGCGATCTTCGCCGGCTGCCGCCTCCGGTCCACGCCGTTCGGCACCCCGGGTGATGCTTCGCTCATCAGGCTGCTCCTCCGGCCGGGGGCGCACCGGGGACATCGGGCACGCCGTTCCGACGGGCAGCACCGTCTTCAGGGGCGGCGCCGTCCTCAGGGGCGGAGCCGTGCGGAACGGCAGGCCCGGTCGCGTCGCCGTTCGGAGTTTCGGGACCGCGGCCCATCCGCTCCTGCTGCTTCTGTGCCGGATCCCAGCGCTCGCTGGGCGGTGTCTCGCCGCGCAGCTCGGCCAGGAGCTCGGTGATCGCATCGATGATGCGGTCCGTTGCGGCCTCGAGGGTGGTACGGGTCAGCGGCGCGCCCTGGAACTCACTGAGATCCACGGGGTCGCCGACGAGCACGCGCGCGCGCTTCCGCGGCACGAGGTAGAAACGCTTGGCATACCGGGGGAAGACCTCGTGCGCTCCCCACTGTGCGATCGGGACAACGGGTGCACCGGTCTGCAGCGCGAGGCGCGCGGCGCCCGTCCTGCCCTTCATGGGCCACATGTCGGGGTCGCGGGTGAGCGTACCCTCCGGGTAGATGATGATGCCGCCCCCGTCGGCCAGGACGTCCCGGGCTGCCTCCAGCGACCGGTTCGCTCCCGCCGAGACGCGCTCTACCGGGATCTGCCGGATGGTCCTCAGGATCCAGCCGATGACGGGCACCTTGAACAGCGACGCCTTCGCGAGGAAGTGCGGCATGATGCCCTGGTTGTACAGGAAGTGCCCCACCACCACCGGATCGATCTCGGTGACGTGGTTGGGGCAGACAATCACTCCTGCGCCGCGCGGCAGCCTCTCCTGGCCGTGCCACTCCTTGCCCATCAGCGCGTTCATCACGGGCCGCACCCAGGAGGCGAGGAATGTGAACATGGCGCGCGAGCCCTTGGGCTCCCCCATCGCCGGGACCGCCTAGGAGATTGTCACGGCGGCAGCCGGGGCGTCCTCCGTGATGTCGAAGTCGGCGCCCAGTCCCTCGAGCTTGTCCTGGAACCGCTCGTAGCCGCGATTGATCAGCTCGATGCCGGTCACGCGAGAGACTCCCTCGGCCGCGAGTGCGGCGATGAGGTGGCTGAATCCGCCCCGCAGGTCGGGGATGTCGATGTCGGCTCCGTGGAGCTGCGTCGGTCCGGAGATCACCGCGGAGTGGAGGAAGTTGCGCTGCCCGAATCGGCAGGGCACGCTCCCGAGGCACTCACGGTGCACCTGGATGTTCGCCCCCATGCGGATGAGGGCCTCGGTGAAGCCGAACCTGTTCTCGTACACCGTCTCGTGGACGATCGACACGCCGGAGGCCTGCGTGAGGGCGACGACGAGCGGCTGCTGCCAGTCCGTCATGAACCCGGGGTGCACGTCCGTCTCGAGCACCAGCGGGGTCAGCGGGCCGCCCGGGTGGTAGAAGCGGATGCCGTCGTCGTCGACGTCGAAGGCGCCGCCGATCTTGCGGTAGGTGTTGAGGAAGGCGGTGAGGTCGAGCTGGCGTGCGCCCTCGACGTAGATGTCACCCTTGGTGACGAGCGCGGCCGAAGCCCACGACGCCGTCTCATTGCGGTCCGAGATCGCCTTGTGGTTGTAGCCCGTCAGCTCCTTGACACCCTCGATGCGGATCACCCGGTCCGTCTGCACCGTGATGATCGCCCCCATCTTCTGCAGCACCGCGATGAGATCCATGATCTCGGGCTCGACGGCGGCACCGGAGAGCTCGGTGATACCTTCAGCGCGGATGGCGGTCAGCAGCACCTGCTCGGTGGCTCCGACGCTGGGGTAGGGAAGCGTGAGCTTCGCGCCGTGCAGGCCCTTAGGCGCGGAGATCGAGATGCCGCCGGGGCGCTTGTCGACGACGGCACCGAAGTTGCGGAGCACCTCGAGGTGGTAGTCGATGGGCCGATCGCCGATCTTGCATCCGCCGAGGTCGGGGATGAAGGCCTCGCCGATGCTGTGCATCAGGGGCCCGCAGAAGAGGATGGGGATACGCGAGTCGCCGGCGTGTGCGTCGATGTCCTTCGAGCGGGCCATCTTCGCGTCGCTCGGATCCATCGTGAGGTCGCCCGTGACGGGGTCCTTCGTCACCTTGACGCCATGCAGCTGCAGGAGGCTCGTGACGACGTCGACGTCCTTGATCTCAGGAACATTGCGCAGTACCGAGGGCGTGTTGCCCAGGAGCGATGCCACCATCGCCTTCGGTACGAGGTTCTTCGCACCGCGGACGAAAACCTTGCCCGTCAACGGAATGCCGCCGCGAATGGTCAGAACGCTACCCATGAATACCTATTTTCCTCATACGTTGAACCCCAGCGGACTCTGAAAATGCTCGTTCCAAGCATAGGAGCACCCCGAAGCAGACAGAAATACAAGGGTACTTCGCGCACTCCCTGTTCACTGGTAGGAACCCGTGCAGGTGCGTCGTCATTCCGCACACGTGCGCCCGGCCGCTGTGAGGTGCGCGACACCACGGCTCTCGAACCCCCGGAGCGAGCCCGCAGGGTGCCGGATCTCAGGTGCGGGCGGGAAGCGTGGTCGGCTTGTAGGACGGGCGACGGGACTCGAAGGCCGTGATGTGCTCTTCCTGGCGAAGCGTCAGACCGATGTCGTCCAGCCCCTCGAGCAGGCGCCACCGCGTGTAGTCGTCCAGCTGGAAGGGCGCGCTGACGGAGCCGCACTGGACGCTGCGCGACTCCAGGTCCACCGTCACAGTGGCGCCGGGCTCGTTCTCGAGGATCTTCCAGATCAGTTCGATGTCGTCCTGGGCGACCTGCGCGGCGACGAGCCCCTGCTTGCCCGAGTTGCCGCGGAAGATGTCGGCGAACCGCGAGGACAGGACGGCCTTGAAACCGTAGTCCTTCAGTGCCCAGACAGCATGTTCCCGGGAGGACCCGGTGCCGAAGTCCGGCCCGGCGACGAGCACGGAGCCACGGGAGTAGGGCTCACGATTGAGGATGAAGCCCTCCTCCTTGCGCCAGGCCGCGAAAAGGGCATCCTCGAAGCCCGTCCGTGTGATCCGCTTCAGGTACACCGCGGGGATGATCTGGTCCGTGTCGATGTTGCTCTGGCGCAGCGGGACGCCGATGCCGGTGTGGGTGGTGATCTTTTCCATGGCGGGCTTCCTAAGCAGCGGGAACGGTGGATGCGGCGGCATGGGCCCCGGTGCCGCGCGGCAGGGGTTCCAGGTCCGACGGTGAACTGAGGGTGCCGCGGACAGCGGTCGCGGCGGCGACGACGGGCGAGACCAGGTGCGTCCTTCCGCCCTTGCCCTGGCGTCCTTCGAAGTTGCGGTTCGAGGTCGAGGCGCAGCGCTCCCCCGGCGCCAGCTGGTCCGGGTTCATCCCGAGGCACATGGAGCAGCCGGCGAACCTCCACTCGGCACCGAAGTCCTTGAACACGCGGTCCAGTCCCTCGGCCTCGGCCTGAAGCCGCACGCGGGCCGAGCCGGGTACCACCATCATGCGGATCGCGGGGTCCTTCTCCCTGCCGCGGATGATGTCCGCCGCGATCCGGAGGTCCTCGATCCGGCTGTTGGTGCAGGAGCCCAGGAACACCGTGTCGACGCGGATGTCCTTCATCGGGGTGCCGGGTTCGAGTGCCATGTAGTCGAGGGCCCGGGTGCAGGCGGCCTTGTCGTTCTCGTCGGCGAAGTCGTCGGGTGAGGGGACGGCCTGCGAGAGGGAGACACCCTGACCGGGATTGGTGCCCCAGGTGACGAAGGGCTCGAGGTCGTCAGCGTCGAGGAAGACCTCGGCATCGAAGACGGCGTCGTCGTCGGTGCGCAGTTCGCGCCAGTCCGCGACGGCGGCGTCCCAGTCCTCGCCCTGGGGCGCGTGGGGACGGTCGCGCAGGTACTCGAAGGTCGTGTCGTCGGGCGCCACCATGCCCGCGCGCGCCCCGGCCTCGATCGACATGTTGCAGATCGTCATGCGGGCTTCCATCGACAGGGACCGGATGGCCGACCCACGGTACTCGAGGACGTACCCCTGACCGCCTCCGGTACCGATCTTCGCGATGATGGCCAGGATGATGTCCTTCGAGGTGACGCCCGGCTTGAGGGTCCCCTCGACCGTGATGCCCATGGTCTTGAACGGCTTGAGCGAGAGCGTCTGCGTCGCCATCACGTGCTCCACCTCGGAGGTGCCGATGCCCATCGCCAGCGCTCCGAAAGCGCCGTGGGTGGAGGTGTGCGAATCGCCGCACACGACGGTCAGTCCCGGCTGCGTCAGCCCGAGCTGAGGTCCGACGACGTGCACGATTCCCTGCTCCGCGTCACCCAGGGAGTGCAGGCGGACGCCGAACTCCCGGCAGTTCGCCCGCAGTGTCTCGATCTGCGTCCGGCTGGTGAGGTCGGCGATCGGCTTGTCGATGTCCACCGTGGGCGTGTTGTGGTCTTCCGTGGCGATCGTCAGGTCGGGGCGGCGGAGGGGACGGTTGGCAAGCCGGAGTCCCTCGAAGGCCTGCGGCGACGTCACCTCGTGCACGAGGTGCAGGTCGATGTACAGGAGGTCGGGCTGCGCTTCGTCCCCGACGACCTCGCCCTTGCGGACGACATGTGCGTCCCAGACCTTCTCTGCCAGTGTCTTGCCCATGACGATCGTCCTTTTCTGTTCCGGCGAAGCCGCGACCCCGGGGTGTGCCCCGGCCGCGATCCGTGGTTCCACTCAACCAGCGCTCCCGGAGGAGTGCCAGCCGGGCGGCTTGCGTCTCAGATAATGAGACGGCAATATCATCCTATGGACAATTCTAGCGGCGTCGGAGTCATCGACAAGGCCGCACTCGTGCTCGATGCGCTCGAAGCCGGACCGACGACACTCGCCCAGCTCGTCGCGTCGACGGGGCTCGCCCGCCCGACAGTTCACCGGCTGGCCCTCGCGCTCGCCCACCACCGCCTCGTCGGGCGCGACATGCAGGGTCGCTTCGTGCTCGGGAGCAGGCTCGTGGAACTGGCGTCGGCCGCCGGCGAGGATCGCCTGATCGCCGCTGCTGGTCCCGTCCTCCTCGGTCTCCGCGACGCGACAGGAGAGAGCGCGCAGCTCTTCCGTCGGCAGGGCGACTGGCGCGTATGCGTCGCATCGGCCGAGCGCCCCGTCGGCCTGCGCGACACCATCCCCGTGGGTACCCAGCTCTCGATGAGGGCAGGTTCTGCGGCGCAGTGCCTCCTCGCCTGGGAGGACCACGACCGACTGCTCAAGGGACTTCAGAACGCACGCTTCACCCCCACGGTGCTCGCGGGCGTCCGACGTCGCGGCTGGGCCCAGAGCCTCGGCGAACGGGAGGCAGGCGTGGCGTCCGTCTCGGCACCGGTCCGCGGCCCGTCCGGTCGTGTCATCGCCGCGGTGTCCATCTCCGGCCCGATGGAACGGCTCACCCGCCAGCCTGGACGCATCCACGCCGAGGTCGTCTCCGATGCCGCCCGCCAGCTGACGCTCGCCGTCGCGAAGGCGGCGGACTGAGGTGGCGGGTTGAGATGACTGAGATGGCGGGAAAAGGCGTGACGGGAGAGGACAAGCACTACGCGATCTTCCTGCGCGGAGTGAACGTCGGCGGCATCACCGTCCGCATGGCGGAGCTCCGCGACGAACTCACCCGGCTTCCGGTCCACGACGTCGCCACGGTCCTCGCGAGCGGCAACGTCACGTGTTCCTCACGTCTCGGTGCTGCCGAGCTGAAGAACCTCGTGGAGGATGCGTTGCGACGCCGTTTCGGCTACGAGGCCTGGGTCATCGTGGTCGACCACGCCGGTCTCGCTGCGATCGCGGCGTCGATGCCCGGGCAACCAGCCGCAGCGGCGACTGCGGGCTCCGACCCGGGGCCGGGGGTCGATCCCGGTACTGCATCGAGCGCCCCTGCCGACATGCACTCCTACGTGACACTGTTCACGGGCACCGCGGAACTGGAGGCATTCGTCGACGAGGCACGCGGGCTCGGCGAACGGCCTGCCGTTCTCGAGGGTGGCACCGCCATCGCCTGGTTCTCCCCCAAAGGCCGATCGACCGACGTGCCCCTCGCGAAGCTGCTCGGCAGGACGCGGTACGCGTCGACCTCCACCACACGGAACATCAACACGGTGGAGAAAGTCCTGCGCCTTCTGCCGTAGCGACGTGAACCCCACAGTGACGAGCGTCGTGGTCCGGTGCCAGTCGTCCTGTCGGCGTGCAGGCAGTCGGCGGCGCCGTCAGCTGCGCTGCAGTGCGGACAGCACCGCTGCCCGGAAGCCGTTGCAGCGCTCGATCTCGTTCCCGACCGGCTGCACCACGACGCCGTGCACCACCTGGGCGCAGGAGGCGAGCAACCGCCGGCGCACCCGCGCAGCCCTCCGCGCCGCCCCCCACCGGGCGAGCAACGCAGCCAGGACACTGAGCAGGACGCCGGCCGACAGCCCGCCGAGGATCAGGAGCGTGGGCAGCGGAAAACCCTCGATCCGGGGGACGTCGATCGTGGGCAGCTGCAGGAAGCCGAGGACCGCCAGCACCCCGAGCCATGCCAGGCCGGCAGCGAAGGCGACGAACATGATCCACTGCAGGACGCCGAAGAGGCCCCACCAGCCCCGGCGCCCGGTCTCGAGATCCGTTCCGGTGATTGCGGCATCGAGCGCGTCCTTGAGATCGGTCGCCGTCCCGCGCGCGGCGTCCCGGATGGAGGAGTGCCACGGCTCCACGGCTCCACTCGCCGATGAGTCCCCGAACACCCGCAACGCGTGGTCCACCCGGGCTCCCTGCGCCGGCTGGACGAGGGGAAGCGACGAGCTCCGGAGCTCCGGAAGGACATCGTCACGGCGCAGATTGAGCCGGCGGAGCGGGTCCGGACGGAACCGGGCGAGCCACCGCGTCACCGGCCAGCCCGTGACTGCATGGGCGTCGCGACGATACGCGCGGGTCACGGCGTCGACGACGACCGGGACTCCCGCAGCCGCGGCGAGGTCCGTGGACAGCGCCGCACGGGCCTGCTGGGAGGGCGCGTCCACCGGTCGATCGGCAGTGAACGGGAGGAGTTCCGCGGCCGCCAGGGAGGCGTCCGCGGCCAGCCTGCGAGTAGCGGCGGCCCTGCTCTCGGCAAGGGACCGGATCTCGTCGGCGAGCGCGGGTACGCCGATCCCGGTTCGCGCGGATACCGGAAGGACGGCGACGCCCGGGAGGCCCTCCCCGGCCAGGATGTCGGCGAGCGAACCCGTGACGGCATCGAGGTCGTGCGGCTCGAGGCGATCCGCTTGGTTGAGGGCGATCAGGGTCACGGCCTCGTGGGTCGCCAGTCCGCGCAGGAACCCGTGGTGAAGCGCCGCGTCGGCATACTTCTGCGGATCGACGACCCAGAGCAGGACGTCGACCTGACCTGCCATCCGCTGGACGATCTCGCGATGCGCGGCGGCGGTCGAATCGAAGTCCGGGAGATCCAGGAGGATCAGCCCGGGAACCTGCGTCGAGTCGGCGCGTCCAGCGGATCCTGCGGCATCAGCGTGGTCGAGGGAGGAAGCGGACGTCGCGGCCGCACCAGGACGGTGGGCCCCCTTCCCCGCGTTTGCCGTCGACGCCGCCGCAGTGCGGCGCCACCGGAAGAGGCCCCGACGAGCTGGCTCCTGCGGGTCCGTCCTGCCGCCCGCCTGCGCCTCGCCCATCGTTGCCGTGCGTGCGTTATCGACGGCACGGGCGGAGGCATCGCGGGATTCCTGGTGTCCACGGGTGCCGCCGTCCACGGACCAGCCGGTGATGAGTGGTGCGCCGTCGGGCAGTTCCACCCTCTGCGTGACCCCGAGCCAGTCGAGCAACTCCCCACTCCCCTTGGCCCCCCAGACAAGGGCAAGGGGCTCGGACGTCGTCGGCCGCCTCGCGGCGACACGTGCGGATGCCGTGCCGCTCAACGCGTTGACGAGCGAGGACTTACCGCTCCCCGTCGGGCCGAAGACCCCGACGACGGTGTGATCAGCTGACAACGACCGCCGGCTGCCCGCCCTGTCGAGCGTCCCGTGCAGCCGTTCGAGCGCGTCCTCGGGCAATCGGTTCCGGCCGAGCTCATAGGCGGTCTGCAACCGCTCGAGCGCATCCGTGAGCGACGTGGCCAGTGGAGTCTCGGCGACCGCGCCCCGGTGTCGGCTCACGCGTCCTCCCCCGCTGCAGTATGCTGCCCGCTCGGCAGGGCCGTCCGGAGCTGATGGGCCAGCACGTGCAATGCCTCCGCCGACGTCTGACGCGCCAGTGGCTCCAGGCACCGGTCGAAGGACGCCCGCTCCTTGTCCATCAAGCCTTCCACCCGCCGGGACAGGTTCTTCCGCGCTGTCGCCGTGAGGCGCCGGACGGCGTCGTCCCCGAAGACCGCCTCGAGGAGCTTCTGGCCTGCGATCGCCGACGCTCCGGCGATTCCTATCTCGCCACCGGTGAGTCCTCCGGTGGAGGCGAACACGACGACCATGAGGGCCACCGCGATGCCGTTGACGCCGAAGGACAGCATGCGCGCGGTGAAGCGCTTGTCCGCGCCCTCGGCCTGCACGAGGTGCAGGAGGTCCTGCTGCCAGTCGCGGATCTCCCGGGCCACCTCGGACGAGAAGTCGTCGGCTCGCCACGGAGGCAGGCTCTCGAGCAGCACGGCGCCTGCGTGCTCGGACCTCCAGCGCCGCCGGGTGGCCTCGTCCGCCCGTGCCGCCTGCTCCACGATGACCGTCTGCAGACCGCTGCCGATGGCGTCGGCGACGGTGGCCGCCGGAGCCGGGCGACCTGTGAAGAAGGCGCTCACCCGGTCACGGGCCCATCCGATCCTCGTCTCGAGCCCGCGCATGAACTCGCCGGTGCCGACGAAATCCTGCCAGCGGGCGAGGACCTCGCCGCGCAGCAGCCTGCCATCCTCGGTCGACGCCAGGACGTCGGCGAGCGCGTCCCGGTAGGCATCGTCGGTCGAGGCCCGGAGGGCGTTGCCGACCGACTGCTCCTGCTCCGCAGCCTCCGCGATGGAATCGATCCGTCCTGCCAGCGCGCGCATGGCTCCCCTCACCGTGCGCCGCGCGATGTCGCGTCGGCCCTCCGCGTCCGCGGCGAGCGCCTGCAACCAGCGGGCGATGGGCTCGACGGCCTCCGGGGGAAGCATGCGCGACGGACCGAGGGACATTTCCGGGACGACGAAGATGGGGGCGTGTCCGAGGTTCTCCGCGGAGAGCAGCGTGAGCAGGTCGCCCCGGATCTCCTCCTCGACACCGCGGGGAACGCGATCGAGCACGACCGCCACGAGGACGTCGCGTCGCCCCGCTTCAGCCAGCAGCTTCCACGGCACCGCATCTGCGTAGCGGTTCGCCGTCGTGACGAAGATCCAGAGGTCCGCGGCCGCAAGCAACTGCCCCGCGAGCCGCCGGTTCTCGTCCGCGATGGAGTCGACATCGGGAGCATCGAGCAGTGCGAGTCCGATCGGCAGGGTGCGCGTGGGCCGCAGCAGCAGGGTGTCCGGTCCCGGCCCGGCATGCGGGCGTGGCAGCTGCGCGGGATCCCTCGGCTGCGCGTCGGTCGGCCGCACGTCGATCGGCTGCACGTCGGTCGGCTGCACGGCGTCATCACTCAGGCGCACGCGGCTGAGTGACGGCAGGATGCGTTCGTCGTCGAACCATGCGCCGTCCTCCGGATGGTGCAGCAGGAGGGGCTGGCGGGTCGTGGGACGCACCGCGCCCGTCACGGAGACCGGGCGACCGACGAGCGCATTCACCAGCGTCGACTTTCCGGCGCCCGTCGAGCCGCCGACGACGGCGACGAGCGGGGCGTCGAGGTTCGCCAGCCGGGGAAGGATGTAGTCGTCGAGCTGGGCACGGGCCGCCACGGCGGATCCACGCGCCTGGACCGAACTGGCGAGGGCCAGGGGGAATGCGAGGTTCTCGAGTGCGGCCTGCACCTCGCGCAACAGCGGGGAGAGCCCGCGGGCTTCGCCGGCCAGGGAGGGTGCGCTCATGGCTCCATCATGCCAGCCCTGGCGTGCCGCATCGGCGGTTCCCGCTGGTGAGCAGCCCCCGACGACAACTGGCGGGCAACCCCATACGACAGAAAGTCCCGGACATCGTGATGATGTCCGGGACTTTCCTTATGTCCTTGCGGACGCTGTGACCCCAGCGGGATTCGAACCCGCGTTACCGCCGTGAGAGGGCAGCGTACTAGGCCGCTATACGATGGGGCCAGTACTTGTACATCTTACTACTGCTTTTGTACTGCTTTTGCCACCCTGTCCATGAACAGGATTGCGCTGGGGTACCAGGACTCGAACCTAGAATGTTGGTACCAGAAACCAGTGTGTTGCCAATTACACCATACCCCAATGGCACTTTTCGAAGACCCGATCCTGCTGGGTTTCGCTCGCGTAACCGCTCCGCGCCGAGAAATAACTTTACCGGACAGAGGCCATGAACTGCAAAACGGCGTCCAGCCCCGTGATGCGTGGCACCTCCGCCGCCCTGTCCGCGGCCCGGCGATCCGGCACCCCGCCAGGTGCCCCCGCCTCCGACCCGGTCCCCGCGCGGTCGAGCCAGACCCCCACCAGCCCGGCCGCCCGCGCCCCCTTCGCGTCGATCAACCGATTGTCTCCGACGTAGAGCGTGCGTGAGGGATCGGCTCCGATCAGGCGTGCTCCCTCCAGGTAGATCCGCGGGTCGGGCTTCGCCACCCCGACCGTGTCGATGCCCACTAGTACCCTGATGCGCGTCAGTCCCGCACGGTCCAGTTTGGCCCGCTGGTAGTCGTGCACGTTGTTGCTGACAGCGCCGTAGGGCACTCCCCGCGCATCGAGCTCATCCAGCAGCGGCACCACGTCGTCGTACGCCCTGAAGTGCAGCGGAAGCGTCCTCTCGTAGGCCCGCACCCATGCATCGGCCGCCTGACCCAGGAACGGCTCGCGGGTGAAGCCAGATCGGGCATGGCGGATGCGGTGCACCCGCTGCTCCTCGAAGGTGAGCTCCCCCGCGAGGAACCGGTCGTAGTGCCTCTGCGGGTCCGTCGTGTACAGGGTCTTGTAGCGCACCCAGTCATCGTCGCTGAGGTGGCTGAGGGCAGGATCGGGGATGGACTGCAGCGTCCGGCCCATGGCGTGCTCGAGGTCCACCAGGGTGTCGTCAATGTCGAACAGCACGCCGTCGACGCCGCGCTGCGCCCCTCCGACCGTCGGCTCCTGCATCTGCCGGTCCGGATCGATCATCGGTCAGCCCACCGTCGCCCTGAGTGCCCGGACCCGGGCGAGCGAGGAATCCCGGCCGAGGATGACCATCGACTCGAACAGGGGCGGTGAGATCCGGCGGCCAGAGATAGCGGTCCGCAGCGGTCCGAAAGCGAGCCGCGGCTTGAGCCCGAGGGTGTCGACGAGGGCGCTGCGTAGAGCAGACTGCAGGGCCTCGGAGTCCCAGGTCGGGCAGGCTTCGAGCGCAGCGAGGGTCACGTCGAGGACCTCGCCGAGATTCTCCGGCAATCCCTTGCGGGCGTCGTCCGCGATGTCGATGGAGTCATCCGCCTTGAAGAGGAAAGCGAGCATCTCCGGAGCCTCGCCCAGAAGGGTGATGCGTTCCTGGATGAGCGGAGCCGCCTCGGCCACTATGCGGAGCTCGTCCTCCGTCGGATCGGCGCCGATGACCCCGGCAGCAGCGAGGTACGGCAGGAGCCGCGATCGGAACTCGGCCGGGTCCAGGAGCCGCACGTGCGTGCCGTTGATCGCTTCGGCCTTCTTGAGGTCGAAGCGTGCCGGGTTCGCGAGGACATCGCGCACGTCGAACTTTTCGACCAGCTGTTCCACGAAGAAGATGTCCTCATCGGCGGACAGGCTCCAGCCGAGGAGCGACAAATAGTTGAGGAGGCCCTCCCGGATGAACCCACGCTCGCGGTGCAGGAAGAGGTTGGACTCGGGATCACGCTTGGACAGCTTCTTGTTGCCCTGGCCCATGACGTACGGCAGGTGCCCGAACAGCGGCATGTAGCGGGCTACTCCGATGTCGATCAGCGCACGGTACAGGGCTACCTGTCGCGGTGTGGAGGACAAAAGGTCCTCCCCCCGCAGCACGTGCGTGATGCCCATGAGGGCGTCGTCGACCGGGTTCACGAGCGTATAGAGCGGCGCGCCGTTCGCGCGCACGACGGCGAAGTCCGGAACGCTGCCGGCGCGGAACGTGATGTCGCCGCGCACGAGATCCGTGAAGGTGATGTCCTCGTCCGGCATACGCAGGCGCAGGACCGCGGGACGGCCGGCGGATCGGAAGGCGTCCTTCTGCTCCTCCGTAAGGTCACGGTCGAAATTGTCGTAGCCGAGCTTGACGTCGCGCCCCGCCGCCCTGTGCCGTTCCTCCACCTCGTCCGGAGTGGAGAAGGACTCGTAGAGGTGGCCTGCTGCAACGAGGCGATCGATGACGTCCCTGTACAGGTCGCTGCGCTGCGACTGCCGGTACGGTGCGTGCGGGCCTCCTACCTCGACTCCCTCGTCCCAGTCGATGCCGAGCCACCTCATCGCTTCGAGGAGCTGTTCGTAGCTCTCCTCGCTGTCACGGGCGGCATCGGTGTCCTCGATGCGGAAGATCAGCTTCCCGCCGGTATGGCGTGCGTAGGCCCAGTTGAACAGGGCGGTCCTGATCAGGCCGACATGGGGCGTACCGGTCGGCGATGGGCAGAACCGGACCCGAACGGGTGTGGCATCGGTGACAGTGGGGAGGTCTGCGGCAATAGTCATGATGATCCCAGTCTAGGTGGGAGCGTCAGGGCCGTCGGTGCCCCGGCACGCCGCGGGGCCTCCCTGATCGGGCCCCACGGCGGTGACGGCTATCGGCGCGCCGGGTTGGAGAGCCGTCCGATTCCTTCGATGTCGACGTCGAACCGCTGGCCGTCGGTGATCATGCCCACGCCGGCGGGCGTTCCCGTGAGGATGATGTCGCCGGGCAGCAGGGTAAATGCCTGGGAGACGTAGGCCACCAGCTCCCGGGCACCCCAGATCATGTCGCTGGTCGAGCCGTCCTGGCGGAGTTCGCCGTCGAGCGTTCCACGGATGCTCAGGTTCTCGGGGTCCAGGTCGGTCTCGATCCAGGGCCCGATCGGGCAGGACGTGTCGAATCCCTTGGCCCGCGCCCACTGGTTGTCCGTCTTCTGGACGTCCCGCGCCGTCAGGTCGTTCGCGCAGGTGTAGCCGAAGACGACGTCGTCGACGCGCTCGATGGGAACGTCCTTGCAGATGCGGCCGATGACGACGGCCAGTTCGGCCTCGTAGGAGATCTGGTCGGAGAAGGACGGCAGCATGACCGGGTCACCCGGGCCGATGACCGAGGTATTCGGCTTGAGGAACATCAACGGCGCGGCCGGCGTCTCGTTGCCCATTTCCTGGATGTGATCGGCGTAGTTGCGCCCGATCCCAATCACCTTGCTGCGGGGGATGACGGGCGCGAGGAGCCTAACGTCGTCCAGGGCGTGGCGCGCTCCGGTCAGTTGGACACCGGCGTAGAAAGGATCGCCCTGGATGACAGCGACTTCCTCGCTGCCGGGCGCTCCTTCCACGACACCGAACAATGGATCATCATTTACGACAAAGCGTGCAATTCGCATGGAGCCAAGCCTAGCGCTGGAGCAGCACAGCGGCAGTCGCCCGTCGTCGCGCCGTTGTCACGCCGTCGTCAGGTATGCGTCCCGCCGGCGCCGGAAAGGCGTCACGCTCGCGTCGGGCAGGAAGCGCGAAAAAATACCGCGGGCACTCCCTCCCCAGAAACGAGGGTGCCCGCGGTATCAGAACCGGCTCTGCAACCGGTGCAGCGGTCCTGCGCCCTACTGACGGGATGACCCGCCGACGGTTGGCTAGAAGGGCCAGGATCCGACACGGTCGGGAGAGGAGACGGGAGCAACGGTGCCCGACTTGGCCGGAGCCGCGTTGGCTGCTGCGGCGCCGCCGGTGATGATGAGGGTTGCGAGGAGGAATGCGGAGGTGATGCGCTTCATGGCAGGAGTCCTTTGGGTGGAATTGGCAGTGGAGGTGAGATACCGCCCAATACCACGAGCGGCTCGTCAATCATCGTAAGCCACTCCAGCCACTTCTAAACATTCTTGAGGCCTTTTTCTGAAGTATTGTCCGACCGAATCGCGGTCGGATGACGAAAACCCGAATAATGGGATCGAGTTGCCCGATCAACGCGGAAGCCGAAGGTGCGCAGAATGTACGGAGAAGCGGCGGGCCAGCGGTTGCTGCTCGAGCTACGAGCCCGCGACGCGTGGAACCAGCGGGACTACACGGGAGCCCAGAAACTGGCCGAGGAATTGGCGGCGGCGGCTCTCGAGGGCGGGGACGACCTCGGCTGGTGGAACGCTACGTTCCTGATCGGGGAATGCCTGAGGAAACAAGGGCTCATGGAGGAGTCCCGATTCGTTGCAGATGAACTTGCCGGGCACCCTCTCACCAGGCGGTCGAGGGCACTGAGCGCACGGGTGTTCACCCTGCGGGCTTTCGCCCTGCAGGGCACCGGCGATCTCGCCACAGCAGTGGAGGCAGCGCGTCGTGCCGTTGCGGAAGCTCGGCTCGAGCCGGACCACAACGCCATCGTCATCGAGGCCCAGAATGCCCTCATCGCCGCACTGGCGGAAAGTGGCCAGCTCGAGGACGCCTGGACGGAGTGCCGCAACCTCGCGGGACTTCTCGATGAGAACCCGGACAACAAGTACGCGGGCCAGTCCTACTGGGCTATCGGCAACGTGGCCTTCCTCCTCAAACACATCACCGAGGGAGTGTCCTACCACGAGCTCGCAGCGAAGACCCTGTCACCGACGAACGACCTCGATCTGTGGGCGCGATTCAATCGGGGATCGGCGGATTTCCGACTCGCAGCGGGTGTTATCGAGCCCGAGACGCTCGAGTGCATCGAGCGGGCCGAACTCGCCAGCTCCATCGTCGGAGGAACCGAGCGTGACCGTCTCGAGCTGAAGCTGATCCGGGCGCAATGGCTCGTCCTCACCGGGCAGTTCGAGGCCTCGATCGACCAACTGTCCGAGGTCATCGCCCACCAGGACCTCCTGGCGACCCACGTCGCCGCGCAGGCCCACTTCCTCCAAGGGCAGGCACTCTCGGCGCGTACCAGCAACGCGGAGGCCGCGGTACACCTCGAGGAGAGCGAACAGCTCTTCCTGCGGTCGGGTGCCCGCGAACGGGCAGCAACAGCCCGAGCCCTGCTGGACACCCTGCGGGAGCAGCAGTCATGATGCAGCACCACCTCACGGCACCGGTCAGGCGCGATGTCAAGGAGGAGTAGGCGACCGGCCGGGCGCCAGCGCGTGGCGCCGATGGCATAGAGTCATCTTCAGGCCCTGGTCGGGCCGGGCGTTTTCCCCCATTACTCCCACCCCGGCCGGGGCTCACCCATGCCGGGCGTGGACGTCGGCGGGAACACGCGCTCCACCCGTGCTCCCCTACCCACGCTCGACGGACTGTACGCTGGAGCCGATGAGCGCTGACCACAAGGACCCCCGACTCGCACTGCTGGTCGAGAGCATCGTGCGGCTCTCCCGGGGGGAACTCAGCAGCCGGATCGAGCCCTCGAACGCGAGGGACGAAGTCGACGCCGTCATCACCGGCGTGAACCTCCTCGCCGAAGAACTCGAACAGGTCTACGAGCAGTTCGAGAAGCGCGTCGAGAGCCGGACGGCCATGCTCCGCCAGGCGCACCTCGACATGATGAAGATGGCGATGTCGGACGCTCTCACCGGGCTCGCGAACCGAGTGGCGCTGATGGACGGCATCGAGGAGGCGCTGAGCCAGGCTGCGAACGGAGCGCCCCCTCCGGCCCTCCTGCTCCTCGACCTCGACAGCTTCAAGAATGTCAATGACCGCTTCGGCCACGACGCCGGTGACCGGGTCCTGCAGGAGGTCGCCGTACGCCTCACCAGCGTGGTCCGGGAGAGTGACCTGGTGGCGCGGTTGGGCGGCGACGAGTTCGCCATCCTCCTCCCCGGTGCCACCATGGATGTCGCGATGCAGGTGGCCGGCCGGGCCCTGGAGGTCCTCGGTGAACAGATCAGGCTGGACTCGCTCTACGTCCACTCCCGGGCGAGCATCGGCGTACGGCTCGGAACCCCGGACCAATCGCCCGAGGAACTGCTCCTGGACGCCGACACTGCGATGTATGCGGCAAAACGCGAGGGCCGCAGCATCATCAAGGTCTTCGAGCCCGTCATGCTGTACTCGCGGCAGCTCCGGAGCCAGATGGCCACGGAATTGCGCGGAGCCATCGGCGCCAACGAGCTGGTGCTCCACTACCAGCCCGTGGTGGAACTCGCCACGAACCGGATCCTCGGGGTCGAGGTACTGGTGCGGTGGCAGCACCCCGTGCGCGGGCTGATCCCGCCCGACACCTTCATCCCGCTCGCCGAGGAGATCGGGGTCATCCACGACCTCGACCGGTGGGTCATGTCCGCGTCCCTGCGCCAGCTGGCGCAGTGGCGCAAGGACTTCCCGCTCGACGACGACTTCCAGCTGCGGGTCAATCTCTCGGCCGTCGAACTCAAGCAACTGGACCTGGTGGACCATATCCGCACCCTGCTGCGTGAGCTCGACCTGCCGGCCCGAAACCTGGTCGTCGAAATCACCGAGACCGCGATCGTGACGCGCGGGGAGGTCGAGATGTATTCGCTGCTCAGCCTCCAGCAGCTCGGCGTCGGCATAGAGATCGACGATTTCGGGACAGGCTATTCCTCCATCAGCTACCTGCGGGAACTCCCCGTCAGCATGGTGAAGGTGGACCGCTCCCTGCTCGTCGAGCTCAACACGAGGGCTGGCCAGCTCGAGTTCGTGGCCGCGATCCTGCAACTCATCCGCGCGGCGGGGCTCGAGGCGGTCTTCGAGGGCATCGAGACCCGCGAGCAGGCGAACCAGTTGCGGGCCCTGGGGTGCGCGAGCGGTCAGGGGTACTACTTCAGCCGCCCGCTGCCGGCCGGGGAAGCCGCCGCACTGCTCGCATCCACACGCCACCTCCGCATGGGCGAGGGAATCGACGGTCCGGAGACGATCTCCTCCCACTGACGACGGTTCCGGCCACGAGCGGACGCGGAGCGAATGCGCGTGCGCCGACGGACGTGCTGCCGCCCTTCGCCGACGCCGTGACCCATCAGGACCGGACGGCGTCGGCTCGGAGCGGCGGCGTGCTCAGACCAGGCGCGTGAGCCAGCCGTGGGCGTCCTCGACCGCTCCGGTCTGGATCCCCAGCAGCTGACTCCGGATGGACATCGTGACCTCACCTGCCTGCGCATCGGGCGCTCCGATGAACTCGTCGCCGTCGCGCAACTGTCCGATGGGGGTGATGACGGCCGCGGTGCCGCACGCGAAGACCTCGGTGATGTCCCCGCTGGCGACGCCGTCGCGCCACTCGTCCAGCGTGATCTTGCGCTCGCTCACCTTCAGTCCGCGGTCCCTTCCCAGCTGGATGATCGAGGAACGCGTGACGCCCTCGAGGATGGTCCCGGACAGGGCGGGGGTCACGAGGGATCCGTCGCGGAAGACGAAGAAGACATTCATGCCGCCGAGTTCCTCGACGGCATTGTCATTGAACTGGTCCAGGAACAGGACCTGCTTGCAGCCGTGCGCCTCGGCTTCGAGCTGCGCGGCCAGGGACGAGGCGTAGTTGCCGCCGGCCTTCGCCGCACCGGTACCGCCGCGTCCGGCACGAGCGTAGGTGCGTGAGACCCAGATGTTGACCGGCTTGACCTCGCCGCCGAAGTAATTGCCCGCCGGCGAGGCGATCACGCGGTAGGAGACCTCGCGTGCGGGCCGGACCCCGAGGAACGCCTCGGTGGCGATCATGAAGGGGCGCAGGTACAGGCTCTCCCCATCGCCGGAGGGGATCCACTCCTGGTCCGCGGCCACCAGCTGACGCAGCGACTCGAGAAACAGCTCCTCGGGCAGCTGCGGCAGGGCGAGGCGCACGGCCGAGCGGTTCAGTCGGGCGGCATTCGCGTCGGCGCGGAAGGTCCAGACCGATCCGTCCTCGTGCCGGTAGGCCTTCATGCCCTCGAAGATCTCCTGCCCGTAGTGCAGCACCGCGGCCGCCGGGTCCAGGGCGATCGGACCGTAGGGCTCGAGCCGGGCGCCGTGCCAGACTCCTACACCGGACGCGTCGACACTGAAGTCGACGATCGCCGTGTGGTCGGTGAAGTAGTTACCGAAGCCCGGGTTCGCCAGCACCGCCTCGCGCTGCTCGGCCGAGGCGCGCTGCGTCGACAGGTGCTGGGCAAAATGGGTATCGGTGGCTGTCATGGTTCCTCCGCGCTGGAACGGATGTCGCCGGCAGCACGGCCGCCGTCGTCCATCGGTGGTCAGTGCCGTGGCACTGGGTTAATGATGTGTAACCACCTTAGGACACGGCAGCGGCAATAGCATCGCCGATCGCGGAGGTGCTCCGCGCACCCGTGTGTGCGGCGATGTCGGCCTCGACAGCGGCTTCGATGCGTCCGGCGTGGGCGTCGTGCCCGAGGTGACGGAGCAGCAGGGCTGCGGACAGGATCGCTGCCGTGGGGTCGGCGACCTGCCGGCCCGCGATGTCCGGTGCAGACCCATGGACGGGCTCGAACATGGACGGCGCGGTGCGATCCATGTTGAGGTTCGCCGAGGCCGCCAGGCCGATGCCCCCCGATACCGCCGCAGCGAGGTCCGTCACAATGTCCCCGAAGAGGTTGTCCGTCACGATGACGTCGAAGCGCGAAGGGTCCGTGACGAGGAAGATCATGGCCGCATCGACGTGCAGGTAGTCGTGACTGACGTCGGGGAACTCCTCGGCGACTGCCTCCACGGTGCGCTTCCACAGGTGGCCCGCGTACACGAGGACGTTGTGCTTGTGCACGAGCGTCAGTTTCTTCCGTCGAGCGGCAGCGCGCGCGAAGGCGTCCCGCACGACACGCTCGACGCCATGCGCGGTGTTGAGCGACACCTCGGTGGCGACCTCGTGCGGCGTACCGCCACGGAGCGTACCGCCGTTGCCCGTGTACGGGCCCTCCGTGCCCTCGCGCACGACCACGAAATCGATGACACCGGGATCAGCCAGGGGGCTCGCCACACCGGGGTACAGCTTCGACGGGCGCAGGTTCACGAAGTGGTCCAGGGAGAAACGGAGCTTCAGCAGGAACTCCCGCTCGATGAGTCCCGACGGGATGCGGGTGTCCCCCGGGGCCGCGCCCACCGCACCGAACAGGATGGCGTCGTGGCTGCGGAGCCTGTCCAGCGTGGCATCGGGCAGTGTCTCCCCCGTGGCGAGCCAGTGTTCGGCTCCGAGCACGTACTCGGTGAGCGCGAGCTCGACGTCCCCATCGACGACGGCGCTCAGCACCTTCACCGCTTCGGCGGTCACTTCGGGGCCGATGCCGTCTCCGGGGATGACGGCGAGGTCGATACGGTGCGGGGCGTCAGTCATGCTCCCAGCCTAGGAAAGGGCCTTGACCGGCAACAATCGGTCCGCAGGATGAGACGGCTCCACCCATGGTCGGATGTGGTGGCGCGGCCGGCCGACCTAGAGTTGGTACCCATGGACATCCACCTGAGGCTCGCACGCTGGATACGTGCGCATCCCAGGACCGTCGATGCCTGCCTCGCACTGGCGATCTTCGTCTTCCTGGTCCTGCCGTTCGCCGCGGGCGGCGTGCAGGGCGTGGGCATGATCGTCATGGTCTCCGCGGCGCTTGTGATAGCCCTGGTATGGCGCCGTTCGCGCGTGATCCTCTCGGCCGGCATCATCGCGGGAATCTCGTTGCTGCAGCTCATCACGGGGATCGAACCCGTCCCGGCGCAGTTCGTGATCCTGGTGACGCTGTACACGCTTGCAGCCTACGGGCCCCGCTGGGCAAGCCTCGGCGGCCTCGGTCTCGCTATCGCCGGGGTGGCTGTCGGCCTCGTGCGGTACGGCGAACTGACGGGCGTGAGTGCGAGTGATTCGATCCTCACCACGGTGCCACTGTTCCTGATCCTGCTCTTCTTCGTGGAATCGCTCGTGCTGCTCGCCTGGACCATGGGCGATCTGGCGCGGTCGCGTCGCCTGACGTACCAGGCGCTCGAGGACAGGACCCGTCGACTGGAGGTCGAGCGGCAGCAGGAGCGCGACCTCGCCGCCGCCGATGAGCGGAGCCACATAGCCCGCGAGATGCACGACATCGTGGCGCATTCCCTGTCCGTCATCATCACGCAGGCCGATGGAGCACGGTACGCGAGCGCGCAGGCACCCGAGCTGGCTGTCCAGACGCTCGGAACGATCGCCGACACCGGCCGGGGGTCGCTGCGCGAGATGCGGCGCCTGCTGGGCGTGCTCCGCGGGGACGAAAGCGCCTCGACGCGTCCGTTGCCGACGCTCGACGACATCGATGCGCTGATCCAGTCGGTACGGCGCTCCGGCGTCCGGGTGGCGTGCCGTCGGGTCGGCACGCCGCGCAGGGAGCTGCCCCTGGGCGCCGAGCTCACGGCGTACCGCGTCATCCAGGAGTCGCTCACCAACGTGCTCAAGCACGCGGGTGCGGACACGACGACCGAGGTGGCTCTCGACTACGGCCCCCGCGGGCTCACCATCACGGTCGACGACGACGGCCGTGGAGCCGCTCCTGATCCGACCACCGCGGGCGCCGGCCAGGGGATCACCGGCATGACGGAGCGCGTGCGGCTCTACGACGGGACAGTCGTTGCCGGCCCACGCACCGGGGGCGGATACCGCGTGGAAGCGTTCATCCCGTACACGCAGGCCTAGGGTTCACACGGCGGGACGACGGTGGATGCACAGGTAGAGGTACAGGTAGGCGCAGTTGGACACGCAGGCGGACACGCAGGCAGAGAAACAGGAGAACGAGAGCATCGTGGTGAGTACAGCAGGTACAGCGGAAACACAGGCTACTGCCGACCCGACCGGCGACGGCGGCACCATCCGCATCGCCATCGTCGACGACCAGCACCTGGTGCGCAGCGGCTTCGCCATGCTCATCAACTCCCAACCCGATCTCCGGGTCGTCTGCGAGGCCGCCAACGGAGAGGAAGCGGTCCGCGCGCTCTCGGTGACGCGCGCCGATGTGGTCATGATGGATGTGCGCATGCCGGGCATGGACGGCATCGAGGCAACGCGGCGCATCCTCGCGGGGAACGGGCAGGCACGTGGGGGAAGCAGCGAGCCCCAGGGACCGCGGATCGTCGTGCTGACGACCTTCGACCTCGATGAGTACGCGCTGTCGGCGATCCACGCGGGTGCCAGCGGCTTCCTGCTCAAGGACGCGCCACCGGAGGAACTGCTCGAGGCGATCCGCACCGTGCACCGCGGCGACGCCGTCATCGCGCCCTCGACGACGCGCCGGCTGCTGGACCATGTGGCGCCCCTGCTGCGGCAGCCTTCACCTGCACAGGACGCGCATGCCGCAGCGGTGGCGCGCCTGACCGCCCGCGAGCGCGAAGTGTTCGAGCTTATCGCGCAGGGACTGTCCAATCCGGAGATCGCGGCGAAGCTGTTCCTCTCGGAAGCGACCGTCAAGACGCACGTAGGGCACATCCTCGCGAAGCTCGAGGCACGGGACCGCGTCCAGGCTGTCGTCATGGCCTACGAGACGGGTATCGTCCGCCCCTGACCGCAGCCGCGCTGCCGACGGCCGTCGGTGGGCACCTGCGGTCGCAGTGGGCGCGCTCCCCGCTCATCCCCCGGGATGAGACGGCACCGCGGAACGAGGGACCTGGCGGCGATCCGTCCGGAGGCCGTGATCCATAGCGTGGGAGCATGACAACTTCCACGAATCTTCCCGGGAGCCTGACGGGCTCCCCCTCCCCCGCTCCATCCGCTGCCGTCGCTGCCCGCGGCGTCTCCAAGAGCTACGGCCGCGGTGAGACCGCCGTCCACGCACTCCGGGACATCTCACTCGACTTCGACCGGGAACGCTTCACCGCGATCATGGGACCCTCCGGGTCGGGCAAGTCGACCCTGATGCACTGCCTCGCCGGGCTGGACAGCATCGACTCAGGGCACCTCTGGATCGGTGGGACCGACATCACCGGTCTTCCGGATGCGGCACTCACCCGGCTCCGCCGCGAGCGCGTCGGGTTCGTCTTCCAGTCTTTCAACCTCGTGCCGACCCTGACCGCCGAGCAGAACATCACGCTGCCGGTCGCGCTCGCCGGCGGTACGGTGGACACCACCTGGCTGCAGCAGATCTCGGCCTCGCTCGGACTCGAGGACCGCCTGTCCCACCGCCCCCACGAGCTCTCGGGTGGGCAGCAGCAGCGGGTCGCCGTCGCACGCGCCCTCCTCACGCGGCCCGACGTGATCTTCGGCGACGAGCCGACGGGCAATCTCGACTCGGCGACGGGCGCCGAGGTGCTGTCGCTGCTGCGCCGGAGCTGCCGCGAGATGGGCCAGAGCATCATCATGGTCACGCACGACCCGGTGGCAGCCTCGTATGCCGACCGTGTCGTGCTGATGAGGGACGGTGCACTCGTCGGAGAACTCGAGCAGTCCACGCCCGACGCCATCCTCAGCGCCCTCGCGACACTGGGGGCCTGACATGCTGCAGGTAGCCCTCGCACAGATCCGCGTCCACTCCCGGCGCTTCATCGCCGTCGGCCTCGCCGTGATGCTCGGTGTCGCCTTCCTCTCGGCGACACTCATGGTCAACGCGACCACCCGAGCGAGCCTCAGCGAGAGCATCGGAGCGTCGTACGCCAAGGCCGACCTCATCGTGTCGGTCGACGACGGCAGCGCCGTGCCCGCCGACCTGGCCGACGAGCTCGCCGCCGTGCCCGGCGTGGAGGTCGTCCACGGCCTCGAGCGCGCCCACACCCAGCTCCTGACCGGTGATACGACATCGCTCGCGGTCCTCACCGCCTCCGCGCCGGAACAGCTGGAGACCGCGCAGCTCATGACGGGCACCTACCCGTCGGAGCCCGGCCAGGTGGCACTGGACGAGGCCTCTGCCGCGCGGCTGGACGTCACACCCGGTGATACGGTCGCCGTCGATGCCGGCGCTTCCCCCTCCTCCCTGGGCGACGCCCTGACCGTCACGGGCCTGACCCTGCCGAGCGACGATCCGACGCAGTCAGGAGTGGTGCAGGTCCTGGCCTCCACGGCCCTGGTCCGCGAACTCAACGGTGGTGAGACCGCCTTCCGCAACGTGCAGCTCGCCCTGGTGCCCGAAGCAGAACCGACGCCGGTTGCGGAGGCCGTCACTGCTGTCCTGGCCGCGTCGCCGACCGCCGGGGACGCCGTCGTACGTTCCGCCGCCGAGCAGACGACGGTCGACGTGGCACGGCTCTCGGGTGGCACGGATGTGCTGACGGGGATCCTCCTCGCGTTCGCGGCCGTCGCGGTGATCGTCGCCGGGCTCGTGATCTCCAATACCTTCTCGGTCCTCGTGGCACAACGGACCCGTGAGCTCGCCCTGCTGCGCTGTATCGGTGCCGAGCGACGCCAGGTCCGGATGTCCGTGCTCGTCGAAGCCGCCGTGGTCGGGATCGTGTCCTCGGTGCTCGGCGTGCTCCTCGCGATCGGTGTGATGGCCGGTCTCGTGGGCCTCGCACGGCGAACGGACTTCGGCTCCTTCGCCGTGCTGGCTGTGCCACCCTCGGCCGTGGCCATCGGAATCGCCGTGGGCGTACTGATGACACTCCTCGCCGCGCTCGTCCCCGCACGGGCCGCCACCCGGGTCGCCCCTCTGGCCGCACTCCGTCCCATCGAACCCACTGCCGTCGGGACAAGGAGTGGGCGGGTCCGGCTGGCCGCCGGACTCGCTGCCCTCGTCGGTGGCGGGATGCTCCTGCTGCTCGGAGCCGTCTCGGCCGCGATCGTCCCGGCCGTCGCAGGCGGTGCCGTGTCCTTCCTCGGCGTCGTCCTGCTCGCGCCGTTCTTCGTTCCTCGGAGCGTCGCCGCGATCGGCAGAATGGCCCGTCCCCTCGGTGTGCCGGGGAGCCTTGCATCGGTCAATGCAGTGCGGAACCCCTCCCGCACCACGTCGTCCTCGGCTGCGCTGATGGTCGGCGTCACGCTCGTGACCATGATGATGGTCGGTGCGCAGACCGCCCGCGTATCGCTCGAGCGCGAACTCGACGAGAACTACGCCGTCGACCTCGCTGTCTCGGGTTCTGGTTCCGCGTCCGCGCAGGACGGAACGGGAGAGCCGATGACCCAGCGGGTGGATGTGCCGACCCTCCTGGACGTCGACGGCGTCCGGACGGTCGTCGAGCTCACACCCGTCCTGCTCACCTCCCCGGACGACGGCGGGGCGCTGGTCTACGCCGCGGATCCGGGGCAGATCGCCGACGTCCTACGCTCCCAGGGAGTACAGCTCACGGACGGGATGGTCCTGGCACCGCAGGACTGGACGCAGCCGGAGGTGACCCTGGAGACAGCTGATGGGGCAAGGACCCTGCCGGTCACGTCGACCGGGGCGGCGTTCTTCCTGCCGTTGATCACCACCGGAACGGCACAGCAGCTCGGGGGTGCGCCGACCGACGCCTTGGCGACGTATCTCGGGGATACCGGCGGAACTGAACCGGTAGCCGAGGACGAACAGCTCGCCGGATACTTCGGCTCCACCTTCTGGATCAAACTGGACGATGCACGGGATGCGCAAGCCGTCGTCGATGTCCAGTCCAGCATCGTGGACGCGACCGGAGTCTCCGAGTACCAGGTCACAGGTGCGGCGATCGAACGCGCGGCCTACAACCAGGTCATCGACGTCATGCTCCTGATCGTGACGGCCCTGCTCGCCGTTGCCGTGCTGATCGCACTCATCGGCGTCGCGAACACCCTCTCATTGTCGGTGCTGGAAAGGCGCCGGGAGAACTCCCTGCTCCGTGCCCTCGGTCTCACCCGGGGACAGCTGCGCGGGATGCTCGCGGTCGAGGCCGTACTCATCGCGGGTGTGGCGTCGCTGCTCGGATCAGGGCTCGGGGTCCTCTACGGCTGGCTCGGCGCTCAGTCGGCACTGGGCGGGACCCTCCCCGTCACCCCCTCCGTGCCGGTCGCCCAGATCGGGCTGGTCCTGGCGGTAGCCGTCGCGGCCGGGCTCATGGCATCCGTGCTGCCCGCTCGCCGGGCGGCCCGCCTGTCTCCCGTCGCGGGCCTTGCCGCCGACTGACCGACGACACACGGCGCCTCCCGACCTCGGCCGACGGCCTATATTAGGAGCATTGCAGGAGAGGTCGGAGAGGACGCCGTGGGGCAGCACGAGGTAGGAGGGACTCGCGGTGAAGCGCTCGCTGTCGTCGCGTCCCCGTCGGCGCAGGAGCGGTCCGAGATGCAGCGCGTCCTCGGCAGCCACGGTCACCGCTCGACCACCGTGGCCACGGCACCGGACGTGCTGAACGAGGTCCTCGTCACGCGACCCGACATCCTGCTGGTGGACCTGGACCTCGCGCTCGCCTACGCCGGTTCCCTGGCCGAGGTGGTCGGCGAACATCCGGAGCTCTCCGGCCTCCCGGTCATCGTCCTCCTTCCGGAGGGCGGCGTCGACGCGCTGCCGGCGACGCTGGCGCCCTACGTCTCGGACGTCGTCTTCCGCCCGGTGGACCCCGTGGAACTGCTGCACCGGACGCGTGCCATGATCTCGCGACGCCGCCGGCACGAGGAGCAGCGGGCACTCTCGTCGCAGCTGCGCGAGGACATGAGGTCCATCTCAGCCAGGATCAGGGCCACGAACGACCCGGCCGTGATGATCGACCAGTTCCTTCCGGGGATCGGGCGGGCGCTGGGCGCCCGCCACCTCGCGCTGCAGATCTTCGACGACGAACGCGTCGGCGTCGGGAGCAGCAGCTGGACCAGCGGACCGGGCGCAACCCGCTCGAGCCCTGCCACCCCCGAGCCGGAGCACCAGGATGCCGCCCTCACCCTGGCGCTGCGGCTGTGGGAGGATGCCACCACCGTGCCCTTCCACACCGGACCTGCCGGGGCCGGTGGCGTCGCGGTGCCGCCCTGGCTCCGGGACGGCCTCGGTGATGATCGGACCGCCAGCGGATTCGTGGCCGCGCTCGGCGAGGGCGACACTCCCTTCGGGCTGCTCTGGGTCGTCAATGACACGGCACCCTCGGCCCGGTCGGGACTCGAGGGTGCGCTCACCCAGCACGTCCTCGGCAACCTCGCCCACGGACTGATCCAGGCCCAGCTCATCTCGCGGCAGCAGCAGGCGGTGCGCAAGCTGCGTGCGCTCAACCAGGCGAAGACCGATTTCGTCGGCACCGTGAACCACGAACTCCGGACCCCGCTGGCGTCGATCTCCGGGTACCTCGAGATGCTCATCGACGGCGCCGGCGGCGAGCTGCCGCCCGAAGCGAGCACCATGCTGCAGGCCGTCGAGCGCAACGCGGTGAAGCTGAGTCAGCTCATCGAGGACATCTCGGCCCTCTCGGCGCAGCAGACCGACGCGTCCGAGCACGGGCCCGTGGACATCGTGCACCTGGTGTCGCACCTGACCGACCGCCTGGCGCTGCAGGCTTCGACCGGTGGGATACACCTGGCATGCTCGCTCCCGGACCACCCTGTCACCGTCTCCGGAGATCGTGACGAGCTCTCCGCCGCCATCGTCATCCTGCTGTCGAACGCACTCAAGTTCACCCACGCGGACGGCAGTGTGTTCGTCGACCTGATGGTCGAGCCCGACAACGGCCAGATGGTCCTGGTGATCAGGGACACCGGAATCGGAATCCCCGCGGAGGATCTGCCGCGCCTCTTCGACTCCTTCCACCGGGCCTCGAATGCGCAGCAGTCGCTGCCGGGGGCCGGAGTAGGACTGTCCATCGCCAAGAAGACCTTCGAAGCGCACCACGGGACCATCTCGATCGATTCGACGCTGGGCGTGGGGACGTCGGTCGGCGTCACGCTTCCGCTCCTGGATCATGCTGCCGTAGGGTGATGTGCTGAAGATTCCACGGAAGGAACGCTCATGACGCGCGCCACGGACGGCATTCCGGTACGACAGCTGGACCTGGGCACGCTCCTGCCCTACCTCGACCTGCATCTCGTCGGCGCCACGAACGGCGTGCGGCTCTTCGGGGCGGCCCGGGTGTCGTGGGCGGGGACGCCGTACGAGGAGGACTTCTCACGGCTTCGGCAGGAGATCGGTGAGGAGCGGGCGTTCCTGAAGCGCTTGATCAAGGCCCTCGGCCACCGGCCGAGCCTCCTCAAGATGGCTTTCGCCCGCGTGATGTCCGTCGTCGCCGAACTGGATCCGCTGAATCCGACGCGCCGGAAGAAGACCGCCGGAGCGCAGCTCGAGCTCGAGGCACTTCAGTCGCTTCTGCGCGGCAAGGAAGCCCTGTGGGCCACGCTGCTCGCCCTCTCCCCCGACACCGGGGCCACTCCCGGCGAGGATGTCCTCGACCGGACGGTCCTCGCGCGATTGCTCGAGGCGTCCAAGCGGCAGCAGGACACCGTGGCGCGGGTCATGACGGAGACGGCGTCAGCACGCTTCCTGATGGGCTGACGCCGTCTCCGCTCCTGCCCGTCAGGATTCCGCAGGTTCTTCGTACTTGGGGAACACCGGCGAGGGCGCGGGCAACGCGGTTCCGGGCTCGATCCTGCGGGCGATCGCGCTGAAGAGGCGGCTGGCGTCGTCGCTCCCCGTTCCCTGACCGAGTGCGGTGAGGATCTGCCCGGCGCTGGTCGGCATGACCGGCTGGGCAAGGATCGCCACCACCCGGAGCACCTCCAGCGTCACGTACAGGACGGTGTTCATGCGCTCGGGATCGGTCTTGCGGAGCACCCAGGGCTGCTGGTCCGCGAAGTAGGCGTTCGTGTCCCCGAGAACCGCCCACACGCTCTCGAGCGCGCGGGAGAACTCCTGCTTGTCGTACGCC
Source organism: Arthrobacter sp. B1805 (assembly GCF_002929745.1). GTDB lineage: Bacteria > Actinomycetota > Actinomycetes > Actinomycetales > Micrococcaceae > Arthrobacter_D. The sequence continues at coordinate 55,461 of NZ_PJIQ01000008.1, forward strand.
ACCCGGCTCGCCTCGAGCAGTGCGTGCGCCTGCTCCAGGATCTCGGTGTCCGCGGGCGCGAGGTCGCCCGGCCGGGGCACCGCTCCGCCGCAGTTCTTCGCGACCATCGAGAGCGATCGCTGCGCCAGGTTCCCGAAGTTGTTCGCGAGATCGGAGTTCATGCGTCCGACGACCGCCTCGTGGCTGTAGGAGCCATCTGCACCGAACGGGACCTCGCGCAGCAGGAAGAAGCGCACCTGATCCAGGCCGTACTGGGCCACCCAGTCAGCAGGGGCAACGGTGTTGCCGAGCGACTTGGACATCTTCACGCCACGGTTGTGCAGGAAACCGTGGATCATCACGCGCTTGGGAATCCCCAGCCCGGCGGACATGAGGAATGCCGGCCAGTAGATGGCGTGGAAGCGGGAGATGTCCTTGCCGATCACGTGGACGTCGGCAGGCCAGAACTTCCGGAAGCGCTCCGAGTCGATGTCCGGAAAGCCCACGCCGGTGAGGTAATTGGTCAGCGCATCCACCCACACGTACATGACGTGGCGGTCATTGCCCGGAACCGGCACACCCCAGTCGAAGGTCGTGCGGCTGATGGAGAGGTCCTCGAGTCCGCGCTTGACGAACGAGATGACCTCGTTGAACCGGGGCTGGGGTGCGCCGAACTCCGGCTGCGCCTCGTAGAGGTCCAGCAGCTTCTGCTGATATGCCGAGAGACGGAAGAAGTAGCTCTCCTCCTCCGTCCAGGTGACCTCTGTGTCCGTCTCCTTCGCGTACCGCACGCCGTCCTCGCGGACCTCCGTCTCGTCCTCGCCCCAGAACGCCTCGTCCCGCACGGAGTACCAGCCGGCGTACTTGTCGAGGTAGATATCCCCGTTCGCCTCCATGCGCTTCCAAATCTCGGTCGCTGCGGCGTAGTGGTCCTCATCGGTGGTGCGGATGAAGCGGTCGTAGGAGGTGCCGACGGCATCGTTCATGTCCCGGAACGCCGACGCGTTCCGTGTGGCGAGGTCGCGGACCGGGATGCCCTCGCGATCAGCCGCCTGCTGCATCTTGAGCCCGTGCTCGTCCGTCCCCGTCAGGTACATGACGTCGAAGCCGTCGAGCCGCTTGAACCGCGCCATGGCGTCGACGGCGATCGTCTCGTAGGCATGCCCGATGTGAGGCACCCCGTTCGGGTAGGAGATGGCCGTGGTGATATAGAACGAGGGCTTTGCGTCTGCGGAGGTCACCCTATGAAATTACCCCGGTCGGTGCGTATTTACCCAAGTGCGAAGGTCCGTCCCCGGTCAGCCCTGCCCGACGGCGTCGATCGCCAGCACGGCGTGGACGCCCCACGTCTGGTTCGCGATCTGGGTGACCCGGAGGTCGACGACGGAGCTGGCGAGGGCGAGCGCCACCTTCCGCTCCACCCCGTGGAGATGCTGGAGCCAGGTGAGCATGGCACCGAGCGCCTCAGCCGTCGCCCGGTTGAGGTCCGCGTCGAACCCGAACGTGATGCGCGACGTCGGAGTGACCGCGTGGATGCTGCCGAGCGGCGCATCCCGGGCCACGTCGACCGTGAGCGTGGTCGTCATGCCGCACTCGATGGCGGTGCCACCCACTTCGCCGTCGCCCTGTGCCGCGTGACCGTCACCGAGGTGCAGCAACGCGCCGGGCACCGTGACCGGCAGGAACAGCGTCGAGCCGGCCGTGAGCTCACGGCAGTCGATGTTGCCGCCGCCCTGCGTGCGCGGCGGCGTCGTCGAGTGCTCGCCCGGCTCGATCGGCGGGAGCCCCACCACGCCGAGGAACGGGGCGAGCCGGACGACGTGCCCGTACTGGTTCGTGCCCGTTCCGGCCCCGCTGTCCAGTTCCCACAGGAGCCAGGCCGGATCGGTGCCCTCCAGTCCCATACTGCGCATGAAGGCGTCATCGCGGCGTCCGGCCGCCGTCCAGCCCCACTCGGCGGTCTCGAGCGTCTTGAAGCGGACCGACAGCACGTCCCCCGGCATGGCACCGGCCACCTCGATCGGTCCGGTCAGCGCATGGCCCCGACGGTGCTCGAACCGGTAGGGCGTGACCGCTCCCGGCGATCCCTGGCGTTCGAGGTGCCCCCACGCGTCGAGGGATTCGACGACGACACGGTCGCCGGGCTCGATACGCAGGACGGGTGGGGTGTCCCGCGACAGGACCTGCGTGGCCGTTCCCGGCGCCGCGGGCACATGGTGGGTCGCCATCGTCGCCCTTCCGTCAGTCCTGAAGATCCACTTCCCGAGCAACCGTTGCGCCGATCTCGGCGCGGATCGCGTCGAGGACATCCTGTGGCACGGAGCTGTCGACGGTCAGGAGCGACAGCGCCTGGCCGCCTTCCTTGTTGCGGGCTACCTGCATGCCGGCGATGTTGATGCCGCGCTCCCCGAGGAGGCGTCCGAGGGCGCCGATGACGCCGGGCCGGTCGGTGTACAGCAGCACCAGGAGGTGATCGCTGATCGGGATCTCGAGGTCGTAGCCGTTCACGCCGACGAGCTTCTCGACCTGCTTCGGCCCGGTCAGGGTCCCGGCGACCGAGATCTGCGACCCGTCGGACAGAGCGCCGCGCAGGCGCAGTACGTTCCGGTATTCCTCCGACTCGGGGGTGGTGACGAGCCGGGAGGTGACGCCGCGCTGCTCCGCGAGGACAGGGGCGTTGACGTACGAGACCTGTTCGGACACGACATCGGTGAACACACCCTTGAGCGCGGCGAGCTCCAGGGCCTTGACGTCCAGGGAGGCGATCTCGCCGGCCACTTCGATGTCGATCTGTGTCAGGGAGGCGTGCGTCAGTGCCGTGAAGATGCGACCCAGCTTCTCCATGAGCGGGATGCCGGGGCGCACCGCCGGGTCGATGACGCCACCCGCGACGTTCACGGCGTCGGGTACGAGTTCACCCGCGAGTGCGAGGCGCACGGACTTCGCGACGGAGATGCCCGCTTTCTCCTGGGCTTCCTCCGTGGATGCCCCGAGGTGCGGCGTGACGACGACGCTGTCGTGAGCGAAGAACGGAAGATCGGTGCTGGGCTCCTTCACGAAGACGTCGACGCCTGCGCCTGCGATCTGGCCCTGCTCGAGCGCGGTGTGCAGCGCCTCCTCGTCGACGAGCCCTCCGCGCGCCACGTTGACGACGTACGCGCTGTCCTTCATCAGGGCGAAGGCGTCGGCGCCGAGCATGCCGACGGTCTCGGGCGTCTTCGGCATGTGGATGGTCACGAAGTCCGACTCACGCAGCAGCTCGTCCAGGGACACGAGGCGCACCCCGAGCTGCGCTGCGCGCGCCGAGGTGACATAGGGGTCGTACGCGAGGATCTGGGTGCCGAACCCCTGCAGCCGCGCCGCGACCAGTGCACCGATGCGGCCCAGGCCGATGATGCCGATGTTCTTCTCGTACAACTCCGTGCCCGAGTACTTCGAGCGCTTCCACTCCCCGGCCTTCAGAGCCGCACTGGCCTGCGGGATATTCCTCGCGAGGCTGAGGATGTGACCGACGGTGAGTTCCGCGGCGGAGATGATGTTCGACGTCGGAGCGTTCACGACCATGACGCCGGCCTGGGTGGCCGCCTTGATGTCGACGTTGTCCAGGCCCACTCCGGCGCGTGCGATGACCTTCAGTTTCGGTGCAGCCCTGATGGCCTCCTCGTCCATCTGCGTCGCCGAGCGCACCAGGACGGCATCGACGTCCGCCAGCGCCGCGATGAGCTGCGTGCGATCGGCACCGTCGGTGCTGCGGATCTCGAAATCGGGTCCCAGCGCTTCGACGGTTGCGGGTGAGAGTTCCTCGGCGAGGAGGACGACGGGCTTGGTGGTCACGGGATTTCCTTCTGCGGGGAACTGGCGGGATCAGGCGGGATCAGGCGGGATCGAACGGAATCAGCGGTGTCGGACGTCCTCGGACGGTGTCGCGAGCACACCGGCCGGGAGCCGGACGGGAGCGGACACGACTCCGGCAGGGCACGTGCTCGTCACTGAGCGTCGATCACGTGTCCTGCCGGAAGGACCGAAGGGGGCTGGCGCTAGCGCGCGACCGAACCCTCGGTGTAGTCGTCGTTCGTCTTGATCCAGGAGAAGAGCTTGCGCAGTTCGCGGCCCGTGCTCTCGATCGGGTGATCCTCGCCCTTCTTGCGCAGCGCCGTGAACTCGGGAGCGCCGGCATCCTGGTCGTCGATGAAGCGCTTGGCGAAGGCACCGTTCTGGATGTCCGCGAGGACCGCCTTCATGTTCTCCTTCACCTCGGGGGTGATCACGCGCGGGCCGGAGACGTAGTCGCCGTACTCCGCCGTGTCGGAGACGCTCCAGCGCTGCTTGGCGATACCACCCTCGACCATGAGGTCGACGATGAGCTTGAGCTCGTGCAGCACCTCGAAGTACGCGACCTCCGGCTTGTAGCCTGCTTCGGTCAGCGTCTCGAAGCCGTACTGGACGAGCTGCGACGCACCGCCGCACAGAACGGCCTGCTCGCCGAACAGGTCGGTCTCGGTCTCCTCCGTGAAGGTGGTCTCGATGACCCCCGCGCGGGTGCCGCCGATCGCCTTCGCGTAGGACAGGGCGAGGTCGCGGGCCTTGCCCGAGGCGTCCTGCTCGACGGCGATGAGGTCGGGGACGCCGCGGCCGGCCTCGAACTCGCGGCGGACGATGTGGCCGGGACCCTTCGGGGCCACGAGGGCGACGTCGACGTCCGACGGCGGCTGGATGTAGCCGTAGCGGATGTTGAAGCCGTGGCCGAAGAACAGGGCGTCACCGGCCTGCAGGTTCGGCGCGATGTCGTCCTTGTACACGTGCCGCTGCACCTGGTCGGGGGTCAGCACCATGATGAGGTCCGCTTCGGCGGTCGCCTCGGCGACGGAGAGCACCCGCAGCCCTTCGGCCTCGGCCTTGGCGCGCGACGCCGATCCTTCCTTCAGCCCGACGCGCACGTCGACGCCGGAGTCCCTGAGGCTCAGGGCGTGGGCGTGGCCCTGGCTGCCGTAGCCGATGACTGCCACGGTGCGGCCCTGGATGATGGAAAGGTCTGCGTCGTCGTCATAGAACATCTCGGTCACGGGTGTTTCTCCTTGGGGTGGGTGATGCTGGAAAGGGTTGGGAAGGGTGCCTCAGGCGCTGCGCAGGGCGCGGTCGCTCATCGACTTCGCACCTCGGCCGATCGCGAGAGTGCCTGACTGGACGATCTCGCGGATGCCGAACGGCTCGAGCACGGACAGGAGCGCCGAGAGCTTCTCGGGGGTGCCCGTGGCCTCGATGATCAGCGAGTCGATCGACACGTCGACGACGGAGGCCCGGAACAGGTCCGCGGCCTGGGTAACCTGCAGGCGCGTCGCGGCGTCGGCCCTGACCTTGATCAGGACGTGGTCGCGCTGCACGGACTGCTCCGAGGTGAGCTCGACGATCTTGATGACGTTGATGAGCTTGTTCAGCTGCTTGGTGACCTGCTCGAGGAGGTCACCCTCGGCTTCCACCACAACGGTGATGCGGGACATGCCCGCTACCTCGGTCGGTCCGACCGCGAGGGAGTTGATGTTGAACGCCCGCCGCGCGAACAGGCTGGCGACTCGCGTCAGGACGCCGGGCACGTCCTCGACGAGCACGGAAAGGGTGTGTCGTGCCACCGTCAGTCCTCCTGTTCCCATGTGGGGGTCATGTTGCGCGCGATCTGGATGAGGTCGTTGCTGACGCCCGAGGGCACCATCGGCCATACCATCGAGTCGCGGCTCACGACGAAGTCGATGACGACCGGGCGGTCGTTGATGGCCAGTGCCTGCTCGATGGTCGCGTCGATGTCCTCGTCCCGCTCGCATCGCAGGCCGACGCAACCGTATGCGTCGGCGAGCTTCACGAAGTCCGGGACGCGCACGGTGTCGTGGCCCGTGTTGAGGTCCGTGTTCGAGTAGCGGCCCTCGTAGAAGAGCGTCTGCCACTGCCGCACCATGCCGAGCGACGAATTGTTGATCACCGCGACCTTGATCGGGATGTTGTTGATGACGCAGGTCGCGAGTTCCTGGTTGGTCATCTGGAAACAGCCGTCGCCGTCGATCGCCCAGACGACGCGGTCCGGGTTGCCCACCTTGGCACCCATCGCGGCGGGGACGGAGTACCCCATGGTGCCCAGGCCGCCCGAGTTGAGCCAGGCATGGGGGCGCTCGTACTGGATGAACTGGGCAGCCCACATCTGGTGCTGGCCGACGCCCGAGACGAAGACGCCCTCGGGTCCGGTCAACTCGCCGATGCGCTTGATGACCTGCTGCGGAGCCGACAGGCCGTCGTCGGGCTGGGTGAAACCGACCGGGTACGTCTCGCGCAGGTGGCGGATGGTCTTCCACCATGCCGAGATGTCCGGCCGCTCCTGTGCGTCGAACGCCTCGCGTACCGCAGCGGTCAGTTCAGGGATGATCTCCTTGACCGAGCCGACGATGGGGACGTCCGCGGTCCGGTTCTTGGAGATCTCGGCAGGATCGATGTCCGCGTGGATCACCTTCGCATGCGGGGCGAAGCTGGACAGCACGCCTGTCACGCGGTCGTCGAAGCGCGCACCCAGGGTGATCAGGAGATCCGCCTGCTGCAGCGCCGTCACGGCGGACACCGAGCCGTGCATGCCCGGCATTCCCACATGCTGGTCGTGCGAGTCGGGGAACACACCCCGCGCCATGAGGGTCGTGACCACCGGGGCGCCGACGAGCTCGGCGAGCTCCTTCAGCTCGACCGAGGCATGCGCCTTGACCACGCCGCCGCCGACGTAGAACACGGGGCGCTGCGAGGCACCGATGAGGCGTGCGGCCTCGCGCACCTGCTTGGAGTGCCCGCGGACGACGGGCCGGTAACCGGGGATGTCCACCTTGGGCGGCCAGGAGAACGTCATGGACGACTGCTGGGCGTCCTTGGCGACGTCGACCAGCACGGGTCCGGGACGTCCGGTCGTGGCGATGTGGAACGCCTCGGCCAGGACGCGCGGGATGTCCTCGGCCTTGGTGACGAGGTACGAGTGCTTCGTGATCGGCATCGTGATGCCGACGATGTCCGCCTCCTGAAACGCATCCGACCCGATGAAGGCGCTGGAGACCTGGCCGGTGATGGCGACCATGGGCACCGAGTCCATGTGGGCGTCGGCGATCGCCGTCACGAGGTTGGTGGCGCCGGGACCCGACGTGGCGATGCAGACACCGGGACGCCCTGTCACCATGGCGTACCCCTGTGCCGCGTGGCCGGCTCCCTGCTCGTGGCGGACGAGGATGTGACGGAGCTTCGTCGACGCCAGCAGCGGGTCGTAGGTCGGGAGGATGGCTCCGCCGGGGAGGCCGAAGACGTCGTCGACGCCGAGCTCCTCGAGGGATCGGACGATCGCCGCCGAGCCGAGCATCTCGGTGGGCGGGACGACCCTGTTCGGGCCGCGAACCGCGCTCACAGGGACGACGGAGGCCGTCTCACGCGCGGGTGCTGCGGGAGGTGCTGGCCTTGCTGCCAGCAGCGCTGGGCTGATGGGCGATCCCTTGGACATCTGAGACTTCCTTTGGAACGGGTGCTGCACTGCTGCAGCGATGACTGCGGACGGACTTCCACGGGCTTCCCTGCCGACAGGTTGTGTCAACAAAAAAACCCCTCAGCCGTATGAGGCTCTGCGAGGGGTTGCGCGTGACTGTAGTCGTCTACCGGACGGGGTTCAGGCCACGCGCTGTATAAGGACGACGACTACGGGTTCGAGCTGCATACCTGTAGTTTCCACGCCCCGTCGAAACGGTGTCAACCGCACCTGTCCCCGTCTCGCATCGTGGACAGGCTGTCCGACCAGTGGACGTCACCCTCCTGGTCGGCACGATCCGGGCCGGAGTTCCTCCTCCGGCCCGGATCCCCCTCTGCCACCCCTAGCCCGTGTACGCACCCTTGGACGCGGAGTGCACGAGCTTTGCATACTTCGACAGGACGCCTTTCGTATAGCGGGCCGGCAGGGGCGCCCAGCCCTCCTTGCGCCGCTCGAGCTCCGCTTCGTCGACCAGGAGGTCGAAGCTCTTGGCTGCGATGTCGACGCGGATGCGGTCGCCGTCACGGACGAAGGCGATGGGACCGCCGTCGACCGCCTCCGGGGCCACATGGCCGATGCAGAGGCCGGTCGTTCCTCCGGAGAAGCGGCCGTCGGTCAGCAGGAGCACGTCCTTGCCCAGACCGGCACCCTTGATCGCGCCGGTGATCGCGAGCATCTCCCGCATGCCGGGCCCGCCCTTCGGCCCCTCGTAGCGGATCACGACGACGTCGCCCGCGTGGATCCCGCCGGCGTCGAGTGCGTCGAGCGCCCCCTGCTCGCGCTCGAAGACGCGCGCGGTGCCCTCGAAGACGTCGGCATCGAAACCCGCGCTCTTGACGACGGCGCCCTCGGGAGCCATCGAACCGTGCAGGATCGTGATGCCACCGGTCTTGTGCATCGGGTTGTCGAGCGCGCGGAGGATCTTGCCATCGAGGTCCGGCGGATCGATCTCCGCGAGGTTCTCCGCAAGGGTCTTGCCGGTCACCGTCAGGCAGTCCCCGTGCAGCAAGCCGGCCTCGAGCAGTGCCTTCATGATGACCGGCACGCCGCCCACCTTATCGACGTCGAACATGACGTAGCGGCCGAAGGGCTTGAGGTCGCCGAGGTGCGGGATCCGGTCACCGATCCGCGTGAAGTCGTCGAGCGTCAGTTCGACCTCGGCCTCGCGGGCGATCGCCAGCAGGTGCAGCACCGCGTTCGTCGAGCCGCCGAACGCCATGGTGACTGCGATGGCGTTCTCGAACGCCTTTTTCGTCATGATGTCGCGGGCCGTGATGCCGAGGCGCAGCAGGTTCACGACCGCCTCGCCCGACTTCTGCGCGAACGTGTCGCGACGGCGGTCGACCGAGGGCGGCGCTGCCGAGCCCGGCAGGGACATCCCGAGGGCCTCGCCGATGCAGGCCATCGTGTTCGCCGTGTACATCCCACCGCACGCGCCCTCGCCCGGGCAGACGGCGCGCTCGATGCTGTCGAGGTCCTTGAGGCTCATCCTGCCTGCAGCGCAGGCTCCGACCGCCTCGAAGGCGTCGATGAGGGTGACCTCCTTCTCGGTGCCGTCCTCGAGTTTCGCGAAGCCGGGCATGATGGTGCCCGCGTACAGGAACACGGAGGCGAGGTCGAGGCGGGCCGCCGCCATGAGCATGCCCGGAAGCGATTTGTCACACCCGGCGAGGAGCACCGACCCGTCGATGCGTTCGGCCTGCATAACCGTCTCCACCGAATCAGCGATGACCTCACGGGAAACGAGCGAGAAATGCATTCCCTCGTGGCCCATCGAGATGCCGTCGGACACCGAGATCGTACCGAACTGCATGGGGAACCCGCCCGCGTCACGCACGCCCTCCTTGGCGCCTTCCGCCAGGCGGTTGAGCGACAGGTTGCAGGGAGTGATCTCGTTCCAGGAGCTTGCCACGCCGACCTGCGGCTTCGCGAAGTCGTCGTCGCCCATGCCCACGGCTCGCAGCATCCCGCGGGACGGTGCCGCATGGATGCCGTCCGTGACGACCCGGCTTCTTGGCTTGATGTCTGGGGTTGTTTCCGCGCTCATGGGTCCAAGTCTAGGCCCGCGTTACAGGCCCGTTTCGCCGTATGACCCTCCTGTTACAACCCCCCCGCGACGGAGACAGAAGCCCGGAGCTCCCGCGCGGCTCCTCGTGCCGTGGGTCGAGCCTCCGGTACAGTGTGGGTTTCGCGGGCGATTCCGGCCCGCCGGCCGAGCGCACCGCGAGCAGTCCCCGAGGGGACGCGTCCGACAGCCTCCTACCGCAACGGCGTGACATGACTCCTGACGAGCCCCGCGACCCCGCTCCACCGCTCGACGGCGGGCAGGGACTGAAGAACGCCCTCCGGCGCGTGTTCGACGCCCAGATTCCCAACTACGGCGACTACAACCTCGTGTTCGCAGCACGCCATCCCGGGCGGGGGGAAGCAGTCACGACGGATACCGGCTATGTGATCGGGTACAGGTGGAAGCCCGTCGAGCTCATGATCGCGCCCGTCGACCTCACCGCCATCACCAGCGCCGGTGTGCCCATCGAGGTCAACATGACGAACCTCGCCCACGCACTGCAGTGGGACGGCGATGACAGCTACGAGGTGGGCACGAGCACCGGGCGCGCCTTCCGTTTCGGTGTCTCGGAAGCCCCCGTGCTCGACATCGGTCCCGGCAGTCCCCTGCGGCTTGCGCAGGACGACGACGTGACCGACTTCAGGGCGTTCATGGAGTCGTTCATCTCGATGGCATGAGCCCCGCGGCCCTGTGAGCCGGACTGCGCTATTCCCAGGGGCCCCGCCGCACGAGGTTCAGCGGCTCCCGGCCGCTTCCGAGCCGTTCGACCTGACGCTTGAGCAGCGCGAGGATCCGCGGCGGGAAGGCCTCCGTGTTCCCTCCGACGTGCGGTGTGATGAGAACACCGGGCGCGCTCCACAGCGGATGTCCCTCGGGCAGTGGTTCAGGATCCACGACGTCGAGAGCCGCCATGAGGCGCCCTGCCACCACCTCCGCCGTGAGCGCCCCGGTGTCCACCACCGCACCCCTGGCCACGTTGACCACGAGCGCTCCGTCCGGCAGAGCCGCGAGCACGTCCCGGCCGATGAGGCCCCTCGTCGCCTCGGTCAGCGGCGTGATGACGATGACGACGTCGTGGTGCGGAGCGAGCGCCACGAGTTCGTCGGAGCCGTGGACGTGCCCGAACTCGTCGTCGCGCGCCGCGCTGCCGACGCGCGTCACGGTCGCTTCGAACGGCGCGAGTCTCTTGCGGATCTCCTCGCCGATTCCACCCACACCCACGAGGAGGACCCGACGGTCGGCCAGCCCGGGATAGCGGGCGCTGTGCCATCGGCCCTCCCCCTGCTGGCGCACGGCGTCGTCGATGCCACGCAGCGAGGCGAGGGCGAGTCCGACGGCCAGCTCCGCGGTCGCCGCCGCATGCACCCCTGCCGCCGTCGCTATCGCTACCTCCGGGGCCACCAGGTCCGCGACCCCGTCGTAGCCCGTGGACTGCGTCTGGACCAGCATCAGATTGGGAGCGGAGTCCAGCGCGCCATCCAGGTGGGCGCGGCCGGTGTAGGGCAGGACGGCGGCGTCGAGCTCCGTCAGATCGAACTCCTCTGGCGCGTCGAGGAAGTCCCAGAGGACGACCTCGACAAAAGGCGAGACGCCCGCCAGTTCATTCCGCAACTCAGCGGACGGGACGCTCAGGGTTCGGACCTCCTGGCGTGCCGTGTCCGAGTAGTCGTGTCTGGCCGGAGCGGGATTCGTCATGGCGCCAGCCTAGCGCCGGGGCGTCGTGGCGTCCGTCGATTCCACAGAGTGGACACCGCGGGGTCTGCCACCATCGATCTGGGACCCTACGGACCGGCAGAGCCACCCCGATTTAAGGTTTCGGCTCAAGTACTGGTAGAGTTTCATGCTGTTGCGGATGACCCGAGCGAGTGAAATCGGGAGGGAAAACGCCACGCACCTCTAGCTCAATTGGCAGAGCAATTGACTCTTAATCAATGGGTTTCGGGTTCAAGTCCCGAGGGGTGCACCTCGAATCCCCGTTCATCAGGTCTCGCCGCCTGGAGGACGGGGATTCGTCTTTTCTCCGTCCTCCAGGCGATTTTCCGGTCCGGTCAAGCCCGCAGGGCGTGCTGGATACCCGTTGCCCGGGCGCCGTGGATTCCTGCACGATGGCAGGTATCCGACTCCGGAGGACACCATGTTCAGGAAGGCCGCCGACGCGCCGCCCACCATCGAATTCCATCCGTGGCCCCGACCCATCCCGGCCCACTACCTCTCGTTCCTGCAGGTCGCGGTCCTGCTGGGCCTCGTCACCGCCCTGCTCCTGACGGTACTTCCGTCCCTTTCGGTCCTGCATCTCCTCGTCAGCGGGCTGATCCTGGCGGCGCTCCTCCGGAGGACGCGAAGGCAGCATCCGGGCCGCGAGCGGACCGGGGACTGATCGGCCCGGCGCCCCGCCGGTATCCGGGCCTACCATGGACGCGTGAACGAAATCCTGTCCTTCGCCGGTCACTACTGGTGGCTCGTCTTCCCGCTCTCGGGCGTGTTCGCCGTGTGGGGACGGTCCTGGACCGAGGCGAGCGAGCGCCGCCACCAGCGCAGGATGGAGCTGTACCGCCTGAAGCATCCGGGTGCCGTCCAGGGGCACGGGTCGACCGAGCACCCCGCGCACGGTCAGGAGCGGCCGGAACGCGGGAACGAACGGAACGTACAGCAGGTCGCGCGTCTCCACGACGAGATCGACAGGAAATGGCTGTCCTACGAGCTCGACGCGGCGAAGCTCATCGACTACCCGACCATGACCGACGTCAGGGAGCCCCTGACGGTCGCCTTCCTCCGGGCCAAACGGGAAGCGGACTCCCTCCGGCCCGAGGATCCCACCACGGTCACTGCCGAGGAGCTCTCCGACTACCGGTCCGCCGTCACCTCGTACGACGTCGCCTTCCAGGTGGCCGAGACCGAGGCCCGCCGCGTGCGGGCGAGCGGCTTCAGCGTGGAGGAGCGGCAACGGCTGGAGACGGCCCGGAAGCTCGTGACGGTGGCGATCGACGACGCCGCCACCGCCGCCGAGCGCCAGACGGCCTACCGTCGTGCCCGGCGCGAACTGGACGGCCTCATCGTCCTGCCGGACGCCACGATCACATCGCTGGAGGAGAAAGTCGCAGGCGCGATCAGCGCGCGCCCCGAGCCGACGCCCTCCTGATCGCCCGGACGCTGCGGACCACGGCTCCACGGCACCACGGCTCCACGGCTCCACGGCTCCACGCCGCCAAGGTTCCCCGGTTGCAGAACCCTGCGGCCCTCGTCGTCCTGCCCTTCCCTGGACGGCCCGGCTGGACCATAATCGCAACCATCACCGGCACCCATCGAGCGTGGCGAGAGCCACCGGTCAGAGGCGGACACCATGGCAGCGACGATCAACACCTATCTCAGTTTCAAGGACACCGCCGCGCAGGCGATGGAGTTCTACCAGTCCGTGTTCGGCGGGGAACTCCAGAGCAGCACCTTCGCCGAGTACCAGGTGAGCGAGGACCCCGCGGAGCAGTCCAAGATCATGCACTCGATGCTGACCACTCCCTCCGGTCAGGTCCTGATGGCCGCGGACACGCCGAACAGCATGGAGTACTCGGCCCCGGCCGGGCATTCCCTGTCGGTCAGCGGCGACGACGAGGCCGAGTTGCGCCGCTACTGGGAGGCACTCTCGCTCAGCGGCAGCGAGATCGTGCCCCTCGCCCTGTCACCGTGGGGGGACAGCTTCGGTATGTGCGTCGACCGCTTCGGGATCACCTGGATGGTGAACATCGCCGGCGGGTCCTCGCAGGATGCGGCGGTGGCAGGGTCGACTCCGGCTCCCGTGGACACGGCCGGGGACGCCACCGGCGTCTGACACGCCGAGCCGCTGCCGTGTTCCGGGGCGTCGGAGCCTCAGGGCGTCAGGCTCCTCCGGCGTCGGCCCCGCTCCCCGCCGGGAAGGAGAGAGCCGGTTCGTCGGGCGTGGACAGCGTGAGAACGGCTTCCTCGATCCGTTCGTGCTGCTCGATGTCGCGCTCCACGGCCCTGAGTGACACCGCGACGTCGTGCTCCCGGCGGTCGCCCACCAGGTCTACCTGGGCCACGAGGTAGAGGCCCTCGGGGCCCACGTACTCGAGGTGCAGGTAGGTCACCCGCTCGATGCTGCTGTGGGCCGTCAGCCGGGCGGCGACGGCTTCCAGCGTCGACGGCGACACGGCCTGGCCGACGAGGAAGCGGCGGTTGCGGTCGATGAGGACGAGGGCGATCACGCCGAGGAGAACCCCCACGAGGATCGAACCGACGGCATCCGGCACCGGGGATCCGGTCAGCTGGTGCAGCAGGATCCCGAGGAACGCGATCACGAGGCCGATCAGCGCCGCCGCGTCCTCCGCGAACACCGCACGCAGCGTGGGGTTCGACGTGGTTGAGACGCTCTGCAACGTGGTGGTGCCCCGCTCGCGCCCGGCCTTCTTCGCCCACCGGAAGGCCTGCGTGAAGGAGATCCCCTCGAGGACGAAGGCGACCGCGAGGATGGTGACGGACAGCACGGCCTCCCCGCCCGACGCTCCCGTCCGGTCCCCGTGGTCCTCGGGCCCGGCCTGCCGGCCATCGTGCGATGCCTGGTTCTTTATGCCGTCATTCCCGCCCCCGCCGATGACGGCACTTCCCCGGCAGTGCGTCGGAAGTGCCGTCATCGGTGCGGTTCTACTTGGACGCTTCCTTGTTCACATCCGTCGGCGAGTCGAACTCGCGGTCAGGCAGGCCGTTGAGCGTGTCCACGACCGCATCGTCGGCGCCCTTGTCCTTCGCGTGCTGGACGAGGTCCTCCTTCGATGCCGGATACTCCATGCCGCCCAGTGCCTTCTGGATGTCGATCGGGCTCGGATCTGCCATGTGGTGCTCCTTCGTATCGGTTACCTTGCACGGTGGTGCTCCCGGTCGGAGAGCACCGTCACTGGCCCAGGATCACGTGGGCAGCGTCTATCTCACGGTCCGTCACCGTGGTGGGCGCCTCGAGGTGGACGGCTCCCGACGGGATGATGCCCGCCCCTCCGTAGCGCTCCATGACGCGCCACTGCGCGGCGACGTCCTCCCCGGCATGCTCCGGAGGCAGTCGGTCCCAGAAGTCGAACCCACCGCACTCCACGAGGGACTCCCTGTCGAACAGGACGCACCCGCCGACCCAGGCGACCCTGTACAGCAGCCACTCACCGGGCGGTACCGCGAGGTCGGCGGCGGCATGCGCCAGGTTCGCCGCGTTGTGGAGCGGCCACCGGGCGAACCCTGCGGTTCCCGGGCGGATCCGCTCGGGCTGCACCCTGTTGCCGGGCCACAGCGCCAACTCGGTCCGCTCATGGGGCCGACGGTCGTCGAGGTAGGACAAACCCTGCACGGCGGACCCCACGAAGCCGCAGCCGGCAGCCTGCAGTGCCTTGCACATGCGGCCGAGGGACCCGGGCTCGAGCCAGACGTCGTTGTCGAGGAAGAGGACGAACGGAGCGCGTGCCAGTCCCAGGAGGTACTCGCGGTGTTCGGCCAGCCCCCTGCGCGGCAGGTGCCGCTCGAGGCGGACGTGCCGTCCCTGGGCTTCGAGCACCCGCACCATGGCACGCACGGCCGGCGCCGTGAAGGATGCCACTTCCCCTTCGGTCTGGTCGCTCACGATCACGCGGAACGGTACGCCCTCCTGCGCGGCGAGCCCCGACAGCGTGACGGCGAGTTCCGCGGGACGCCCGAAGGAGGGGATCAGCACATCCACGAGGGGCTCCTCGGCGGGCGCTTCGACGGCCCACTCCCCCGACCAGCGCAGTGTCACGACGCGTCCCCCGCCACGGGCGTCGACCGGATCCTCCGGACCACGGCCGCGGTGGACCGTTCCGGCACGTAGTCGAGGATGCTGACCCTCCCGCCGCAGGCCTCGACGGCCGGCGCCTCCTCCAGCATCTGGGCGGTGTAGTCACCGCCCTTCGCATAGACGTCCGGCTTCAGCAGCTCGATGAGCGGGACCAGGGTGTCGGTCCCGAAGACGGTGACGTAGTCGACGCAGCTCAGCGACGCGATGATGCCCGCGCGGTCGGCGATCGGGTTGATGGGGCGATCGGGGCCCTTGAGCCTGCGGACGCCGTCGTCGTCGTTCAGCGCCACCACGAGGACGTCGCCGAGCTGCTTCGCCTGGTTGAGGTAGCGGGTGTGGCCCCGGTGCAGCACGTCGAAGCAGCCGTTCGTGAGCACGATGCGCTTGCCGGCCGCGCGGTCCTCCTCGACCCTGCGCAGGAGGTCGGCCGTCGCCAGGGCCGTGTCCGCGAACTGCTGGAGATGACCCGTCAGGTCGGCCGTCGTGCAGACGGAGGTGCCGGGCCGGTGCACGACGACGTCGGCGGCGGCCTGCGCGAGGTCGAGGCTCGTGGTGAGCGGCAAGCCGACCGCGCGTGCAGCCGTGAGGCTCGCCACGAAGGTGTCCCCCGCGCCGGAGGCCTGCTTCTCGGTGGCGGGCTTGGCCCAGGTGCGGTGTTCCTCGCCGTCCTGCCCGAGCAGCACCGTGCCGTCACGGTCCAGGGTGACGACGACGGCGGCGGCGTTCGTGGCCGCGAGGAGCTCGGTCCGCCGTTCCGCCACCGTCGCAGCCCTGTCGGACCGCGGATCGAGGCGCGTCGCGAGGACCTGCGCGGCCTCCTGCGCATTCGGGGTGACGATGTCCGGCTCCAGGGCGGACCACACGGCGGTGTCATGCGCGTCGACGACGACGAGCATGCCTGGATCCAGCCTCGAGGCGTGCCCGAGTGCCTCGCGGACCTCGTCGCCCAGAGCGCCGGACCCGTAGTCGCACACGACGACGGCATCAACCCCCGCGACCGCGTCCGGAATTCTTGCGGCGAGCGACGTGATGGCGGACGGTGGAAGGCCGTCGTGCGTGTCGTCGAGCCTGAGCATGACCTGGTCCCCACCGAGGATCCGGTACTTCGTGGTGGTGCTGACCCGCTCGTCCTGCACGAGGTCCGTGGTGTCCACGCCCGCGGCGTCGAGGATTCCCCGCAGGCGGCGCCCGGCGTCGTCGGTTCCGATCAGGCCGCACATCCGGACCCTCGCCCCCAGGGCGGCGAGGTTCATCGCCGTGTTCGCCGCGCCTCCCGCGGCATAGTCCCGCCGGGTGATGTCCACGACGGGCGCGGGCGCCTCACGGCAGAACCGTTCGATGGTTCCGCTCCACCAGCCGTCCAGCATCGCGTCGCCGACGACCGTCACACGCGGCGACCGGTCGGCGATGGCTGCGGGGACCCACGCCGCGAGGCCGCGTACCTCCGAGAGGTCTCCGGCGATGTCGTCCGCGTCGTGTACGCCCGGCACCCGCTCGTCCGGCAGGAGCTCGGGACGGTCCGCCTGGTCGTTCCGTCGCGCGTCGTCCATCAGGCACCCTCCTGCGGCGCACTGATGTGCACGACCTTCACGAGGGCGAACTCGTCCAGCAGTTCCGGTCCGTAGCCGAAGCCCGCCCCGCTGATGCCCCGCGGCTGCGCGGACCCGCCCGGCGCACCGCCGAAGACGGCGTTCACCTTGACCGTGCCCACCGGGAGCCGGGCGATCGCCTGCTGGGCGTGCGCGATGCTGCCCGTCAGCACGGAGGCGGCGAGGCCGTAGGGGCCGCCCGCGGCAAGCCGGAGGCCCTCATCGAAGCTCTCCACGACGGTCACCGGTGCGACCGGTCCGAACGTCTCCTCCGTCATGACGTTCATCGCCTCGGTGCACCCGGCAAGGACGGTCGCCGGGTAGTGGGCGCCCGGCCCGTCCGGCACCGAACCACCCTCGAGGCATTCCGCGCCGAGCCGGATGGCTTCGCCGACCTGCCCGTCCACGATGTCCCGCATGCGGCGGTCGACGAGGGGCTGGCGATTTCCGCCGGCGTTCCGCCGCCGTGCCTCGTCGACGAGCGCGGCCAGGAACGGCTCGGCGATTCCCCGGTGGACGTAGATCCGTTCGACCGAGGTGCAGATCTGGCCGCTGTTGGCGAAGGCACCCAGTGCTGCCTGTGAGGCCGCCCAGACGGGATCGACATCGGCGTCGACGATCAGCGGGTCGTTGCCGCCGTTCTCCCGGATGACGTGTGCACCGGTGAGTGACGCCGTCCGCGCGATGCGTGCTCCCGTAGCGCTGGAGCCGACGTGGGCGAAGACGTCCACGCCGGTCTCCATGGTCAGCATCTGGCCCACCTCGGCGCCACCGGTCAGCGTGGTGAGGACTCCCTCCGGGAAGGCGGGCTGGAGCAGGCGCCCCAGCAGTTCGCCGACGTGGGGGCAGCGCTCGCTCGGCTTGTGGATGACGACGTTGCCGGTGACCAGGGCTGCACCGATGAGTCCGGCGGCGACGGCCACCGGATCGTTCCACGGCGTCAGGAGCACGGCTACGCCGCGCGGCTCCGCGACGGTGTAGTCGGTCGCAGTGACCGCGCCACGGAGGCTCAGCCCACGGTGCACCGGGCCCAGTTCCGCATACTGCTCGAGGGTCGAGATCCCGGCCTCGATGCCGCCCAGCGAGTCCTCGAGCAGCTTGCCGGTCTCCCGCGTGTTCAACTCCGCCAGTTCCTGCGCGCCGTTCCGCAGCGCGGCGGCAGCTCGGCGCAGGGCCGCACCGCGGTCCGCCGGGCTCGTCGCGGCCCATTCCGGCTGCACGGTCCGCGCCAGTGAGATGGCGAGTGCCACCTGCTCGCGAGCGACGCAGGGCAAGGTGCCGACCTCACTGCCGTCCCGCGGGTCATGGATCGTGATCGATCGATCGGCCTGCACATCAAGCAGAGTGTCTGCCTGGGAGTTGATGGACATTGCGCTCCTTGATGTCGAGTACCGGCGCGGCTCGTTCCCACCGCGCGGCTAGTGATTCCGTACCCAGCGTGCGCCCGTTCACACACGTCACCGTCCGATTTCTACGCCGCTCACGCAACCATCAGCACGCTTAGCATAGTGTGGCACCAGGAGAAGAGGCGGCCGCCCACCCGCAGCGAAAAAGGCATGGACAGCAGGAGCACTGCTGTCCGTGCGGGCAGCCGTACCGGCGATGGCACCAGCAGATGAACGGGGAAGAACGTGATGCAGCAGGATACGACGGCGGATTTCGGCGGACGGCAGGACACCGCGAGGTCGGTCGGACCGGTGCTCGAGCCGTTCGAGGACGTGCGGAGCATCGCCGTCCTGCGCGGCGGAGGGCTCGGCGACCTCATGTTCGCGATGCCGGCCATCGCCGCCCTGAAGGACACCTACCCGGAGGCGGACATCACCCTCCTCGGTATGCCGGGGCATGCGGCGCTGCTCGCCGGGCGGCCAGGGCCGGTGTCGGCGGTGCTGGAACTCCCGTTCTCTCCCGGCGTACGCCCGGGGGACGAGGACCCGGAAGCCGTCGAGCGGTTCTTCACCGGAATACGCGGTTCCTTCGATCTCGCCGTCCAGCTGCACGGCGGCGGGCGGAACTCGAACCCGTTTCTCCTGCGCCTCGGCGCGCGCCACACCGTGGGCACGCGGACGCCGGACGCCGTAGCGCTGGAACGCACCATCCCGTACGTCTACTACCAGCACGAGGTGTTCCGTGCACTGGAGGTGGTGGGACTCGCCGGCGCCGTTCCCGTGGACCTGGAGCCACGGGTGCACGTGCTGCCGGCCGAAGCAGACCGCGCTGCACAACTCACCGGCGAGGGCGCCGTGATCGCTCTTCACCCAGGCGCCACGGACCCCCGCAGGAGATGGCCGTCGTCGTCGTTCGCGGAGGTCGCGGTGCGCGCGGCAGCGGACGGGTGCGAGGTGCTGGTGGTCGGGGACGAGACGGACGTCCCGACGGCGGAGGACATCGTCCGGCTGGCCCTCCAGGCCGATCCGACGGCGAACGTGCGCTCGCTCGCCGGTCAGCTGACGCTCGGGGAGCTGACCGGCGTGCTGGACCGCAGTGCCGTCATGGTGGGCAACGACAGCGGGCCGCGTCACCTCGCGCAGGCGGTCGGTACGCCGACGGTCGGCGTCTACTGGATCGGCAACGTGATCAACGCCGGGGCGATCGGACGCACACTCCACCGCGTGCACTTCTCGTGGGTGACGCACTGCCCCGTGTGCGGGGTGGACGTGACCCAGGTGGGCTGGACTGCGGAACGATGCGAGCACGATGACTCGTTCGTCGCGCCGGTCCAGCCCGCCGCCGTCTACACGGACGTGGCCGAACTCAGGGCCACGAGCCTTCTTCTGCGTGGGCGATGACCATCTCGCGGATCTCGCAGCTCTTGGGCTGCGACAGCGCGAACAGGATCGCCTCGGCGACGCGCTCGGGGTCGTTCAGCCGTGAGTCGTCCTGGGGCTTGTACTGCTCGTCGCGATCGTCGAAGAAGCGCGTCTTCATACCGCCCGGGATGATCGTCGTCACGCCGATCTGGCCGGCGGTCTCCGCTGCCAGGGCCTGCGAGAAGCCCATCACGCCGAATTTCGAGGCACAGTAGGCCGTCGCGTCGCCGACCGCCTTGATGCCGAGCGTCGAGGCGATCGTCACGACGCGCCCGTGGGTCTTCTTCAGGTAGGGCAGCGCGGCACGGGCGGTCGACGCCGTGCCCATGAGGTTCACGCCGATCACCTTCTCCCACTGATCCGCGGGCACCGTGTCGAGCGCTCCGCAGCGGTCGATACCGGCGGCGGTGACAACGGCGTCGAGGCCGTCCATCATCTCTGCCGCCTCGCGCACCGCCGCCTCCACGGCCGCCCGGTCGGCGACGTCGACCTCGAAGGCCTTGACGCCCGTCACGCGACTGATGTCGCGGTCGAGCACCACCGGTGTGCCACCTGCGGCGATCACACCCTGGACGATGGCTGCTCCGAGGCCGGAGCCCCCGCCCGTCACCAGGACGCGTCCCGGGTTGAATCCTGTACCTGCTGTGGTTCCTGCGTTCTCGGTCATGCTGTTCCTTTCGTTGCTTGGTCCCGGCCGGCTGGATCGGTCCGGGCCCGTCTCTGCAGCCCGTCAGCCTACTCGGGCGAGCGCGGCTGCAAGTTTGGTGGTGGAGCGGGCTGGGATGTAGGGGACGGTGACGGTCCTGCCACCCCAGCTGGCGACGAGGGCGGCCTCGGGAAGGTCCTCGGCCGCGTAGTCGCCACCCTTGACCCAGATGTCCGGCTGCAGGCGCGAGATGGCATTCTCCGGGGTCGACTCGCCGAAGACGAGGACTGCGTCGACGCACTCGAGAGCCGAGAGCAGCTCGGCGCGGTCCTCCTGCTTGATGATCGGCCGGGTCTCGCCCTTCAGACCACGCACCGACTCGTCGGAGTTGAGACAGACGATGAGGCAGTCGCCGAGTCGTCGGGCGGCGGCAAGGGTCCGCGCGTGGCCGGCGTGCAGGAGGTCGAAGCACCCGCCGGTGGCCACCACGGTCCCGCCCGCCTCCCGCGTCCGGCGTGCCACTGTGAGAGCGTCCAGGCCGTCGACCGGCAACTGTTCCGGAGCTGCAGGCCGCTCCCGGCCCATGGATCCGACGCCACCGGAGCCGAGGAAGTGCGCCGCGGCCTCCGTCGCCTGCTGGGCCGCGTCGTCGATCGCAGCTCCCCGGGCGAGCCCGACCGCGAGCGCGGAGGCGAAGCGGTCGCCTGCCCCGCAGGGGTCGGCAGCGGTGACGCGGGGGGCGGGCACCACCTGGGGCAGGAGTCCCCTCGCTCCCACGAGCGCGCCGTGTTCGCCCATGGTCACCAGGACGGCGCGGCTGCCCCACTTCTCGAGCAGGACGTCGGCGGCGGCCGCTGCGGCCTGGGTGCCCGAACCTGCGATGTCGGCGAAACGCAGTGCCTCACCGATGTTCGGCGTCACCGCTGCGACTCCCGGCACCGGACGCGCGCCCGATGGATGGGGGTCCCACACCACGGGGACGGACACCGCAAGCGTCTCGAGCCGCGCACGGAGCTCGTCGTTCCCGAGCAACCCCCTGCCGTAGTCCGCAGCGACGATCGCGTCGGCGTGCTCGAGTGCCGCGAGCATCTCCTCGGTGCAGCCGGGCACGGGCGGCGTCGCGCAGCCCTCGTCGAAGCGCACCACGGGCTGTCCCGAAGCGCGGACCCTGGTCTTGACCGGGGTCGGCGCGCCTGAAGGCCCGGCGACCACGGTCACGCCGTCGAGTTCCGCGCGCAGCAGTCCCGCCGCGTCGTCGTCCCCGAGAACGGTGACCAGGACGGCGTCGTGCCCGTCCGACTGCAGCATGCGGGCCACGAGACCGGCTCCGCCCGCCCGGCGCCGCACGGCGTCGACGTCGACGACGGGCACCGGCGCGTCGGGCGAGAGCCGCCCCGCGCCGCCAGAGAGATCGGTATCGAGCAGGACGTCGCCCACCACCACGATCCTCATCGCTGTGCCTCCCGCCGGCGGTGTACTTCGGCGTCGAACGCCCGGCAGATCGCGTGGAGTGCAATCAGGTGGCCCTCCTGGGCGTTGGCTGACTTCGCGTCGATTGCCACGTAGTCGTCCACGCGGTCGGCCAGCGGGTTGGGGCCAGGCCCTGTGAGCGCCCAGGTCGTGACGCCTGCCGCCCGGGCGGCGTCGACGGCGTGGAGCAGGTTGGGGCTCTTGCCGCTCGTGCTCAGGAGGATCAGGATGTCACCGTCCCGTCCATGGGCGCTGACCTGCCGGGCGAACATGTGGTCGAATCCGTAGTCGTTCGCGATCGCGGTGACCGCGGAGCTCTCGGCGTGGAGCGAGATCGCGGAGAAGGGCTCGCGCTCGCCATCGAAGCGGCCCACGAGCTCTGCGGTGAGGTGCTGCGCCTCGGCAGCCGAACCACCGTTGCCTGCGGCGAGCAGTCGCTGCCCTGCCATGAGCCGATCGGCCATCTCGACACCCCACCCGGCGAGGGTGCCGGCGTTCTGCACCAGGGACTCGAGCGCGGGGGTGACCGCGCGGAGGTGGTCCAGGACGAGGCGTCGCGAATCCTCCTGCACCGCATCCGTTGCGCGCTCAGGCTGTCCGGAGGGGATCGTCGGTGCTGGGGTGTCGGTGCGCGTCTGGGTGAAGACGTCCGAAAGATGCGTGGTCACAGTGCCCTGCCTCCCGTGCTCTCGAGTCGACGCGCGGCGCTCCGCCGCGCGGTGGCCGGTTGTGCGGGCGCTGCCGCACCCAGGGCCGTCTGGTATGCCTTTTCCGTGTCCGCAGCAATGCGGCTCCAGGAGTAGCGGGCGCGTACGCGCCGGTAGCCGTTGTCACCGAGTTCGCGCGCCCATTCGGGGTCCCCCACGATGTCTGCGATGGCTGCCGCGATGGCGGCCGGATCCTGGGGCGGGACATGGAGACCGGTCTTGCCGTCCACGACCGTGTCCACCAGTCCGCCGACGGCCGCCGCGATGACCGGGACGCCGCACGCCATCGCCTCCAGCGGCACGATCCCGAACGGTTCGTACCACGGGGCGCAGACGACTGCGTCGGCACTTCTCAGGACCGCCGGCATCTCGGCGCGGGAGACCTGACCTCGGAGGACGACCCGGTCGGCTACGTCGAGCTCGAGGGCGAGCGCGCGGAGCCGCTGCGCTTCCGGGTCGTCCTCGAGGCTCGTCGAATTGCCCGCGCCCCCGACGATGACGAGTTCGACGTCGTCCCGCCCCAGCTCTGCGAGGTCACGGAGGGAACGGATGACGAGGTCCATGCCCTTGCGGGGGACGAGCCGGCCGACACTGACGATGCGATGTGCGCGGCCTCGCTCCTCCACGGGACCCCGTGGCGTGAACAGTTCGAGGTCGACGCCGCACGGCGCGATCGAGACACGGCTGCCGGGAACACCCATCGCCTTCAACTCGAAGACCTCGTCGGAGCACGTCGCCACGATCCGGTCGGCGCTCCGGCCCACCATGGTCTCGAGCATGAGCCGCTCGGACGGGCTCGTGTCCTCCGCCCCCTGGTGCCGGCGCTTCACCGTCCCGAGGGCGTGGAAGGTCTGGACGACCTGCACCGGGCGGCCTGCTGCCCGCGACTGCCCTGCGGCGTCGAGCGCGGCCAGCCCGGACATCCAGAAGTGCCCGTGCACGATGTCCGGCGGCTCCTGGCCCCAGTCCGCCACGATGCCTTCTGCGAGTTCACCCATGTACGGCAGCAGCATGTCCTTCGGGACGCTCCTCACGGGGCCGGCGGTGATGTGGACGACCTCGAGCCGCGGCTCGGTCCGAACCCGGTCGGGAACGGCAGGATCGTCGCGCCGCGTATATACCGTCACCTCATGACCGCGGCGCGCGAGTGCGAGGGACAGCTCGGCCACGTGGACGTTCTGCCCGCCGGCATCGACGCCTCCCAACGCCGCAAGGGGGCTTGCATGCTCAGACACCATGGATATCCTCACTGCGCTTTCCTTTCTGTAGCCGCCAGGACGCGGTGCCGCGTCGGTTCCTGCTCCAGGACGTCGTCCCAGTCGGCGAGGAACCGTGCGAGACCGTACCGTGCGAGTGCCGCTTCCCGTGCAGCCAGCCCCCGTGCTCTGGCTTCGTCCGGGTTGTCGATGAGGCGTGCCGCCATGCGGACGAGGTCATCGATGCTGGTCGAGATGGCTCCGGCCTCCGGTGGCACCGCACGGGCCGCTTCGGTCGTCGCGAGCGCCAGGACGGGGAGTCCGACATGCATGGCTTCCAGGAGCGAGAGCCCGAGCGATGTCCAGCGCAGCGGGTGGACATAGGCACGCGACCGTCCGAGCCGGGCATGCAGCTCGGCCATGGGCAGGTCGCCGCCGATGCGGAGCTCCCCCGGCCCGAGGTCGAGCGCGTCGGCGAGCTTGTGCGTCCCCATGCCGAAGACCTCGAGCGGCGCGACGCCCGCGAATCGTGGGAGCAGATCGGTGCCGGTGATGCGCCCGCGCCGGACGGGCTCGTTGATGACGGCGGCGAGCTGCTCCAGCTCGCCCGTATACAGGTAGCCGGGATCGACGATGCCGTGCTCGATGACCCTCGTCCGCGCGTTCCCGTTGTCCCAGAAGAGTTCATTGAAGTGGGTGACGTGGATGACGGGGATCCCCGACTGGTCCGCCAGCGGGTGAACGGTGCCCACGATGTCCCGGCGGGGCGTGTTGTGCTCGAGGAACACCGCGGGCAGGTCCTGGCCCGGTGTCCGCCCGAGGAGGCGCTCGCACTCGGCGATCTCCTCGAACCGCTGCAGGACGACGACGTCGATGTCTGCGTCCGCGAGGTCCTGAGGAGCTACTTCGATGACGGAGGCGGGCCAGTTCCGGCCGGCCCTGCCCAGGCCCCAGGCACCACCCTCGGGGGTCGTGGGCAGCACGTAGGTGTGCTCCCCCCTCACGAAGGCGTCCGTCCACCCTCCGTGGACGTGCCATAACAGGATCCTCATCGGTTTCCCCTCGTTGTTCGGCGGCCCTCTGTACGGCCGATGGTGCGGCGCGAGCCGAGTGACGATACTCCGGAGCTGAGCCGCAGGGCGGCATCCACCACATCCTCCGGGGAGACATTGGACAGGCACGGGTGTCCCTGCACCGGGCAGATGCGGGCGCGGCTGAGCGCGCACGCCGCCTGCTGGTCGCCGAGCAGTTCGACGGGGACACGGTACGGCGCCCAGCGGATGGCGGGCACCACGGGCGAGAACAGGCAGACGACAGGTGTGCCCACCGCCGCCGCCAGGTGCGCGGGACCGGTGTTCCCCGTGATGACGACGGTCGCTCCGGCGAGGATGGAGCCCAGCGCCGCCAGATCCGTCCGGCCACCCAGATCGACGGCCTCCGGACCTGCGACGGTGGAGGTGAGGTCTGTCTCGTTCGGTCCACCTGTGACGACCACGCGGAAGCCCGCCGCGGTCAGCAGTTCGACGGCGGCGGCGTGGTGCAGTGGCGGCCACGCGCGCGCGGGCACGGAAGCCCCCGGGTGGACGACGACGTAGGGTCCGCGGCCGACGAGATCGGAGGCGTCCGTGAGGTTGGTGACCTGGAGCCGGCCGTCGTCCCCGGGCGGCAGGGCATAGCCGGCCGCCTCCGCTATGCCGAGGGCGCGTTCCGCTTCCGGCTGGTCCTCGGGGAAGTCCTCCCCCGGCTTGAGCCGCACGTCGAGGAGCGACCCGGCGTAGTCGACCGATGCACCCGCGATACGCCGCACGCCCGCGAGCCGCAGCAGGAGCGCCAAGGGCAGGGGCGACTGGTGGAACGAGGTCAGGATCACCGCTTCGTGGACACCTGCCGCCTCGACGGCGTCGTGCAGTTCGCCCAAGAGTTCCGGCGTGACCTCCGGTGGCGGATCCACGATCCAGGGCGCGGCCCAGGTGAGGACGTCGACGACGCCAGGCAACAGCCTCGCTGCAGCGGCACCCTGCGGGCCGCACAGCATGACGACGTCGTTCGGCGAGTCGCCGTGGTCGCCGGCCGCGATCGCACGGACGGCGGGGCCTGCGAGCAGGACGTCGCCGGCGCTGTCGAGCCGGACCACCAGCACGCGCCGCCTCATGGCGTCCCGGCCCAGAGGAAGTCGACGGCCTCGGCGAGATTCCCGGCGACGGCCGGGGCGGACCGGATCTCCTCCTCGAGCGTGATGTCCGTGGGCACGAGCACCGCGCGGGCACCGGCGGCGGCGGCGGCACCCATGTCAGCTCCGATGTCGCCGATCACGGCGACGTCCGACGGATCGAGGCCGAGGCGGGCACTGGCCGAGAGAACCATCCCGGGACCCGGCTTGCGGCATCCGCACCCGTCGTCGTTCCCGTGCGGGCAGAGCTCCCAGACATCGAAGGGGCCGAGCAGTTCTTCCACGCGGGCATTGACGGCGTCGACCTGCTCCCGCGTCACGAAACCGCGGGCGATGCCGGACTGGTTGGTAACCACGCCGACCGGGACGCCTCGTGACCGCAGGCCGTCGAGGACCTCGCGGGCTCCGGGCATGGGCTGTACGAGCGACGGGTCGCCGTTGTACGGAACGTCGATGACGATGGTCCCGTCGCGGTCGAACAGGACCGCCCGGGGAGCTGTCTGCGTCAGTCCGGCCGAAGTGTGCATACAGGCTTAGTTCCCGAGAAGGAGCAGTACTAAACACTTTGTGCAGAACTTCTTCTCCTGCTTCTTCTCCTGCTTCTTCTCCTGCTCCTCCTCCGCGCCGTCCCTCGGCCGCGATTCCACCCCCGTGCAGGGCCCCCTGCGGGCCACGCGTCGGCCCGTGCCGACCCGTGCCGACCCGTGCCGACCCACGGCTCGCGCTGCGACGGGCGCCCGCCGATCCTCTGGCAGGATGATTTGCATGACTTCCGAGGGCACCAGCGCCGAAAGCGCTCATCAGGCGTTGCAGGGACACCACGAGCACGTATCGGCCGACGCGACCACCCGCGCCATCCCCAGCACGACACCCCCACCGGACGGGCGGCCCGAGATCCTGGCCCTCCGCGCCCTGAAGCTCGGCGATCTGCTCGTCGCCGTCCCGGCCCTCCGGGGATTGCGTCGCGCGTTCCCGGAACACCGGATCTTCTACGCCGCGCAGGAGTGGCTACGACCGGTCGTCGCCCTCACCGACGCCGTCGACGACCTGCTGCCCACGCACGGGCTCGACGACCCCCTGCCCATCGAGCACGGGCGGATCGACCTGGCCGTGAACCTCCACGGCAACGGCGCGGAGAGCCGGGGACGGCTCGAGGAGATCGGCGCCGGACGCCTCATGGGCCACAGGGCGCCGGGCTGGGAGGGGCCCGAGTGGGACAACGACGCGCTCGAGCGGCAGCGCTGGGCCTCGCTCGTCAGCTGGCACGGCGTCCCGGCGGATCCACTGGACTGCCGCCTCCGGGTGCCCGACGGCGACAGCCCCGCTCCTGACGCCGTCGTCGTCCATGTCGGAGCCGCCTATGGCAGCCGTCTCTGGCCTGTGGAGCGGTTCGCGGCGGTTGCGCGTTCCCTTGCCGCAGCCGGGCACCAGGTGGTGTTCACGGGAAGTGCGAAGGAGCGCCCCCGCGCCCTCGCGGTCGCCGACGCCGCCGGGCTGACCGAGGAGACCGTCGCGGCGGGGAACCTCCCGCTCGACCGCTTCGCACGACTCATCGCAGGGGCGTCCCTCGTGATCTCCGCCGACACGGGAGCCGCCCACCTCGCGTCCGCCTATGCGAGACCGTCGGTCATCCTGTTCGGTCCGGCACCGGTGTCGTCATGGGGTCCCCCGCCGGGCCCCCACACCGTGCTGACCGACGAGTCGGTACGTGTCGGGGAAACGTTCTCGCCCACACCCGACCCGGCGCTGCTGGCGGTGACCGTGGATCAGGTGCTGGCAGCCGCAGCCGATCACGGCATCTCCTGACGACGCGATACCGGCGGTGGTGGAGCTGCTGACCAAGGGCTCCACCGCCGGCCGCACGCTGACGACCAGGCCGGGATCGGCACGAAGCACCGACGGCGCCCTCAGGCGATCCGGGTAGCGGCCTCCCGCCCGTCCTGCTCGGCAGGAGCACCCAGGAGCCTCTTCTGCAGCTTGACCAGGATCCGCGCCAGTGCCCGGGACACCTGCATCTGTGACATACCCAGTTCATCGCCGATGCTCTGCTGGGTCTGCTCCATGAAGTAGCGGCGGTACAGCAGTTCCTTCTCGCTGGCGTCGAGCTCGTTGACGGCGCCACGCAGGGAGATCATGTCGTCACTGCGCTCCATGCCGTTGGAGTCGGTCGCGAGGGTATCGGCCCAGCTCCGGCCCTCGAAGGGGGCATCCAGCGAGTCCGGCCGGAGGCTCGAGTACGATGCCTGGGCTTCGAGGATCTTCTCCTCCGGCCACCCGAGCTCGATCCCGAGCTCGCGGGCCGTCGCTTCACGACCGAGCCGCTGGGCCATGGCGGGTGCCGTACGGGCGATCTCGGTGCGGAGGTCCTGCACATCCCTGGGCGGCCTCACCACCCAGCACGAGTCCCGCAGGTAGCGCTTGATCTCCCCGTTGATGGTGGGGACGGCGAAGGAAGCGAAGGGAACCCCCCGCGCAGGATTGAAACGCTGCACCGCCTTGATCAGGCCGAGATAGGCCACCTGCCTGATGTCGGACGCCTCCGGACCGGACACGGCGAAGGAGCGGGCCACCGACTCGGCGATGTCCATGTGTCGCAGGGCGATGTCGTCCTGCAGTGCTGCTTTGAGGGGGCGTTCCGAGTAGCCGTCACCCTCGGAGTCACTGCCGCTGCCGCCGCCCGCAGCCCGGTGATCGACGACGTCCATCGCCTCCACGGTGCGTTGTGCGGGGGCCCCGTGGTTCACGAGGGGTGCGGCGGTACTCGGCATGCTGTGTTCTCCGTCTGGCGTTGGGCACTAACGCATCCCAACAAAACAGCAGCCTGCTGAGTACGCAAGCGATTCTTCTCTTTCGAGGAATGTGCGCCGAGGCCTACCCATTTCCTGACACCCGTTGTAGGAGCTGTCGACCACATGAGGTCCCCGAGCAGGCAAAAGCCCCCTGCCGGAGACGGCAGGGGGCTCGATGCATCGTTCCGGGCGGCCGGATCAGCTCAGGACGGTCGCTGCCGGCCCGGATGCGCCCGGACCATCGAGTGCGGTGTCGTCCTGCCGCGCTCCGCCCGGCGACGTCACGCTCCACCGAGGCGCCCCCAGTTCCCTGACGACCGCCTGCAGATGGCTCCGGAGCTCGTCGGACACCAGCCCGCCGCCGGCGACCAGCGTGCGCTCGATGTCGTCGGCCGCGTCGAGCACCTGACGACCGGCCGGCGAGATGGAGACCATGTGCGAGCGGCGATCGAGGTCGTTCCGAACGCGCGTCACGTGCCCTCTGGACTCGAGCCGCGCCAGGGTCTTGCCCATCGTCTGGGCCTGCACCCTCACGATCTGGGCGAGGCTTGCCTGGGTCATGGCGCCCTGGTCCGCGAGGACACCCAGCGCGATCACGCCCGCGTGGGTCACGCCGATGTCGACAAGGCGCTCATTCCAGGCGTGCTCGACAAGGCGCGCCGCCGTCGTCAGCAGTCGACCGGTGGGCCATTGCTCCAGATCCGGCATGAAACAGTGCACTTCCTCTCGCTCAGGACACCGGCGCCCGCGTTCGGGATCGGGTCTTCCACCTATGATAGCTAGGCTTACTAATCACGATCGCTCAGCCCGCGATGAGGGCTTCGCAGCGTCAAGGGTCGCCCTCCGGCCGTCCCCTCAACAACACCAGCGAGAACAACAGGAGTATTCATGTCGCAACGACTCGCCGTCGGTGATAGTGCCCCCGACTTTACGCTCAACGACGCCGAAGGCAACGAGGTGTCACTGTCCTCGCTTCGCGGCGGCAACGTCGTCGTGTATTTCTACCCGGCAGCTGCGACGCCCGGCTGTACGACCGAAGCGTGTGACTTCCGGGACAACCTGGCATCCCTACGCGCCGCCGGGTATCGGGTCCTGGGGATCTCACCCGATCCGGTCGGCAAGCTGGGTGCCTTCACCGAGAAAGAGTCCCTGAACTTCCCGTTGCTGTCCGACGAGGACCACGCCGTCGCGGAAGCCTACGGCGCCTGGGGAGAGAAGAAGAACTACGGGAAGACCTACGAGGGGCTCATCCGTTCGACGGTCGTCGTCGATCCCGAGGGCACGGTCGCGCTCGCGCAGTACAACGTGCGGGCAACCGGCCACGTCGCCAAGCTGCGCCGCGACCTCGGCATCGACCAGTAGGGATCGGAAGCGCTGCCTCGTTGGCGCTAGAGTGAAGGAAAGGGACGCGCTCTGCGGAGCGGCGCCCGAGCGCGAGTGGCGGAATTGGCAGACGCGCTGGATTTAGGTTCCAGTGTCTTCGGACGTAGGGGTTCAAGTCCCCTCTTGCGCACTACAAGTACCTGCAGGAGCCGTCCTCGGACGGCTGTTCCAAGCCCCGCCGGGTTCCACTCCCGGTGGGGCTTTTTCATGCCCGACGGCAGCCTTCCGCTCATCGACCCGCACATCGACCCGCACATCGTCCCGCACATCGACGCAGGTCACGGGGAGGTCACGAAGCAGCAGCCTTTCAACGAGCCGAGATTTCTTCGCAGATCCAACCCATCCACCCCCGCCGGGTGCCCGAAGTAACTGTGAGACATCGACACGATGTGTTTCATCAAACAGTCACCGACCACAGGCACCCGCCGGGTCACATCTATGGAGGAAATCTCATGGAAATCACCAAGCGCAGGAACCTTTCGATCCTCGGAATCGCAGCAGTCTCGATGTTCGGTCTCGCAGCCTGTGGCGGCGGCGAGGAAGCCTCGTCGGAGGCCGCCCCCAGCAGCATGGCCAGCGAGACCAGCATGGCCAGCGAGTCCGCATCGCCGGAGGCGTCCGAGAGCATGAGCCCGTCCGCATCGGCATCCGCATCGGCCGACGCCATGGCAGACCCCGCCGCGAACCTCGTCGGACCCGGCTGCGCCGGATACGCCGAGACGGTCCCCGATGGCGCCGGCTCGGTAGCCGGCATGGCCCTCGATCCCGTGGCAACTGCGGCGTCGAACAACCCCATCCTGACCCAGCTGACCGCCGCGGTCTCCGGCGGGATCAACCCTGAGGTCGACCTCGTCGACACGCTCAACGGCGGCGAGTTCACCGTCTTCGCACCGGTCGACGAAGCCTTCGCCGCACTGCCGGCCGAGACCGTCGAAGGTCTGAAGACGGACACCGCGGGCCTCAGCGGCATCCTGACCTACCACGTCGTGCCCGGCAAGATCCAGCCTTCCGAGCTCGAGGGCACCATGCAGACGACAGTCCAGGGTGCCGACCTCGAGGTCACCGGCTCCGGCGACGAGCTCATGGTCAACGGCGCCAGTGTCATCTGCGGTGGCGTCCAGACGGCCAACGCCGTCGTGTACCTGATCGACACCGTCCTCACGCCCCCCGCCGGCTAAGGAACATCAGCCCCCTGGTTCATGCCTCTAACCTGCTCCAGGGACCAGGAACGGACCCCTTCACCCCTCGGTGGAGGGGTCCGTTCCTGTAGGTCCTGCTGCCGCGCCTGGACCGCAGCAACAGGACCATCACCTAGACTTGGGTCTTCCAGACTCCCGGTTCCCCGGACCGGGGCCCGCCTGCCTTTCGGAGATCCTGCTCGTGAACATCCCCGCCGCGTGCCGAAACCGCCCGGGTCGGTCCGTCCACGGGGGCATCAGAATCGTCGCGGCGCTGGCGTCGGTAGTACTCCTCGCCTCCTGCACCGCACGGGACGTCCCCGCACCGCACCCGTCCCCGACCGCATCGGCCACGGCGGAGGTGACGGCGACGCCCGAGGCCTCCACTTTCACTTTCGGTACCGCTGCGGATCCTCGGACGCTCGACCCGGCACTGGCCAACGACACCGAGTCCTACCGCGTGACGCAGCAGGTCCTGCAGGGTCTCGTCGGAGTCGATCCGCTGACATCGGAGCCGACGGCGCTGCTGGCCGAATCCTGGGAGGAGAAGGACGACGGCCGCACGTACGCGTTCACGCTCAGGGAGGACGTCGTCTTCCAGGACGGCGAGCCGTTCGACGCCGAGGCCGTCTGTGCCAATTTCGACCGCTGGTACACGCTGCCCGCCGGTGCCCGTTCCGGAACAGCCAGCCTGCCGTTCAAGGACGTGTTCAGGGCGTTCTCGGACCAGCCGGAGGTCAGCCTCTACAGCGGGTGCACGGCGACAGGGAAGTACTCCGTCGACCTGAAGCTCACGAGCAGGATCACCGGACTCATCTCCGCGCTCGCCGCGCCCGCCTTCGCCATCTCCTCGCCCGCTGCCCTCGAAGCCGGCGCAGCGGACGAGCTCAGCGAGAGCCGCGAGGGAGTGGAGATCTCACGGTACGGCCAGGCGCCGGTCGGTACCGGCCCGTTCGAACTAGCGTCCTGGCAGCCGGGCACGGTGGAGCTGTCGTTCTTCGACGGGTACTGGGGCGAACGGGGGGAGATCGACCGCGTCGTCTTCACGACCATCCCCAGTCCCGACTCCCGCGCTCGGGCGCTCACGGCAGGCAGGATCGACGGCTACGACTTCGTCTCGGTCGACAGCGCGGTCGACCTCGCTCGTAACGGGCTCCAGTTCCTGCAGCGCGACCCCTACTCGGTGCTGTATCTCGGTCTGAACGAGGACTTCCCGGGTGTCGACAACGTGCTCTTCCGCGAAGCGGTCGCGCACGCCATCGACAAGGATTCGCTCATCGACGGCCGCTTCCTGAACGGGACCAAACCCGCTCGCCAGTTCATTCCGGAGAAACTCGGGGTCAGCGGCGAGAGAGTCGAGGACTACGGCTACGACCTGGATCTCGCCAAGGATCTGCTGACGCGATCCGGCTACGACGGACGCCCGCTCCCCTTCTACTACCCGCGCAACGTCTCGCGGGCCTACCTGCCCTCGCCCGAGAAGGCGTACGCCGAGCTGAGCCGACAACTGACCGAGGCCGGCTTCACCATCAAGCCCGTGCCGGTGGAGTGGAGCGACGGCTATGCCGCCACGGTCCAGCAGTCCGGCGACAGGGCGTTCCACCTCCTCGGCTGGAGCGGGAGCTACGACGACCCGGACAACTTCGTCGGTGCGCTCTTCGGCAGCTACAGCGACGAGTTCGGCTACGACGACCCGCAGTTGGTCAGCAAGATCAATCGAGCGCGAGGGTTGCCGGACGGTGAGGACCGCTCCGATGCCTATGCGGACATCAGCGCGCAGATCGCCGCCCGGATTCCGGCGGTGCCGCTGGCCTTCCCCATCTCGGCACTCGCGATGAGCGCCCGCGTCAGCACCTACCCCGTCAGTCCCGTGATGAACGAGGTGTTCAACCGCATCGACCTCGCTGATGTGGAGCCCCGCCCCACCCCGTCCGGCTGAGCCACAGGCTCCCGCCTATTCGGGTGATCCGGAGCACCCGGTGGATTTAAGTAAGGTCACTACCAGACGCTAGGCTTTCCCTGCTAGGACCTCGCGACTGGAGACAATGTTGAGCACTATGAGCCAGGGCACACCCGCCAAGACAACCGACGTCATCCTCATCGGCGGCGGGATCATGAGTGCCACGCTCGGCGCTTTCCTGCGGCAGCTCCAGCCCGACTGGGACATCTCACTCTTCGAACGGCTCGACGCCGCCGGGCTCGAAAGCTCCGACCCCTGGAACAACGCGGGGACCGGGCACTCCGCACTGTGTGAACTCAACTACTCGCCTGCAGGCAAGGACGGCTCCGTCGATCCGGCCAAGGCGGTCGCCATCAACGAGCAGTTCCAGGTTTCCCGACAGTTCTGGTCCCACATGGTGTCCGAAGGGCTCGTCGGCGACCCTCGCTCGTTCATCAACCCCGTACCCCACATGAGCTTCGTGTGGGGCCAGGCGAACGCTGAGTACCTGCGCAAGCGCTATGAGGCGCTCAGCGCCCAGCCGCTCTTCAGCACCATGCAGCACAGCGAGGACCATGACACCATCGCCGGGTGGACTCCCCTGGTCATGAAGGGCCGCAACCCCTCCCAGCCCGTCGCGGCCTCGCGCGTGGAGGGCGGGACCGACGTCGATTTCGGCGCACTGACGCGGCAGCTCACCAGCTACCTGCAGGGGACCGGCGTCGAGGTCAACTACGGCTTCGACGTACTCGACGTCGCTCGCGCCTCCGACGGACGCTGGGACGTCAAGGTGAGGAACAAGGCGACCGGCGAGACGAGTACCGTCACCACGAAGTTCGTCTTCATCGGTGCGGGCGGCGGCGCCCTGCACCTCCTCCAGCGCAGCGGTATCCCGGAAGGCCGCGGTTTCGCCGGCTTCCCGGTATCCGGACAGTTCCTCCGCTGCACGGACCCGGAGCTCGTCGAGCAGCACAATGCGAAGGTGTACGGCCAGGCCTCGGTCGGCGCTCCCCCGATGTCCGTCCCGCACTTGGACACGCGCTTCGTCAAGGGCGAGCGCTCGCTGCTGTTCGGACCGTACGCGGGGTTCTCCACCAAGTTCCTGAAGCGGGGCTCCTACCTCGATCTCCCGACGTCCATCCGGACGTCGAACCTGGTGCCGATGCTCGCGGTAGCCAAGGACAACATGTCCCTCACGAAGTACCTCATCACCGAGGTCCTCAAGAACCGCGACGCCAAGAACGAGTCGCTCAACGAGTTCCTCCCGACAGCCGAGGGCGGCAGCTGGGAACTGATCTCTGCCGGGCAGCGTGTACAGGTCATCAAGAAGGCCCCCAAGAAGGGCGGCGTACTGCAGTTCGGCACCGAGGTCATCACCTCGGCTGACGGTTCGGTCGGGGCTCTTCTCGGTGCGTCTCCCGGCGCCTCCACGGCCGCACCGATCATGGTGGAGCTGCTGAAGCGCTGCTTCCCGGGCAAGATCTCGGACTGGGAGCCGAAGCTGAAGGAGATGCTGCCAGGGTACGGGGTCAAACTCAACGAGAACCCGTCGCTGGCCGCAGAGGTGCAGTCCCTGACCGACCGGGTACTCAAGCTCAAGTAACTATCGGCGGAGCCGGCGGGCCGGGCGATCGTCAGCACCGAAGGCAGGTTCCTTGTTCCGTCTGGCTCAACTATCCCTAGGTAATCGGGCGCTCATCGCGCTCATCACGATCCTCGCATCGGTCTTCGGCGTCATCACGCTCGGATCGCTGAAGCAGGAGCTGATCCCGTCACTCGAGTTCCCCCAGATCACGGTGCTGTCCAACGTACCGGGAGCATCTCCGGAGTACCTCGACGAGCAGGTCAGCGAGCCGCTCGAAGCCGCACTGAGTGGCGTGGAAGGCCTCGAGTCGTCGTCGTCGACCTCCCGCACGGGCGTGTCGACCGTCAGCCTGGTCTTCATCTACGGCACGAACCTGGACCGTGCGCGTGCGCAGGTCGACCGTGCAATCTCTACCGTCCGTCCGGCGCTGCCGGACGACGTCGAGCCCCAGGCCCTCGCCGGGAGTATCAGTGACCTGCCGATCGTCTTCATGGCCGTGTCGTCGGAGCAGTCGC
Organism: Arthrobacter sp. B1805; assembly: GCF_002929745.1. Classification (GTDB taxonomy): domain Bacteria; phylum Actinomycetota; class Actinomycetes; order Actinomycetales; family Micrococcaceae; genus Arthrobacter_D. The sequence goes on from NZ_PJIQ01000008.1 coordinate 90,816, forward strand.
TCAGCGAGCTGAACGGCGACCTGACGCGACTGACCGTGCCACGCCTGCAGAAGATCGACGGCGTGCGCACCGCCGACATCTCCGGCGGAACACGGCAGCACGTCGCGATCCTGCCGCGGGACGGCGCGCTGCAGGCGGCTGGACTCACGATCGGGGACGTCACGAGCACGCTCGAGGACAACGGCGCCCTGTTCCCGGTCGGAACCCTCGAGGAGTCCCCACGGTCGCTCACCATCCAGGCAGGGAGCAGGGTGGGTTCACTCGACGACATCAGGGCCCTGCCCGTGCTGCCGGCCTCCCCCGCGAATGACACCCCTCCCGATGGCCCGGCGCGGACCGACGGCACGGGCGGCACCGGGTCCGTCGTCACCATCGGGGCCATCGCCGACGTGAGCCTGGCTGACGACGAGCCGACCTCCGTGACGCGCACCAACGGGGTCGAGACCCTCGCCCTGACCGTGACGAAAGTGCCCGACGCCGACACCGTCCAGATCTCCCAGCGGATCGTGGACCTGGTTCCCGACCTCGAGGCGGAGCTCGGGAACGCAGCGGAGATCACTGTGGTGTTCGATCAGGCGCCCTTCATCGAGCGGTCCATCGACGACCTCACCACCGAGGGGATCCTCGGCCTCGGATTCGCCGTGCTGATCATCCTCGTCTTCCTGCTGTCGGTCCGCTCGACCCTGGTCACCGCTATCTCGATCCCCCTGTCGCTGCTCGTCACCTTCATCGGGTTGTACGCCGCGGGTTACTCCCTCAACCTGCTGACGCTGGGCGCCCTCACCATCGCCATCGGCCGCGTCGTCGACGACTCGATCGTCGTGATCGAGAACATCAAGCGTCACCTCGGGTACGGGGAGGAGAAACGGGAAGCCATCCTGACGGCGGTCCGGGAGGTAGCGGGAGCCATCACGGCGTCCACGCTCACCACGGTGGCCGTTTTCGCGCCCATCGCGTTCGTGGGCGGTCTCGCGGGCGAACTCTTCCGCCCCTTCGCGGTGACGACCGGCATCGCGCTGCTGGCCTCCCTCGCGGTGTCCCTGACGATCATCCCCGTCCTCGCCTACTGGTTCCTCCCGCGGGCCTCGTCTCCCGCCGGTCGGCGCGGAGCGCGTCACACCGCAGCCGCCCAGGCCGGACAGACAGGGGACGGAGCCGAGCACGCCTCGGTCCCGGACAGGCCGTCACTCCTGCAGCGAGGCTACCTTCCTGTCCTGGCCGGGACGCAGCGCCACCCGGTCGTCACGCTGATCAGTGGGGTGATCGTCCTCGGTGCGACCGCGGCCATGGTTCCGTTCCTCCCGACGAACCTCCTCGGCGCGTCGGGCCAGAACAGCTTCTCCATCACACAGACCCTCGCTCCGGGGTCCAGCCTTGCGACGACGACGGAAGCTGCCGGCCGAACTGAGGCGATCCTGGCGGACGTTCCGGAGGTCCGGGACGTGCAACTGACGGTCGGCACGGCGGACGGCGCCTTCGCGGCGCAGTTCTCCGGCGGGGCCTCCGTGGCGACCTTCACGGTCACCACGGACGAGGACGCCGACCAGGAGGCCCTGCAGGCGTCCGTGCGCCAGGAACTCGAGGGACTCGAGGAGGCGGGGACGTTCTCCCTGTCGAGCCAGCAGGGCGGGTTCGGCACCTCCAGCACCATAGACATCGACATCACCGCACCGGTCAGCGACGACCTGGCAGCGGCGAACGCCGCTGTCCTCGACGGCATGCAGGGCCTCGAGGGGGCCGGCGAGGTCTCCAGCAATCTCTCGGCCGCGCAGCCGCAGGTCCAGATCGACGTGGACCGGACCGCCGCCGTGGAAGCGGGACTGAGCGAGGGCCAGATCGCCGCACTTCTCGGTGGCAGTATCAGCCCTGTTCCGGCCGGCTCCGTCCGTTTCGATGCGGAAGACCTACCGGTCCTCGTGGGAGAAGGGACACCGATCACGAGTCTGGACCAGCTTCGGAACCTCCAGATCCCCACCGCGCAGGGTCCCATTGCGTTGACCGAGGTGGCGTCCGTCCAGGAGGTCCAGGTCCCAACCTCCGTCACGAGCTCGAACGGGGAGCGGACGGCGCGTGTCTCCGTCACGCCGTCGGCGGATGATCTCGGTACCCTCACGACCGCGGTCGATGAGCGCCTCGACGCCATCGCGCTGCCTCCGGGGACGACCGCGACCGTGGGCGGCGCGTCCAGCCAGCAGGCGGAGTCCTTCGACCAGTTGTTCCTGGCCCTGTGGGCGGCGGTCGCCATCGTCTATGTTATCATGGTCGCGACGTTCAAGAGCCTCGTGCAGCCCCTGATCCTGCTCGTGTCGATCCCGTTCGCCGCCACCGGTGCGGTCGCCCTGCTGCTGATCACGGGTATCCCGCTCGGGCTGCCCTCGCTGATCGGGCTGCTGATGCTCGTGGGCATCGTGGTCACCAATGCGATCGTCCTCATCGATCTCATCAACCAGTACCGGCTCCCGCGTGACGGCGCACCCGGTCTGCGGGTCGAGGACGCGATCCGCGAGGGAGCGCGGCAGCGTCTTCGCCCCATCCTCATGACGGCTCTGGCCACGATCTTCGCCCTGACCCCGATGGCACTGGGCCTGACCGGCCAGGGGGGCTTCATCTCGCAGCCCCTCGCGGTCGTCGTGATCGGTGGGCTCGTCTCTTCGACGGCATTGACGCTCGTACTCGTCCCGGTCCTGTATCGGCTGGTCGAGGGTGGCCGGGAAAGGCGGACGCTGCGCCGCGCGTCCACGGCGGGAGCCTGACCCGTCCGTGAGGAAGGGGTACTACGGCGTATACTAGATGCATATGTATATAGTTGCCGGTCTTCCGGCAGGAGGCCGGGAGCGACCATGGCACAGAACGTGGAATCCGCCGTCGAACAGGACGAGAACCAGGGCAGAAGCGATGATGCTGCCGGCAGGCCGTCGGTGCGTCAGGCCTCCGAGACGTGGGAGTCCCTCTTCCGGGCGCAGGTGGGGGTCATGCGTCGGATCCGGAAGGATCCGGTCTTCCGCGAGCTGGCCGTCGCCGAGTACGACGTCCTGTTCAACCTCAGCCGCTGCCCGACGGGCTGGACCCGCCTGAACGAACTCAACAACCACCTGTTGATCAGCCAGCCCAGCCTCAGTCGCATGGTGGATCGGCTTGAGGCGAAGAACCTGGTGCAGAAGCGCCCGGCCCAGAACGACCAGCGGGGTGTCGAGCTCGCGTTGACGGACGAGGGCAAGGCCCTGCAGCGGCGCATCGGCTCTGCCCATGTGCGCCGTATCCAGGAGGTACTGGCGCCAGTCCTGGACAGCGACGAGATGGAGCAGCTGAAGGCGCTCACGGACAAGATCAACGCTCGCCTGGGCTAGCTCCTGTGTTGGGAGACCCGGGACCGCCCCGCTTAGCGCAGCGGCAGGTGCTGGGCGCTGTCCTCCATGGGCAGATCGTCGACCGTGGCCGTCACCACCAGGCTCGAGAGCTGCAGTGACCCGCCGACCGTCGACAGGAACGCGGTGTCAGCGGCGTCCCGGCCGGTCCCGATGCGCAGCATGGAGGCCCGCGGCGCCAGGCCGGTCGCGTCCACCAGGTGCCACGCCCCGTCCACCCAGGCCTCGACGACAGCGTGGAAATCCATCGGGTTCAGACCCGGCGCGTACACGGACGCGAGCCGCGCCGGAACGTCACGCGCCCTCAGCAGCGCGATCACGAGATGAGCGTAGTCCCGGCAGACACCCCTGCGTGCGAGGAGTGTATCGGCCGCGCCATCGGTGAAGCGGGAGGACCCGGGCACATAGGACAGTTCGCGCGATACCCAGTCCCGCACGCCGTGAACGAGATCCAGGCCCCGCAGGTGGGGAAACTGCGCGTAGGCCGTCGGCAGGATCTTGTCCGATTCGCAGTAGCGGCTGGGCCGGACGTACCGCACCAGGTCGAGGTCGTCCCCCGACGCAGGGGCCGCTACACCCGTGACGTTCGCGCGGTAGTGGACCTGGAGCGTCGATGCTCTTGCCGTCGTCAGCAGGTGCAGCCTCGTGCCGTCCCCGTCCTGTCGCTCGCGGACCTGCGCCGGTTCCCCGTCGACCAGCACGGACAGGTCCTCCTCCACCGACCGGTAAGCGCCCGGGCCTGCGACGGCGATCGACAGGACCACCGCCGTTCCCGCGACGGTGGTGGCACTGAGGTCTGCGGAGACAGTGCGTTGCATGGTTCGTTGCTCCCGGTAGACAACTGGATCGCCTCCAACTCTAAGCTGAGGTGGGCGGCAACCCTCGACGCCGGCGGGCGCCATCCTGCCGGGCAGGATGACCGGCTGGAAAGGACCACCATGAGCGACTTCACTGCGGAGGCGATCGGCGACCTGACGGGTCGTCGTGCCGTCATCACCGGGGCCAACAGCGGGCTCGGCCTGCAGACCGCCGTCGGACTGGCGAGGAAGGGTGCCGACGTCGTGCTTGCCTGCCGGAACGAGCAGCGGGGGCGCGACGCCGAGCAGAGGATCCGGGCCCTGACGGGTAGCGACCGGCTCCATGTGCACGTCCTGGACCTCGCGAGCCTGGCGTCCATCCGGGCTTTCGCGGCCGCCCTGACCGGGCCGGTCCACATCCTCGTGAACAACGCAGGGATCATGGCGACACCCAAGGGCACCACCGCGGACGGCTTCGAGCTGCAGTTCGGCACGAACCACCTGGGCCACTTCGCGCTGACCGGTCTCCTGCTGCCGAACCTGCAGGAAGCGCGGACGGCCCGGGTCGTCACCCTCTCCAGCGTTGCCCACAAGGGGGGCCGCATCAACTTCGACGACCTCCAGTCCGAGCGCGGGTACCGGCGGTGGAGGGCCTACGGACAGAGCAAGATCGCCAACCTGTACTTCATGGTCGAACTCGACCGTCGGGCGCGCGCGGCCGGGTGGGATCTGCTGTCTGTCGCTGCCCATCCTGGCCTCGCCAACACGAACCTGACAGCCGGCATGCGGGCTCCGGCCATGCTCGACGTCGTCGGCGGCTTCTTCAAGCTGATGAGCCAGTCCGACGCCGCGGGTGCGCTGCCGACCCTGTACGCCGCGACGCATCCGGACGTCAGGGGCGGCGATTTCTATGGTCCGTCCGGGCCCGGCGAGACCCGCGGAGCGCCGCGTCTCGTCGCGCCTGCCGCCCGCGTGCTGGACCGCGACATCGCCGTCCGGCTGTGGGATCGAAGCGTCGAGCTGACCGGCGTCGATTACGCGGCACTGGCACCCGCCGGCTAATCATCCACCCTGGCCGGGAGGATCGGTCGCGATCTGCACCGACTGAATCATGGAGCGGATGCTGGCGAACTCAGGAGTCCCGTAGTACGCCTCCGCTTCGCCGATGGTGCCGAAGGACACCGTGGCCGGTCCGGTGTTCGCCGGAGCTTTCGGTGCGAGCACCTCGAGATCACCGAAGCTGAAGCGTCCCAGGGCCTCACTGCCCTGGACGGTATTGGACAGGGAGCACGCCAGGGCGTCCGCTCCGCCCACCTGGTCCGTGATGCCGTAGGAGCCGAAGAAGCGGAAGCCCGTGATGAGCCGGATCACGAAGCGGGGCTCGATGTCCGTCGCGGCGGGGGGCTGACCGGTCAACTCGAGCGGCTCACTGCCGATGACGTAGTACGGCGTGCGGTCTGCATCGGGACACGGCGCCTCCTGCGTCAGGATGCCGGAATGCAGTTCCGCGGCGGTCGTCCCCTCCGGCGTGCGGACGGCATAGTGCAGCGAGTCCGGCGCGTAGGCACCGGGTTCGGGCTGCAGCGGCTGCACCACCCAGGCCTCGGGCAATTCGAAGCTCACGAGCCTGCTCGGATCGGTGAAAACCTTCCACCCCTCGCGTGCCTCCCGCAGTGGAGCCGTGGTGGGCTCCGGCGTGGGACTCGCAGCGGGCACCGAGGATTCCACCGCTCCCCCTTCGCCCTCCTGCGTACCGGTGCACGACGCCAGCACCAGGCAGGCGAGCACAGCCGCCACAACCGTGTGCACGTGGCGCTGCCCGTCCGCACGTGGGGATGATCTCCTGCGCATGGTGTCCCTCCCTCGCAACGCTGGGTGCCGCCAGTCTAGGCCTTCATCGAGCTCCCGACCCCTGTATTGCACCGAGGGAGCGGGCGGCGCGGACCGCATCGGCGACAGCTCGGGCCGCCTCCTCCAGATCGCCGGGCGTGGTGTCCTGCGTCCAGGAGAATCGGACGGCGCTGGAAGCAGTCTCGGCATCGATTCCCAGCGCCAGGAGCACGGCCGACGGCTCTGAGGACGCGGCCGCACAGGCGGAACCGCTGGAACAGACCACTCCCCTGCGGTCGAGCTCCAGGAGGACCGACTCGCCGCTGACACCCGGGAAACAGAAGGACGCGAGGTTGGGGAGCCGGTGATGGGCATCGCCCGTCAGCACCGCCTCCGGAACATCGGCCAGAATCGCGCCGATGAAGGAGGCCCGTGCTTCACTCGCGAGCGCGGCTGCGGCGGGGAGTGCCCGCTGTGCGAGTTCGAGCGCCCGTGCCACTCCGACGGCCCCGGCCACGTTCTCCGTGCCGGACCTTCGCCCGCGTTCCTGTCCGCCGCCGTGCAGCACGGGCTCGCAGGGCGTGCCCGACCTGAGGTACAGCAGACCGATCCCCTTGGGCGTACCCAGCTTGTGGCCCGAGATGCTGAGCGCACTGACGCCCAGCGCGTCGACGTCGAGTGGAAGCCAGCCCGCGGCCTGCACCGCGTCCGAGTGTAGAGGGACGCCGGCTCTCCTGCAGACGTCCGACAGCGCCGCGATGTCCTGAAGGGTACCCACCTCGTTGTTCGCGTACATCAAGGTGCACAGCGTCGTCCCGACCTCGAGCGCGGCTTCCAGGGCTTCGGGCGTGATCCGGCCCGTGGCCGATACGGGCATGACCGTGAGCCGGAAGCCGTGGAAATCCCGGAGGTAGGCCAGCGTCTCGAGGACCGCCGGGTGCTCGATCGCGCTGGTCACGATGTGCCGGCCCCTGGGCGCTGCAAGGGCCATACCCTTGAGCGCGAGGTTGTTGGCCTCGGTGCCGCCGGAGGTGAACACCACCTCGGAGGGACGGCACCCGAGCAGGGCGGCTACACCCGCTCGTGCCCGCGCCAGTTCTGCCGCGGCGGCTTCACCGATCGCGTGATGGCTGGAGGGATTCCCGAAGACGGAGGTCAGGAGGGGCCACATCTCCTCCAGGACCTCGCGCCGGGCAGGTGCAGTGGCTGCGGCGTCGAGGTAGATCATGCTCGGGACCCGGTGCGGTCGGGCTGCAGGACGAAGTCGAGGCCGAGGTCGAGGGACCGGACGCTGTGCGTGAGCGCGCCTGCGGAGATGATGTCCACGCCGGTCGCCGCGATGGCCGCCACCGTGTCGAGGCGGACGTTTCCGCTGGCTTCGACGAGCGCCCGGCCACCGATGACCCTCACTCCCTCGGCGAGGTCGTCGAGGGAAAAGTTGTCCAGCATGATCGTGTCCACTCCCGCTGCGAGGACCGGCCCGATCTGCTCGAGCCTGTCCACCTCCACCTCAACGTGCACGGTGTGCGGCAGTCGTGACCTGACGTCCCGCAATGCCTGCGTCAGGGCTTCAGGCCCGTCGAGGGCCAGCAACGCGAGGTGGTTGTCCTTGACCATGACTGCGTCGGAGAGGCTCGATCGGTGATTGGACCCTCCGCCGCAGCGCACTGCCCAGCGCTCGAGCACCCGGAGTCCCGGGGTGGTCTTGCGCGTATCGACGATCCGCGCGGGGGCGCCGTCCACCGCGTCGACGAACGCCTTCGTCATGGTCGCGATACCACTGAGCCTCTGTGCGATGTTGAGCGCGGTCCGCTCCGCCGTGAGGATGCCGGACGCCGGACCGCTGATGTCCGCGATCGTGTCCCCGGCGTCGAACCGGGTACCGTCCGGCCGTGGGAACGTCACGCTGATGCGCTCGTCCGTGAGCCTCATCGCCGCTTCGATCGCGGTCGTCCCGCAGAGGATGCCGGGTTCGCGTGCGGTGATCGCAGCCGTCGTCCGGAGGTCGGGGTCGATCAGCGCCTGGCAGGTGATGTCCCCCCACGGCGCATCCTCGGCGAGCGCGGACGCGACGACCGCATCGACCAGGTGCTGCGGAGGTGGCGCCAGGACGACGACGGTGCTTGGGGCGGCGGATGCAGTACCGGATGCGGCGGGAGTCATCGGGTTCCTTCGATGGAGCATGCGTAGGTCCTGCTCGGGGCTGGAATGCGGGGACCGGCTTGGGGGTGGTCGGAGCGGTAGTGCGCTCCGCAGGACATCGGGCGCTCGAGGGCGGCATGCACGAGCAACCGCGCGCAGAGCAGCAGGTTCGCCATCTCGGCGTCCGCCGGTTCCCGATAGGAGGCGAGGTGTTTCAGCGCGAGGACCAAACCATCCCCGGAGCGCAGGATCCCCGCGTGGTCGGTCATCAGCGCCTGCAGATCACGTCGCGTGAAGGACTGCGTACCGCTGCCGGAAGCGGCCAGGTCGAGGTGCTCGATGTCGAACCGGGGTGCTGCTCCTCCCCCCGCGGCGATCGCCGCCGCGCACCGCGCCCCGAAGACCACGCCTTCGAGCAGGCTGTTGGAGGCGAGCCGGTTGGCGCCGTGCACACCCGTCCGGGCAACCTCCCCGACCGCGAAGAGGTTTGGCACCGACGTCCGACCCTCCGTGTCCGTCCACACCCCACCCATCCAGTAGTGCGCAGCCGGAACGACGGGCACGACGTCGGACGACCAGTCGTAGCCGTGCAGCGCAGTGAGTGCGCTGAGCGATGGGAAACGTGTCGACAGGAACTCTCTGCCGAGCGCCGTCGCATCGAGGTACACCTGGCTCCCACGGCCGTCCGATGCGCTCGATGCCCGGCGGGAGAGGTGGCGCGCGATGCTGCGGGAGACGACGTCACGCGGCGCGAGGTCCCCCTCCGGGTGGTAGTCGGTCATGAAGCGGTGTCCAGCGGCGTCGACGAGCCGAGCGCCCTCGCCCCGGACGGCCTCCGAGATCAGCGGATTGCCCGGTACGTCGAGCGACGTCGGGTGGAACTGGAAGAACTCCAGGTCCGCCACGGCCGCGCCCGCGCGCCAGGCGAGTGCCACGCCGTCGCCTGTGGCGATCGAAGGGTTGGTCGTGTGCTCGAAGAGCTGCCCTGCTCCCCCGGTGGCGAGAACGACGGCGTCGGCCGGGAGCTCGCGCCGAACGCCGCCCTCGAGCACCTCGACGCCGGTCGCGCGCCGAGGAGCGGTCCGGGAGTCCTCGAGCAGCACCCGTGTCACGAGCGTCTCCTCGAGCACGCGTATACCGGCGTCGCGCCGGACGTCGGCAGTCAGGGTGTCCACGAGTCCGGCCCCGGTGGCATCACCACCCAGATGGAGGATCCGTGCTGCGGAATGTGCTGCTTCCCGCCCGCGCGCCGGCATTCCGGGATCGGCCGCATCGGCGTCGAAGACGATCCCTGCCCGTTGCAGCTCACCGATTCCGCTCTCTGCACCGTGGCAGAGCACTGCAACGGCGTCCGGGTCGCCGAGCCCGGCGCCGGCTGCGAGCGTGTCGGCGATGTGCGCGTCGACGGTGTCGTGCTGCAGGTGCTTCCGCCCGTCACCGCCGATGCTGACGGCCGACGCTCCAGGAACGACGGCGGCGATGCCACCCTGCGCGTAGCGCGTGTTGCTCTCCGCGAGCGCAGCCTTCGACACCAGGACCACTTCGAACCCCGGAGCGAGGCGTCGGAGCACCAGGGCGGTCTGCAGCCCGGCGATGCCGGCACCGACGACGACGACGCGGTGCGTGCCGCCCGCCACCGAACGGCGGGCACCCGGACGCTCGGGTGTCATGGCTGGACCGCGAGCATCCGGTTCAGGGCTACGCGGGCGTGCTCGGTCACGTTCGCGGACACGGTGATCCGGTTCAGCACCTGCCCGTCAACGAGTCCCTCGAGCACCCAGGCGAGATACCCCGGGTGGATCCGGTACATCGTCGAACACGGACAGATGACGGGATCCAGGCAGAAGATGGCGTGCTCCGGGTACTGGGCGGCAAGCCGGTTCACCATGTTGATCTCCGTGCCGATCGCGAAGGTGCTGCCCGGCTCGGCTGCCGCGATCGCTTTCCGGATGTAGTCCGTGGATCCCGACTCGTCCGCGGAGTCGACCACGGGCATGGGGCACTCGGGGTGGACGATCACGCGGACGCCGGGGAACTCCGCCCGCGCCTTCTCGATCTGCGCGACGGTGAAGCGCTTGTGCACCGAGCAGAAGCCGTGCCACAGGATCACGCGGGAATCGATGAGGGTCTGCTCGTCGGTGCCGCCCCAGGGCTTGCGCGGATTCCACATGGGCATCTGTTCGAGCGGCACGCCCATGGCTTTGGCGGTGTTGCGCCCGAGGTGCTGGTCGGGGAAGAACAGGACGCGCTGGCCGCGTTCGATGGCCCATTCGAGGACCGCGGCCGCGTTCGAGGACGTGCAGACGATGCCGCCGTTCTCGCCGCAGAAGCCCTTGAGCGCCGCGGAGGAATTCATGTAGGTGACAGGGATGACCGGCTGGCGGCCGTCGACGTCGGGTTCCGAGCCGAAGAGTGCTGTCAACTGGTCCCAACACTCCGACACCGAGTCGATGTCGGCCATGTCCGCCATCGAGCAGCCGGCCGCGAGGTTCGGGAGGATCACCGCCTGCTCCGGGGTCGACAGCATGGCGGCTGTCTCCGCCATGAAGTGGACGCCGCAGAAGATGATGGCCTCCGCTGCGGTGCGCTCCGTGGCGGCGCGGGCGAGCTGGTAGCTGTCCCCCACGAAGTCGGCGTACTGCACCACTTCGTCGCGCTGGTAGAAGTGTCCGAGGATGACGACCGATTCTCCGAGTGTCTTCTTCGCGGCGAGGATCCGCCTGTCCAGCTCGTCGGCCGGAGCGGCTCGATACTCCTCGGGAAGTTCGCCCTGGCGCGGAGTCGCGGACGGGGCTTGGTCGTGCATGGAGGCACCGGGGCCGTAGTCGGGCATGGGAAGGGCGTCGAAGGCCCAGGGATCGCGCGCGAGGTTCGGCGAGCACGTTGCAGTCGCCGCGGCGGCTCCTGCCTCGCCGCGCGAGATCAGCTTGATGGCGGTCGTGACGGACACTGGTTCTCCCTGGGGTGGGGACCGCCGCTCTGTGATCGCGGCGGTCGGGTTCGGGTCGGGGGTGATGACGCTGCTGGGTTAGGGCGGAGCATCCGGAGCGGGCCATTCGGCGGATCCGGATGCTTGCGGAGCCTCTCGGGGAGGGGTACCGGCGTCCGGTCCGGTGTACCGGTAGAGGCGGGGCGGCCGGTTCCGCCCGCCCTGGAGTACCTCGTCCGTTGCGGAGATGTCCTTCGCCGAGCGGAGCTGGCGCCTGAAGTTCGCCGGGTCGAGGTGCCTGCCGAGCACCGCTTCGTAGACGCCCCTCAGTTGCGCAAGCGTGAAACGCTCACCCAGGAAGTGGTAGGCGACGGAACCGTACTCGATCTTGCCGCGGAGGCGTTCCAATGCGTAGGCGACGATCTCGTCGTGGTCGAAGGCGAGGCCGACCGCTTCGGCGGCGCGGAACCACCGGACGTTCTCCGACTCCTGCGCCAGATCCGCCTGGTCCGGCCGAACGAGGGCCCAGTAGACGATCGACACCAGACGCTGCGTCGCCGATCGATCGAGTCCCCCGAAGGCGTAGAGCTGCTCGAGGTAGGTCGGGTCCAGGTTCGTCGTCTCCCTGAGATTCCGCGCTGCAGCGTCATGGAGCGACTCGCGACCGCCGAGGGGTCCACCGGGAAGAGCCCACTTGCCGAGGTGCGGCTGTCGGACCCGGCGCACGAGCGGGAGCCATATCTCGAGACGGCCCGATCCGGCGTCGGGACGGAGCGCGAAGATGACCGTCGAGATGGCGAGCGACGGCGGTTGCACCTGCCGTTCGGAGACGTTGGCCGAACTGTACATGCCGGCCTTCCTCCTGCTCCGCTGGGGCCATTGTTAGGGTCATGATGACTGTAACTCATCGGAACCGGTCGTCCAAGGCGGCCGCTCTCCATGACGCGGGCCGTCATACAGGCACTCGGCTTGCCCCTGACGCCAGAAGTGCCTAAAGTCACACCGTCGGCCGTTCGAGGCCGCGCGGCGGGGATGTGTTCAACGGTGCACACGTCTCTGCCGCCCTTACGATGGGGACATGGACCACCACGCTGTACACGAGGTCGAAGGCGTCGACCCCCATCTGGCCATCTCCCGCAGCGATGCGACCGGCGACATCGGCCTCCGGCCCATCCTGCTGCTGCACGGCTTCGGGTCCTCCTCCAGTCGGAACTGGGTGGACTCGGGCTGGGTCCGGTTCCTCAATGACGCGGGCCGCTCGGTGATCATGGTGGATCTGCCTGCCCACGGGGACAGCGCCGCGCCGGCGGATGCAGGCGCCTACGCCCCGAGCCGTATGCGCGCAGACATCCTCCAGGCCCTGTTCGACGAACGCGTCCTGCCGATCACCGAGGGCCGGCCCGACTCCGGCGTCGACGTCATCGGATATTCGCTCGGGGCTCGCCTGGCCTGGGAATTCGGTGCCACGCAGCCGGAGCTGGTGCGCAGGATGGTGCTCGGCGGGCCGGGGACAGCGGATCCGCTGGCCGGTTTCGACCTCGAAGGCGCCGAGCGATTCCTCGCAGGCGGACCGGCGCCGGAGGACCCGACGACGGCGGACCTCCTGCGCATGGCAGAGGCACTACCCGGCAACGACCTGCCGTCACTCCTGGCAATGGTGTCGGCGGTCAAGACCGAGCCGTTCGACCCGGCGGGCGCCGTCCCGAAAATGCCGCTGCTCCTCGTCGCCGGGGACCAGGACGAGTATGCCGCCGGCATCCAGGATCTCAGGAACCTGGCTCCGCGCGCCGAGATCGCCGTCCTTCCTGGCAGAAACCACACGAACGCCGTCACCTCGAGGGCCTTCAAGGACGCCGCCCTCGCCTTCCTGGCCTGAGGATGTAGCACTGTCTGAAGGTGCGGTACACCGCGTGGCTAAGCGGCGGAAGGACCCACCGGCCGCGTTATACTGACAACTGATCAGCAGCCTTATCAAGAGGTTCAGCGATCGACACCCACAACCCGTCGCAGGAGGACACGCATGGATGTGCTCCTTGCTGACCGGTACCAGACAACCGGCCTTCTCGGCGTCGGCGGAACCGCCTCGGTCTACCGAGCCGTCGATCGCAACCTCGGACGCGACGTCGCCATCAAGATCTTCAACCCGACGACGGCGGACGACGACAACTACCGACGCCAGCACACCGAGACCATGCTGCTGTCCACACTGAACCATCCCGGGCTCGTGACGCTGCATGATGCAGGGATCCATGAGGACGACGACGGCCGCACGACGGGTTTCCTGGTCATGGAGCTCGTCGACGGCGAGGACCTCCGCCACCTGCTGAAGCGTGGCGCCCTTCCCGCCGAGGACGTCGCCCAACTGGGAGCGGATCTCGCCGACGCCCTGGCCTATATCCACTCCGAAGGCGTCGTCCACCGCGACGTGAAACCCGCCAACATCCTGATGTTCCACAGCCGGGACAACGAGACGCGCCTGTATCCGAAGCTCACCGACTTCGGCATCGCGCGCATGGTCGAGGCGACCATGGCCACGGCCGTGGGTGCGACGATCGGAACGGCCAACTACCTCAGCCCCGAGCAGGCCAAGGGCGATCCGCTCGATGAACGCAGCGACATCTACTCGCTCGGACTCGTGCTCCTCGAGTGCCTGACGGGCGAGAAGGCTTTTCCCGGACCCGTGGTGGAGGCCGCCCTGGCGCGGCTCCTGCGCAATCCCGAGGTCCCTGATTCGCTCGGCCCCGAGTGGAGCGACCTGCTCCGGCGGATGACATCGAGGGATCCCTCGATGCGGCCCTATGCCCACGACGTCGCGCTCCAGCTACGCAGCCACGCGGACGAGCAGGCTCCTGCCGTGCCGTCGGGGGCGGAACCGGGTAACGCCAATGTTCCCGTGACCGGTCGCGGAAGGGATGAGGCGGACGCCGTGACCGGTGGGGTCTTCACGGGCAACGTCCGCATTCCCGACCCGCCTGACCGCGCTCCCCGCATCAGCTGATCGCCCCGGCGCGGCCGGACTCTCCGACCCCGGAACGAGCTGGAGGTTCCCCCAGGAATTCCTGGCGGGACCTGCAGCCGTGGGCCGGTGAGGCAGGTGCACGCCCAGGCAGGGCGCCTGCCTGGACAGTGCCGCCGTCGAGGGGGATTCCCGCTCCTCCCCCACCCGCGGCACGTCGCCCGGGCGCTAGTCGTTCTTGCTGCCGCCGTCGTCTTCCTCGGGCTCGAAGTTGCTCGGCTCCGCCGTCGAACCCGCCGCTACTCCGTCATCGCTCGCGGGAATGGTGCCGTCCGGCCCTACGCCGTCCGCCGCGTCGGTACTGTCGTTTCGCTCGGTACTGTCGTCTCGCTCGGTGCCTTCGGTGCTCATGGATCCTCCTGCGTCTCGATGTCTTCCGATCCTATGCTCGGGACCTGCCAATTGACAGCAGGCTGATCATCGACGGTCGGATGCGTCAACTCCTGGTGGACCGCAGGGCGAGGGCGGACAGGGTTCCGAGGATGAACAGAACGACGGCGGCGAGTGCGGGCACGACCGACGCTCCGGCAGCCCCTCCGGACTCCGCAAGGGTGCCGGCGAGCGCGGAGCCGATGGCGGTGCCGGCCACGATGCCGCTGGCGAGGAACGTCATGACGGTGCCCAGGCGATGCGCCGGCGCGACGGCCGAACCGATCGAGAAGATGGTCACCATGGTGGGACCGACGAAGATGCCGAGGAGGAACAGCACCACCAGCATTGCGGGAAGAGAACTCGGCAGGGCCAGGGCGCACGCCGCCAGTGCCATCGCGCCTGCAGACGCGACCCACCGGCTCGTGTGCCTGAAGCGCGGGGACCAGTACGCCACGGTCAGCGCGGCGATGGCGGAACTCGATCCCATGACCGCATAGAGCAGCCCGGAGGATTCGGCGGCACCGAAAGTGCCTGCGTACGCGGTGAGGAAGGTCTGGGTGGACCCGAAGAACGTCCCGATGGCGATCATTCCCGCCACGGGCAGCAGGACCAGCCCGAACGTGCGTGCGCGCGGAACCCCCTGCGAACTGCCTTCCTCATCGCCGCCGACGGGGGCCGGGCCCGCGTCACTGTGGGCGACGGTCGGATGCACGGCGAAGGCGCTGACGAGGGTGATGGTCAGGGCCGCCGCGAGCGCCAGCGGGAGCCACGGTGCGATCAGGCTGGCGAGCAGCCCTACGAGCGCCGGCCCGAGGACGAATGTCAGTTCGTCGGCTGTTCCTTCGTACGACAGCGCCGTGTCCAGCGCGCTCCGCGGACTCCGACGGGTCATGGCCATCCAGCGGACCCGGGCGAAGGGACCGATCTGCGGGCAGGTGAAGCCCATGGCGAGGGAGGCGACGAGCACGAGGACGAGGGCGCTGCCCGTGAATCGTTCTGCGGTCAGCGTCATCACGAGCAGGCCTGCGATGGCCAGCGTGTTCAGGATCGCCGATGCGAGCAGCACGATGCGCTGGCCGCGCTTGTCGGCGAGGATGCCGAGGAGCGGCGCGCCCATGGCCGAGCCTAGGCCGACGGCGCCGGCCGCGAAGCCGCCTGCCGCATAGGAGCCGCTGGCAGTCGTGACCAGCGTGAGGGCACCGACGGTGAGCATCGCCAGGGGCAGCCGCGCGAAGAAGCCGATGATCAGGAAGGAAGAGCCGGCAAGGTGCGGAAGGACACCGAACTTGCCGAGGCGTGACCGGCGCGGGATGCCGAGCTGGGACTGGTCCGGTGAACGAAGAGGTTCCGGCGTGGCCGGGGAGGGGTTCTTGTACATGCGCTTTCCGGGTGCATCGAACGCGCATCGTCCCCCCTCCCGATGCGCCCGACCCGGTAACGCATCAAGTTTACACGCTGGCCGGCTGCTCCACGAAGCGCAGGCTCGACCCTTGCCGGCCCTTGATGACCTGCAACTGCGCCCCCACCCGTTGTTTGAGCTCGGGCACGTGACTGACCAGTCCCACGACACGCCCGCCGCTCCTGAGTCCTTCCAGCGCGTCCATGACATGTTCGAGCGCCTGATCATCGAGAGAGCCGAATCCCTCGTCGACGAAGAGCGTCTCGATGTCGAGCCCTCCCGACTCCTGCTGGACGACGTCGGCCAGGCCGAGCGCCAGCGCAAGCGAGGCCATGAAGGACTCGCCACCCGAGAGCGTGGAGGTATCCCTCCGATTCCCGGTCCAGCCGTCGATGACGTTCAGGCCCAGCCCGGACCGCTTGTTGCCCGCCGTGGCGTCGCTGTGCACCAGTGCGTAGCGGCCGTCGGACATCTGCAGCAAGCGTTCGGTGGCGGCGGCCGCTACCTGCTCGAGGCGCGAAGCGAGCACATACGTGGCCAGCGGCATCTTGTACAGGTTCTCTCCTCCTCCTCGCGCAGTGTCAGCAACGGCTGCGACCAGCCGGGCATGCGCGCGCAGCGGCTCGATGACCTGCTCGAGATCGGCGAACTTCCGCGCGTAGGTCTCGAGCTGCGCCACCGAGTGACCGAGCACTTCGGCGCTGATGCCCGCTCGCTGCGCTCGACCTCGGAGGTCGTCGGCGGCGCCGGCGGCCAGTCGCTGGTCCTCGTCCGTGGGTCGCTCGATGCCCTCCTGCTCCTCACGCAGGCCCTCACGCACGCTTTCCTCGTCCCACGCTGCGTCGAGGCGGTGCGCGCGTGCCTCGTACTCCCGTATCGCGCCGAGGATCCGCGCATGGTCGTCCTCCGCCAGGAGTGCCGCGCGGGCAGCATCAGCCGATTCGAACGGGGTGTCGCGCAACGCCTCACTCACGCGCCGGCGGCTGTCCTCCTGTCGAGTCTCGGCCCGGGCGAGGGCGTCGAGGGATTCCCGGACCGCCTCGAGATCGTCGTCGGCACTCTGCACCGCGCTGATGCGGGCCGCCAGCGACGGCGCGTCCCCGCGCAGCCCCGCAAGTCGGGACGCCAGCGCGTCCTCCTGGTCGAGCAACGAGGACCGCCGAGCATCGGCGACGGAACGCTTCTCGCGCAGTGAGTCCCGGAGCAGGCACGACCGTTCCTCGTCATCGCTCCCGCGCTGGATACGCTCCTCGACAGCCGCACGTTCGGCATGTGCCGCTTCGGCGTCCGTCAGCTTCTTCCGTGCAACCCGCGCTGCTGCCGCAGCATCTTCAGGAGAGGCCCCTCCCCCGCGCGCGGCGAGGTCCGCCACCTCGAGGCGCGCACGATCCCGGAGGTCACGCGCGGCGTGCAGCACCTTCTCGGCTTCCGCTTGCAGGCGGCGTGCCGCCTGTTCCTCCGCCAGGCTGACCCTGTCACCACCCGGAGAGGCCACGGGCGAGGGGTGCTCGGAGCTGCCGCACACCGGGCACGGCTCGCCGTCCACCAGACTTTCGGCAAGTTCCTCGGCGGCCTGTTCCAGGCGGAGCTGGAGCTTGGTGAGCCACTGCTCCTTCAGGTCGAGGAACCGCTCCGAAGCCGCCGCATGATCGGCGTCCGCCGTCACCTGCCGTTTCTGCGCCGCACGGAACTGCCTGGCTGTCTCCTCCGTAGCGACAGCAGCGGCGAGGTCGGCACGCAGGTGCGTCAGGCCGTCGGCAGCTTCCCGCAAGGGAGCGAGCCTCTCGGTATCTGCTGCGCGCTCGAGCTGAACCCGGGCGATGACCGCGTCGATACCCTCTATCCGCGTGTCCAGCTCCACGAGTTCCTTGCTCCTGGCGTCGAGTTCGGAGCGGACCTCCAGGAGCCTGCGCTCCTCGGGCAGCGCCGCGCGGAGCACCGCGAGCGTGGACGACGACGACGCACAGGCCGCGGTCAGTCGTTCGCGCGTGAGGTGCGCCGGCTCGTCCTCGGAATCCGCACCGCCCAGGAATTCGGTGGAGGCCGCGTTGTCCCTCAGGCGGCGGAGCGCCTCGTCGTACCGGGTCCGTGCACTATCCGCTGCCGTGGATGCCTCGTGGTCCAGATGCAGCAGCGCGGCCAGCCTGTGCGCCTCGTCGTGGCGCCTCGCCAGGTCGGCCATGCGGGCGATGTCCTGAGCCCGCTCCCGGTGGGCGCTCTGCTGAGTCCGGACCCGTTCGAGAGCATCGAACCGATCCTGTCTCCGTCTGAGCGCCGCGAGCGCCCCGTCTGCGAGTGCACTTCGTTCCGCAAGTTCGGTGCTCTCCCCCGCGGCGGCATCACGGCGCTCCGCGAGTGCCGCGACGAGCACCCGCATCGATGCCGCCCACTCCTCGGCGGACAGAGGGTCGATGCCGAGGTCCGCCACACCGAGATCATGGCGTTCGGCCTCGTCGATCGCCCGCAGGAAGAGATTCCGTTGCTTGCCCTCCTGCTCGGCGAGGGCCCGGACCGCGCGCTGGCTCTCCTCCGCGAGCAGCCGCTCGAGGTCCTCGAAGCGCGTTGTCGAGAAGAGCTTCTGCAGCAGTTCCCGCCGAACCTTCGCGTCGGCACGGAGGAAAGCGGCGAACTCGCCCTGAGGCAGCATCACGACCTTGGTGAACTGTTCCTTGTCCATACCGAGGAGTGCCTGCAACTCGAGGCCGGCTTCGTCATTGCGGGCCGACTTCTGTACCCACTCCGAACCGATCCGCTCGCTGAGGAGAGTGCGGGCCTGCTCGAGCGTGGTGCCGCTGCCGCGTCGCGACGGCCGGTCCCAGGCGGGCGAGCGGACCACCCTGAAGCGACGGTCACAGGCCGTGAACTCGAGGGATACCTCGGGAGCGAGGGACGCCGCCGCGTGATCGCTGCGTAGCCGTTTGGCGGCCTGCCGTGCACCGGGAACGGAACCGTAGAGGGCGAAGCACACGGCGTCGAGCACGCTGGATTTGCCGGCACCCGTCGGGCCGTTCAGGAGGAACAGGCCCTGACTCGACAGCGCGTCGAAGTCGACGACCTGCCTGTCGGCGAACGGGCCGAAGGCTTGGATCTCGAGGTGATGGAGTCTCATCTGCGCGTCCTAGCGCTCGTGGGCCAGGCTCAGGGCGGCGTCCACCGTGGATTCGACCAGTGCCTGTTCCTCCGGCGACGCCTTGCGCCCCCGGACGTGCTCGAGGAACCCGCAGCAGATCTCCGCGTCGTCCCGTGCTGCGGCGATGCGCTGGCTGTAGGTGCGGTTGTCCGTGCGTTCGCCGCCCTCGGGCGCGAACGCAAGCACGAGCGTATCGGGGAAGCGTGCCCTGAGCCGCTCCATCGCCCGAGCGGGCCGCTCCGGATCCGTGAGGGTGACATGGCAATAGGCGGACTCCGCCCATTCCAGGTCATCCCGGCCCAGCAGGTCCTCGAGCGCACCGTTGAGGACGGCGAGATCACGTGGAGCCGGCCAGTCCACTGTCCGGATCTCCTCCACGCCCTGCGGTGACACCTCCAGGAGCCAGGCGCCTTTCCTGTGGGTGGCCTCGGAGAAGGAGTACGCGAGGGGCGAGCCCGAGTAGCGCACGGTCTCCGACAGCTTCTGCTTCCCGTGCAGGTGGCCCAGTGCGCTGTAGTCGAACTCGTCGAACAGGGACAGCGGTACCGCCCCGAGCCCGCCGATCGCGAGGTCCCGCTCGCTGTCGGAACCGGCGCCACCGGCCGCGAAGGTGTGTGCCATGACGATCGACACGACGCGGCGGCTGCCGCTCCTGCGGCCGATGTCAGCCCGGATGCGGCCGACGGCGGCGCGCGTCACTGCGGTGTGCGAGCTCGAATCCGCCTGCAGCGTCTCCGCGACGACCCGGGGCTCGAGGTAAGGGATGCCGTACACGGCCAGTTCCGCATCTGCACCGAGTGGAAAGACCACGGCGGTTGCGATGTCCTCGACCCGCGTCCGCAGGTGGACTCCGCCCCGGGCCAGGATCCTTCCGCCGAAACCGAGCCGTGTCGCGGAGTCGTGATTGCCACTGCTGACGACCACGTGTGCGCCGGCAAGCGTCAGGCGCTCCAGGGCTTCGTCGAAGAGTGCGACGACGTCGACGGGGGGCAACGCGCGATCGTAGACGTCACCGGCCACGAGGACGACGTCGACGGCCTCCTCACGCACCGTCTTCTCGAGGTTGTCGATGAAGATCCGCTGCGCGTCGATCATCCTGGTGCCGTGGAACGACCGGCCCAGGTGCCAGTCGGATGTGTGGAGGATCCTCATGATTTTCACGCTACCGCCGCACGCCGACATTCGATGGATCAGCGCGCGACGGACCCTCGATCAGGGTCAGCGCATCCGCCCTGACGTGCCGGATCCGGCGTCGCCGTCGCCGTCGCCGGAGGAAAGGTCGCGCCCGTCCGAGGCCGTCGATGCGAAGAAGGATTGCGCATCGCCGGCTGACGCATCGGCTGAAGTACCGGCTGAGGAACCGGCCGCGGAACCGGTGGCGAGCGACTGCTCGTCGGCATGAACCCCCAGCTGAACGGCGACGGCGGATGCGGGTGCCTCGGAGTCTGCAGCCTCGAGGCGCTCCGGGCGGGGCGCGCCCCACGAGTCGACGCTCCGGAAGACCAGCCCTGCAATCAGGCCGCCGATGATCGGAGCGACCCAGAAGAGCCACAGCTGCTCGAGCGCCCAGGTCTCGGCGAAGATGGCCGAGGCCGTCGCCCGCACAGGATTGATTCCACCGTTGGTGACGGGGAGGAGGAAGGAGAGCAGACCGGCGAAGGTCAGGCCGACTGCGAACGGCGCGAGGTCGCGCCGGGCGCGCTTCGAGGTCGCACCGAGGAACACGGCCACCAACAGTGCCGTGGCGACGACCTCCAGCAGGAAGGCGCTCGTCAGGGGGAACTGGACCGGCGAGTGCTCCGCATAGCCGTTCGAGGCCGAGCTGAAGAACTCGCGGATGCCCGTGAGCTGCGGGTTGGCGCTGAGCACCAGCCAGATCAGTCCTGATGCCGCGACGGCGCCCAGGACCTGCGCGACGATGTAGGGGACTACAGCCTTCCAGTCCATCCTGCCGGCCACGGCAGACGCAAGGGTGATGGCGGGATTGAAGTGACCACCCGAGACGTGACCGAAGGCGATCATGGCCGCGATGACGGCGAAGCCGAAGACCAGGGTGGGCTGCAGCGCCGTCTCCGTGGCCAGCATCGTCGCTCCCAGACCGACGAGGATGACGAGGAACGAGCCGGCCCCCTCGGCGATGGACCTTGCTGTGAGGCCGGGGGTGCGCAACGCGTCGTCGTGTCCGGCCGTGGCGAGGCCTGCATCGGCTGACGCTCCTGCCGTCGTCGAGGTGTGATTCATGGGATGCATGTTCCTTCAGTCGTTCCTGCAGAGACCGCCCGGTGGTGCACCGGGCCGCCGACAAGCCTTCCATCCTAGTCTGCGTGGCGGCTGGGAGGCGCACGCCTCAGGGCCGGTGCCCTGTCCCTAGACTGGGGGACGTGATGAACGACAGCACTCCCGACCACAGCGCGCACGAACCCTCCGGCGGTACGACGACGGGGTCGGGCCCGATCACCTATGAGGACCGCGTCCTCGGTTGCCTCCTCGGCACGATGGCCGGTGATGCCTATGGGGTTCTGTACGCCGCGGGAGACGATCCGACGATCGCACTCGGCGATCCGGCAGCGTCGGCTGTCTCCGACGCGACGCAACTCACCCTGTACACCGTCGACGCGCTGATCGAGGCACTCGAATGGGCGAACGACGGCGTCGCGGCGGATGAGACCGCCTGCCTGTGGCTGGCCTACCTCCGCTGGCTCGGTCGCCAGGGCGAGCACCTGCCGTCCAACGCGCCCGCGCCGCCCGCCCGGTGGCTGGATCGGCAGGATGACCTCCTTCCCGTGCACGACGCCGACGCCGACACGGTGCGCGCGCTCCTGACCGGCGAGATGGGCACTCAGGCCCGTCCCCTCAATCCCACGGCGCACGGTCCGGGTGCACTGATGCGATCGGCTCCTTTCGGGCTGGTTCCGCGCATCCCGGCCAGCATGGTCGAACGCCTCACGATCGAGGGCGCCGCGCTGACGCACGGCTCACCGGAAGCGCGGAGCACGGCCGCCCTGTACAGCGCCGTCATCCGCGCGCTGGCGATCGATGGCCTCACCCTCGAGGAGGCGATCAGCGAGGAGCGCGTCGGCGAGATCCACCTGGCCAGGGAGGCGCCTCGCGACCCCGCCGGACGCCTCTCGGCCGGAGAACCGGCCACCGATTCGCCTGCGATCGCTGGTTCGGGAAACCCCGCCGGCGGTACGACGGCGGCGGGGACCTTCGCGGCTGCCCTCCAGGCCGCGCGCGAGGGCGCCGGTGCGCCGGCATCGCCGCGTGGACAGCTGGAGGCCGCCGTGGCGCACGCTGCTTCCGCAGGCCGGCCCGATGCGTCACCCGTCGTCGCGGCGTCCCTGGCAGGTGGCATCATCGGTGCCCTCCACGGCACAGGGGCCCTTCCTCCCGTGTACCTCACCGCGCCTGGACTCGCTGACGTGGTGCGCTCGCTCACACGCACATTGCTGAGGGCGACCACCGGCTCCTGACGGGGACTCGCGGCGATTGCTCGGAGGTCCCTAGTCTTGAGGGCATGTGGAGTCCCGTCGCCCTTCCGCCGCTCACCGGCCACCGCGTCCTGGTCACGGGAGGCAATGCCGGCCTCGGCTATTTCGCCTGCGAGCAACTAGCCGGAGCAGGCGCTGTCGTGGTCATGGCGTCACGCAGCGAGGAGAAGGCGACCTCGGCGATCCGCGCCATCAGGACCAGGGTTCCTGACGCCGACATCACCTTCCAGCCCCTCGACCTGGCAGATCTGGCCTCGGTCAGGGCTGCAGCGACGACCATCGCCGAAGGACCGCCCCTGACCGGCCTGCTGGCCAACGCAGGAGTGGTGAGATCGCCCGAGCGAAAAACCACCGCGGAGGGCTACGAGCTCCTGTTCGGGACGAACCATCTGGGGCACTACGCCCTTCTCGCCCTGCTCCTGCCGAAGCTGTCCGCCGCAGGTACCAGGATCGTCCACCTCGGAAGCATCAGCCGTCGTTGGGCGCAACTGACGTCGTCGTCCCTGCAACCGGCGACCTACCGCAACACGACCGCGTACGCCACATCGAAGCTCGCCGTCATGGCGTTCGGGTTCGAGCTTGCCCGCCGCCTCGAGCTGACCGGTAGCGCCGCTACGAGCGTCGTGGCCCACCCCGGTCTCGCACTAGGCATGTTCACGCCCGTCCGGCAGGGCGTCGCTGCCCATCGGGACGCACCCCGGTGGCGGCAGCGTGTCATGAAGACCGTCGCGCAGGGCAAGGACGAGGGCGCCTGGCCCCTCGTTCGCGCGGCCGTCGATCCCACCGTCCCGAACGGGGCCTACTGCGGGCCCGACGGCTGGTTTCAGCTCAAGGGAAGACCAGTACTCGTGCGGGCGGAGCCACGCGCCCGCGAGGCCAACACCGCGTCGAGGCTCATCGACCTCTCGGCCGAACTCACAGGCATCGAGCTCCGATTCTGACGGGGACGGCGGACCTGCGGACTACTGGCTGTCCTCGGGCCAGCGCCCGCCCGTCATCTGCAGGAACTCGGCTTCCGACAGCACCTCGATCTCCTGGCCGCGTTCGTGCAGCTCCAGGACCCGACGGGCCTTGCCGGTGACGCGCCCGGTGCGCAGGTCCGATGCGACGAACCCGTCGCCGACGACCAGGACCGTCGTGCGGCGCGTGACCGAGCTTGCAGGCTGGGCACCGAGGCGGGCCGCGCGCTCCTTCGCCTGGGGACGCGGAATGCCGAGATTCCCGGTGAAGACGACGGTCTGCCCGTAGAGCGGGTGCCGCGGATCAGCCTGCGCATTGGCGTGGGGGTTCTCCCCCTCCTCCGGCCAGCCCGACCAGCCCGTAGGGGACGACCCCCGCTGCAGCACCGTGCGGGTGGCCTTCGAGAGCTCGTCGAGGCCCGGCGCGTAGGGCTCGGCGCGGGAGAGCGCGAGGTTGTGGCATCCGAGCACGTCCTCCACCGACAGAGCGTCGTACCGCCGCGCGATATCGATCATGATGCCTGCGCACGCCCGGGCGTCCTCGACGGCGTCGTGGTGGTTCACCAGTGGGACACCAGCCGCCTCGGCCACGAACGGCAGGGAGTAGGAGGGGAGCGAATAGCTCTTGCGCGACAGCACCACTGTGCAGGCGTAGTCCCAGGCCGGGCCGGCCAGCGCCGATACCTCGAGCGCGGAGCGGATGACCCCGAGGTCGAAGGCGGCATTGTGCGCCACCAGCACGTCGGATGCGATGAACCCGCCGATTTCCGGGAAGAGCTCTCCGAAGCGCGGGGCGTCCTCGACCATACGCGAGGTGATTCCGTGGATCGCGATGTTGCGCGAATCGAATTGGTCGTGCCCAACGGGGGGCCGCATCAGCCAGGAGGCCTCGTCCACGATCCGCCCGTCCCTGACCTTCGTCAGTCCGACGGCGCACGGGGAGCCACGGAAGCCGTTCGCAGTCTCGAAGTCGATGGCCGTGAACGCAATTCCCACGAGTCGAGTTTACCGCCGCGGTCCCCGTGCGCCGTTCATGCAACGTTCATCGTCCGCTCGGCGCGTCCCAGGGGTAGTGGTTCTACCCTGAACCATGGCCCGCACGAACAGCTCCCGCCGGTGGTACCTCTTCGACTACGGCAATGTGATCTCGACTCCTCCGACGCGCGAGGACTGGGAGGTGCTCGCCGAGGCGACCGGGGTGCCATCGCTGCAGGAGTCCACCTCGCCCTACTGGCAGCACCGCTACGCCTACGACGCCGGTGCGCTGACGTCCGACGAGTACTGGTCGCTCGTGTGCGGTGAGCGCACAGGCCCCGCCAGGGCCGCATGGCTCGACGTCCTCGACGGCAACCAATGGTCGCACCCGAACCTCGACACCCTGGACGTGCTCGAGGACCTCGATGCACAGGGCGAGCACCTGGCCCTGCTGTCGAACATGCCGGCAGCGATGGTCTCGCAACTCGGCGACGCCGCGTGGGCGCGACTCTTCGAACACCGCTTCTTCAGTTCGTCCCTCGGGCTGGTCAAACCCTCGGCCGCCATCTTCGAACACGTACTGACCGCGCTGTCGGTGGAACCCGGCCTCGTCACCTTCGTCGATGACGCTCCCGCGAACATCGCGACGGCCCGCTCCTTGGGGATCGATGCCCGGTTGTTCGACGCATCGCTGGATCTGTCCCGCATGCTGGCCCGCGAGCCTGCGGGACCGCCGCGGTCCGCGCAGGCGGCAGGGGTTGCCGCAGGAATGACCGTCACGGCTCCGGGCGTCGGTCCTTCGCGCCAGGAGTGAGGACTGCCAGCGCTGCCGGAGCTCCCCGCACCTGGACCGTCCACGCCGGCTGTACGAAGTCCTCGCGCATGAGCAGCACGTTCTGCTGCAGCTGCATTTCGCCCTATCGGGCCTTCACCAGCGCGGTGCCGTTCAACGAGTAGCCAAGCCGTCGCGACACGCCGAGGGCTGCTCCGTGAGCAAGGCTCCTCCGGTCACTGCACCCGCTTCTTCGCGCGGTGCTTGCGCACCTTGGAGACCACGAAGTAGATGGCGAACAGGACGACGGCGACGATCACGATCTTCTGAAATGTATTCGCGTACTGCTCGACGATGTGCCAGTTCTCGCCGAGGTAGAACCCGGCCAGCACGAAAATCACGTTCCAGATAAGGCTGCCCGCGGTGGTGAGCAACAGGAACTTACCGACCGGCATACGCTCGATCCCCGCCGGGATGGACACGAGACTCCGGAAAAGAGGAATCATCCTCCCGAAGAAGACGGCACGGTACCCGTGCCGGTTGAACCAGGCCTCCACCCTGTCGACGTCCTCGAGGTCGATGAGCGGGACCTTGGAGACGAGCCGACGCATCCGGTCTCGACCGAGCCAGGCGCCGAGAGCATACAGGGCGTAGGCTCCGACCACCGATCCGAGTGTCGTCCAGAGGATCGCCTCGAACAGCGAGAAATTGCCGCGGCTGGCCGTGAACCCGGCAAGCGGCAGGATCACCTCGCTCGGAAGCGGCGGAAAAAGGTTCTCGAGCGCGATGGCGAGCCCTGCACCGGGAGCACCGATGGTCTCCATCAGGTTGACCGCCCAGTCCGTGACACTTCCGAGGGCGGAGCCGTCCGACGTCGTGGTCGCCGTTGCGACCTGGACTGCTTCGACTGCCTGGATGATGCTCACGGTGGTATCCGTCCCTCTCATGGTGCGTCCCGATGGGCGCCCGGTGGGTGGTGCTGGGTCTCTGGTGGTCTATGCAGGGTCTTGATGCTGGTCAGGTGATCAGGTCAGTGCGTCGACGAGGTGCGGCAACAGCGCCCTGAACGCGATGCCCCGGTGGCTGATGGCGTTCTTCTCCTCCGACGACAGTTCAGCGCAGCTGCGATCGAGGCCGGTCGGAACGAGGAGGGGGTCGTAGCCGAACCCTCCTGCGCCCCTGGGCGCCGCGAGCAGCGTACCCCTCAGCTCACCGCGCTCGGTGCGGCTTCCGATCCCGCCGCCCACGGGCAGCGCGAGGGCCGCCGCGCAGACGAAGGCCGCACCCCTGCGCTCCGCAGGGATATCGGACAGCTGTGCGAGCAGCAGCTCGAGGTTGGCGGCGTCATCCCCGTGCCTGCCCGCCCATCGGGCGGAGAAGATGCCCGGCGCGCCCCCGAGGACGTCGACGGCGAGGCCGGAGTCGTCGGCGACAGCGATCATGCCGGTGGCGCGGGCTGTCTGCTCGGCCTTCAGCAACGCATTCTCCTCGAAGGTGGTGCCGGTCTCGACGACGTCGGGAGCCCCGGCGGTAGCGGCGTCGACCACCTGCGTGTCGACATCGAGCCCCGGCACCTGCCCGCGCAGCAGCTCACGCAGCTCCCGTAGCTTGCCGGCGTTGCGGGTTGCCAGGACCAGTCGGGGTGCAGGCGCGTCAGGCACCCTGGGAGTCCCGGAGCGTATCGATCTGGATCTGTGCGAGCTGTGCGGTACCCAGCAGTGCGAGATCCAGCAGGGCGTCGAGCTCGGCGCGGTCGAAGGGGGCGCCCTCCGCCGTGCCCTGCACCTCGACGAACTTCCCTGAACCGGTGACGACGACGTTCATGTCGGTCTCCGCGCGGACGTCCTCGACGTACGGGAGGTCGAGCATGGGGACACCGTCGATGATCCCGACACTGATGGCGGCCACGGTGTCCGTCAGGGGGGAGGCAGAAGCGGCGATCAGCTTCTTGTCCTTCGCGTAGCGGATCGCGTCCGCGAGCGCCACGTAGGCGCCCGTGATGGCTGCCGTGCGGGTGCCGCCGTCGGCCTGGAGGACGTCGCAGTCCAGGACGATGGTGTTCTCGCCGAGCGCCTTGGTGTCGATGATGGAGCGCAGTGAGCGACCGATGAGGCGCGAGATCTCGTGCGTCCTGCCGCCGATCTTGCCCTTGACCGACTCGCGGTCGGAGCGCGTGTTGGTGGCGCGGGGAAGCATCGCGTACTCGGCGGTCACCCACCCCTTGCCCTCACCCTTCAGCCAGCGAGGCACGCCAGTCGTGAGGGAGGCGGTGCACAGTACGCGGGTGTTGCCGAATTCGATCAGGGCGGACCCCTCGGCCTGCTTCGACCACCCGCGGGTGATGCTGATGTTGCGCAACTGGTCCGGCGTCCGGCCGTCCGCCCGCAGCACAGGAGTGTCGGTACTGGCAGGAGGCACGGGCGTGGAATTCGCGGAGGTCATGATTTCCAGTCTAGACGGGAGCACTTGGGAGATGGCTGGCAATCGTGTGAGCCCGGTCCCGAAGCCCTTGCCCGTGAACCGCTCACACCGTGTAGGACACACCCGCGACGGCGACCGCGAGGTGCCCGTCATAGCTCTGGCGGGCCTCGCTGACGGCGAGGTTCGCATCGTTCCACACAGGAAGGTGCGTCAACAGGAGGCGCTTGGCCGAAGCGCGGGTCGCGACGTCGCCGGCGCGCTTGCCGGTCAGGTGAACGCCAGTGATGGCGTCATCACGGCCCTCGTGGAAAGCGGCCTCGCAGAGGAAGATGTCGGCGTCGCGGGCTGCATCGACGAGGCCGTCACATGCGTCGGTGTCGCCGGAGTAGGTCAGGACATGCTGCCGCACGACTCCCTCGGCGTCGGCCTCTGCCACCTCGACCCGCAGTGCGTACGCCTCCTCGATGGGGTGCAGCACCCGGTAGGGCGTGATCGTGAACGGACCCACCGATACCGGGCCACGTTCGCTCCACGACCGGAAATCGAAGTCCTCGTGCATGCCCGGGTCGAGTTCGAGCCCATAGGCGCTCGCCATCCGGTCCGCCGTCGCGGCCGGTCCCCACACGGGGATGCGGGGCAATCCCCAGCCGGAGGGGTCCCAGTGCACGGCGACGTGCAGTCCGCAGAGGTCCATGCAGTGGTCCGGGTGGAGGTGCGACAGGAACACCGCATCGATCTCGCGCAGGTCCATGTAGCGCTGCAGCGCCCCGAGGGACCCGTTGCCGAGATCGAGCAGGATCCGCCAGGTGCGTCCCTCCCACTCCGCGCTCAACAGGTAGCAGGACGCCGGGGACTGCGGCCCGGGGAACGATCCACTGCACCCGACGATGGTGAGTTTCATGCGGGCGGGAACCCGGCGGCGGCGATCATCTCCGGCGTGATGCGCGCCAGGCTGCCCGTGGGGTACTGCGCGGCGACGTGGTCCACATGCTGCACGCTCACCACTTCGGGGCCGAGGAATCGGCGCGCGAGCACTTCGAAGCTGGCGGCATCCCCGGTGGCGATGAAACGGTGCTCGGCCCGGGAGGCGTTGTCCCGCTCGAGCTCGTGCGACACGAGAGCACGGTACACGTCCTTCGCCGTCTCCTCGGCACTGGAGACGAGCGTGACGGCGTCGCCCATGACATAGGAGATGACCCCGGTCAACAGGGGATAGTGCGTGCAGCCCAGCACGAGGGTATCGACGTCCGCGGCCTTCAGCGGAGCCAGGTATTCCTCCGCCGTCCTCAGCAGGGCCGCACCGCCGGTGATACCCGCCTCGACGAACTCGACGAAGGCAGGGCACGCGACCGACGTGACGTCCAGGTGCGGTGCTGCGGCGAAGGTGTCGTCGTACGCCCGTGACCCCACCGTCGCGGAGGTCCCGATGACGCCGATACGGCCCGAGCGGGTCGAGGCCACGGCACGGCGGACGGCCGGCTGGATGACCTCGATGACGGGTATGCCGTACCGGGCGGTGTAGCGTTCCCTCGCGTCCCGAAGGACTGCCGCCGACGCCGAGTTGCAGGCGATCACCAGGAGCTTGACGCCGGAGTCGACCAGTTCGTCCATCACATCCAGGGCGTGCGCACGCACCTCGGCGATGGGAAGGGGCCCGTACGGTCCGTTGGCGGTGTCACCCACGTACATGATGGACTCATGCGGCAACTGGTCGATCACCGCGCGCGCCACCGTCAGTCCCCCGACGCCGGAGTCGAAGATGCCGATGGGCGCTTCGCTGCGCTCCCTATTCGCTGGCTCTGGGCTCATAATCCTCTGAGAATATGACGTGCCGCCGATGAAAACTATTCGCCGATCCGTGGGTTATGTCACAGGGACCCGATGATTCCGGGCGAGCGGTGCGCTGCTGCAGGAATCAGCGGTCCAGGCGGGTGGCCTTCAGCATGGCCTGGACGAGTGATTCCTGGAGCCACGTGACGAAGTTGTAGACGAGCGCGAGATAGGACTCGACGTCGTCGACATCCTTCGAATCCGCGATGTCGTGCAGGTGCTCGGCGTCCTCCTCCGTCTCGATGCTCAGCCGGTCGGCGAGGACGAGGCGGACGTCGTTGAGAGCCTGGGCGAACAACCTCGCCTGCTCGTCGTTGAGCGTCATGGGACTGGATTCGATCAGCAGGGCGGTGCCTCGCAGGGCCCCGATCTTCTGCTCCCGCAGCGATCGCTCGGTCAGGCGGCGGAAGGCGAGCGCCTCGTCGTCGTCGCCGCGTACGGCGTCGGGCAGCAGGCGCCGCACGGCGGAGTCATCGGGGGCGGTCGCCTCTGCATCGAGCCCGGACATTCCGACGAGGGCGGCCAGCGGATCCTCGCTGGGCGCCGTGTCGGGCTCGAGCATCGAGATGACGTCGTCGAGCAGGGCACCGAGGAGGCGCGCCTCGCCTGGCTCCAGCGCACCCGTGATGCCGCGGCGCGTCGATCTGAACGGTTTCGCCACGGGGACTACTCGCTTCCGGCTTTTTCGAAGGTGGCCCACAGGCCGTACGAGTGGAGAGCGACGGTGTCCTGCTCCACCTTCTCGCGGCTGCCCGACACGACGGCCGAGCGGCCCTGCTCGTGGACCTCCAGCATCAGCGTGCGAGCCTTGGCCTCGCTGTAGCCGAAATAGGTCTGGAACACGTAGCTCACGTAGCTCATCAGGTTCACGGGATCGTTCCAGACCACCACGACCCAGGGCTGGTCGAGGTCGGTCTTCTCCTCTGTCCGCACCTCTTCCCGGGTATCGGTGCCGGTCGCAAAGCCTACTGTCATACCTGCCATTCTAGGGTTCAACCCTCCTGCCCGGAGGCCGGGTACTCCTACAGCGGACGCCCCGCTATCGTTTTGGGGGTGACCAATGCCCCCACCACAGACCCGCCTGCCGCCTCGTCGGCGGCTCCCGTCATCAACGTTCCGAACAGCGCGCTGTTCACCGACCAGTACGAGTTGACGATGCTCCAGGCCTCGCTGCACTCGGGCGCCGCCCATCGTCGCTCGGTGTTCGAGGCGTTCGCTCGCCGACTGCCCGCGGGCCGCCGCTACGGGATCGTTGCGGGTACGGGACGCCTGCTCGAGGCGCTTGCCACCTTCCGCTTCGAGGACGCCCAGCTCGCGTTCCTCAGCGACCACCGGATCGTCGACGACACGACTCTCGCGTGGCTCGCCGACTTCCGCTTCACCGGCTCGATCTCAGGGTACGCGGAGGGCGAGGCCTACTTCCCGAACTCACCCATCCTGACGGTGGAGTCGACGTTCGCCGAGGCGTGCATCCTGGAAACGCTCATTCTGTCCGTCCTCAACCACGACAGCGCCATCGCCTCCGCCGCGTCCCGCATGACCGGCGCAGCGGCGGGTCGGCCCTGCATCGAGATGGGCTCGCGCCGCACGCACGAGGAGGCCGCGGTCGCCGCAGCGCGCGCGGCGATCATCGGAGGCTTCGCCAGCACGTCGAACCTCGAAGCGGGTCGGCGGTACGGCCTGCCGACCGTCGGCACGGCCGCCCACTCCTTCACGCTCCTGCACGACTCCGAACGCGCCGCCTTCGAGGCGCAGGTCGCCTCGCTCGGTCGCGGAACGTCGCTCCTCGTGGACACGTACGACGTCGAACAGGGCGTCCGCACGGCCGTGGAGGTGGCGGGACCCGAGCTCGGCGCGGTACGCCTCGATTCCGGTGATCTCGTCGGCCAGGCGCGCTGGGTACGCGAACTCCTCGACGACCTCGGCAACCACAGCACGAAGATCGTGGTGACGTCCGACCTCGACGAGTTCGCCATCGGCCTCCTCGCTTCGGCTCCCGTCGACTCCTATGGCGTCGGCACCTCGCTCGTCACAGGATCAGGTGCACCGACCGCAGGCATGGTCTACAAGCTGGTGAGCCGCCAGGACGACGACGGGACCTTCGTCTCGGTTGCCAAGGCCGCCAAGAACAAGGCCTCGGTAGGCGGCCTCAAGCACGCCCTGCGGCGTCTCGACGAGAACGGGGTCGCGCAGGCCGAGGTCGTCGGCATCGGCCTCACTCCGGCCGACGACGGCAACGACCGCCCGCTCATCCAGCAGTTCGTCCGGGACGGCGTCGTCCTGCCGGGCTGGACCGGTGCCGAGGGTGTGCTCCGCGCCGCGCAACGCCACCAGGAGTCCCTTGCCGAACTGCCGGGGGCAGTGCGGCGCCTGCAGCGGGGCGAACCAGTCATTCCCACCGAGTACGAGGAGCCAGCACAATGACGCGCGCACTGATCATCGTGGACGTGCAGAACGATTTCTGCGAGGGCGGGGCCCTGGCCGTCGAGGGCGGTGCCCAGGTCGCAGCGGACATCAGCGACCACATCGACGAGCAGGCCGGCTCCTACGACTACATCGTCGCCACGCAGGACTGGCACATCGATCCGGGAAGCCACTTCTCCGACGAGCCCGACTTCGTCGACTCCTGGCCCGTCCACTGCGTCGCAGACACCAGGGGCGCCGACTTCCACCGCGACCTCGATACCGAGAGCATCGACGCCATCTTCCGCAAGGGCCAGTTCGAGGCGGCCTACTCCGGCTTCGAGGGCGTCAAGGCACCCGATGACGAGGTACCGACGGGAGAGCAGAAGCTCGGAGGCGAAGCCGTGGACAACGACGAGGATCCCATGACCCTCGACGACTGGCTCCGGGACCACGAGGTCGACGACGTCGTGATCGCAGGCCTCGCGACCGACTACTGCGTGCGGGCGACCGCCCTCGACGCCCTGCAGGCGGGCTACTCCGTCACCGTGATGGCGGGACTCACGCGCGGTGTCCACGCGGACGGCTCCGAGGACGCCCTCGACGAACTGGAGTCGGCCGGCGTCGAGCTGGTGCGCTAGGTCGGAACCACGAAGGCCGGGCTGGTCGTTCCAGCCCGGCCTTCGCGTTCCCTGCTACTTCTTCCCGCTACTTCTTCCCGATGAACCAGTCCTGCAGCTTCTGCAGCCGGCGCTGGAGTTGGTCCTCGTTGGCCTGCGCCACCGCGGGTCCGCCGCACTGGCGTCGGAGTTCGGTATGGACCTGGCCGTGGGGCATTCCCGTCCTGGCCGCCCACGCGGAGACATTCTTGGCGAGCTGCCCGCGCAGTTCCGTGAGCTGCCGGTGGTCCACCACGAGGGGCTCGGCGGCAGGCGCCGCGGGCGACTTGGCCTTCCGGCGCGACTGCTGTTCCTGCTGGCGCTGGCGCAACAGCTGCCCCACCTGGTCGGCGTCCAGCAGTCCGGGAATACCGAGGAAATCGAGCTCGTCCTCGCTCCCCATCTCGCCACCGGTACCGAATTCGCCGCCGTCGAAGAGCACGCGGTCAAACGACGCCTGCGATTCGAGCGCCTCGAACTTCTGCTTGGTCAGGGAGTCGGAGGCTTTCTCCTCCCGATTCGCGGCCTCCATGAGCCCGTCCTCCGGGCCGAACCCCTCGTCGTCCTTGTCCGGCCGGTCGAGAGCGTGGTCGCGTTCCATTTCGAGCTGGTTGGCGAGTGCCATCAGGTTCGGGACCGACGGCAGGAAGATCGACGCCGTCTCCCCCCGCCGTCGTGCGCGGACATAGCGGCCGACCGCCTGCGCGAAGAACAGCGGCGTGGCAGTCGAGGTCGCGTAGACGCCGACGGCGAGGCGCGGCACGTCGACGCCTTCGGAGACCATGCGCACGGCGACCATCCAGCGCTTGTCCCCGTCGGAGAACTCCTCGATCTTCGACGAGGCCTTCGCGTCGTCGGACAGGATGACGGTCGGGGACTCCCCCGTGATCCGCTTGAGCTGGCCCGCATAGGCGCGTGCGTCGTCGTGGTCCGTCGCGATGACGAGGCCACCGGCGTCGGGCACGGTGCGCCGCACCTCCGTGAGCCGCTTGTCGGCGGCGGCGAGAACCGCGGGGATCCATTCTCCGGCCGGGTTCAGCGCGGTCCGCCACGCCTGTGCGGTGATGTCCTTGGTGACGGCGGCTTCGCCGAGCGACGCTGCCATCTCCTCGCCGCCGCTGGTCCGCCAGCGCATCTGGCCGGAGTAGGCCATGAACATGACCGGGCGGACCACGTGGTCGCGGAGCGCCTGCCCGTAGCCGTAGGTGTAGTCGGCTCGCGAGCGGCGGATGCCGTCACGGTCCTCGACGTACTCGACGAACGGGATCGCGGCGGTGTCCGATCGGAACGGCGTGCCGGTGAGGGCGAGGCGGCGGGCAGCAGGCTCGAACGCCTCGCGGATGCCGTCACCCCAGGAGAGAGCGTCGCCGCCGTGGTGGACCTCGTCCAGGATGACCAGGGTGCGGGCGGCTTCGGTCTTGGCCCTGTGCAGCATGGGCTTGCTCGCCACCTGGGCATAGGTCACGGCGACGCCGATGAAGGCACCACCGTGCCGGCCGTCCGCGTTCTTGAAGTTCGGGTCGATGGCAAGGCCGACGCGAGCCGCGGCGTCGGCCCACTGGCGCTTGAGGTGGTCCGTAGGGGCGACGATGGTCACCCGGTTGACGACTCCACCGTCGACGAGCTCTGTCGCTACCCGGAGGGCGAAGGTCGTCTTGCCCGCACCGGGGGTGGCCACGGCGAGGAAGTCGGTCGGGGATTCCCGGAAATACTTCTCCAGCGCTTCGCTCTGCCACTGGCGCAGCTTGGGGGCGGTCCCCCACGCTGCACGCTCCGGATACGCGGGAGGCAGGGCTGCGCCGGCACCGAACAGGGTGTCATTACTCACGCCGAGACAGTACCTTCCATTGACTTGCTGGGGGTGAGGTCGGAGCCGTCAGCTGATGACCTGGCCCCTCTCAGACCCGAAACTATACCCGCTGCCGTGAACACCCACAGAGCCAGCCAGATCGCAACAAAGGTCGGTACGTGTCCGGGATCCGCGTCGTCGTGGAGGAGGGCGAACAGCGCACCCGCGCCTGCCGTGCCAACCACTCCGCCGAGCTGGTCGGAGAGTTGAAGGGCCGCCGAATTGCGCCCCTG
This sequence comes from Arthrobacter sp. B1805, assembly GCF_002929745.1. Lineage (GTDB taxonomy): Bacteria > Actinomycetota > Actinomycetes > Actinomycetales > Micrococcaceae > Arthrobacter_D. The sequence goes on from NZ_PJIQ01000008.1 coordinate 125,388, forward strand.
CTCGCTGCGCTCCGATAGTTTCAGTACCAGGACCGAGGTGCTCGAGAGCGTCATTCCCATCGCGAACCCGGACAGTCCCCAGACGACCACGAGTACCCAGAGGGGGGCTTCCACCGCTGTCGCCAGGGCGAACGCGGCGAGCGATGCCGAGAGGACGGACGATCCCGCGACCAGGAGCCACTGACGTCCGAACGTGACCCGAGCCTGCACGAAGGATCCCGCGCTCCAGCCGAGCGCTCCGGCGCTCAGTGTGAGCCCGGCGGTTCCGGGATCGATCTCGCGTGAGTTCACGAGCATCAGCGGGATGAAGGCCTCGGTGCCGAAGAATGCCACGTTCACTATGCCGCGCGTCGCGATGATGCTGGGCAGTCCGCGAGCCAGCATCAGGGTGCCCTTGGGCAGGAGGGCGGGCAGGACGACCAGGGCGACGACGACGCCGACCGCTGCGATGCCCGTCAGCCCCAGGACCGTTCCCGGCGTGGGGCTATCCCTATCGGCGAGGTGGACGACAGACCATTGCGCCGCGAAGACGCCACCCGCGAGCGCGAGACCGCGTAGTACCCGGTCCTTGGCGGGAGACTCGTGCGCAGCGTCGATCGGCCCGAGCTCTCGTGTTTTCGGCCAGACGATCAGGACGGCGGCCACCACGACGGGCACGACCCCGAGGAACACCCATCGCCAGCCGAAGTGCTCGGTCACGAAGCCGGCGACCACCGGTCCGACAAGCGCAGGCACCACCCACGCCGCGGCCAGCCAGCCGAACACCACGGGCTGCGCCTGCTGGGGGAAGGAGCGCCCGATCACGACGTACACCGCAACGATCATGAAGCCCCCGCCGAGCCCGGAGACGGCGCGGCCGACGGTCACGAGCCAGAAGTCGGGTGCCACCCCCGCAGCCAACAGCCCGACGATCATGAGGGACATTCCTACGGCGAGCGCGGGCCTCGGACCCTTGCGGTCGCACCAGGAACCGGCGACGACGGTGCCGAGCAACGACGCAGTCAGGTACATCGAGAACGCGAGTCCGTAGCTCGATTCGCCGGAGAGCTCTCGGGCGACCGACGGCATAGCGGTGACGACTGCCATCGCCTCGAAGGCCGCACACGTGATGATCGCGAGGATGCCGATGGTGAGGGGACGCAACTCCGGAGACATGGCTCCGGAGGGCTTGCTCGCATTCTTTCTCATGGGCCTTTTGTACTGGTTGTCGGTCCTGTGGTTGCGTGAGCGGCGTACCTCGTGCGTGATCCGGACGGACACGTGAACGACGGCGGGAGGCTGGGCTTTTCGCGCGGCGGTGGTGCCTAGGACCGAGCAAAGCAGGTCGACCAGAATCACTGCCAGAGACAAGCGGCCTTGTACCTCCATTACACGCTCCGGATGACGCGCCCGCGCCGGGTCGACGTCGGCGCAGCCAGTGCTCGGTTGGCGCTTCGTCAGCGCTTCGGTCATCGCTTCGGTCATCGCGCGGGCCCTGTCGCCGGGTATCCGGGCCAATCGATCAGTCGGCGCTCCCCTAACGGAGCTGGCCGGTCCTGGCCGGTCCTACCGGTGCTGGCCCGTGCCGCCCGGTGCTGGCCCGTGCCGCCCGGTGCTGGCCCGTGCCGCCCGTTGCTGGTTGTGGCGCGTCAGCCCTTCGGCTTGTCGTCCCCTGGGCGCAGGCCGTTGTAGATCTCCTTGCATTCCGGGCAGACCGGGAACTTCTCCGGATCCCGGCCCGGAGTCCAGACCTTGCCGCACAGAGCGATGACTGGCTCGCCCGTGAAGGCGGACTCCATGATCTTCTCTTTGCGCACATAGTGGGCGAAGCGCTCTGCGTCCCCCGGCTCTACCTCCTGGCGCACTTCCTCGCGTTCGATGGTTGCGGTGGAGCCGCCAGTGCCACCGTCCAGGGGATCGTTTGCAAAGGGATCTGCAGGCATAGTCATGCTTCCAGTCTATCGCTCGCTCTACACGGACAGGAGGTCTGAGTACGCTGTCCTCACACGGGCACACCCTGCTGCAGGACATGCCGCGGTGAGACCCGGCCGATTGTCGCGCCTCACTCAGCAGGTTCCCCATCCGCCCGAAGAATGTCAGTGGCGGACGCGACAATAGGTCTATGCAGAAAGCAGCGAAACATCTGTCTCAGTTCGATCGGATCTCCGATCGAATAGTGTCGCTGACCGCTGATAAAGCCCGCATCGAGGCGGAAATTGCTGTCGCAACTGAAGATTTGCGGCGGCTTTTCGAAGACCGTGCGATGCAGGGCTCTGGGAGCGCGAGCCGTCGCACGAATATCGCTGACACAACCACTGCGTCGGAGCTTGCTTGTCTGCTGAGGATTACAGAGAGATCAGCTCATCGACTCGTTCAACACTCCGCACTCCTGGTAAACCACCACCCGAATACTCTCGAGGCATTGCGTTCCGGTTCCATCTCCTGGGCACACGCAACCACCCTGCTTCATGAATATGCCGGGCTGCCGCCGGGAACCGCCGTGAACATCGAGAAGACGCTGCTGCCAGTAGCAGAAGCGACCACTGTCCCCCGGTTGTCGTACAGAGCTCGGACCCTGAGGACCACCCTTCACCCCGTGGCGCTCGATGAACGTGCACGAACGGCGCGCAGCCGGCGACGAGTCGATTTCGAGCCGGCCGATGACGCCATGGCGTGGCTGCATATCCACCTCCCAGCCACTGACGCAGCCGGTATCGACACGCGCCTGACCGATGCTGACCGCGCCCTCCAGGGTCCCGGCGACCATCGCACGTTGCAGCAGCTGCGAACCGATGTGGTGATGGATCTCCTCCTCATCGGTGCGAGTCCCACGGGGTGCAACCACGGCCTTCCTCACGGCGGTTCCGCCGAGAACACGTCGACACCAGAGTGGGTTGATTGTCCACACGCTTCTGCTGCCCCGAGGGTTCGCGCCCACATCAACGTGACAGTGCCGGTTCTCACGCTGCTGGGGGTGGACGACGCACCCGCTGACCTCGAAGGGTACGGGCCTATACCGGCAGACGTAGCCCGGCGCCTGGCTGCACACGCGCCGTCCTTCACGAGGCTACTCACGCACCCCGAATCCGGCGCCGTCCTCAGCGTCGGCAGGACCACCTATGCTGTGCCGGCCGATCTCAAGAAGTGGTTACGCGTGCGAGACAGGACCTGCCGACATCCCGGCTGCGCCGTTCCTGCAGCCAGGTGCGACTTGGACCACACGAGACCGTGGTCTCAGCAGGGGACGACAGCACACAACAACCTCGCACATCTTTGCCGCAAGCATCACATGCTGAAGAGCGAGGGCATCTGGCACTACCGGCAGCCGAGCCCTGGTGTACTGACCGCAATATCCCCCGCCGGTAGGACGTATCGCTCCACGGTGGACCCGCTCCTCGCATAGACGAGTCCTCGCGTAGACGAGCACACGCCTGATCGCAGTGCCCGGTCTGGATCAACGGATAGGGGCCTCGCAGCCGATGCCGGTCGGATTCTCTATGCAGTTCTCACTCACGTTGTGCCCGCGCGTGCGCCAGATACTCATGAGGTGTGGCTGCGATTGGACGGCGGCCTCACCTGCGACGGGTTGGAAGGGTCCGCCGTCGACCGAATAGTCGCCTGCAAAGAACGTGGTCAGCGTGAGGTTGAAGTCGCCGGTCTGGGCGTACTGGTGACTCGTGGCGGTTCGAGTGTCGAAGGTATTACCTTCCACTGGGCCGCCAGGGGTCGCGGTTGTCGCGCTCGTGCCGTCACCATAGCTCCATTGGTAAGACACCGGTCGAGCTTTCAGGACGATGGTGGCGTCCTGAAACTCGAAGGTGAATTCCTGTTCCTGCGCCTCTGCATAGACGTTCGAATGCGCGTTCCTCAAGCCGAAGTTCAGCGGCTGGGACACGATGGTCGCCGCAACCACCGGCTGCTTCTGGAACTCCTCGAGAGTGATCACGATCGGAGCCTCTTCGGTTGCGTCTGCGCCTTCAACGGGTGGCATCGGAGGCTCACCTGGATACATGCACGACGATCGCCCTGTCGGAGTCTCGGTTGCTGGTTGTGCGTTGTTGTTGACCTCGATCCAGTTGACCAGCACGCCGCCCTCGCGAGCGTCACACTGCGCATTCATCGTCGGGCACGTTGCAGGATTCAAATCACTGCCGACGCCGGCCGTGCAGGCACGCTCATAAATGATGTCGATGCCGTCTTCAGGCGAAAGTACCGCAACCGCGGCAGGTTCTGTATCGCGGGCGGTCACACCCGGCAGCTGCTCTTGCTCTCCTGACACCTCCTGTTTGCCTGTATTTGTTGCCTTCACAAAGTGGTCTTCAAAGTCAATCCCAGTATCTGCTGCGAAAGACGCCTGTGGAGCAGCAGTCATTGCAAGCACAATGGCGGAAATGGTGATGACCCTGCGAGCCAGTCGAAAATCTCGCGCCATCAGTCAGTCCCCTCAGGCGGACCAAAATCGAGCATAAGCCATTCGTTTTGTTCGTACACTGCAAATGTTACCGACACTCTCGGTTCTTTCTTAGGATCGTCGCCGGTTAAAGTTCCACCCTTGCTATAAGTGCGCGTTTCATGCTGAACAACCTGCACAATGGAGCTGACCGATCCCCGCGTATTCGTGCGGAAATCAGTTGAATAGTCAGTGACACTTGATTGGGCTCCAACAACCCATCCGCCAGATGCATAGATATCTTTGACGGCCGCGGAGACACCTATACAAGTTCCACAACCGGGGTCCGTGACTCTTTCGAAATGCGACCAGTCATTCGTCGCGTATCCATATGAAAAGAGCTCGAACCAGTACCTCGTGAAAGCTTCCAGGCCCTCCTTGGAGTTCTCGTCGGCGAGTGCCGGCTTCACGGGAACGGGCAGATTTGCCGCCGGGCCGAGCGACGATGCAGGGGAAGGCTCAGGACTCGACGAGGCTGAAGCGGAGGCCTCCGCGGTCGCGGACCCCACTGTCGGCGACGCTGAATCGGACGTTCCGCTGGCTGAGGGTTCGGCATCGCCCTGGCATCCCGTTACCAGCATCAACACGACCGCAGCCGCCGCCATCGCTGGTGCCCTACTCCGCCCACCATTCGCACGCACGGAAATCACGCAACTCCCCCATTACATCTAGTTGCTCACCCGGAACGGCCCCAGCATAGCCCGCAGCTTCCAGCGGTAGAGCGGTTATACACAGGGGCTAGCGGGTATAGCTCCTACAACCTGTGCGGCTCTTGCCAGGTCGACAAGGGCGATCTATGGTGCGTCCAATTCGATCGGCTCACGGCTGCATCCTGGAACAGTCAACGGTTCCCGGACACCGCAAGCAGCAATTCGGGTGCCCTCCGGTCATACCAGCGACCACCCACCCGAATACCGACCACCAGGAAAATCACTCCCAGCACAACACCGACCAGCAGGGTCAGCCATCCGAACAGTGCATCGCCGGTCACGAAGTACACGATGGTCAGGATGATCTCCGGCAAGGCGAGCAGCAGCATGACCAGCCACCCGATGAACTGCACGGCGAACATCAGAAAATTCGTTCCCGGTGGTGTCTTGAAGGCACTCTCGCCGGGAAGCGGCACGTTGTAGGTGTACCTCGCCGACACAATGCTCGACAGGCCCGCACCGGTCAGCAACAAACCCGTGGACAAACCGAGCATCACCGGCAGGTCCTCGGCCTGGCCGGTGATGAGTAGGGGCAGCACCGTGAAGACCAGTGCCACCGGCACCGCGAAGACGAGCAGGGCACCGGCGCGTCCGAGCCGATCATCGCGACCGCTCACGCCTGTCGAAACGTGCAGGCTGAACGCCGTGTTGTCGTACGAGATATCGGCAGAGATGGACCAAGCCAGCAGGAACGCAGTGATAGGGCCGAGAAATATGAAGGCTCCACCCGAAGCACCACCGGAGAAGTACAGGAGAACCGCAAGGAACGGGATGATGACGAGTGATGCGGAGTAGCGCGGGTCGCGGAGCCAGTACGTCAGTGCCCTGGCTCCCACCGCGCCTGCGGGCGTTGCCGGGAAGCGACCGAACCACCCGAGATGTCCCGCACCCCGCTTGGTCACCGCGTTGTAAGGCGGGGTGACCAGGGCATGGCCGAGACTGCGGCTCCACAGCACCAGGAACAGCACCAGCGTCATGCCGCCGATCAGGAATCGCACCACAGCGAGGCCCGCATTGCCCGCGGCAACGTCTGCGGGAGCCGCCCACAGCGCGCCCAGTGGTGTCCACGCGAGCACGTCCGCCAGGGAAGCGGCAAAGCCCGGTGAATTCTGGAACCCCGCTGTCACTCCCCCGATGATCGGGCCGAGGAAGATCAGCGGGATGAATGCAACGATGCCGTTCACGTCCTTGAAGCGGCGGGAGCCCGTCATCGAGGACACCGCCGTCGTGACGAGTCTCGACGCGACCACGCACAGCAGGACGGCGACCAGCCCGCACACCAATGCCGTCACCGCGGCTGCCGGGTAGCGGATCCAGGTCAGCACCTGGGCCAGGGACGCGACGAGTGTCACGACGCCGGGGACGCCCACGAGCCCTCCCAGGACCAACCCGGTGAGCAGCTGGCGCATCGGGATTGCGAATGTCACGAAGCGGGCCGGATCGAGCGTCATGTCGATACCCGTGGCTGCGATCGGGATGATGATCCAGCCCAGCACGGTCGCCGATCCACCGATCACGAGGATGGTCCGGATGAGCTCGATATCGGCGGTGCCGAGGAGTACGAGTCCGACGACGACGGCGCCGAGGATGCCCAAACCGTACAGTGCGCCGAGGATGACCCCGATGAGTTGCGCCGTGCTGCGCTTGAACGAGTTCCGCAGGAGGACGAGCTTCAGCCTCAGGAGGTCCGCAACCACGACAACCCTTCCGACGTGCTGCGACCCCCGACGAGCTCGACGAAGCGATCCTCGAGCGTCGCATCCCCGCGGACCTCGTCGATCGTCCCCGCGGCGAGAACGGCGCCTCCGGCGATCACCGCCACATGGTCACACATCCGCTGCACGAGATCCATGACGTGACTCGAGACGATGACCGATCCCCCGGAGCGCACATAACCCGTGAGGATGTCCCGGATGTTCGCGGCAGACACAGGGTCGACGGACTCGAACGGCTCATCGAGCACCAGCAGCTTGGGCGCGTGAATGAGCGCCGAGGCGAGGGCGATCTTCTTCGTCATGCCCGCGGAGTAGTCCACCACCAGCGTGCCGGCGTCGTTCGTGAGGTCCAGGGCGCGCAGTAGGTCGCCCGTTCGTTCGACCACCGTGTCGCGGTCCATTCCGCGGAGCAGCCCCGCGTATGTGACGAGCTGCTCACCCGTCAGCCGGTCGAACAGGCGCACGCCGTCCGGCAGGATCCCCATGAGCTTCTTCGCTTCGAGGGGCTGCGCCCAGACGTCCACTCCATGGACGAGGACCTGGCCGTAGTCAGGGCGCAGGAGCCCGGTGGCCATGGAGAGAGTGGTCGTCTTGCCGGCCCCATTCGGTCCTACGAGTCCGTAGAAGGACCCGGGCGGCACCTCGAGGCTCACCCCGTTCACGGCGATCTTCTCTCCGAAGCGCTTGGCGAGACCGCGAACGCTCAGCGCTGCTGCCCCTGCCCTGGCCTGGGGATTGTTCTCATCGGACGGTGGTGGCACGAGGGAACTCATGATCCCACGCTAACAACGCGCCCCGACCGCCCTCGTCATCCCAAAGGAGGAGAAGGGCGCTGGTTCACCCGGTCAGAAGGTTCCTGCTCGCTCGTACTGCGGCGCGGGAACGAGGTCATGACCCAGTTCGTGTGCAGCCCGCATCCACCAGTGCGGATCGCGCAGCGCGGCACGCGCAATCAGGACGACGTCGGCCCGCTCTTGGCGGATCACCTCATCCGCCTGGCGCGGCTCGCTGATCAGGCCGACGGCGCCGGTAGGAACACCGGAGGACCGCACCTCCTCGGCGAGTGCGACCTGATAGCCCGGGCCGACCGGAATCGATGCTGCCGGAACCGCACCTCCGGACGACACGTCCACGAAGTCGACACCCTCCTCGGCCGCGCGCTTGGCGAGCCGAGCGGACACCTCGCCGTCGATCCCTCCCTCGGTCCAGTCGGAGGCGGATATCCGCAGCAGGAGTGGCATCGACTCGGGGATGACGCGCCGCACTTCCCGAATCACCTCGAGAGTCAGGCGGAACCTCGCGTCCTCCGAACCTCCCCAGGCATCCGTCCGTGTGTTCACCAGGGGTGACAGGAACTGGTGCAGCAGATAGCCGTGCGCGGCATGGATCTCGATGGTGTCGAACCCTGCGTCGACGGCGAGGGCGGCTGCGGCTCCGAAATCGCGGATGACCTCGTCGATGTCCTCGTCCGTCATCGCGCGGGGCGCCGCATACCTGCCGAAGGCCTCGTCAGTAGGGCCGACGGTCTGCCAGCCCCCCTCGGCCTCGGGGACGGAGTCGTGCTTGCCGCTGAAGGGCCAGTAGGTCGATGCCTTGCGCCCGGCATGCGCCAGCTGCACGGCGGTTTTCGTACCGATCGCACTGTGCTCGTGGATGAAATCGTTGATCCTGCGCCACGCGTCGGCCTGTTGCCGGGTGTAGATCCCCGCGTCGCGCGGGCTGATCATCCCCTCATGGCTCACGGCCGCAGCTTCGGTGATGATGAGCGCGGCTCCCCCCGTGGCGAATTGCCCGAGGTGCACGAGATGCCAGTCCGTCGGCACGCCGGGGGCGGTTGCCGGGTCGCAGGAGTACTGGCACATCGCCGCGACCCATCCGCGGTGGGGCAGGTCGAGCGACCGGAGCGTCATCGGGTCGAAGAGGCCGGGGGTGCCGGTCCGTGCAGCTGCGGAAGTCATGACATCCTTCGGATCGTCTGCGTGGAGCATCGTTGACAAGGGAACGGACCGTGAGCGGAACCTGACGGGTCCGGGGTCAGAAGAGGGCGCGGGCGAGCGCGCTGCGCGCCTTCGTCACTCGAGGATCGGCGACGCCGACGACGTCGAAGAGGTCCAGCAACCGCTTCCGCGCCGTTTCCCTGTCCTCACCTGCGGTGCGCCCTACCAGCGCGATGATGCGGTTGAAGGCGTCCTCCACATGGCCCCCCACGAGGTCGAGGTCGGCAACCGCGAGTTGGGCCTCGACGCCCTCGGGCTCATCGGCCCCCCGCTGCCGGACCTCGGCGGCGTCCACGCCCTCGACGCGCTGCATCAGTTCGACCTGCGCGAGCCCGGCCTTCGCGTCGGCGTCGGCGGGCTGCTCGGCGAGCGCCCGGCGATAGGCTGCTGCGGCGGCGGCATAGTCCCCGCGCTCGATCGCGTCGAACGCTTCCTGGTGCAGCGGCGGCAGCGGCGGTTCCTCCGCTGTTCCGGGCGCGGGCCGGGTGCCGTCATTGAGGGTTCCGGTCACACCGTTGGCCTCGGCGACCTTCATGAGCTCGTCCAGGTACGCGCGGATCTGTGCGTCCGGGAGGACGCCCTCGAACAAAGGCACCGGCTGGCCCTTCACCACGGCGACGACCGTCGGAGCTCCCTGCGCCTGGAAGGCCTGGGCTATCTGCGGCTGGGCCTGCAGGTCCACGTTCGCGAGCAGCATGCGGCCGTCCGCCTCGACGACCACTGCTTCCAGCACTGAGGTCACCTGGTTCGACTGCTCGCTCCACGGTGCCCGGAGGTTGACGACGACCGGAACCTGGGACGAGAGCTGTACCAGCTGCGGGAACGTCTGCTCCGTCACCTCGACGATGTAGGGGCTGGGAGCCGCAGCTGCCTGCGCCGCCGGTCGAGCCGCCGCGTCGGCGCGTGCCTTCAGGGCGGACAGGTCGACTGCTCCCCGCAGGTTCATGGTCGACGGCGGCAATCCGCCCCGCTGTGCTGGTGTGGACAATGCTCTGCCTTTCTCTGGCTGCTGGTCGAACCTGGACTGCTGTCGGCGTCAGCTTCAGCGGAGCGTGGCCGACAGCAACTGCTGGGCTGCGCCGATGACCCGTATCCTGTCGTCGCTTCCGGCGGGCGGTACGTACATCATCACTGCCTCACCGTAGTTGACGTCGATGCCCTTTTCGCTGGTGTCCTGACCGGTCAGGGACTGGTAGACGGTTCCCTTCAGGTCGATGGTGTCGCCTTCGGCCTTCGGGATGCTGGAGTAGGTGTGGGTGAGGTACCCGAAGACCATCGCCCCGCCGTCGCCCGTCAGCAGCGCCTGCGTGCGGTCCGGCTGGGCCTTGTGCGTGAAGGTGATGTTGGCGGCCTGGTTGCCCGGGTCGGCGACGACGCTCGACTGGAACTCGGTAATCGCCTCCGCGAAGGAGTTCTTCTCGAATGTCTCGGCGTGCGCCCCGCCGGGCGTCGTGAGGAAGTCGGCGATGGACGCCACCGCGTCCTGGGGCGCAGTAGCGAGCGCACCGGCCTCATCCAGCGGAACCGGACCGCTTGCGCCGGGAGCGGCGGGTGACGGGAAGGTGCTGCCGGGCAGCATCTGCACCGCCGACGTCAGCTTGTAGTTCTCGCGGGGGGACTCCTGCACGAGCAGGAGCGCCTGTGGTACAGGGTTGTCGTCGCCCTGGGTGAGGGCGACGATGGTCCGCGGCCACTCGGTATCGGTCGGGATCATGCTCAGGCGGACGGGCTCGGCCGCGACGGGGGCGGGGGCAGCTGCCTGTTCGTCCTTGGTACGCACGGCGTAGGCGCCGGTACGGAGATCCAGCGCCGCACCGTCGGCACGGGCGGCGAGCCGCTTCGCGTCGGAGGCAGCGTCGGCGTCCGACACTGTCGATGCCACAGCTGCCAGAATGCGTTCGAGCTGACTGTCGAGGACGACTGGCGGACCGCTGGCCGCACTGCCAGCGGAGGGCGCTCCCTCGGCAGCCGGGTTGGACGACGCGGTGGGTGAGGACGTGGACGACGCCGTCGGCGAGGCAGTCGATGAGGCGGTCGAGGTGGCAGTGGAGGTGGCCGACTCGGACGGTGACGGTGTCGTCGTCGCCATTCCGGGCGCGATGCCCAGCAACGATCCGGCACCCACGAGCCCGGTGACGACCAGGATCGAGCCCGGAGCAGCGATCGAAGGCGATCCCTGCGAGGAACCGGTCCGGGCATGCCGACGGGCGTACGAACGTGTGCCCTCGGCAGCATCACCGCTGCGACCGCCCCGGCTGCGCGGAGCGATGAAGAGCAACGCGATACCGAGAACGACCACGAGCGCGCCCCCGATGATGAGTGGCAGTGCGAAGGGGGTGGACTGGTCGTTCGGGCGTGTGACGGAGACCTGCGTGGGCGCCGGTGCCTCGCCGTCGGCCGCGAGGAGGATCGACCAGTCGCCCTCGACGGGTTCGCTCCAGCGATAGGTCAGGGTTCCGTCACCCGGCTCCTCGCTGATCCAGAGGTCGCTGCCGCTGGGATCGGGCACGGTCTCCTCACCGTCGGAGTACTGGGAGGACAGTGCGTCCTCGCTGATACCGGTGACGCTCAGGTGCGCCGCCTCCCCGACCCAGGCCTCGACGTCGGACGATCGTCCGACGGCGAAGGTGAAGGGGCCATCGGCTTCCACTGTCACCTCCACGGGTCCGCTCGCGTCACCACGCGCACCGGGCTCGATCACCGTGACGGGTGCGGACTCGACGTCCTGTGCCACACTCGCTGTGACCGTCTCGGCCGGAGCCCAGATGGTCCGCTGCCCGATGCCGAGGAGCATCAGCAGGAGACCTGCGACGATGATCGGTACTGCTGTCTTCACACGCACTGGTTGCCTATCGTTGTCCGTTACGGCGGACCGCGTGGCCCCTTCCGCTCTGATGACCCGGCGCAGCGTATGCCGCACCGGTGCCGACTCAGGAATAGTCACTCAATGGTAACGAAGTTCGCCGGTCCGGCACGGGCGGTGTGCACAGCCTCACGTCCGGAGGCAGGCGGTGTGCACAGCCTCACGTCCGGAGGCAGGCGGTGTGAGGGATCGCGCGCCCGGGACGCCGGCCGTGCCTCGTCAAGAGAATCGCCGAAATGTTCCCGGCTGTTAGGGTTTCGCTAGTCGGACAACCCGCGGTAGAGGCACCGCTCACGTGAAAGCAGAGCTCTTCGTTGACAGACCACCAGGACGTCCCGCTGGACCAGCCGCTCCCGCGACCAGAGCCTGCCGGAAGCAACGAGGACGCGCACCTGGGCACCGAGACCCCGCGTGCAGCGAGCGTCGCCGCACCGCCGTCCACCCTGCGGTCGCTGTTCACGCTCGCTCGCAGATCCCTCCCGACCGCACAGCCCAGGCCGCGCTTCGAGTTTCCCCCCACACCTGACCCGGTACCGGTCGACCCTGATGTCGCCCTCACGGACGAGCGGCTCAAGTTCGGGGATCCCTATCCGAGGAGCATGAAGTCCCACCCCATCCACTTCGGCTTCATGGTGAGCGTGGGGGTGGGCCTGGCGCTGCTTGCCTTCTTCATCATCACCAATGTGGGTCAGCTCCTCGTCTGGATCGGCGCAGCGCTCTTCATCGCGCTCGGGCTGGATCCGATCGTCCGGTCGCTCGAGGCGAAGCGGGTACCCCGGCCGGCGGGCATCGCGGTCTCCCTTCTGGTCCTCGTGGGGATCGTCGTGGGGTTCTTCGCGCTGCTCATCCCGACCATCGTGAACCAGTCGTCGCAGATCATCGAACGCGCACCGGGCTATGCGGACGATTTCCTCAATTCCGAGTTCTTCACCACCGTGGACGAACAGTTCCAGGTCCGCGAGCGGGTGAGTTCCGAGATCGACAAGTTCTTCGCCAACAGCGAGGCCGTCGGAGGAATCTTCGGCGGCGTCCTGGGCGTCGGGACAGTGATCGTCAACGGCCTCTTCGGAGCCTTGGTGATCCTAGTCCTCGCACTGTACTTCCTGGCGTCCCTTCCCTCGATGAAGAAGTGGGCGTACAGGCTTGCCCCGCGCTCCCGCCGCCCCCGCGTCGAGGTCCTGTCCGAGGAGATCACCCGCAGTGTCGGCATGTACGTGATCGGACAGGCATGCGTCGCACTGCTGAACGGCACGTTCGCTTTCATCGTCATGTCGATCGCGGGGGTCCCGTTCTCGGTGCTGCTCGCCTTCGTCGTCGCGCTGCTGGCGTTCATCCCGCTGGTGGGTGGCACGATCGCCGCCGTCCTCGTGAGCCTGATCGCCTTCACCGTGGGCTGGCACACGGCGCTCCTGTTCGCCATCCCGTACGTCGCCTACCTGCAGTTCGAGGCGTACTTCATCTCCCCGCGCATCATGCAGCGCGCGGTCGCTGTCCCTGGTGCCGTGGCGGTCATCGCCGTCATTGCTGGCGGCAGCCTTCTCGGTGTCCTCGGCGCCCTGATAGCCATCCCCACGGCAGCGGCCGTGATGCTGCTCCTCAAGGAAGTCTTCATCGCTCGCCAGGACAGCCAGTAGGCCTGCCCGTTCAGCCGGCGGGGAGCGGCGCCGGCGCGACGGCGGCCGGTCCCGTCCACTGCGAGGGCAGCGGGAGTTCGACGTCGGGGCGGACGACGGCGACGATCTCGTTGAGCGCCCGAGCGGCGTACTTCTCCCCCACCCACAGGTGCTTCGCTCCTTCGATCCCCGTGACATCGGCCTGCGGCACGCGCGAGAAACGATCAGCCGCCGCGTCGGGCACCAGGTAGTCGTCGAACTCGGGGACCAGTACCTTCAGGGGCAGCCCGCTCGCGCCCCAGGCATCGAGGTCGTCGTCGCCCGCGCGATGCAGCGGCGGAGACAGCAGGACCGCCCCCTCGATCAGCTCCGCTACCGGATCCTGGGCGCCGTACTTGAGGCACAGTTCGGTGCCGAACGACCATCCGACGAGCCAGATGTTGTGGAGACCCTGCGCGACAGCCCAGTCGACCGCTGCCTGCAGGTCGAGGCGTTCCCCGTTGCCGCCGTCGAACTCGCCCTCGCTGCAGCCGCGCGGGGAGCAGGTACCGCGGGTGTTGAACCGGAGGACCGCGATCTCGGCCAGCGCCGGCAGCCGGAAGGACGCCTTCTTGTAGACGTGGGAGTCCATGAATCCGCCGTGCGTCGGCAGGGGATGCAGCGTGACGAGGGTGGCCTTGGGCGCGCGCCCGACCGGCGCCGCGAACTCGCCGACAAGCGTCAGGCCGTCCGCGGTGCGCAATTCGATGTTCCGGCGCTCCGCCGGCAGCACCGTGGAGGCGCGGATCTCGATGGGTTCGGGGCTGGTCGAGAACGTGTAATCGGGGGTTTCGCTGGCCATTGCCCCAGTCTAGGTCTGACGGCAACCGGGTTCAGCATGGGCGACGGTTGTCAGTGTCGTGAGCTCAGTGGCGGAAGCTCAGTGGCGGAAGCTCAGTAGCGGAAGCTCCGGGTCTGCCAGCACCTCAGATGCCAGTGCCTCCGGTCGGCCAGGGCCGTCTCGGGGCCGAACAGGGAGTCCTCGCGCCACACGACGAGATGGGCGATGCCCGGCGGGATCGACGAGTGGCAGCCGGGGCAGGTATAGGTCTTGGCCGCGTTCCGTTCGGTGATCCGCCGCACCGACCACTCACCGTCGGGCGCCGATTCCCGCATCGGCAGTCCCGCTCGCGCCCGCTCCAGATCCACCTCCGGCGTAGCCCCCCATTTGGCGCGTGAGGAGCCGCGGGGACGATTCGGGCGATTGGAACGGGGCACGGTCCAAGTCTGCCTGATACGGCCCCCGGAACAGGACACCCGGAATGCTCCCCGCGCACCCGGCGAACATGATCGAAGCCGCGGCCGGTAGAGTTTCCGTCGTGCGTCTTGTCATAGCCCGCTGCTCCGTCGACTACATCGGCCGCCTCCGTGCCCATCTCCCGCTGGCCACCCGGCTCCTGATGGTGAAATCGGACGGATCCGTCCTGGTGCACTCCGACGGCGGCTCCTACAAGCCGCTCAACTGGATGAGCCCTCCAGCTACCCTGCGGGTGAGCGCGCCGGATGACGCCGACCGCGCCGAGGGGATCACCGAGGTATGGACCGTGCAGCATGCAAAGAGTGACGACCGGCTCGTGATCAGCATCCGGGAGCAGTTGCACGATTCGTCGCACGATCTCGGTGTAGACCCCGGGCTGGTGAAGGACGGCGTCGAAGCGGACCTCCAAAGGCTCCTCGCGGAGCAGATCGAGCTCCTGGGCGCCGGCTACTCCCTCATCCGACGCGAATACATGACGGCGATCGGACCCGTGGACATCCTCGCGCGCGACGCCGAGGGACGGACCGTCGCGATCGAACTCAAACGGCGCGGTGACATCGACGGCGTCGAACAGCTCACCCGCTACCTCGAGCTGCTGAACCGCGACCCGCTCATGTCGCCGGTGCGCGGAGTCTTCGCGGCGCAGCAGATCAAGCCCCAGGCGCGCGTGCTGGCGACCGATCGTGGTATCGACTGCCTGACGCTCGACTACGACGCGATGCGCGGCGTGGACGACAGCGAATCCCGCCTGTTCTAGTCCGCCGCCCCGGGCCCGCGGCGCCGACCGCCTAGAATCGGACCATGGCCCTCGCGAGCAGCACGCCCACTGCACTGTCCGGACGACTGGTGACCGAATCAGGGATCATCGACGACGGCGTCCTCCGTTGGGACGGCACCCGCGTGGTCGAGGCCGGGCCCTCCGCCGGCGCTCCGGGCGGCCGGCAGCTACCCGAGGGATACCTCATTCTTCCGGGGCTCATCGACCTCCACTGCCACGGCGGAGGGGGCGGCGACTTCACCTCCGGTTCGGGTGACGACGTCGAACTGGCCGCCCGGCACCTGCACCGCGCCGGGTCGACGACCGTCCTCGCCAGTACCTGCGCCGCGCCCCTGGAGGAACTGGAAGCGGCTTTCGAGAGGCTCGCGACGGCGGCCGAAGCCGGGCTGGTCGCCGGAATCCACGCCGAGGGTCCTTTCCTCTCCAAGGAACGCAACGGGGCGCACGACACGGCGTTCCTCCTGCTGCCCACGCAGGAGGATGTAGCCCGCCTGGTCGCCGCCGGCCGGGGTCACCTCGCCTCGATGACCTACGCGCCTGAGCTGCCCGGCAGCGACGTTCTCGTCTACGAACTGGTCATGCACGGTGTCATCCCCTCGATCGGGCACACCGACAGTTCGACCGAAGAGACGACCGCTGCGCTCGACCTCATCAACGAGGAGCTCGCATCGACGGGTTTTGCGGGTTTCAGCGGCCGTCCTACGGCCACGCACCTCTTCAACGCGATGCCCGCCATCCACCACCGCTCCCCCGGGCCGGTGCCTCTGCTGCTGCAGCGCGCACGTGCCGGAGAGATCGCCGTCGAGCTCATCGCGGACAACGTGCATTTGCATCCCGAGACGGTGCGCATGGCCTTCACGATCGCCGGGTCCGAGAACATCTGCCTGGTGAGCGACTCGACTGCTGCGGCAGGCTGTACCTCAGGCGTTTTCCGCCTGGGACGGAGCGAGGTAGCCGTCGTCGACGGCTCAGCGGTGCTCACGGCTACCGGTGCCCTTGCCGGAGGAGCAGGCAGCCTGCTCGACGTCGTGCGCTGCACCGTGGAGGCAGGAGTCGGCATCGTCGATGCGGTCCGGTCCGCGACCGCCGTTCCGGCCTCCGTGCTGGGACTGGCCGACGAACTCGGGGCGTTGCGGAGCGGGTTGCGGGCCGATGCCGTCGTCGTGACCCCGGACCTCGAGCTGGCGGGCGTCCTGCGCGGCGGTGTGTGGATCAGGCCGCTGGAGGACTAGGCCATGCGGTCGACGCTTCACCCAGCGCTCGACTACCGCCAGGTTCCGACGCCGATCACCGGGCCGGCCTCGATCCAGGAGGAGAGGCCTGCGTAGACGTCGTACTTCATTGCCAGGTCGAAGGGCTCACCCTTGTAGGCCAGCTGGACGATGATGGCCCCCGGCTGGATCCGCACGCGTTCCGCATCCGTCGGTGCACGCCACCCCTCGACTTCGAGGGAGCTGCGCAGGAAGCGGAACTTGGGGATGGGACTGAGCGAAAGAAGACTGAGCCACTCGAGGTTGTTGTCCGTATAACGACAAACCCCCACCCGCCAACCCTTGGGGGGAAGACGGATGGAGGCGTCGAAGGTGCCGAGGGCACGGTTGAGCTGGTATCGACGGAGGAGGAAGGCGCCGATCACGAGCACGAGGAGGCCGAAGACGGCCGCAAGGCAGATGAACGTCACACCCAGAGCCTCCACGCCGGAAACCCTAGCGGGATTCCGATGTCACCGAACCGCCGACCTTGGCGTTGTCCGCCACGATCACCACGCGGTTGGAGTCGACCGAGAAGAAGCCTCCGTCCACACCGACCACCAGGCGCTCACCATGAACAGGCTCCACCGAGAGTTCGCCTGCTTCGAGGATCGCCAGGATGGGCGAGTGACCGGGAAGAATCCCGATCTGCCCGTTGGCAGTGCGTGCGTTGACCATGCGCGCCGCGCCCGACCACACGAAGTGGTCGGCCGCGACGATTTCGACCTCGAGTTCGCCGTTCGATGCCATCGGCGTTACTTTCCGGTCTGCTCTTGGATCTTGGCCCACTGGCGCTCGACATCATCGAGGCCACCGACGTTGAAGAACGCCTGCTCCGCGATGTGGTCGAGATCGCCGTTGCAGATCGCCGAGAAGCCCTCGATGGTGTCCTTGATGGAGACCGTCGAGCCTTCCACGCCGGTGAACTGCTTGGCGGTGTAGGTGTTCTGCGAGAGGAACTGCTGGATACGACGCGCACGCGCGACGATGACCTTGTCCTCTTCGCTGAGCTCGTCGATGCCGAGGATCGCGATGATGTCCTGCAGTTCCTTGTTCTTCTGAAGGATCTGCTTCACCCGGACGGCCGTGTTGTAGTGGTCGTGGCCGATGTACTGCGGGTCCAGGATGCGCGACGTCGACGCGAGCGGATCCACGGCCGGGTACAGGCCGCGGGACGCGATCTCGCGTGACAGTTCGGTGGTGGCATCGAGGTGCGCGAAGGTGGTTGCCGGAGCCGGGTCGGTGTAGTCGTCGGCAGGAACGTAGATCGCCTGCATGGACGTGATCGAGTGGCCCTTGGTGGAGGTGATGCGCTCCTGGAGGAGGCCCATCTCGTCCGCCAGGTTCGGCTGGTAGCCCACGGCGGACGGCATGCGGCCCAGGAGGGTCGACACCTCCGAACCGGCCTGGGTGAACCGGAAGATGTTGTCGATGAACAGCAGCACGTCCTGGTTCTGGACATCGCGGAAGTACTCCGCCATGGTCAGTGCTGAGAGCGCCACGCGCAGACGCGTTCCAGGCGGCTCGTCCATCTGGCCGAACACGAGGGCGGTGTCCTTGAGGACGCCCGCCTCTTCCATCTCGACCCAGAGGTCGTTGCCCTCACGGGTGCGCTCACCGACACCGGCGAACACCGAGGTGCCACCGAAGTTGCGTGCTACACGCGTGATCATCTCCTGGATCAGGACGGTCTTGCCCACGCCGGCGCCGCCGAACAGGCCGATCTTTCCACCCTTGATGTAAGGGGTCAGGAGGTCGATGACCTTGATGCCGGTCTCGAGCATCTCGGTCGAACCCTCGAGAGACGCGAAGTTCGGCGCCTTGCGGTGGATGGGCCAGCGCTCAGTGATCTCGAGAGCGGACTCCTCGATGTCCAGCGGCTTGCCGAGGACGTTGAAGATGTGGCCCTTCACGCCGTCGCCGACGGGTACGGAGATCGCTGCTCCGGTGTCCTGCACGACCGTGCCGCGGACGAGTCCGTCGGTGGCCTGCAGGGAGATGGCACGCACGAGGTTGTCGCCGAGGTGCTGCGACGTCTCGAACGTGATGAGGCGTGTCTCGCCGTTGAGGGTGACCTCGGTGGTGAGTGCGTTGTACATTGCGGGGATTGCGTCGGCCGGGAACTCGACGTCGACAACCGGGCCGATGACACGTGCAATACGGCCGGTGGCGCCGGGGGCAACTGAGTCCGTACCGTGTTCAACAGTCTGGGCAGTCATCTCTCTCACTTCATTTACGTAGATGGCGTGGAACTAAGTCTAGCTGTGCACCCGACGCCCCCGAAGGGTCCGGGCGGGAAGGACGTCAGGACGCGCTCAGCGCATCCGCGCCGGCCACGATCTCCGAGAGCTCCTGGGTGATCTCGGCCTGACGGGCGGTGTTACGCAGGCGGGTGTACTTCTTGATGAGTTCCGTCGCGTTGTCTCCGGCGGACTTCATGGCGCGCTGCCGTGCGGCAAGTTCACTCGCGGCTGCCTGGAGCATCGCCGCGAAGATCCGCGATTCGATGTACCTCGGCAGGAGTGCGTCCAGGACCTGCTCGGGCTCCGGCTCGTACTCGTACAGGGGCAGCAGATCGCCATCCTGCGGGACCTGCTCGTCCACGACCTCGAGCGGGAGCAGTCGCATGACCGACGGCTCCTGCACGACCATGGAGCGGAACTTCGTGTACACCACGTGGATCTCGTCCACGCCGCCGTCCTCGTAGTCCTTGAGGAAGGTCGACAGGAGCGCCTCACCGACCTCGCGGGCGGTGCTGAACTCGGGAGCGTCGGTAGCGCCGGTCCAGACCTGCTCGTAGCTACGCCCGCGGAAGTCGAAGTAGGACTGCGCCTTGCGGCCGATCAGGTAGGCCTGGATCTCCTTACCTTCGGATCGCAGCGTCTCGAAGAGACCCTCCGCCTGCTTCAGCGCACTGGCGGAGTACGACCCTGCAAGGCCGCGGTCCGAGGCCAGCACCAGCACGGCGGCACGTCGCACCTCACCGTGTTCGGTGGTCAGCGGGTGGTCGATTTCCGACTGCGACGAAACGGCCGACACGGCGCGGGTGATCGCATTGGCGTACGGCAGAGCTGCCGCGACACGCGTGCGTGCCTTGCCGATGCGAGAAGTCGCGATCAGCTCCATCGCCTTGAAGATCTTCCGCGTCGACGTCGTCGACGCGATCTTCTGGCGGTAGACCCGGATCTGGGCTCCCATTCTTGTCCTTTCCTCCGCTCCCGCTCTGGGAAGCGATCAGGCCAGGGTCCTGCGGGCCGGGAGGGGGATTCCCCTCCCGGCCGCGGGTCCTCTAGCGCTTCTGCCTGACGATCTTTTCCTGCTCGACCGAATCGGCGTCGATTGCTTCGTGCTCCTCGTGGCCCGGGCCGAAGCCGTTCGCGCCGGCACCGAAGAAGCCCTGCTTGAAGCCCGTGATCTGGGTCTTCAGCTCATCGACCGTCGAGTCCTCGAGCTTGCCCGTCTGGGCGAGGGTGTTGAGGATCTGCGACTTGTGGCCGAGGTGCTCCAGGAACTCCGTCTCGAAGCGGTTGATGTCTTCGACAGGAACGTCGTCGAGGTAACCGTTCGTTCCGGCCCAGATGGAGACGACCTGCTGCTCGACCGGCATCGGCGAGTACTGGCCCTGCTTCAGCAGTTCCATCAGGCGCGCACCACGCGTCAGCTGCTGGCGCGACGCGGCGTCGAGGTCGGAGGCGAACATCGCGAAGGCCTGCATGTCGCGGTACTGCGCGAGATCCAGCTTCAACGTGCCCGACACCTTCTTCATCGACTTCACCTGGGCGGCACCACCGACACGGGACACCGACACGCCGACGTCCACGGCGGGACGCTGGTTAGCGTTGAAGAGGTCCGACTGCAGGAAGATCTGGCCGTCGGTGATGGAAATGACGTTGGTCGGGATGTATGCCGACACGTCGTTGGCCTTGGTCTCGATGAGCGGAAGACCGGTCATCGAGCCGGCTCCGAGATCGTCGGAGAGCTTGGCACAACGCTCCAGCAGGCGGGAGTGCAGGTAGAACACGTCGCCCGGGTAGGCTTCGCGGCCCGGCGGGCGGCGGAGCAGCAGGGATACGGCGCGGTAGGCCTCTGCCTGCTTCGACAGGTCGTCGAACACGATGAGGACGTGCTTGCCGCCGTACATCCAGTGCTGCCCGATGGCGGAACCGGCGTAAGGGGCGAGGTACTTGAAGCCCGCGGGATCGGAGGCCGGGGACGCGACGATCGTTGTGTACTCGAGCGCGCCCTTGTCCTCGAGGGTCTGGCGGACGGCAGCGATCGTCGATGCCTTCTGGCCGATCGCGACGTAGATGCAGCGCACCTGCTTCGTGACGTCGCCCGAAGCCCAGTTGGCCTTCTGGTTGATGATCGTGTCCACCGCGATGGCGGTCTTGCCGGTCTGGCGGTCGCCGATGATGAGCTGGCGCTGGCCGCGCCCGATCGGGATCATCGCGTCGATCGCCTTCAGGCCGGTCTGCATCGGCTCGTGCACCGACTTGCGCTGCGTGACACCGGGAGCCTGTGTCTCGAGGGCACGGCGTCCCTCGGACACGATCTCGCCGAGGTCGTCGATGGGCTGACCCAGGGGGTCGACCACGCGGCCGAGGAAGGCGTCGCCGACGGGAACCGAGAGGATCTCGCCGGTGCGGTGTACTTCCTGGCCTTCTTCGATTCCGTTGTAGTCACCGAGGACGACGACACCGATTTCACGGGTGTCGAGGTTCTGGGCGAGTCCGAGCGTGCCGTCCTCGAATCGCAGCAGCTCATTGGCCATGACGGAGGGAAGACCCTCGACACGGGCAATGCCGTCGCTGGCGGTGGTCACGCGGCCGACTTCGACGCGCTCCGCGTTTCCGGGCTCGTAGGACGCCGCAAAGTCGTTCAACGCACTACGGACGTCTTCGGCGTTGATGGTCAATTCGGCCATCTCAGTCCCTGCTCTCCTGTGTTGTGATCACCATGGAATGCGTGGCGACCGGTGTGTAATTCAGTGGTTGTGACTGGGAGGTCACGGGCACGGGTGCCCTATCCCGCCAGCTTGCGGCGGAGATCGGACAAGCGCGTGATGACGGTGGAGTCGACCATTTCGTCTCCGACGCTGACACGGACTCCGCCGATGAGTGAGGGATCAACAGTGACGTTGACCTTGAGTTCGCGCCCGTACATGGAGTTCAGTCCCGACACGAGCCGTTCGTACTGGCTTGCCGACAGCGGACGGGTGACGCTGACGTTGGCAATCCAGCGTTGCTGGCGCGCGGCGACCAGTTCCAGGAACCGTTCGACGAGGGCCGCAGGCTTGAGTCCGCGTGGCGAACGCACGGCCTGCGTGATCAGCAGACGAGCTGCCGGTCCGGCCTGCGGCACGAGCTTCAGGCCGAGTTCGACCTTCGCGTCGGCGCCGGCCTGCGCGTCGGATAGGGCCCTCTGCAGGGCATGGTTCGAGGCGACCACCTGGATGAAGGAGTACAACTCGTTCTCGAGCTGTTCCAAGCCCTCCACACCGCTGCCCTGCTCCGCAACCGAGATGACCACGGTCGCCGCGAGGGTCTCCAGGGCATCGCCGATGTCGCGTGCGTTGGCCCAGCGCTCGTTGACGAGATCCCTGACCACGCCGGCCGCCTCCGGGGAGACACGACCGGCGATAAGCTGATCCACCAGCACGGCCTTGTCCTTGCCGGTCCTGGAGGGGTCGGTCAGCGCACGCCGGAGCCCGGCATTGCTGTCCAGGATCGCCAGGACGCCGAACAGGTCCTCGGCGAGCGCCAGGGTCGCTCCGGGCAGTCGGGACTCCAGTCCTTCACGGACTGTTGCCAGGGAGACGCTCGATACTCCTGCCATTACTTCGCTGCACCTGCGCTCTGCGACGAGGACTCGAGATCGGCGAGGAAGCGGTCGACCACGCGCGACGAGCGGGCGTCGTCGGCCAGCGACTCACCGACGATGCGGCTTGCGAGCTCGGTCGCGAGCGTTCCGACCTCGGCACGGAGCGAGACCACAGCGGCCTGCCGCTCGGCTTCGATCTGAACGTGTGCCTGCTCGGTGATGCGAGCGGATTCGGCCGCAGCCTTCTCCTTCAGGTCCGCGAGGATCTGAGCACCTTCGGCGCGGGCTTCCTCACGGATGCGGTTGGCCTCGGTGCGAGCATCCACAAGCTGCTGCTTGTACTCGTTCAACGCTGCATTGGCTTCCGCCTGTGCTGCTTCGGCCTTCGCGATACCGCCCTCGATAGCTGCGGTGCGCTCGGCGAACGTCTTCTCGAACGCCGGCATGACGAACTTGATGACGATGAACATCAGCACGGCGAAGCCGGCCAGCGTCACGAGGAATTCCCACCAGTTCGGTGCGAGCGGGCTCGAGCCCTCCTCCGCTGCCATGATTGCTGCGTTAAGCATTTTTCACCCGTCTTTCTTCAACTGGTCTTCGGTCGATCAGGACGGCGGTATCAGGCGCCGATGACGAAGGCGAAGACGAGGCCCAGGATGGCGAGGGCTTCGGTGAGCGCGAGGCCCAGGAAGGCGATCGGCTGGAGGACACGCTGTGCCTCAGGCTGGCGAGCTACGCCATTGATGTAGGCCGCGAAGACGAGACCCACACCGATACCACCGCCGATTGCGGAGAGACCGTATCCAACGAGGTTGAGGCTACCCTGTACTTCCATTGTGTTCCTTTCAAGATGCCGCCTTGATGCGACAGGTTGTTTGGGATCATCCCCGACGGGGAAGACTTGTGTGAATCAGTGGGCGTCGGCGTGCAGAGCGCCTTCGATGTAGATCGCAGCGAGCAGCGTGAAGACGTAGGCCTGCAGGATCATGATCAGGGCCTCCAGCATGTACATCGCGACCGCACCGACGAGGACCAGGACGCTCGTACCCTGCAGCAGGATGTTGCCCGTGGAGACCATGTACTCGATCGCGGAACCGGCGAGGGTCACGATGAGGTGCCCTGCGAGCATCGTCGCGAAGAGTCGGAGCGAGTGCGTCACCGGCCGGACGATGAAGTTCGAGATGATCTCGATCGGCACCACGATGGGGAGGATGTACCAGGGAACACCCGACGGTACGACTGCGAGCTTGAAGTAACGCAGGCCGTGCTTCTTGATGCCGATGCCCACCCAGAGGAGGTAGAAGATCGCCGCGATCGCGTAGGCGCTGCCGGGGTGCGAGAAGCTGGGCAGCTGCAGGAACGGGATGGCACCGAAGATGTTGTTCACGAGGACGAAGAAGAATGCGGTGAAGAGCCACGGCACGTACTTCAGGAAGTCCTTACCCCCGATGATGTCCTTGCCGATCGAGTTCCGCACGAATCCGTAGGCGGACTCCCCCAGGAACTGCACTTTGCCCGGAACCAGCTGGCTGCGGCGGGAGGCGATCAGGAAGAAGGTCGCGATGAGGACCACCGACAGGATCACCATGAGCATCTGCTTGCCGAAGCCGGGATCGAACCAGACTCCGTAGGCATCGCCCCAGGGAAGGATGTCCCGATAGTGGGTGTCCTCGATTGTCGGGGCTACGAATCCCTCTTCGGTAGTTGCGGCCGGGAGCGCAAGCGCGATCAACGCGTTTCCTCTCTGCAGTGTCCATCGTTGGGCAAGATCTGTTCGGCCGCAGGGTGACTGGTCCGACTCGTTAAGTTATGGGGATTCACTCGGATTCAGCCTCGGCACCGGAAGTGGTCCGGGATCCGCTCGGCGAATTCGGTGTGTGGTCCCGGGTGAGGTTGTGCTTGTGGGAGAGATAGAAACCCCCAGCTGCACCTAAGAATGCTCCCGCCAGCACCAACCAGCGCGTGTCGAGGAGATTATCCAGCCCCCAGCCTATCAAACTCCACACCAGGATCCCGCCAATCATGTAGCTGAAGACGGCTATGCCCGCGTTGTAGCCGCCGTTCGAATACCGGGCGTCATCCTGCCGGGGAGGGGTGCCCGAAGCGTCCTCGCGACGTGGCGCGGCCTCATCCATCACGGCGTCCTTCGGCAGGGGTCTCGGCGGGGGCGAGCGACGGAGCGGCCGACGACGTACCGGATGACAGGCCGTCCGCTACCGCCGCGGCATCGGCGTCGTCGTAGAGGGGTGTCCTGACACGGGAGAAGGCGAAGACCTCGGCGACCTGCCAGGCGATGACGGTCGCGAGCGCCCCGCTGAAGAACCAGGTGCGGTCGAGCCACCCCGGGGTCCCGAGGAAGAACAGGACGGCCGCGAACCCGACGACCTTGATCGCATAGGTGACGGCGAACAGCCCGAGGGCACCGGAGGGGTTCGTCCGGCCCGTGTAGTGCCCGATCAGGAGGCTGATGCCGAAGAAGGCGATGACGACGACGGCCCCGAATCCGACGCTCAGTGCGGCGGCGGGGGACGTGACGAACGCGGCGACCACTGCGAGGAGCAGTGCGATTGCTCCACCCGAGGCGGCGCTCCTGGCGAGGATTCCCAGCCAGGGGGACGCCGTGGCGCCCGACGCCGTCACGCGGTTCTGGTTCTCGTTCCCGGTGGCCGGGTTCTCCGGTCGTGGCACGTTCTGTCCGCTCTGTCGGCTGCGCCGTCCGGCGCCCTGCTGGCCCTTTCCGACGGCGTCGGGAGGGCTGGCGCCGGGTCGGCGGGAATGACGTCGTCGTGCCCGGCGCCTGAAATTCTACAGCACCACGAACATCCGGCCCCGGCCGTCAGGCCCCGGCTGCTGCCCTTCGGCGGGCGAGCGCACGGAAGATCCGCGGAGAGTAGAGGTAGAGGGCGACGACGACGGCGGCGAACAGGGAGGCCGACACCGCGCGCGGCGCGGATGCAGTGGCGGCCACGAATCCGGCCGCTCCTGTCAGCGCGGAGACCACGCTGACGAGGACGGACACCTGCACATGGCTGAGCCCGGTGTCCGTGAGGCGCTGGTACACGTGCTGGCGGTGGGCGGTTGCCAGGTGCTCCCCCCGGCGGGCCCGCCTCAGGAACGTGGTGAAGGTGTCCGCGAGGTAGATCAGTACCGGTGAGAGGAGGTACTCGAGGTAGACCCCGGCGAGCAGCCCCGTCACGGCGATCGCGGCGATGGACGCGCCCAGCAGGTAGCTCCCGACGTCACCGAGGAAGACGAATCCCCTGCCGAGGTTCCAGGGGAGGAATCCCGCAAAGGCCGCAGCGACGACGAGCCCGGCGACCGTCAGCCACGACTGGTCGCTGAGCATCCCGGCGAAGGAGTAGAACAGGCCGACGACGACACCGTGCATGCCCGAGATCCCGTTGATGCCGTCCATGAAGTTGGCGGCGTTGATGTACGTCGCGACGGCGATCGCGCCGATCGGCACCCACCAGTAGCTGCTGTTGTCGATCGTCGTAGCGAGCACCGCGGTACCGACGGCACCCACAAGGAGTTGCGCCCCGGCACGGACGCGGACCGAGAGCCCCCGGAAGTCCTCGATCCACCCGAGCGTGGCGGCGGCCGCGACCATGCCCATGACGACCAGGATGAGCGAGCGGTCGACGGCGACGAGTCCCGTCGCCAGCGACAGCGCAAGGGCGACGAGGATCGCCACCGCGACGGCGACCCCCATGCCCCGGATGACGGTCGTCGTGTGCGAGGAGCGGTTGTTGGGTATGTCGATGACGCCCAGCCGCTTCAGCATGGGCTTGACGACGACGGGCAACGCGAGCGACAGCCCGAGCGCGGTCAGCCCGATCAGGACGAGGAGCCAGATCACGACACCACTCCCCCGGCGTTCGAGGTCGGCTGCGCGGCGGGTGCAGCAGGTCGTTGATCCGTGCGGGTGGGCGAGGTTCCAGCCCTCTTCGTTCCCGCTGATCCAGGCTCCTTGGAGCCTGGCGCGCCGGGCGCTTCGGCGGTGATGCTGGTGTGGACCTGCGTGAAGCCGCCCTCGGTCTTCCACTTCTTCAGGCTCAGTTGCTGCGGGTCCAGGGGCGCAACCGACGTGTGGGAGATCTTCGGGTGCAGCGGCCGCGAGTCGCTCTCGCCGACGCCGATGAGGTCCTCGTGCATCTTCTCGCCGGGCCTCAGGCCGGTGAACACGATGTCGATGTCCTTGCCGGACATTGCGATCATCCGCTGGGCGACGTCGAGGATCCTGACCGGCTCGCCCATGTCGAGGATGAGGACCTCCCCTCCCCTGCCGATCGCGCCCGCCTGGACGACGAGCTGGCACGCTTCCGGGATGGTCATGAAGAAGCGCGTGACCTCGGGGTCCGTGACGGTGATCGGTCCGCCGTTGCGGATCTGCTCGGTGAACAGGGGCAGCATGGACCCGCGACTGCCGATCACATTGCCGAAACGCACGGAGACGTACTTCTGCCCGGTGCGCTCCGCATGCCAGGAGGTCAGCTTCTCCGAGACGCGCTTGGAATGCCCCAGGACGCTCGTCGGATCGGCAGCCTTGTCCGTCGAGATGTTGACGAAGTTGGTGACGCCGACCGCCGCCGCGGCCCGGAGCACGTTGAGCGAGCCCTGCACATTGGTCTTCCAGGCCTCCTCCGGGTACTGCTCCAGCAGGGAGACGTGCTTTAGTGCGGCGGCATGGAAGACGACCTGGGGCTTGCGGTCCTCGAAGATGTCCAGCAATGCGTCGGCGTCCCGGATGTCGGCCAGCACGGTGTCCCGTCCCGTCAGCAGTCCGCGGCCCGTCATGGAGATCTGGGTCGACTGCAGTCCGGTCTCGTCGCGGTCCAGCATGATGAGCTCCGCCGGCTCGAACCCCGCGAGCTGGCGGCACAGCTCGGAACCGATCGAACCGCCTGCCCCGGTGACCAGGACGCGCTTGCCCGTGATGTACCCGGCCACTTCGTCCGGGTGGATGTCCACGGGCCGGCGCCCGATGAGGTCTTCCACGGCCACCTCACGGAAATCCGCCATGCCCGCGCCCGCGGCGCCGAGCATGTCGCGCAGCGGCGGCAGGACGAGCACCTTGATGCCGAGGCCCGCCACCAGATCCGAGACCCGCCGCACCTGCGCGGCCTCGACCTCCGCGAAGGCGATCACGAGTACCGAGGCCTGGGTCCTCGCGACGATCTCGGGCAGGTCGTCGACACGTCCCAGCACGGGGACGGTGGACAGCCGCAGGTGCTTCTTCGCGGGATCGTCGTCGATGAGACCGACCGGGAAGTAGGGAGAGTCGGGATCCTGCATCATCCGGCCCACGAGTGAATTGCCGAGGAAGCCGGCTCCGTAGATAAGGGTCCGCTGGGCGTTCTCCCCCGGCTTGGCCTTGCTCTCGACGTACATGCGCTTGAGGTAGCGGGTAGCGGCAAGGAACATGCAGGCGAACGGGAACGCGATGATGCCGATGCTGCGCGGAACCTCGATCACGGTGAAGAACGCGACGCTGACGAGCACCAGGATCACGGCGACGAGCACGGCGACGACGACCAGGAGCCGCGCCTCGTGGAAGCTTCCGAAGCTGTACCTGCCGCGGTACAGGGCGAAACTGAGACCCACGAGCAGCTGGGCGATGACGGCGACGGCGCAGAACACCGCGATGCCCGGAACATTGACCTCCTTGACCAGGAGTTCGTAGCGCAGGATTAGTGCGAGGAGGATGGCGACGATCCAGGCGGCGGCGTCGAGCAGGTACTGCGACCACAGCCAGATCGCCGGCTTGTCGCCGGTGGATGCGCCTGCGGTGGAGCCTGGTGTCCGGGCGGGAGCCCGGCCTTCGTTGAGTCCCATGATTCCTAACGGTGTCATGCAGGCTGTCACCGCGCTCCGACCAGAATGAGCATCCGGCGGGGCAGGAACCTCCGGCACCGCTGGTGCCGGGCCCGGCCCGGCAGGGGTGGAGCACGGTGTAATAGACTGCTACTACCCGAGAATACTAACTGCACCACCCGTGCCGGACCCGATGCACGGTGCCATGGCGCGGCCCGGAAGGAACACGTTGCACGTCGCTGACGCAAGCAATCCCCGCGTGTTCATCGTGATCACCACCTACAACCGCGCCACTCATCTGCAGGAACTCCTCAGCTCGATCGCCGGCCTCGATCCGGCCCCCGCCGGCGTCGTCGTCGTCGACAATGCGAGCACGGACAACACGGCGGAGGTGCTCGGCGCCCTCGACCTCCCGGTCCCTGTCATCGTCGAACGCCTGCCCCGCAACGTCGGCGGATCGGGCGGTTTCGCGGCCGGGGCGGCCCGCGCGCTGGACGAGGGCGCCGGGTGGCTCTGGCTCATGGATGACGACGTCGTCGTGCTGCCGGACGCACTGGCCTCCTTCGCGCCCTGGATGCCCCGCTACTCCTGCATCCACGGCCGCCGCTACGACCACGCGGGTAACCCCTTCTTCTGGCAGCACATCCTCAATGAGACCATCGGAGTCCACCTGCCCGTCCGTGGGGACGTCTTCCAGCAGTCGCCCGTGTTCCACACCAATGTCGGCTGCTTCGAGGGAATGCTGGTGTCCGCGGACGTCGTCCGCGAGATCGGCCTGCCCGACGCACGGTTCTTCCTCAACGGCGATGATCTCACCTACGGCTGGCTCATCTCGCAGCGGTACCCGGTGGCCTACGTCGATGCTTTCGTCCTGCGGAAGACACGGGCGCAGCGCCAGGTGGACCTCGGAGTCCGACACCTCAACGACTCGAGCGACCTGTCCAGGTTCTGCGGCATGCGCAACCGGGGTCACCTCGCGCGCTACCTGCAGCTCCACGGGCGCTACAGCAGGCTCGGTTTCGGCGTCGGAACCCTCCTGTCCGCTGCGAAGGAGATCATCCGGCTGGTCGCCGTCGAGCACTCACTCGCCGGCTCGTCGTCCGTGTGGCGCGGCTGGCGCGCCGCGCGGACCATCCTGCGTGATCCTGACTGGCAACCGGAGCCGCCCCTGGAGCCGCAGCCGCGACGGACGGCCGACGCCGACCGGCCGGGGGCGGCACGATGAGCTGGCTCGTCCTCGGCGGTACCGGCTTCGTCGGCTCCGCCGTGCTGCACGCCCTGCATTCCGCCGGTTTCGAAGCGCACGCTGCCCGGGCGCCACGCCTGACGACGGCGGCGGACACTCCCACTGCCCTTCTCGAGGCCGCGGCGGTCATCGACATCACGGAACTGCTGGCCGCGATCCGCGGTCACGACGTCGTCGTCAATGCGGCAGGACTGGCAACACCGTCCTCGGCCGGAGGCGACGGCCTGCTCGGGGCGAACGCCCTGCTTCCCGCGGTCGTCGCCCGCGCCGCTGCAGCGGCGGGCGCCCGGCGCGTCATCCACCTGAGCAGTGCCGCCGTGCAGGGGCGGACGCCGGTCCTGGACGAGACCGACGCCGTCCGGCCCTTCTCCGCGTACTCGCGCAGCAAGGCGCTCGGTGAGCAGGCACTGGCCCTGGCTGCGGACCGGGAACCCG
This sequence comes from Arthrobacter sp. B1805, assembly GCF_002929745.1. Classification (GTDB taxonomy): domain Bacteria; phylum Actinomycetota; class Actinomycetes; order Actinomycetales; family Micrococcaceae; genus Arthrobacter_D. Next base: position 155,355 of record NZ_PJIQ01000008.1, read on the forward strand.
CGGTATCGGTCGTCACGATCCGCGCCACGTCGGTGCAGGGACAGGGACGACCGACGACGACGGCACTCGTGCGGCTCGCCCGTTCTCCGCTGGCGTCGGTGGCTTCACCCGGAGACGCGGCATCGCCGATCACGTCCGTCGACGCGCTCGCCGAACTGGTGTTCGCCGTCGGCCGGCACGAGGGCCCTCTTCCGGCCCGGGTGCTGCAGCCCTGGGAGGGACTCACTGTCCGGTCGGTGCTCGAAGCGGCCGGCGGGCATCCGCGCGTCCTGCCTGCCGGGTTGTGCAGGATCGCGGTCGGGATCGGATATGCACTGTCAGCCCTGGTCCGCGGGCGCCTCGACGGTCATGTCCGGCGGGCCGAACTCATGTGGTTCGGGCAGGACCAGGTGGCGGGTTGGGCCACCGACCACGGCCTCGAACCGACGGCGAGGGTGCAGTCCGTACTCGCCGCGGCAGCAGGGGCGCGGTCGGACGCCGCCTGACCCTGGCCCACCTGCCGGTCCGCTACCGATCCCGCCGGATGCTTTCTTCCCCGTCGATGCCGTCGATCCCGACGACTCCTGGAACGACCTCGCGCAGGCGCTCCAGCGACAGCGTGCCCTGGCGAACGACGCGCAGTACCTCGCCGGTCGCGTCCACGATCGTGGAGCCCGTCCCGTCGCCGGACGTTCGCGGCCCGGCGTCGAGGTACACACTCACGGACTCGGCGAGCTGGGCTGCGGCATCCGCTGCCGTCGTCGCGGCGGGCTGACCGGTCCGGTTCGCGGAGGACACGGCGAGCGGGCCCGTGAGCGTGAGCAGTTCCAGGGCGACGTCGTCGTCCGGCATGCGCAGGGCAACCGTTCCCAGGGTGTCCCCGAGGTCCCAGGTCAGGGAGGGCTGCGCGTGGAAGATCAGCGTGAGGCCGCCGGGCCAGAACGCCTCCGCGAGCCTGCGGGCATCCGGGTGGACGTCCGTCGCGAGGCCGTCGAGTGTCTGGATCCGCGGAATGAGGACGGGCGGCGGCATGTTCCGGCCCCGGCCCTTGGAGGCTAGCAGCGTGGCGACCGCCTGCGGGGAGAAGGCGTCCGCGCCGATCCCGTACACCGTGTCGGTCGGCAGGACGACACACTGCTTGAGCGACACGGCGCGCTGGGCCGCAGCGAGTCCTTCCGTGCGCTGGGCGGGATCTGAGCAGTCGTAGCTAGTGGTCACGGGTTCATCCTTCCATTCCCGGCGGGGACTCTGCACATCGCGATCCTGCTGCGTTCCACCAGCCCCTGATCCGATCGGCGGAGCCCCTTCTGAAGCATCAGGCCGACGGCGGCGGACCGAATCCCGAGCCGCGAAGCCCGGCGGAATACGCGGCGAACCAGGCACGCAGTCCCTTGAGGTCACCGTGAGTGAGGAAGTAATAGGGGAACCCGATGACGTCGGCGCCGAACCATCGGAGGTTACGGTACTTCCGGGCGAGGTAGGCCCGATTGCGGAAGTAGGAGAAACGCTTGAACTCGCCGTCCGGGATGACCGGGGTGATGAACCCACCGAAGATCGGCTTCATTTCCGACCAGGTGGCAGGGTGCCGGACAGCCACCGTGGCCAGCGTGCCGTACTTCAGGCCCGCCCTGCGGACACGTGCGAGGAAATCCACCTCGTCGCCGCGGATGAAGAACTTCATGTCCGGCAATCCGATCCTAGAGAACACGTCCGCACGGATCAGTGCACCGTTGAAGAAGTGCACCATGTTGGGCAGGTACCCCATCGGCTCCAGGACGGCGCGGTCGTTCGTGAGCAGTCCGTTGATACGGAAGTTGAAGGACAGCCGGGTCGGGTCCGAGGTCGCGGCCACCAGCGGGCTCACGATGTCCAGATCGTGCTCGTGGGCCGCGCGGAGCAACTCGGCGAGGCACCGCTCGTCCTCCGGGTGGCCGTCGTCGTCCATCAGCCAGATCCACTGCGCACCGCTTGCGATGGCCGCGAGGATGGCGAAGGCGAAACCGCCGGCACCGCCCAGGTTGGCCTCGGAGCGCAGGTAGTGGATCGGGGCTCCGGCCTCCCCTGCAGGGCCGGAGTTCGCCGCACGTGCCGCGTCGACCACGGCGGTCGCCGGCTGCGTGCCCGAGTCCACCAGCGCCACGGTCCGGATCGGTGCACTCTGCACCGCCAGGGAGCGCAGGAGTTGTGCCAGCTCCTCGTGGCGGTCGTAGGTGACGGCCGCGACGGCAACGGTGTCGGTGATGCCGTCGCCGGCGCCGTCGGCCCTGTCGCTGGCGCCGTCGCTGGAAGCGTCCGTGGTGCGGTCCGTCATCGTGCTGCCTTTCGGGTCGGGTCCAGCGGGACCGGGGTGGGATCGAGCACGGCGCTGGTCGCCCTGTCGCGGCCGCTGAGGTCCTGGTGGGTCGAGATCGACGTCCACACTCCCGCCTGCTCGAGGAACGAGGCGACCCAGGGTGCCTGCACCTCCGCATGCTCCATGACGAAGTAGCCACCCACCCGGAGGAGGCGAGCCGCCGAAGCAGCGGCCGCACGGGGCAGCTGCATGCCGTCCGCTCCCCCGCCGTAGAGCGCCATCTGCGGATCGTGCTCCGCCACCTCGGGCTCGTTGGGCACCGCGTCCGCGGGGATGTAGGGCGGATTGGACACGACGATGTCGAAGGTGCCGTCGTGCTCGGGGAGCGCCGTGGCCAGATCGCCCTGGACGAGCCGCACCCCGAACGGCGCCAGATTGGGACCGGCCCAGGCCAGCGCGAGGTCGCTGAGTTCGACGGCGTGGACGTCCGCGCCGGGCACTTCGTCGGCGACCGCCGCCGCGATCGCTCCGGATCCGGTCCCCAGATCCACGATCTTCGGATTCTGCAGCCCGGCTGCACGGTCGATGACCAGCTGCGCGACGGTCTCGGTCTCGGGCCGCGGCACGAAGACGCCAGGCCCGACGGCGAGTTCGACGCGCCGGAAGGACGCGGTGCCGGTGAGGTGCTGCAGCGGCACGCGGCGGGCGCGCTCGTCGACGATTTCCTCGAAGCCCGCCGGCGTCTCCGCCCCGGTCAGCGCCAGGGCGCGCAGCCGGCCGCGGGAGACCCCGAGGAGGTGGGCGGCGAGGAGCTCGGCATCCACGCGGGGGCTGGGCACGCCGGCCTCGCGCAGCCGCCGCTCGGCTGCCCGCAGGGCTTCCTCCACTCCTACTCGTCCGAGCCGATGGCGTCCAGGCGTGCCTGCTCGTCCATCTCGATCGCGGACTGCACCACGGGCTCGAGCTCGCCGTTCATGACGGCATCGAGGTTGTAGGCCTTGTAGCCCGTGCGGTGGTCGGCGATGCGGTTCTCCGGGTAGTTGTAGGTGCGGATACGCTCCGAGCGGTCCATGGTGCGGATCTGCGACTTCCGGATGTCCGAGTTCGCGGCATCGATCTTCTCCTGCTCGTGCGCCAGGATGCGTGAACGGAGAACCCGCATCGCTGCTTCGCGGTTCTGCAGCTGCGACTTTTCGTTCTGCATCGCGACGACGATCCCGGTGGGAAGGTGGGTGATGCGCACGGCGGAGTCCGTGGTGTTGACGGACTGCCCACCGGGCCCCGAGGACCGGTAGACGTCGATCTTCAGGTCGTTCTGGCTGATCTCGACCTCTTCCGGCTCGTCGACCTCGGGCAGCACGAGGACGCCTGCCGCCGAGGTGTGGATGCGGCCCTGCGATTCGGTGACCGGCACGCGCTGCACGCGGTGCACGCCGCCTTCGAACTTGAGCCGGGCATAGACGCCCTCGGCAGGATCGTTCGAGGACCCCTTGATGGCCATCTGGACGTCCTTGTAGCCGCCGAGGTCGGACTCGTTCGCCGAGATGAGCTCGGTCTTCCAGCCCCGGGACTCGGCGTACCGCGCGTACATCCGCAGCAGGTCGCCGGCGAACAGGGCGGCCTCGTCGCCACCCTCGCCACCCTTGACCTCGATGATGACGTTGCGGCCGTCGTTGGGGTCGCGCGGGATCAGCAGGCGGCGCAGTCGCTCCTGCGCCGTCGCGAGCTGCTCCTGCAGCACAGGCACCTCTGCAGCGAACTCGGGGTCCTCGGACGCCATCGAGCGGGCCGCCTCGAGGTCGTCGTTGAGGGCGGCCCATTGGTTGTGCGCGTCGACGATGCGGCCGAGCTCCGCGTACCGCCGGCCGAGCTTCCGTGCCAGCGCCTGGTCGGTGTGCACAGCGGGATCGGCGAGCTGGTCCTGCAGCTCGGAGTGTTCGTCGAGCAGCCCCTGGATGGACTCAAACATCGGGTGTACCTCTTTCGGCTTGTGCAGCCAGTCTACGAAGGACGGGACGGCGGGACCGACCGGGTCGCGGCCGAGCGGTGTCATGCCTGTCGTCCCGGCGCCGGTCGTTCCTCCCGGCGCGTGGGCTTAAGCAGGAAACCGCCCTGGAACGGGCCACCGAACCCGTCGCACCCGGCAGGCAGTCCTGCCTGCCGGGTGGTGTCGAGTCATGGCCGCGTTCCGGGCGGTTCCGTGGTGCTAGTCGGAGTCCTTGGAGCCCAGCGTCGTCTTCTGGACCTGCATCAGGAACTCGACATTGGACTGCGTCTCCCGGATCTTGTTGGTGAGCAGTTCGAGTGCCTGCTGGGTCTCCAGACCCGACAGCACGCGACGCAGCTTCCACATGATCTTGACCTCGTCGGGCGAGAGCAGGTTCTCCTCACGGCGCGTGCCGGACGCGTTGACGTCCACCGCCGGGAAGATGCGCTTGTCGGCGAGGCTGCGCGAGAGGCGGAGCTCCATGTTGCCCGTACCCTTGAACTCCTCGAAGATGACCTCGTCCATTTTGGACCCGGTCTCGACGAGTGCCGTCGCGAGGATGGTGAGAGAGCCACCGTTCTCGATGTTGCGGGCGGCGCCGAAGAAGCGCTTCGGCGGGTAGAGCGCTGCCGAGTCGACACCACCGGAGAGGATGCGGCCCGACGCCGGAGCGGCCAGGTTGTACGCACGTCCGAGGCGGGTCATCGAGTCGAGGAGCACGACGACGTCCATGCCCATCTCTACGAGGCGCTTGGCGCGCTCGATGGAGAGTTCGGCGACCGTGGTGTGGTCGTCGGCAGGACGGTCGAAGGTCGAGGCGATGACCTCACCCTTGACCGTGCGCTGCATGTCCGTGACTTCCTCGGGGCGCTCGTCCACGAGGACCATCATGAGGTGGACCTCGGGGTTGTTGATCGTGATCGCGTTGGCGATGGCCTGCAGGATGAGTGTCTTACCGGCCTTCGGGGGCGAGACGATCAGACCACGCTGGCCCTTGCCGATCGGAGCCACGAGGTCGATCACGCGCGGACCGATCTTCTTGGGATCGGTTTCGAGGCGCAGGCGGTCCGAAGGGTAGAGCGGCACGAGCTTCGCGAACTCGACGCGGTCCTTCAGGTCCTCGGCGGGCTTGCCGTTCACCGAGGTGACGCGGACGAGCGCGTTGAACTTCTGGCGGGCACTGGCCTGGGTCTCGCCCTCGCGGGGTGCACGGATGGCGCCGACGACGGCGTCTCCCTTGCGCAGGTTGTGCTTCTTCACCTGGGCGAGGGACACGTAGACGTCGTTCGGCCCCGGCAGGTAGCCGGAGGTGCGGACGAACGCGTAGTTCTCGAGCACGTCGAGGATGCCCGCCACCGGCAGCAGGACGTCGTCATCGGTGACCTCGACGTCGTCGACCTCGGGGTTCTGGTTGCGGCCGCGGCGACGGTCGTTGCGCTCGTTACGGTCGCGGAAGCGGCTGTTGCGGTCCTCGGGGCCGTTGGAACCGTTGCGGTTCGCGCGGTTGCGACGGTTGCGCCCGCCACCCTCGACGTCGTTGGCGCCATTGCCGTTCGAACGATTGTCACTGCGCTCGCTGCCGTTGCGGCCGTTGTCGCTCTGGCCATCGCCGTTGGAAGCGCCGCTGTTGGAGCCGTTGCTGCGGTCGTCGTCGCGTCCGCTGCGGGAACGGCTACGGCGCTCGTTGCGGTCGCCGCGACCCTCGCCCTGCTGGCCGGACGGGACATCGGCCTGGGCATCGTTCTGTCCGGCGTTGTCGGAATCACCCTGGCCGCTGGACTGCGTATCGTTCTGCCCCGACTGGACGTCGGAACGGTCCTCGCCCCGGCGGTTGCGGCGGTTGCGCTGGTTGCGGCCACCGTTTTCGCGCTCGGTGCGGTCGCCGCGGTCCTGCTGCTCGCCGGTGGCGTCCTCGACGGCGTCGCGCGACGGGGCCTCGACCTGCTCGCCCGTTCCGACTGTGACGTCGGCGGCGGGTGCGGAGACGACGCCGTCACTGCCTGCGCGGCGGTTGCGGTTGCGTGTGCGCGGCTGGCGCTCGGCCGGCGCGGACTGCTCGTCCTGGGACCGGTCGGTGGCGGGCTCGGCCGTGGTGCTGGCGGCGGGGCGCTCGGCGTCGGCGCTGCGCTCGGTGCGCACCGCCGGGGCCTTCTGGCGGTCCGCGACGGCGGACCCGCGCTGGTGGTCGGAGATCGCCGACACGAGGTCGCTCTTGCGCATCCTCGATCCGCCGGTGATCCCCAGCTGGCCGGCAAGGGCCTGGAGCTGGGCGAGCTTGAGGCCTGCGAGGCCACTGCTCTTGGAAGTCGATGCGCCGGTTGCTTCAGCGTCTTGGGTGGCCACACCTGGTAACAGGTCAGTGGTTTCAGTCACGAAGGATCCTTCCCCCTCGTCGGGCGGCCACCTGATCAGTGGTCCGCGGTGGTTTGCCCCGTGCCGCAAGGCAGTCCGGGTGGCCGGAGGCGATCCGGCTGCGGCTGGGTGTGCTGTGAGCCTGAGGATGTCGATGTGCAGGAGGTTGGTTCCGCACGCACAAAGAAAAGGTCGGAGGCTACACCGGAGGTTGTGCCACTGCTGATTAGACCTGCAGTTTCGTGGCGGTCTAGAGAAGAAGACGGCCAGCTCAACAGAAGCACACGGTGCCTGTCGACTGACTGGGCAGTTTCACTAGGCACAGCAGATCCGCGTGAACGGTGTACTACCCTCGGTGCACTCCCACTTTAGCACCTTCCCGCTCCACCACGAGCCGGAGAATCCGCCAGTTCTGCGGCGTGTCGCCCTGTCCGATCACCCGGCGGATCGCTTCCTCGGCGGCGAGAGCGCCGTCCTCCCCCACGGCGAGGGTCAGGATGCTCGGACCGGCCCCGGAGATGGTGCTGGCGAAGCCTGCCGAACGGAGTCCACGCAGCAGCGTGGCGCTCGGCAGCATGGCCTGGGCCCGGTAGTCCTGGTGCAGGGAGTCCTGGGTGGCGAAGAAGAGCAGCGACGGGTCCGTGCTGATGGCGTGCACCAGGAGCGCGGCGCGGCCGGCATTGGCGGCCGCGCTGTGGTGGGACACCGACGGCGGGAGGAGTGCACGGGCACTCTCCGTGGAGAGCGCGACGTCCGGCACGGCGACCACGGGAACGACGTCGGGGTGCACATCCACGCGCGTGCTGTGGAAAGCGCGCCCGCTCTCCCACGAGATGGCCAGCGACCCCATGAGGGCAGGCGCGACGTTGTCGGGGTGACCTTCGATCGAGGCCGCCCACTGCAGGAGGTGACCGGCGTCGAGCCGCTCGTCGGCGGGCAGCAATGCATTGCCCGCGAGCACGCCGGCCACGATCGCGGCGGCGGAGGACCCCATTCCCCTGCCGTGCGGTATGACGTTGGTCGTGTCCAGCTCGAGCCCGGGCGCGCGGCGCCCCGCCCGGTGCAGCGTGCTGATGAGGGACCGGGCGATCAGGTGGCTCTCGTCGGTGGGGAGACCCTGGGCGCCCTCACCTGTGGCACGGACGGTCGTCATCCCGGACGCCGTCGTCCTGACACGGACGGTATCGTGCAGCGTCAGTGCGAGTCCCAGGGTGTCGAACCCCGGTCCGAGGTTCGCGCTCGTCGCAGGAACGGTAACCTCGACCTCCTGCCCGGCATCGACAGTCGGCAGGTCGAGGACGTCCGCGGGTCGCGGTGCCGCGTGGAGGCCCGGCATGTCAGTCCTCGAGACCGAGCGCGGCGGCGACGCTCACGACGTCGAACTCGACCTTCGTGGGCTCGACGTCGGCACCGTCCGCCGTGCGCAGCGCCCACTGCGGGTCCTTCAGCCCGTGACCCGTGACGGTGATGACGATCGTCTTGCCCGCGGGGACCATGCCCTCCGCGTACTTCTTGATGAGTCCCGCGACCCCGGCCGCCGAGGCAGGCTCCACGAAGACTCCCTCGCGGGAGGACAGCCACCGGTGCGCGTCGAGGATCTCCTCGTCCGTCACGGCCTCGATGAGTCCACCGGACTCGTCCCGTGCGGCGACCGCGAAGTCCCAGGAGGCGGGATTGCCGATCCGGATGGCGGTCGCGATCGTATCGGGCTCCGTGATCGGGTGACCCTTGACGAGCGGCGATGCACCCTCGGCCTGGAAGCCCCACATGATCGGGGTGCGCGTGGCGACGGCGGGAAGCTCACCGTGGTGCATCGAGGCGTAGGGTGCCGCGTACTCCTTGTAACCCTTCCAGTACGCGCTGATGTTGCCGGCGTTGCCGACGGGCATCAGATGGTAGTCGGGAGCATCACCCAGGGTGTCGACGACCTCGAAGGCGGCGGTCTTCTGACCCTCGAGGCGCGCAGGGTTGACCGAGTTCACGAGGAACACGGGATAGGCCTCCGCGAGCTTCCTGGCGACGTCGAGGCAGTTGTCGAAATTCCCGTTGACCTGCAGGAGCTGCGCGCCGTGTGCGATGGCCTGGCTCAATTTGCCCATGGAGATCTTGCCGTCGGGCACCAGGACGGCGCACGTGATGCCGGCCTGCGTGGCGTAGGCGGCGGCGGAAGCGGACGTGTTGCCCGTCGACGCACACACGACGGCCTTGGCTCCGGCAGCTACGGCAGCCGTCATGGCCATCGTCATGCCACGGTCCTTGAACGACCCCGTGGGGTTCATGCCCTCGACCTTGAGGTAGACGGCGGAACCCGTCAGCTCCGAGAGGTGCCGTGCGTGCACGAGTGGCGTTCCACCCTCGCCGAGGGTGATGACCTCGGTGGCATCGGTGACGGGCAGGCGTTCGGCGTACTCGCGGATGACTCCGCGCCACTGGTGGGCCACTTAGATTCCCTCTACTCGGAGAACGGATGATACGGCGGTGATGACATCGAGAGCGGCGACCTGCTTGACCGTCGCGGCGAGGGACGCCTCGGGCGCACGGTGCGTGACGATCCGCAACGCGGCCGTGGTGCCGCCGTCGGGCCCGCCCTGGTGGATGCGCTGGCGCATCGTCTCGATGGACACGCCGTTCTCGGCGAAGATCTGCGCGATGCGCGCCAGGACGCCGGGCTGGTCGGCGACCTGCAGGCCGATGCAGTAGCTCGTCCGGACGGTGTCCAGGCTCAGCGGCGGAACGTGGCCGGTGGTGGTCTCCGTGCGGCCCGGGCCACCGAGCACCATCCTCCGTGCGGCACTGACGACGTCGCCGAGCACGGCCGACGCCGTAGGGGTACCGCCTGCACCCTGGCCGTAGAACATGAGCTCGCCGGCGTTCTCGGCCTCGACGAAGACGGCGTTGAAGGCGCCACGGACGGCTGCGAGCGGGTGTGACCTCGGCAGGAGGGTCGGGTGGACGCGCACGCCTACCCCCGGCGCACCGGCGTCGTCGGTCAGCATCTCCGCGATCGCCAGCAGCTTGATGACGTAGCCGTCCTCGGCGGCGGCCGCGATGTCGTCGGCCGTGACGGCGGTGATGCCCTCGCAGTAGACGTTCTCAAGGGCGAAGCGTGTGTGGAAGGAAAGCGAGGCGAGGATCGCGGCCTTCGCGGCGGCGTCGTGCCCTTCGACGTCGGCGGTCGGATCCGCCTCGGCGTAGCCGAGGTCCTGGGCGGCCTTCAGGGCGTCGGCGAACTGTGCTCCCGTGGAGTCCATCTGGTCGAGGATGTAGTTCGTCGTCCCGTTGACGATGCCGAGTACGCGCGTGATGCGGTCTCCGGAGAGGCTGTCGCGGATCGGGCGGAGGATCGGAACGGCACCCGCGACGGCGGCCTCGTAGGACAGCTGGACGCCCGCGGCGTCCGCCTGCTCGTAGAGCTCGGGACCGTCCTGCGCGAGCAGGGCCTTGTTGCCGCTGACCACGGTGGCGCCGTGGCGGATCGCGCGCAGGATGAGCGTCTTGGCAGGCTCGATGCCTCCCATCAGCTCGATGACGATGTCCGCCTTCTCCACGAGCGCCTCGGCATCCGTCGTGAGGAGCCCGTCGGGGAGCACGACGTCGCGCTGCGCATCCAGGGTGCGGACGGCCACGCCGACGAGTTCGAGCGGGGCGCCGGCACGACGGCCGAGGTTCTCCGCGTCCTCGAGGAGGATGCGGGCTACCTGCGACCCGACGTTGCCGCAGCCGAGCAGGGCTACGCGCAGGGGCTGTGCGGTGGGCGTTGATGGGTAGTTCATGCTGTCCGTGAGGCTCCTGGATCCGTGGCGGGCACTGCGGTTTCGCGCTGGACGTCCCTGCGGAACAGGTCCTCCTCCGTCTCGCCCCGCACGATCAGCCGAGCGACACCGTCGGCCACCGCCACGACGGGCGGACGCGTCAGGTAGTTGTAGTTGCTCGCGAGCACCCAGCAATAGGCGCCGGTGCCCGGAACGGCGAGGAGGTCACCGGCGCTGGTGTCCTCGGGGAGGTAGACGTCCCTCACCACAATGTCACCGCTCTCGCAGTGTTTTCCAACCACGCGTGACAGTACGGGCTGCGCCTCGGGCGTCCGGGAGGCCAGGACGGCCGAGTAATCCGCGCCGTAGAGCACCGGACGCGCGTTGTCACTCATGCCGCCGTCCACCGACACATAGCGTCGTGGATGCGTAACGGAGGTGTCGACCGCGACCTCCGATCCGTTCGCAGCCGCGTCGACGCGCACCGTCTTCGTGGTGCCGGCGGTGTACAGCGTGAAGGTGGTCGGGCCGACGATAGCGCGTCCGGGCTCGATCGAGATCCGCGGCACGCGCAGCTCCAGCTCGCCGCACGTCGCCCCGACGACGGCCGCCATGGCCTGCGCGATCTCCGCCGCGGGCCGCGGCTCGTCCGCCTCTGTATAGGCGATGCCATACCCGCCGCCGAGATCGAGTTCCGCGAGTTCGACGCCGTGGCGGTCACGCACTCCCGCGAGGAAACCGAGGAGTCGCTGCGCCGCGAGCTCGAACCCTTCCGGTTCGAAGATCTGCGAACCGATGTGGCAGTGCACGCCGAGCAGGTTGATGCCCGGGTGCGCCAGCGCGTCGGCGACCGCGCGGGCTGCCGGCGAGCTGCCGCCGTCGTCGTTGCCATCCGCCTGGCCCGGGCCCTGCTCCGTCGTCAGCGACAGACCGAACTTCTGGTCCTCGTGCGCCGTCGCGATGAACTCATGGGTGTGGGCGTGGACGCCCGGCGTCAGCCGGATCATCACGTTGGCCTGGCGTCCGAGCTGCAGCGCGAGGTCACCGACGAGCGAGACCTCCTGCAGGCTGTCCACGACGATCCGGCCCAGATCGGCCTCGATCGCACGCGTGATCTCCGCCGCGGACTTGTTGTTGCCGTGGAGTCCCAGTTTGTGGCCGGGAAGTCCCGCGCGGAGCGCTACCGCCAGCTCTCCCCCGGAGCACGTGTCGAGCCCGAGGCCCTCCTCCCGGACCCAGTGCGCCACTTCCGTGCACAGGAAGGACTTGCCCGCGTAGAACACGTCGACTCCCCCGCACAACTCCCGGAAGGCGTCGTCGAAGGCGTCCCGGAACGTTGCGGCACGGGTTCGGAAGTCCCTTTCGGACACGACGAACAACGGCGTGCCGTACTGCTCGGCGAGCTCCGACACGGAGACTCCGTCGACCCGCAGGACGCCGTCCGGTCCGCGGTCCACGTCCTCGGCCCACAGCTTGGAATCGAGCCGTGCCTGGTCTGCGGGAACGGACAGCCAGGAGGGTGCCAGCGGGGATGCTTCGGCGGCCACGGTCACATCCTCTCCGGTGCGGACACACCCAGGAGGTGAAGGCCGTTGGCCAGGACCTGCTGCGTGGCGTTGTTCAGCCACAGGCGGGAGCGGTGGACGTCCTCGACCGGCGCGTCACCGAGCGGTGCGACACGGCAGGCGTCGTACCAGCGGTGGTACGTGCCCGCGATGACCTCGAGATGGCGGGCCACGCGATGCGGCTCGCGGAACGTCGCGGACTGCGCGACGACGCCGGGGAACTGTCCGAGGGCGGCCAGCAGTTCACCCTCGGTGGGGTGGCTGAGCGAGGCGGCGTCGAAACCACTCGTGTCGACACCGGCTGATACGGCGTTGCGGGCGACCGCGTGCGTCCTCGCGTGGGCGTACTGCACGTAGAACACCGGGTTCTCGTTCGTGCGCCTGGTGAGGAGATCGAGGTCGATATCGATGTTCGAGTCGGCGGAGAACCGGGCCAGGGTGTACCTGGCGGCGTCGACACCGACCGCGTCGACCAGGTCCTCCAGTGTCACCACGGTCCCCGCGCGCTTGGACATGCGGACGGGCGCACCGTTCTGCACGAGGTTCACCATCTGACCGATGAGGACCTCGACGGTGTCGGGATCATCGCCCAGGGCTGCGGCTGCAGCCTTCAGCCGTGCGACGTAGCCGTGGTGGTCCGCACCGAGCATGATGATGTTGAGGTCGAAGCCACGCCTGCGCTTGTTGACGTAGTAGCCGATGTCGCCCGCGATGTAGGCCGGCGATCCGTCCGACTTGATGACCACACGGTCCCGATCGTCGCCGAAGTCGGTCGACCTGAGCCACCATGCGCCGTCTTCGAAGAAGAGGTTCCCCGATTCCTTCAACTGCTCGAGGAGGCCGCCGACGAAGTCGTTCTCGAACAGGGAGTGCTCGTGGAAGTAGACGTCGAAGTCGACGCCGAAGTCATGGAGCGACTTCTTGATGTCGGTGAACATGAAGTCGACGCCGACCACGCGGAAGCGCTCGATCGCCTCCGCCTCCTCGAGGGACAGGATGTCCGGTTCGGCGGCGACGACACGCTGCGCGATGTCCTCGATGTACTGACCGCCGTAGCCGTCCTCGGGAGCGGCGTTCCCCGACGCGCTCGCATGGAGCGAGCGGGCGAACCGGTCGATCTGCGCTCCGTGGTCGTTGAAGTAGTACTCGCGCACGACCGAGGCGCCCTGCGACTGGAGCACGCGGGCGAGTGCATCCCCGACTGCGGCCCAGCGGGTACCGCCGATGTGGATGGGACCGGTGGGATTGGCGGAGACGAATTCGAGGTTGATCTTCTGGCCGCGGAGGGCGTCGCTGCCGCCGTAGGCCGGACCCGCCTCGACGATGGTGCGGGCGAGCTCACCTGCCGCTCCGGCGTCGAGCGTGATGTTGAGAAAGCCCGGACCGGCGATGTCGACACTCTTCACGCCGTCGATCCCGGCGAGCCGATCGCTGAGGAGCTGGGCGAACTCACGCGGGTTCATCCCGGCCTTCTTGCCCAGCTGCAGGGCGATGTTCGTGGCCCAGTCGCCGTGCTCCCGGTTCTTCGGCCGCTCCACGCGCACCTCGGAGGGGAGGTCGACGCTGAAGGCACCGGCCTCGACGGCGTCCTTCAGGCATGCGGAAATAGCGGCAGAGAGTTCTTCGGGAGTCACCCGTCAAGCATAGCGGCGCGGCCTCCGGCACCCCGGATTTCGTGACGCGGGCAACGGGAAGCCCACGGCCCCGCCCGCCCCGGAGGAGAGAAGTGACGCGGATAACAGTCCATACCGCCGGAGGAAACGAATCCAGTCATGGAACGTTGGACCTGACAGAACGATCGGTCGTAGATTCAACCTTCTCCTTCGGTGCGGAACCATCCGCCCGGTCCCGACCCGACGATCCGCCAGGAGCACACAGTGACCAGTACAGGCCAGACCGAGACCCCCTCGACGACGCTCGCCCCGCGAACGGCGTTCCCGCTGCACAAGCGCGTGCTGACAGCCCTGGCCGCCGTCTCGATCCTCGGGGCAGCGGGGTGTGCCGGGGCGGAGGCCGAGAGCCCGGCGTCCGGGTCACCGGCAGCCGAGGCCCCGACCGGCGCCACCACGACCGCACCGACGAGCACTGAGGAACCGGCGACTGCGGCGCCCAGCGGGTCCGCGGCGGCGAACGACCCGGCGCCCACGGCGGCTGCAGCCAGCGACCAGACCTACACGGACGGTACCTACACCCAGACGGGCTCCTACCAGTCCCCCGCGGGTCCGGAGGAAGTGGGCGTGACGATCACGCTCGAGGCCGACGTCGTCACCGCCGTCGAGGTCGAGCCGATGCCCGACAACCCGACCACCACGATGTACCAGGAGCGCTTCGCCGGCGGTATCTCCGACGCCATCGTCGGGAAGAAGCTCGATGAGCTCGCTGTCGACAAGGTGGCGGGTTCCTCCCTGACCAGCGGCGGCTTCAACGAAGCGACCGGCAAGATCAAGAGCGAAGCGCAGATCTAGGCGTCCCGGCGTGGCCGACTCATTCAGCTTCGAGGCGATCGGCACGAGCTGGCGCGTGGACAGCCGTGCGCCGCTGCTGCCGCGCCAGCGCACCGAACTCCTGCAACTCGCCGAGGAGTACGACACGCTCTATTCGCGCTTCCGCCAGGATTCGGGCGTCACGGCGCTCGCGGAGTCCGGGGGGCACCTCCCGCTGCCGCGCCACGGGGCCGCGCTGGGCGCCCTCATGCGCACGCTGCACGACCTCACGGGTGGTGGCGTCACGCCCCTGGTCGGCGAGCGCCTCGCGGCGCAGGGGTACGACGCCGACTACTCCTTCGTCCCCACAGCACCTCCATCGCCTTCCCGCGCCTGGGACGACCTCCTGGACTGGACGACCGACGGCGTCACCCTGGCCGAACCGGCCCTCCTCGACGTCGGTGCCGCGGGCAAGGGCCAGCTTGTGGACCTCATGGTGGAGAGCCTCGTCGCGGCCGGGCACCAGGACGTGATCGTGGATGCCAGTGGGGACATGCGGCGGGTCGGGGACGGATCCATCACCGTCGCCCTCGAGCATCCGTACGACGCATCGTCCGCCATCGGTACTGTCGGCCTCGGCTCCGGTGCGCTGTGCGCGTCCGCCTCGAACCGCCGCACCTGGGGTGACGGCCTGCACCATGTCCTCGACGCCCGGACCGGCCGCTGCGTCGACACCGTCGTCGCCTCGTGGGTCCTCGCCGAGGACGCCATGACCGCCGATGGACTGTGCACCGCGCTGTTCGTCGCGGACCCCGTCGAGCTCGCAGGATCGTTCGATTTCGACTACGTCCTGATGTACTCGGACGGACGCGCCCGGTTCTCCACCCCACTTGCAGGAGCCCTGTTCTCATGACCGCAGCACTCGACGGCCTGCTGGGCCGCATCACCATGTATCGCCTGACGCTGATCCTGCTCCTGGTGCTGACCGTCGAGGCGCTCGTGCTCTCCCTGACCGGACTCCTCGCCTACACACCGGCCGAGATCGGTGGCACCCTCGTCGCCGCGGTCGGAGGAACCATCATCGGGACGCGGCTCATGGCCCTGATCCTGAGGTTGCGCCCACACGGCGACTCCTCGCTCATCACGGGGCTGATCGTGTTCCTCATCATGTTCCCGTCGAGCACCGCGGCCGGGCTGGGGGGCGTCCTCGTCGCCGGTGTCGCGGCCGGCGCGTCGAAGTTCCTCCTGGCCTTCAAGGGCCGGCACATCTTCAATCCGGCGGCGACCGGCGCCGTCGTCGCGACCCTGTTCGGCGTCGGCGCGGCGGCCTGGTGGGTTGCCAACGCCTACATGCTGCCCGTCGTCGCCGTCGGTGCGGCCCTGCTCCTCTACCGGACGCGGAAGCTCTCCATGGCCGCGGTGTTCCTGGTGGTGGCCCTCGGCATCCTGCTGTTCAACCTCGTGCAGGGCGGGATGCTCCCCGGGGCCGGCCTGCAGCTCGTCCTCACCTCCTATCCCGTCCTGTTCCTGCTCGGTTTCATGATGACCGAACCCCTTACCCTCCCGCCCCTGCGCTGGCAGCAGTGGCTCTTCGCTGCGATCGTGGCCACCGTCTTCGCCCTGCAGGTATCCATCGGACCCGTCTTCCTCGGTCCGGAGTTCGCGCTGGTCATCGGCAACGCAGTGGCCTTCCTTCTGGGGCAGCGGCGGGGCGTCCGGTTGTCCTTCGACGGATCGCGCCAACTCACGCCGACCAGTACGGAGCTCGTCTTCAGGCCGGCGAAACCCGTGCGCTTCCGGGCCGGCCAGTACATGGAACTGAGCATGCCGCACCGTGGTGCCGACAGCCGGGGCAGCCGCAGGGTCTTCAGCATCACGTCCGCGCCCCAGCAGTCCGAAGCCGTGACCTTCGGACTGAGGACGACGGAATCGGGAAGCTCCTTCAAGAAGGCCCTCCTCGAGCTGCCGAAGGATGCGAGCATCACCGGCACCGTCGTCGGCGGCGACTTCACCCTGCCCCGCGATCCGTCCGTGCCGCTGCTGCTCGCCGCCGGGGGCATCGGCGTCACGCCCTTCATCAGCCAGCTCCGGGAACTCGCCGCACGGGGCGAGGAGCGCGACGTCGTCCTCGTCTACGCGGTCCGCAGCGAGCAGGAAATCGCGTTCCGCGACGAACTGACCGACCTGGGCACGCGCGTCGTGGTGTTCATGCCCTCCGCGGGCGGCCTGCCGTCGCTCCCGGACGGCTGGACCTACGGAGGCGAGCGACCAGCCGCGGAGAAGCTCCTCGCCGCCGTACCGGACCTGAAGCAGCGCAAGGTGCTCGTCTCGGGATCGCCCTCGTTCATCGGGGACTTCCGCTCGGAGGTTCGAACGGCAGGTGTTTCGCGAGTGCGGACGGACGCCTTCCTAGGGTACTGACGGCCGGCCCGGCACATACCGGGACGGTGCGGTCGTCGTGTAGCCGTGGTGCGCTCGCGTTTTCCCGACCCTTCCGGCACCTGCTAAGCTCGATAAGTCCCTTACGGGTACGGGAGTTCCCGTGTCTGCCTTCGTAGCTCAGGGGATAGAGCGTCTGCCTCCGGAGCAGAAGGTCGTAGGTTCGAATCCTATCGAGGGCACCAAGACTCATGCAGAGTCCACCGCCGTCGGCCATCAGGCCGACGGCGGTTCTGCGTTCCGGGACCAGCCAGAAGTTCCGAAAACCCTCCAGAATGAGGACAGTTCCTGTCCTCCTGTCGTCGTACCGTTGACCCATGATCGAGACCTCGGCGCGCCTGCTGCAACTCCTGTCGCTGCTGCAGCTGAGACGCGAGTGGACCGGACCGGCACTGGCCCAGCGCATGGATGTCACGGAGCGCACGGTGCGCCGGGACATCGGGAAGCTGCGGACCCTGGGCTACCCGATCAACGCCTCGCCCGGCGTCGCCGGCGGCTACCAGCTCGGCGCCGGCGCTCAGCTGCCTCCCCTCCTGCTCGACGACGACGAGGCGCTCGCCGTCGCGATCGGGCTCACCGCGGTCACGGCCAGCCCGGTCTCCGGCGTCGGTGAAGCCTCCGTCCGTGCTCTCACGAAGCTCGAGCAGGTCCTGCCGCCGCGACTGCGGCCCCGCTTCTCGGGCCTGCGCTCCGCCGTGACGCGCATGGCCGCGGCCAGCACCCCCGTCAATCCCGAGGTGCTCACGGCCCTCTCGGCAGCCATCACGGAACGGCGCAGTGTCGCCTTCCGCTACGACCGCCACGACGGCGAGTCGTCGCGACGCGTCGTCGAGCCGTACCGCCTCGTGGACACGGGACGGCGGTGGTACCTGGTCGCCTTCGACCGCACGCGCGACGACTGGAGGACGTTCCGCGTCGACCGCTGCCAGAGCGTGCCCGTGGCACGGGACCGCTTCGTGCCGCGTCCCCTGCCGGCCGCGGACCTGGCAGCGTACGTCCAGGAGTCGATCACGCGCTCGCCCTATTCCTACGACGCTGTCATCCGGTTCCACGCGCCCGTGCACGAGCTGGAGACCCGCGTTCCGTCGAGCACAGGGACGCTGGAGGCGGACGGCGACTACACGGTGCTGCGTGCCGGCTTCGACTCCCTCGATTTTCCGGTGGCCTACCTGGCGAGCTGGGACATCGACTTCGAGGTGCTGGAGCCCGCCGAGATGCGCGAGCGCGCCGTCGTCGTCGCCGAGCGGCTCCGCCGGTCCGCCGCGGCCCCGACGGCGAGCGCGACACCCGGCGTATCCGACGGCGCGGAGCGGGCGCACTCCAGCCCTCGGTGAACGCCCGCCTGCCGTCCGGTGCGAGGAACTAGACTGGCAGGCAACTATGGCACTGACAATCTCCTACCCCGCGGATCTTCCCGTCTCGGACCGCCGGGCCGACATCATGGCCGCGATCGCCGCCAACCAGGTCACCATCATCGCCGGCGAGACCGGCTCCGGTAAGACGACGCAGATCCCCAAGATGTGCCTCGAACTCGGGCTCGCGGAGCACGGGCTGATCGGCCACACCCAGCCACGGCGCCTCGCCGCGCGCACGGTCGCCGAGCGCATCGCGGAGGAACTGCAGGTCCCCCTCGGCGAGGAGGTCGGCTACCAGGTCCGTTTCACCGGATCCGTGGGACGGAAGACGAAGATCAAGCTGATGACCGACGGCATCCTGCTCGCCGAGATCCAGCACGACAGGATGCTGCGCAAGTACAGCACGATCATCATCGACGAGGCCCACGAACGAAGCCTCAACATCGACTTCATCCTCGGCTACCTCAAGCGCATTCTGCCGGAACGCCCGGACCTGAAAGTCATCATCACCTCGGCCACCATCGATCCCGAGCGCTTCGCTGCGCATTTCGCCGCCGACGCCGCCCTGGCCGAGACCTCGCCCGCACCGATCATCGAGGTGTCGGGCCGGACCTATCCGGTGGAGATCCGATACCGGCCGCTCGACCAGCCCCCCGGCGGGCTCGACGACGGCGACGGCGGCGCGGAGAGCGAGCTCGAGGAGGAGCGTGACCCCCTCGACGCCGTCTGTGACGCCGTGGACGAGCTCTCCGTCGAGGCGCCCGGAGACATCCTCGTGTTCTTCTCCGGGGAGCGCGAGATTCGCGACGCCGCCGATGCGCTCCGCGCCCGCATCCAGTCCACGGCGCGGCTGCGGGGCACCGAGGTCCTGCCCCTGTTCGCCCGGCTCTCGCTCGAGGAGCAGCACCGCGTCTTCCGCCCCACCGGCAGCCATCGCCGGATCGTGCTCGCAACCAACGTCGCGGAGACCTCGCTCACCGTTCCCGGCATCAAGTACGTCATCGACACGGGCACCGCACGCATCTCCCGGTACTCGCACCGCACCAAGGTGCAGCGACTGCCGATCGAGCGCGTCTCGCAGGCATCCGCGAACCAGCGGTCGGGCCGCAGCGGACGCGTCTCCAACGGCATCGCCATCCGCCTCTACTCCGAAGAGGACTTCGCTTCGCGGCGGCCCTTCACAGAACCGGAGATCCTGCGGACCAGCCTGGCGGCGGTCATCCTGCAGATGGCGGCGATGGGCGTCACGCGCGGGCCGAAGGACATCGCGGACTTCCCCTTCCTCGAACCGCCGGAGACGAAGGCGATCAATGACGGCGTCGCCCTCCTGCGCGAGTTGGGAGCGCTGAAGGACGACGGCGGGCTCTCCGCCGTCGGGCGCAAGCTCGCCCAGCTGCCTGTGGACCCGCGCCTCGGGCGCATGATCGTCGAGGCCGGAACGCGCGGGGCGGTCAAGGAGGTCATGGTCCTCGCCGCCGCGCTGACCATCCAGGATCCGCGCGAGCGCCCTTCCGCGGACCAACCCGCGAAGCAGCAGCAGGCAGCCGAGAAGCACAAACGCTTCGTCGACGAGAATTCCGACTTCACCGCCTACCTGAACCTGTGGCGGTACCTCCAGCAGAAGCAGGACGAGCTCTCCTCGACGCAGTTCCGGAAACTGTGCCGGACAGAGTTCATCAACTACCTCCGCGTGAGGGAGTGGCAGGACCTGTTCCACCAGCTGCGCCAGCTCGCGAAGCCACTCGGGATCACCCTGCCTGCGGGACCGGTGGACCCCGTCGGACTGCATGATCCCATCCACATCAGCCTGCTCGCGGGCCTGCTCAGCAATATCGGGCTCTACGACCAGCGCAAGCGCGAGTACGCCGGCGCCCGCGGGACGCGCTTCGCCGTCTTCCCGGGTTCCGCGCTCTTCAAGAAGTCACCCGACTGGGTGATGGCCGCCGAACTGGTGGAGACGTCGCGCCTGTGGGCACGCGTAGTGGCCCGGATCGACCCCCTGTGGGCGGAGCAGGTGGCACCGCACCTCGTGAAGCGCACCTACAGCGAGCCCCACTGGTCCCGGAAGATGGGCTCGGTCATGGCGTACGAGAAGGTGACCCTCTACGGCGTGCCGATCGTGCCGCAGCGCCGCATCAACTACGGCCGCATCGACCGCGAGGTCGCCCGCGAGCTGTTCATCCGGCATGCTCTGGTGGAGGGCGACTGGAAGACCCATCACACCTTCTTCAGCCGCAACCAGGCCCGTCTCGCCGAGGTCGAAGAACTCGAGAACCGCCTGCGACGGCGCGACCTCCGCGTCGACGACGAGACGCTGTTCGAGTTCTACGACCAGCTCATCGGCCCTGACGTCGTGTCCGAGAGGCACTTCGACTCCTGGTGGAAGAAGACGCGCCAGGACCACCCCGACCTGCTCGACTTCGATCCGGAGCAGCTCCTCAGCGAGGACGCCGCGGAGCTCGACGAGGCCGCGTTCCCGAGCGTGTGGCACCAGGCGGGCTTCGAACTGCCGCTGACCTACGAATTCTCACCCCTCACGCCGGGAGCGCATGACGGGGTGACGGTGACGATTCCCGTCCTGTTCCTGAACCAGCTCGAGCCGAAGCCCTTCCGCTGGCAGATACCGGGGCAGCGCGTGGAACTCGTCACGGCCCTCATCAAGTCCCTGCCGAAGCAGGTGCGGAAGAATTTCGTGCCCGCGCCCGATGTCGCGCGGGGCGCGGTCGCCGCGTTGGAGGCCGATTTCGATCCCGCACAGGACGACCTCGAAGCGTCACTCGAACTCGCGCTGCGGCGGCTGCGAGGACACATCATCCCGCCGGGCTCGTGGAACTGGTCCGCCGTTCCCCCGCACCTGCTCATGATGTTCCGGATCGTCGACGCCGAGGGCCGGGTGCTGGACGAGTCCCGTGACCTCGAGGCGCTGAAGGAATCACTGGCACCCGCCGTCAGCCGCGCTATCGCCCGGTCACTCGGTGCCACCCCCGGCAGCACGAGGCCATCGGGAGGCGCCGGGCGCGGGAACGGGCGCACAGCGGATAGCACCGGCCCTGCAGGCCGGCCCGCGACGACGGGTGGCAGGGACGGTCGGGTCACCGCGAACGTCCAGCCCGCTGCCGCACGCTCGGCCGCCGGTCCCTCGTCCGGCGGAGGCGTCGCGGTGGCAGAGGCACCCGCGGTGGCGGAACGGACGGGCGAGAGGGCATGGGTCTTCGGAGCCATCGAGCGCGAGGTGTCCCGCACCGTCGCCGGGCACCGTGTCACGGGCTTCCCCGCGGTGGTCGACGAAGGCGCCTCCGTCGGATTGAAGGTCTTCCCGACGGCGGGCGAGCAGGCCACCGTGATGCGGGCCGGCATCATCCGGCTGCTGTCCCTGCGCATCCCGAGTCCGGCGAAATATGTCCTCGAGCACCTCAGCAACACCGAGAAGCTCACCTTCAGCCAGAACCCCCACGGCAGCGTCGCCGAACTGATCCGGGACTGCTCGCTGGCCGCGATCGACAAGCTCGTGCCGGAGGAACTGCCGTGGACCGAGAAGGACTTCACCACGCTGTACGAGGAGGTCCGGGCCGAACTCATCGACACGGTGTTCACCGTCACCGCCACGGTGGAGAAGGTGCTGGCGAGCAACCGTCGCATCCAGAAACAGCTCAAGGGCACCACGAGCCTCCCGCTCATCTCGGCCCTCAACGACGTCCGGAGCCAACTCGAGCACCTCGTCTATCCGGGCTTCGTCGCGGCGACGGGCTATGCGCAGCTCGCCCACCTTCCCCGGTACCTGCGTGCCATCGAGATCAGGCTGGAGAAGCTTCCAACGAACGTCCAGCGCGACAGCCTCGGCATGGCCGTGGTGCAGCGGCTGGAGGACGAGTACGACGACGCCGTCGCGTCGCTCGCCGCTGGTCGCCACCGTCCGGCCGCCCTGCGCCGCGTGCGCTGGATGCTCGAGGAGTTGAGGGTCAGCCTGTTCGCGCAGGACCTGGGAACGGCCTACTCCGTATCGGAGAAACGCGTGCGCACCGCCCTCAGCGAGGCCCTCGCAACCGCGCGCCAGGGATAGCTGCAGGGCGCCCGTCACGGAGTGTCGACGGCGGCGAACTCCTGGGCCCTCCGCGCGACCGACCGGCGCGTATCCTTCGCGAGCCGCCGGAGGTGCGGCTGCAGCCAGGTCCGGAGTCCGGGGTCGCCGTCGGACCACTGGAACAGCGTGTCCATTGTCCGGATCAGCACGATCCAGTCCGTCTGCTGCTCCAGGTTGCGCTTCAGTAGTGCCGTGGCCCGGTCCCGCTGGCCGGCCGTCATGTCCGCTCCCAGCCGGAGGAAGAGCTCTGCCAGCGTCCATCGGGCCGATGGCTGGTCCAGTGTGCCGACGTCGTCGATCAGTTCGTCGAGCAGAGGGACGAGCCACGCGTGGTGCGCGGCCTCGACGCGTTTCAGCGCACTGGACGTCCGCATCCGGACCACGGGATCCCCACTCCGGTAGCACTCGACCAGTTCCTGCAGCCTCGACCGATCGGCTACCACCAGGCCGACGACCTCGTCGGTGCGCCCGAGCGAATTCGGGTGTCCTCCCGCCAGCATCGCGGCGATCACTTCCATGGGACGTGAAGGTAGCACCCGGGCGCGGCCTGCGGTAGCAGCTCAGCGGATCAGCGGGGCACGTACGCGTCGTGCCCCGCTTTCCGCAGGGCGGCCCGCAGCGCCTCGGCCGAGCTGTCCATCGCCGCTGGGTCCGGCGCCGGGTCGATCCGCCGGACATCGAAGTCCGCGGGTGACTGGGTCGGCCACACGTGCACGTGGAGGTGGGGCACCTCGTAACCCTCGATGAGGACTCCGACGCGCTTCGCGCCGAAGGCCTGCTCCTGCGCGCGGCCGACGGTCTGCGCGACGGCCATCACCTTCGTCAGCGTCTCCGGGTCTGCCTCGAGCCAGTGTTCGATCTCCCGCCGCGGCACCACGAGCGTGTGACCGGGAGTGATCGGGGCGATCGTGAGGAACGCGACGACGTCGTCGTCCTGCCAGACGAAGCGCCCGGGCACCTCGCCGTCGATGATCCTGGTGAAGAGCGTCGTCAACGGACCTCCTGGGGTTGCAGCCGGAAGGACGCCACCGCCGGTACGACCGGCAGGTAGCTCGGCTCCGCCGCGCAGGGGCGGCGGTACGGGGCGTCCTGGGTTCATCCCCCGACGCTACCGCGCCCTCGACCGCCGAGCCAGCAGGAGCCCGTCTGGGCCCTCCGGAACCTCACGGGGAACCCGGCAGGGCCCGGACAGGGCGCAGCCCGGCTGCTGCAGGGCCGGCCCGGCCACGGAAGGGCTCCGGCGGAGGATCGCAGGAGGGGACGCCGCAGCACCGGCGCGCCGTCGGCGCCCGCCGTCGTCAGGCGCCGACCGCGACGGGCAGTCCGTCCGTCGTCGACCACTGGGACCAGGAGCCGGGGAAGAGCGACGCCTCGATGCCGGCGACGTCGAGCGCTGCGATCTCGTGCGCGGCGGTGATACCGGAACCGCAGTACACCGCGACGCGTCCTCGGTCGGCACCCAGGGCACGGAAACGGCGACGGAGCTCGTCGCGTGATCGGAAGCGCCCGTCGGGGAGGAGATTTTCCGAGGTCGGCGCGCTCACGGCTCCGGGAATGTGACCGGCCCGTGGGTCGATCGGCTCGTGCTCGCCACGGAAGCGCTCACCTGCTCGGGCGTCGAGGACGACGTCGACCGTCGACGGCTGGACGAGATCGGAGATCGAGACGGCGGGCATGTGACCGGTGGTCAGGTGCACGGTGCCCACGCAGTGGCGCTCCTCCCCTCCCTCGGTATCGAGTCCCGCAGCGTGCCAGGCAGCGAGCCCGCCGTCGAGCAGGCGGACCGAGGGAAAGCCCGCGTTGCGCAGCAGCCACCAAAGGCGTGCTGCAGCGAGGTTGCCCGAGTCGTCGTAGGCGACCACTGTGTCGCCGTCGTCGATACCCCACTGGCGCGCGCTCTCCTGCAGGGCGTCCGCGTCGGGGAGCGGATGCCGCCCGAGCCCGGGTCCACCTGGAGCGCACAGCTGGGTCTCGAGATCCACGTAGACCGCACCCGGTATGTGCGCTTCGCGGTAGTGCTCGTGGCCTCGGGGATCGCCAAGGGCCCAGCGAACATCGAGCAGGATCGTCTGCGCGCCGGAGATCATCCGGTCCTGCAGTTCCTGCACATCCATCAGAGTCTTCATCGAGATCTCCTGTCGGAAGTGGCGACCGGGACTTGGTGGTCACCACGCCCGGTCCTGATGCACGCCAGTCCACCACACCCCCGTCCCCGCACCAAGCAGTGATCCGGTACTCCTGCTCGTTGGCATCGGACGGGCTTGTAGGCTGACGGGATGCCCAGGTTCACCGCCGCTGACAGATCGTGGTCCGACGACGCCGTGCGGCGCATCGAGGCGGACGGGAACCGGTCGGCCGACACCCACCTCTTCGCCGTACCCCTCCCGCCGCGCTGGGGCGTGCAGGTGTATCTGAAGGACGAGTCCACCCATCGCACCGGCAGCCTCAAGCACAGGCTTGCACGGTCGCTGTTCCTCTTCGGACTGGTCAACGGATGGATCACCGAGGGAACCACCATCGTCGAGGCCTCGAGCGGATCGACGGCCGTCTCCGAGGCCTATTTCGCCCAGCTGCTCGGCCTTCCGTTCGTCGCCGTCATGACGGCGACGACCAGCCCGGAGAAGATCGCCCTGATCGAGCAGTACGGCGGGACCTGCCGTTTCGTCGACCACGCCTCCGAGGTCTACGACGCGGCCGAGGAGGTGGCGAGGGAGACGGGAGGGCACTACATGGACCAGTTCACCTTCGCCGAGCGGGCGACCGACTGGCGAGGGAACAACAATATCGCCGAGTCCATCTTCGAGCAGCTGGCGCTCGAACCCCATCCCCTGCCGGAGTGGATCGTGGTCGGGGCGGGAACCGGGGGCACGAGTGCAACGATCGGCCGCTATCTCCGGTACCACCGGCACCCAACGCGCCTTGCCGTCGTCGACCCCGAGCACTCCGCGTTCTATCCCGCATGGGCGGAGCCGGGGTCGTCCCCGTCCGGCAGGCCCTCACGCATCGAGGGCATCGGGCGGCCACGGCTCGAACCGAGCTTCGTACCGTCCGTGATCGATGCGATGATCCGGGTGCCCGACGCCGCCTCCGTCGCTGCCGCCCGCCACCTGCGCTCCCTCACCGGGCTGCACGCCGGCCCCTCAACCGGGACGAACCTGTGGGGCGTGTGGCAGATCGTCGCGGATCTGGTCGCCGACGGACGCACGGGCAGCGTCGTGTCGCTCATGTGCGACTCGGGTGACCGGTACGCGGCGACCTACGACGACGACGCCTGGCTCGCGCGCCGCGACCTGGACCCTTCAGGCCCGCGCGAGGTCCTCGAGGAGTTCTTCGCAACGGGAGTGTGGCCGGCGACCGCTACGAGCTGACGCTCCGCCGGCGTCCTGCAGGGGTTCAGGTACACCCCTGCGCCAGGAGCAGCCCGATCGTCAGACGTCGACGCTCTCGCGGACCGCAAGGTGCCGGAAGGACGTGCCGTACCGCGATCCGAGACGCTCGATGTGTCCCTCGACCATGCCGAGCCCGGTGTCGTTCAGGAGAGCATCGTGGATCTGGAATGCCCTGGGCGCCCGGACGGACGCCACGAAGTCCACGACCTCGGCGAGCTTCGACCACGGGGCATGCACGGGAACGAGAACGGTGCCGACGTCGACCCCGTCCGGGACGATGAAGGAGTCGCCAGGGTGGTAGACACTGCCCTCGATCAGGAACCCTACGTTGGCCACGATCGGGATCAGCGGGTGGATCAGCGCGTGCTGACCGCCGAACGTCCGCACATCGATGCCCGCGGCCGAGAACTTCTCGCCGCCGCCCACTGCGTGGATCCGCCCAGCCGAGGTGTCGCCCAGTCGTGCCGCCATGACGTCGGCCACGCCCTGCGGCGCCCACAGCTCGATGGACGCATCCGCCGCCAGCACGGCCGCCACGCGGTCGACGTCGACGTGATCGGGGTGCTCGTGTGTGACGAGGACGGCATGGGCGCCGTCGAGGGCCTCTTCGACCTCCGAGAACGTGCCCGGGTCCAGTACCAGTACCGAGGCGTCCCGCTCGAGCCGCACGCAGGAATGGGAGAACTTGGTCAGCAGCATGCGCACAGACTACCGTCGGCACCGCTGATAATCTTGACTCTGGCCGAGCACGCCCCAGTGACACCCGAGTGCCCGCGGAAAGGGTATGACATGACGCCTGAGGTGACATCCGAAGCAGTGCCGACAGCCGGCGCAGGGGCCGCCCAGTCGGTCCGCAAAGGGTCGGAACAGCGCGTGACGCGCCAACGGCGGGCAGTCAGCGCGGCGCTCGACGAGCTCGACGACTTCGTCAGCACCCAGGAGCTCCACAGGGTCCTGCACGACCGCGGGGAATCCGTCTCGCTCGCAACCGCCTACCGCATCCTCCAGTCGATGGCGGATGACGGTCTCGTCGACGTCCTGCGCAACGGGGACAACGAGGCGGTCTACCGGCGCTGCGCCGTCGAACACCACCACCACCACCTGCTATGCAGGAACTGCGGCAGGGCGGTGGAGATCGAGGCGCCCGCGGTGGAGCAGTGGGCAGCACGCATAGCAGCGGAGCACGGCTTCACCGACGCCGCACATACGGTCGAGATCCAGGGCCTCTGCCCGGAGTGCTCGGCGCCGGCTGCACGGTCCTGACGCCTCGGCGTCTCGAGGCTCCGGTTGATGACGAAGGTTACCGCTCCCTGGCAGGGGCCGCGCACGGTGCGGGCAGGGACGTCAGGCCCTGATGGTGTCGGCGCCGTCGATTAGGCTGGGGACGTGAGCCTCCACGACAGCACCACCCCCTCCGGCGCGCCGTCCCCTGTGGCGGGCTCCGACGAGGGCCGGTTGGGCGAGGGCCGGCTCGACGAGCTGGTGGACGCCGTGCGCCGCTATCGCAACGCGGAGAGGTTCATGCGTGGCCAGAGCAGGGCTTCGATGCACCTCGGCAGGACGGACATGACGGCGCTGCGTCTCATGCTGCATGCCAGCCAGATCGGGCAGCCGCTGACGGCCGCCGCGCTGGCCCGCGAGCTCGACATCTCGACCGCGGCGACGACGGTCCTGATCGACCGGCTCGAGAAGAGCGGCCATGCGGAGCGGCGTCGGAAAGGCAGCGACGGGCGCTCGATCGAGATCTGGCCCACCGCGACGACCGACGGGGAAGTGCGCTCGACGATGGGTCCCATGCACGAACGCATGCTGGCCATCGCCACGGACCTCTCGCCGCAGGAAAGGCTGACCGTGCGACGGTTCCTCGCCGCACTCGGGAGCGCGATGGCCGATCTCGACGTCCCCCGTCCTGCACCCGGCACGTCCGGTACCTGAACTGCCCGGTGGGCGGAATGATGTGCGCTCTTACCTAGAAAGATTGACTACTAGTTGGTCTAAACTGTAGGCATGGAATCTTCGGACGCACGGCAGGGAGCAGGTTACTGGTATCCGCCATCCGCCGAAGGCGCCTCCGATGAGGTTGCAACGGGCGTCGATGTCCTCAATGCGTTGAGAGCCTATCGCGAGGTGGAGAGCGGACTCCGACGGCGGCTGAGTCAACGCCTCAACATCAACGAGACAGATCTCGGAGCCCTTCGTCACCTCCTCGGAGTCTGGCATCGGGATCAGGGCGCCAGCCCGAAGGACCTGGCACTCGCCCTCGGAATCTCCAGCGCCTCCACGACACTCGTCATCGACCGCCTGGAAAGGGCCGGCTTCATCCGCAGGCGCCGGCACCCGGTGGATCGCCGTGCGGTCATCCTCGAACCCGGCGACAAGGCCACGGAGGAGTTCAGGTCTGCCTTCGACGTCGAGAAGCGCGGCGTCCTGGCTGCCGCCGACAACCTGACGAGCGAGGAGACCGAGACGGTGACACGCTTCCTGCGCAGTATGGAGCAGGCCATCTCCGATGCCGTCGGACAGCCGGACCGGCCGCAGCGCCCCTGACGCCGGCACGGACCGCAGGGATGGACCGCGACGACCGGACGGCTCTCGAGCCGCACGGCCTGTGCCGCTACCCGGGTCAGGCGGTCATCGCCGTTGCCTCGGTCAGGCGACGACCGCCGGTTTCGCAGGACGCGCGCGGCGCACTGCCCGGCGCGACCCCAGCAGACGACAGGCGAGATAGATCGCGAACGAGATCGTGGTCACGTAGGGACTGATCGGTATGCGGCCGCCGAGCGCGAGCAGGATGCCCCCGACCACGGCCGTGCAGGCGAACGCCACGCTGAGCAACACCACGAGCCCGGGCGCCGAGGTCACCTTCAGTGCGGCCGCAGCCGGTGTGATGAGCAGGGCGAGCACCAGGAGCGCTCCGACGACCTGGATGGACAGCGCCACCGAGATGCCCAGCAACACCATGAAGAGGATCGAGAGCCCCCGTACAGGCACGCCGCGCGCCTCCGCGAGATCCGCGTCGGCGCTGGCGAAGGTGAGCGGGCGCCAGATCGCGGCAAGAGCGACGATGACGACGACGGCGCATCCGACGAGCAGGTTCAGCTGGACGTCGTCGACCGAGACGATCTGACCGGTGAGCAGACCGAACTTGTTGGCCGCGCGACCCTCGTACAGTGCGAGGAACAGGATGCCCAGACCCAGCCCGAAGGGCATCACGACGCCGATGATCGAGTTCCGGTCCCGGGCACGTATCCCCATGAGGCCGAGAACGAGTGCGGCCAGGACGGAACCCACCAGCGATCCGGCGACGACGTTCGCTCCGACGAGCAACGCGAAGGCAGCGCCTGCGAAGGACAGCTCGGCGATGCCGTGGACCGCGAAAGCGAGGTCACGCATCATGACGAAGGTCCCGATCAGCCCGCCGAGCAGTCCCAGGACCGCTCCCGCGATCAGCGAGTTGCGCACGAGGGGCAGCAGTTGGGCATAGTTGTCGAAGGTGAAGATGGCGCCGAAAATCTCCTGGAAGTCCATGGCCTAGGCGCTCTCGTGGTGGTGGGTAGTGGCATCGGGCAATCCGACGACGACGATCCGCCCGTTGCTGTGCAGGACCTCCACCGGACTCGCGTAGAGGTCGGACAGCACCTCGCTCGTCATGACCTCCGACGGCGAGCCCACACGGAATCGGCCGTCGGCGAGGTAGAGGACCCGGTCCACGTAGTCGATGACCGGGTTGATCTCGTGGGTGACGAAGACGACGGCACTGTTCTTCTCGTGGCACTGGCGGTTGATGAGTGCGCTCACCGCCTGCTGGTGGAGCAGGTCGAGCGACAGCAGCGGTTCGTCGCACAGGAGCACCGTCGGGTCGGTGGCCAGCGCTTGGGCGGCCCGCAGCCGCTGCTGCTCGCCGCCGGACAGGAGCCCGACCGGAGCATCCGCGTACGACGAGGCTCCCACGTCCCGCAGGAGGGCGTCCACGCGCTCGTTGTAGTCCCGGCTGCGCACACGCAGTCCCCAGCGGTGCCCGTCCACTCCCAGGCCGACGAGATCGCGGGCGCGAAGTGGCGTCTCCGGGGGGAAGGATTTCTGCTGCGGGATGTAGCCGAGGGTGCGGCTGCCGCGCGTGATGGGCCTGCCGTCGATCGACGCGGTACCGGCGTCGAGGGGCTGCAACCCCAGGAGTACCTTGAGGAAACTCGTCTTCCCCGACCCGTTCGGTCCCAGCACGGCGAAGAATTCACCGGGCATGATGTCGAGGTCGAGGCCTTCCCACAGCGTGCGGCTGCCGAAGGACAGTGCTGCCCCACGCAGGCTGATGGCCGGCATGGCTCCCGCCCCGACCGGGGAAGGATCACGCCGTGCCGAGGTCGGAGTCATGCGGCGGGGCTTCCAGTCTCTCGTGGTTCAGGTGCCGCGGGCCGCGGCACCCTCAGGACAGGGCAGCCTCGATGGTATCCGTGTTGGCGGTCATCCATGAAATGTAGTTCTCGCCGTCGGGCAGGGTCTCGGTGAAGTCGAGGACCGGAAGTCCCGCCGCGTCAGCCGCGGAGCGCACCGCTTCCGTCTGCGCCCCCTCGGTCTGGTCGTTGTAGGCGAGGAAGGCGAGCGTCTTCCCCGAGACGAGCGCCTTCATCTCCTCGAGCGCCGCCACCGGGACGTCCGCCTCCTCCTCGATCGCCTCGCTGAACTCCTCCGGGGTGACGTTCTCGAGCCCTGCGTCCTCGAGGAGGTACACGGGCACGGGCTCGGTCACCGCTACCTTGCCGCCGGACCCCTCGGAAGCAAGAGCCGCCAGCCGGTCCTGGATCGACTGAAGCTCAGCGGTGAAGGCATCCGCACGGCTGCGGTACTCATCTGCATTGGCCTCGTCCAACCGGCCGAGCTCATCCGCGATGGCGTCGGCGAGAGTCGCCATGGCGGGCAGGTCGTACCAGACGTGCTCGTTGAAGGCACCATGGTCGTGGCCCTCCTCGTCGGCGTGCTCCCCCGTCGGCTCGTCGCTGTGCTCCCCCGTCGGCTCGTCGCTGTGCTCCCCCGTCGGCTCGTCGCTGTGCTCCTCGGTGCCGGCCGCTGCTTCCAGGCCGGACAGTTCGACGGCGCTGAGCACGGTCTCGACGCCCGTCTCCTCGGCAAGGCGACCCAGGAACGTGTCGTATCCCCCGCCGTTCTCGATCACCAGATCGGCCTCCGACACGGACAGCTTGTCCTGCACGGTGGCCTCGTACGAGTGCGGGTCCTGGCTGAGGCTGTTCACGATGGAGGTGACCTCGACGTCGTCCCCGCCCACGGCAGCTGCGATGTCGCCGTACACGTTCGTGGCGGTCACGATCGTGATCGCCCCTTCGCCGCTCGCAGTGCCCGTCTCACCGGGAGCTGCGGATCCACCGTCCCCGCAGGCGGCGAGGGAGAGTGCGGAGACTGCCAGCAGGGCGGGCACGGCAAGACGACGAGCAACGGGCATGACAACCTCGATCGGACCTAATGAGAATTATTTACGTTAGCGCATCGACCATATCCGAAACGCGAACGGTTCGCATTCTTTGGAACCTGCACCCGTCAGGCCACCGGCGTCTCGGTTCCGTTCACTCCCTCGCCCGTCCGCCGCGCTCCCTGGTTCTGCGTCGCATCCCTGATCTCACCGATCAGCTGCTCGATGACATCCTCGAGGAAGAGGACACCGCGCGTCGAACCGTCGGGGCCAAGGACGCGCGCCAGGTGGGACCCGGTCCGCTGCATGACGGTGAGCGCGTCCTCGATCTCGTCGTCGACCGACAGGTTCGCGAGCGTTCGCACCTTGTTCTCCGTGATCGGCTTCCGGTACATCGCCTGCGGCATGGACATGATGTCCTTCAAGTGCATGTAGCCCGTCAGGTTGCCGTCGTCGTCCACCATCACGAAGCGCGAGAACCCGGTGCGCCCCACAGCCCGCTCGAACTCCTCGGGCGTCGCATCGGTGCGGACGGTCACGAGCTCGTTGAGCGGCACCATCGTGGTCTCCGCGGTCTGCCCGGAGAACTCGAGCGCGCCTGTGATCAGGCCCGACTCGTCGTCCACGAGGCCACTCTTCGTGGACTCCTCCACGATCGACTGCACCTCCTCGAGCGTGTAGGTCGAGGACACCTCGTCCTTCGGCTCGACCTTCAGCGCCCGCAGGATGTGGTTCGCGGCCCAGTTCAGCGAGGAGATGACAGGATTCACGACGCGCGCGATCATGACGAGCGGCGGGGCCAGCAGGAGTGCGGCCTTGTCCGCCACGGAGACGGAGATGTTCTTCGGCACCATCTCTCCGAAGGTGACGTGGAGGAAGGTGACCAGGAGGAGCGCGAGGGCGAAGGCGACGCCGTCCGCCAGTCCCTCCGGCACCCCGACCGCCTCGAAGGGAACCACGAACAGATGGTGGATCGCCGGTTCGGCGACCTGCAGGATCAGGAGCGAGCAGACGGTGATCCCGAGCTGCGAGCAGGCGAGCATGAGGGACACATGCTCCATGGCCCAGATGGTCGTCTTCGCCCGTTTGGAACCCGCGTCGGCCAGCGGCTCGATCTGACTCCGGCGCGCCGACATCACGGCGAATTCCGAGGCGACGAAGAAGGCATTGCCGATCAGGAGGATTACCAGCCAGAGAATTCCCGCCCAGTCGCTCATCGGTTGTCCTTTCGTCCTGCGGTGGTGCCCGCGAGCGCGGGTCTGGCCGCTTCACGCACGCCCTGGTCCTGGGGGACACTCTGGTGCTCGGGAACGACGGCGTCCTGCGCCACGTCGGCAGCCGCTGCCGGAGCGGGCCTGAAGCGGACGCGGTCGATCCGTCGGCCGTCCATCCGCTCGACCAGAAGAGCCCCGGCGGGCACGTCGACCTCGTCGCCCGGCACGGCGACCCGTCCGAGCTCGGCCATGATGAATCCGGCGACCGTCTCGTAGCCTGCTTCGTCCGGCACCACGAGCCCGGGGATCTGCACCGTGACCTCGTCCGGACGCATGAGCCCCGGGAAGAACCAGTCCCCCGCCGCACTCTGCAGGACGCCGGGCTTCAGCTTGTCGTGTTCATCCTTGACCTCGCCGACGATCTCCTCGACGAGGTCCTCGAGCGTGGCCACACCGGCGGTTCCGCCGTATTCATCGAGCACGACGGCGAGCTGGAGGTTCGCCTCCCGCAGTTCACTCAACAGGGAGTCCAGGTGGACGGTCTCGGGTACGCGCAGCACATCCGTCATGATGGTGCCGGCCGGCAGTTCGGCCCGCTTGTGGCGAGGAACCGCGACGGCCTTCTTCACGTGGACCACGCCGCGGATATCATCCGCCGAGTCACCGATCAGCGGGAAGCGCGAGTACCCCGTCCGTCGCGCCGCTTCCACGACGTCGGCAACGGTCTGGTCCGAGTCGATGACCTCCATGCGGATGCGCGGGGTCATGACGTCGGCCGCGGTGCGCTCGGAGAAGCTGAACGTGCGAGCCAGGAAGTTCGCCGTGCCCTGGTCCAGGGTGCCCATCTCGGCCGAGCGCCGCACGAGGGACGAGAGCTCGGAGGGCGTCCGCGCTCCGGAGATCTCCTCCTTCGCCTCGAGCCCGAAGACGTTGAGGACCCGATTGGAGAAACCGTTGAGCACGATGATGGCCGGCTTGAACACTGCCGTGAAGAGGAGCTGCGGCCGGGCCAGCGCCTTTCCCACCTGGAAGGGCAGGGCGATGCTCAGGTTCTTCGGCACGAGCTCGCCGATGAGCATGGACAGCAGCGTGGCCAGAATCATCGCGATGATGATCGATGCCGAGGCGACGAGCGCTTCGGAGAGACCGAGCGCGGTCAGGGGCGCCTCCAGGAGCCGTCCGACGGACGGCTCCATGACGTAACCCGTGAGCAGCGTGGTCAGGGTGATGCCGAGCTGGCAGCTCGAAAGTTGCGTCGAGAGCGACTTCAGGCACCGCAGCAGCGGCTCGGCCCTGGTGTCGCCCTCGTCCACCGCACGTTGGACGTACGTCTGATCCAGCGCGACGAGCGCGAATTCGACGGCCACGAAGAATCCCGTACCGAGCACGAGGAGCAGGCCTGCGACGAGGTAGATCCATTCCACCGCTACATCCCCTCCTCGGCAACGCCTGGGCGGGTGTGCAGCGGTCCGCGTCTGAGGGGGTCCGCGGCGTCGGACTGGAGGGATGCTGCGTCCTGGTCGGAACCGACATCGGCCGGGGCGTCGGCACCGGGCAGCGGATGGGCAAGAGGAGAGGGTGCGCCGGCGTCGAGCCGGCCCCTAGAAGGACTGTCCATAAGGAGACCAGTCTATCGGCTTGGCAGCAGCAGCGGCGCAGGGATTCCGCCGACGACGCATGGAAGCCCGGACGGGCCGTGCCTACCAGCTCTGCTGGAGAGGCCGGCCTTCCTCGTAGCCTGCTGCCGACTGCACGCCGACCAGCGCGCGCTCGCGGAATTCGGCGAGTGACGCCGCACCTGCGTAGGTCATCGAGCTGCGGACGCCTGCCGTGATCATGTCGAGGAGGTCCTCCACACCCGGACGGGCAGGATCGAGGTACATCTTCGATGTCGAGATGCCTTCCTCGAACAGGCCCTTGCGAGCGCGCGCGAAGACGTCGTCGCGCCGTGTGCGGTTCTGAACCGCACGCGCCGAAGCCATCCCGAAGCTCTCCTTGTAGCGCCGCCCGTTGCTGTCGGTCTGGAGGTCGCCCGGGCTCTCGTAGGTCCCGGCGAACCAGGAGCCGATCATGACCTGGCTCGCACCCGCCGCCAGGGCGAGGGCGACGTCCCGGGGATAGCGCACACCGCCGTCGGCCCAGACGTGTGCGCCGAGCTCCGCAGCGGCCTGGGCGCACTCGTGGACGGCGGAGAACTGCGGGCGGCCCACGGCCGTCATCATGCGCGTCGTGCACATGGCACCGGGTCCCACGCCCACCTTGATGATCGAGGCACCCGCGGCGACGAGGTCGCGGACGCCGTCCGCGCTGACCACG
Source organism: Arthrobacter sp. B1805 (assembly GCF_002929745.1). Classification (GTDB taxonomy): domain Bacteria; phylum Actinomycetota; class Actinomycetes; order Actinomycetales; family Micrococcaceae; genus Arthrobacter_D. The sequence continues at coordinate 189,922 of NZ_PJIQ01000008.1, forward strand.
TTGCCCGCGACGATGGGGACCTTGGGGTCGAGGCTGCGGACGACGGCGAGGGCGTCCAGCATCTTCCTCTGGTGGCCGTGTGCGGTGTCGACGACGAGGACGTCGACACCGGCCTCGAGCAGCGCCGCGGCCTTCGCCCCGACGTCACCGTTGATGCCGACGGCGGCCGCAACGCGAAGCCTGCCGGCGGCGTCCAGCGCGGGATCGTAGATCGTGGATCGGAGCGCACCCGTCCGGGTGATCACACCCTGGAGCACCCCGTCGCGCACGACCGGCGCCAGCGACACGCGCGCGCCGTCGAGGTCCTCGAAGGCCTTCTGCAGCGCGGTGGCGGGATCCTCGTCGAACAGTGAGGCCTCGAAGGCCGCGGGCGCAGGCCGCATCACCGACTCGAGGGAGGCGAACCGGTCCACCTCCTCGCAGTCGGCCGCGTGGACCACGCCGACGCATGCCCCCGCGTCGTCGACGACGAGCACCGCACCGTGGGCACGCTTGTGCATGAGGTGGAGCGCGTCGATCACGGTGTTGCCCGGCTGCAGTTTCAGCGGCGTCTCGAAGACCGGGTGGCGATCCTTGACCCACGACGTGACCTCGGCGATGACCTCGACCGGCACGTCCTGCGGCAGGACGCCGATGCCGCCGCGCCGCGCAACCGTCTCGACCATGCGGCGTCCGGTGACGGCCGTCATGTTGGCCACGACGAGTGGGATGGTGGTTCCCGTGCCGTCGTCGGACGAGAGGTCCACATCGAATCGGGAGATGACCTCCGATGCGGACGGTACGAGGAAGACGTCCGAGTAGGTGAGATCGGTGGTGGGCGGATTGATGAAGCGCATGGCTCTCCCTGTTGTGGCGACCGCGTGCAACGGCCGCAAAGAGTCTAGTGCCTCGCACCGTCGCCCGCCCATTCGCCCGCCCGAGGGAGCCCACGTCACGCCCGCCGCCGGTGCTCGGGCGCAGTATCGCACGCCGCAGCTCCGGCCGAGACGCCTGATTGGATTGTTCGTTACTACTATCACTACACTTGAACGGGGTCCAGACACGGCTTTTCGCCGATCTTGCCGCCCGCACCGCGCTCAGGGCAACTTACGGAAGAGGCGTATACCAAGTGCCAGAACAAACCAGCCACCGTCTACCTGAAGAGTTCGGCGGGAACGAGTGGCTTGTTGACGAGCTGTACCAGCAGTTCCAGCAGGACCGCCACTCGGTCGACAGGAAGTGGTGGGACCTGTTCGATTCCTTCGACGCGGAGAACGCTCCGGGGGAGAACGGCCGCCACTCCGCGGAAAGGCCCGTGGAACCGGCATCGGCTCCCGCTGCCACGGCCTCCGCGCCCAACGGGACCACGCCGGCAGCTCCCTCGTCCGGCACCCCGGCGTCCGGTGCTTCGACCGCCGCCCATCCCCCGACGAAGGAACTGCCCGTCGTCAAGGCCGAGGCGCCGGCGCCCAAGGCGTCCGGTGAGAGCCCCGCGAGCACCCAGCAGAGTGGCAAGCCCCCCGTGGCCAAGGAGCCGGCGAAGAAGCCCGACGCTCCGAAGGATGACAAGCCCGCCACGAAGCCCATCCCGGCCCAGCTCCCCGCCTCCGCGCTCAACGGCGACATGGAGGAGAACAGGGTCAGCGTCCTCCGCGGACCGGCCAAGGCCATCGCCACGAACATGGAAGCCAGCCTGAGCGTCCCGACGGCGACCAGCGTCCGGGCCATCCCCGCCAAGCTGCTGATCGACAACCGCGTGGTCATCAACAGCAACCTGGCCCGCGCGCGCGGCGGCAAGGTGTCGTTCACCCACCTGATCGGCTACGCCATCATCCGGGCACTGGCCCAGTTCCCGTCGCAGAACGTCTACTACGACGTCATCGACGGCAAGCCCTCCGCGGTCCAGCCCGCCCACGTGAACTTCGGCCTCGCGATCGACATGCCGAAGCCCGATGGCACGCGCTCGCTCGTGGTTCCGAACATCAAGAAGGCCGAGACCATGAACTTCTCGGAGTTCTGGCAGGCCTACGAGGACCTGGTGAAGAAGGCTCGCGCCGGGAAGCTCGGGGCCGACGACTACGCCGGTACCACGGTCTCCCTCACCAACCCGGGAGGCATCGGTACCGTCCACTCGGTCCCCCGCCTCTCGAAGGGCCAGGCGTGCATCATCGGTGCCGGCGCCCTCGAATACCCTGCGGAGTTCCAGGGTTCGAGCGAGAAGACCCTCGCCAAGCACGCCATCAGCAAGACCATCACGCTCACCTCGACCTACGACCACCGCGTCATCCAGGGCGCCGGCAGCGGTGAGTTCCTGCGGATCATCCACCGGTTGCTGCTGGGTGAGCAGGGCTTCTACGACGAGATCTTCGAGTCGCTCCGCATCCCCTACGAGCCCGTGCGGTGGAGTGCCGACATCCAGGTCGACCCGGTGGACCAGATCAACAAGGTCGCCCGGATCCAGCAGCTCATCCACGCCTACCGCGTGCGCGGCCACCTCATGGCGGACACCAATCCGCTCGAGTACGTGCAGCGCAAGCACGCCGACCTCGACATCCGCACCCATGGGCTCACCCTGTGGGACCTCGACCGGGAGTGGCCGACGGGCGGCTTCGGCGGCCAGCCCATGCTCAAGTTCCGCGACATGCTCGGGGTGCTGCGGGATGCCTACTGCCGAACCACCGGTATCGAGTACATGCACCTCCAGGACCCGGCAGAGCGCCAGTGGTTCCAGGACGAGCTCGAGCACCCCTACTCGAAGCCGAGCCGTGAGGAGCAGCTGCGCATCCTGCACAAGCTGAACTCGGCGGAGGCCTTCGAGACGTTCCTGCAGACGAAATTCGTCGGCCAGAAGCGCTTCTCGCTCGAAGGCGGGGAATCCCTGATCCCGCTGCTGGACGCCGTGATCTCGGGCGCGGCCGACGACGGCCTCGATGAGGTCGCCATCGGCATGGCCCACCGGGGACGCCTGAACGTGCTCACCAACATCGCCGGCAAGACCTATGCGCAGGTCTTCCGCGAGTTCGAGGGTACGCAGGATCCGCGCTCCGTCCAGGGCTCGGGCGACGTGAAGTACCACCTCGGCACCGAGGGCACTTTCACCTCCGACGCCGGGAACCAGACGAAGGTCTACCTGGCCGCGAACCCGTCGCACCTGGAAGCCGTCGATCCCGTCCTCGAGGGCATCGTCCGCGCCAAGCAGGACCTCCTCGACCAGGGCGACACCTTCCCCGTGCTGCCGATCCTCATCCACGGTGACGCAGCCTTCGCCGGCCAGGGCGTCGTGGCCGAGACCCTCAACCTGTCGCAGCTGCGCGGGTACCGCACCGGTGGCACCATCCACGTGATCGTGAACAACCAGGTGGGCTTCACCACGAGCCCGACGTCGTCGCGCTCCTCGGTGTACTCCACCGACGTCGCGAAGATGGTCCAGGCGCCGGTCTTCCACGTGAACGGGGACGACCCCGAGGCCGTGGTGCGCGTGGCGCAGCTGGCGTACCAGTTCCGCCAGCGGTTCAACAAGGACGTCGTCATCGACATGGTCTGCTACCGCCGTCGCGGCCACAACGAGGGCGATGATCCTTCGATGACGCAGCCCATGATGTACAACCTGATCGAGGCCAAGCGTTCGGTGCGCAAGCTGTACACCGAGGCCCTGATCGGTCGTGGGGACATCACCCAGGAGGAGGCGGAGCAGGCGCTGCGCGACTACCAGGAGCGCCTGGAGCGCGTCTTCGCCGAGACGCATGCTGCCCAGACGTCGCCGATCCCGGTCGTGACCAAGGACCCGCAGGCGGTCTCGGACCTCGAGCGGCCGTACGCGCAGCAGGCGGACGGCGGCGACAGCGACGCCCGCCGGACCGCCATCAGCGCAGAGATGCTGGCGCACATCGGCGCCGCTCATACCGCTGTCCCAGAGGGCTTCACGGTGCACCCGAAGCTCAAGGCCCTCCTGGAGAAGCGCGAGCAGATGTCGAGGGAAGGCGGGATCGACTGGGGCTTCGGTGAGATCGCGGCCTTCGGTTCGCTCGTCATGGAGGGCGTGCCCGTGAGGCTCGCGGGCCAGGATTCGCGCCGCGGTACCTTCGTGCAGCGCCATGCGGTGTTCCACGACCGCGCGACCGGCCACGAGTGGCTCCCGCTGGACGACCTCAGCGCGGACCAGGCGAAGTTCTGGGTCTACGACTCCCTGCTGTCCGAGTACGCGGCCATGGGCTTCGAGTACGGCTACTCCGTGGAACGGCCGGATGCGCTGGTGATCTGGGAGGCCCAGTTCGGCGACTTCGTGAACGGCGCGCAGACCATCATCGACGAGTTCATCAGTTCCGCAGAGCAGAAGTGGGGGCAACGCTCCTCCCTCGTGCTGATGCTGCCCCACGGGTACGAAGGCCAGGGGCCGGATCACTCCTCCGCCCGCATCGAGCGCTTCCTGCAGATGTGCGCCGAGGAGAACATGGTCGTCGCCAACCCGAGCACCGCGGCGTCGCACTTCCACCTGCTGCGTCGCCACGCGTACAAGCGTCCGAGGAAGCCGCTGGTGATCTTCACGCCGAAGCAGCTGCTGCGCCTGAAAGCCGCCGCCAGTTCGGTGGAGGACTTCACGCAGGGCACCTTCCAGCCCGTCATCCCCGATACCACCCTCGGCACTGCCGGGAGTGACGTCGAGCGCGTGATCCTCGTGTCCGGTCGCCTCTACTACGACCTCCTCTCCTCCCGGCAGAAGCTGGACGACGGCAGGACTGCCATCGTCCGGGTGGAGCAGCTGTACCCGCTCCCTCTGGAGGAGATCAGGGCGGCACTGGCCGAGTACCCGAACGCGGAGATCGTCTGGGCGCAGGACGAGCCGGCCAACCAGGGGCCTTGGCCGTTCATCGGCCTCAACCTGCCGCAGGAGCTGGACCGGCCGATGCGCCTTGCGTCCCGACCGGCGTCCGCTTCCACGGCGACGGGATCGGCCAAGAGCCACGCGGTGGAGCAGGAACTCCTCATCAAGAGGGCCTTCGGCCGTCAGTAGCAGGCCATCAGTATGATGTTGGGTGGGGCCGAGGCCCCACCCAATGTCTTTAACCGAGCCATGCCTCGGACAGAGTTAATGTCTTCAGGAGCGTGCGCCGCTCATCCGGCGGCCCGCACCCATCCGACGACCAGCACACCGAGGGACCAGTGGAACAACGCAGAATCCGACTAGCAGCAGTGGGCGACGAACTCCTCGCGGGGCTCGGTGATCCGCGAGCGCTCGGGTGGGTCGGACGCGTGATGGCCCGTACCCGCCCCGACAACGCCTCGCTGGAGGCATACAGCCTCGCGGCGCCCGGAGAGGGCACCGAGGCACTGGCGAACCGCTGGCTGCAGGAGGCGGGGCGCCGCTTCGACGACGGCGCCGACAACCGGCTCGTTATCGGTCTCTCCGACCGCGATCTGGACCTCGAACTGTCGACCGCGCGGAGCCGGCTCAATCTCGCCAACATCCTCGACGGGGCAGCCCAGATGAGCGTCAAGGTGCTCGTCGTCGGGCCTCCTCCCGGACTCGACGCCGAACGCAACCGCCGCCTCGCCGACCTCTCGGCCGCTTTCGGCGACGTGACGACGCGTCGCAAACACGTCTTCGTGGACACCTTCACGCCACTGCTCGCGCACGAGCAGTGGCGCCACGATCTCGCTGCCAACGGCGGAACGCCCGGGCAGGCCGGGTACGGGCTGATCGCCTGGCTCGTGCTGCACCGCGGCTGGTTCCAGTGGCTGGATGTGCCCGCGCCGGAGTAGGCGCCAGGCGTCGACCCTCCAGGTCGCCGTAGTACCGACAGGGAACCCTCGAGTGGAGGGTTCCCTGTCGCGTTCCGGGCCACGCCCGGGTCAGTGGCGGAAGACGATCTTGCCGAACACGTCGCCGTCGAGCATGCGCTGGAAACCCCGGGGCGCGTCCTCGAGGGGCAGCACCGCGTCGATGACGGGCCGGATGCCGGTCGCGACCAAAAAGCGGGTGAGCCGCACGAGCTCCTCACGGGTACCCATCGTGGAGCCCAGCACGCGCAACTGGAGGAAGAACACCCGGTTGAGGTCCGCCGAGGGCGCGGCACCGCTCGTGGCGCCGCACGTCACGACTGTTCCTCCGGGCACGAGCGCCTTCAGGGAGTGCGCCCAGGTGGCTTCACCCACCGAGTCGAAGACGACGTCGACGCGCTCGGGCAGCCGTGCACCGGCGTCGAACACCTGGTCCGCTCCCAGCTCCAGCGCCTGCTGCCGCTTGGACCCGCTGCGGCTCGTCGCCCAGACGCGGAAGCCGGCGGCCGCTGCGAGTGCGATCAGGGCGGACGCGACGCCACCGCCGGCTCCCTGCACGAGCACCGTGGCGCCGGGTGCCGCCGGGGAGACGGTGAACAGCATGCGGTAGGCCGTGAGCCAGGCCGTGGGCAGACATGCGGCTTCCTCGAAGGACAGTTCCGGCGGTTTCGGGACCAGGTTCCGCTCGGGCACCCACACGTAGTCCGCCATGGTTCCCGGGTACCGCTCCGACAGGAGCGACCGCTGCGGGTCCAGGGTCTCGTCGCCCCGCCACTGCGGCGAGGACACGACGCCGTGGACGATCACCTCGTTGCCGTCGTCGTCCCGTCCGGCAGCGTCGCACCCGAGCACCATCGGAAGCCGGTCCTGGGGCAGCCCGACGCCCTTCAGCGACCACAGGTCGTGGTGGTTGAGGCAGGATGCGACGACCTCGACCCTGACGAACCCCTCAAGGGCAGCCGGGACGTCGAGGTCGCCGACGACCAGGCCGCGGAGCGGATCGTCCCCCGACTGGGTGGCGGCGTAGGCGGCACGCATAGGTCATCTCCTTCGATCACGGACGGTGCCCCCATCCTAGGGGTAGCGCTGTCGTCGGAGCTGTCTTCGGAGCTGTCTCAACGCCGCGTGCAGTGCGGCCGTCGCGCTGGGGTCGGGGGCTGTTTAGGCGACGCCGGTCGCGGTATGGGAGACTTGGGTGCAGTTCTGCACGTCTACAGTGCCTGAAGAAGAAGGAGGCAGCCATGAGCAAGCGAGCACGCAAGCGTCGCGACCGGAAGCGTGGAGGCGCGAACCACGGTAAGCGCCCCAACACCTGAGTCCAGGCGTTACAAGCACCGCCAGTACGAACGACAGAACCTCCGGCCCGTCAGGGTACCGGAGGTTCTGTCGTGTGGGGCTCTGTCGCCTCGCGCGTCCGCAGGTGCCGGGGAGTCAGTGATCCACGGTCTTGAGCTGGCTGATGCGGTCGAGGATGCTCGCCTTCAGGGTCGACGGCGCAACCTCCGTGCAGGATCGCTTGACGACCGACCGAATCACGCATTCCAGATCGTGCTCCTCGGCGCACTGCGGGCACCCGTTCAGGTGGTCCTTGATCTCGACGAGATCCTGGTGGGACAGCGCGCCGTCCAGGTACTCGTACAGCCTCTCGATCCTCGAGTCGGCGCAATCGCCCATACTCTCGCAATCGCTCATTTCTCCATCTCCTGTTCCTTGCCCGCTGCGCCCGCCCCGCTCTGGGTCTTGGCACCAGCACCCGTGGTGACACGGAGTCCCCGCTCACGCGCGTACTCCGCGAGGAGTTCACGCAGCAGCTTGCGGCCGCGGTGCAGCCGGGACATGACGGTCCCGATGGGCGTGTTCATGATTTCCGATATTTCCTTGTACGCGAAGCCTTCGACGTCCGAGAAGTAGACCGCCAACCTGAATTCCTCCGGGATCGCCTGGAGCGCACTCTTCACGTCGGAGTCCGGCAGGTGGTCCAACGCCTCGGCCTCTGCCGAGCGGAGACCGGCGGAGGTGTGCTCTGCAGCCTTTGCGAGCTGCCAGTCCTCGATGGTGTCGGAGTGCGATTGCAGCGGCTCCCGCTGCCTCTTGCGATACAGGTTGATGTAGGTGTTGGTGAGGATGCGGTACAGCCACGCCTTCAGGTTGGTTCCCGGCTTGTACTGGTGGAAGGCGGAGAACGCCTTCGTGTAGGCCTCCTGCACCAGGTCCTCCGCGTCGCTGGGATTGCGGGCCATGCGCATGGCAGCGGAGTAGAGCTGGTCGACATACTGCATGGCGTCACGCTCGAAGCGCGCCTTACGGTCGGCTTCCGACTCCGTCGACACGTCCAACTGTGCATCTTCGGCCTGGCTGCTGCCTGCGGGGGCTGTTGTATTCATCGTGCCAAAGTCTACGCGTCCCCGCTGTCGCGGCGCCGTTGAAGCCCGCCGCTGGACCGACGTCGACAGCTGGAAATCCGCCGGTACCACCGTCCCGGTCTGTGAGCCCGTCACACGCGCCTCCGATGTCCCGTTCCGAATGCTTCCATGGTTCTTCCAACCCCCTCGAGAACCGCCTTATTCCTGCGGCAGGCCACCCCGGCCGGTGTCACTACCCGCGCTTCCCCGCCCTCGCCGCCGCCGCCCCTGCCGCAAGCGCCGATACGGAAGCGGCTCCGGATCGCGCGTGCTGGTGCGGCATGCAAAACTAGACCCAGCGTGCTTCGTACCCGTGAACCCAATGCTCGGCGGATTCCGCCGGTAACCAGGAGGCAATTGTGACCCTTGTCCGCGTCATCGCCCGACCCTTGATCGCCAGCAGCTTCGCACTCTCGGGCGTGGACCGGCTCCGCACTGCCGGCACCACCGCTCCCCAGCTCAAGCCCGTCCTCGCTGGTCTGACCAAGGTGGTCCCCTCGGCAGCAGCGGTCACCGGCAACGAGAAGCTCGTGGGTCAGGTGCTCGGCGCCACCCAGGTCGGAGCCGCACTCCTGCTGGGCATCGGGCGGTTCTCCCGCGTCGCGGCCCTCCTGCTCGCCGTGACGGCCACGGTCAACACCCTTGTCGACTACCGCTCGGCCGATGCCTCGACCACGGAGGGCAAGAAAGCCCGCCGCTCGCAGCTGCTCAGGAACCTCTCGCTGATCGGCGCCGTCCTGCTGGCCACCGTCGACACGAACGGCCGTCCCGGCATCGCCTGGCGCGCCGAACACCTCGCGATCGACGCCAAGAAGGGCGCTGCCGGCCTCGGCCGGGATGCCCGCAAGCAGCTTCAGAAGGCCGACCAGGCCGTGCGCAAGACCGCTGCCGACGTCGTCGGTTCATAAGTTCCGTGACAGCGTCATCAGGCGGGGGATCCGACCAGCACGTATGGCGGGCACCCCGCCTGACCCGTCCCGTGGATGCCGAGATCTCGGTTCCGGGCTCGAAGTCACTCACCAACCGCTACCTGGTGCTCGCCGCACTGGCCGACGGACCCTGCGTCATCCGGCGCCCACTGCACTCACGCGACTCCGCCCTCATGGTCGCTGCCCTTCGCTCCCTCGGCGCGGTGATCGACGAGGTGCCGGGCGACGGCGATTTCGGCCCGGATCTGCACGTCACTCCCCTGCCGGGCAGGATGGACGGTGGGCAGTCCCGTGCCGTGGATTGTGGACTCGCCGGCACGGTCATGCGATTCGTCCCTCCGCTGGCCGGGCTCGTGCCCGGTTCCACGAGGTTCGACGGCGATCCGCACGCCCGGCGTCGTCCGATGGGGGGCATCGTCGAGGCGCTCCGGGGTCTCGGGCTGTCCGTCGACGACGGCGGATCCGGCTCCCTGCCGTTCACCGTGCGCAGCGAAGGCAGCGTCCGCGGTGGGCGCCTCGTCATCGACGCCTCCGCCTCCTCGCAGTTCGTGTCCGCGCTCCTCCTCGTGGGCGCACGCTTCACGGAGGGCCTACACCTCGAACACGTGGGCAAGCCCGTTCCCAGCCTCGACCACGTCCGCATGACCGTCGAGACACTGAGGTCACTCGGCGTATCCGTCGACGACGCCGTGCCGGACAACTGGAGGGTCTGCCCCGGTCCCATCGCCGCATTCGACGTCGCGGTCGAGCCCGACCTCTCCAACGCGGGTCCGTTCCTGGCCGCGGCCGTGGTCACCGGCGGAACCGTCCGCGTGCGGAACTGGCCCGCGGGGACCACCCAGGTGGGCGATGACTGGCGGCGGATCCTTCCGCTGATGGGTGCCTCAGCCCGTCTCGAAGGTGACGTGCTCACCGTGACGGGCGGCGCCTCGATCTCGGGCGGGACCTTCGCGGACACCTCCGAACTCGCTCCGACGGTAGCGGCCCTCTGTGCCCTCGCGACGACGCCGTCGACCCTCACGGGAATCGCGCACCTCCGCGGGCACGAGACCGATCGGCTTGCAGCGCTCGTCGCCGAGATCAACGGACTCGGCGGTGACGCCGAGGAGACGGTGGACGGGCTCATCATCCGGCCTGCACCCCTCCACGGTGGCCGCTTCCACACGTACGAGGACCACCGTATGGCGACCGCCGGCGCGATCATCGGGCTCGCCGTGGAGGGCGTGGAGGTGGAGAACATCGCGACGACGGCCAAGACCATGCCTGAGTTCCCCGAGCTCTGGGCTGCCGTCACAGCCACCGCCTCCGCCACCACCGCCGTCTCCGCGCGGGAAGCTCACGCATGAGCGAGGCCGGCAACCGCCGCGGATCCCGGTCCTGGGACGAGTCCGACATCAGGATTCGGCCCAACAAGAAGGGATCCCGCCCCCGGACCAAGAACCGTCCGGCGTACGACGACGCCGTGACCGGACGCGTGGTCACCGTGGACCGCGGCCGGTACACCACCGTCGTCGACGAGGACACACCGGACGAGCGGATCGTGATCGCAGCCCGTGCGCGCGAACTGCGCCGGAACGCCGTCGTCGCAGGTGATCTCGTGGCACTGGTGGGCGACCTGTCCGGCGGTGCCGACTCACTCGCTCGGCTCGTGCGCATCGAGGAGCGCCGCACCGTCCTGCGGCGCAGCGCCGACGACACCGATCCGGTCGAGCGGGTGGTTGTCGCCAACGCCGACCAGCTCGTGATCGTCGTCGCCGCGGCCAATCCCGAACCGAGGACGGGCTTCATCGACAGGGCGCTCGTGGCGGCCTACGACGCCGGGATCGAACCGCTGCTGTGCATCACGAAGGCGGACCTGCGGGATCCCGCCGCCCTTCTCGCCAACTACGAGCACCTCGACCTGCGCGTGATCATCAGCAGGACGGACGAGGCCGTGGGCATCGAGGCGAGGTCCGACGACGGCGAATCAGCCCGCCTGGCACACGGGGCCGTCGACGCACTGCGGGACGAACTCGACGGCCAGGTGAGCGTGCTGCTCGGGCATTCCGGGGTGGGCAAGTCGACCATGGTCAACGCGCTGACCGGCAGTACCCGGGCCACCGGCGGAGTGAATGCGGTGACGGGCAGGGGCCGCCACACGTCCTCGTCCGCGCTCGCCCTCAAGGCTGCGGACGCTTCGCCGGGCACCTGGATCATCGACACACCGGGCATCCGGTCCTTCGGCCTCGCTCACGTGGACGCGGACCGCATCCTCAAGGCATTTCCCGACCTGGAACCGGGGACGCAGCGCTGCGAGCGCGGGTGCCGCCATGATGACGTCGCCGTCGACTGCGGACTGGACAGCTTCGTGGCGGAAGGCCTGGCCGGCGAGTCCGGCCCGGTACGCCTGGCCTCCCTGAGGCGCCTGCTCGGCGCGGGCATCGCCGACGCCCGCGGCAGCAGCCATGATGCGAAGGAACTCGGTCAGCAGTAGGCGGAGCAGCTGGTGGAGCAGCAGGTGGTCGGGGCTGGCCCCGGAACACTGCTAGACTGGGGGCTGTTGTTGTTTGCGCATTAAATTTCAAGCCTTGACCCTCCACCTGGAGTTCGACAGCTTTTGACGATAAGCGAGTAACGAACACCACGATGAGCACCCGAACGTCGGGAGGCTCTCCCAGGTAAGGAAATACACCATGGCTTCAGGCACAGTGAAATGGTTCAACGCCGAAAAGGGCTTCGGCTTCATCGCTCCCGACGACGGAGGCGCTGACGTCTTCGCTCACTTCTCGGCGATCAACTCGAACGGCTACCGTTCCCTCGAAGAGAACCAGAAGGTCAACTTCGAGACCACCCAGGGTCCCAAGGGCCCCCAGGCCGAGAACATCACCGTTCTCTAATACCTCTCCTGCCGCTCTGCGGCATGGTCAGGAAGCCACCGCTCGGCGCATGCCGGCGGTGGCTTTCTGCTGTTGCGGGGCTTTCCGCGCCCCGGCGCGGGAAGGGTCTTCCGAGACGATAGGTTGAGTCGTATGAGTTTCACGCAGGGTTACAACGACGACCTCCGACTCGCCCACATCATGGCCGACTCGGTCGATGACCAGACGATGTCCCGCTTCAAGGCCCTCGACCTCCGCGTCGAGACCAAACCCGACTTCACCCCCGTCACCGATGCCGACAAGGGTGCCGAGGAGGCGATCCGCGGACAGTTGTCCCGGGCCCGTCCGCGGGACGCGGTGCTGGGCGAGGAGTTCGGCAGCACGGGCTCGGGAACCCGCAGGTGGGTTATCGATCCGATCGACGGCACCAAGAACTTCGTGCGCGGCGTACCGGTCTGGGCGACGCTGATCTCCCTGATCGACAACGGCAAACCCGTGGTCGGCGTCGTGAGCGCGCCCGCTCTGGGTAAGCGCTGGTGGGCGGCCGACGGAACGGGCGCCTATACGGGCAAGTCGCTCGCGGCAGCCCAGCGCCTCCGGGTCTCCAACGTCTCACGTCTGGAGGACGCCTCGCTGTCCTACTCGAGTCTGTCCGGCTGGCGGGAGCGCGGCGCGTTGGACGAGTTCGTCGATTTGACCGACCGCGTGTGGCGAACCCGGGCGTACGGCGATTTCTGGTCCTACTGCCTCGTGGCGGAGGGCGCCGTCGACATCGCCTGTGAACCGGAACTGAACCTGTACGACATGGCGGCGCTCGTTCCGATCGTGACCGAGGCCGGTGGTCGCTTCACATCGCTCGACGGCGAGGAAGGGCCCTTCGGCGGCAATGCCCTCGCGACCAACGGCACGCTGCACAGCGACGTGCTCCGCACGCTCAATCCCGATGTGGATGACCTGTTCTAGGCGCGGCCCCGACGCGGCACCCCGGGGCGTAGCACGGTGAGCCGCGGTCCGCGTCTCGATGAGGAGCGACGCCGGCACATGGCGAGCGCCTACCTCTCCGGGGCGGGCCGCTACGACCGTGTCCGTCCGGGGTACCCGGCAGCAGTGGCGGACTGGATCATCCCCGGACACGCGCGTCGGGTCGCCGATATCGGTGCGGGGACAGGACTGTTCACCTCCCTGCTCACCGGACGTGGGCTCGAGGTGACGGCCGTGGACCCGTCCGAGGACATGCTGACCGTCCTCACGGCACGGTTGCCGCAGGTTCCCGTCCTGCTGGGCACGGCGGAGCATTCCCTGCTGCCGACGGCATCGATGGACCTCCTCACACTCGCGCAGACCTGGCACTGGTGCGACCACCCCGCAGCACTGCGCGAAGCAGGCCGTGTGCTCCAACCGGGAGGGCGCATCGCGCTCGTCTGGAACCAGCTCGACGTCTCGCTTCCCTGGGTCCACAGGCTCTCCCGCATCATGCACGCCGGGGACGTCTTCTCGCCGGCGTACCGGCCGGACTTCGGTGGGGCCTTCGGTCCGGCGGAGGAGATGCTCGTGCACTGGACCCAGGAACTCGCCGTCGCCGACGTCGTCGACCTCGCGCGCTCCCGCAGCTACTACCAGCGCGCGTCGGCGCCGCTGCGGGAGCGCGTCGACTCGAACCTGCTCTGGTACCTCACGGAGTACCTTGCGTTCAGCGGCGACGCTGTGATCCGTATCCCGTACTACACCCATGCATGGAGAGCATCCCTACGCTAGATTTCGCCATGCCTAAACGCTACTTTTAGGTATGCCTCAAAAATCGAGTGCCCTGCGGCTGGTCGCCGGCTGCTGCACCGCCGCGGCGTTGCTCCTGACCGGCTGCGCCCCGGGTCCCGAGGCGCAGGCATCGCCCGCCTCCGCCGACTCCCGGCCCCTGGTACTCACCACGTTCTCGGTGCTCGCGGACCTCGCGGACACCGTGGGCGGTGGGCACGTGCGCGTGGAGTCGATCACCAAGGTCGGGGCTGAGATCCATGGGTACGAACCGACGCCCTCCGATCTCGTCCGGGCCCAGGACGCCGACCTCATCCTCGACAACGGACTCGGCCTCGAGCGGTGGTTCGAGCGCTTCCTGCAGTCCGTCGACGCGCCGCATGCTGTCCTGTCGGAGGGCGTTGAACCGGTCGACATCCGCTCGGGCGACTACTCCGGTCTCGCGAATCCGCATGCCTGGATGTCTCCGCTCGCGGCGCAGACCTACGTGGACAACGCCGTCCGTGCCCTCACCGAGCTCGCCCCCGAGCACGCCGCCGAGTTCGAAGCGAACGGTCAGCACCTGAAGAACCAGCTCGGCGAGCTCCTCGACGGGTTCCGCGCGGACCTCGCCCACGTCGACGGCGCGGCGCTCGTGACCTGCGAGGGAGCTTTCTCCTACCTCGCCCGGGACGCCGGACTGGACGAGGCATTCATCTGGCCGGTCAACGCGGACGCCGAGGGAACGCCACGCCAGATCCGGGAGGTCATCGGTTTCGTGGAGGAGAACGGGGTGCCCACGGTCTTCTGTGAATCGACGGTCAACCCCTCGGCGCAGGAGCAGGTGGCCCTCGCTACCGGTGCGGAGCTGGGCGGCATGCTCTACGTGGATTCCCTGTCCGAGGCGGACGGCCCGGTCCCGACCTTCCTCGACCTGATCCGCCATGACCTCAGGACCATCACGGAAGGACTCGCGCGATGACCACCGTCCACCCGGCAGAAACAGCGGACGCGCCGACGACGTCGCCCGTCCTCGCAGTGCGGGGCCTCAGCGTCCGCTACAACGACGTCCAGGCTCTCGACGACGTGACGCTGAGCCTCGACGCCGGCCGGATCTGTGGTCTCATCGGCGTCAACGGATCGGGCAAGTCGACTCTGTTCACCTCGCTCATGGGGCTCCTTGTTCCCCAGCACGGCACCGTGGAGCTCTTCGGCATGCCCACGGCGGGCGCCCGGAAGCAGGGGCTGGTGGCATACATGCCGCAGGCCGAGGGGGTCGACTGGACGTTCCCGGTGTCCGTGGTCGACGTCGTCGCCATGGGCCTCTACGGCCGCCTGGGTTCCGCCCGCCGTCTCCGTGCGGCCGATCGCGCCGCGGTCGACGAGGCCCTCGAGCGGGTGGGGCTGGCGGACCTCAGGAGGCGCCAGATCGGCCAGTTGTCGGGCGGACAGCGCAAGCGCGTGTTCATCGCCCGAAGCATCGCCCAGGACGCGCGGTTGCTCCTGCTCGACGAGCCGTTCGCAGGGGTCGACCGCGCCAGCCAGACAACGATGACGCACTTGCTGAAGGCGCTGCGCGACGAGGGACGCTCCGTCCTGATGTCGACACACGATCTCGCGGGCGTGCCGGAACTGTGCGATGAGGCGGTCCTCCTGCACCGGCGGGTCCTGGCACAGGGCGTTCCGTCGGAGGTCCTGACGCAGGGAAATCTCGCCCTCGCCTTCGGGCCGGCAGCATCCGATGATTCCCCGCCAGCTTCCTCATCCACTACCCCGGAAGGGAATTCCTGAGATGGACATCGTCGCCTTCGTCCTCGAACCCCTCCAGTACGGCTTCCTGACCCGGGCCCTCGCCGTCACGGTCGCAGCGGCCGTCGTCGCCGCCGTCCTCTCCTGCTGGCTCATCCTGATGGGGTGGTCGCTCATGGGTGACGCCGTGTCCCATGCCGTCCTGCCCGGCGTCGCGCTCTCCTACATCATCGGCATTCCCTTCTCGATCGGGGCCTTCGTCTTCGGCGCCGCCGCCGTGGCGCTGATCGGGATCGTCCGGTCGACGACGAAGCTGAAGGCGGACACTGTGATCGGCGTGGTCTTCACCGCACTGTTCGCCGCGGGACTCGCCATCGTCTCCGCCACGCCCTCCCAAATCGACCTGATGCACATCCTGTTCGGCAACGTGCTCGGCGTCTCCGCCGCCGAGGTCTGGCAGGTGCTCGTCCTCGGGGCCCTGACGCTCGCCATCCTGCTGTTCAAACGGCGCGACCTGACCCTCCTGGCGTTCGACCGCACCCACGCCCACGTCATCGGTCTGAACACCCGGCTGCTGTCGGCGCTGCTGCTCGGCCTGCTCGCGCTCACCGTCGTCGTCGGACTCCAGGCCGTCGGGATCATCCTGGTCGTGGCCATGCTCATCACCCCCGGGGCGACGGCGTTCCTGCTGTCCCGCAGTTTCGACCGGATGCTCGTGATCGCCGTCGTACTCACCGTCGCGGCGTCGATCACCGGCATCTATGCCAGCTACTACCTGGACATCTCGACAGGGGCCGCCGTCGTGCTGTGCCAGGCGCTCGTGTTCACCGTCGTCTACCTCGTGGCACGGCCGGACGGGGTGGTGTGGCAGGCGCTACGGCGTGTGCGGTCCCGAACCGGCGCCGGGTCCGGAACCGACCGTCCCACCGCTGGAAGCACGGCCACGCAGGCGGCACCGGCGGCGATGCCACGGTCCCCCGGCGCCGCGGCGCGCGGGGACGCGTGATGGCGGGCAGGCGGGGCGCAGTCCTCAGCATCGAGTCGACAAGCGTGCAGGACTACGTCAAGGCCATCTACTCCTTCACCGAGTGGCAGGGCGATGCCATGACCGCGACGCATCTGGCTGCGCGCCTCTCGGTCGCCAACTCCTCCGTCACCGGGATGGTCGCGAAGCTGGTCGACCTGGGGCTGGCCCACCACCGCAAGTACGGCCCCATCAGCCTCACGTCCTCCGGTGAGGCCCTCGCCCTCGCCATGGTGCGCAGGCACCGGCTCCTCGAGACGTTCCTCGTCACCGAGCTCGGCTACAGCTGGGACGAGGTGCACGACGAGGCCGAGCTGCTCGAGCACACCGTCTCGGATGCCTTCATCGAACGGCTCGATGCAAAGCTCGGCCGCCCGAGACGCGATCCACACGGCGATCCCATCCCCGCTGCGGATGGCACCGTCCACTACCCGCCCGCGCACCGCCTCGACGACCTCGATGACGGGCACTTGGGCCGACTGGTGCGCGTGAGCGACGACGACCCGGACGTCCTGCGTTTCCTCGACCGCAACGGGATCTCGCTCGACGACGACCTGCTGCTCGCCGGGCGGGAGGTCGGTGTGCGGCTTCGCCTGCGCCTCGGTGCGGAGGCCTCCGCGCCGCACCTCGCCGTCGACACGGCCCTCGCGCGTGCCCTGTGGATCGAGAGCACGGCCTCCCACGAGGGTTGCACGATCACCAGCGGCACCCGTTGACGCGCCGGGACACCGCTTCGGGCGCCCGGGGACGCCACGGGGTGTGCATAATTTCTGCGCGGGTGGCTCTTAGACTGGTTCGGATGCCTGCACGCCCCTCCTTCTGAACGGAGTTCCCCGATGACCACTCTCGGCCTCGAGGAGGAATACCTGCTGCTCGAACCGCGATCGGGCCTGCCGGCGCACCGCGCCGGGGAGGTCGAGCGCCTGCTCGAATCGACGCCGGAGATCAGCGATGACGAGATCCAGCGGGAACTGCTGTCCTGCCAGATCGAGACAGCCACCCCGGTGTGCGAGACGCTGACGCAGGCCGAGGAATCCCTCCTGAACTTCCGGCGGAAGTTCGCGGGCGCGGCAACGCGCGTGGGAACCGTCGGTGCTGCCACCGGAACTGCTCCCTGGATCCGGCAGGCGTACCCGGAGCTGACCGACAAGCAACGCTACGAGGACCTGAGGGCCAGCGCGCCGGGAATCGTGGGCGACCAGTTCGTCAACGGGCTCCATGTGCACGTCGGTGTGCCGGACCAGGAGCGTGGCGTCCAGGCACTCAACCGCATCCGTCCCTGGATCCCGCTACTCACCGCGCTCAGCGTCAATTCGCCCTACTGGCTGAGCCGGGACAGCGGCTTCGGCAGCTGGCGCGTCATCCACTACCGCCGATGGGCCGTCCAGGGCATCCCGCCGTACTTCGCCGATGCCGCCGACTACGAGCGCAGGATCACCCGTCTCGGCGCCAGTGGAGCCATTTTGGACCGCGGGGTCCTCACCTGGGTGGCAAGGCTCTCGGACCACTACCCCACGCTGGAGCTCAGGGCCTGCGACGTGCAGCTCGAGGCGCAGGACTCCGTGCTGCTCGGTGCCCTGACGCGCGCGCTCGTCGTCACCGCCCTCGGCGACGCCGAGCGGGACAGCACTCCCCTCGTCCCGGACCCGGAACTCCTGGACGCCGCGCTCTGGCAAGCTGCGCGGGACGGCGTGGAAGGCACGCTCGTCGACCCGGTCGCGGCTGAACCCGTGCCTGCGGGTCAGCTCCTCGAGGCGTTCCTCGAGCACGTCGGCCCGGCACTCGCATCCGAGGGCGACGCCGACTGGGTGCGCGCCGGGGTGGAGACGATGAAGGAACGGGGCACTGGCGCCGAGCGGCAGCGCCGGGCGATGCGCGACGGCGGCATGGAAGCCCTGCTGTCCCTCTACGGCCACTCGCTGACGTTCGAGCCCTAGCGGAGCCCTGCCATGCCGTCGACGGCTTGATCGGCCTGGTCGCCGCGCAGTTCGATGAGCAGCGTCTGCTCGGGCAGCAGCACGGGAGCCTGGAGTCCGGAATGGCCCAGCACCCGGCCGGAAAGCCGCAGCGGCTCGCCGTCGAGTGCCGCGTGGAGCCAGGCGAGCGGTGACTGCCCGCTCCCGGGGTGCCCCTCCTGCGGGACGGCGAGGCGCACCTCGTAGACCGCCTCGGGATCGAGCCCGGGGAACGTCAGCGGACCCGGCGGATAGCTCGCGCTGGAACCGGTGAGGGAGTAGCCGAAGAGGGCGCGCCGGCGGTCCTGGGAGACGATGCCCCGCAGGTCCATCGAAGGATCGACCAGGTCTGCGTGGACCAGAGTGCCGCGGTGCAGGTCGTCGCGCCACGCACGGTGGAGTCCGATGTAGCGCGCCAGGATCTCGTACTCCCCCTCCGTCCGGTCGGAGATGTCCCACTCGATGCCGTAATGACCGAAGATGGCCGTGCCGGCGCGGAACGGCAACGAGTGGGCGCGGCCCGTGGAGTGCGAGGCAGGGCCGCCGATGTGCATTCCCATGAGTTCGGGCGGGACGACGAGCCCGGTGTACTTCTGGTTGACGAGCCGCTCGATCGGATCGATGCAGTCACTCGTCCAGATCCGGTCCGTACGGGCGAGGATGCCGAGATCGACGCGGGCCCCGCCAGACGCGCAGGACTCGATCTCGAGGTCGGGATGGCGGGTCCGGAGTTCGTCGAGCAAGCGGTAGAGCGCCTCGACATGACGGTGGACTGCTGCCCGGCCGGTGCGCGCGTCGGCGGCCTCGAGCAGGTCCCTGTTGTGATCCCACTTCACGTACGCGATGTCGTTGGCCGTGAGGATGTCATCGAGGCGCTCGAGGATGTACGCGTAGGCATCAGGATGGCCGAGATTCAGCACCTGCTGTTGCCTCCCGGGAAGCGGCAGCCGCCCCTCGGGCTGCAGGATCCACTCCGGGTGCGCACGCGCGAGGTCGGAGTCCGGGTTGACCATCTCGGGCTCGAACCAGAGCCCGAACTCCATGCCTAGTCCGCGCACATGGTCGATGATCGGAGCTAGGCCGTCCGGCCACACCGTCTCGTCCACATACCAGTCACCAAGGCTCGACGTGTCATCACGCCGCCCACGGAACCATCCGTCATCCAGGACGAATCGTTCGACGCCGAGGGCCGCGGCCCTGTCGGCGAGGGCCTGCAGGCGCGTGATGTCGAGGTCGAAGTACACGGCCTCCCAGGTGTTGAGCGTGACGGGCCGTGGCCGCCGGGGATGGACCGGCCGAGACCGCAGGTGCCGGTGGAAGCGGCCGGACAGCTCGTTCAGCCCGTCACCCCAGGAGCCGATGACCTCCGGGGTGGAGTAGCTCTCCCCCGGGGCGAGCACGACCTCCCGCGGCGCAAGCAGCTCGCCGGCAGCCAGGAAGGCATCTCCGGCCGGCGTCTTCTCGGCCAGGACGTGCTGGTTACCACTCCATGCGATGTGTATTCCCTGCACCATGCCCTGCTCGAAGCCGAAACCTCTGGTGCCGGCCGCAAGGAGCACGGTGGCATCCGCTCCCGGTCGTCCGCGCCGGCTCGTCCGTGCGTACGTGCCGACGGTGAGGTCGTGGCGTTGCGGTGAACGCTCCCGCAGGTGCCGCCCGGTGGTGTCGAGAACCTCAGCGGCCGCGTGGGACAACGGGAACGAGAGATTGAGGGATCTGACCTCGTAGTCGTCATGGCCCGTGTTGGTCACGACCAGCCGCTGCGTGAAGAGGCCTGATTCGCTCAGGCCCACGTGCGCGCTCAGTGCGAGTCCGGCGTCGTCGTCCCGAGCCTCGATCGTCGCGGCTGCCCCACCGACGCCGGCGGTCATCGAGACGACGGTGAAGCGCGGGTAGAGGTGGGTTCCCGCGCGGTCACCGGTCAGGCCCGGCGTCCCTTGCCAGCCCGCGGACTCGAGGGGCAGGAGGGACAGCCTCGCGGGGACATCGATACCACCGGAGACACGCTGCGGCCGCTGCGCCGCTGTGAGCGCCGCCAGTTGATCGGCGTCGAGGTCGCCCAGATCGGGCCCCCAGTAAGCGAGGACCGGCAGTCCGTACTGGTGGGGATCGAGCACCACGCTGGTGCCGCCGCGGGAAAGGTGGAGGGGGGTGATCGTCACTGATTATTTTTATCGTGTAACTAACTGTCCGGCAAGCCGTCAGCCGCCTACCGCTGCCGGTTGTCCCGCCGCAGCAGGCCAACGATGAGGCACAGAAGACCGAGCAGGAGTGGAACCAGCGTGAAAAGGGTGTGGGTGCCACCCAGATAGCTCATCACGAAGATATAGGCGAACGTCCCGCCCACCAGGATCCAGCCGAGCACGATCAGACCTCGACCCCTGTTGGGCGGTGGCAGTGGCGGGAGCCACCCCGGCGGCCTGTCAGTCCAACTCATCGCCCAAGTCTAGTTGTCCGGCGGGCCGACGGACGGGGTGCTCGGAGCAAACGCGATACTCGCTGCCGCCCCGGTTTCGGAAGCCGATACCAGGCACGCTGCAGACGACACAGCGCCCCGTCGGAGTCCGACGGAGCGCTGTGAGGTTGTGGAGATGGCGGGAATTGAACCCGCGTCCGATGCAGTGTAGTCAGGGCTTCTCCGGGCGCAGTTTGCGTCGGTTTTTCTCGGCTTCAGCCATCGTGCAAACAAGTGGCTGCCAAGCCCAGTTGTATAAAAGTCCCCCCGGTCCCTACAACGAGGACCGGGAGCAGTGGCCCTCTAAATGACGCCAGTATCCGGGGCGAGAGCAAACCCGGGCTGACGGACTAGCTAGGCTGCTTAGGCAGCGAGAGCGAAGTCAGTGCGCTTTTGTTCGGCACTTATTGTTTTACAAGGAGCGTTTACGAGATAACCCTGTATCCTCGGCCCGCTTCCCCTGTCGCGACTAACATCGTCGAAACCTGTCATCCCCATGTTCAGTTATCAAGTGATTCCTGCTTCAACCGGCCCAGCGGCCGATCGACCTTCCTATTCTAGCGCACCTTCCCCGCCCGTCCACGTGCTTCGCCCACGGAGAACGGGCGGACTACTGGCTGACGATGATCCCGAGGATCACGATCGGGGACTGCCACAGGCGCACGACGACGAACGCGAGGGTCACGAACGCGATGCCGAGGGCTGCAAGAGCCGTGGTGCCGGCCTGCTTGCGACGGAAGCTCCACCAGAAGATGGCGATGTTCAGCAGTAGCATCACCGGCGAAATCCAGACGAGCAGCTGCGCGAAGTAGACATAGACGAGGAACACGAACGGAATGAGGGAGAGGATTCCGACGGGCACCACGACCAGCAGCAGGATCAGATCGACCAGCGCGCCGGCCGTCACCCACCAGGGGCGCTTGTAGGTCAGCTCCGACGGCTCAGGCTCGCCGTCCTCCTGTGCCTCCCAGAAGACATCACTCACGCGCCGAGGTTCTTCTCGCGCATGGCGCGCAGCGCCTCCCGGTTGTCCTGCTTCTCCCGCAGCGTCTGACGCTTGTCGTAGTCACGCTTGCCCCGGGCCACCGCGATCTCGACCTTGGCCTTGCCGTTCGAGAAGTAGAGCTGCAAAGGCACGAGGGTGAACCCGGATTCGCGGATCTTCTGCGAGATCTTCGTGAGTTCCTCGCGGTGCAGGAGGAGCTTCCTCCTCCGACGCGCGGCATGGTTCGTCCAGCTGCCCTGCGAGTACTCGGAGATGTGGATGCCCTCGAGCCAGAGTTCGTCCCCGTAGAAAATGGCATAACCGTCCAGGAGCGAGGCCTGTCCCGCGCGCAGCGACTTCACCTCGGTACCCATCAACGCGATGCCGGCCTCGTAGGTGTCGAGCACCGCGTAGTCGTGGAAAGCCTTCCGATTGGTGGCCACCACTTTCCGGCCACTTTCCTTCGGCACGGCACAACTCCTTCGACGACGATGCTGCGGACGGCAGTCCGCTGGACGGCAGTGCCTTCCATCCTACGACCTAGAGCAGACCCATCGGGTCCACCAACGTACCGTTCAGCATCGTCTCGAAGTGGAGATGGCATCCGGTGGAATTGCCCGTGGTGCCGGTGTAGCCGATGAGCTGGCCCGCACTCACGCGCTGACCGACCGAAACGAGGTAACTCGTCAGGTGGTAGTAGTTCGTAGCAAGGGCGTTGCCACCGACCACTCCGTGGTTGAGGACGATCCGGTTGCCCGCGCCCGGCAGGACGTTGGAGTCCGCATACCAGACCTCACCGGCCGCGGGTGCGTAGAGAGGCGTACCGCATCCGACGCCGTAGTCGATACCGGTGTGCATGTAACCGCCGGTGCCGTTGAAGTCGATGGTGCCGACCGGCGTCGGACGCCAGCCGAAGCCCGAGCTGATGGGAGCGTTGACAGGCGCGCGAAGGCCGAACGAGCTGGGGTTCGACGGCGGCGCCGCCGGGGGCGCCGCTACCACGGGGGCTACCGGTGCAACCGGCGCGGGCCGGACCGGCGCAGGAGCCGGTCGGTTTGCCGCTGCGGCTTCTGCTGCCCGCCGCGCTGTCTCCGCGGCTGCCGCGGCTTCCGCTTCGGCCTGGCGGCGGGCCTGCTCGGCGGCTGCCGCGGCTTCCGCTTCAGCCCGGAGCCGCTCCTGCTCCGCCTTCTGGCGGGCTTCCTCGGCCTTGCGTGCTTCCTCGATCTGGCGCCGCTGGCGCTCGGCGATGTCTGCGTTCACCTGCTGGTGGGCATTCTCGACGCTTGCCAGCTTGGCTTCGATGACGGGTTTCTGTTCCTGCAGCTTGGCCGACAATGCCGAGGTGTCGGCTACGAGCTTGTCCACCTTGACCTTCTCGCTCGCGGCAGCGTCGCGCGCCGACTGCTCGGCGGCCAGCGCGTCGTCGGCCTTCTGCTTGAGCTTGGTGATCTCGGCCTCGACGGCGACGAGACGGGCCTGGCTGTTCGCGTTCGTCGCGTTCTGCTCCGACAGGCGCTCCATCGCGGCGTTCTGGCTCCGCAGTGCCTGGTCCACCATGTCCATCGACTCGGTGAAGTCCTCGACGCCCTCGGCTCCCAGAAGCAGCGAGACATTCGTCGGCACGCCACCGTTCTTGTAGGCTTCCGTGGCGATCTGCCCGATGACCCTGCGCGTCTCGTCCATTTTCTGCTCGTCGGCGCGGAGTTCCTCGGTGATCTTCGTCTTCGTCTCCTGCGCCAGGTCGACCCGGACCGCAAGTGCACCCACTTCGTCGGTCGCCGCTTCCACCCTGCCCTGAGCGTCGGCGAGCGCCTGCTGGGCGCCGGGGAGCTGGCCTTGATAGGTCTTCAGTGCGCCGATGGTTTCCGCGATGTCGCTGTCGAGGTACTCCATCGACTGCTGGACCTCGGCGATCTCGTTCTCGAGCGCACTCTTGCGGTCGTCGAGTTCGTCCGCGACCACGGGCGTGCTGAACCCGAGGGCGAGAGCGACGACGAGAGCAACCGACGTGCCGGCGGTGCCCCGCACGACGAAAGCCTTCTTGTCCTGCCGGGACCACCAGGTTGATGGGTGGCGCACGTATCCCCTGGCGCTGAGCGGCATCGTTTTAGACCTTTACGTATCGTCGGAGAGTGAGCAGGGACGAGAGTCCCGCAAGGATTGCTCCCAGAAGGATGAGAGCGGGAACCAGCAGCAGCACTTGCTGGGAGGAGATGAACGCCGTCTGCGGGAAGGTGTTGACGAGCCAGCCGTCGATCAGGAATCTCGACGTCCCCCACAGCGTGACCGACGCGAGGACCGCGCCGATGACTGCAGCGATGACTCCCTCCAGGATGAACGGCAGCTGGATCACGGCCTTCGAAGCGCCGACGAGGCGCATGATGCCCGTCTCCCTGCGGCGGCTGAACGCGGAGAGCCGGATGGTGGTCGCGATCAGCAGGATGGCGCAGAAGGTCATGATGCCGGCGATCACGAGCGCGACGACGGAGGCCCAGTTCATGTAGCGGAAGATCGCCTCGAGGAAGTCGCGCTGGTCGCTCACCGCGTCGACGCCCGGCTCCGAGGAGAACGCTTCGTCGATGACCTCGTACTTCTCGGCATCCACCAGGCTCACGCGGAATGACTCGGGGAGCTGGTCTGCGGTGACCGAGTCGACGATCGGGGAGTTCGCGAACTGGTCCCGGAAGTGGCCCAGCGCCTCCTCCTGCGACTCGTAGGACACGGTGTCCACGTACGGAGCGAACTGCTCGGACTCCAGCTTGGCCTGGATCGCGGCGCGTTGCTCCTCGGTCACCGGGCCCGTGGCGCAACTCGTCTCCGACGAGTTGTCGACGCAGAGGTAGATGGTGACCTGCACGCGGTCGTACCAGTACCCCTTCATCTGGTTGATCTGCAGTTGGAACAGGCCGGCCGCGCCGACGAAGGTCAGCGAGATGAAGGTCACCAGGATCACGGACGTGACCATGGACAGGTTGCGGCGGATGCCCGAACCGATCTCGGACAGGATGAACGCGAGCCTCATTCGGCCAACGCTCCTGCTTCTCCCACGTAGATGCCCTGCGCGTCGTCGCGCACGACCGAGCCATTGTGGAGTTCGACGACGCGCTTGCGCATCGTGTTGACGATGTCGTCGTCGTGCGTCGCCATGACCACCGTGGTGCCGTTCTGATTGATCCTGTCGAGGACCTTCATGATCCCCATCGACGTCGTCGGATCGAGGTTTCCTGTGGGCTCGTCGGCGAGCAGGATTCCGGGCCGGTTGACGATGGCGCGCGCGATCGCGACGCGCTGCTGCTCACCGCCGGAGAGCTCGTGCGGCATGCGGTTGTTCTTGCCCTCGAGTCCGACCGTCGCGAGCACGTCCGGCACGGTCTCGCGGATGACGGCTCGGCTCCTGCCGATCACCTGCATCGCGAAGGCGACGTTGGAGAACACCGTCTTGTTGGGGAGCAGCCGGAAGTCCTGGAACACGACGCCGATTCCACGGCGAAGGCGGGGAACGCGCCAGCTGGGGATGTTCGCGACGTTCTGGCCGGCCACGTAGACCGCGCCCTTCGACGCCTGGTCCTCCTTGAGGACGAGGCGGATGAAGGTCGACTTGCCCGAGCCCGAAGCGCCGACGAGGAAGACGAACTCGCCGCGGTCGACGTCGAGGGAGACGGCATCGAGAGCAGGCTGCGACTTCTGGTCGTAGGTCTTCGTGACGTTGTCGAATCTGATCATGATCACTCTGCGCCCATGTGTCCGCCGGGGCACGGGCATCTGTTGGGGGAAGGAAGCACCGGCTCCTCGACTATAACGACGACGTCACGATGCGCCCGCTACCCCGGCGGGTGTGTCGCACGCAAGGACGGATTTCACGCCCGCGCAGGGACGACGGGCGGGCCCGACGCCGGTCAGGCGGCCGTGCGATCGCCCGGACACCTCGCAGGCCGGCCGGGTGGCTCCGCTACGAGACGTCGTTGCGATTGTTGGTGCGCCAGCGGATACCGGCATCGATGAAGTCGTCGATCTCGCCGTCGAACACGGCAGAGGTGTTGCCCACCTCGTGGTTCGTGCGGAGGTCCTTGACCATCTGGTACGGATTGAGCACGTAGGAACGCATCTGGTCACCCCAGGATGCCTTCACGTCACCGGCGAACGCCTTCTTCTCCGCGTTCTCCTGCTCTTTTTTCAACAGCAGGAGGCGTGACTGGAGGACACGCATGGCAGCGGCGCGGTTCTGGATCTGCGACTTCTCGTTCTGCATCGACACCACCAGTCCGGTGGGAAGGTGCGTGAGGCGGACCGCGGAGTCGGTGGTGTTGACCGACTGCCCACCAGGTCCGGATGAGCGGAACACATCGACGCGGATCTCGTTGTCCGGCACCTCGATGACATCCGTCTGTTCGATGAGGGGGATCACCTCGACGGCGGCGAACGAGGTTTGCCGCCTGCCCTGGTTGTCAAAGGGACTGATCCTGACAAGCCGGTGAGTTCCGGCCTCGACCGAGAGGGTGCCGAACGCGTAGGGGGCCTTGACCTCGAAGGTCGCGGACTTCAGTCCCGCTTCCTCCGCATAGGACGTGTCGAGGACCTGAGTCGGATAGCCGTGGCGTTCGGCCCAGCGCAGGTACATGCGCAGAAGCATCTCGGCGAAGTCGGCAGCATCCACTCCCCCGGCTCCCGATCGGATCGTGACAACCGCCTCGCGCTCGTCCCACTCGCCGGCGAGGAGCGTCACGATCTCCAGATCGTCCAGGGACCTGCTCAGCGACACGAGTTCCTTCTCGGCCTCCGCGAGCGAGTCCTCGTCGCCTTCGTCCTGCGCCAACTCCACGAGCACCTCGAGGTCGTCGATGCGGCCCTCGAGGGTCTCCAGGCGCTCGAGTGCCGACTGCCGGTGCGACAGCTTCGACGTCACCTTCTGGGCAGCTGCGGGATCGTCCCACAGGTCCGGCGCGCCGGCTTCCTCGCTCAGCTCGTCGATGTCCTTGCGGATCCCCTCGATGTCCGAAACCTGCACGATGGACTGGTACTTCGCGCGGAGGGCGCGGATTTCTGCGGGAAAATCAGTGGTTGCCATGGTGATTCCAGCCTACGTCATGGCCGTGGGATGGCAGCGGGGGCACCAGAACGGGGAAATTCGTCCGCGGGCGCACTGCTCACGACCACACCACTCCTACGCAGACAGAGCCCCGCTTGTGCCGGTGTCCGGTCAGCCTGGGGCGTGCCGGTCTTGTCTCCCGTCCTGCAGCTGGACGCACCCGAGGCCGCGGCAGGGTGGGGTTCGTCCCCCTCCCGTCACCGGGTGAGCTGCGCGCGCGTTGGCCTGCGCAACGATCGGGATACCGTCCGGCACGAGGACGTTGACGATGGGCGGACGCACGACGGCGGTGAGGACGACGCGGGCTGTCCGACCGTCAGGTGCCCCGGTGGCCGGATCGATGGAGAGCGTCTCGAAACGGGTACCAGCACCTGTTGCGGCAAGGTAACCCTCGGCCGACTCCTCGACCCCGGCGTCGCGCAGCGTAGGCCTGGGCGTCGTCGTGCCGCCCACGGTTCCGATGTCGATGCTGTAGTCATCGGCAGCAGCGAGCGCTGCACCGTCGGCCGCCGAGAGCAGCTTCTTGTGCTCGATATAGACAGCGGTTACGGCGAGGACGACCGTGAGAACGAGCAGTGATACCAGCAGGTAACCGATCACCAGGATCCCGACCTGTCCGTCCTCACGGTGCCCGTGCCCCGTGTCATCCCCGGGGTCCCGTACACCCGGGGATACGGCCTGCTCCGGTTCCGGCCGCGGGGCCGAACTCATCATCCTGTCCGGCATCAGCCGAACCGCTCGACGACCTGGGTCGCCACCGCATCCACGGTCGCTGCCGAGGGGTAGGAACCGGCGACGGTGGGCATCAGTGGAAGAGGGACGTCGAGGCGCACTGTCACGGTCACGGTGGAGCCCGGCGCAAGGCACTGGGAGGTGCACGCTATGGCGACCAGCGCCTGGCCCTGACTGAAGCCGAAGTCGGACAGGGCGATGTCCGTGGCTTCCCGAGCCCTCGCCTCCGCCTCTTGAGGGGTCGGGGCATCGACATACACCTTGGCAGCCTGATCGGCGGCACCCACGACGGCGAAAGAACCGGCCTGAAGCTGACCGACGGCCAGGACAAGGTACACGACCGGCACCAGCAGCAGGACACCGAGGAACACGAACTCGACGACCGCGCTTCCCGATTCATCGCTGCGCCGTGTGGCGCAGACCATCCGTCGCAGTAGGCCCATCCCGGCCGACTCATGATGCTGCGTGTCCTGGTCAGGACGGAAGTGCTGCATGTCCACGCACCTCCATGATCCCGGCCGGACCGATGAGACCGATGACGGGCAGGGGCGCGCGGACGACGACCTCCAGCGTCCTGACGCCGGCGACGGTGCTCTCGCCGACGGAGATGTCGGACCCGTAGGAATCGGCGAGTGAACCGCGGATCAACTCCTCCGTGCGACCGAGGGCGTCCTGCGGGTTACGGTCGGCCAGCGTGCCGTAGCGCGCACCCGACGCTGCTGCATCGATCAGGGTGTTCCGCACGTGCAGCACGAGCGTCAACTGGATGATGGCGATGAAGGTGACCGTCAGGAGCCCTCCGATCAGCGCGAAGTCGACGACGGCGGCGCCCCGCTCACTGCCACTCCGCGCGCCGTCCCCCTGCCTGGGCCTGGTGTGCGCCCTTTCCCACGGCAGCTTCACCTAGGGCGAGACCTGATCGATCGCCTGGTTGAAGAGCCCTTCCAGGGCTGGGCCAGCGATCGCCAGCAGTGCCGCTACGAGGACGGCCGACATCAACGTGATCATCACCCAGCCGGGGACGTCGCCCCGTTCGGGATCATCAGGTGCGCGAAGCACCGTCGCTGCGAAGGCGAGGAGCGGCAGGGCGCGGCGCACTGTGCTGGTCATGATTCTCATACTGGTTCCCCCGTTGTTGTGATGGTCGAAAGTTCAGAAGCCGAGGTTGATCAGGGCGATTCCCGGATAGACCGCGAACAGGACTGTCAGCGGAAGGACGCCGAAGACGAGTGGCACCATCATGGCGATCTCCTTCTTGCCCGCGGACTCCATCAGATCCCGCTTGGCCAGATCTCGGACATCCTGCGCCTGCGCCCGCAGCACGTCGGCGAGAGGAGTGCCGCGTTGGACGGCAACCGTGATGCCGTCCACGAATCGTGCGAGCGGAGCGAGGCGGGTCCGGTGAGAGAGGTTCTGGAGTGCGTCGACGAGTGGAACGCCCGCCCGCGTGGCTGCGAGGACGAGGGTGAATTCTTTTGCCAGCTCGCCGTTCGCCGTCCTGCAGATACGTTCGAGCGCCCCGGTCGTGCTCTCGCCTGCAGAGACCGCGAGCGCCATCAGTTCGGCCAGGCTGGGGAATTCTGCGAGCATGCGCGTCTCGCGCCGTTTGATGTCGCGGGAGAGGGCATAGTCCCTCCCGGCGAAACCCAGTACGGTGCTGGCCAGGACGATCACAGCCGCCAGCGGCAGATTGGCGAAACCGGATGCCGCCAGGACCACCATGACCAGCGTGGAACCAGCCATACCGCCTGCCGCCCAGAGGAGTTGCTGAGCCCTGAAATCACTCGTCGTCTGTCCCTGGCCCCCCTGGGCCAGCCGGCGCGCAAGAGCGGCACTCGCAGGGTTGAACCGGTGCGACCAGGACACGGCATCGGCCAGCAGGGGTTTCATGATCCTCTCGAGCGGACCGAAGGGAGTGACGTTCGCGGGCGCATCCGTCAGCAGCCTCGATTGAAGGTCGACCGCTCTCAACTGCGGCCGGACCCGTTCCGTCAGGGAGATCGCCCGCAGGGCCGGCAGACGAACGATGAACAGCCATAGACCCACGCCGAGAACCAGCCCGCAGAGCGCCGCCAGAGCGACGACCGGATTCACCTGAGAACCCGCTCGTCGTCCGGCAAGGCACCGATGCGCAGCATGACGCGATAGCAGACGACGGAGACGACGAGTCCGCCGAGCAGTACGGCAGCTCCGGCCGCCGAGTTGTATGCACGGATCGCCTCTGGTCGGGTCGCCAGCAGCATGAGGACGAGCCAGGGAGCGGCGACGGCGAGCCGTGCAGCGTTGACGGTCCACGATTGCCGAGCCTCGAGTTCGCTTCGTGTTCGTGCAGCATCCCGCAGGAATTCCGATAGCGTCCCGAGCAGCCGGCCCAGGTCCGACCCTCCCACCTCGCGCGTCATCCGCAGCGCCTCGACGATCCGGTCGGCGACCGGATCGGCCAGCCGCTGTTTCAGCCGGTTGAGCGCGTCGTCGAAACGGCCGCCGGCGCGGTAATCGGATCCGAAGGCGCGGAAGGCGGGGCGCAGTTCGAGGGGACCCTTGTCACCCAGTTGTATGAGCGCCTCTGGGAGTGAGAGTCCCGCCCTGATGGCAGAGCGGAGGTGATCTACTACATCGGGCCACAGCTCGCGGAGTGAAGCCGTCCGTCTCACTGCTCTCCACCTGACGATGGAGAGCGGCAATATTCCACCGAAGAGTGCGAAGCAGAATGCGATCGTCGCGGAACCCGTCAGAACGAAGCCGAGCAACAGGACGAACGTGCATACCCCTCCGCACGAAGCGATGAGCCCGAGCGACGATACGCGTTCGACGCCGGCTCGCAGGAGGAGTTCGTCAACTCTCCGTCGTCGAGCAGGTGCGCGCCGCCTCTTGACCGGACGCTCCCAGCAGGACCACCACATCAGGAAGAATCCTGCACCGAGGCCCACCCCGAGCGCCGTGCTCATGCTCGGGCGCCGAGCAAGGAGGACACGTCGACACCAGCGGCGCTGAACTTATCCTCTGCCGGCATTCCGCTCGCTGTTACCTGGAGGCTTCCGTCGATGCGCCGGAACACGTGGGAGGACTCGATGACGCCGTTCTCCACCCGGCGTCCCAGTGCAACGATCTCCACCACCTTCCGCTGGCCCCCAGCGAGCCGCGCGCAGTGGACAACAAGGTCGACAGAGGAAGCGACCGTCGGCACGACGAAACTGCTCGAGATGTTCGCGCCGGCAAGAAGCGGGAGTGTACAGATCTTCGTGATCGCGTCATGCGCGCTATTGGCATGGACACTGCACATGCCAGGCAACCCGCTGTTCAGGGCGATCAGCATGTCGAGGCTCTCGGCCTCGCGGACCTCGCCGACGATCAGCCGGTCCGGACGCATCCTGAGCGCCTCCTTCACGAGCCGCCGCAGTGGTATCTCTCCGTGGCCTTCGAGGTTGGGTTGCCGACACTGCAGTCCCACGACGTCCCGCAGCGGCAGTTGCAGTTCGAAGATCTCTTCGACGGTGATGACCCGCTCGCGGGGCCCGATCGACGCGCCGAGGCAGTTCAACAGAGTGGTCTTGCCCGCTTGCGTAGCCCCAGAGACGAGGATATTGAGCCCGCTCGCAACCGCAGCTCCCAGGAATCGCGCCGCTTGGGGGGACAGCGATCCCAGCTCCACGAGGTGCTCGAGCCTCGAGGCACGTGCGATGAACTTCCTGATGTTCACCGACCAGTGGTTGCGTGTGATGTCGGGGATCACGACGTGCAGGCGTGAGCCGTCAGGAAGGGAGGCATCGACGAACGGCGACGACAGGTCGAGGCGACGCCCGGACGACTTCAGCATCTTCTCAACCAGATCACGAACCTGCTGATCGGTCAGGGAGAGGGTCGTTAGCTCCGATTCGCCGTTCCGGGCGATGTACACCTCAGCAGGAGCGTTGATCCAGATCTCCTCGACAGTCGGGTCGTCGAGGAACGGCTGCAGTGCGCCGAAGCCGGCAACGGCGTCGTATATCTGTTTCCGTGCGAGATCGAGCCTGCCCAGGGGCGGAAGGACGCCGAGCACCGATCGTTCCTCGTAGTCGGCTACGGCGTCGTTCACGAGGAGTTGCACCTCGGTGATCTCGCGGGCGGGGTCCAGTCCGCGTCTTCGGACGAGCTCACGCACCTCGCCCTCGACCAAGCGCACTGCATCCATCGATGTCCCCCAACATGTCCGCGCGCTGCGGTCGGCATGGTGCCGTGGCCCCGTCAGCTTCTGCTGCCACCACCCTACTGATGGTCACTCCCTAGGACCAGAGTGCAGGCGCCCTGTGCATAAGTGCTCGAATCCTGCGAACGCAGGGGCCTGAGGGCTTGCGGCGACGCGACACGCGCAGCGAAATACTGCGACACGCGCAGGTTTTACTTAAGATTCCTCTTTCACTTCCGAATCGTTAGTCACACCAGTAACAGGAATGTATCCTTCTCAGGATTCACTCAGCTGGCTGACGCCCGAATTCCGCTGGAGAAACCTCGTGACCTTGCCCCTCCCCGCCCGGCTTCTGTATGCCGCTGCGCTGTCCTTCGGCCTCCTGGCCGGCGCAGTGCCTGCAGTGGCGAACGACGCGGTACCTGCACCCTCACCCTCCGCGACCGCTGCGCCTCTTGCCCCCGTCGAACAGGAATCCACCGCTGCGCCGGAAAGTGCGCCGACCGCTCCGAGCAAGGCGTCCGAGGCCCCCGTCGTCGGGGAGAGCACCGCATCGACCCCTGAAGACTTTGCTGCTGAGCCCGCGCCGACCTCTGTTGCGCAGGACGACGTCACTTCCTTCGTTCCTGACCTGAACTGGAACCCGCTGGACGACCCGAACTCCAATGCACGGTATGGCGAGCACTTCGCGCAGCCCATGACACCGATGAAAGCGGCCTCGCCACTGACTACCGACGGCAGCATGGGCACTGCAGCCATCGGACCCCGCACTGGGGAATTCAAAGTCACCCTCGTCACTGTGCAACTCTCCGGTAAGACGGTCGCTGATACAGACGCCATCAACATGACAGCGGCGCGCAACTCGATCACGAGCGCGAGTGCGTACTGGAAGTCAGTGTCTGACAACCGGCTATCGATGACCAAGGTGAATGAATACCGCCATGTGTCCGCGGCCAAGATCACCGATTCGTACGGAACGATCATGGCCACTGTGACGCGTGAGCTGAACTGGCAGTACCGTCCCTACGAAGCCCTCGTCATCTTCGTTCCGCATGCGGACTTGAACTACAACGGCTCCTGGGGCATCCTCGGTGGAGGCTTCACGGACAGCGCGACCAGTGGCCGCGTGATCATGCCCTACCCGTCGGCGCTGACCAACAATGTTGTTACCCACGAATTCGGCCACGTCCTCGGTCTGCATCACGCGAACTCGCTTGCCTGTTCCAACGGCCGGTTCGACGTCGCGCGGTCCGGCGCCTCCTGGGCTGACACCGCCTGTTACTCCTCCGAGTACGGCGACACGACCGACCTCATGGGGTTTGCACAGGTCAGTTCGCCCGTCATCAACGCGTTCATGTGGGAATACGGCGGATTCGGCCGCGGCGACGAGATCCGCAACCTGGGAGATGCGTCGGGATCGGTACAGCACGTTCTGAGGCCCTGGGCCGGAACGGAGCCGGGTCGGGCCGTGAAGTTCACCGACCCGGTCAGCAAGGAGGTTTACTACCTGGAGCACCGTGCACCGGCGGGATATGACGCGGCGACGGCCAGGAACGGCAACCAGGGCGTCAAGATCACCAAGAAGGACATTCTCGGCTGGAGCGGCAACGCGTCGGTGGTCCTCACTCCGAACAGCAAAGTCTCCGGATACAACAACCCGAACCTCACCTGGCAAGCCGGCCAGACCTTCACCACGCACAGCGGCACGAAAGTGCGCATCGATTCGGTCGACGGCGCCAGCGCCCGCGTGACTGTTACAGCATCTGGAGCAGCGTCGGTGGCTGAGTCTTCGATCACGTCAGTTGCGGGTAGGACGCCCGAGCTCGGCGCTGCGACCTCTGCTA
>NZ_PJIQ01000064.1 GCF_002929745.1 Arthrobacter sp. B1805
GGTCTCGTCGCGCTTTTGGACGACGTCGCCGCCCTGGCCCGCATTGCAGCTGCCTCGATGGACGACGTCGCTGCCGGGGCCGCGAAAGCGGGGACCAAGGCCGCCGGCGTGGTGATCGACGACGCCGCCGTCACCCCCCAGTACGTGTCCGGGGCCGACCCGTCCCGCGAACTGCCGATGATCAAGCGGATCTTCTGGGGATCGCTCCGGAACAAGCTGGTGATCATCCTGCCGGCGCTGCTGCTCATCAGCGCCTTCGTCCCGGCGATCATCCCGTTCATCCTCATGCTGGGCGGCACCTACCTCTGCTACGAGGGGGCGGAGAAGGTCTGGCACAAGCTCCGTGGCCACTCCGAGGCCGAGAAGGCACCGGCGGTCGAACGGGGCCCGGAGGCGGAGGCCAAGGTCACCAAGGGCGCCATCACCACCGACTTCATCCTGTCCTGCGAGATCATGGTCATTTCGATGACCGAGGTCGCTGACGAGTCCCTGTGGGCACGGGCGCTCATCCTGATCGTCGTAGCGTTCGCGATCACGGTGATCGTGTACGGTGCCGTGGCACTCATCGTCAAGATGGACGACATCGGCCTGCACCTCACCACCAAGGACTCCGCGGGCTCCAAGCGCCTCGGTGAGCTGCTCGTGAAGGGGATGCCCGCCGTGCT
>NZ_PJIQ01000065.1 GCF_002929745.1 Arthrobacter sp. B1805
GCAGCAGCTGGAGTGAGAGGAACAGTCATCTCACTCTGGGCCAAACCCACAAGGCAAACTTTGCCGCCTGCTCGAGTCGCGTTCAAAGCTGTTGACATGGTTTTGTTGAAGCCAACACAGTCTAAGCTCACATCAACTCCAGTAACCATTGTGCTTTGTATTTTTGCCACTTCTTCATCTAGATCCTTCAAAGGTCAAAACCAATAGTATTGTTAAATGGAAAGAAATGGAATCCCGGCACTAGATATATGTGGTAACTGCTGGTTCAACACCCCTGATGCTTAGGCCTGGAATGAAGGAAATATACTTGTAAATAGTTAAACCAAACCTGAATATTCGTTGAAACCCGGATAATATCGTCTGCGCCAAGATCTTTTGCAATAGCTAGACGCTGATCATCTACATCCACAAGGACAATCCTCGGCGCTCCAAAAGCACGAGCAGCCAGCATTGTAACGAGGCCGATGGGGCCTGATCCCATGATCAGTACGTTGGTCTCAGGGCCAACATTAGCACGACGACAAGCATGG
>NZ_PJIQ01000066.1 GCF_002929745.1 Arthrobacter sp. B1805
GGCCAAGTTTCCCAATCTGGCGCGTTCTTCTGAGCCTCTCTTTCCTAGCCGCTCTTGTCGGAGCTGCATCCAACTTTTTCGTTCAAGGATTTCTGACTACGTGGCTCCCACAGTATTTGGAAACTGTAATCGGACTTCCCCTAACCCAAGTTGGTGTCGTCACGACCTTCCCATGGATTATTGGAGCCCTAGTACTCCTGACACTCGGCGCTGTAGGCGATCGAATGATGCGACGTGGCCTAACTGCACGAGTCTCCATCGCAGCACTTTTCGGGCTTTCCACAACGGTGGCCGGCATTTCGTTCCTGCTAGTCACAGTCACTTCCGGATCCATCTCCGTCGTATTCCTAGCCATCGCTGGTGGTTGCAGTCTAGTTTTCCCAATGGCAGCTACTGCAGTTAGTTACTGTGTCGGCGTAAAACAACGCCCCATCATCATGGCTCCTCTTGGCGGATTGGCCGCGACAGGCGCGATCGTGTCTCCTACTCTCGTGGGCAGTCTAATGACTCAAGCGGGATATGTAGCACCAGCCAAAGGTGTGAGTCCTTCCCCTGAAATGGTGGCGACAATGACATCCGGTGTTCATAGCGCCTTTGGTATCACCGGAATCTTCCTCATTATCGGAGGAG
>NZ_PJIQ01000009.1 GCF_002929745.1 Arthrobacter sp. B1805
ACACTGGACGACGCCACTCAGCCCTCGGAGGCAACCCCCCGATCAGCCGACTGCAACCAACGTCCTGACCCCGTACAACTAGGCTGTACGGGTGTCTGATGCGCCAGTGGTCCCTCCGGTAGTCGGTTTTCCCCTCGCCCTCGCCGCAGGGCTCGCGATGCCTGTGCAGGGCAGGATCAACGGCGCGCTCGGCACCGTGCTCGACGACAGCATCGCCGCCGCGCTGATCAGCTTCGGCACAGGCCTGATCCTGATGGTCGCGATCACGCTCGTCCTGCCGGGTGCCCGCGCCGGAGCGCGGCAGATCATCCCTTCCGTGCGCGAGCGCCGCTTCCCGCCCTACTACGTGGCGGCTGGAGCGATCGGCGCGTTCTTCGTCTTCTCGCAGTCACTGACGATCGGCGTCCTCGGCGTCGCCCTCTTCACCGTGGCAGCCGTCATGGGGCAGTCGCTCAGCGGCCTCCTGGTCGACCGCGCGGGCATCGGGCCCGGGGGCAAGCGCGCAGCGACACCGATGCGCGTGATCGGCGTCGTCCTGACGGTACTGTCCGTCGTCTGGGCCGTGTCCCCCCGATTCGGAGCAGCAGGGGAGATGTCGAGCTGGCTGATCCCCGTCCTCCTCCCGGTCGCAGCCGGGGTGCTGATGAGCTTCCAGCAGGCGATGAACGGGACGGCGTCGCTCCACTACGGGACGCCCCTCGCGGCCACACTGATGAACTTCATCGCGGGCACGGTCGTCCTGGTGGCGGCCTGGCTCGTCAAGCTTGCGATCGCCGGGCCCGGCAACCCCCTGCCCTCCGAGTGGTGGTACTACCTTGGCGGACCCATGGGGTGTGTCTTCATCGCCCTCGGTGCGTTGCTCGTCAGGAGCCTCGGGGTCCTGCTCACCGGCCTGTGCATGATCGGGGGACAGCTCGTCGGATCACTCCTGCTCGATCTGGTGGTTCCTGCTCCCGGGACGATCGTGGTGTTCGCGACGGTCGCCGGGACGCTGCTGACGTTGGCCGCCATCATCCTCACGACGTTGCCGTGGCCTGGACGACCCAGGACCTGACGCCGAGCGACGACGGCGAATTCCTCCTCCGCAGCCCGGTATCAGCTGAAGCCGCAGGAAGCGGACCCGGTAGGCTTGCGGCGTAGCTTCCCGCCTGCAAGCCCGGCGGAACAGACTGCAGAACGCGCCCCCCACCGGCGGACCGCACCCAGCGGCCTGCACAGAACTGGAGAAGAAACACCATGGCAGCAGCCAAGTCCGCACTCGATCCCATCATCTCGCTCGCCAAGCGGCGCGGCTTCGTGTTCCAGTCGGGTGAGATCTACGGCGGGTCCCGCTCGGCCTGGGACTACGGACCCCTCGGCGCGGAGCTGAAGGAGAACATCAAGCGCCAGTGGTGGCAGACGATGGTGCGCGGCCGCGACGACGTCGTCGGGCTCGATTCCGCTGTCATCCTGCCGCGTCAGGTCTGGGAGGCTTCCGGGCACGTCGAGGTGTTCAGCGACCCGCTCGTGGAATGCCTCTCCTGCCACAAGCGGTACCGCGCGGACCACCTCGAGGAGGAGTACGAGGAGAAGAAGGGACGCGCGCCCGAGAACGGACTGCAGGACATCACCTGCGCCAACTGCGGGACCAAGGGTCAGTGGACGGAGCCGCAGGAGTTCTCCGGACTGCTGAAGACCTTCCTCGGTCCCGTCGCTTCCGAGGAAGGTATGCACTACCTGCGCCCGGAGACGGCGCAGGGCATCTTCGTGAACTTCAACAACGTCCTGACGACTGCCCGCAAGAAGCCCCCGTTCGGTATCGGCCAGATCGGCAAGAGCTTCCGCAACGAGATCACGCCGGGCAACTTCATCTTCCGCACGCGCGAGTTCGAGCAGATGGAGATGGAGTTCTTCGTCGAGCCGGGCACCGACGAGGAATGGCACAAGTACTGGATCGGCGAGCGGTTCTCCTGGTACACCGACCTCGGCATCGACCCGGACAACCTGCGCCTCTTCGAGCACCCGCAGGAGAAGCTGAGCCACTACTCGAAGGGCACCACGGACATCGAGTACCGCTTCGGGTTCCAGGGATCCGAGTGGGGTGAGCTCGAGGGCATCGCCAACCGCACGGACTTCGACCTCTCCACCCATTCCAAGCACTCCGGCACGGACCTCGGGTACTTCAACCAGGCCACGAACGAGCGCT
Source organism: Arthrobacter sp. B1805 (assembly GCF_002929745.1). Classification (GTDB taxonomy): domain Bacteria; phylum Actinomycetota; class Actinomycetes; order Actinomycetales; family Micrococcaceae; genus Arthrobacter_D. Next base: position 2,186 of record NZ_PJIQ01000009.1, read on the forward strand.
ACACGCCGTACGTGATCGAGCCCGCGGCCGGCCTGACGCGCTCCTTCATGGCGTTCCTCGTCGACTCCTACACCGAGGACGAGGCGCCCAACGCGAAGGGCGGCGTGGACAAGCGCACGGTGCTGAAGCTCGACCCGCGGCTGGCCCCGGTCAAGGCCGCCGTCCTGCCGCTGAGCCGCAACGAGGATCTCTCCCCGAAGGCCAAGGACCTCGCAGCCCAGCTTCGCAAGGGCTGGAACATCGACTTCGACGACGCAGGCGCGATCGGCCGCCGGTACCGCCGCCAAGACGAGATCGGCACGCCGTTCTGCATCACGGTGGACTTCGACACCCTCGAGGACCAGGCGGTGACGATCCGTGAGCGCGACACCATGGCGCAGGAGCGCGTGTCCCTCGACCAGGTGCAGGGATACCTCGCCGCGCGCCTGATCGGAGCCTGATGGCCCTCGAATACCGCGCCTGGCAGGAGGGGGACGACCTCGAGCTCATCCAGCTCTGGGGCGGCCCAGAATCGGCGGTCGCCGAGCAGTTCCGCGGCTCCTTCCGCACGCCGTCCGACAACCCCTGGAACCGCTGCATCACGGTCGTGGACCAGGGCGTCCCGGTGGCGGCCGGCTGCGTCTACGGAGCCGCGCTGCATCCGGACCGGTTGTGGTGCTACATCGAGGTGGCCGAGGACCACCGGCGGGCGGGCATCGGTTCGACGCTGCTCACGATGCTGCAGCACGAAGCCGCGGCGTCGCCGTCGGGAGTGACAGCCCTGCGGTCGAAGGTGACGCCCGGAACCACCGGGGCCGCGTTCGCCGAGGCCACCGGCTTCAGCACGCTGCAGCGCTCGCGGCTCGTCGTCGTCGCACCCGGAGCCCTCGCCGCTCCCGCCTTCGACGATGCCGGAGGGCCCCAGCTCGAGGAAGCGGCCACGGGATCGGTGGAACTGACGCGAGCCCTCGCGTCCTTCTACGAGACCGTCCACGCCTGGGACCGCGCAGACATCACCCTCGGACGCGCGCAGCAGCTCTTCCTCGGTGACGCGAGCGGCGCCGGAGGCGCGATCGTGCTGCGGGACAAGCCGAAGGACGACGGCGGCACGATCGCGGCCTTCGCCATCAGTTACACACAGGCCCGCACCGAGGACCCGGCTGACGTGCTGCTGGGCTACGACACCGCGCTGTCACCCTCGGAACAGCAGGCCGCGGTCGCCAGCATGATCGCGATGCTCGTGCACCAGTACCCCATCCAGCTGGAGCTGGATGACTCGATGGAGGCACTCGTGGCCGTCGTCGAACCCCTGCTCGCCACGGGGTCCGCGAGGCTCGCCGCGCCCGAGACGCTCGTCGTCGCGACGGGCTGATCCGCGATCGGTCGAGCCGCGACGGGCTCATCCGCGACGGGCCGAGCCGGAACCGGCTGGACCGGGGGCTCGCACCCTGGTGCCTGCTGCACGGCGCCGCCTCCGACGCGAGGGCCGCCACGCTCCCCAGAACGGGCGGCCCTTCCGCGCAGCCGGCTGCTCAGCCGCGGTCGTGTCGTCCGGCCTTCTTGTCGGCGATGTCCGCGGCCTCGCGCTCGGCGTCCGTCATCGCTCCGCCGCCGAGGCGCGCCGGCATCCACCATGCCCCGGGCTCGGGAGTGACGGGAAAATCGGCGATGCAGGCGTCGATGCCGTCCTGCAGTTCCTGGCGCAGCTTCTCGGTCTCCTCGGCGACGTCGACGCCGGGCTCGTGGTGGATGGCCGGACCGACGTGGACACGGATGGGCGACTTCCAGGCGCGTTTGAGGGAGAACCCGTGGCCTCTCGTCAGCAGCCGATGGGAGCCCCAGACGGAAATCGGGATGACGGGCACACCCGCTTCGGCCGCGAGCCGGACGGGTCCTGTCTTGAGGGAGCGGACGGTGTAGCTGCGGGACACGCCGGCCTCGGGCAGGATCGCGACGTACTCCCCGGCGCGCAGCTTCGCGAGGGCGTCGTCGTAGGCCGCCGCCCCCGCCTTCCGGTCCGTGACGACGTGCCCGAGGCCGAACACGAAGGGGCTGACGAACCAGTGGTCCGCCGCGCGCTTGGAGATGAGGTAGCGCGCCTGGATGCGGGCGTGGTTCCACAGGACCAGTTCCGCGAAGGCGAAGTCGAGATAGCCGAAGTGCGTGATGGCGACGACGGCGCCGCGCCCGGGCACCGCCCGCCGGGAGCGCCCGTTCAGCGGGTCAGGGGCAGGCAGGTTCTCCGCCCCGGAGACGACGACCGGCAGGCGCAGGGCAGCGAACACCGTTTTGCCCGCATAGACGACGAACCGGTACATGCGGTCGTTCTGACGCGGTTTCCATCCCATACTCGTTGTCCTTCTCCGGCCCGTACAAGGCCTGCTTCGAAGCTACCGCGGACACTGGGAGAACCCACTGGTGCCACTCCTCTACCCTTTGTACCCCGGCAGGCTGCACCTGCGCTTCATGGTCGGCCGGTTACGGCCGAGTTGTCAGCACCGGGGGCGGCTGCTCGCCATCGAGCGCAGTGGGCTGGTCGACCTGCCGTCGGCAGGGCCACTCGGGATCACGCGGTCATGCCGAGCGGATTCGGTGCCCGATACAACGGGTCGGAGGGCGCCAGAGCCCTTGCCGCGACGGCTGCGCCGGTGTCCTCGGCGAAGTGCCGGAGGAGGAACGAGGTGCTGAGGCCATGCCAGACCGGGATCCTGCGGGCCATGAAGTGGCCCGCACGGAGCATGCGCACGTAGTGGACGTCCCGTGCGACGCCCACGGCCCGCTGAGCGAAGGACAGTGACGCCCTCGGGCTAGTCCACCGGTCGACGTCCCCGTGCATGATGAGGACACTGCGGCCGCGTACCGGCGTCACCGGGGTGGAGGGCTCCAGCCAGGGTGCGAGGGCAGCGACGGCGCGGACCTGAGGGTGTTCCGCCGCAGCGAGAGCTGCTCGGCCCCCCATGGAATGACCGAGAAGGTAGACGGGCACTCCGGGATGGTTTGCGGAAATCCGGTCGAGAGCCCATCGGGCGTCCTTCAGCGCGGACTGGTCCGTGCCGTTCCACCCCCTGACACGGTTGCGGAGCGACCAGACGGCCAGGCCCTGAGTGCCTCCTCCTGCTGCCAGTAGTGCAGCGAAGGGACGCATGCGCAGCGGACTGAGGTGCTGCGGTCGTACCGCGTCGAGGCTGTCCGCCCGGCCACCGTGGAGGACGAGTGCTACGCCCCGCACGCCCGCGCCAGCACCGCCGATCACGACCGAGGGTTCACCGGGGCTGGTCGGGAAGTTCTCCTGCCGTACCATGTGCCGTCCGTTCCGCCCGGAGGGCCTGATCGCCGCCGACGACGCGCCTGTCGCCGCTGCAGGTTGCCGCCGCCCGGGCTCCGCGCGTCATCCTGCGTACAATCCGGAGGGTGCCCGGTGCGCCTCGTCGAGGTCCATCGCCGCCGAGCCCTACGTCCTGTCCACCCACCATTTGACCACCCGAGGGATGCCCGTGGGCCACAACCACCTCCACGCCGCCGAGTCGCAACCGTCCGCTTCCGCGATCGCTACGCGCAAACGGGCCACCCTGCTGCTCTCGGCCATTCTCGTTCCCCTCGGGGTAGTGACCCTGATCGCGATGGTGCTGCTCTGGCCGAGCGGTGACCGCAGTTCGCTGTCCGTCGCCAATCCCTACGCGACGGCGGAAGGGGTCAGCTTCGACCGGGGCACGGTCCGCGAGGTGGGCGAGGGCGACTGCCCGTCCTCACAGACGACGGTGGACGCCGGCGGCACCGCGATGACGTGCACCATCGCGTATACGCAGCCCACGCTGGGCGGCGACATCATCCCCGTGGAGGTCACGCCCGAGCTGGCGAAGACCAACGCGGTGCAGGCGGGGGACGAGATCCGCTACCTCAATCTCGCGAACGTCATGCAGGGCGCCGCCCCCTACGTCTTCGTGGACTTCGTCCGTTCCGTCCCGATCATGGCGCTCGCGGTCGCGTACGCCGTCGTGGTCATCGCCGTCGCCCGCTGGCGGGGCCTGCGAGCCATGATCGGCCTGGTCGGTGCGCTGGTCATCCTGGCGCAGTTCATCCTGCCCGGGCTGGTGGAGGGCAAGCCGCCCCTGCTGCTCGGGCTCGTGGGCTCGGTGGTCATCATGTACGGCGTCCTCTACTTCGCCCACGGCTTCTCCGCGAGGACGTCGACGGCGCTGCTCGGCACGGTGTTCGGACTCGGGGTGACAGCGGCACTCGCCGCCTGGGCCACGGATGCAGCCCACCTGACCGGGGTCGGCGACGAGAACGCGTACACGCTCGTGAACGCGTCCGACGAGCTGAGCATCTCCTCGATCATCCTCTGCGGCCTCATCATCTCGGGCCTCGGGGTGCTCAACGACGTGACCATCACCCAGTCCTCCTCCGTGTGGGAACTGTACGAGCTCGCACCGAACACCTCCGCGCGGCGACTCTTCGCGTCCGCCATGAGGATCGGGCGCGACCATATCGCCTCGACGGTGTACACGATCGCTTTCGCCTATGCCGGGGCGGCGTTGCCGGTGCTGATCCTCGTCTCCCTCTACGACCGCGCGCTGATCGACACGCTCACGAGCGGCGAACTGGCGGAGGAGGTGGTGCGGACGCTCGTCGGCTCGATCGGCTTGGTGCTCGCCATCCCGCTGACCACCCTCCTCGCGGTGCTCGTGGTCAAGGCGGTCGGCCCGAGAGCCATGGGTGGGCGGCACGACGACGGCACCAGCGGCGGAGTGACCCCCGCTGCACTGGCGACGGCGGAGGCACATGCTCTCGCGCCGGGAGAGCGCCTCGTGGCACTCGGCGAGCGGCGTGCCCGGCGTGCCGCGGAACCGGAGGCGTGACGAACCATGGCGAATGCATGGCGGAAGGCCGGCAAGGAGAAGAGGCGGACAGCGAACACCGCCGCCGGATTTGCGGGCCCTTGCGACAATGGAGGGGTGACTGCAGTATCGACCCTTCCAGCTTCGGCGACCGGCGACCGTGGCCGCGACGCCCTCCACGACGACATCCACGACGACACGCGAGGCGCCACCCGCGAGGACACCGGAGGCGCCCTGCCGGATGCGTCCGACGGCGCGCTCAAACTCGACCTTCCGCCGCTCACGCTCGGCAATATCACCGTGGACACGCCGGTGATCCTCGCGCCGATGGCGGGTATCACCAACAAGGCCTTTCGCCGGCTGTGCCGTGAGTACGGCGGCGGGCTCTACGTCTCCGAGATGGTCACCTCCCGCGCGCTCGTCGAGCGCAGCCCGGAGTCGATGCGCATCATCTCGCACGACGACGACGAGAAGGTGCGGTCCGTCCAGTTGTACGGTGTCGACCCGAAGACCGTGGGCGCTGCCGTCCGGCTGCTCGTCGAGGAGGACCGCGCCGACCACATCGACCTGAACTTCGGCTGCCCGGTCCCCAAGGTCACGCGCAAGGGCGGGGGAGCGGCCCTGCCCTGGAAGCTCGACCTCTTCACCGCCATCGTGCAGACCGCCGTGCGCGAGGCATCGAGGGGGAATATCCCGCTGACCATCAAGATGCGCAAGGGCATCGACGAGGACCACCTCACGTTCCGCGAGGCCGGTCGTATCGCCCGAGACAGCGGCGTCGCCGCCGTCGCCCTCCACGGACGCACGGCGTCCCAGTTCTACTCGGGCAAGGCCGACTGGAGCGCGATCGCCGAACTGCGCGAGGCCCTGCCGGATATCCCGGTGCTCGGCAACGGTGACATCTGGAGCGCGGAGGACGCCGTGCGCATGGTGCGGCAGACCGGCGTCGACGGCGTCGTCATCGGGCGGGGCTGCCAGGGCCGTCCATGGCTCTTCGGCGACCTGATGAACGCTTTTGAGGGCAGCGCGTCGCGGTACCGTCCAGGGCTCGGGCAGGTTGCCGACACCGTGTACCGGCATGCGGAACTCCTGGTCGAGACGTTCGGCAGCGAGATGATGGGGCTCAGGGACATCAGGAAGCACATGGCCTGGTACTTCAAGGGCTACGTCGTGGGCGGCGACCTGAGAGCCAGGCTTGCCACCGTGCCCACGCTCGAGGTGCTGCGCGGACTCCTGGACGAACTCGACAAGGACTCGCCCTACCCGGGCCAGGATGCGGAGGGACCCCGCGGCCGTGCCGGCTCGCCGAAGAAGACGGCGCTGCCGGAGCGCTGGCTCGAGGGCCGCGTCCTCAACTCCGCGCAGCAGGCGGACATCGCCGCTGCCGAGGTGGACGTATCCGGCGGCTGACCCGCGTGCCCGGCGCTCTCCCGCCGGCGCGGTGGTCCGGGCTCCCGTGCTCCACATGCTCCGGAGCGGGCAGGCCCTTCCTTCACAGTTGCGCTAGAAAGGCATCATGAGTCTCCCCGAACTGTCCGCCACCACCGGCTACAGCGCCGCGGACACAGCACGATGGGTGAAGGAGCCGCCGAAGAGCTCGCACCGCACCGACTTCGAGCGGGACCGTGCCCGCGTGCTGCACTCCTCCGCGCTCCGACGGCTCGGTGCGAAGACACAGGTCGTCGCGCCGGACACCGACGACTTCGTCCGGACGCGCCTCACGCACTCGCTCGAGGTGGCGCAGGTCGGCCGCGAGCTCGGCAGGACTCTCGGCTGCGACCCCGACATCGTGGACACCGCCTGCCTCGCGCACGACCTCGGTCATCCTCCCTTCGGCCACAACGGCGAGTCGGCGCTCAACGACATCGCGCACGGCATCGGCGGGTTCGAGGGCAATGCGCAGACCCTGCGCCTGCTCACGCGGCTCGAGCCCAAGGTCCTGCAGGCCGACGGCGGGCCTGCGGGCCTCAACCTCACGCGGGCGAGCCTGGATGCTGCGTGCAAGTACCCCTGGACAGCAGCCGCGGCGCCCGTGATCAGCGGTCAGCGCACCACGAAGTTCGGTGCGTACGACGACGACCTCCCCGTCTTCGACTGGCTCAGGGACGGCGCGCCGGAAGGCCGCTCGTGCCTCGAGGCGCAGGTCATGGATCTCGCCGATGACATCTCCTACTCCGTGCACGACGTCGAGGACGCGATCGTGGCCGGGCATCTCCAGCTCAGGTGGATGGACAGCGCGGACGCCCGCGCGCGGGTGGTCGGCTATACACAGCAGTGGTACCTGCCGGGCAGCGACCCCGCCGCCGTCGATGCCGCTCTGTCGCGCCTGGAGCGCACCCCCGTCTGGGTGCGGGAAGCCGACGGTACGCGGCGGTCCATGGCAGCCCTCAAGAACATGACCAGCCAGCTGATCGGTCGCTTCTGCCTGAGCGCCATGCAGTCCACGCGCGCCATCTACGGGCCTGACTCCCTGACGCGCTACAACGCGGAGATGGTGGTGCCCGAGGAGACCATCCTGGAGATCGCCGTGATGAAGGGACTGGCGACCACCTATGTGATGACCACGGACCACCGCCAGCCGCTCTACGAGCGCCAGCGCGAGGTCCTGGCGTCCCTCGTGGCGCAGATCCATGCGGACGGCGACCGCTACCTCGAGCCGATGTTCGCGGCCGACTGGCGGGAAGCTTCTGACGACGACGCTCGCCTACGCGTGGTCATCGACCAGGTGGCGTCGCTGACGGACGCATCCGCACTGAGCCTTCACGAGCGGATCGTCGGACCGGTTCCGGCACTCTGGTAGGAACCGGCACCGGGAGGTTCCTACGGCCCGTACCCGGAACCGCCCCCGGTCAGGGAGGCGTTGGGCACACCTGCTCCAGCCACGGTCAGGGTGTCCGTGGGGCAGGCATAAACTGAATGCCATGGCCGGACTCATCAAGCGTGAAGACATCGATGAGGTACGCCAGCGCACGGACATCAAGGAAGTCGTCGACGCCTACGTCACGTTGAAGTCTGCCGGCATCGGCTCGTGGAAGGGGCTGTGCCCGTTCCACGACGAGCGGTCGCCCTCGTTCCACGTCCGGCCGCAGATGGGCTCCTACCACTGCTTCGGCTGCGGTGAGGGCGGCGACGTCATCTCCTTCGTCCAGAAAGTGGACCACACCTCCTTCAGCGAGACGGTCGAGAAGCTCGCCGCTCGTATCGGTTTCGAACTGCACTACGAGGACGGCGGGACGGGGCCGCGGCGCGAGGACGTGGGCAAGCGTCAGCGCCTCCTGGACGCGCACAAGATCGCAGCCGAGTTCTTCCGGGACCAGCTCCTGACCCAGGGCGCCGGCACGGCCCGGCAGTTCTTGCAGGAGCGGGGCTTCGACCGCGACGCAGCCGAGCACTTCGGTGTCGGTTACGCCCCGCAGGGCTGGGACACGCTGCTCAACCACCTGACCGGGCGGGGCTTCACGCTGGACGAGCTGAAGCTGACCGGTATGTTCAGTGCCTCGTCGAGCAACCCCGGCCGGTTCTACGACCGCTTCCGGGGCCGCCTGATCTGGCCCATCCGCGACATCACCGGCGATACCGTCGGCTTCGGCGCGCGGAAACTCCACGAGGACGATCAGGGTCCCAAGTACCTCAACACACCGGAGACCTCGCTCTACAAGAAGTCCCAGGTGCTGTACGGCATCGACCTCGCCAAGAAGGACATCGCCAGGAACAGGCAGCTCGTCGTGGTCGAGGGCTACACCGACGTCATGGCCTGCCACCTCGCCGGCGTCGGAACCGCCGTCGCCACGTGCGGTACGGCCTTCGGCGCCGACCACATCAAGATCGCGCGGAGGCTCCTGTCCGACGACGGCACGGGCGGCGAGGTGATCTTCACGTTCGACGGCGATGCGGCGGGGCAGAAGGCCGCCCTCCGCGCGTTCGAGGAGGACCAGAGGTTCACCTCGCAGACGTACGTAGCAGTCGAGGCCTCCGGCGCGGATCCCTGCGAGCTGCGCCAGACCAGAGGGGATGATGCGGTGCGTGCGCTCATCGCGGAGCGTCGTCCCCTGTTCGAGTTCGCCATCAAGGCGTCCTTCGAGAACTTCGACCTGTCCTCCGGCGAGGGGCAGGTGAAGGCGCTGCGCCACGCGGCCCCCATCGTCGCGCAGATACGGGATGTATCACTCCGCTCCACCTATACGCGCGAGCTCTCACGCTGGCTCGGCATGCAGTACGTGGGGGAGGACCAGGTGGCGCGAGCGGTCGCTGCAGCCGCTCGCCGGGACGGTGCCTCCGCTGTCTCGTCGAACGGCAGGCAGCAGGGCGTACAGGGACACCAGGGAGGCCCTGGCCGGCCACTCCCCGCGTCGTCCGGAGTCGCCGGGCCCGGCGCTCCCTCGTCCGACGAGCCGTATTTCGAGCGGCCCGATCCGCGTGACCCTATCGCCCGCATGGAGCGCGAGGCGCTCGAGGTGGTGCTCCAGCAGCCCACGCTCCTCACGGCCGCCCAGTGGGAGAGTTTCTCGACCTCACGGTTCACGGTTCCCGTCTACGAGGCGCTGCACACTGCTGTGCTTGCGGCAGGGGCAGCCGGGACGGAATTGTCACGCTGGGTGGAATCCGTGCGGGAGGGGGTACCGGACGTCCTGCGTCCCCTGGTCAGCGAACTCGCCGTCCGGCCGCTACCCGCCAAGGACGCCGACGCCATGGTCAACTACTGCCGGGACATCCTCAACCGCCTGACCGAGCTTCGCATCACGCAGCAGAAGGCGGACAAGCTCGGGCAGTTGCAGCGCATGAACCCGGCCGATGATCCCGCACTCTACAACCAGCTTCAGCGCGACCTGATGGAGCTGGAGATGCAACGGCGGCAACTCCGCGAGGAGTAGGCCGGCGCCCGATTTCACTTCGCCCCGGAAGGTATGTAATGTAATACCTGCGCTTTCCTCCGTAGCTCAATTGGCAGAGCATTCGACTGTTAATCGAAGGGTTACTGGTTCAAGTCCAGTCGGAGGAGCAAATTCGCCCCTGACCTGTGGAAACATCGGTCAGGGGCGTTTCCTTTTCCCGGGCTCCCTGAAGGGTGGCGCGCCGGCGAGCGCGGCCGGTGGAGGACGCGCCGGCCCCCGACGGCGCGGGGCACGAGCGTAGGCTGAAGCGCATGGATACTGACGGCACCGACGGCAAGCTCATCCTCGTGACCGGTGCCACGGGCTACATCGGGGGCCGGCTCGTCACGAAGCTGATCGCCGCGGGGCACACGGTGCGCGTGATCGTTCGGTCCCCGCAGAAGCTCAAGGACGTCCCCTGGTCCGGTTCCGTCGACATCGTGGAGGGGGACCTGCAGGACAGTGCCACCATGCGTGCGGTCAGCCAGGGCGTCGATACCCTGTACTACCTCGTGCACTCCATGGGATCGGGCCGGGACTTCGACAAGCGCGAGGCAGACATCGCAGCGACCGTCGCCGAAGCCGCGACGGATGCAGGGGTGCGGCGCATCGTCTACCTCGGCGGTCTCCACCCGGAGGGCGTCGAGCTGTCCACCCACATGCGCTCGCGCACTCAGGTCGGGAAGATCCTGCTGGACTCCGGTACTCCGACCATCGCTTTCCAGGCCGGCGTCGTCATCGGTTCCGGCTCCGCGTCCTTCGAGATGATCCGGCACCTCTCCGACGTCCTGCCCGTGATGCCTGCGCCGAAGTGGGTCCTCAACCACATCGAACCCATTGCAGTGCGAGACGTCATCCACTACCTCGTCGGAGCACTCGATCTTCCGGGAGGACTCAACAGGACGTTCGACATCGGGTCCCGCGAGGTTTTGACCTACGCCGAGATGATGAACCAGTACGCCGAGGCCGCCGGCCTCCCGCGCCGCAGGATCCTCGCACTCCCGGTGCTCACTCCGCGCCTCGCAGGGCACTGGGTCAATCTGGTCACCCCTATCCCGAGGGCGATGGCGATGCCGCTGATCGAGTCCCTGCAGCATGACGCCGTCACCTCCGAGCATGACATCGACGACCACATCGCCGCCCCCGAGGGCGGCCTGACGGGCTATCGGCGGTCGGTGGACCTGGCTCTGGGCAAGATGCGCGGGGGAGAGGTGGAGACGAGCTGGGCCGGGGCCACGCAGGTCGACAGCGAGGCGGACCCGCTGCCCTCGGACCCCGACTGGGCAGGCCACACGGTGTTCACCGATGTGCAGACGTACAGCTCCACCGCGTCCCCGGAGACGTTGTGGAGCGTCGTCGAGGGCATCGGAGGTGAGAACGGCTGGTACTCGTGGCCGGTCGGCTGGGCCGCGCGCGGCTGGATGGACAAGCTGGCAGGCGGGGTGGGCCTGCGTCGGGGGAGGAGGGACGCACAGGAACTCCTCACCGGCGAAGCGCTCGACTTCTGGCGCGTCGAGGAGCTCGTGCACGGGGAGCGACTCCGGCTGCGGGCGGAGATGAAGGTGCCCGGCCGCGCATGGCTCGAGTTCGCGGTGCAGCCCGATGGTTCCGGCAGTTCCTACTACCAGCGCGCCGTGTTCTTCCCTCAGGGCCTGTCCGGACGCCTGTACTGGCTCGCGGTGCTGCCCTTCCACGGCTTCATCTTCAAATCGATGGCGCGAAACATAGCGAAGACGGCCGAGGCCCTTCCGGCGGACTCCGGGTCCGCAGCGGCGTAGCCCGCCGCGTCGACGACTACGACGCCGGGTCACTGCTTGGAGGGCCGGTTACTGCAGGGCCGGCACCTTCCGCGGACGGACCACGGTCCAGAGGAACACCATGCCCAGGGCGATGCATGCTGCCATTACACCCGCCATCGGCGCCGCGGATTCGATGCCCTCGCCCAGGAGCCCGACGAGGGGCGAGATGACACCAGCGGTTCCGAAGGTCACGGCACCGAGCAGGGACGCTGCGGTGCCGGCCTGCGCGCCGTTGTTGATCAGGGCGAGAACCTGCACGCAGGGGAAGATGAAACCCGTCGCCATGATGTAGAACCAGAGCGGGAGGGCGGTTCCCCAGAAACCGAGACCGAGCTGATCGAAGGCGATGATGAGGATCGCCATGACGAGCTGCACGACCGTGGCCGCCGCGATGACCCATTGCGGGCCGACCCGCCTCAGTACGCGGGAGCTGATCTGGACTCCGGCCACGATGCCCAGGGAGTTGATGGCGAACAACAGGCCGTACTGCTGCTCGTTGAGTCCGTAGGGACCCTGGAACAGGAACGGCGACGCCGAGAGGTAGGAGAAGAGCCCGGAGAAGTTCATCCCGCCGACGAGCAGGATGCCGATGAAGATGCGGTCCCCCAGCACGGCCCGGTAGCGCTGCACCACCGTCAGCCCTGACTGGCGGCGGTTCTCCTTCGGCAACGTCTCGATGATGAACATCGCGACCGCGAGGATGACCAGGACCCCGTAGCAGGCGAGGAACCAGAAGATGCCGGGCCAGGGAAAGAGCAGCAGGAGCTGTGAACCGATGACCGGCGCGAAGATGGGCGCCATGCCGTTGACGAGGGCCATGTAGGACAGCATGCGCACCAGGGTGTAGCCGCCGAAGAGATCCCGCACCATCGCCATCGCGACGACGCCCCCGCCCGCCGCGCCGATGCCCTGGAGCACGCGGAACAGCATGAGCATGCTGATGTCCTCGGAGGACGCGGCCCCGATCGAGGCGCCGACGTGCAGGGTGGTCGCCAGGATGAGGGGCAGGCGCCGACCGATCTTGTCGCTGAGCGGACCCACGAGCAGTTGCCCGCCCGCGAAGCCGATGATCGTGCCCGTCAGGGTCAGCTGGACAGCGGCTTCGGACACGCCGAAATCGGACTGCAAGGCCGGGAACGCCGGCAGGTAGAGATCGATCGTGAACGGACCTAGTGCCGTGAGGGTCCCGAGGATGAAGACGTAGATGATCTTCTCGCGGCGGGAGAGGCTGTCGCCTGGATGGGTGATGGTGCTCAAGATGCTGCCTAACGAACGGAAGGTGCTTGCCGGTGTATCACGTGGAGACATGATGCGAGGGGGTGGCATCGACTGCAAGGGCGGCCCGGCGACGACGGCGGAGCGGCTTCCAGTGTGCAACCGCCCGTCCGACGTGGCACGATTTGGTTGCTGGGGCGAATCAATGACCCTCTTATCCTATGTCCACCGTCAACCCTCCGGAGATGCAAGCGGGGAATCGGGATGGATGGGGGCTGCTGCTAAGCACGCTTCGGGTTGACGTAGGGTGAAGAAAAATCGAACAAGCAGGAAGAGCTGAACATGAGCGAGCACGACGCCGGTCCGGAGACAGTGCAATCCCCGCGGCACCTCGCGAGAGTCATCGCGATCACCGTTGCCGCCGCCGTCGGAGGGCTCCTGTTCGGGTTCGACACCGCTGTCATCAACGGGGCGGTCGACTCGATCCAGGCGGACTTCGAGCTGAGCTCGAGCGTCCTCGGATTCACCGTCGCCATCACCCTGCTCGGGTGTGCTGCCGGCGCCTGGTTCGCCGGGGGACTGGCCGACCGCTGGGGTCGCAAGAAAGTCATGGTCGCCGCAGCGATCCTCTTCGCGGTGAACTCCGCCGGGTCGGCCTACGCCTTCTCGGAGTGGGACCTCATGGCCTGGCGGCTCGTCGGCGGGCTCGCGATCGGTATCGCCTCGGTCATCGTGCCCGGCTACATCGCCGAGATCGCACCGTCGAAGTGGCGCGGGGGGCTGGCGTCGGTGCAGCAACTGGCGATCACGGTCGGCATCTTCGCCGCGTTGCTGTCGGATGCCTCCCTCGCAAGCGCGGCCGGTGGCGCCGGTAACGAGTTCTGGTGGGGTTTGTCCGCGTGGCGCTGGATGCTCCTCGTCGGTGTGATCCCTGCCGTCGTCTACGGCGTCCTGGCGCTGATCATCCCGGAGTCGCCACAATTCCTGATCCGGGCAGGCCGTGACGAAGAAGCTGCTCGCGTCCTGTCGCGGGTGTCCGGCGTCAGCGACACCACGCGCAAGATCGGGCAGATCCGCCAGAGCTTCGAGCGCGAGGACCGCGCGAGCTACCGCGACCTGCGGGGACCTTCCTTCGGGCTGCAGCCCATCCTGTGGGTCGGCATGGCCATCGCCGCACTCCAGCAGCTGGTGGGCATCAACGCGATCTTCTACTACTCGACCACGCTCTGGAAGTCCGTCGGTTTCAGTGAGAGCGACTCTTTCACGACGTCGGTCATCACGTCGGTGATCAACGTGGTCATGACGTTCGTGGCGATCTTCTTCGTGGACCGCGTAGGTCGGCGGAAACTGCTCCTGATCGGCTCGATCGGCATGGCCGTCGGTCTCCTCGCCGCGACAGCCGCGTTCCTGCAGGCCGACGGATCCGGCGAGGACATCGCCCTCCCCGGCGTCTGGGGGCCCGTCGCACTGGTCGGCGCGAACCTCTTCGTCATCTTCTTCGCGGCCACCTGGGGTCCGGTGATGTGGGTGACCCTCGGAGAGATGTTCCCCAACCGGATCCGCTCCATCGCGCTCGGTGTCGCCACGATGGTCAACTGGATCTTCAACTTCATCGTGACGCTCACGTTCCCCTGGGTGAGCGAGAACCTGGGGCTCTGGACCATGTACGCGGCTTTCACCGTGTTCGCCGTGCTCTCCTTCGTCTTCGTGCGGACGAAACTTCCCGAATTCGCGGGCAAGGACCTCGAGGACAATGCGGAACTGACGCCGGCCTGATCGCTTCCCGAGGATATCCCTAGCGCACAGCGAGCCCGTGGTCCTGTCCACGAGCAGGACCGGGGAACCGGAGCCCCGACCGCAGCCCGGTGGTAATTTTGGTTCAGCCAATCCCAGCAACACACTCACGAATGGAGGCAGGGCCTATGAACAGCTCGGCTAGTACGCGCGGCAAGCGGTCCACGGGCTCGCTGTCGCTGTTTGGACTCATCAGGCTCCTGGTCCGTCTGACGCCGCGCCAGGTCAGCGATGAGGTCTCGATCGCCATCGCGCAGATGAAGCAGAAAGGCATCAAGGCGGGAATCGCGGCTGCGTTCCTCGTCGTAGCCCTCGTCTTCGTGCTGTTCTTCGCCGTCGCACTCGTGGTCGCAGCAATCATGGGCCTCGCCGAGATCATGCCGGCATGGCTCGCCGCGCTGCTGGTCGCCCTCCTGTTGCTCGTCATCGGAGGGGTCCTCGCCCTGATCGGTGTCTCGCGGCTCAAGAAGCAGCTCCCGCTCGTACCGCAGGACGCGATCCGCGGTATCCGTTACGACCTCGGCGTGCTCAAGGAGGGCCGCAGCTTCGACCCGGCGACGCTGGACGTCAAGAAGCCCAAGGAGGACTCGGGCATCACCGACGACGGCAAGGACGCCAAGGACAGCAAGCCCAAGGAACCGACTCCTTCCTACGAGGAACTGCGCGGACGCTCGGGCGAGCGCCGTACGCACATCGCGGAAGCCAGGGACTCCCTCGGTGCCCGCGTGGACGTGAAGTCGCGCTTCGGCAAGGCGAAGCACCGCTCGGCACAGGGCGGAGGACAGGCCGGCGGCTCGAAGGGAAACGGCACGACGGCTGCGGTCGCAGCACGCCGTGAGGTCCCGCACAATACGAGCCTGGCCGACCGCTGGAAGCCGCTGAGTGTCCTCGCTGCGTCCGTTGCGGCAATGCTCGTGATGCTGCGACGACTCCTCAGCAGATAGACCCCGGCACGGTCGAAGGGTGGCCGCTCGCCCGTGATCGGACCCGCACGCCGCGGGGGACCTCACGGGGGAGCGACCGCCTGGCTGCATAATGGGGTGGGGAGGCACGGGTGATGAGACTGATCGGGGCTGGAGCGCGGCCCGGTAACGAGGGCACTAAACTCGCGACGGCGTGGACCCTGCCGAACCTCATCACGGTCATCCGGTTCCTGGGCGTCCCGTTGTTCGTATGGTTCATCAGCGAGCAGAGGTACGGAGCCGCCGTCCTCACGCTCGTGGTCATCGGGTCCACCGACTGGGTGGACGGCTACGTGGCTCGGCGCCTGAACCAGGTGTCGACCGTGGGCATGTGGCTCGACCCCGTCGCGGATCGGACGGCTCTCATCGTCATCGCCGTCACGTTCGTCGTCGACGGCATCGCACCGGCATGGCTGGTGTGGTCCATCGTCATCCCGGACATCGTCCTCATCATCAATGCCCTGGTCCTCTTCCGCGGGCCACTGCATCTTCCGGTGGTGACCGTCGGCAAGATCCGGACGGCGATGCTGCTCGTCGGAGCGCCCCTGCTACTCCTCCACCGCGTGCAGGGCTTCGGCCAGGACTGGATCCTCGTGGTGGCGCAGGGATTGCTCGGCGCGGGGTGCGTACTGCACCTCGTCGCCTTCTACGCCTACTTCACCGCAGCCCACCGCAAGTACCGGCTGGAGCGGGCCGAACAGCAGTCGTGCCCCTCGTAGCCATAGCGCTGGCCCTGCTGGGGGCGGTCTTCCTCGCGTTCGGAGCGCAACGCCAGGGTAGCGCCGTGCGGGCGAACACGGGCGGCCTGTCGCTCAGTTCTTCCGGGTTCGCCCGGCTCCTCACCAATCCGCGCTGGCTGTTCGGCTTGTTCCTGCTCGGCGCGGGAACCGCACTCAACGTCGTCGCCCTGAGCCTGGCAAGCCTGACCGTCGTGCAGCCCATCGGGGCGATCGCGCTGGTGATCACGACGATCGTCAACTCCCGCGACCAGGGCATCCGCATCAACCGGCCGACCGTTGCCGCCATCACCGCGTGCGTGACCGGCAGCGCCCTCTTCGTCGTGCTCGCCGTGAACGTCACGCGGGAGAACCACGCCATCGATCCGGCGCAGGAACTGTCCGTGGTGCTCCTGCTGGGTGCCGCCGTCGCGCTCTTCGGGTCGCTCGCAGTCGTCGGGAGGCACCGACTCAATGCCTTCGCCTACATCCTGGGAGCCGGAGTCCTCTTCGGATTCGTTGCCGTGCTCACCAAGATCGTCGCCGTCCATCTGCTCGACCCGAACGGGCGCCTCCTGCTCAATGTCCCGCCCCTCACCCTGGTCGCACTCGTGGCGGCCGTCGCTCTCGGAGCATGGTTCGTCCAGAGCGCTTACGCCACGGGTCCCCCCGACCTCGTGATCGCCGGTCTCACGGTCATCGATCCGATGGTCGGCATCGCGGTGGGCATCACGATCCTCGACGAACTCCAGCCGGATGTGCGGACCGTGACCGCGTTGGGGATGGGTGCGGCGGCCCTCATTGCTATTGTGGGGGTCGTCGCCCTGTCCCGCCATCATCCCGATGTCGTGAAGAGGCAGCGCTGATGCAACCCACCACAGTTCCGCCCAGTACACCGACCCAGGGGATCCACGCGTGAGTTACCCGGCTGATTCCAAGCCTCTGACCATCCTGATCGCTGCGGACACCTATCCGCCCAACGTGAACGGTGCGGCCCAGTTCGGCTACCGCCTGGCGAAGGGGATGTCGGGACGCGGTCATGAAGTGCACGTGCTCGCTCCGCGCGCGTCCAACGGCAGGAGCTACACCGAGCCGGGCGGTGACTGGACGGTGCACCGCCTCCGTTCGCACAGTGTGCCGACGCACGACTACTGGCGCATCTGCCTTCCCTGGGAGATCAAGCGGGACATCAGCCTGCTCTTCGACCAGGTCCAGCCCGATGTCGTCCACATCCAGTGCCACTACATGGTCGGCGAGTACACGCTGTACGAGGCCGTGAAGCGTGGCATCCGCGTGGTGGCCACGAACCACTTCATGCCGGAGAACCTCAATCCCTTCCTGCCGTTCCCCGCGTGGCTGAAGAGGATCGTCGCGAAGAACTCCTGGAAGGACATGGGCAAGGTGATGAGCAAGGCCGCAGCGGTCACCACACCGACTCCCCTCGCGGCCAAGGCGATGCACGACCACGCTTTCCTGCGCGAGGTGCTGCCCGTCTCGAACGGCATCGACTCGGCTGGGTACGAACTCCGGCCGGGTGAGGTGATCGAGCCCCACGAGCACCCCACCGTGCTCTTCGTCGGCCGTCTCGCCGAGGAGAAACACATCGACGTCCTGATCGACGCCGTGGCCAAGACCCCGGAACACCTCCGAGTCCATCTCGAGGTCGTCGGAGGCGGGGAGGTGAAACCGGCGCTGCAGGCGCAGGCTGCCCGGCTCGGCATCGGTGACCGTGTCGTCTTCAGGGGCCTGATCGACGACGACGAGCTGCGCAAGAGCTACATCCGGGCGTCGGTGTTCTGCCAGCCCGGCACCGCGGAGCTGCAGTCGCTCGTCACGCTCGAGGCGATGTCCGCGTCCACCCCTGTACTCCTCGCCAATGCCATGGCGCTTCCACACCTCGTGTCCGACGGCGAGAACGGTTACCTGTTCACCCCAGGGGACTCCGACGAGCTCGGCCGCCGCATCACGGAGATCCTGGAGCTGTCGCAGGAGGACCAGCGGAAGATGGGAGCCGCGAGTCGCGAGTTGGTCGGCAAGCACGACATCTCTGCGACTCTCGCGACGTTCGAGGGCCTGTACTACGGGACGCTCCGCGCCGACCTCCATGCCGGCTCCTCCACCGCCGAAGCCGCCCGAGAGCCCAGTGGGACCGCCTTCAGCGGGTAGGACGCTGCCGTCCGCATACAATAGGACTCGCGTTCGATGCCTGGCGTAGGCCGGCAGCAGCGCAGCGGGAACCGTCGGTTCCTCGGGGCTGTAGCTCAGCTGGTTAGAGCAGCGGACTCATAATCCGTTTGTCCTGGGTTCAAGCCCCAGCAGCCCTACGGCGAGGTTGACCCTCGCGATGCGCCGTCCGCTCACAGCGGGCGGCGCATCGTCCGTTTCGGGGGATTCCCCGACCCGAGTCCTCCGCTCGATCCACTGGCGCCCTAAGTTACCGGCGAGTAACCTAGGGCCATGAGCGCTTCGAGCGCTCGTCAACGGTCCACTGGAAAGTGCTGGTCGCCGATGACCAGAGCGAAGGAATCCCGATGAGCAAGACGTCGATCGATGTCAACAACCTCCCGTATCCCGGCGGCGACTTCTATGCGTTCGAGGAGTTGCTCTCCGACAAGGAGCGCGCGCGGCTGGAGGAGATCCGTGCCTGGCTCGCCCGCGAGGTGCGGCCGAACGCCGTCGAGTGGTGGAACCAGGGCGTGTTCCCCAAGGACCTCATCCCCAGGATCGCCGAACTGGATCCTGTGAGCCCGGTCCATCGTCAGGGCTACTCCAACCTGTTCGCCGGCATCACGCACGCGGAATTCACCAGGGCGGACACCTCGATCGCCACCTTCATGGGCGTCCACGACGGATTGTTCACAGGCTCCATCGAGGCGCTCGCCTCCAGGGAGCAGCAGGAGGAATGGCTGCCGGACATCTACGCCATGAGGAAGATCGGGGCGTTCGGCCTGACCGAGCCCCTCGGCGGTTCCGACGTCGCCGGAGGTACCCGGACGACGGCGCGGCGCGACGGAACGTCCTGGGTACTCAACGGGGCAAAGCGCTGGATCGGGAATGCCACGTTCTCCGACTGGGTCGTCGTCTATGCGCGCGACCTCGAGGACAACCAGGTCAAGGGCTTCATGGTCGACACCACCACGCCGGGCTTCACCTCGACGAAGATCGAGAACAAGATCGCCCTGCGCGCCGTGGAGAACGCCGACATAGTCCTCGACAACGTGGTGGTGTCCGACGACTTCCACCTCAAGGGTGCGAACAGCTTCCGGGACACCAACAAGGTCCTCAAGGTGACGAGGCTCGCCGTGGGCTGGCAGGCCGTGGGCCAGCAGCTCGCCGCCTTCGACGTCGCCCGCCGTTACGCCGTCGAACGCGAGCAGTTCGGCCGGCCGATCGCGAGCTTCCAGCTGGTGCAACAGCAGCTCGTCCAGATCCTCGGCAACGCGATGAGCTCGATGGGCATGATGGTCCGCCTGTCCCAGCTCGAGGACGCAGGCAAGGCGAAGGATGAACAGTCGGCACTGGCGAAAGCCTTCACCACGGCCAGGATGCGCGAGAGCGTGGCGGCAGGGCGCAACATCCTGGGTGGCAACGGGATCGTCACGGACTACGGGATGGCGAAGATCTTTTCCGACGCGGAAGCGATCTACTCCTACGAGGGCACGCAGGAGATCAATACACTCGTCGCGGGCAGGTCGATCACAGGGATTGCTGCCTTCGTCTAGGAACGAATACCTGCGGCGCATCCGACCCGGCGCCCCGCTGGATGGCTGAGCAGGATTGTCGGTCACCCTGCAAGCGGCAGCAGCACCGATGGGCGGCGGTCCATGACGAAGGACAGCGGATCGACGTATTCGCCGTCCGCCCGCACGCCCCAGTGGAGGCACGGGAATCCGCAGTGCCCCCGGGCCTCGCCCGTCGCTGTGGCGAGGGCCCCGACGACGTCGCCCGCCGCGACCCGCTGACCCTTCAGCAGGGCCGTCTCGACCGGTTCGAAACTGCTGATCCGGCCGCCGCCGTGATCGATCGACAGCACACCACGGTTCACGACCGTGCCTGCGAAGAAGACGACGCCGTCCGCGGGGCTCAGGATGGCCGCTGACTCTTCCGCGCCGGTGGAGAGGTCCACGCCACGGTGACCCCGTTGCCACGTCCGGGGTGGTTTCTCGAAGGTTCGCAGCACCGTCGGTACCGGCTCCAGCGGCCACGACCACTCAGGGACGAACACCTCCGGACCGCGCTGCTCCGGGAGCGTGGAAGAGCCGGGCCACCCGGTGACGGGGAAAGGCGGCGAACCCGTGGCCGGGCCTGCGGAACCGCTGACGAACGCGGCTGCCAGACAGAGCACGAGGGCGAAGAGCCGGCGATGGTGGCTGGGATGGTGGCAGGGGTGGCTCGGCCGGCTGCGGGGAGCGCGGGCCGTGCGCGCGATCGGCGACGTGGCGACAGGCATGCATCGACACTGCCCGTCATCGACCGGCGCCGGGGCGTCCGCAGCATCCATGTGGAAAAAGTGCCGCTCCCCCGCCCTGCGGGGGGAGCCGCTGGGCCGTCGTTCCCGCCGGGGCGCGCCCATCCGCTGTAGTACACTTGTTCCAGCAGCCTGCTGCTCCCATGTGCACCCGCCTTCGGCATCGATGCGGCATGGGATCTCCGGGCTGACTACGCGTGCCTGCGATTCGGAGCCCACGAGGGCTGCCAAAGTGTCCACCCCGCGGTCCGGCTGAGTCCGGTAGGGGAGGGGACGTCCCCGCGACGACCAGGTACCAGGAAGTGCCGACCACCCTGGTCTGCACCGAGATAACCGTCAACAAGCAGAGGCAGCGCACAGCGCTGAAGCCCTGCTGAAGAAAGGCATGACATGCCAGTCGTAACCATGCGCCAGCTGCTCGACAGCGGCGTCCACTTCGGTCACCAGACCCGCCGTTGGAACCCGAAGATGAAGCGTTTCATCTTCACCGAGCGCAACGGCATCTACATCATCGACCTCCAGCAGTCGCTGGGATACATCGACCGCGCGTACGAGTTCGTCAAGGCCACCGTCGCCCACGGCGGAACCGTCCTCTTCGTCGGCACGAAGAAGCAGGCACAGGAAGCGATCGCCGACCAGGCGACGCGCGTCGGCCAGCCCTACGTGAACCAGCGCTGGCTCGGTGGCATGCTCACCAACTTCCAGACGGTGTCCAAGCGCATCCAGCGCATGAAGGAACTCGAAGAGATCGACTTCGACGACGTCGCCGGCTCGGGACACACGAAGAAGGAGCTCCTGCTCCTGAAGCGTGAGCTCACCAAGCTCCAGAGCAACCTCGGCGGCATCCGCAACCTGACGAAGGCCCCCTCCGTCATCTGGGTCGTGGACACGAAGAAGGAACACCTCGCCATCGACGAGGCGAAGAAGCTGAACATCCCCGTCGTCGCGATCCTCGACACCAACTGCGATCCCGACGAGGTCGACTTCCCGATCCCGGGCAACGACGACGCCATCCGCGCCGTCAACCTGCTGACACGCGTCGTAGCCGACGCCGTGGCCGAAGGCCTCATTGCACGCAACAACCGCGCCAGCGGTAACGATGCTGCTGCAGCCGAGGAGCCCATGGCCGAGTGGGAGCGCGAACTGCTCGAGGGCGATGCCGCAACCGAGGCAACCGCTCCTGCGACCTCCGAGTCGCCGGCCCCGGATCAGGCTCCGGCCGAGGCCGAGGCGCTCGCCGCCGAAGCGCCTGCAGCAGCCGACGTGCCTGCTGAGGAAGTCTCCGCCAGCGACACCAAGTAGTTCCCGTTGCGTAAGGGGTGTGGGTCGAACCACGCCCCTTACGCATGTTCCGCAGGTGTTCATCGCATGACGCTTGCACCGGGGGCCACGGCCCACGGAAGCTCTTCGTAGATCCACTTCAACTTAGGAGTTCGTATGGCAAATTTCACTGCCGCTGACATCAAGGCCCTGCGCGAGCGCACGGGCGCCGGCATGATGGACGTCAAGAAGGCCCTCGACGAAGCCGACGGCGACGCCGACAAGGCCCTGGAACTGATTCGCATCAAGGGCCTCAAGGGCGCGACGAAGCGCGAGGGACGCTCGACTGCCGAAGGCCTCGTCGCAGCTCGCGTCGACGGCAACGTCGGCGTCATGGTGGAGGTCAACTGCGAGACCGACTTCGTCGCGAAGGCCGGACCGTTCATCGACTTCTCGAACAAGGTGCTCGCCGCGGCCATCCAGTCCGGCGCCACCGACGTCGAGAGCCTGCTCGCGTTCGAGCTCGACGGCAAGCCGGTGTCCGAGCACGTCATCGAAGCCGGTGCACTGCTCGGCGAGAAGGTCGACGTTCGTCGTATCGCTCGCATCGAGGGCCAGATCGTGGACGCGTACCTGCACAAGACGTCCAAGGACCTTCCCGCCCAGGTCGGCGTGCTCTTCGCCGTCGAGGGCTCGGGCGACGCCGCAGTGGAGGCAGCGCACGACGTCGCGGTCCACATCGCTGCGTACTCGCCGACCTACCTGACCCGTGAGGATGTTCCCGCCGAGCTCGTCGAGTCGGAGCGCCGCATCGCCGATGAGACGGCCCGCGCAGAGGGCAAGCCCGAGCAGGCTCTCGCCAAGATCGTCGAAGGACGCCTCACCGGCTTCTTCAAGGAGGGTGTCCTGGTCGACCAGGCATTCGCCAAGGACGCCAAGAAGTCCGTCGCCAAGGTCCTCGCGGACGCCGGAGCGAACGCGACCGCGTTCGCACGCTTCCGCGTCGGAGCCTAGGCCAGGAGCCTGCTCCGCAGCACGAAGGTGAAGGGCGGCCGCCAGCCGGTGGCCGCCCTTTCCTGCGCCCGGGAGGCGCGCCGTATCCTGTAACGGGTCCGGCAACACCCCGCACCTCGTACAACCGGCCGCCCGACCAGGAGCGGCCACCAGCCAACGCCCGGGAGGCATTTCATGGACACCACTTCCACTGCTCCGACGGGTGGTGCCCAGGCGCGGCGTCGTGTCCTCCTCAAGCTCTCCGGCGAAGTATTCGGCGGCGGCAAGCTGGGCGTCGATCCCGAGACCGTCCGGTCCGTGTCGCAGCAGATCGCGGCAACGGTGGGTGAGGTCGAGGTCGCGATCGTCGTGGGCGGTGGCAACTTCTTCCGTGGGGCCGAGCTCTCCCAGAGCGGCATGGACCGCTCCCGAGCCGACTACATGGGAATGCTCGGCACCGTGATGAACTGTCTCGCACTGCAGGACTTCCTCGAGCAGGCCGGGGTCGAGACACGGGTGCAGAGCGCCATCACGATGGGCCAGGTCGCCGAGGCCTACATTCCGCGGCGGGCCATCCGCCATCTGGAGAAGGGGCGCGTCGTGATCTTCGGCGCCGGAGCGGGCCTGCCGTACTTCTCGACCGACACGGTCGCGGCCCAGCGAGCCCTGGAGGTCCACGCCGACGAGGTCCTCATGGCCAAGAGCGGCGTCGACGGCGTCTACACCGCGGACCCCCACAAGGATCCGACGGCGGAGAAGCTCGACACCCTGTCCTACGACGAGGCGCTGCGCCGTGACATCCGCGTGATGGACCAGACCGCGATGACCATGTGCAAGGACAACAACCTGACGATGGTGGTGTTCGGCATGGAGGGCGAGGGCAACGTCACGCGTGCTATCCGCGGTGAGAGGCTGGGAACGCTCGTCACGGCCTAGCCGCTCGGAGCGGACAGGGCAACGCCGCCCTGCCGGTGCCGGGACGGCGCACCGGGGTGAACTAGGATTGACCACTGGAACGGTTGCCGGGCAGCCGACTGCAGAGCGAAGGAGACATTGTGATCGAAGAGACCTTGCTGGAAGCCACCGACAAGATGGACAAGGCCGTGGAGGTTGCAAAGGACGATTTCGCGACGATCCGCACCGGCCGCGCCAATGCGTCCCTGTTCTCGAAGGTCGTGGTGATGTACTACGGTGCTCCCACCCCGTTGCAGCAGTTGGCATCCTTCCAGAACCCGGAAGCACGCACGCTGCTCATCACGCCCTTCGACCGGGCCGTTCTCAACGACATCGAGAAGGCGCTGCGTGAGTCCGACCTCGGCGCCAATCCCTCGAATGACGGCAACGTGATCCGCGTGGTCCTGCCCGAGCTGACGCAGGAGCGCCGCAAGGAATACGTCAAGGTCGTCAAGACCAAGGCGGAGGACGCGAAGATCTCGATCCGGAACATCCGTCGCAAGGCCAAGGACGGCATCGACAGGGCGGTCAAGGACGGCGACGCCGGCGAGGATGAGGGGTCACGCGCCGAGAAGGAGCTCGATGCGCTCACCAAGTCACGCGTGGACCTCATCGACGAGCTGCTGAAGCGCAAGGAAGCGGAGCTGCTCGAGGTCTGATGGCAGACCACGATCCTCCCGGTGCGGCACCCGGGCAGCCATCGACGCCTGCCGCCGGAACAGACAACACGCGCGTCGTCGTCGCCCCCGATGCCGCGCGTCCGCATGCTAGCCCGGTCGACGCCGGGACGGGCATCGCCGCCACGCAGGATGCAGCGGTAGCCGCCGGTCCGCACGCGGAGACCGGGTCGACGCCCGTCCCTGGGTCGCGCAGGGCGATCCGAGCCGCTCGCGCGTCAGGGGCAACCGGCCACGGCCTCTTCAAGCGCCGCCGTCCTGCCAAGGTGCCCGGAACGCCGTCACGTGCCGGGCGCAACCTACCGGCGGCCATCGGCGTCGGCGCGGGCCTCCTGATCCCCGTCCTGGTGGGACTGCTGTTCTTCCCGATCGTCTTCGTCGGAATCGTCACGCTGTTCGGGGCCGTCGGGGTGTGGGAGATCTGCCGGGCGCTGGAGCTCCGGCGCATTTCCGTGCCGGTGGTGCCCACCCTGGCCGGGGCACTCGTCCTTCCGTTCTCGGCCTATCTCGGAGGAGCCGAAGGGCTCGCCGTCGCTGCCGTCTTCTCGATTCTCGGGCTCTTCCTCTGGCGATCGCTGGACCCTGCGCCGGATGCGGCCAAGAGCCTCATGGCAGGCACGTTCACGGTGCTGTGGGTCCCCTTCATGCTGAGCTTCGCGATGCTGCTGATGCGCGCGGAGGGCGGGTTCCTCGTCATCGCCACGCTCCTGCTGCTCGTGGTCGCGAACGACACCTTCGGATACCTGATCGGGGCATTCTTCGGCAAGCACGCCATGGCGCCGAAGATCAGCCCGAAGAAATCGTGGGAGGGCTTCGGCGGTTCGATCGGCGGAGCGTTCGTCGTCGGGGGTTTCTGCGCGGTCCTCCTGCTGGACCAGCCGCTGTGGATCGGCCTGGTGCTCGCCGTGGCGATCGTCGCGTCGGCCACGGCCGGGGACCTGGCGGAATCGATGGTCAAACGGGAACTCGGCGTGAAGGACATGGGCACGATCCTGCCCGGCCACGGGGGAGTGATGGACCGCCTGGATTCGATCGTCCTCGCCTCCCCGGTGGCGTACCTGCTGTCCGCTACATTGGTACCGGGGTTGCTGTAGCCGCAGGTCAGCGGCACGACCCGCCGGAGGCACAGGGCTCCGCAGGCACTCAGAGGATTCAGCAGAAGGACTTTCATCGATGGACGTGGCTCGCCCGGGCAGCTCCCCCTTCGCGCGTGTCGGGCGCCGCGAATTCGGCTACAACACCCGTCAGGTCGATCGCTTCCTGACGAAGGCCCGCGCGCACTACAACGCAGAGGACCCCGACGGGGACGCCATCACGAGCAGGGACGTCCGCGCCATGGCGTTCGACCCTGTGAAGGGCGGGTACGAGCCACAAGCGGTCGACGCCGCCCTGGACAGGCTCGAGGACGTCTTCGCGCAGCGGGAACGCGACCACCTCATCAGCACGAAGGGCGAGGATGCCTGGCTGCGCGAGATCGGCCGGACCGCGGCCGTCCTCCGCAACCGCCTCCACCGCCCGCCCGGAGAGCGCTTCCGCCGTCCCACGAAGAGGAACAGCCCGAGCTACGACATCGAGGACGTCGACCGCCTCTGCGATCAGCTCCTGCAGTACCTCGAGGACGACCTGCCCATGAGTGTCGACGTCGTCCGCCGCGCGGTGTTCCGTGAGGCGCGCGGCGCCGACGGGTACGAGGAGAACCAGGTCGACGGATTCCTGGACCGCGTCGTCGAACTCATGGCCGGCATCGACTGACCCACGGACGCGTACCGCCCGCGCCCGGCCGCGTGCCGCCCCAGGCCCTCCTACCGGGGTTCGGGAGTGTGGAGGCGTGCCAGCACGCGCGACGCCGATGCCGGTTTCCGTCCTGCCGTCGCCCGCGATACCACCACCATGGTGATGAAAGCTGTCGGCACCGTCCACAGGGCCGGTTGTCCCAGCCACACCCGGTCGTCCCCTGTACCAGGACCTATCAGCGCCGTCACCGCGATCGCTCCGCCGCACAGGACTGCGCCGGCGAGCATGCCGGCGATCGCGCCGGCGTCGGTGAGGCCGCGCCACCAGATGCCCAGCAGTAGCAGCGGGCAGATGGTGGAGGCCGTGAAGGCGAAAACCGACCCGACGCTTCCCGCGAGCGCGAGGCTGTCGGTCAGCAGGGCGATGACGAGGGGGATGAGCGCCGACAGGAGCGCCGCCCGCCGGAATCCCGCGACGCTGCCCTGGAAGAATTCCTGGCTCACCACGCCGGCGAGGGAGACGACGAGTCCGCTCGTCGTCGAGAGGAACGCCGCGAAGGCGCCTGCCGTCACGAGGGCGGACAGCACGTCACCCGTCATTCCGTCGAAGATGCGCCCGGGCAGGAGGAGGACGGTGGCGTCCGCTGATCCCTCCGCCGCCAGTTCGGGAGTGTGTATCCGCCCGAGGATGCCGTAGACGGTGGGGAAGAGGTAGAACACGGAGAGGAGCCCGAGGACGATGAGCGTCGTCCGGCGCGCCGATGCGCCGTCGGGGTTGGTGTAGAAGCGCACGAGGACGTGGGGCAGCCCGAGCGTCCCGAACAGCAGCGCGATGACGAGCGAGATCGTGCCGTACAGGGAGGCTTCGGCCGTCGTGTTGAGGTCCGCGGTGAAGGCGCTCCCGCCCGCCGTGATCGGCCGGCCGTCGGCACCGAGGCGGAACAGGATGAACGCCACCGGGACGGCGAGGGCCGTGAGTTTGAGCCAGTACTGGAAGGCCTGGACGAAGGTGATGGAGCGCATGCCGCCGGTGACCACGCTGAGGCACACCACGACGACGACGGCGAGCGGACCCACCCACGAGGGCAGCCCGGTGGTGATCCGGACGGTCAGCGCAGCGCCGTGGAGCTGCGGGACGATGTACAGCCACCCGACGACGACGACGAGCATGCTGGTCACCCGGCGCACCAGGAGCGAGTCGAGCCTCGCCTGGGCGAAGTCCGGGATGGTGTACGCGCCTGATCGCCGGAGCGGAGCGGCGACGAACAGCAGGAGCATGAGGTAGCCGGCGGTGTAGCCGATCGGGAACCACAGCGCGTCCACGCCGGAGATGAGGATGAGGCCGGCGACGCCGAGGAAGCTCGCGGCGGACAGGTACTCTCCTCCGATGGCCGAGGCGTTCCACCACGGGCGGACCGTACGCGAGGCGACATAGAAGTCGCCGGTCGTCCGGGAGATGCGCAGCCCGTAGATCCCTATCAGGACGGTGCTCAGTGCGACCAGGACGAGCGCCGTGTAGCCGACGGCCGGGCTCAGCTGCAGCGCGCCGTTGTGGAACGCGTCAGTCATCGTCCACGAGGTCCTGGAAGTGCCGCTCGTTCCGGGAGGCGCTGCGCACGTAGAGGACGGCGCACCCGATGACGAGGGGATAGATGCCCAGCCCCAGCAGCAGCCACGGAATCGGTACCGTCAGGATCGTGACGCCGTTGATGTCGGGGAACACGGCGAGCAGCACCGGGATCCCGATGAGGATCACCAGGAAACCCCCGGCCACCACGAGCGCCAACCGCAGCTGCGACCTGATCAGCGACTCCACGAACAACTGGCCCACCTCCGACTGCTCCGCCATCTCCCGAGCCACGGGAAAGGATGCTCCCGTCGCACGGGCAGCGGTCCTGGGAGCGGTCACCCGGATCCGGCGGGGCGGTCCGGAGGGCCCCGGGATCATAGGACGGTTCCGCCGGAACGATCCGGACGGAGCAGCAGCAGGCGCACGCGGTGCGCCGTCAATGGCTCGGGCGGAGTCGGGTGGCTTCGAGCTTCTCCCGCACGTCGGGTAGATGGCGGCGGCTGACCGGCAGCTCCGCGTCCCCGACGAAGAGGCTTGCACGGCCGGCGCCGATGCGCACCTTCTGCACCTGGTCCATCGCGACGAGGTAGGAGCGGTGCGTGCGGAGGAAGCCGGCCTCCGCCCATTGGCGCTCGAGGTCGTTGAGCGGGATCCGGATGAGGTAGCTCGCCTCGGACGTGTGCAGGCGTGCGTAGTCGCCCTGCGCCTGGACGTACCGGACGTCGTCCCGCCTGATCATGCGGCTGACGCCGCCCTGGTCCACCGTGATGACCTCGGGCGCCGCCGTCGCGCCCTCCATGAGTTCGCAGACCCGCCGGACGGACTCGGCCAGCCGCTCGGTCCGGACGGGTTTGAGGAGATAGTCGACGGCTCGGAGCTCGAACGCCTCGAGCGCCCGGTCCTCGTCCGCGGTGACGAACACGACGGCCGGCGGCCGGTTGAAGCGGGAGATGACGCGGGCGATGTCCAGCCCCGAGAGCGACGGCATGTGGATGTCGAGGAAGAGTGCGTCGACGCTGTGCTGCTCGAGCACGCCCAGCGCCTCGGCTCCACTCGATGCCCGGTGGATCGTTCCGATGCGGGCGTCCTTGCGGAGCAGGAAGGCCAGCTCCTCGACTGCGGGGAGCTCATCGTCGGCGATGACAACATTGACCATGGTTCCTAGGTTACGCGCCTCATGCCTGGTGGTCGGGCTGCGACTTGGGCACGCGCATCGTGATGAGCGTGCCTGCTCCGGGCGCGGTATCGATGATCAAACCGTAGTCGTCGCCGTACACCTGGCGCAGGCGGGAATCGACGTTCCGCAGCCCCACGTGCACCCCCTCGGTGTGTCCGGCCAGGACCGAGCGGAGGTGCTCGGGCTCGATCCCGACGCCGTCGTCCTCGACGGTCACCTCGGCGAAGGGACCGACGTCGTGCGCCGTGATCGTGATGTTCCCGACGCCGTCCTTCGAATCGAGTCCGTGCCGCACGGCGTTCTCGACGAGCGGCTGGAGGCTGAGGAAGGGGATGACGGTGCTGAGGACCTCCGGCCCGATCTCGAGGCTGACCTTCAGCCGGTCACCGAAGCGCGCGCGCTCGAGGAGGAGGTAACGGTCGATACTGCGCAGTTCCTCGGCAACCGTGGTGAAGTCGCCGTGACGACGGAACGAGTATCGGGTGAAGTCGGCGAACTCGACCACGAGCTCACGCGCCCGCGCCGGGTCGGTGTTGATGAAGGATGCGATCGCGTTCAGCGAGTTGTAGATGAAGTGCGGACTGATCTGCGCGCGGAGCGCCCGTACCTCCGCCTCGGCGAGGAGCCGCCTGGAGGAGTCGAGCTCCGCGAGTTCCACCTGGGTGGAGACCCACCCGGCGAGTTCGTTCGTGGCCCGGACGAGTCCCGCATTGACGTCGCTCGCGAACGCGCCGACGGTGCCCACCACGCGTCCGTCGACGCGCACCGGAGACAGCACGAGCTCGCCCAGCTCGGTCAGCCCGACGTTGTCCAGCCGCTGGCGGCGAACGATCTGCGTCCGCCCGCTGTCGAGCACCTGGCGTACGAGCGGCATCACGTCCGGCGGGGTGCCACGCCCGCCGTCCCAGGCAAGCACGCCGGCGTCGTCGCTGATCATCAGGATGTCGCAGCGCAGCAGTCCGCGGAGGTGGCGGCTCGCCTTCGTCGCGCCGGCGGGCGTCAGTCCCTCGCGCAGGTGCTCGGACGCGAGGGCCGCGGTATGGAGGGTGGCGTAGGTCGCCCGGTCGGCGTCGGATCCGAGGTCGCGGTAGGAGCGGGAGAGGCGGAACCCGAGGGACGCGACGACGGCGAGCGTGATGATCGCGACGGCGCACACCAGGGCGGTATCGACGGCGGCGCTGAACATGGATCCACAGTAGCGGCCACCGAAGGCTGCTCGTCCCGGTCATCCGGCGCACCCACCGACCGTTCACCGCACCCTGCTGCGCGCTCACCGACACCATGGTGCGCGCGGCTGGCGGAGTGCGTCGTCGTACCTCAAAGTGATGGGAGTCACAGTGACGTGCCTTCCCCGCGCGGCGACGACGCCGCGCGGCGGCTGGGTGACATCCCGAACGAAGGAGGAACAATGGGTTCGCACCCAGTAGAGCCGGTCGCCGGCTCCGGTGCTGCCGTCGACTTCACCGAAGTCCAGCAGACCGAGCAGTTCAAGGAACTGCGCAAGCGCCACCGCAGTTTCGTCTTCCCCATGGCAGTGTTCTTCCTGCTCTGGTACTTCGCCTATGTGCTGCTGGCGGACTACGCCCACGACTTCATGGCGACGCCCGTCATCGGCAACGTGAACATCGGCATCATCCTCGGGCTGCTGCAGTTCGTCAGCACTTTCGCTATCACCATGTGGTACGTGAGCTACGCCAACAGGCGCCTCGACCCCATCGCGGCGAACATTCGCCATGAGCTCGAGGAAGCGGCACCCGAAGCATTCATCGACCCAGCAGGCGGAAACAAATGACTTCCATCACCAGTGCGGCCGTCCACGTGCCGCTGCAGACCACCGAGGTGACGACCGTCGGATCGCCTCTGCTCAACATCGCGATCTTCGGGCTGTTCGTCGCCATCACGCTCGTGATCGTCCTTCGGGCCAGCCGCAACAACAAGACGGCCGCCGACTACTACGCAGCCGGTCGCTCGTTCACGGGTGGGCAGAACGGCACGGCCATCGCGGGCGACTACCTCTCGGCGGCGTCCTTCCTCGGTATCGTCGGCGCGATCGCGATCAACGGCTACGACGGCTTCCTGTACTCCATCGGCTTCCTCGTCGCATGGCTCGTGGCCCTTCTCCTGGTTGCGGAGCTGCTGCGCAACACCGGCAAGTTCACGATGGCCGACGTCCTGTCCTTCCGCCTCAAGCAGCGTCCCGTACGCATCGCGGCGGCCATCACCACGCTCGCCGTCTGCTTCTTCTACCTCCTCGCCCAGATGGCGGGTGCGGGCGGACTCGTCTCGCTCCTGCTGGGCATCAACGACCGCCTCGGCCAGTCCGTCGTCATCACCGTCGTCGGCGTCCTCATGATCATGTACGTGCTGATCGGCGGCATGAAGGGCACCACCTGGGTGCAGATCATCAAGGCCTGCCTCCTGATCGCCGGTGCGTTCATCATGACGGTGTGGGTCCTTGCGCTGCACGGCTTCAACCTCTCGACGCTGCTGGGTGCCGCCATCGAGACCTCCGGCAACGAGGCGATCACGAGCCCGGGCCTGCAGTACGGCCTCAGTGCCATCACACGCCTGGACTTCCTGTCCCTCGCCCTCGCGCTCGTGCTGGGCACCGCGGCGCTGCCGCACGTGCTCATGCGCTTCTACACCGTTCCCACGGCCAAGGAGGCCCGACGCTCCGTGGTCTGGGCCATCTGGCTCATCGGTGCCTTCTACCTCTTCACCCTGGTGCTCGGTTACGGCGCCAGTGCCTTGATAGGTTCGGAGCGCATCCTGGCCGCACCGGGAGGCGTGAACTCGGCTGCACCGCTGCTGGCCTTCGAGCTGGGCGGATCCATCCTCCTCGGGCTGATCTCGGCCGTAGCGTTCGCCACCATCCTGGCGGTGGTCGCGGGACTGACGATCACGGCCGCGGCGTCCTTCGCCCACGACATCTATGCGAGCGTGATCCGCAAGGGCAAGGTCAACCCGGACGGCGAGGTGAAGGTCGCACGGCGC
The DNA here is from genome assembly GCF_002929745.1 of Arthrobacter sp. B1805. GTDB lineage: Bacteria > Actinomycetota > Actinomycetes > Actinomycetales > Micrococcaceae > Arthrobacter_D. The sequence goes on from NZ_PJIQ01000009.1 coordinate 34,186, forward strand.
ACGGTGGTCGTGATCGGCCTGCTGTCCATCCTCGGCGGCATCGGCGCCCAGGGCCAGAACGTCGCGTTCCTCGTGGCACTCGCCTTCGCGGTCGCGGCCAGCGCGAACCTGCCGACGATCCTGTACTCGCTGTTCTGGCGGAAGTTCAACACCCAGGGTGCGGTCTGGAGCATGTACGGCGGACTGGGTTCGGCCATCCTGCTGATCGCCCTCTCGCCTGTCGTCTCCGGCGGCGAGAAGTCGATGATCCAGGGCGCCGACTTCTCTGTGTTCCCGCTCAGCAACCCGGGCATCGTCTCGATCCCGCTGGCGTTCTTCCTCGGGTGGCTGGGCACCACGCTCTCTCGCACGAAGGAGGACCCGATGAAGCAGGCCGAGATGGAGGTCCGCTCGCTCACAGGCGTCGGCGCCGAGAAGGCGACCGACCACTAGGCGTCGTCGACCCCTCCCGACCGCTCCACCCGTTCCACGCGCAGAGACCGTCCCACCGACAGGAGGGGCGGTCTCTGCCGTTGTCCGGTCCTGATCCGGACGGGCCTGCGCGTGTTGGTCAGGGACGCGCGTCGAGGAGCCTGAGAACGTTGGTCAGGGCGGCCGGCATGCTCACCGACGGGTCGTACAGCCACTGGAGCTGGATGCCGTCGAACACGCCGATGATAATGCGGGCCGCGTCCTCCGGACTGATGTCGGAGCGGATCTCCCCGCGGGACTGTGCAGCGGAGATGTCATTCGCCGTCGTCTCGATGAGCCAGGCATAGCGTTCACGGAAGTAGTCCCGCGCAGCGTGGCCCTGCCGCGTGGCTGTCGCTGACGCCACGGCGAAGAGTGCCGTCAGCCCGGGATGTCGCTCATTGTGTGCAGCGATGTCCGGAAGGTCCGCGAGGGACGCCGTCGTGCCGCCGTGCCTGGCGGTGGTCTGCTCGTCGCGGTCCGCGAGGACGGCCGTGAGCAGGTCCTGCTTCCCGCTGAAGTAGTGGAACAGCGTTGCTTCCTTGATGCCTGCCCGCTCCGCGACGAGCTTCAGGGTGGTGCCTTCAAAACCCTCGGCGATGAACACCTCGGCGGCGATCCTCAGCAGCTCGCGTCGTCGCTCGATGCCCTTGGCATAGGTACCCTGCGCCTTTGTGCCCATGCGTCGAGTGTAGGGGCAGGCGGCAGGGGGCCGGGGAGTAGGAATCACGTCCCACCGAACCCGGTGTGCCGGCCTCTCTGGCGGGGAGGTCAGGACGCCGTGCGCGGTCCGCGTGCGAGCAGCGGTTCCACGCGGAACGGGATGAGCTCTCCCATCGCGAGAGAGGTATCGCAGCGCTCCACACCGTCGCACGCCAGGATCTTGCCGTTGATGCGGAAGAGATCCTCGGCATCCACGGCAACCACGCGGACGAGAATGTCCGCCTGACCCGTCAGTCCGAACGCCTCGATGACCTCGGGAATGGCGGCGATACTGTGCGTGATGGATGCCAGCTTCTGCTGCTGCACATGGACATGGATGAAGGCCATGAGGGGATAGCCCAGCGACACGGTGTTGATCCGCCGCTCGAACGAAAGGAATACGGCCTTCTTCTCGAGTTGCGCCATCCTTGCCTGCACCGTGTTCCGGGAGAGTCCCAGCTTCTGCGCGAGGGCGACGACGGTGCGCCGTGGGTCCTTCGAGATGGCCTGCAGGAGCCGCGTGTCGGTGAGGTCCAGGGGTTGCATAGTGCGCAACGCTAACACGGGGACTGTCGTGCGGATAGAGCAAGATGCTCAGTCGAAGAGATAACAGTTGTGCCACCTGCTGCCTGTGAGTAGGGTCACAACCACTTCGGGTAATGGCGCCCGGAGCCCTCCCAGCCGTGCGGACAGCCGGCGGAGGGTTGTCTGCGAATGCGAAGGTTGCGTGCAATGGCCCAGGACGAAGCCCGGCCAGGATCGGGATCAACCAGCGGTGACCACGGCTCCGGACCGGCGTCCGGAACAGTCCATCCGGGCGCGGCCCACGAGGGCGCGGACGAACTCGTCCAGCTCATCGATCCCCACGGCGTACGCCACGCAGATGTTCGATATGACGAGCTCGTGGCCGATGTCGACGGTCCGGCCCTGCGGCGACTCTACGAGGACATGGTGGTGGTGCGTCGCATTGATGCGGAGGCGACCGCTCTCCAGCGCCAGGGCGAGCTCGCGCTCTGGCCACCGTTGCTGGGGCAGGAGGCCGCGCAGATCGGGTCCGGTCGCGCACTGCGGGCCGACGACTTCGTCTTCTCCAGCTACCGCGAGAACGGCGTGGCGTATTGCCGGGGAGTCGATCTGACGGACATCCTCCGGGTCTGGCGCGGCAACGCCTCGTCCGGATGGGACCCGTACTCCATCAACATGGCGACCCCGCAGGTGATCATCGGAGCCCAGTCGCTGCATGCCACCGGCTACGCCATGGGCATCATCCATGACGGCGCGGATTCCGTCGCCGTCGCCTACTTCGGCGACGGAGCAACGAGCCAGGGGGACGTCAACGAAGCGATGGTGTTCGCCGCGAGCTACCAGGCGCCCGTCATCTTCTTCTGCCAGAACAACCACTGGGCCATCTCGGAGCCTGTGGGTCTCCAGGCCCACGTGCCGATCGCGCGCCGGGCGCCCGGTTTCGGCATTCCCTCCGTGCGTGTCGACGGCAATGACGTCCTCGCATGCCTGGCTGTCACGCGTGAGGCCCTCGCCCGTGCGCGCGCAGGTGGCGGTCCCACCTTCATCGAGGCCGTGACCTACCGCATGGGCCCGCACACGACGGCGGATGATCCGACCCGCTACCGCGACCCGAACGAGCTCGAGGACTGGGCGGCCCGGGATCCGCTGGCACGGCTCGCGGCCCTGCTCGATTCCCTCGGCCTGCTCGACGCGGACTACGCCGATTCGGTGAAGGCCAAGGCGGACGCCACCGCCGCGACACTGCGCGAGGGCTGCCTGGCGATGCCGGAGCCGGCGCCGTCGGACGTCTTCAGGCATGTCTACAGCGAGCCGAACTCCTGGCTCGACCGCCAGCAGGACCATTACGAACGGTATCTCGCCTCCTTCGCCCAGGCGTCACAGGAAGGGTCCCGCTGATGCCCACGATGACTTTCGGCCGAGCGATCAACGCAGGCCTTCGCCGCGCGATGGACGACGATCCGAAGGTGGTCCTGATGGGTGAGGACATCGGGAAGCTCGGAGGCGTCTTCCGCATCACGGACGGACTGCAGAAGGACTTCGGGGCACACCGCGTGCTGGACACTCCGCTCGCCGAAGCCGGCATCATGGGTACCGCGGTCGGGCTGGCCTACCGCGGCTACCGCCCGGTGGTCGAGATCCAGTTCGACGGGTTCATCTACCCGGCCTTCGACCAGATCGTCTGCCAGGTTGCCAAGCTGCACTACCGCACCCAGGGGGCCGTGAAGATGCCCATCACCATCCGGGTGCCCTTCGGCGGCGGCATCGGTTCGCCCGAGCACCACTCCGAATCCCCCGAGGCCTACTTCACGCACACCTCAGGCCTGCGCGTGGTGAGTGTCTCGAACCCGCAGGACGCCTACACCATGATCCAGCAGGCCATCGCGAGCGACGATCCCGTGCTGTACTTCGAGCCCAAGCGCCGCTATCACGTCAAGGGCGAGGTGGACGAGGCGGCGCCGCCGTCGTCGGCCATGGGTGACGCGCGGGTGGTCGTCGAAGGCACCGACGTCACGCTCGTGGCCTACGGTCCGCTCGTCTCCACAGCCCGCGACGCCGCCATCGCAGCGTCGGACGACGGCATCTCGGTCGAGGTGATCGATCTCCGCTCCCTCGCGCCGATCGATTTCCGGACGGTCGAGGCGTCCGTCCGGAGGACGGGCCGGCTCGTCATCACGCACGAGGCCGCCCAGTCCGGCGGTCTCGGCGCGGAGATCGCCGCCAGCATCACGGAGCGGTGCTTCGACTACCTGGAGCACGCACCCGTGCGCGTCACCGGCTTCGACATCCCCTATCCGTACTCCAAGCTCGAGTTCCATCATCTGCCGGACCTCGACCGGATCCTCGACGGCGTGGACCGCGTGCTGCGTCGACCGAACTCACTCAGTGCACTCGACGCCGATGCGGCGGTGCAGCGATGAGTGCCTCGACGGACGCTATGACGGGTGTGGTGACAGGCGCCGGAGCGGCCGGAGCGACGAAGGGACCGGCCGTTCCGGTCCGCGAATTCCGCCTACCCGACCTCGGGGAGGGACTGACGGAGTCCGAGATCGTCCGGTGGCACATCGCCGAGGGCGACACCGTCGTGCTCAACCAGATCATCGCCGACGTCGAGACCGCCAAGGCCGTCGTGGAGTTGCCGTCCCCGTATGCCGGGAAGGTGGTGCGCCTGCACGTGGCGGCAGGGACCGTGGTCGACGTCGGGTCGCCGATCGTCTCGTTCGACGTCGCCGGGGACGTCGACGGTGCGGTACCTGGTCCGCATCCGGTCGCGGGCGTCGGTCCTGTTCCGCCGTCGGGTGCACGCGGCGGAGAAGTGCCTGCGAGGCGCGAGCCGAACCTCGTGGGGTACGGGGCGGCTGTGGAGCAGGGCGGGCGTCCTCAGCGACGGAGCCGTACGATCGCGTCCATCGCGTCCGCCCAGCTGCCCGAGCGGGTGCAGTGCCAGGCGCACGCGCCGTCGTCGTCCGCGCCGGGGCAGCAGGAGCGCGGTCGACGGAACGGAGAGCGGCCACGGTCCACTCCGCCGGTCCGGAAGCTCGCGCGCGATCTCGGCATCTCCCTCGACGTGCTCACCGGCAGCGGTCCAGGTTCCCTGATCAAGCGCGCCGACGTGCTCGCTGCGTACCAGGGCACGGCCGGTGGACCGGAAGCCCCGACGCTGGCAGGTTCCGCGACCATCCCGTCAGCCATGTCGAGCGACCCTGCAGTCGCCGGGCTACCGACAGCGCCGCCACCTCCACAGGCCGGGCGGTCGTCACCGGGCGTGACGCGCACCCCGATCAAGGGGATGCGGAAGCACACGGCGGCAGCTATGGTCGCCAGTGCCTTCACGGCACCGCACGTGACCGAGTTCCTGACCATCGACGTCACGCCGACCATGGACCTGCTCGCCGAACTGAGATCGAGCAGGGCATTCGAGGGGACGAGGATCACGCTCCTCGCCATCGTGTCGAAGGCGGTGTGCATCGCCGTTGCGCGGAACCCCACGCTCAACTCGTCGTGGGACGAGGAGTCGCAGGAGATCGTGCAGTACCCGTACGTGAACCTGGGCATCGCGGCGGCGACACCGCGCGGACTGCTCGTGCCGAACATCGCATCGGCCCACGCCATGACGCTGACGGACCTCGCGGTGGCTCTACGCTCGCTGACCGAGACGGCGCGTGCCGGCAGGACGCCTCCCGCCGATCTTGCGGGTGGGACGATCTCGATCACCAACATCGGCACCTTCGGAATCGATGCCGGTACGCCGATCCTCAATCCCGGCGAGGCCGCGATCCTCGCCATGGGAGCCGTGCGGAGGACGCCGTGGGAGTACCAGGGGGCTGTCGCCCTCCGGTCCGTCCTGACGCTCAGCCTGTCCTTCGACCACCGTCTCGTCGACGGCGAGCAGGGGTCACGTTTCCTGGCCGACGTCGGCACCATCCTGCGGAACCCGGCGATGGTGCTGGCGATGGTCTGAAGGCGCAGCACGCCGCCGCACGAGCGGGTGGGCGCTTCCGCATCGTGCGGGAGTGCCTACGGCAGTTCGAGGATGAGTTCCCGGACGACCGCACCCCGTGCAGGTGCAAATCCCTGCGTCTCACCGACCTTCCGGAAGCCCCAGCGCTCGAGGATACGGATCGAGCTCACATTGTCGGCGACCGCCCGCGCTCGGATCGGCCGCTGGGTCACCTCGTTGAGGAACTGCCCGACCGCGGCCGTGGTGATGCCCTGGCCCCAGCGCGAGCGGTCGATCCAGTAGCTGATCTCGGGGGTCTCGTCATCGTTGTACGCCAGTATGCTGCCGACGACGTCGCCGTCGGAGAGGATGGTGCGCACCGTGATCCTGCTGTCATTGAGGATGTCCTGCCAGTGGTGGTCGAAGACTCCACGGTCCGACGGGTTCTTCGCGCCGAACGCGGCCATGTGGTTGGCGCTGGGGTCCAGCTGGTGCGAGAAGAACTCGTCGAGGTCGGAAGCTTCAACGGGACGTAGCGTGATCACAGCGGTACTTTCAGTCGGTGGAGTGGCCGGGCGGTCGGCGAGGCCGGAACTTCTCGTGGGTTCAGCGTACTAGGCAGCCAGGCCTCCCCGGAGGCAGGCCGCGCGCGGGGGTCATACGGTCAGTGCAGCCCAAGCCATGTCCTGCAGGAGATCCCGGAGCTGCGCCAGTTCCCGTCCCGACCCGGTGCCGTGCGCGGTGTGCGGGGTCGAGTTGATGAGGCCGAACACTGCATGCACTTTGCGCCGCAGGAGGGAACGGTCGGCGTCGGGCAGGTGGTCGGCGAGCTGGTCCACCCATACCTGGACGTAACTGCGCTGCAGCGAACGCACCGTTCGTTCGTCGTCGTGCGGCAGGGATGCCAGGTCACGATCCTGCACGCGGATGACGTCGGCGTTGTTCAGGGCGAACTCCACCTGGAAGCGGATGAGCGCCCGAAGCGCGTCCTCGGGGGAGGAGGCGTCGGCGGCTACGCTCCTCCCACCAACGAGCAGGTCCTCACTGACCCCCGTGAGGAGGGCGGAAAGCACCGACGGCTTGCCGGTGAAGTGGCGGTAGACAGCCGGTCCGCTGACCCCGGCAGCGGCGCCGAGGTCCTCGATGGACACCCCGTTGTACCCGCGGTCGGCGAACAGCTGGGCCGCAGCGTCGAGGAGTGCCGCGCGCCGGCTGGCCTTCGCGAGGCTTCGGCCGGTCACGCGGTCTTCCGTGGGCGGTGCCTCCATGCAGGTCCTCGTCGTCGGCAGGGGAGTGATCCCCTCATTCTGATGGACATCCAGGTTAATGACCACTAACCTGAGTTCAGTTAACGATCGCTAACCGATCAGTGCTTGAGGAAGTAGTCGATGGAGACCCTTACTTCGAAGGTCGATCCGCTCTCACCGTCATTCACCGCCAACCACGCGGCGCAGGCTGAACTCATCGACGACCTGCGGCGTCGCCTCGCCACCACCGCCCTGGGCGGGCCGGAGGCGTCGCGCGAGCGCCACGTAGCCCGCGGCAAGCTGCTTCCCCGCGAGCGCATCGATCAGCTGCTCGACGACGGCAGTCCCTTCCTCGAGATCGCCCCGCTCGCCGCGAACGGCATGTACGACGACGAGTGCCCGGGTGCCGGTGTCATCGCCGGTATCGGCCTCGTGCACGGCCGCCATGTGCTGGTCATCTCGAACGACGCCACGGTCAAGGGCGGCACCTACTACCCGATGACCGTCAAGAAGCACCTCCGGGCGCAGGAGATAGCGCTCGAGAACCACCTTCCATGCGTGTACCTCGTCGACTCGGGCGGTGCGTTCCTGCCGCGCCAGGACGAGGTGTTCCCCGACCGCAACCACTTCGGGCGCATCTTCTACAACCAGGCGACCATGTCCGCCCGGAAGATCCCGCAGATCGCCGCCGTGCTGGGAAGCTGCACCGCCGGAGGAGCGTACGTACCGGCGATGAGCGACGAGACCGTGATCGTCCGGAACCAGGGCACGATCTTTTTGGGCGGTCCACCCCTCGTGAAGGCCGCGATCGGCGAGGTCGTGACCGCGGAGGAGCTGGGCGGGGGCGACATCCACTCGCGCATCTCCGGCGTCACCGACCACCTCGCGGAGAGCGACCAGCACGCGCTGGAGATCGTGCGGGACATCATCGCCACGCTTCCTGCTCCCTCGTTGGCGATCCCGCCCGTCGAGGTCACGGAACCGGCCGTCGACCCGGAGGAGCTGTACGGTGCCGTCCCGATCGACGTCAACGCGTCCTACGACGCCCGCGAGATCATCGCGCGCATCGTCGACGGATCCCTCTTCCACGAGTTCAAGCGCGAGTACGGCACCACGCTCATCACCGGATTCGCGACGATCCACGGTCACCGGGTCGGCATCGTCGCGAACAACGGCGTGCTGTTCAGCGAGTCCGCGCTCAAGGGGGCGCATTTCATCGAGCTCTGCGACCAGCGCGGCATCCCGCTGGTGTTCCTGCAGAACCTCAGCGGCTTCATGGTGGGCAGGGACTACGAAGCCGGCGGCATCGCGAAGAACGGTGCCAAGATGGTCACCGCCGTCGCGACCTGCGGGGTGCCCAAGCTGACCGTCGTCGTCGGCGGGTCCTTCGGCGCCGGCAACTACTCGATGTGCGGCCGCGCGTTCTCCCCGCGCTTCCTGTGGATGTGGCCCGCCGCCCGTATCTCCGTCATGGGAGGGAGCCAGGCGTCGTCCGTCCTGGCCACCGTGAAACGGGACCAGCTGGAGGCCCGCGGGGAGCAGTGGTCGCTCGAGGACGAGGACGCCTTCCGCGCCCCGATCCGCGCCCAGTACGAGGCCCAGGGCAATCCCTACTACTCGACGGCACGGCTCTGGGACGACGGCGTCATCGACCCCGCCGACACCAGGACCGTCCTCGGTCTCGCGCTGGACGTCTGCGCCGGCGCACCCCTGCCCGATACCTCCTTCGGCCTCTTCCGGATGTGACTCGATGACACCCCACCAGACGAAACCCGATCCGATGACGGACAGCGAGTCCCGGACCACCGCTTCGTGGCCCTTCGACACCGTCCTGGTCGCCAATCGGGGGGAGATCGCATGCCGTGTCATCCGTTCCGTCCGCGCACTCGGATTGCGCTCGGTCGCCGTCTACAGTGACGCCGATGCCGGAGCCCGCCATGTCCTCGAGGCAGATCTCGCGGTACGGATCGGTGGTGCAGCGCCTTCCGAGAGCTACCTGTCCATCCCTGCGGTCGTCGAGGCCTGCCGCCGCACAGGGGCGGGAGCGGTTCACCCGGGCTACGGGTTCCTCAGCGAGAACGCCTCCTTCGCGGCAGCCCTGCAGGAGGCCGGCATCGTCTTCATTGGCCCGTCCGTGCACGCGCTCGACGTGATGGGGGACAAGATCCGGTCCAAGAACCACGTCGCGACCTCCGGGGTGCCCGTGGTGCCAGGCATCGCCGAACCCGGCCTGACCGACGACGATCTCCTGCGCGCGGCCGGCGACGTCGGCTTCCCGATGCTGATCAAGCCCTCGGCAGGCGGAGGTGGAAAGGGCATGCACGCCGTCCACCGGGCGGAGGACCTCGCGGGGGTGCTCGGAACCGCCCGACGCGTCGCCGCACGCGCCTTCGGTGACGACACCCTGTTCCTCGAACGGCTCATCGAACGGCCGCGGCACATCGAGGTGCAGGTACTGGCCGACAGCCACGGCACGGTGATCCACCTCGGCGAGCGCGAGTGCTCCCTACAGCGCCGCCACCAGAAGGTGATCGAGGAGGCGCCGTCGGCCCTGCTGGACGAGTCCACACGCCGCCGAATCGGCGAGGCGGCGTGCAACGCCGCCCGGAGCGTCGACTACACGGGAGCCGGGACGGTCGAGTTCCTGGTCTCCGATACCGCGCCGGACGAATTCTTCTTCATGGAGATGAACACGCGCCTGCAGGTGGAGCACCCCGTCACGGAGCTCGTGACGGGTGTGGACCTCGTCGAATGGCAGATCCGCATCGCCGCCGGCGAGAGGCTGCCACTCGCGCAGGACGACGTCGTCCTCTCGGGTCACGCCGTCGAGGCGCGCGTCTACGCCGAGAACCCCGAGGGCGGTTTCCTCCCGTCCACGGGCCGCATCCTGGCACTGTCCGAACCGACGGGGGACGGCATCCGCGTCGACAGCTCCCTGCTGCCCGGTGGGGCCGTCTCGTCGTCGTACGATCCGATGCTCGCCAAGGTGGTCGCCTGGGGGGCGGATCGCGCGGAGGCACTGGAGCGCCTGGACGCAGCGCTCGCCGGCACGGTGGTGCTCGGGGTGGACACGAACATCGAGTACCTGCGCCTGCTCCTGAACGACGACGACGTGCGCTCAGCGCGGCTCGATACCACCCTGATCGAACGCAAGCTCCCGGACCTCGCGTTCAGGCCCATCACCGCGCCCGACCTCGCGCTCGCCGCCGTCCTGCTGGTCGAATCGACACCGTCGGTCCGCAGCGGGTCACCGTGGCACCGCGGGAACGGCTTCCGGATCGGCGCGGTGCGTCCGCGTGCCGTGCCGCTCGAATTCCAGGGCGGATCGGAGACGGTGGAACTCGTGGCGTCAGGCACGGGATGGACCGCGACCGTCGGGGGACGATCGCTGAGCGTCCGGGTCGACGAGCACGGTGGCGCCACGATCGACGGCGTGCGCTCAAGCAGCCAGCACCACGTCGACGGCGACACCGTCTGGTTGGCTCAGGCCGGCTGGTCTTCCCGGCTGCGCCGCCCCGGGAGGCGCGAACTCCTCGACGCGGCTCTCTCACGCATCACCCGCGAGGAGGGCACTGCCGATCCACTGGTGCGCAGTCCCATGCCGGGGACCGTCGTGTCCGTGTCCGTCGAGGAGGGCGCCACAGTGGAGGCGGGGGACGTCCTCCTCGCCGTCGAGGCCATGAAGATGGAGCACCAGCTCACTGCCGCGGTGTCCGGCGTCGTCCGCCTGTCCCTCAAGCCGGGGGACCTCGTCAGGGCCCAGCAGGTCGTCGCGGCCATCGACCCCACTCCGGGCGCGAGCTCCTCGACAGCACGTCCTCCAGCCGGTGCTCCAGCCAGTCCCACGGAAGGGAACGCAGCATGAACTTCGAACTGAGTGAGGAATACCAGGACCTCGTGGACACCGTGCGCGAGTTCGCGGACGAAGTGGTGGCCCCGGTGTCGGCGAGGCACGACGCCGAGCACAGCTTCCCGTACGAGGTCGTGAAGCAGATGGGGGACATGGGGCTCTTCGGGCTTCCGTTCCCCGAGGAGTACGGGGGCATGGGCGGCGACTACTTCGCCCTGTGCCTGGCGCTCGAGCAACTGGCCCGCGTGGACCAGTCGGTGGCCATCACCCTGGAGGCCGGGGTCTCCCTCGGCGCCATGCCGGTGTACCGCTTCGGCACGGAGGAGCAGAAGCAGCAGTGGCTGCCCTCGCTCGCCGCGGGGACGGCGCTCGGCGGCTTCGGCCTCACGGAATCCGAGGCCGGTTCGGACGCGTCGGGTACGAAGACGACCGCGGTGCTCGAGGAAGGCCCGCACGGGGCCGAGTGGGTCGTCAACGGCACGAAGGAATTCATCACCAACTCCGGGACCGACATCACCTCCCTCGTCACGGTCACCGCGGTCACGGGCACGTCCGAACGGCCCGACGGCACGGTCAAGAAGGAGATTTCCACCATCCTCGTGCCGTCCGACACTCCCGGCTTCACGGCGGAGAAGGCCTACAACAAGGTGGGCTGGAACGCGTCCGACACGCACCCCCTCACCCTGAAGGACGTCCGGGTCCCCGAGGCCAACCTGCTCGGCACGCGTGGTCGGGGCTATGCCAACTTCCTGCAGATCCTCGACGAGGGCCGCATCGCCATCGCGGCGCTGGCTACCGGTGCGGCGCAGGGCTGCGTGGAGCAGTCCATCAGGTACGCCGGCGAGCGCATGGCGTTCGGCAGCACCATCGGCGCCTACCAGTCCATCCAGTTCAAGATCGCCCGCATGCAGGTCCGCGCCCATACTGCGCGCCTGGCCTACTACGACGCCGCGTCGCGCATGCTCGCGGGTAAGCCGTTCAAGACGCAGGCCTCCATCGCGAAGCTGGTGGCCGGCGAGGCCGCGATGGACAACGCCCGCGACGCCACGCAGATCTTCGGCGGCTACGGTTTCATCAACGAGTTCGTGGTGTCCAGGCACTACCGTGACTCGAAGATCCTCGAGATCGGCGAGGGGACCACGGAGGTCCAGCTCATGCTGATCGCACGGGAACTCGGGCTCTAGCCTGCTGCGGCCTACGGGCGGCGACCTCGGGACATCGGCACGGCGGAGGAGGAGCAGTGATCGACAAGGTGGTTGGTAGCGCGGCGGAGGCGGTCGCGGACATACCCGACGGCGCATCCCTCGCCGTCGGTGGCTTCGGACTGTGCGGGATCCCGGTGGCCCTGATAGAAGCGCTGCACGCGCAGGGGACCACGGACCTCGAGACGGTCAGCAACAACTGCGGCGTGGATGACTGGGGGCTCGGCATCCTGCTGGCCGACCACCGCATCCGCAGGACGGTCAGTTCGTACGTGGGGGAGAACAAGGAGTTCGCGCGCCAGTACCTCTCAGGCGAACTCGAGGTCGAGCTCACGCCGCAGGGCACCCTCGCCGAGAAGCTCCGCGCGGGAGGCGCGGGCATCCCCGCGTTCTATACGACCGCAGGAGTGGGAACCCAGGTCAGCGAGGGCGGGCTGCCCCAGCGGTACGACGACGCCGGCAAGGTCGCGGTGGCGTCGAAGCCGAAGGAGGTGCGGTCCTTCCAGGGGGTGCAGTACGTGCTCGAGGAGTCCCTGCGGCCGGACTACGCACTGGTGCACGCCTGGAAGGGCGACCGCCACGGGAACCTCGTGTTCCGCGCGACGGCGATGAACTTCAATCCGCTCGCCGCACAGGCCGGCCGGATCACGATCGCGGAGGTGGAGGAGCTCGTCGAACCGGGCGATCTCGATCCCGGGCAGGTGCACACGCCCGGCATCTTCGTCCAGCGGGTGGTCGTGGCGCCCGACACCGAGAAACGCGTCGAGAAGCGCACGGTCTCGCTCGCCGCCGACCGCACGCCGGAAGGAGCATGACCATGGCGCTGACCCGCAACGAGCTCGCAGCCCGGGTGGCACGGGAGCTGGAGAACGGCCAGTACGTCAACCTCGGCATCGGGATGCCCACCCTCATTCCGAACTACGTCCCCGAGGGTGTCGAGGTGGTGCTGCACTCCGAGAACGGGATCCTCGGCGTCGGACCGTACCCGGCGGAGGAGGCCCTCGATCCCGACCTCATCAACGCGGGCAAGGAGACCGTCACGGCCAATCCGGGAGCCGCCTTCTTCGACTCCGCGGCATCGTTCGGCATGATCCGCGGCGGGCACGTCGACGTCGCGGTGCTCGGAGCCATGGAGGTCGCGCAGAACGGAGACCTCGCGAACTGGATGGTCCCCGGCAAGATGGTCAAGGGGATGGGTGGGGCCATGGACCTCGTCTTCGGGGCCAAGCGCCTGATCGTCATGATGGAGCACGTGGACCGTGCGGGTCGTCCGAAGATCGTCGAGTCCTGCTCGCTGCCGCTCACGGGGAAGGGGTGCGTCGACAGGATCGTCACCGACCTCGCGGTGATCGACGTCGAGCCCGACGGCCTGGTGCTGCGCGAGACCGCGCCCGGCGTCACCGTCGAGGAAGTCATCGCCGCAACCGGTGCGCCCCTGCGGATCGATCTCGGGGACGCGACAGCATGAGTGGTCACGGTCCGGGTGGGCGTCGCGTGATCGAGCAGAGGGGGCTGTACTTCGACGAGCTCGAGGTGGGAGCCGTGTATGCCCACCGCCCCGGGCGGACGCTGACCGAGGCCGACAACGTCCTGTTCACGACCCTGACGATGAACACGCAGGCGCTGCACCTCGACGCAGCCTGGTCGGCGGAGCAACCTTTCGGGCAGCGCCTCGTCAACTCGATGCTGACGTTGGCCACGCTCGTCGGCCAGTCGGTCACCCAGCTCACGCAGGGCACCATCGTGGCGCAGCTGGGTCTCACCGACGTCGCCTTCCCGAAGCCGCTCTTCCACGGAGACACCCTGTACACCGAGACCGAGATCATCGCCGTCCGCCCCTCGTCCTCCCGGCCGGGGCAGGGCGTCGTGTCGATGTCCCACACGGGGCGCAACCAGCACGGCGACGTCGTGGCGACGGCCACCCGGTCCGTGCTCATGTGGTCGTCGACCACACCGTCGACCGCACAGCGGGAGGGGACGGCATGAGCGGGACCGTCCTTGGGCCGGCCCTGCTGTTCTGCCCTGCCGACCGGCCGGAGCGCTATGCCAAGGCCGCCGATCGCGCGGACACCGTGATCCTCGACCTCGAGGACGCCGTCGCACCCGCCGCCAAGGAGGCGGCCCGCGCGGCGCTCGCCGGCTCCGCCCTCGATCCCGAGCGGACCGTCGTGCGCCTCAACGCCGCCGGTAGTGCCGACTTCGCGCTCGACTGCGCCGCTCTCCGCCGGACGGGATACCGCACCGTCATGCTCGCCAAGACGGAGTCGCCCGAGGACATCGCCGCCGTCCGGACCGCACTCGGTGACGTCGGGGTGATCGCCCTGTGCGAGACGGCACGCGGTGTCGTCCAGGCCGCCGACATCGCCCGGGCCGACGGCGTCACCGCGCTGATGTGGGGGGCGGAGGACCTCGTCGCCTCGCTCGGCGGGACGTCGAGCCGGACCTCGCGCGGCACCTACCGGGCCGTGGCCCTCCAGGCGCGCTCGCAGGTACTCCTCGCGGCGGGAGCGGCGGGGAGGGGCGCCATCGATGCCGTCTACGTGGACATCGCGGACATCGAGGGCCTCGAGGAGGAAGCCGACGACGCCGCCGCCTCGGGTTTCTCCGCCAAGGCCTGCATCCATCCCGCGCAGGTCTCCGCGATCCGCGCCGCCTTCGCCCCGGACGAGGCCGAGGTGGAGCACGCGAGGTCCCTCCTGGCAGCCGCCGAGAGCGAGCGCGGCGTCTTCACGTACCAGGGGCGCATGGTCGATGAACCGATCCTCCGCCACGCGCGCAGCATCATCGCGAGGGCGGGCGCTTAGCGCTGTCCACTCCGCCGACCACCGTCCTCTGCTCTTCGCCGTCGTCCACCGCGGGCATCGCCCGAAACGGACGAGCGGGGAGGTGAACTGCGGGATACTGGGGCCATGGATTTCAGCAACCCCTCCCGGCAGCACCGGCGCGTCTCCATCCTCGGTTCCACGGGCTCCATCGGTACCCAGGCGCTCGACGTCATCGCGGCGGCACCGGAGCGCTTCAGTGTTGCCGGGCTCAGCGCCGGCGGGCGGAACCTGGAACTCCTCGCGCGGCAGGCCGTCGCCGTCCGGGCTCCCGCCGTCGGTGTGGCCTCCGCGTCGGAGGCTGAGCTCGAGCGCGCGATCGGACAGGCCGCGGACGACGCCGGTGTGTCGGGGTACACCCCGGACCTGTTCGCGGGCGACGGCGCCGCAGCGAGGGTGGCGGCCTGGCCCGACGCCGACGTCGTGCTCAACGGCATCACCGGATCGATCGGCCTGGAACCGACCCTCGCCGCGCTCGCGGCCGGTCACCTGCTCGCACTCGCCAACAAGGAATCGCTCATCGCCGGGGGAGCGCTCGTGCGCGCGGCGGCGGCCCCCGGGCAGCTCGTCCCGGTCGACTCCGAGCACTCCGCGATCGCGCAGGCCCTTCGTGGCGGAACAGCGGACGAGGTGGACCGGCTCGTCCTGACGGCCTCCGGTGGCCCGTTCCGTGGCATGACACGCTCTCAGCTGCAGCGCGTCACCCCGGCCCAGGCACTCGCGCACCCCACCTGGGACATGGGGCGCGTTATCAGTACCAACTCGGCGTCGATGGTCAACAAGGCGCTCGAGGTGATCGAGGCGCACCTCCTCTTCGACATCCCCCTGGACCGCATCGACGTCGTCGTGCATCCGCAGTCCGTGATCCATTCCATGGTCCAGTTCATCGACGGCTCCACGCTGGCCCAGGCCTCGCCGCCGGACATGCGCCTCCCTATCGCCCTGGGCATCGGTTGGCCGTTCCGCGTTCCGGGCTCAGCGCGCGCCTGCGACTGGACGCGGCCGGCCGAATGGACCTTCGAGCCTCTGGACGAGCAGGCATTTCCCGCGATCGCTCTGGCAAAGCGGGCCGCCGCCGAGGGCGGCACGCGCATGGCCGTGTACAACGCTGCGAACGAGGAGGCCGTCGACGCCTTCCACAGGGGAGCCATAGGTTTCAATGACATCGTGGACACGGTGTCCGCCGTCGTCGACGAGCAGCGTGCGAGCGAGGCTGCGAGCGACGCGGGCAGGAAGCTCGGCCTCGACGCCGTCCTCGAGGCGGAGCGCTGGGCACGCAGGAGCGCCCGGGTCCGTTGTGGCCTCGTGGAGTCGCCGCTACCCGCTGCGGTAGCCGGTTCGGAAGGCCAGAAGGAAAAGCTGTGACTGTTCTCTTGTTCATCGCCGGAGTGCTCTTCGTCGTCGTCGGGATCGGCGCGTCGATCGCACTGCACGAGGTGGGACACCTGGTGCCCGCGAAGCTCTTCCGTGTCCGCGTGACGCAGTACATGGTCGGGTTCGGTCCCACCCTCTGGTCCAGGCGGCGCGGCGAGACCGAGTACGGACTCAAGGCGATCCCGGCCGGCGGGTACGTCTCCATGGTGGGCATGTTCCCGCCCGCCACCACGGAGACCGGTACCGTACGGCAGTCCAGCACCGGCGTCTTCCAGCAACTGGTCACGGATGCGCGGCAGGCGGCAGCGGAGCAGCTGCAGCCGGGGGACGAGGACCGCGTCTTCTACAAGCTGCCCATCTGGAATCGGATCATCATCATGCTGGGCGGACCGCTGATGAACCTCCTGATCGGTACGGTGCTGTTCGCGGTGCTGATCATGGGATTCGGCACCGCGCAGGCCACCACCACGATCGCGTCCGTGTCCGAGTGCGTCGTCCCGGCGAGCCAGCAGGCCGCGACCGGCCAGACCGAGTGCACGCCCGATGATCCCGCCGCACCTGCCTACGAGGCGGGCCTGCTGCCAGGGGATCGCGTCATCGCCTTCGACGGTCGGCAGGTGACCGACTGGAACGAACTGTCGGGCTGGATCAGGGATGCGGCCGGCCGCGAGGTCGGCATCACCGTGGTGCGCGACGGCGAGACCATCGACTCCAGGATCACGCCGCTGCTGACGGAGCGGCCCGTCGCCACCGCGGACGGTACGGCCGAGGTCGACGACGACGGCAACGCCGTGACGCAGGAGGTCGGGTTCATCGGTGTCGGCTCCACTCAGGAGCTCGTCCCGCAACCCGCGAGCGAGGTGCTGCCGGCGGTCGGCGATTCGCTGGCCCGGGTGGCCGGAGTGGTGCTGAACCTCCCGCAGCGCGTGGTCGAGGTGGGGCAGGCGGCCTTCTCGGATGCTCCGCGTGATCCCGAGGGGCCGATCAGCGTCGTGGGCGTCGGAAGGATCGCGGGGGAGATCTCCGCGATGGAAGAGATACCGGTGGCGTCACGAGCCGCGACACTCATCGGGCTTGTCGCGGGCGTCAACCTCGCGCTGTTCGTCTTCAACCTGATCCCTCTGCTGCCGCTCGACGGAGGGCACGTGGCGGGTGCGCTCTGGGAAGGATTCCGCCGCGGCGTCGCCCGTGTGTTCGGACGGCCGGATCCGGGACCGTTCGACATGGCCCGGTTGCTGCCGTTGACCTATGCCGTCGCGATCCTGCTCATGGGGATGGGTGTTCTGCTGATCTACGCCGACATCGTGAAGCCGGTCGATCTGTTCGGCTAAGTGGTTGTAAATCAAAATTCAACCCCATACGGTTGAAGAATGTTCGTCCTCACGATCGACCAGGCCGGGAGCCGCTCGACCCGGGACCGCGTCCCCGACCTGCTCGACCTCCTGCAGCCCATCAGCGCGGTGCTCCCGTGGGAGCGCTCGGTGGGGGACGAGGCGCAGGGAGTCGTGGCGGCTGCCGCCGACGTCGTGGACGCCGTGCTCCTCTGCCTGCGCGATGGTGGCTGGTACGTCGGAGTCGGCATCGGCGAGGTCGAGCGACCGCTGCCCGCGTCACCGCGCGAAGGGCGAGGTTCCGCCTTCGTCGCCGCGCGGAAGGCCGTCGACCGCGCGAAGAAGACGGGGGACCGGGCCCCGCTCGCCGTCGAAGGACCCGACGGCGCGCGCGGGGCTGCAGAGGCGGAAGGGGTCCTGGCGTTGCTCGGTCGACACGTCATGGACCGCTCGGACGCGGAGTGGCGCATCCTCGATCTGCTGCAGCCCGGGGTGCGGGGAACCCAGACGGCGGTGGCGCGCGTCCTCGGTATCAGCCCGCAGGCCGTGAGCAAGGCCGCGGCCCGCGCAGCCTGGCACGAGGAACAGGCCGTCCGTCCCGCGGCCGCGCGCCTGCTGGCCTGGGTGGACGGAGCCTTCCCTCCGCCGCCCGATGGGGGCGCGGTGCTGTAGACATGGAGCAGGATCGGCGCCGCCGATCGGAGACGGAGGAGGTTGCGTGGACGCGCTCTGGATAGCGGTAGCCCTGGTCGTCGCGGGTGGCGTCGGTTCTCCGGTGACCATGCTCGTGCTGCGCCTCGCGCGTTCGGTGGACACCGCCGAACGGCGTCGGGAGGAACTGCCGGAGCCCGCGGACCAGCCCCAGCTCGACATGCCGGACCCTCCCGCGGAGCCGCCCAGGGCACCGGTCGATGCGCTACCGCCCGGGGTCCTTCGCGGCGGGCTCGTCATCGGGGTGCTCGAGCGTCTGGCGGTGACCGTCGCCATTCTCGGCGGTCAGCCGGTCGCCATCGCCTACGTGGTCGCGGTCAAGGCGCTCGGGAGGTATGCCGAACTCAAGGAGACGCCCGCAGCGTCGGAGCGTTTCATCATCGGCACGCTCGCCTCGATGCTCTGGGCAGCCGGCGTGGCGACCATCATCAAGGTGTACCTGCTACACGTCACGTAGGGTGAGAATCATGAGTATCTTCGCCGTCGAGTACGTATACAACCCCGACCACGACGACCTCCGGGCGGAGCACCGCCCGGCACACCGGGCGTGGCTCGAGGGGCTCGTGGACCAGGGCGCCGTCCTGGCCTCCGGACCGTTCACGGACGGGACGGGCGCGCTGCTGGTGTTCGTCGCCGATTCGGAGGCGGACCTCAACCAGCTGGTGAGCGAGGACCCCTTTGCCCGGGTGGGTGCCATCTCCGCCGTCAAGACAACAGGATGGAACCCCGTCATCGGGGCCTTCCGCCACCACGTGTGACCTGTATCCCCCGGGACCCCTCAAGCGTCTGACCGGGTGGATAATGAAATCAGGAATCCCAAAGACGTGCGGTCATGACCGCCAGCATGGAGGAAGTTTTGACCTCGGTCAGCCTAGGAATGCCAGCAGCACCCCCGCCCGTCCTCGCCCCCCGGCGCAAGACCCGCCAGATCAAGGTCGGGTCGGTGGGAGTCGGATCCGATTCGCCGATCAGCATCCAGTCGATGACCACCACGCCGACCACGGACATCAACGCGACGCTGCAGCAGATCGCCGAGCTGACGGCGACGGGTTGTGACATCGTGCGCGTCGCCTGCCCGTCCGCCGATGACGCCGCGGCGCTGCCGATCATCGCGAAGAAGTCCCAGATCCCGGTGATCGCCGACATCCACTTCCAGCCGAAGTACGTCTTCGCGGCGATCGACGCGGGGTGTGCCGCTGTCCGCGTGAATCCCGGCAACATCCGGAAGTTCGACGATCAGGTCAAGCAGATCGCCGAGGCCGCGAAGGCTGCGGGCACCTCGATCCGGATCGGTGTCAACGCCGGTTCACTCGATCCTCGGCTCATGGAGAAGTACGGCAAAGCCACGCCGGAGGCGCTCGTCGAATCCGCGGTCTGGGAGGCGTCGCTCTTCGAGGAGCACGACTTCCACGACTTCAAGATCTCGGTGAAGCACAACGACCCCGTCATCATGGTCCGGGCCTACGAGCTCCTGGCCGAACGTGGCGACTGGCCCCTGCACCTCGGTGTCACCGAGGCGGGCCCCGCTTTCCAGGGCACCATCAAATCCGCCACCGCCTTCGGAGCGCTGCTGTCGAAGGGTATCGGCGACACCATCCGCGTCTCCCTCTCCGCTCCGCCGGTCGAGGAGGTCAAGGTCGGCAACCAGATCCTGCAGTCGCTCAACCTGCGGCCGCGGAAGCTGGAGATCGTCTCCTGCCCGTCCTGCGGAAGGGCGCAGGTGGATGTCTACACCCTCGCCGAAGAGGTCACGGCCGGCCTGGAGGGCATGGAGGTGCCCCTGCGCGTCGCCGTCATGGGCTGTGTCGTGAACGGACCCGGCGAGGCCCGCGAAGCCGATCTCGGCGTCGCCTCCGGTAACGGCAAGGGGCAGATCTTCGTTCGCGGGCAGGTCATCAAGACTGTCCCGGAGGACCAGATCGTTGAGACACTCATCGAGGAAGCGATGCGGCTAGCAGAGGAAATGGGTGAGGCTGATGGCGAAACTGCTGGCCAGGGTGGCCCCATGGTTACCGTTAGCTAGACCCCAGCCTGATCCGGAGGGCCCCTGGTCCTTCCGCGTGCTCGGTGAGGCTGATACGAGGGACCTCTGGACCATCGTGAACGAGGACCCGGTGGCGAATGTCTTCGTGGCCTCCCATCTCGAGTCGGTCGGCAGTGCGGCGCCGTCGATGTCGGGTGGCGAGATCATCGGGATGTTCCGGCACGACGAGTTGCGCGCGGCCTGCTGGGCGGGGGTGAACCTCGTACCGATCGGCGTGACCGACGAGACAGGCGCCATCTTCGGTGATCACCTCGGGCGGTCGGGGCGGACCTTCTCGTCGATCTTCGGGCTGTCCGAAGGTGTCATGGACATCTGGTCGACGCTCGAGGACTACAGCGGGGAGCCTTTCGACGTACGTCCGACCCAGCCGCTCATGACCATCGACACCGATCCCCTGATCGAGCCTGCCGCGGACCTGCGCTTCACGCATCCGGACGAACTCGACCGCGTGCTCCCGGCCTGCGCTGCCATGTTCGAGGAGGAGGTCGGCTACTCGCCGTTCATCGGCGGGTCCGAGCACTACCGTCGCCGGGTGGCATCCCTCATCAGCAGGAAATACTCCCTCGCGGCCTTCGACGACGCCGGCAACGTGGTCTTCAAGGCCGAGCTGGGCACGGTGTCGTCCCAGGCCGTCCAGGTCCAGGGGGTCTGGATGCACCCGGACCGCCGCGGCGAGGGCCTCAGCGCTGCCTACATGGCCGGCGTCGTCGTCGCGGCGCGCTCTTTGGCTCCCACCGTGAGCCTCTACGTGAACTCCTACAATGCCCGGGCGATCGCCGCGTACAAGCGCGTCGGCTTCGCGCAGGTCGACACCTTCGCCACCATCCTCTTCTAGGCGCGGAGGCACCGCAGGCGGCTGCGTGACGGGTCGGCGGTGGACGGACCGGCTAGATTGGTACCTGTTGTTTCCCGCCGGACGGCGGGGAGATGAATGGCAGTACCGATACGAACGGACACCGCGTGGTCTTACGACTCTCGACCCTTTTCCTGCGC
The DNA here is from genome assembly GCF_002929745.1 of Arthrobacter sp. B1805. Classification (GTDB taxonomy): domain Bacteria; phylum Actinomycetota; class Actinomycetes; order Actinomycetales; family Micrococcaceae; genus Arthrobacter_D. The sequence continues at coordinate 55,377 of NZ_PJIQ01000009.1, forward strand.
ACCCTGCGTGAAGACCCAGCCGATGCAGAGGTGGCCAGTCACCGCCTCCTGGTGCGTGCCGGCTACATCCGGCGTGCGGCCCCGGGCATCTACAGCTGGTTGCCGCTGGGACTGAAGGTCCTCGCCCGGGTCGAGGCGATCGTGCGCGAGGAGATGGAGGCGATGGGTGCACAGGAGGTGCACTTCCCCGCCCTGCTGCCCAAGGAGCCCTACGAGGCGACCAACCGCTGGACGGAGTACGGCGACGGCATCTTCCGGCTGAAGGACCGCAAGGGCGCGGACTACCTGCTGGCGCCGACGCACGAGGAGATGTTCACCCTCCTCGTCAAGGACCTGTACACCTCGTACAAAGACCTGCCCGTGAGCCTGTTCCAGATCCAGACCAAGTACCGCGACGAGGCCCGCCCGCGCGCCGGGCTGCTCCGCGGCCGCGAGTTCATCATGAAGGACTCCTACTCGTTCGACGTCGACGACGAGGGGCTGGAGGCGAGCTATCAGCTCCACCGCGCCGCGTACCTGCGCATCTTCGAACGGCTCGGCCTCGAGGTGGTCCCCGTGACGGCCACCGCGGGTGCGATGGGCGGTTCCAAGAGCGAGGAGTTCCTCCACCCGACCCCCATCGGCGAGGACACCTTCGTCCGCTCGGCCGGAGGCTACACGGCGAACGTCGAGGCCGTCACGACCGTCGTCCCGGACGCCATCGACTTCACGGACGCGCCCGCGGCAGAGGTCAGGGATACACCTGACACCCCGACCATCGACACGCTGGTGGAGCATGCCAACTCTGCAGCTCCGCGGGAGGACCGGCCCTGGACAGCGGCGGACACCCTGAAGAACGTCGTCCTCGCCGCGGTGCTGCCCACGGGTGAGCGCGAGATCGTCGTCGTCGGCGTGCCCGGCGACCGCACGGTGGACCTCAAGCGGATCGAGGCGAACATCGCGGGGCACCTCGAGACGGGCGGGGAGGTGGCGGTCGAAGCCGCGAACGAGGAGGACCTCAAGAAGCACCCGGGCCTCGTCAAGGGCTACATCGGGCCCGGCCTCGCTGTCGGGTCCGCAGTCCTCGGAATCGAAGCCTCGACCGGCCTCCGGTACCTCGTTGATCCCCGCGTGGTCAGTGGGACCACCTGGATCACCGGCGCCAACGATCAGGGCAAGCACGTCTTCGGCCTGGTCGCCGGTCGGGACTTCGGCTGGGACGGCGTCATCGAGGCCGTCGAGGTGCGTGAGGGCGACGAGGCTCCCGACGGATCGGGGCCGCTCGTCGCCGCTCGTGGCATCGAGATGGGTCACATCTTCCAGCTCGGCCGCAAGTACGCCGAAGCGCTCGGGCTCAAGGTCCTGGACCAGAACGGCAAGCTCGCCACCGTGACCATGGGCTCGTACGGTATCGGCGTGACGCGTGCCCTCGCAGCACTCGCGGAGTCCAACCACGACGACCGCGGCATCATCTGGCCCCGCAACGTCGCGCCCGCCGACGTGCACATCGTTGCTACCGGGAAGGGCGCCGAGGTGTTCGAGGCCGCGGAGAAACTCGCCGGTGACCTCGAGGCAGCTGGACTCACCGTGCTGTTCGACGACCGCCCGAAGGTCTCTCCCGGCGTGAAGTTCGGCGACGCGGAACTCATCGGCGTGCCCACCATCGTCGTCGTCGGGCGCGGACTGGCGGACGGCGTGCTCGAGGTGAAGGACCGCCGGACGGGTGAGGCGCAGAACGTGCCCGTCGACGAGGCGGCCGCGCTGCTGCGCGAGCTCACCGCGCACTAACCCGCCGTGGGCTCGGGACTGGAGGAACTGCACCTCGCGACGATCCTGCTGGTGCTCGTTGCCGGCTTCGCCGCGGGATGGGTCGACGCCGTCGTCGGCGGAGGCGGTCTCCTCCAGCTGCCGGCGTTGCTGCTCGTCCCCGGCATCGCGCCGGTGGAGGCCCTGGCGACCAACAAACTGGGATCGATCTTCGGCACGACGACGAGCGCGATCACCTACTACCGCCGGGCGCACCCGGATCTGCGGACGGCGCTTCCGATGGCGGGCATTGCCCTCGTCGGGAGTTTCGGCGGGGCGATCCTGGCCGCCTCCCTGCCGTCGTCGGTCTTCAAGCCGATCATCGTCGTGGCGCTCGTCGCCGTCGCGGTGTTCACCGCGCTGAAGCCCTCCGTCGGGACGCTGACGAAACTGCGGCACCAGGGCGCACGACACTATGGAACGGCCGGGGGCATCGGCCTCGTCATCGGCTTCTACGACGGCCTGATCGGACCCGGCACCGGATCCTTCCTCATCATCGCGATGGTCACGCTGCTCGGCTACAACTTCCTCGGTGCCAGCGCCAAGGCGAAGATCGTGAACATGGCCACCAACTTCGGTGCGCTGATGTTCTTCCTGCCGAACGGTTCCATCCTCTGGGGACTCGGGCTCCTGCTGGGCGTCGCGAACATGGCCGGCGGCTACACGGGGTCCCGCATGGCGATCAGCCAGGGCAGCAGGTTCATCCGGATCGTGTTCCTTGCCGTCGTCGGCGCCCTGATCCTGAAACTGGGCGCCGACGTGTGGATGGAGAACGTCCGGCCGTTCCTACGTGACTAGGAGCGCTCGTGGCTCCCGCTGCCGGTCCGGCTACAGGGCCGGGAGTTCGCTGACCGATGGCAGCCCATCGAGCGTGCGTCCCGCCACCGAGCTCGCCACCCACAGCGAGCGCTGCGCATCACCCGTGCGGCGGTGGTGGAGGTAGGACAGCGCGTTGCGGACCTCGCGGACCACGGTCCAGCCGCGGGACAGTTCGCCGTCGAGCCCTGCGGCAGCCGACAGAGCGGCGCAGTGGGCACGCAGGTGCCCGGCCGGGTCACCCTGGTCCAGCTCGGAGAGCCGGTTCCACAGCATCGGAGCGACCGCGTATTCCGCGTCGCCGAGGACGGGCTTCGGGTCGATCGCCGTGAACTGCCGCAGCTGACCCTGCGCGGAGGGCAGGAGGTTCTCGTAGTGGAGGTCGGAGTGCACGAGGACGTCGCGCTCCGAACGCCGGCCGACGACGCCCCTCGACTGGCACACCTCGAGGGCAGCCTCCATGAGCCAGCGCGGAAAAGGCTCCCCGAGCTCGACCCAGCGGGCGGGGAGGGTATCGGTCCACTGCTCCGCTTCCGATGCGAGGTGCGGGAAAGCGGCCCAGAGGGCGCTGTCTCCCGGCGGCAGCGACAGCAACCGCAGAACCTCGCCCCAGGGGGCAGGGGTCTCGTCGATCGGGAGGTTCTTCAGGGAATGGTCCCCATCGAGTCGGTCGAGCAGCATCGCATAGTCGGGACGAGACGCCGCCAGCAGGCGAACCGCGCCCGCGCCGTTCCACAGTTCCAGCGCGTCGGGTTCGGGCAGCGCCTCGTCATGCGGGATCGAGAGTTTGAGTACCGCTCTCTCCATGCCCCCCGTGCCGCTTCGCAGGACCGGCACGACGACGGCGCACTGGCCGGCCCAGGCACTCCGTCCGGGCGGAAGGTCGAGCTGCAGGTCCCAGGCGTCGAGCCGGTCCAGGAGCAGCCTGCGCCACTGCCGTGTCCACTGCATCCCGCCGTCGATGGTCCGGGCGCTGTGCAGGAGGCGCGGCGGCAGGTCGGGAAGTTCGGGCAGGGAGTTGTCCGTGATGTGCCAAGAGCTCTCCGCGCCCTGATCCTCATTCCTGGTCATCGACCGCTTCCGCCGGCGCAGGAGGGTCCTGCGGCGTCGGTACCACGCTCGCGCTCGTCGGGGCTGCGCCAGCCGTGCCTTCCGGCCCGTCGTCGAGCCCGGGTAGTGGCTCGAGTGCCGCGCCTGCCCCGATGCTGCGCTGGACGGCGGCGTTGAGCGAGGTGACGGCCCAGGGACGTACATCGGGACTGACGGCGGACACGAGGCCGGCATACAGCGCGACGTGGTCCTGCTCGAGGTCGCGCAGGGCACGGGAGGGATCAGCCCGGAACGCCGCACCGATCGTGAAGCCGGCAGGAGCCGGAGCGGCAGGGACGCACAGCGCTGCGAGGCGATCGGCAGCGGCATCCGCTGCTGCGTCATGCTCCGCCGATCGCGCGAGCGCTCCGGCCCCGTCCTCGAGCAGCGCCGCGGCCACCTCGTAGCCGTAGCGGGCCTGGTCCTCCGCGTTCTTCGCCGTGAGCAACGCCTGGCGGTCGGCGTCCGGCCCGAGCGGAGTCCCGGCGCACTCCCCGGCAATCGTTCCGTCCTCTGCCCGAGCCGGCGTCGTCGCACCGGGCTGGTCCTCGGCAGCAGTACCCGCAGACTCTCCGACCGGCGGGAGATCCGGGGACACGCCGAGCACCCGACCGAGCGCTGTGGCGTGCCACCACTGGTTCGCTCCGGCGGAGGCCAGCACCCTGGCCGCCCCGGGCTCGGCCGACACGGCGTCGCCGAGGCTTTCGAGGGCGCTCTCCTGCAGCATCGACAGCACCAGCATCCCGTCGACGGGCGGGGTGGCGGGAGTGGAGCCGGGATCCGGCGAATCCCCTGACGGGCTCGGCGTCCGCCCGGTTGCCGTGCCGCCGTTCTCCGTGGTTCCGTCCGACTCGACCGAGGGCGCTGTCGGCGCCGGGGTGGGGGAGCGGGGTAGCGCGACGGCGTCCGCCTGGACGTCGAGGTCCGAGGCCGCTGCGGTCAGTCGGTCCGCGAGGGCCGGCTGGACGGCCGCCGCGGCACGCGCGTCCTCGGCCAGTGCGCGGAAGCGGTCCTCGGCGTCGAGCTGTGCCTGTTCCGATGCCGAGTAGACGCGTTCCTGAGGTTCCGGCGAGCGGACGCCCACCCCGATACCCACGACGAGAAGGACCGCGATGACAAGACCGATGAGCCGTCCGGACCAGCGCACGGCGAGCCCGGCAGCGGCGGCGACGCGCCCTCCGCCTGCCTGCTGCCTGCTCTCCTGACCCCGGTTCATCACAGTTTCCGATGATGCCACGGCAGCCCGCGTTTCACCGGGCCATACACCGGGCGCCACGGAAAGTCGGTACTCTTGAAGGACAACATCATCGAGTGGGAGGCAGCCATGGCGGTCCGGTCCGGGAACGAAAATCATGCCTCGAGCCGCAAATCGGCCGTCGAGGCCGAGCTGCAGGCTGAAGCGCAGCGCCTGCGGACCAGGTTGCAGCCCGTGGTCGAGCAGCACAACCTCTATCTCGAGGATGTCGACATCAAGGTCGCCGGATCCCACCGCACGGTTCATGTCGTCGTCGACCTGCCCGAGGACGCCTCGGGAAGCGTCGGGCTCGATGTGATCTCTGCCATCTCGACGGACCTCTCCGCGGCGATGGACAGCGATCCCGAGGACGACGACCGTCCATACAACCTCGAGATCTCCTCGCCCGGAGTCTCCCGCCCCCTGACCGAGCCGCGGCACTGGCGCCGCAGCGTCGGACGCATGGTCGAGGTGAAGCCCGTCAGCGGCGACGTCGTCGTCGGGCGCCTGCAGGAGGTCACCGCCACGGGCATCCGGCTGATCCCCCAGCTGCCGGTCAAGAAGGGCATGAAGCCGAAACAGGGCGATCCGCTCGCCCTCGAGTTTTCCAAGATCCGCAAGGGGACCGTCCAGGTCGAATTCGCGCATCTTGAGGATGAACACCACGATGACAGCGATGGGGCCGATCCGGACATCTCCGGCGCTGTGCACCACGCCTAAGGAGAACCCACATGGACATTGATATGAGTGCGCTGAGGCTCCTCGAACGCGAACGGGAGATTCCGCTCGACAAGCTGATTCCCACCATCGAGCAGGCATTGCTCATCGCATACCACCGCTCACCCGGCGCCCACGAGACGGCACGCGCCGAGCTCGACCGCCGCAACGGACACGTCACCATCTGGGCAACGGAGAAGGACGACGACGGCGCGCCCGTGGGCGAGTTCGACGACACCCCGACGGGCTTCGGCCGCATCGCCGCGAGTACCGCGCGGCAGATCATCCTGCAGCGCCTGCGGGACGCGGAGGACGACAACATCCTCGGGGAGTTCCGCGGCAAGGAGGGCGAACTCGTCGCAGGCATGATCCAGCAGGGCAACAATCCGCACATGGTGCAGGTGAACCTGGGGTCCGTCGAGGCCGTCCTCCCGCCGCCCGAGCAGGTGCCGGGGGAGAAGTACCTGCACGGCACGCGGCTTCGCGCGTTCGTCGTCGATGTCCACCGTGGCATGAAGGGGCCGTCGATCACGCTGTCCCGGTCCCACCCGGGTCTCGTGCGGAAGCTCTTCGAACTGGAGGTCCCCGAGGTCGCGGACAAGACGGTCGAGATCGTCGCCCTCGCGAGGGAGGCCGGGCACCGCACCAAGATCGCCGTGAAGGCGAACGTGCCGGGCGTCAACGCAAAGGGTGCCTGCATCGGCGAGATGGGCACTCGTGTCCGCGCCGTCATGAGCGAGCTGAACGACGAGAAGATCGACATCGTCGACTACAACGACGACCCGGCTGCTTTCATCGCGAGCTCGCTGTCACCGTCGCGCGTTACCTCGGTGACGATCACGGACGAGGCCACGCGCTCGGCCCGCGTGGTCGTGCCGGACTACCAGCTGTCCCTCGCCATCGGCAAGGAGGGCCAGAACGCCCGCCTCGCTGCGAAGCTCACCGGCTGGCGGATCGACATCGTCTCGGACGCCGCGCAGGCGGCCCAGGCGCCCAAGCCCTAGCGCCGGTCGGCCAGCGGAACCGGAAGGGGTAGAATGGAAGGGACTGCTGTCGAGTCGCGCCCGGAAGACTCTGCTCATCGAGAAGATATTGCTCATCGAGAAGATATTGCTCACCGAGAAGAGTCCGGGCACCGTCCGGAGGACACTCATCCGATACGCACCTGCGTAGGATGCCGCCGGCGGGACCGCCAGTCACACGTGATGCGGGTTGTTGCACGACCGATCGACGGGCAGGATGTCGCCGTCATCGATGAGCGGCGCCGGCTATCCGGACGGGGTGCTTGGCTGCATCCCGACCCGGCATGCATGGAAACGGCCGTCAAACGGAAAGCCTTCAACAGGGCCTTCCGCAAGCCGGTGGATACTGCGCAGTTCGCAGCGGACTTCCAGGCACACCTGGAGCGTCGAGATGGACGCTCCGACTCACCACCGTCCTCCCGGAAAGCGGGTCAGAACCCTCATGGAAACCCGATGAGAACCCAGCGATGAGTGCGCAACGATGACCAATCCGTTGCGCTCTGCATTCGATCTACCAGACGCCCTAGCGACTGGGATCAGCAGTAGGAAATAGACGGTTCGTGCCTGACTCGGTGCGGACCGAGACAGGAGAAATGTGGCCAAGGTCCGCGTACACGAGCTCGCCAAAGAGCTCGGTATAACCTCGAAAGACGCAGTCGCAAAACTGCAGGAACTGGGCGAATTCGTCCGTTCAGCCTCATCCACCATCGAGGCACCCGTCGTGAAGAAACTTCGCGGCGCGTTCCCCGATGCCGCCGGTACCAAGACCGCTGCGGCACCCTCACGCCCCGCGGCTCCCGCGTCGCCGGGCCCGAAGCCGGGTGCTGCCCAGGCTGCTCCTGAGGCATCCGCCCCGGCCGCACCTGCACCCGCCGTACCTGCACCCGCGACTCCGGCGGCTCCGCCCGCTCCGGCAGCCCCCCAGGCATCCCCGTTCTCGAACGGTGCCGCTCCAGCCGAAACGCCGGCCGCCGCAGCACAGGTGACCCCGCCCGAGCAGGGCACCCAGAACGACGGCGCGACGCCCGGTTCACGTCCGGCCCCGCGTCCCGCCACCCCGCCCGCCGCACCGTCGGCAGGCACCACGCGTCCCTCGGGCGCCCGCCCGGGTGGAGCGCCTCGTCCGGGCAACAACCCGTTCGCACCCTCGCAGGGTATGGGTTCGCGCCGGGGGGACACCGATCGCGGAGCCGACCGTGCGTCGGACCGTCCGCCGCGTCCGGGCAACAACCCGTTCGCACCCTCGCAGGGCATGCCCCGGCCCGGTCGTCGTGACGATGCCCAGCAGCGTCCCGCCGCAGGACCCGGTGGTCCCCGTCCGGCTGCTGGTGCAGGTGGTCCCCGTCCGGCCGCTGGTGCAGGCGGACCCCGCCCCGGCGCGCCGCGTCCCGGCGCTCCCCGTCCCGGTGGTGCTCCCGGCTCGCGCCCGACCCCGGGCATGATGCCCAACCGCACCGAACGCCCCGCTGCCCCCGGCCGCGGAGCGCCCGGTGCCGGTGCTGGTGCCGGTCCGCGCCGCGGACCCGGCGGTGCGCCGAACAGCCCCAGCGGAGCACCCGCAGGCGGCGGCTTCGGTAAGGGCACCCGCGGACGCGGCGGCACTGCCGGCGCGTTCGGAAAGGGTGGAGCCGGCCGCGGCAAGCAGCGCAAGTCAAAGCGCGCGAAGCGGCAGGAACTGGAGCAGATGTCGGCTCCTTCGCTGGGTGGCGTGAGCGTACCCCGTGGCGACGGCAACACCATCGTGCGCCTGCGCCGTGGTTCCTCCATCACGGACTTCGCCGACAAGATCGAGGCGAACCCCGCCGCACTGGTCACCGTGCTGTTCCACCTCGGTGAGATGGCCACGGCGACCCAGTCCCTCGACGAGGACACCTTCGAGGTGCTCGGCACGGAACTCGGTTACAAGATCCAGGTCGTCTCGCCCGAGGACGAGGAGCGCGAGCTCCTCAGCAGCTTCGACATCGACTTCGACGCCGAACTGGCAGCCGAGGGCGACGAGGAGCTCGAGGTGCGTCCGCCGGTCGTCACGGTCATGGGACACGTCGACCACGGTAAGACCCGACTGCTCGATGCGATCCGTAACACCAAGGTCGTCGAGGGCGAGCACGGTGGCATCACCCAGCACATCGGTGCCTACCAGATCCAGCACGTCCACGAGGACAGCACGCGGGCCATCACCTTCATCGACACCCCGGGCCACGAGGCGTTCACCGCCATGCGTGCCCGAGGCGCGAAGGTCACCGACATCGCCGTGCTCGTCGTCGCGGCCGACGACGGCGTCATGCCCCAGACCGTCGAGGCACTGAACCACGCACAGGCGGCCAACGTGCCGATCGTCGTGGCCGTCAACAAGATGGACAAGGAAGGCGCGAACCCGGACAAGGTCAAGGGCCAGCTCACCGAATACGGCCTGGTGCCCGAGGAGTACGGCGGCGACACGATGTTCGTGCACGTCTCCGCGCTCCAGGGCGTCGGCATCGACGAGCTCCTCGAGGCCGTCCTCCTCACGGCGGACGCGGCACTGGACATGCGGGCCAACCCGAACAAGGACGCCCGCGGCATCGCGATCGAGGCCAACCTCGACCGCGGACGCGGCGCCGTCGCGACGGTGCTCGTGCAGTCCGGAACGCTGCATGTCGGTGACACCATCGTCGCCGGTACCGCACACGGCCGTGTGCGTGCCATGTTCGACGAGAACGGCGACGTCGTCACGAAGGCCGAGCCGTCGCGTCCCGTGCAGGTCCTGGGTCTGTCCAACGTGCCTCGTGCCGGTGATACGTTCTTCGTCACGGACGACGAGCGCACCGCTCGCCAGATCGCCGAGAAGCGTGAGGCAGCCGACCGCAACGCGGCCCTCGCGAAGCGCCGCAAGCGGATCAGCCTCGAGGACTTCGATCAGGCTGTCGCAGAGGGCAAGGTCGACACCCTCAACCTCATCCTCAAGGGTGACGTGTCGGGTGCCGTCGAGGCCCTGGAGGACTCGCTCCTCAAGATCGACGTCGGAGAGGGCGTGCAGCTGCGCGTCATCCACCGTGGCGTCGGCGCGATCACCCAGAACGACGTCAACCTGGCGACCGTCGACAACGCGATCATCATCGGCTTCAACGTCAAGCCGGCGGAGCGCGTCGCGGACCTTGCCGAGCGTGAGGGCGTGGATATGCGCTTCTACTCGGTCATCTACGCCGCGATCGACGACATCGAGCTCGCCCTCAAGGGCATGCTCAAGCCGGAGTACGAGGAGGTGCAGCTCGGTACCGCAGAGGTCCGCGAGGTGTTCCGTTCCTCGAAGTTCGGCAACATCGCCGGTTCGATCGTCCGTTCGGGAGTCATCCGACGCAATTCGAGGGCGCGCGTCCTGCGCGACGGCAAGGTCATCGGGGACAACCTCTCCGTGGACTCGCTCAAGCGCTTCAAGGACGACGCCACCGAGGTCCGTACCGACTTCGAGTGTGGTATCGGTCTTGGCTCCTTCAACGACGTCAAGGAAGGCGACACCATCGAGACCTTCGAGATGCGGGAGAAGCCCCGCGTCTAGCATGTAGGTCGGCACGGGCGCCCTGGTTCTCCGGGGCGCCCGTGCCTGTCGCACACCCGGAACCCCGCGAGGAGTTCCTCCACCACACCCCGCTTCAGTAGGAGTATCAGCAATGGCAGATCCGGCCCGCGCCGCGCGGCTCGCGCAGCGCATCAAAGTCATCGTCGCCGAGGCGCTTCGGCGTCGCGTGAAGGACCCCCGGCTGGAAGCCGTCACCATCACGGATGCCCGCGTCACCAACGACCTGCAGCACGCAACGCTGTACTACACGGTGCTGGGCGATCCCGAGGAGCAGCAGGCAACGCGGATGGCGCTCGAGTCCGCACGCGGTGTGCTGCGTTCCGAGGTGGGCAAGAACATCACGGCCCGGCTGACACCCACCCTCGAGTTCGTTCCCGACGAGGTGCCGGTCAACGCCAGCCACCTCGAGGAGTTGCTGCAGAAGGCGCGCGAGCGCGACGCCGAAGTGGCAGCGATCGCGCAGGGCGCAGACTTCGCCGGCGATGCGGACCCGTACCGCACGTCCGACGACGACGACGCAGAGCGGTAGTCCTCCCACAGGTACTCCGCGAAAGGCAGTCGGCCTCCCGGTCGGCTGCCTTTTTGCGTCCCCTTCGGCGGTGTCAGGAGCGGGGTGGCGCGGGAAGTCGGGAGAGCCCCTCGACGAGCTCGTCCGTCCGACCGCAGAGCGCTATCCGGACCCAGCCCTCGCCCATGGATCCGAAAGCGGTGCCCGGTGCGAGGGCGACTCCCCGCTCCGAGAGGAACGTCCTCGTCCAGGTGCGGACGTCGCCACCCGTCGTGAATGAGAGGTCGGCCCACAGGTAGAACGCACCAGAGGCGTCCAGATAGTCGATGCCCAGTGAGTCCAGGACGGACGTGGCCGCATCCCGATTCGAGCGGTAGTGCTCGAGCGCCGTGGAGACGTAGTCCTGCGGGCCCGTCAATGCCGCGAGGCCTGCGTACTGCGACGGCGCGGAGACGCAGGACACGGTCGCTTCCATGACGTTGCTGAGGAGCGGTTCCATCCCGGGCGGCGTGACGAGGGCGCCGATGCGGAGCCCTGTGAGTCCGTAGGTCTTGGAGAGCGTGAGTGACGTGATGACGCGGGCTTCCCGTGCCTGGGGAACGGCCTCCGGACCGCCGGCATCGAATCGTGCGGGACTGACGTGCGGCACGTCGTAGGTGAAGGCTTCGTAGCACTCGTCGGAGACGATCCAGAGATCCTGCTCGTGCGCGAACCGGACGAGCTCGCGCGTCAGCTCGTGGTCGAACACCGAGCCGAGGGGGTTCGACGGCGAGTTGAGCATGAGTACCTTCGTCCGCTCCGTCACGAGGTTCCGCAGGTCCTCGATCCGCGGTTGGAAGCCGTGCTGCGGGACCAGCGGATAGAAGACGGGCACGCCGCCGAGCAGGCCGACCGTCATGGTGAAGGTGGGGTATCCCGGATCGGGGACCAGCACCTCGTCACCGACCCCGATGAGGGTGCTGAGCGCCAAGTGGAGGCCTTGTTGCGCTCCGGCGACGACGAAGACTCGCGACGGGTCGTCGTCGACTCCCGACCGGCGCGAGAACCGCTCGGAGAACGCGGCTCGGACGGGAGCGATGCCGGCATTGGGTGTGTAGTTGGTGTCATCCCGGTCCAGAGCGGCCATCGCCGCCTCCAGCACATGCCGCGCAACGGGGAAAGCCGGCTCGCCGATGCTCAGGACGATGGCATCGGGAGTAGCCCAGGCCGCTTGCGTGATCTCACGGATCTGGTTGACCGGGACATTGACCACATGGGACGGAGTGGAGGGCATACGCAGGATGGTATCGCGGGGCAACGGACACGACTGCTCGCATCGCGCACTCGCCGGGGGCGTGCCCGATCAGCAGGACCGGCCGCCCGGTGACAGCGGCGCCAATCGCTTCCCACCACCGTACGGTCCGTCGCAGGGAAGCCGCACAGCGGCCCATATACTGGGAGGCGTGAATTCCGGGCAGGTCCACTCAGGGCTGATCATCGTGGACAAGCCTCAGGGCTGGACCAGTCATGACGTCGTGGGGCGTATGCGCCGACTGGCTGGAACGCGGAAGGTCGGTCACGCGGGAACCCTCGACCCGATGGCAACCGGGGTCCTGGTGGTCGGCATCAACCGAGCGACGCGGCTGCTCACCTTCATCGTCGGTACCTCGAAGACGTACACGGCCACCATCCGTCTGGGGCAGTCCACCGTGACGGACGATGCCGAGGGTGAGGTCACGGGCGGCAGCATCGCCGCTGCGGTGACCGAACAGGAGATCCGCACGGCAGTAGGCGCTCTGACCGGTGAGATCCAGCAGGTTCCGAGCAGCGTCAGCGCCATCAAGGTCAAAGGGGAACGGTCCTACGCCCGTGTCCGCTCGGGGGAGGAGGTGGTCCTGCCGGCGCGCCCTGTCACCATCCATCGATTCGAGGTCCATGCCATACGCCGGATCAGCAACGGGCGGCTACAGGACATCGATGTCACGGTCGAGTGCAGTTCGGGCACGTACATCCGTGCCCTCGCGCGCGACCTCGGAAATGCTCTCGGCGTCGGGGGGCATTTGACAGCCTTGCGCCGGACACAGGTGGGACCGTACTCGATCGATCAGGCCCGCACTCTGGAGGAGCTCGCCGACAGCCTCGACGTACTGTCGCTCGACGAGGCCGGGCGGGCGCTCTTTCCGGTCAGGGAACTCTCGGACGCCGAAGCGGCCGATGTCTCCCATGGCAGGAAGATCGGACCGAGTCCCGAGCCGAACGTACCCGTCGCTGCATTCGCGCCGGACGGAACCCTGGTGGCTCTGCTCGAGAACCGGGGCGGAGCAGCGCGGACATCGTTGGTCTTCGCTCCGGGAGGCAAGGAATAGCCCATGGATCCGTTCTTCCTCGTCGGGGCCCTGGTGTGCGCCCTTTGCGCCGTCCTCTGCATCGGCGCTGCACTCCTGCGCCAGCCGCCCAATGACATCACCATCCTCTCCACGGCCGCCGTCGAACTCTTCCTGATCGCATACGCGGTGGGTGCGCTGATCCGCCAGGTGATGGGCGAGCCCGTGCTGGGGGAAGCGTGGGAGTTCTGGGGATACCTCCTGACCGCGCTGGTGGTACCCATCGGCGCTTTCTGGTGGTCGATCCTCGAGAAGACGCGCTGGAGCAACTTCGTCCTCGCCGCCGCGGGGCTGACCGTGTTCGTCATGCTCTTCCGGATGGAGCAGATCTGGGATGGGGTGGCTGGCCTGTGAAGGACCGACGGGATGACCTACCTGAACGGGGAGCGCGCGGCGGTAGCTCGAGCGCGGCTGTCGGATCGGGCGAGCAGAGCCGAGCCACGGGTCCCGGGCGTCTGCTGATCGCGGTCTACGGAGTCTTCGCGCTGGCGGCGACGGCGCGCGCCGCCTTCCAGATCTCTACGAAGTTCGACGAGGCGCCCCTGGCCTATCTCCTCTCGGCGGTAGCCGCCGTGGTCTACATCGTCGCGACCGTCTCCCTCGCCCGGGCCGGGTCGCGTGCATACATCGTGTCCGTCGTAGCGGTCACCATAGAACTGGTGGGTGTCATCGCCGTGGGCCTGCTGAGTATCCTCGATGCGCAGGCCTTTCCCAGCGAGACCGTCTGGTCCGCTTTCGGCCGGGGATACGGATTCGTCCCGCTCATCCTGCCGATCCTCGGCCTGGCCTGGTTGCGCAGGAACAGGCCGGAGCGTGCCCAGGGCTGAAGTGCAGGGTCCCTCGCCCCGCAGGTGGGTGCTCCTGCCGATGCCGGCCGTCGGCGCGCGGTGACAGTCACCCCCGATTTTGGACCCCGTCGCCCACACGCTCCGTGAGAGTATGGCGCTAGAGCACCGATTCAGCCTGCCCCAGGAGCGACATGACCAGTAACAGCCCCGAGCACGACAACTCCTCATCCACGGGCCCCGACAGGCCGTCCGGGGCCGACGGACTCCGCCCCGACCGCGCGGGTGCGGCAGGCGGCCTCGGTCGGGTCCACTCGGACCCCTCGGGGGCTGAGCGCCCGACATCATCGCCGTCCGAGGCGCCGAAGGCGCCTCGGACGGAGGGAGCCACCCCGGGTGGCACTGCAACCGGCGCGGGAATCACCACGACCGACACCACGAAGGGCAAGGGCAAGGGTAAGACGGCCGGCAGGAACGCAACCTCCGGTGGCGACTGGAATGTGTTTCGCACCGTCGTCGTCCTGGTGGGCCTTGTCATCGCCGGGTTCGGCGCCTATTACCTGATCCTGGGTACGGCCGGATTGCCGGACACGGAAGCCACTCCGGTCAATCCGACCCTGGAGAACCAGTTCCGGTTCTTCTCCGCGATGATGATCGGTGTAGGTGCCGCCTTCATCACCATCGCGATCAAGTTCCAGTGGGCGAACATGCTCTGGCTGGTGTGCCTCATGGTCTTCGTCGGCGGCATCGGGCGGGTCCTGTCGTGGGCTTTCTCGGGTACGCCCAACTACGTTCTGATCATCCTGATGGTTGTCGAGCTCGCGTTCCCTCCAGCTCTGCTCGTCTGGCACAAATACATCGCCAAGACGAGCGATCTACGCAGGGAGTTCGCGCAGCGCAACTAGCGGACTGTGCGCCGGCGAGCGGCGATACTCAGCCCCACGCCGAGGCCGAGTGCTATCAGGGCGCTCCCTGCCATCGTCGCCGCACTGACGCCGGTTCGGGCGAGCTGCTGCTCACGTCCGGGCGACGCGTCCGCCTGGGCCGGTGCGGGAGCAGGGACGTGCTCGACGGGTGGTCCGCCGTCCGGCACGGGGGCCGGTGCAGGCGGCTCCTCCACACAGACCGTCTCGTCAGGGATGCCGAAGGCGGAGACGAATGGCTCCTCGGTGCTGCTTCCGCTGAACGACGCGACGACGGTATAGCACCCAGGGGCTTCCAGAGGGCCGAAGTTCTCGGACGTGACAGTTCCGTTGGCCGCTGGGACGTCGGTGTGGGAGTGAACCGGTGCGTCGCCAGGGACGCTCGGTGACTCCGCAGGCATACCGGCGAGCGGACCGTACATCGTCAGCCGCACAAGGTCGCCGTCGTCAGCCGTATCGAAGCCCTCGGCGGCGACGGTGTCGTGCACGACCGCTCCGAGAGGAGCCGATGACTGTGAGAGCGTGGTCGTCAGTCTCGGTTGCCATGGCACCAGCGTTGTCTCGAGGGGCAGACCGAATGGACCCGACCACGCCTGGATCAGTGGTGCCGCCTGAGCGGGTCGCGCGCTCCTCGGATCGATGCTCTCCGTCCATACGTAGAAACCAGCCGACGGCACGGTGACCGGGGGCGTCTGATAGCTGCCCGCGCCCGACACTCTCGTGGTCACGGTCCCGATCGAGGGAGTACCGGCTGGGACTGTCGGACTCTCGGCCGGCGCGGAGGGCAACGGACCCCACAGTGTCGAGACCACGTCGAGTTCCACGGCCTCTCCGGATGCAGGATCGATGAGCCACTGACCCGGGGAGGCTACCGATACATCCAGCAGGTCGTGGACGGGGGTGCCGGGAGAAGTTCTCGCGATGGAGGTACTAGTCGTGACTTCGGGCGCGAAGGCGCGCTGGAACGGAAGGTCGACGGAAGCGGTGGTGTCAGCCGACACGGGTGCGACCACGAGCCTCTGGACGTCGGGTTCGCGCGGCGCGAGCCAGGCGGCGTTCGTCGCCGGAACGGAGGAGGCTGTGATCGTGACGCGAGCGCCCCCGAAGCCCGTGGGGCGAACGTCGAGGACGTGCGGATCGATTCCGCTCGTCCAGGCCGAGGTCGTCGAGCCGTCCACGAAGCTGGCGCCCGATGCCACAGCCTCCAGGCGCAGACCAGGCCGTGGGGTGCCGTCGGCCGAGAGGATCGTCGCACTCACCCGTCCACCGACACCCACCGGGATGAAGGACGCCGAGATGCTGTAGGGGCCGGCCTCCGCCCGGGCTTGCTCGACCATGGCCCGGGCACGGCTTGCCACAGCGAGCGCGAGTTCCTGGTCGCGGATGAAGTTATCCATGGACGGCGTGTCCCACCCCATCCCGGTGGCCGTCAGGGACCAGACCGCGAGCTGGACCGAGGCAGCCTCCTCGTTGTCCGCGGTGGCGCCCCAGCGACCCAACACGAAGGCGAGCGTCGAGTTGTCCTCAGCGCTGAGAGTGGTCCCGTCACTCCGGACGAAGGGACCGGCGTTTCCATCGGTGTATCCCGATGCATGGTCGGGAGAGAACCGTTCGAAGTCGGTGCAGTAGGCGATCAGGCCTTCCGCGTTCCGGTGCTGCCCCACGAAGTAACCTGTCCCTGCCACGCCCGCGCCGGTGTGCCACCCGCCGGAGACCGGCCCAGCCACAGCCGGCGCTACACCAGCCAGGCCGAGCAGGAGGGCGAGAAGCAGCGCTAGCATATGGCCGACCGCCGCACGCCGACGCCCGCGAACGGCCTGTGGAATCCGCCGGCCGACGCTGAAGGGATGCTGTCCGCGGTGTTGCCCGCGACGACCGGAGTGACGCGCACCGCGGTGAGATGCATGCTCCGGGGGCCAGTGCGAGGCAAGGTGCGAGGGTTCATGCGAGGGTTCGTGTGCGGGAACGCGCTGGGCGGATTGCAGGGTGCTCATGGGCTACTACCGTTCGGGTCATGGGTATCGGGCTCCTCCGATGCTGGTTGCAGGCGCGTCAGAATCGATCGCCGCTGAGGCGTATGTGGACAACCGAGCACGATCGCGACGGGCGCCTGGTTGTGCAGGGGCAGTGGAGGCCTTGGAAGTACGGGCAGGGGCCGTGCGGATGGCGTCGACAGTGGCGCTTTCGGCCATAATGGGAGCGGCGATCAGTCCGCCGGGCTACATCCGAGGCCGCGGGGATCGGCCGAATCGCGAAGGAGATGCGTGTTCTACTGGAGAGACGTGGCCAGTGTGCCCAGGGATTTCGGGCCCTCCGTCCTCACCCTCGGTAACTTCGACGGCGTCCATCGAGGCCACCAGCGCGTCCTGCAGCAGGTCGTCGAGGCAGCGCGCGATCGCTCCGCCGCCGCCGTCGTCGTATCGTTCGATCCACACCCCGCACAGGTCCATCGGCCCGAGTCCGCTCCGGAACTGATCATGGGTCTCGACGACCGCGTGGAGACCCTTGCCGAGACCGGCATCGACGCGCTCCTGATGATGCACTACACCCTCGACCTCGCCTCCAACTCGCCGGAAGAATTCGTCGAGCGGGTGTTCGTCGAGGCACTGAAGGCGAAAGCCGTGGTGATCGGGCACGATGTCCGGTTCGGTAGCGGCAACAGCGGGGACCTCGAGACGATGCGCGGACTCGGGCGCAAACTCGGCTTCGAGGTCATCGCGATCGATGACTTCGGCGCAAGCTACCCGAAGGACGCCACCGATGCGGACGGCGATCGTAGGTGCTCGTCGACATGGGTGCGGGAAGCCCTGGAGGCCGGCGACGTGGGAACAGCCGCACGTGTGCTCGGCCGACACCACCGCATGCGGGGCGAGGTGGTGCACGGCGCCGCGCGCGGGCGCGAACTCGGCTATCCGACCGCGAACCTCGCTTCCTCCTCGCAGGGATTCATCCCCGCCGACGGCATCTACGCGGGCTGGCTGATCGATGAGGCCGGAACGAGGTGGCCGGCAGCCATCTCCGTCGGATCGAATCCGACGTTCGAGGGCGTTGATCGGCAGGTAGAGGCCCACGTCATCAACCGGCCCCCGGAGCGGGTCCAGGACTTCGACCTCTACGGCCAGGCCGTCGTCGTGGAATTCGTCGATCGCCTGAGGGGTCAGGTTGCCTACACCGGCCCGGAGGCACTGATCCACCAGATGGAACGCGACGTCGACCGGGCGCGGGACCTGCTTTCGACAGAACAACAGCCCAGACGCTAAACTTGGATCAGATCCGGCTGCAGTCCGTGGTGGCTGGATTTTTCTGTGTCGTCGTGCAAACGACGCTCAGCACATGTTCACGGTACAACTCTAGGAGTTACTCGTGGCCCTTGACGCCGCCATCAAGCAGGAAATCATCAAAGAATACGCTCTTGCCGAAGGTGACACCGGTTCACCCGAGGTGCAGATCGCGATGCTTTCCCGCCGCATCCTCGACCTGACCGAGCACCTGAAGATGCACAAGCACGACCACCACACGCGCCGTGGCCTGCTTCTTCTCGTCGGTCGCCGCCGTCGCCTGCTGGACTACCTGCGGGACACCGACATCACGCGCTACCGGTCGCTCATCGAGCGCCTGGGTCTGCGTCGATAAGTAGCATCGGAAGGCGGCATCCTCTCCCTGGGAGAGGGAGCCGCCTTCTTGCTAGAGGTACGGACCGGCCGATCGCCGGAGCGTGCCGCCGGCAGGGTCCGGCACGATGGGTGAGGCGGAGAGTCTTCCGCCTGATCGACCCGCACGACCAGCACGACCAGACAGCATAGAAGTACCCAACGCACAACAGGAGTCAATCGGCGCCGCGCATTCGCGGTCCTCGGTAGTGGTCTCCGGAGCGAGGCGAAAGCCGTTCCGTGGATCTCGATCGAAGACCGGGTGCTGTGGGCCGCCCATGAGGGGCGGAGCCACGACGGGTGCCGATTGCCTCCGATACCAGGAAACGGAGGTGACTCTCTTGGAGGGTCCCGAAATTCAGTTCGCCGAAGCAGTGATCGACAACGGTCGCTTCGGAACACGCACAGTCCGCTTCGAGACCGGACGCCTCGCGCAGCAGGCCGCCGGTTCGGCGATGGTCTACATCGACGAGGACACCGCTCTTCTCTCGGCCACGACGGCCGGCAAGCACCCGCGTGAAGGTTTCGACTTCTTCCCGCTCACCGTCGACGTCGAAGAGCGCATGTACGCCGCAGGGCGCATCCCGGGCTCGTTCTTCCGCCGCGAGGGCCGTCCCTCCACCGAGGCGATCCTCGCGTGCCGCCTCATGGACCGCCCGCTGCGCCCCGCCTTCGTGAAGGGCCTGCGCAACGAGGTCCAGGTCGTCGTGACGGTGCTCGCGATCAACCCCGACGTCCGGTACGACGTCGTGGCGATCAACGCCGCGTCGATGTCCACCCAGCTGTCCGGCCTGCCCTTCTCGGGACCGATCGGTGGCGTCCGCGTCGCCCTCGTCTCCGACGGCAGCGGCAACGACCAGTGGATCGCCTTCCCGAAGCACTCCGAGCTCGAGAACTCGGTCTTCGACATGGTGGTCGCCGGCCGTATCGCAGGCGACGACGTCGCCATCATGATGGTCGAGGCCGAGGCCACCGACAACTCGTGGACCCTGATCAAGGAGAACGGCGCGACCGCGCCGACCGAGGAAGTCGTCGCCGACGGGCTCGAGGCCGCCAAGCCGTTCATCCGTGCGCTGTGCGAGGCGCAGGCTGATCTCGCCTCGCGTGCCGCGAAGCCGACCGTCGAGTTCCCCGTGTTCCTCGACTACCAGGACGACGTCTACGCGGCTGTCGAGTCCGCCGGAGCCGAGAAGCTCGCGCAGGTCTTCCAGATCGCCGACAAGCAGGAGCGCAATAACGCTACCGACGCGCTGAAGGCCGAGCTGATCGACTCCCTCGGGGCTCAGTTCGAAGGCCGCGGCAACGAACTCTCCGCTGCCTTCCGCTCGCTCACGAAGGCTGTCGTCCGCCAGCGCATCCTCAAGGACCAGGTCCGTATCGACGGCCGCGGACTGAGTGACATCCGCAAGCTGACGGCAGAGGTCGAGGTCCTGCCGCGCGTGCACGGTTCGGCGATCTTCGAGCGCGGCGAGACCCAGATCATGGGTGTCACCACGCTGAACATGCTGAAGATGGAACAGCAGATCGACTCGCTGTCTCCCGTCACGCGCAAGCGCTACATGCACAACTACAACTTCCCGCCCTACTCCACCGGTGAGACCGGCCGCGTCGGTTCGCCGAAGCGCCGCGAGATCGGCCACGGAGCACTGGCAGAGCGCGCACTCGTGCCCGTCCTGCCCACGCGCGAGGAGTTCCCCTACGCGATCCGCCAGGTCTCCGAGGCGCTCAGCTCCAACGGCTCGACGTCGATGGGCTCGGTCTGCGCATCGACGCTGTCGCTGCTCAACGCCGGTGTCCCCCTCCGTGCACCGGTCGCCGGTATCGCCATGGGCCTCGTGTCCGACGTCGTCGACGGACAGACGCGCTACGCCGCCCTGACCGATATCCTCGGCGCCGAAGACGCCTTCGGCGACATGGACTTCAAGGTCGCCGGGACGTCGGAGTTCGTCACGGCCATCCAGCTGGACACCAAGCTCGACGGCATCCCTGCGTCGGTGCTCGCCGCCGCGCTCAAGCAGGCCCGCGAAGCACGCCTGCACATCCTCGGTGTCCTGCAGGCCGCGATCGATACCCCGGACGAGCTCTCCGAGTTCGCGCCGAGGATCATCTCGGTCAAGATCCCAGTGGACAAGATCGGTGAGGTCATCGGCCCCAAGGGCAAGATGATCAACCAGATCCAGGAGGACACGGGAGCCGACATCTCGATCGAGGACGACGGCACCGTGCTGATCGGTGCCACGAACGGTGAGTCTGCCGAGGCCGCGCGTGCAGCGGTCAACGCCATCGCGAACCCCCAGGTCCCGGAGATCGGGGAGCGCTACCTGGGCACGATCGTCAAGACCACGACCTTCGGCGCCTTCGTCTCCCTGACCCCGGGCAAGGACGGACTGCTGCACATCTCGGAGCTGCGTAAGCTCGCCGGCGGCAAGCGTGTCGACAACGTCGACGAGGTCGTGTCCGTGGGACAGAAGGTCCAGGTCGAGATCACGAAGATCGACGACCGCGGAAAGCTCTCGCTCTCGCCGGTCGTCGCCGAGGAGGAGTCCTCCGAGGACGCCGGCATCGAACTGCCCGAGGTCAGCGAGGGTGCCGACAGCTAGTCTGTCGGTCCGCTCCTCCTGAGCACCTGCGGCCCCGGCGCGTACCGATCGAATCGGTCGGCGCCGGGGCCGTCTGCCTTTTTCGAACCACCAGAAAGACCAGGATGCCCCTGTCCTCCGTAGTGTCCCTGCCCCTGCTGCCGACGCCCCAAGAAGGCGACGGCCCCGACCCCACCTTCGTGGCCGGCGATCCCGGTGGCAACGTCGTACGGCGCAGTGTCCTGCCAGGCGGAGTCCGGGTGCTGACCGAGGCCATGCCGGGCCAGCGGTCGGCGACCATCGGTTTCTGGGTGGGGGTCGGGTCCCGCGATGAGGCCGAGGGCCAGCACGGGTCCACCCACTTCCTCGAGCATCTGCTGTTCAAGGGCACCGAACGGCGCAGCGCGATGGACATCGCGTCGGCCTTCGACGAGGTCGGCGGCGAATCGAACGCGGCGACCGCCAAGGAGAACACCTGTTACTACGCGCGGGTGCTCGACTCCGACCTGCCGATGGCGATCGACGTCATCGCGGACATGGTGACGTCGGCCGTGCTCGACCCCGAGGAGCTCGAGCAGGAGCGGGACGTCATCCTCGAGGAGATCGCGATGGACAGCGACGACCCCGCCGACGTCGCACACGAGAGGTTCGTCGAGCTGGTCCTGGGGGACCATCCGCTCGGCCGACCCATCGGCGGCACGCCGGAGGCCATCCGGGCGGTGCCTCGGGATTCGGTCCTCGCGCACTATCGGCGTTACTACACGCCTGCGGAGCTTGTCGTGACCGCTGCGGGCGGACTCGACCACGACGTCGTCTGCCGCCTCGTGCAGGAGGCGCTGGAGACAGCGGGCTGGCAGCTCGACGAAGGAGCCCTCCCGGTACCGCGCCGTTCGACGGCCGAGGCGCCGGTGCAGGGCGCCACGGGCGTGCACGTGATCCGTCGGGCCGTCGAGCAGTCGAACATCCTGATCGGATGCCCGTCCCTCACGGCAACTGACGAGCGCCGGTTCGCCATGAGTGTGCTCAATGCGGTCCTCGGCGGTGGCATGTCATCAAGGCTCTTCCAAGAGATCCGCGAGAAACGGGGGCTCGTGTATTCCACCTACTCCTTCTCGGCGGCCTACGCGGACGCGGGGTACTTCGGTATGTATGCCGGATGCTCGCCCGCGAAGACGGGTCAGGTCATCGAACTGCTCGGCGCGGAACTCGATCGCCTCGCAGCGGACGGGATCGACGCCGACGAACTCCGAAAGGCCGTCGGACAGCTCTCCGGCGGGCTGGTCATGGCGCTCGAGGACAGCAGCTCCCGCATGTCCCGGCTCGGCCGGTCGGAGCTGGTCTCGGGAGAGTTCATCGACATGGACGCCTCGCTCGACCGGATCCGGTCCGTCACCGTCCAGGACGTGCAGGCGCTGGCACGGGAACTGGCCGCCGCGCCGCGCACGACCGTCGTCGTCGGGCCGTTCGACACTGAGGCGGATTTCGCACGCTAGGCGCGCGCCGTCCGGCGCAGATTGCTCGCGCGGCCCCGCGCGTACCCGACCCGGAGCGGGAGGACTGCCGGGCGGGTGCCCCAGCGGCCGGCCCTAGCCACCGGCGAACGGCGGCAGGATGTCCAGTACGTCCCCGTCGTGCAGCACGGTTGCAGGGTCGCGCAGTGCGACCTCGTTCAGCAGGAAGCTGCTGCGACCCAGGACCTTCGACAGGGACGGCGCGCCGGCAACGGCTGGACGCTCGCGGAGCTCGTCCAGCACGACCGTGAGTGAACGACCGCCCGCCAGGCGCTCCTCGTCGACGCCCGCAGCAGCTTTGGCCGCTCCGAAGAACCTCACCAGCACCTCAGCCACCGATAGCGCTCATCGATCGGTCGGGCTGCACGAAACCGTCGGCACCGAGGCCCGTGCGGTCCATGCCGTGGGCCTTCGGCTTGAGCCACATCGCGTCGCGCCAGCGTTGAGCGACGGCCTCGTCGTCCGCATCGGAGCGCAGGAGGTCCCGCAGGTCCGTCTCCTCACGCGAGAAGAGGCAGCTCATCACCTTGCCCTCGGCCGTCACGCGCGTACGGCGGCAGTCGGCGCAGAACGGTTCCGTGACCGACGCGATGATTCCCACGGTTCCGAGGACGACGTCGGGAGCGTCCTTCGCGCGGACCTCCCACCGCTCCGCCGGCGCGCCGTCGCGGTTGCGCGGGTCAGGTGTGAGGACGAACCGGGACTCGACAAGGGCCCGCATCTCAGCGGCCGTCACCATGCCCGCCTTCGTCCAGCCGTGATCCGCGTCGAGGGGCATCTGCTCGATGAACCGGAGCTCGAAGCCACGTGCCACGGCCCACTCCACGAGGTCCGGTGCCTCGTGGTCGTTGATGCCACGCATCAGCACGGCATTGATCTTGACCAGGCCCAAGCCGGCATGAGCCGCGGCCTCGATGCCTTTCAGGACCCGGTCCAGGAACGGGCGGCGCGTCAGTTGCGCGAACGTCTCCGGGTGCAGGGAGTCCATCGAGACGTTGATGCGGGTCAGCCCCGCTTCCTTCAGCTGCACGGCGCGGCGGTCCAGACCCAGGGCGTTGGTCGTCATCGAGATGGGCAGGTCCGGGTGGTTACTCCGGATGTCACGGATGATCTCGAGCAGGTCCGCTCGAACGAGCGGTTCGCCACCAGTCAGTCGAAGCTCCCGGACCCCGAGCAGGTCGACGCCGATCCGGACCAGGCGGACAATCTCTGTGCGTGAGAGTACCTGCTCCTTCTGCAGCCAGTTGAGGCCCTCGGCGGGCATGCAATAGGTGCAGCGCAGGTTGCATTTGTCCGTCAGGGACAGGCGCATGTCCGTGGCCTGCCTCCCGTGGGAATCCACGAGACCAGGGGCCGTGGCCCCGCGGGCGTTGCCCGGCATTCCGAGTTGGATTCCCATGCATCGAGGGTACGCCCTCTGCCGGTTCCGCCCCTACCCGGCGGAAGAGCATGGCGCAGCTGTCAATCGCGGTCCGGGTCGGGTAGGGGTGGGCCGCGTGCAGGGGAACTGCAGCCGGTCCGCGGTCGTGTAACGGAGGAAACCTGACCGGTAACGCGCCGTCGGGCCCGACGGGGAGGCGACAATGATTCGACGGCGGACCTGGGCGCTGGCGTGCGGGGTCCTCGCGGTGGGCCTGGGTGTCATCAGCGGGGAACTCGCAGCCGCTGCCCTGAGCCCGTCCGTCACGCCCGTCAGCGCGGTCGGTTCCTCCGTGATCGACGTCCTGCCGCCCGGTGTCAAGGACTGGGCGATCGCGTTGTTCGGAACTGCCGACAAGACGGTCTTCCTGATCACGATCGCCGTCCTCATCACGCTCGTTGCCCTCGCGACCGGTGTCCTCGAGTACCGCCGGAGATTCGCCGGACGCGCGGTCATCGCAGGGTTCGGCGTCCTCGGTGCCGTCGCGGTGGCATCGCGCCCGCAATCCTCCCTCGTGTCGCTCGTGGCGCCGGTCGTTGCGGCCATCGTGGCGATCCTCGTCCTCGACGCGCTCGTGCGGGCGCTTCGAACATGGTCATGGGAATCCGATCAGCGGCGATCGGGCGCAGCGCCTGCGCGACGCCGGTTCCTGCAGGGTGCGGGTGGTGCTGCCGTCGTCGCAGCGGCCACCGGAGTGGCAGCGACCGGTGTGCGGTCGTCCCAGTCGACGGTCGCGCAGCAGCGATCGACGATCGAGCTCCCCACTCCTACGGTGACAGCCGCCCCGCTGCCGCCCGAGGGGTCCTTCATCCCCGAGGGTGCGGACCTCGGGGTCCCCGGCATCAGCGACCTGGTGACGGCGAACGACGATTTCTACCGGATAGACACTGCCCTCGTGGTGCCAGTCATCGATGCGTCGACGTGGTCCCTCAGAGTGACAGGACTGGTGGACCGCGAGGTCGAGATCACCTTCGACGAACTGCTCGCGCTGCCACTCGTCGAGCGCTACGTCACGCTGGCGTGCGTCTCCAACACGGTGGGTGGGGACCTCACGGGCAATGCCCGCTGGCTGGGTCTCCCCGTGCGGCTGCTCCTGGCCCGCGCCGGTGTTCGACCCGAAGCGGACATGGTGCTGTCCCGAAGCGTCGACGGCTTCACCGCAGGCACGCCGCTGGAGGCACTGACCGACGAACGGGACTCTCTCCTCGCGGTGGGCATGAACGGCGAGCCGCTGCCCGTCGAACACGGGTTCCCCGTACGGCTCGTTGTTCCCGGACTCTACGGATTCGTCTCCGCGACGAAGTGGGTGAGCGAGCTCAGGGTGACGCGCTTCACGGATGACAAGGCGTACTGGTCCACGCGCGGCTGGTCCGAGCGAGGCCCCGTCAAGACGTCCTCCCGCATCGACGTGCCGCGCACCAACGCGAGCGTCCCGGCGGGCGACGTCGTCGTCGGGGGAGTCGCCTGGGCGCAGCACAGGGGAATCGAGGCGGTCGAGGTGAGGGTCGACGGCGGCGCCTGGCAGCGCGCGGAGCTCGCCAGGCCCATCTCCGCCGATACCTGGTGCCAGTACCGCGCCACCCTGCAGCTCGGTTCCGGTACCCACACCGTCCAGTCGCGGGCGATCGACGCGGAGGGCGGGCTGCAGTCGGATACCTTCGTCGACCCCGCGCCTGACGGCGCGGAGGGACTCCACACGGTAACGTTCACGGTGACCTAGACCACCTGCTGGTCCTTCTGTCCTCCGCGCGGCGACCGGGGCACGCCACCCGGGACACTCAGGGGCGCGGAGGGCGCGGAGGTGCCGGCAAACGCGCGAGAGGCAGTGATGAGAAGAACCGTCGCCGAACACCAGGCCGCCGTCGCCGGGCTGCTGCGCTGGAGTAGCGGGTACGGCGGCACTGAGCCGGAGAACCTTGCGATCTCCGATGGCCTGGGGCGAACGCTGGCCGAGGACGTGCGCGCGCCGGTGGCCCTGCCGCCCTTCGACAACTCACAGATGGACGGCTACGCCGTGCATGCGGACGATCTCGCTGTTCCCTCCTCGCTGGTCGTGGCCGAGGCGATACCCGCGGGGTCGGTGCCGCTCGCCCTCGAGGCCGGAACGGCGGCGCCGATCATGACGGGAGCGATGCTGCCGCCGGGGGCGGCCGCCGTCGTGCCCATCGAGAGGGTCGACCCGCCGCAGTTCTATTCCGCTGCGGAGCGGGCACGCGGCGAAGCGACCGTTTGGCTTCCCGGCGGCATCGACGACGGCCTCTACGTCCGCCGCGCCGGGAGCGACATCGCCGAGGGAGAGGTCGCAGTGCAGGCGGGCACCCTGCTCGGGCCCGCACAGCTGGGACTCCTGGCGGCATGTGGCGTCGGAACGGTCCTTGTCCGCCCGCGCTTCCGCGTGCTGCTGCTCTCGACCGGTGACGAGGTCGCCGAACCCGGAACCCCTCTCGCACCCGGGACCATCTACGACGCCAACACCACGTTGCTCGAGGCATCGCTGCGTGACGCCGGCGTCGAGGTCACGCGCCACCGGCTCCTCGGGGACGACCCCGCCGTTCTCCGGGAAGCCCTCGGAGCCATCACGGCAACCAGCACGCACCTCGTCCTCAGTACCGGAGGCATCAGCCAGGGTGCCTACGAGGTGGTCAAGCAGGCCCTGGCGAACAGCAGCGTCCAGTTCTCGTCCGTCGCCCTGCAACCCGGCGGGCCCCAGGCTCACGGCACCATATCCGGCGTCCCCTTCCTCGGTTTCCCGGGCAATCCGGTCAGCGCCTTCGTCTCCTTCGAGATGTTCCTCCGCCCCGCCCTCCACCAGCTCACGGGCGTTCCGGCCCGGCGCCCGGTTCTGGACGCAGTCCTCGTCGACGCCGTCGAGAGCCCCGAAGCGAAGCACCAGGTACGGCGCGGCCTGTACCGGGACGGCAAGGTTGCGCTGGTGGGCGGTCCCGACTCGCATCTCCTCCACGCCCTCGCCGGCTCCAACTGCCTCGTCCACCTTCCCGTCGGCGTCGCGGCCCTGAGCGCTGGGGCGCAGGTCGAGGTGACACTCTTCGGGCCGGTGCCCGCGGATCCGTTCACGATCGAGGACGTGCTCGTGACGGAGGAGGACGACGCCGATGGACGCTGACGGAACGACTGCTGGAACGACTGCCCCAGGAAGGACCGCATCATGACCACGCCGACACCCCAGCCCGAGGGGCTGTCCCACGTCAGGGCCGACGGCACCGCCCACATGGTCGACGTCTCGGGCAAACAGGCGACGACGCGGCAGGCCGTCGCGGAAGCGACCCTGGAGACCACGCCGGAGGTCGTGGCGCTCATCACCGAGGCGAACCTGCCGAAGGGTGACGCCCTCGCCGTCGCCCGCATCGCGGGCATCATGGGAGCGAAGCAGACGTCCACCCTGATCCCGCTGTGCCATCCGTTGCCGTTGTCGAAGGTCACAGTGGACTTCGAGAGCGACGGCGGGCACGTGCGGGTCGTCGCAGCCGTCAAGACGACTGCGCTCACCGGCGTCGAGATGGAGGCGCTGACAGCAGCGTCCATCGCGGCCCTGACCCTGTACGACATGATCAAGGCCGTGGACAAGCACGCGGTGATCAACTGCACGCGCGTGGTGTCCAAGTCCGGCGGGAAGAGCGGAGACTGGACGATATGACATCCCTTCGCACCGCGGCCGTGGTCATCGCGTCGACCCGCGCCGCAGCCGGAACCTACGAGGACGAATGCGGCCCGGCCATCGCCGAGTGGCTCTACCAGCACGGGTTCGCCGTCGCGGATGCAGTCGTCGTGCCGGACGGGGTCGCCGTCGGGTCGGCGCTCGGTGCCGCCCTCGAAGCGCGGCCCGCGGTCCTCATCACGAGTGGCGGAACAGGATTGAGTCCCGATGATGCGACGCCGGAGCAGACCGCCCCCTACCTGACGCGCAGCCTTCCCGGCATTATGGAGGCCATCCGCCACGCCGGTTCGGAGAAGGTCCCGACGGCGGTCCTCAGCCGAGGTCTCGCGGGGACGGCAGGATCGACCTTCGTCATCAACCTCCCGGGGTCTCCCGGGGGAGTGCGGGACGGCCTCGCCGTGCTCTCACCGCTCATCGACCACATCTGCTCCCAATTGGAGGGCCACAATGACCACCGGTGAAGTCGTCCACGCGGCCGTCGCGGACACCCCGATCACGCCCGAGGAAGCGCACGCCGGCGTCGACTCGCCACAGTGCGGGGCGATCGTCGGCTTCAGCGGCGTGGTGAGGAACCACGACGGCGGTCGCGACGTCACGTCCCTGAGCTACTCGGCCCATCCGAGTGCCGAGCGGATCATCCGCGAGGTCGCCGAGGAGATCGCCGCGCGGCACGACGGCGTCCGGATCTGGGTGGCCCACCGCGTCGGACCGCTCGCCATCGGCGATCAGGCGCTGGTTGCCGCCGTCGGTGCCGCCCACCGCGGAGAGGCGTTCCGTGCCTGCTCGGACCTCGTCGATCTGGTCAAGGAACGCGTGCCCATCTGGAAGGAGCAGTTCTTCACCGACGGTTCGGTGGAATGGGTGGGCGCGGGAGCCTGACAGTAGGCTGGAGCCCATGACTGAACTACTGCCCGTGGCCGTACTGGGAGCCCGGGGACGCATGGGTGCGGAGGCCGTCCGGGCCGTCGAGGCGGCGGCGGATCTGGAGCTCGTCGCAGCCCTCGGCAGCAGCGATCCGCTCGAGTCCCTCGTGTCCGCCGGCGCCCGGGTCGTCGTCGACCTGACCGTTCCTGATGCGACGGTCGGCAACGTCAGCTTCGCCGTCGAGCACGGTATGCACGCCGTCGTCGGGACGACGGGCTGGTCCGGCGAGCGGCTCACGCGCCTCCGGTCCCTGCTGGCGGACAGTCCCGGAACGGGAGTGCTGATCGCGCCGAATTTCGCGCTGGGTTCCGTTCTCGCAACCGCCTTCGCCGCCTCGGCGGCGCGCTACTTCGAATCAGTCGAGATCGTCGAACTGCACCACCCCGACAAGGTGGACGCGCCGTCGGGGACGGCCGTGAGGACGGCCCAGCTGATCTCCGCTTCCCGGTCCGCAGCGGGTGTTCCGGCTGCTCCCGACGCCACCAGGGACCAGCTCGACGGGGCGCGCGGCGCGGTCGTGGACGGCGTGCCCGTGCACTCGGTCCGGCTTCGGGGACTCACTGCCCACCAGGAGGTCCTGCTGGGCAGTCCGGGGGAGCAGCTCACCATCCGGCACGACTCCTTCGACAGGGCCTCCTTCATGCCCGGCGTCCTCCTCGGAATCCGCTCCGTAGCTCAGCACCCCGGACTGACGGTCGGTTTGGACGGGTACCTGGACCTCTCGGCCGGAAACGCCTGATGCAGCCCGTCCTCGCGATCTACCGCAAGCACAGGGTGAAGCTGGGCGTCCTGCTGGTCACGGCGCTCCTGGTCTTCTGGCTTGCGGTCGCTTTCCAGCGGAGCTTCCTCCTGCTCGGTGATCCGGAGCCGGTTGCGAAGGCGATCGGCGCCGGGTACCTGCTGCTGCCCTGCATCGGCGCCTGGGCGCTCATCCGCGAACTGCTCTTCGGCGCGCAGACGGAGCGGATGGCACGCCAGCTGGACGGCGAGGGCGGACTCCCGGTGGACGACCTGCCGAGAACCCCCTCGGGCCGCATCGTCCGTTCCGCGGCCGATGAGGCCTTCCCCGCCTATCAGGCCGAGGTCGAGGCCGACCCGGAGAACTGGCGCAGCTGGTTCCGGCTCTCCTGTGCATATGACGCGGCGGGCGACCGCAAGCGGGCGCGGCACGCGATGCGCGCTGCAGGCAGACTGCATCGACAGCACGGCGCAGGCGGGTCCCGCCAGCGCCCGTGACCTAGCGACGCACGTCGGCCCGGCCCTCGCGCGCCGCCGCCGTCGCGCCTGATGCGAGCAGCTCCAGCGGCCCGCGGGCATCGAGGCGCTGGAAGAGGATACCGAGCGCTACTGCGGCCGCGATCTGCAGCCAGAGGAGCGGTACCGGGTCCGGCAAGGGAACCAGCTGGTCGGCCCAGCTCATGACGCAGATGTGCAGGCTGTACAGCGTCAGCGTCATCGATCCGGGAGCTGACAGCGGCAGGAGTGCCCGGGGGAACCGGCGGGTCAGCAGGAGGCAGACGGCGATGAGAGCCGCAGCGCAGCCGGCCACATGGGCGAGGTCGAGCGGAGTCCCCGAATGGGGAGCACTCACCGCGAGCCACCACCAGGAGCCGGACTGGTCGACCCCCGCCAGCCCGACGTCGAGCATCTCCTCGAGCGGGTATCGGCGCCCGTCCGGTGTCTGCAGGAGCGCGGCCATGCCCCCTGCCGGCCCGAGGAGCTGGGCACTGACGAATCGTGCACCCACCGCTGCGACGAGGCCGGTCGCGAGGAGTGCCAGTTGCACGCCGAGCCGCGCCAGGTCCAGCCGACCGATCGCCATGCCGACGAGAATGAAGCCCAGCCACTGCAGCACGGGGTAGTAGCCGGTGAGGAAGATGTCCGCTGCCAGGGTCTGTGGCACGAGGAAGTGCTCGAACATCGGGTTCCCGCCCACCGTCGGCGGAGTCACGCCTGCAGTGACGATCGGGCGCAGGAGGTGGGCCGCCACGGGTGCGAGCAACAACCAGCCCGCGGCCCATGCCGCGAGTCCCCGCGCCCGCAAGCCGGTGAAGGGCAGCGCAACGAGGAACAGCACGCCGTAGTGGAACAGGATGATGGCGATGTTCGTCTCGACGCCTCCGAGGAGGAGGCCGAGGAGCGCGATGACCACGGCGCGGACGGCAATACCCCTGCGGTCCGCGGTCAGCGCCCGGTCGCGGTGCGGCGACCTGCCCCCGGTCAGCAACGCGAGCCCGATTCCGGCGACGACGGCGAACAGGCCCGACGCCCGGCCGGAGAAGAGCAGCGCGGTCCACGTGGCGTCCGTGGTGCCGGGAGCGTAGAGCGGGAGGACGTGCGTGCTCATCATCCCGAAGAGCGCCACGCCGCGGGCCGCGTCGATCCCGGTCAACCGCCGCGCGACGGGCTTCTTCTGCATCCAGCCATGGTGTCACAGGCGCCTCCGTCCCACCTGTGCGGAGGGCGCCTCCCGGCGACGGTCCCACCGGGTCCGTCGCGAGCGGGTAACGTTTTACCCATGGTTGAAACCCCCTCGCGCAATCTCCCGTTCGGCTCGCTCGTGGCCGCCATGGTCACGCCCTTCACGGCCGACGGCCACGTGGACTTCGACGCCACTGCAGCCCTCGCCACCAAGCTCGTCGACGACGGCTGCGACGGACTGGTCGTGTCGGGCACCACGGGGGAGACGTCGACGCTCGAGGACTCCGAGAAGGAGGACCTCTACCGTGTCGTGGCCGAAACCGTCGGGGATCGGGCGCGGGTCATCGCGGGCACGGGAACGAACCACACCTCGCACTCCGTCGAGATGGCGCGGCGCGCCGAACGGGCGGGCGCACACGCGCAGCTCGTTGTGACGCCGTATTACAACAAGCCCACGCAGTCGGGAGTGCTGGCGCACTTCCACGCGGTCGCCGAGGCCAGCGACCTGCCGATCATGATCTACGACATCCCTGGGCGGTCCGCCATCCCGATCACCACCGAGACGATGCTCCGCCTCGCGGATCACCCGAAGATCGGCGCCCTGAAGGATGCGAAAGCGGACTTCGCCGCGGTCACGCGCGTCCTCGCAGCCACTGACCTCGACGTCTATTCGGGTGACGACGGACTCACCCTGCCATGGATGGCCGCGGGCGCCGTCGGCGTCGTCAGCGTCAGCGCCCACGTCGCGACTCGCGCCTTCCGAGCGCTCGTGGACGCGGCAGCCGCAGAGGACTTCGTCGAGGCGCGCCGCATCCACTTCGAACTCGATCCGGTGATCCGCGCCGTGATGACCCACATCCCGGGAGCCGTGTCGGCGAAGCAGATCCTGCACCTGCAGGGCGTGCTGCCCAACGCCGTCGTGCGCCTGCCGCTCGTCGAGCCGGATCGGAGCGAGCTCGAACCGGTCCTGGCCGATCTTGCCGAGGCCGGCTGGGACGCCGCCGTCCTCCGCAGGCGGCAGGACGTCCCGGCATGAGCGACGCGGGCGGGGCAGGACCAGCACTCCGCGCACTCCCTCCCGCCCTCCAGCCCGGCACGCTGCGCATCGTGCCACTGGGTGGGCTCGGTGAGATCGGCCGCAACATGGCAGTCTTCGAGATCAGCGGAAAGCTCCTGATCGTCGACTGCGGCGTGCTGTTCCCCGAGGAGACCCAGCCCGGAGTCGACCTGATCCTGCCCGACTTCTCCTACATCGAGGACAGGCTCGACGACGTCGTCGGGCTGGTCCTCACGCACGGCCACGAGGACCACATCGGCGCGGTTCCGTACCTCCTGCGCCTCAAGGCCGACATCCCGGTCATCGGGTCCCAGCTGACCCTCGCACTGATCGAGGCGAAGCTGCAGGAACACCGCATCCGCCCGTACACGCTCACTGTGTCGGAAGGGCAGATCGAGCAAGTCGGCCCGTTCGAATGCGAATTCGTGGCGGTGAACCATTCCATCCCCGACGCCCTCGCCGTCTTCATCCGGACCGAGGCGGGCAATGTCCTGCACACGGGCGATTTCAAGATGGACCAGTTACCCCTCGACGGCCGGATCACCGACCTCCGGGCCTTCGCACGCCTGGGCGAGGAGGGCGTTGACCTCTTCATGGTCGACTCCACCAACGCGGACGTACCCGGCTTCACGACGGCGGAACGCGAGATCGGTCCCGTCCTCGAGAGCCTGTTCGGGGGAGTCAGCAAGCGGATCATCGTCGCGTCCTTCTCCTCGCACATCCATCGCGTGCAGCAAGTCCTCGACGCGGCCCACGCCCATGGGCGCTTCGTGTGCTTTGCCGGGCGGTCCATGGTCCGGAACATGGCCATCGCGGCCAAGCTCGGATACCTGAAGGTGCCGGACGGCATCCTGGTCGACATCAAGAACGTCGACGACCTCCCGGACGACCGCGTGGTGCTGATGTCCACGGGTTCGCAGGGTGAGCCGATGGCCGCCCTGTCCCGCATGGCGAACGGCGACCACCGGATCACCGTGGGCAAGGGTGACACCGTGATCCTCGCGTCCTCGCTCATCCCCGGCAACGAGAATGCGGTCTCCCGTGTGATCAACGGGCTGCTGAAGCTCGGCGCCGACGTGATCCACAAGGGCAACGCGAAGGTCCATGTCTCCGGTCATGCCGCAGCCGGTGAGTTGCTCTACTGCTACAACATCCTCCGGCCGAAGAACGTCATGCCCGTCCACGGCGAGACGCGGCACCTCATCGCGAACGGCAAGCTCGCGCAGCAGACAGGCGTGCCGGCGTCGAACGTCCTGCTCACCGACGACGGCTCCGTCATCGACCTCGTGGATGGCACGGCCCGAGTGGTCGGGGCGGTCGAGTGCGGCTACGTGTACGTGGACGGGGCCAGCGTCGGCGAGATCACCGACGCCGACCTCAAGGACCGGCGCATCCTCGGGGAGGAGGGCTTCATTTCCATCATCACGGTCGTCAACCGCACGACCGGCAAGATCGTCTCCGGCCCCGACATCCATGCCCGCGGGTTCGCGGAGGACGACTCCGTCTTCGACGAGATCAGGCCGAGGATCAGCGAGGCCCTGGAGGACGCGGTCACGACCAGCACGGACCACACGACTTACCAGTTGCAGCAGGTGGTGCGCCGCGTCGTCGGCACCTGGGTGAACCGGCGCCTGCGCCGGCGCCCGATGATCATTCCGGTGGTCCTCGAGGCCTGACGCGGGCCGGCCTCGGCCTTCGGGTGCCGTCGCGCGGGTCGCGGCAGGGTGGGAGGGGCGCGGGAATCCGACGATTCAGGGGAGCCGTCGGGTACCGTGATAATCATGGCCACTCGAACGTCCCCTGCCCCGCGGGGCCAGCAACAGACCCGCGGCAAGGGGGTACCCGCTGCTGCCGGGGCTGCCCGCAGCAAGGCGCCGGGAAAGGGTACGGGGCGCGCTCCGGCGAAGACCCGCCAGGTCCCTGTCACACCGGAACCGCATCACGAGGACCAGCTCGCTCTTCCGCTGAGGGCCGTACGTGCCGTCTGGATGGGCATGGCACGTGTCGTCGGTTCCGGTGTCCGTACGTTCGGACACGACGTGAGCCCTGACCGCGATATTCGCCGGGACGGGTCGGGCTTCTTCCTCCTCCTGGTCGCCCTGGCCGTCGCCGCCGTCGAGTGGTGGGCCCTGTCGGGCACGCCGGCTGATATCGTCCACGCCGCTGCCGGCGGCACGTTCGGCTGGATGGCGCTGCTCCTGCCCTTCCTCCTCGTGATCGGCGCAGTCCGTCTCTTCAGGTACCCGGAGCGGCACCGCGCGAACAATCGCATCGCCATCGGGCAGCTCGTGATCCTCTTCGCCGGATCCGGCATCGCGCACCTCGTCGGCGGTCAGCCAGGACTCTCCGACGGACTGGACGCGCTGTGGCGCGCAGGTGGTGTCGTCGGCTTCCTCGTGGCCGGGCCGCTCAGCAGTGTGCTGACCGCCTGGCCCGTCGGGGTCCTCCTGGCCATCGTGATCTTCCTCGGCCTCCTGATCGTCACGGCGACACCCTTCCGGCACATTCCCGCACGCCTGCGCACCCTGTACGAGCACCTCATGGGGCAGGACCCGGACGACGACGGACACCGTCGCGAGGACGGCCACGACCAGAGCTACCTGTACGAGACGCACGGTTCGACGGCGAAGCCGGAGCCGAAGCGGAGGAAGCGACTGTTCGGCAAGGACAGGGAGGACACCCCCTTCGATGCCGAGCACGTCGACGCCACGGATGGTTACGTCGGTGACGAGGCGTTCGAGCGGGCGGTGATCGAGGACGAGGAGCGTCGCGCCCGGGAAGCACAGGCGGCGGTGCCGCCAGGGGTCCGTCGCCCGACCAAGCAGGAGCTGGCCGCGGAGGAGATCAAGCGATCGCAGTCCGCGCGCGTTCCGGTCACCGAAGCACCGGATCGCGCCCCGGAGGGCGCCACCGAGGCGATCGACGTCGTCCCCGCCGCCCGCGCACTGATCGTGCCGTCCACTCCCGTCCAGCCGCAGGTCCCGCCCACGCCCATTCCGCAGCGCACCGAGCAGCTGCAGCTCGCCGGCGACGTGACCTACACCCTCCCGCCGTCGGACTACCTGCCCGCTGGCACGCCGCCGAAGGAGCGCTCCGAGGCGAACGACGCCGTCGTCGCGGCCCTGACGCACACCATGGACCAGTTCAACGTGGATGCGAAGGTGACGGGCTTCTCCCGGGGACCCACGGTGACGCGCTACGAGATCGAGCTGGCGCCCGGCACCAAGGTGGAGCGCGTCACCGCCCTGTCGAAAAACATCTCCTACGCTGTCGCCAGCTCGGACGTGCGCATCCTCTCGCCCATCCCGGGCAAGTCCGCCATCGGCATCGAGATCCCGAACACCGACCGCGAGACGGTGTCCCTGGGAGACGTGCTGCGCTCCGGCAACGCGCGCAAGACGGAGCACCCGATGGTGATGGGAGTCGGCAAGGACGTCGAGGGTGGATTCGTCGTCGCCAACCTCGCGAAGATGCCCCACCTCCTCGTGGCAGGCGCCACCGGCGCGGGCAAGTCCTCCTTCGTGAACTCGATGATCACGTCGATCCTCATGCGCTCGACCCCGGACGAGGTCCGCATGGTCATGGTGGACCCGAAGCGCGTCGAGCTCACGGCGTACGAGGGCGTCCCGCACCTCATCACGCCCATCATCACGAACCCGAAGAAGGCGGCCGAAGCGCTGCAGTGGGTCGTCCGGGAGATGGACACGCGGTACGACGACCTCGCGAACTACGGGTACAAGCACATCGACGACTTCAACAAGGCGGTGCGCAACGGCAAGGTGGTGCCGCCGGAGGGTTCGAAGCGCGTCGTGCGGCCCTACCCCTACCTCCTGGTCATCGTGGACGAGCTCGCCGACCTGATGATGGTCGCCCCGCGGGACGTCGAGGACTCGATCGTGAGGATCACGCAGCTCGCGCGTGCCGCCGGCATCCACCTCGTACTCGCGACCCAGCGACCATCGGTCGACGTCGTCACCGGCCTGATCAAGGCGAACGTCCCCTCCCGCATGGCGTTCGCGACGTCGTCGGTCACGGACTCCCGCGTGGTCCTCGACCAGCCGGGCGCGGAAAAGTTGATCGGCCAGGGAGACGCCCTGTTCCTGCCGATGGGCGCCTCGAAACCGATGCGCGTGCAGGGCGCCTGGGTCACCGAGTCGGAGATCCATCGCGTCGTCGAACACGTGAAGGGCCAGCTCCAGGCCGTCTACCGCGAGGACGTCGCGGTCGAGGCGCCGAAGAAGCAGATCGACGACGACATCGGGGACGACCTCGACGTGCTGCTGCAGGCCACCGAACTCGTCGTCACGACACAGTTCGGCTCCACCTCCATGCTGCAGCGCAAACTCCGGGTCGGGTTCGCCAAGGCCGGGCGGCTCATGGACCTGCTCGAGTCACGCGGCGTCGTCGGTCCCTCGGAGGGATCGAAGGCTCGCGACGTGCTGGTCAAGCCCGACGACCTCGAACCCGTCCTCGCGGCGATGCGTGGAGACGGGCCTCCCGTCGAAGCTGCCCGTCCCGTCCAGGGACCGATCGACCTCGTGGCCGACGACCTCGCGTCCCGCGCGCAGGCAGTTGACTACCACGACGGCGCGGACGGCAGCGACGACGACGGCGCCGAGGACGCCTGGAACCTCACGGGCAGGTAGCCTGAAGTCGTGAGTAGCTCCTCGACCCCGGCGGTGCCGGTCCTCAACATCGCGAACGTCCTCACGGTCGTGCGCATCCTGCTGGTTCCGTTCTTCATCTGGTTCCTTCTGCTCGACGACGGAAGCGCGGGGCTGTTCCGCTGGCTCGCCGTCCTCACCTTCGCCGTGGCGATCTACACCGACAAGCTCGACGGAGACCTGGCGCGGAGCAGGGGACTGATCACGGACTTCGGCAAGATCGCCGATCCGATCGCGGACAAGCTGCTCATCGGGTCCGCACTCGTGCTGCTGTCCGTACTCGGCGAGTTGTGGTGGTGGGTGACGATCGTGATCCTCGTCCGCGAGATCGGCATCACCCTGCTGCGGTTCGCGGTCATCCGGTACGGAGTCATGCCGGCCTCGCGCGGAGGCAAGCTGAAGACGGTCGTCCAGACCGCTGCGATCCTGCTGTTCCTCATCCCGCTGCAGGCCATCGCCGGAGACTGGGCCTGGTGGCCCGCAGCCGTGGTCATGGCGGCAGCCGTCGTGATCACGGTAGTGACAGGCGTGGACTACGTCCTCCAGGCGATACGCCTGCGGGCAGGTGCCCGACGGTGAGCGCCCCCGCGTCAGCGGCCGACGTCGTCGCGCTGGCCGCACGCCTCGGGCTGACCGTCGCGACGGCAGAATCCCTGACGGCGGGAATGATCGCTTCGGCACTTGCCGATGTGCCGGGGGCGTCCACCGTATTGAGAGGCGGAATAGTCGCCTATCAGGTTCCGGTCAAGCGAGACCTGCTGGGCGTCGACGCTGAGCTCCTTGCAGCCGCCGGCGCCGTCGACCCGCGCGTTGCAGCAGCTATGGCGACCGGCGCGCGGACTGCGCTGTCCGCCGACATCGGTGTCGCGACCACCGGCGTCGCGGGTCCGTCGGCCCACGAGGGTAAACCGGTAGGGACGGTTTTCACGGCGATCTCGACGGCTTCCGGTACCGAATCCTTCGAGCACCACTTCGCGGGAGACCGGGAGGGCATCAGGATGGCCTCACGCGACGCGGCGCTGGCGGAGCTCTTCCGGGAGCTGTCCAGGGGAACAAACAGTGGTCGAGGGTAGTTATAAACAATGCCGGCCGTTGATAGGGTTGGCGACTTAGGCTCAAGCAGATCGGGCAGGTCATCATCAGCGGCGCACCCCGTCCGGGGTTCTCGCCGCATATATGAGGGAGCAAGGCGATACAGATGGTAAAGCAGCCCGTGTCCGTAAACGGCGTGGTCCGTTGGCGTGATGTGGGGTTGGCAGATGATGCACAACGCAAGCCTAAGGAGCGCAAGATGGTAGTTCTTCGCCATGAGATCGGCGACGTCCTCCGTGACGTCCGCCAGCGCCAGGGCCGTACCCTGCGCGAGGTATCGCACAGTGCGAGGGTCTCCCTCGGATACCTCAGCGAGGTCGAGCGTGGACAGAAGGAAGCATCGTCTGAACTTCTCTCATCAATCTGCAGTGCACTCGAGGTGCCGCTTTCCTCGATGCTGCGGGAAGTCAGCGACCGTTTGGCAGAAGCAGAAGGCGTGTCCATCCCGGACACAATTCCTCAGGAATTCTCCCGGGAGTTCGGGAATGACCTGAACGACGAATTGAACGACGACTTCCGTCGGGGACTTGCGGCCACGAACCGCTAGTCGCCCCACGACAAGGAAGGCCTGTCCCTGCGGGACGGGCCTTCCTGCTGTCTGCTACCAGTTGTCCTTGGTATAGGTGTTGTTCAGCTGGGCGATGAGCGTGCCGAGCCTGGTGAGGTCTTCGACGTCCCAGTCCTCCATGAGCTGGTGGAACGCCTGCTTGCGTGCCGTCTGCGCAGCGACGAGCTGGTGCGTGCCTGCTTCCGTGAGCGAGATCGACTGGGCGCGGCCGTCGAGCGGGTCGGCTTCCTTCTGGACGAGTCCGAGCTGTTCGAGCATCGCGATCTGGCGGCTGACCGAGGGTTTGCCCACTCCGACGCTGGCGGCTATGTCCGTGAGGCGCATCGAGCCCTCGCGCTGGAGGATCACGAGTAGACCGTAAGCCGCCGGTTCCATGTCGGGGTGCACCCGGCGCGCTACTTTGTACGAGTTCGACCGCGCGCGGCGCCACAACATGCTCAGTTGCTGTTCGAGGGACTCGATGGCGGCGTCGGTGTCGGCATCTTCCCCGGGGGAGCCTGCAAGGCCCGTGCCAGGGTCTGTGGTACTCGGCTTGGCGTTCATGGGCCAATTGTAGG
Organism: Arthrobacter sp. B1805; assembly: GCF_002929745.1. Classification (GTDB taxonomy): domain Bacteria; phylum Actinomycetota; class Actinomycetes; order Actinomycetales; family Micrococcaceae; genus Arthrobacter_D. The sequence continues at coordinate 94,294 of NZ_PJIQ01000009.1, forward strand.
GTTCAGCGGTCCGTGCGACACCATGCAGGACGACGCTGGATGCACCGGGCCTGTCCTGGGTGAGCGACGGCCCGAGCGGTCCGGCGCCGAGGCCCGCACGAAAGTGGGTGAAGTAGCCAATGCGTGCTGACGGTGTCCGCACGCATGATGGAGTGGGGGCGGAGCATCGATGGCGGACGATCGGAGGTCCGGGCGCTACGGGCGGCTGCACGATGACCAGCTAAGGACGAGGGCAGGACGGATGACATGCGATTGAGTGACTTCTGGCGTCTGATGGACGACGAGTTCGGCGAACGGTACTCGCGGACGTTGGCGCGCGATCTGGTCGTGGATCAGTTGGGCGACAGGACAGCGGCGGAAGCGCTGGGCGCGGGCGTCGACCCGAAGGCCGTCTGGGAGGCGGTGTGCCGTGCGCAGGATGTGCCGCGCGAGCGATGGCTGGGCCGGGATGTGAAGCCGCGGTGATGCCTCCTCCGACGGGCCGCGGGGACACGCGGAGGACCGACAGAATAATCGAATACCTGTTCGGGTAGGGGATATGATGGTGACGGAGGCGGCGCGCTTGTGCACATAGCGACGGCCACACCTCAAACTGTCGGCGCAGGCTAATACAGTCGAAATGAACACGTAAACAGGCCAGTTGGCCATGAGTAACCGAGGTGAAGAATGGCCGCTCCAGACCGCGAGAAAGCCCTAGAAGCTGCTCTCGCCCAGATCGACAAGCAGTACGGCAAGGGTTCCATCATGCGTCTGGGCGATGAGACCAGGGCGCCGATCGAGACCATCTCCACGAGTTCCATTGCCCTGGATGCCGCACTCGGCATCGGTGGCCTCCCTCGCGGCAGGGTCGTCGAGATCTATGGTCCGGAGTCCTCCGGTAAGACCACCGTCGCCCTGCATGCCGTGGCGAGCGCCCAGCGCAACGGAGGCATCGCGGCCTTCATCGACGCTGAGCACGCGCTGGACCCCGAGTACGCCAAGAGGCTCGGCGTGGACACGGACGCGCTCCTCGTATCGCAGCCGGACACGGGTGAGCAGGCGTTGGAGATCATGGACATGCTGGTGGGCTCCGGTTCCATCGATATCGTCGTGATCGACTCCGTTGCGGCACTCGTGCCGCGGGCGGAGATCGAGGGCGAGATGGGCGACAGCCACGTGGGCCTGCAGGCCCGGCTGATGAGCCAGGCACTCCGCAAGATCACCGGACGCCTGAGCCAGACGAAGACGACTGCGATCTTCATCAACCAGTTGCGCGAGAAGATCGGCGTGTTCTTCGGAAGCCCCGAGACCACCACGGGTGGCAAGGCGCTGAAGTTCTACGCGTCGGTGCGGATCGACGTACGCCGCATCGAGACCCTGAAGGAAGGCGTGAACCCGGTGGGTAACCGGACCCGCGCCAAGATCGTGAAGAACAAGATGGCCCCGCCCTTCAAGCAGGCCGAGTTCGACATCCTGTACGGGCATGGCATCTCACGCGAAGGCGGACTCATCGATGTCGGGGTGGAGAACGCGCTGGTCAAGAAGTCCGGCGCCTGGTTCACCTACGACGGCGACCAGCTGGGGCAGGGTAAGGAGAACGCCAGGAAGTTCCTCATCGACAACCCGGATCTGGCTGATGAGCTCGAACAGAAGATCAGGGTGAAGCTGGGCATAGGGATGCCGGTCGAAGAGCCTCCAGCGCCGAAGCTCAAGGCTGTCAGCGGCGAGTAGCCGAGTGGCATCCCAGGAGGACCTGGAGCCGGTCGAGTGGGGAGTGTCATTCGGCCGGTTCGGCTCGGACGCTTCAGCTGGTGCTGCCGAATCGGAGCAGCCTCCGCGGCGGTCGACGTCCAAGCGACAAGGGCTGACGCGGTCGGCCTCGTCGTCCTTCGGTGCCAAAGGGCTGAGCAGCGGGACGAAAGGGTCTCGGGGCTCATCCCGCGGTACCCGCTCCCAGCGGAACGGTGGCGGATCCGACCGCGTGCCGTTCGACGATCCCTTCGGTCCCGTTGTCGGCGCGTCCGCTGACTCCCTCCAGGATCATGCCCTGCCCGAGCGCCTGCGAGGGCGGATTGCGGGCACCGACACTGCGGGGTCCCGTTCGCAGCGTGCCGGCGGTCCGTCTGAACCAGCAGGCAGCGATGCTCCGGATCGTGACGGCGTAGATGGTGATGGCTCATACCCCGATGCGCCAGCCGCGGGCGCGACGAGTCGTCGCCCAGCAGACGGGTCGGGACGATCGGGTGGACGATCTGCGAGTCGTCGCACTGGAGGCACCGGCTGGGGTCGTTCCGGTGGCCCGTCGTCGCCCGCGGGTGAGGAGATGGGCGACCCGGAGGCGCTTCGGAGTGACGAGGACTGGGCATCGGAGGCGCGTGCCATCCTGCTGCGCCAGCTGGCCCTCGGTCCGCGGAGCAGGCACCAGCTCGAGCGGAAGCTCGCCGATCGTGACATACCGGCCGCGACGGCGTCGGCGCTGCTCGACCGGTTCGAGGAAGTACAGCTGATCGATGACGCCGAATTCGCCCGGATGTGGGTGCGTACCCGCACTGCTGCGAAGTCGCTGTCACGAGCATCCCTGCGGCGTGAGCTCGCGGACAAGGGCATCGAGTCGGAACTGGCTGAGGACGCCCTCCTGCAGATCAGCGACGACGACGAACGCGAGCAGGCCCGGGACGTAGTCCGCCGGAAGCTCCGCTTCCGCGCCGACCTCTCGGACCGCGCTGCTCGAGAGAAAGAGGTGCGCCGGCTCGTCGGCGTACTGGCACGCAAGGGCTACAGCCCCGGTGCGGCGTTCTCCATCGTGAAGGACGTCATCGCGGACACCGAAGCACTCGACTGATCCGCGGTGACCGACCGCGACCGGCCGCTTCGAGAACAGGTGCTTCGGCGCTGCAGTGCTGCGGCACCGGACTGGCCCGGATTGTGGGCCTCCCCGTGGCCAGCCGTACGCTTAAGGGTGTGAGCATGACACTTCCCCTCCCCATCGCAGGTACCGTGAGCAGCGCGCTGGGCGACCCCGATGCGGCCGCCCAGCGCACGTACGAGGTGCGGACTTTCGGCTGCCAGATGAACGTCCACGATTCCGAGCGGATCTCCGGACTGCTCGAAGATGCCGGGCTCAGCCGTGTCGAGGGTGGCCAGGCGGACGTCGTCGTCTTCAACACCTGCGCCGTGCGCGAGAATGCCGACAACAAGCTCTACGGGAACCTCGGAATGCTCAAGGCGGTGAAGGAAGCGCGCCCGGGGATGCAGATCGCCGTCGGCGGCTGCCTCGCCCAGAAGGACAGGGAGACCATCCTCAGGAAGGCGCCGTGGGTCGACGCCGTCTTCGGGACCCACAACATCGGCGCCCTGCCCGCCCTTCTGCAGCGCGCCCGGCACAACCAGGACGCCCAGCTCGAGATCCTCGAATCACTCGACGTCTTCCCCTCGACGCTGCCGACCAGGCGCGAATCCGTCTATGCGGGGTGGGTGTCCATCTCCGTCGGCTGCAACAACACCTGCACGTTCTGCATCGTGCCGTCGTTGCGCGGTAAGGAGCGCGACCGCAGGCCCGGGGAGATCCTCGCCGAGATCGAGGCCCTCGTGGCCGACGGCGCGGTCGAGGTCACGCTCCTCGGACAGAACGTGAACTCCTACGGTGTCGAGTTCGGCGACCGTGGAGCCTTCGCAAAGCTGCTGCGCGCGTGTGGATCCATCGAGGGGCTCGAAAGAGTGCGCTTCACGAGTCCCCATCCCGCCGCTTTCACGGATGACGTAATCGACGCGATGGCGGAGACTCCGAACGTCATGCCGCAGTTGCACATGCCCCTGCAGTCGGGATCGGACCGCGTGCTGAAGGCGATGCGCCGTTCATACCGCTCCAGTCGCTTCCTCGGGATCCTGGATCGCGTGCGTGAACGGATGCCCCACGCCGCGATCTCCACGGACATCATCGTCGGGTTCCCCGGGGAGACCGACGAGGACTTCCAGGCGACCCTCGACGTCGTCGAGCAGTCCCGCTTCGCGACTGCCTTCACCTTCCAGTACTCCCGGCGCCCCGGAACCCCCGCAGCGGATCTTCCGGACCAGTTGCCGAAGGCGGTGGTGCAGGAGCGCTTCGAGCGCCTGACCGCCCTGCAGGACCGGATCGCCCGCGAGGAGAACGCGCGCCAGGTAGGTACCCGCGTCGAGGTGCTCGTCACCGATCAGCAGGGCCGCAAGGGAAGCGAGACACATCGTCTCACCGGGCGCTCACGCGATCAGCGCCTCGTCCACTTCTCCGTGCCGGACGGCGCGGAGGTGCCACGGCCCGGGGACTTCGTGACCCTGCCCATCACCGAGGCTGCGTCCTTCCACCTCATGTCCGACCCGACCACCGAGGAGTACAGCCTCCGGCGCTCCCGCGCCGGGGATGCCTGGGACAGGAGCCAGGCCGACTCCTGCGGCGTCCCCGCACCCTCGGACGGCGGTCCCCGTCCCGTCCTGCTGGGCATGCCGTCGCTGCCTGTGCGGGGGAGCGCTTCTTGACCCTCCCGGTCGTCGCGGTGGTCGGGCCGACCGGATCCGGCAAATCCGACCTCGGGGTCGCTCTCGCGCAACGGCTCGATGGAGAGGTGATCAATGCCGACGCCCTCCAGTTCTACCGCGGCATGGACATCGGGACCGCGAAGCTGCCGCACGAGGACCGGCGGGGAGTGGAGCACCATCTGCTGGACGTCCTGGACATCACGGAGGAAGTTAGCGTCGCCGCGTACCAGACGGATGCCCGCCGGACAATCGACGGCATCCGGCGTCGTGGGCGCGTACCCATCCTTGTCGGGGGATCAGGCCTCTATGTGCGCGCGGCCCTCGACCGGCTGGACTTCCCGCCCACGAATCCGGTGGTCCGGGCCAAGCTGGAAGCGGAACTCGACTCGGAGGGCAGCGCACGCTTCCGTGAGCGACTGCGCGCTGTCGATCCACCGTCGGCCGAACGGATCGACGACGACCGCCGGCTCATTCGTGCCCTCGAGGTGTACGAGATCAGCGGTCGAGCCTTCAGTGCATTCATGCCACGCCGCGAGTACCACCAGCCGAGCGTGCAGATCGGTCTCGATGTGGACCGTGCAGCCCTGCGCGAGAGGTTGGGCGAGCGGGTCCACAGCATGGTGCGGGACGGGCTCCCGGAGGAGGTCGACCGACTCGCCGCCGCAGGTCTCAGGGACGGACGCACCGCCTCGCGTGCCCTCGGGTATAGCCAGTTCCTGCAGGTCCTCGACGGAGCGATGACGGAAGCGGAGGCAGTCGAGGACACCATCGCGGCGACCCGACGATTCGCCCGCCGACAGCTCACCTGGTTCCGGGGCGACCCGCGCGTCGGGTGGCTCGATGGGCAGGCACCCGGGCTGGCCGATCGGGCTGTGGACCTGATCCGCCGTGGCGGGGACCTATCCTAGGACCGTGACCGACTTCCTCGCCGACACCGCCGCTCAGCAGCACCCCACCCTGTCCTTCACCAAGGGGCATGGCACGGGGAATGACTTCATCCTGACCTTGGATCCGGACGGCTCCACGCCCACTGACGCCGACTTCGTCGCAGCCTTGTGCGATCGCCACCTCGGTATCGGCGCCGACGGGTACATCCGCGCGGTGCGCTCATCGGCGTTGCCCGAGGGTCGCGCGCTCCTGCAGACCGAGCCGGACGCGGAGTGGTTCATGGACTACCGCAACGGGGACGGCTCCGTGTCGGAGATGTGCGGGAACGGCGTCCGGGTCTTCGCCCACTTCCTCCTCGCAAAGGCCGTCGCTGAACTGCCCGATGGAGGCCAGCTCGCCATCGGCACCCGCGGCGGCGTCAAGCGGGTGACGCGGTCGGGCGGCGGATATGCCGTGGACATGGGCCCCTGGGAGTTCATCTTCCCCGATGCTGCGGTGGCACGCGGCATGGACTCGCTCGTCGACATCCACGGGCTCGACGTCGACCGCCCTGCACTGTCGATCAGCATGGGCAATCCACACACCGTGGTGGCCCTCGCCGAGCGGGCCGAACTCGACCGGACCGAGCTGCACACCGCACCGATCGTCCAGCCTGTTCCGCCCGAGGGCACCAATGTCGAACTCGTGGTGCCGTCGGATCCGTTGGTGGGGGACGACGGCGTCGGTCGCCTCACCATGCGCGTCCACGAGCGGGGGGTCGGAGAAACGCAGTCCTGCGGTACCGGAGCATGCGCCGCCGCTGCAGCGACGCGGTACTGGGCCGGCCCTCACGCGCCCTTGCAGTGGCTCGTGACGGTTCCCGGTGGGGTGGTGGGCGTGACGTTCTTCGACGGCCCGGAGGGCCGCGAGCACGTGCAGCTCAGCGGTCCGGCTGTACTGGTCGCGGACGGAGTGCTGCTGCCGGTCCCCTGACGGGACATGGCAGATTCGAGCACTACTAAGCGGCGCGGTGTACGTCCAGGATGCGGAACGACTTCGAGGTGTCCGCACGCCTGACACGGAAACCCTCGGGTAGCTCCTCGGCGAGCCAGCGCTGCAGCGAGTCCGCGCCGAGGTTCTTCTGCACGACGAGCCACGCGTGCCCGCCTGGTGCGAGGCGTGGCAGCCAGCGAAGCAGCAGCGCGTGCAGCTCCTGCTTACCGATCCTGATCGGCGGGTTGGACCAGATGGTGTCGAACTCCAGTGCCGTATCGACGTCGTCGGGCGTGCTGGCCACGACGTTCGCCAGCCCCAGACGGTGCGCGTTTTCTGTCGTGAGGGCGATGCATCGCTCATTCACGTCGACGGCGTGAACCTCCGCCTGGGGCGCTTTCAGCGCCATGGTCAGGGCGATGGGGCCCCAGCCGCACCCGATATCGAGCAGGCGCCGGCCTTCGGGATCCGGCACCGTATCCAGCAGGATCGCGGTCCCCTTGTCCACGCCGTCCGGGCTGAAGAGGCCCGACGACGTGACGAGCTCGCGACGCGCGCCTGCCAGCACGACGGAAAGAGGACGGCGCGTGTCAGGTCCTGACGGCTGCGCGCTGAAATAGTGCTGTGACTCCATGACCGAAAGCCTAGTGGCACGCCTGCGCGAAGCATGTGCCGGGCCATTTCGCGCTGGGAGAATGCGGTGGTCCCCATTGCGCGGACGGCCTTAGAATTGATGCACATCCATCTAGGGAGACTATGACCACGAATAACGGACATCCCACCGGAGCCGACATGGGCCCGGAGGAGATCCAAGCCGTCATCAACAGGATCCTCGCCAGCGACGAAGCTGCCGTGGCGAAGGAGAAGGACGGAACACGAAGGCCCGACGAGACACAGGCTGCACCGATCGACAGGACCTGGCGTTCGCGGGCCCTCGCACTGTCGGGCGATGACCAGCAGTCGGCGGCCGACGGCGACCAGCAGGAACTCGCAGAGCGCCGTGCGCTACGTCGCGTGGCGGGCCTGTCGACCGAGCTCGAGGACGTCACCGAGGTCGAGTACCGGCAGTTGAGGCTGGAGCGGGTCGTCCTCGCTGGTCTCTGGAGCGAAGGTACCGCCCAGGATGCCGAGAACTCGCTGCAGGAGCTGGCCGCACTCGCCGAGACGGCAGGTTCGGAGGTACTTGACGGCATGGTGCAGCGACGCCTCAAGCCGGATCCGGGTACGTTCCTCGGCTCCGGCAAGGCCCAGGAGTTGAAGGAGGTCGTCCACGCCACCGGTGCTGACACCGTGATCGTCGACAGCGAGCTGTCACCGTCGCAGCGTCGTGGTCTCGAGGACATCGTCAAGGTCAAGGTCATCGACCGTACGGCGCTGATCCTGGATATCTTCGCGCAGCACGCCAAGAGCCGTGAGGGCAAGGCCCAGGTCGAACTCGCGCAACTCGAGTACCTGCTGCCGCGCCTCCGCGGCTGGGGCGAGTCGATGTCACGCCAGGCCGGCGGTCAGGTGGGTAGCGCGAGCGCCGGTATGGGGTCGCGCGGCCCGGGTGAGACGAAAATCGAGCTCGACCGTCGGAAGATCCGTACGCGCATGGCCAAGCTGCGGCGTGAGATCGCGGAGATGAAGCCGGCGCGTGAGACCAAGCGCTCCAACCGGCGTCGCAACCAGGTACCTTCGGTCGCGATCGCGGGTTACACGAACGCCGGCAAGTCATCGCTGCTCAACCGGCTGACCGATGCCGGCGTCCTGGTCGAGAACGCGCTATTCGCGACGCTGGATCCGACGATCCGCAAGGCGGAGACACCGGATGGGATCGGCTATACGCTGGCCGACACCGTCGGTTTCGTCCGATCGCTTCCTACCCAGTTGGTCGAGGCCTTCCGCTCGACGCTCGAGGAGGTTGCCGACGCGGACCTGATCCTCCATGTCGTTGATGCGTCCCACCCCGATCCCGAGGGGCAGATCGCCGCCGTGCGGGCAGTTCTGACCGAGGTCGATGCGCGCAAGGTGCCCGAGATCATCGTGCTGAACAAGGCGGACGCCGCCGACCCGTTCGTCATCGAGCGGCTGCGCCAGCGCGAACCGCGTTCCGTCGTCGTCTCCGCGCGTACCGGAGCCGGCCTGACCGAGCTCCGGCAACTGATCAGCACGAACATCCCGCGACCGGGCGTCAAGCTGGACCTCATCGTGCCCTACGCACACGGTGAGATCGTGAGCCGCCTGCACGAGGAGGACGTGGAAATCCTCGGCCTGGAGCATGTGGACGAGGGAACCCGCCTCGAGGTGATGGTCCGCGAGGGCCTGGCAGCGGAGCTGGAGCCGTACGTCCGGCATGAGTGACAGCGCGCGCTCCGGTGCCGCGCCCGCGGCACCGGAGGCGGTGCGTCATTCCGCCGAGACCCGGCAGGCGCTCGAACTGCTCGATGCAGCGGTCGGTGCGATGGGCGGGGAAATGCGCGCCGGCCAGCATGAGATGGTGCGGCAGGTCAGTGAAGCCATCCGCTCGGGTGATCACCTGCTCGTCCAGGCCGGCACCGGCACAGGCAAGTCGCTCGCGTACCTCGTCCCGCTGATCGCGCATGCCATGGAGAGCGACAGGCCATCGGTCGTCTCGACCGCGACACTCGCGCTGCAGGCCCAGATCGTCGGACGGGACCTCCCGCGCCTGCTCGACGCCGTGCGGCCCGCCCTCGCGCGCCCGGTCGACGTCGCACTGCTGAAGGGACGCTCGAACTACGTGTGCGTCCACAAGACCGGAGGTGGCTTCCCCGAGGAGGACGCGCCCGACGCACTCTTCAGCCTGGGCGAGGACGCAACGCCCCATCCCTCTCCGGCCTCGTCGACGGGAGTCGGAGGGCCTGCATCTGCGCTGGGCCGGGACGTGGTCCGCTTGCGGGAGTGGGCGGACGAGACGACGACGGGGGACCGTGACGACCTCGTGCCCGGTGTGAGCGACCGCGCGTGGCGCCAGGTCTCCGTGTCGAGCATGGAGTGCCTCGGCGCTGCCCGCTGTCCTGTGGCCCAGGAGTGCTTCAGTGAGAAGGCACGGGCAGCCGCCGCGGACGCGGACATCATCATCACCAATCACGCGATGCTCGCCATCAGCGCCTTCGAGGGTCTCGCCGTCCTGCCCGAGTACGACGTCGTCGTCATCGATGAGGCGCACGAACTCCACGACCGTGTCACGGGTGCCGTGTCGGGGCAACTGTCGGCTTCCATGGTCGCTGCCGCCGCCACCGCTCTGCGCCGCCACGCCTCCATCACCACCGGTGCCCTCGACACGGCTGCCGCCGCGTTCGAGGCCGCGTCCGAGTCGGTGCCGTCCGGACTGCTGGCCGGAGGTCTGCCGGACGACCTCGAGCAGGCCCTGGCGCAGGTGCGTGATGCCGCCCGTGCAGCGCTCTCGGACACGAAGACCGACAGCAAGTCCGAGGCCGACGCCGACGGTGGCCGGCAAGTCGCCCGCTCCCGCGTGACACTCGTCTTCGACCTCGCGGAGCGGATCCTCGCTGCCGGCGACCTCAACGAAGTGGTCTGGGCATCGCGTGCCAGCGCGTTCACGCCGGGGTCCGGCTACGCCCAACCGGACGAGAGCGCGACGGCGACCCTGAACGTCGCCCCGCTATCCGTCGCAGCGCGGCTGCGGGAGGGATTGTTCGAGGACCACACCGTGATCCTCACGTCGGCGACACTCGCGATCGGGTCGGAGTTCGGTCCTGTGGCCGGGTCGCTCGGTCTCAGCGGCGCCGGGGCGCCTGCCTGGACGGGGGTCGACGTCGGCAGCCCGTTCGACTACCCGCGGCAGGGCGTCCTCTACGTGGCGAAGGATCTTCCGAAACCCGAACGGGGGACGTCGGAGGCCCAGCTGGAGGAGCTGCTGACACTGGTGAAGGCGTCGCGCGGGGGAGCACTGGGCCTGTTCTCCTCGAAGCGCGCGGCGGAGGAGGCCGCAGAGGCACTGCGCCCCAAGGTCGATTTCGAGATCCTGTGCCAGGGGGAGTCATCCCTCAGCGCCCTGGTGACGCAGTTCGCCGACGAACCGGACACGTGCCTGTTCGGGACGATGTCCCTGTGGCAGGGAGTCGATGTGCCCGGCTCGTCCTGCCGGCTCGTGATCATCGATCGCATCCCCTTCCCGCGCCCGGACGATCCGCTCATGACAGCCCGCACCCGGGCTGTCGCCCGAAGCGGCGGCAACGGCTTCATGAGCGTCTCCGCCACGCATGCGGCGGTACGGCTCGCGCAGGGCGCGGGGCGCCTCATCCGGGCAACCGGGGACAAGGGCGTCGTCGCCGTGCTGGACAGCCGCCTCGCCACCGCCAGGTACGGCGGTTTCCTCCGCGCTGCCCTGCCGCCCTTCTGGGCGACGACGGACAGGGCCACGGTCACCGGGATCCTCGAGCGGCTCTCGGCCCGCTGACGCCGGAGCCACTGGCCTCCCGGTTGCGGCAGCCGGATGCAGAACGGCCGGCGCGCAGGAAGGCGCTGCAGCCGTATCGACCACGGCGGAGGGCGTAAGGGCAGGTGCTTCTCCTGCGTCCTACAACGCGCGCATCACCGAGACGACCTTGCCCATGATGCTCGCATGGTCGCCCAGAATGGGCTCGTAGCGGGTGTTCTGGGGCAGGAGCCAGGTGTGGCCGTCCCGCTGGCGGAAGGTCTTCACCGTGGCCTCGTCGTCGAGCAGGGCCGCGACGATATCGCCGTTCTGTGCGCTCTGCTGCCTGCGCACGACAACCCAGTCGCCGTCACAGATGGCGGCATCGACCATGGAATCGCCGGAGACCTTCAGCATGAAGAGGTCGCCGTGGCCCACCAGTTGGCGAGGCAGGGGCATGACGTCCTCGACGACCTGCTCGGCGAGGATGGGCCCGCCGGCCGCGATGCGGCCCACGAGTGGAACCATCGCGGTGTCGACGGCGACGTGGCGATCCGCCGCCGCCTTCTCGCCTGCCGTCGAGCCCTCTGCGTCCGACGATGTCTCGTCGGCAAGTGTCAAAGGCAACAGCACCTCCATTGCTCGCGGCCGCTTCGGGTCACGCCGCAGGTAACCGAGGCGCTCGAGCTGTGACAACTGGTGGGTCACGCTCGACAGGCTGGCGAGGCCGACGGTGTCGCCGATCTCCCGCATCGAGGGCGGATAACCGTTGTCCGCGATCGAACGCTGGATGGTTTCGAGGATCGTCAGCTGGCGAGCGGACAGCCCTTTGGACACGGCGCGCCCGCGCGGGCGACCGCGGCCCGCCGAGATGGGCGTGGGGTCGGCCGGAATGTCGGCGGTGTTCGATTTCGTCCGGTCGGCCGGTGTTGCTTCCGCCACTGTTGAGCCTTTCGCCTGGGACTGCGCATCCCGTCGTACCCGCCGCGCCACTGCCGATGAAAACGGAAGCCGGTTCTGTCAGAGGCGGGTGGTTGTCTGAGGTACATCACCGGTGGAGAGGCGCCTCACGAGCCCAGTCCTCCGGTGGTGTTCCGTGCTCTTCACGCTAGGACACGCGGAGGCAGTTATCAAACATATGTTCGAGCGAGTCTCGACAACGGTCGTTTGTGAGTGCTAGAAATAGGCAGGGCAGAATTAGAACGTGTGTTCGATCCGGAGGTTCCTCCGCGACGGATCATTCGAAGGAAAGAAGGATAGGTAATGGCTGAAGCACCAGTACTGCAGGGCAGCACGGGTCTGTGGGCCCAGACGACCGCTCCGCGGGAGGTCCGCCTCCGGCTCGTCACCGCCTTCGACCAGTCCTCGGGCGGCCACTCCGTCCAGCCAGGGTCCGACCGCCCAGCAGCGGCGTCGCGGTCCTACCGCACCTCCACGCAGCGGAGTGCACATGGTCCCCTGACCCTGACGAGGCGGGGGCGCCTGCTCCTGGTCGGTCTGCCGATTGCGCTGGGGGTGGCAGTCCTGATCCTCCTCGGTGCCTTCCTGACATCCCAGGCCCAGGCGGGGGAGTCGGCTCCAGCGTCGACAGCCACGGTGGAGGTGAATCTCGCGGCAGGTGAGACGCTGTGGGACCTCGCTGTGCAGTACGCCCCGCACCGGGATCCGCGCGTCGTGGTCGCCGAGATGGTGGAGCTCAACGACCTGCGCAGTTCCATCGTCCGGGCGGGCCAGAGCATCTCGGTGCCCTCGGAGTCGTCGCAGGGCTGAATATCGGCGTACTGCAAACCGGGCGTCGAAGCTTCCCCGGTCATGAAACGAGCGAGCAGCCTGCGTCATTAGCTGCGGAAGATGCCATCGCTTAAACTCGGGAAGTGCCTTCTTCCGTCGACGCCCTAGCAAACCTCCCCCTCCGCGATGATCTCGTCGGGTTGCACCCGTACGGCGCTCCGCAACTGGACGTCCCCGTCCTGCTCAACGTCAACGAGAACACGCACGGCGTGCCGGCCGATGTTCATGCCGCCATCGTGGAAGCAGTTGCCGAGGCCACGCGGGGATTGAACCGGTACCCGGACCGTGAATTCACGGAACTCCGCAAGAACCTCGCGGACTACCTGGGACACGGACTGACGCCCGATCAGTTGTGGGCGGCCAACGGGTCGAACGAAGTCCTCCAGCAGGTCCTCCAGGCCTTCGGTGGACCAGGGCGCACCGCTATCGGGTTCCCGCCCACGTATTCGATGTACCCGCTCCTGTCCAGTGGAACCGGGACCCGGTATGTCACCGCGGAGCGCGGCGCGGCCTATGCGATGACACCAGAGGCCACTGCAGCAGCGGTTCGAGACTCCGAAGCGAACATCGTCTTCCTGTGCTCGCCGAACAATCCGACGGGTACAGCGTTGGATCTCGATGTCATCGAGGCGGCCTACGACGCCGGCCAGGACGCGCGGGCCATCATCATCGTGGACGAGGCCTACGGCGAGTTCTCGCAGGCGGGGAAGCCGAGTGCACTGACTCTTCTCCCGGGGCGCCCCCGGCTGCTGGTGTCGCGGACCATGAGCAAGGCGTTCGCGCTGGCCGGTGCGAGGATCGGGTACCTCGCGGCTGCTCCGGAGGTAGCAGACGCCCTTCGTCTTGTCCGCCTGCCGTACCACCTGTCGGCCATCACCCAGGCGACAGCGAATGCAGCGCTCACCCACGCGGATACGCTGCTGTCGAATGTCGAGGCGATCAAGGTCCAGCGTGACCGCATCGTGCGGGAGCTCACGGCCCTCGGACTCTCGCCCGCTCCTTCGGACGCCAACTTCGTGTTCTTCTCCGGCCTTCACGACCCGCGTCGGATCTGGGAGGGGCTGCTGGACGCCGGTGTTCTCATTCGGGACGTCGGCATCCCGGGCTCCCTCCGGGTCACCGCGGGAACAGAACAGGAGACCACGGTGTTCCTGACCGCGTTGACCAAGCTGCTCCAGATCGCCCGGTAGGGCTGTCCGGCCGGCTCGTCTCCTAGACTTGGAGCAGAGGGCGGCCGAGGCCCTAACCAGCCCACCCCGCCCGACGAACGCGTGACCGCGCCTGCTCGACCGGCAGCGCACCGAAGGAATGCAATGACAGTTGATGCCGCCCGCGGCCGTACGGCCCGCATCGAGCGTGTGACAAGCGAATCCAGTGTCCTCGTCGAACTCGACCTCGACGGTACGGGCGTGTCCTCGATCGACACCACCGTGCCGTTCTACGACCACATGCTCACCGCCCTGTCGAAGCACTCGCTCATCGACCTGACCATCAGGTCCTCGGGCGACACCCACATCGATGTCCACCACACCGTCGAGGACACGGCCATCGCCATCGGCGAGGCCCTCCGGCTCGCGCTGGGCACGAAGGCCGGGATCCGTCGGTTCGGCGAGGCCACCGTCCCCCTGGACGAGGCTCTGGCGAACGCCGTCGTCGACATCTCCGGACGCCCGTTCCTCGTGCACGGCGGCGAGCCGGCGGGGCAGGAGTACCACCTGATAGGGGGTCACTTCACGGGCTCCCTGACGCGTCACGTCTTGGAGGCCCTCGCCCTGCACGCACAGATCTGCCTGCACGTAACCGTCATCGCGGGTCGGGATCCGCACCACATCGTCGAAGCCCAGTTCAAGGCACTCGCCCGGGCCCTGCGCGCAGCAGTGGAACCGGACCCGAGGGTCGAGGGCATTCCGTCCACGAAGGGGGCACTATGAGTACGCGGACCGTGACTGTCCTGGACTACGGGTCTGGCAACGTCAGGTCGGTCGTCCGTGCACTCGAGCACGTCGGTGCCGACGTGGTCCTGAGCGCCAAGCCCGACGACGTCCTCAACGCCGACGGCCTGCTCGTACCCGGTGTGGGGGCTTTCGCTGCTGTGATGAAGGGCCTGAAGGACGTCGACGCGCTGCGCATGATCGGTCGCAGGGTCGCCGGCGGGCGTCCGGTCCTCGGGATCTGCGTCGGGTTGCAGGTGCTGTTCGACGAGGGTGTCGAGCACGGCGTCCGCACGCCGGGCATGGGGGAATGGCCAGGGACCGTCGAGCGGTTGAAGGCCGACGTCGTTCCGCACATGGGCTGGAACACGGTGAAGGCGCCCGAGGACACCGTCCTGTTCGACGGTATCGGTGACGAGCGCTTCTACTTCGTGCACTCCTACGGGGTGCAGGACTGGTCCTTCGACGTGACGCAGCCCGCCATGAAGCCTCCGCAGGTCACCTGGTCCGACCACGGAGGCCCCTTCATCGCGGCCGTCGAGAACGGTCCCCTCAGCGCCACCCAGTTCCACCCGGAGAAGTCCGGCGATGCAGGTGCCCAGCTGTTGAGGAACTGGATCGAGGGCCTGAAGTGACGCGATGCTGAGTCTCGTGCTGATGGGGGTGGCAGGGCTCCTCATCGGTGGGGCGTTCTCCCTTCGCAGCCAGGAGTTCCCCCTGTGGGTATGGATCGCCTTCCTGGCTCTGGCCGGTCTCGCACTGCTTGCCGCCTACCTGTTCACACTGTCCGGCGAGTAGCCGGACCCGCCCCGACGTCACGACACCGCGGCTCCGGCCGCCCGTACGAAAGCAGATCATGAGCCTTACCGAAACACCCACGCTCGAACTCCTCCCCGCCGTCGACGTAGCCGATGGGCAGGCTGTCCGCCTCGTGCAGGGCGAGGCGGGCAGTGAGACCAGTTACGGCGATCCGCTCGACGCGGCGCTGGCCTGGCAGGAGGACGGAGCAGAGTGGGTGCACCTCGTGGACCTGGATGCAGCTTTCGGCCGGGGCTCGAACCAGAAGTTGCTCGAACGGGTCGTCAAGCACCTCGACATCAAGGTCGAGCTCTCCGGCGGAATCCGGGACGATGCTTCCCTCGACGCCGCGCTGGAACTCGGCGCCACGCGGGTCAACCTCGGGACGGCTGCTCTCGAGAATCCCGAATGGACCGAGCTCGCCATCGCCCGCTACGGCGACGCCGTCGCAGTCGGGCTCGACGTCCGCGGGACCACTCTCGCGGCCCGGGGCTGGACCGAGGAGGGTGGCGACCTGTGGGAGGTCCTGCAGCGCCTCGAGGACGCCGGCTGTGCCCGCTATGTCGTCACCGACGTGACCAAGGACGGAACCCTCAAGGGCCCCAACCTCGCACTCCTGAGGGAGGTTCTCTCGAAGACAACCCGACCCGTCGTCGCCTCGGGCGGTATCTCGAGCCTCGATGACATCGCCGCCCTGCGCGAGCTCGTGCCGCAGGGTCTCGAGGGAGCTATCGTCGGCAAAGCGCTGTACGCCGGGGCGTTCACCCTGCCGCAGGCACTCGACGTGGCAGGGCTGCCCGGCGCGGACGCGTGACCGGCAGGCAGCTTCCCGCTCACATCGCGGCGGCGCTGGCGGGCAACACCGCTGACTCCGCAGGCCGGCCGTGGGCCGGCCGCGACCTGTCCGGTCCCGACAACCCGCTGCACAGCTTCGACGACGACGACGGCGCGGCCAACCCGCAGCTCATCGCGGCCCTGGCCGGACTGCTGGCGGCTGCCGACGAGCCCGGCGCGCCCGAGAGAGCTGTCCTCACCGCCCTGAAGGCAGCCCGGGTGTTCATTCCCATCGTCGCCCAGGTCGCTCGGGCGGCGGAGACCCATGCCGGGCTGACGGCAGACAAGGAAGCCGATATGGCCCTTGTCACGCTGACGGCGCCCGATGGTCGGAAGGCGCTGCCGGTCTTCTCGTCGACGCAGGCGCTCGAGCGCTGGCATCCGGACGCGCGACCGGTCGCCGCCTACGCGGCGCGGGCTGCACTCGCCGCCGTCGCCGAGGACGCGGAACTCATGGTGCTCGATCCGGGAGCGGATCTCACCTTCGTGGTCCGGCGCCCGGCCCTGTGGGCCCTGGCGCAACAGGTCGACTGGACTCCGTCCTACGAGGATCGGGCTCTGGCGTCACTCGTCGAGGTGGCGGCGCGAGGAGAGGAACGCATCCTCTCCCTGGCCCTGCGGCCAGCCGCAGGCGTTCGCACCCGCTCGGCCGACGGTAGCATTGCCTCCGGCGGAGGACCCGGTCCCGAACTGCGGATGGACCTCCAGCTCCAGGGCGGGCTCTCGCCCGATGAGGTGCGCGACGCCGTCTCGTCCTTCCGTACGAGGCTGCTCGCCATACCCGAATTCGTGGAACGGGTCGACTCGCTCGATATCAAACTCACCCGCTGACGGAGGCGTCGGCGGAGAAAGACTGGCCGTGAACTTCGCCGTATACCGGGATCTGCTGCGCATCCGCTCCGTTCGCATGCTGTTGATCGTCGGCATGATCGCCCGCTTCCCCCACTCCGCAGCGGGTGTCCTACTGACACTGCACGTCGTGCAGACCCTCGATCGAGGCTATGCCGAAGCGGGTGCCGTCGCTGCCGTCGTCACCATCGGTATCGCCGTCGGAGCTCCCTGGCGCGGGCGGCGGATCGACACGGTCGGGCTGCGTCGGGCGCTCATCCCCTCCGTCGTCGCCGAAGCGGCCATCTGGTCGATCGCCCCACACCTGTCCTACCAGTGGCTCCTCGTCGCGGCACTCGTCGGCGGACTCTTCACCCTTCCGGCGTTCTCCGTCATCCGGCAGGCGCTCGGCGTGTTGGTGGAGGGCGACCGGCGTCGCACGGCCTTCACCCTCGACGCCATCTCCACCGAGGTCATCTTCATGGCCGGGCCGGCGGTCGGTGTCGTGTTGGCGACGCAGGTGTCGACCGTGCTCGGACTGACACTCGTCGGGCTCGCCACGGCATCTGCCGGCCTCTTCCTCATGTGGTTCAATCCGCCGACCCGCTCGGGGCAGCGTCCCGACGGGGGAACGGTGCCGGCGGCGGCGCCCTCAGGAGTGGGCGAAGCCGCAGCCGACCTCATCGGCTCGCGCGACGCGGGTACCGGGGGCGGACTCGGGGTATCACTGTTCCGTCGCGGGGTACGGCACGCATTCCCCTGGCTGACGATTCAGCTCGTCGTCGTCATGGTCATTGCTGCGGGCGCGGGCCTCGTGCTGTCGGGCTCGGAGGTCGGGATCGTCGCCGCCCTCGAGCTCTCCGGCAACGAGAGTCAGCTCGGGCTCGTGTTCGTCGCCTGGTGCGCGGCGTCCGTCGTGGGCGGCCTGGTGTACGGCGCACTGCATCGGCCCGTGGCACCCGCGGTCCTGCTCATCGGCATGGGGGTGCTGACGCTGCCGATGGGGTTCGCCGACAGCACTCTGTCACTGGCACTGCTCTCCATCCCGGCGGGCCTGCTCTGCGCTCCTGTACTCTCCGCGGCCTCGGAGAAGGTCGCGGATCTCGTCGCCGAGGAGCGGAGGGGCGAGGCGATGGGCTGGTACGGGTCCGCGCTGACGTCCGGGGTGGCGCTCGGTGCTCCGGTCGCCGGCGTGCTGATCGACCTGACGGGTCCTTGGGGCGGTTTCACCGCGGTCGCCGTGGTCTCCGCGCTGATCGGCGTGGTCGGACTCGCCGCACGGAACCTCGGTGGCCAGGGCATCGCGGCCAAGCACACGCACGCAGGGCGCTAGTCGCCCGGAAGGACGGCCGGGGCGCGGAGCTGCACGAACAGGTGGGGTGGCGAAGGGGACACCCGAAGGCCGGTGCGCGGAAGCGCCATCCGGAACCGAGCGCGGAAGCGCCATCCGGAACCGAGCGCGGAAGCGCCGCCCGGAACCGAGCGGGGAAGCGGCGCCGAAGGCCGGTGCGCGACGGCGCCGCCCGGAACCGAGCTGGGAATCGGCGCCCGAACGCGTCGGGCACCGCTGGAACTCAGTTGACGGGGCCCGTGTACTTCTCGCCCGGCCCCTGGCCAGGAGGGTCCGCGATGATGGACGCTTCGCGGAACGCGAGTTGCAGGGATCGGAGGCCGTCGCGCAATGGTCCGGCATGCTGTGACCCGATCTCGGGCGCAGCCGCAGTGACGAAGCCGGCAAGGGCCGTGATCAGCTTGCGCGCCTCGTCGAGGTCCTTGAGCTGCTCTGCGTTCTCCTCGTGTCCGAGGCCGCACTTCACGGCTGCGGCACTCATGAGGTGGACGGCCGACGTCACGATGACCTCCACCGCGGCGACCTCGGAGATGTCGCGCATCTGCTGGCGAACGTCCTGCTCCGCGTCGGACGCGGCGACCCCCTGCTCCTGCTCCTCTGCAAAGCTGCGACGGGAAGCCGCTGCGGCCCCGTCATCGAAAGAGTGGTGCGGATTGTCGTGTGGAGTGTTCATACTGGTAAGCTTGGCATAGACCAACCGGTCGCTGTTACTCGTCGTGCTCCGTCAGGAGCTTTCGGGAGGGGCGCCGGGATGCAAGCGGAGACCTCTCCCACCCGCGTTTGCCTGGTGCGCCCTTGGACGCATTGCAGGTAGCCGGGTCACCTGGTCGGTCATGATGATGATCGCGCAGGAAGCCCAGTGCTTTCGCCCATCGTTCATGACTGTCCGTCGAGGCCTTCGATTGCGCATGCAATGGGAGGCCTTCTTTCGTTTGCAGGCGGTTCCAGATTGAGAATCCACAGGAGTCACACATTAGCGAGCCAAGAATCAATGATCGTATCCGCGTTCCCGAGGTGCGGTTGGTCGGACCTGCCGGCGAACAGGTAGGAATCGTCCGTATCGAGGACGCGCTCCGACTTGCCGCCGAGTCCGACCTGGATCTGGTCGAGGTAGCACCGCAGGCAAAGCCTCCGGTCGCCAAGCTCATGGATTTTGGTAAGTACAAGTACGAAGCGGCTGTAAAGGCGCGCGAGGCACGGAAGAACCAGACCAATACGGTGCTGAAGGAAATTCGTTTCCGCCTCAAGATCGACACCCACGACTACGAGACCAAGCGTGGGCACGCGATCCGCTTCCTCGGAGCTGGTGACAAGGTCAAGGCCATGATCCAGTTCCGCGGGCGTGAGCAGCAGCGGCCCGAGATGGGCATCCGCCTGCTGCAGAAGTTCGCCGATGACGTTGCAGAGGTCGGAGTCGTCGAGTCCTCGCCGCGCATCGACGGACGCAACATGGTCATGGTGATCGGTCCCACCAAGAACAAGGCGGAAGCCAAGGCGGAGGCTCGCCGCGAAACCCAGCGCGCCGAGGCGAAGGCTGCCAACGAAGCTGCCAAGACAGGCGGTGACACCAGGCGTGTCGACACCTCCGGCGATAGCGGTGCCCCCCTGACGCAGTCCCTCGCGGATCTGCTGCCCGAGGGCTACGCGATCAGGAGCGAGCCAGAGGCTGCTGTGAAGGAGACGCCCGTGCAGGCGGCGCCCGCCGAAGACGCTCCTGTCTTCGAGATGGCTCCCGCTGCGGAGACTCCGGCGGCTACGAGGCCCCCGGCCCAGGCAGCACCCGCGGCGGCTTCGGCGCCGAAGGCCGCACCGGCCCGGTCCTCGTCCGCTCCGCGGACGACGGCATCGCGTCCGGCTGCAGGGCGCCCCGCGGCGTCACGGCCGGCCGTCGACCGGTCGGCCGCTGACCGTCCGGCGGTGTCACGCCCGGCGGCTACTGCTCCGGCACCGAGGCCCGCGACAGCTACACCCGCGACACCGGCTTCGCCTGCCGCACCCTCGGCCGCCAAGCCGGCCGCGGCACCGAAGCCGGCGGCCACAGCCAAACCTTCGGCCATGCCGAAGCCCGGAGCGCCGAAGCCGTCGGCGACCCCTAAACCTGCCGGCAGGACAGCTCCGACAAAGAGCCCTACCAGCCGTCCCAAGCCCGGAAGCACGGACTAGGGCTCCGGCCCACTCCCTACGGGTACGTACGAAAACCAGCAGGCACCTCCGGGTGCCGAATTCCGGGTGCAAGCGCCCGGCCAACTGAAGGAGATCGGTTCCCATGCCGAAGATGAAGACCCACAGCGGCGTCAAGAAGCGCTTCAAGCTGACCGGTAGCGGCAAGCTCAAGCGCCAGCAGGCGAACCGCCGCCACTACCTGGAGCACAAGTCCTCGACGTTGACACGCCGCCTCGCGAGCGATCAGATCGTCTCGAAGGCCGACACCAAGGTCATCAAGAAGATGCTGGGCATCTAACCACCAATCCATCCCTCGGGAAAGCGCCGCGTGAACCGTGCAGCGCTGCGGCTGCGGCCGTGACCGAAGAAGAACAAAAGGAGTACGCACGTGGCACGTGTGAAAAGGGCAGTCAACGCCCACAAGAAGCGTCGGGTCATCCTCGAGCGCGCCAAGGGTTACCGCGGCCAGCGTTCGCGCCTGTACCGCAAGGCGAAGGAGCAGCTGCTCCACTCGTTCGTCTACAGCTACGGTGACCGCCGCAAGCGCAAGGGCGACTTCCGTCGCCTGTGGATCCAGCGCATCAACGCTGCATCCCGCGCCAACGGCCTGACCTACAACCGCCTCATCCAGGGCCTCAAGGCCGCCGAGATCCAGGTCGACCGCCGGATGCTCGCCGATCTTGCCGTCACTGACGGCGCCGCATTCGCTGCGCTCGTCCAGATCGCCAAGAACGCCCTGCCTGCCGACACCTCGGCTCCGCTCAAGGCTTCGGCCTAGGCTATTCGGCTGTTGCAGGCCGCAGGCCCGCGCACCCGTACATGATGAGTGAGAACGGACGCCCCCAGGCGCCACTGATGACCAACACCCAGGCAGACCGGGTGAAGGAGGTGGCACGCCTGGCCGGGCGTCCGTCTCGTTTAAGGCGCCGCGAGTTCCTCGCCGAAGGGCCTCAGGCGGTGCGCGAAGCCCTTCGCCTGCACCTCGGTCGCAGAGCGAGCGGCGGTGGTGTCGGCGGCCGTGTCGTCGTCGATGTGTATGCGACGCAGGATGCGCTCGATCGGCATCAGGACATAGCGGACCTGCTCGCCCTGGACGGCTCGCCCGACGTCCGTCGGGTGAACCCGGACGTGCTGGCCGCGATGTCGTCGACCGTGACCCCGCAGGGCTTCATCGCGGTCTGCACCTTCGTCGACGTCACGCTGGACGATGTGCTCGCCACCGCCCCGCGCCTCGTCGCCGTGCTCGTCGAGGTTCGCGACCCTGGCAATGCGGGAACGATCATCCGCGCTGCCGACTCCGCGGGCGCTGACGCCGTCATCCTGACCAGTGGCAGCGTGGACCCCTACAATCCGAAGACCGTGAGGTCCACCGTGGGGTCGCTGTTCCACCTTCCGCTCGTGATCGGGGTAGAGCTCGAGGGCCTCATCGAGAGGCTGCGGGACGCTGGGATGACGGTCCTCGCCGCGGACGGGTACGGCGCCACGAGCCTTGATGACCTCCAGGACACCAGCGCCGCGCGCAGGTTCGCTACGGTCCAGGAGCCGGTCGACAGCGGAGCGCAAGGACACGGACTCGGCGCCCAGGCCGCCGAAGGGCCGGACGCCGCCGTCGCTGGAACCGCAGGCCCCGCCGTCCCGCGGCTGGAGAACGCCAGTGCGTGGTTCTTCGGCAATGAGGCTCAGGGACTCCCGGACGAGGTGACCGCTGCCGCAGATGCGCGCGTCGCCGTTCCGATCTACGGGCAGGCGGAGTCGCTCAATGTCGGCACTGCTGCCACGGTGTGCCTGTACGCTTCAGCGCGCGCGCAACGCCTCCGCTGACCTGACTTCGCTCGACGTCGGAGTGTCCATCGCGGCACGACGGCGTTCCAGCTTTCCGCTGACAAGGGCGACCCCCAGCCCGAGTAGGGCGAGGATCGCTCCCACCGTGGCAGGAGCGGTGAACCCCCAACCCGCCGCGATGACCGCGCCACCGAGGGCCGCACCCAGGGCATTGGCTGTGTTGAGCGCGGAGTGGTTCAGTGATGATGCGAGCGAGGGCGCACCAGGGGAGACATCCAGAAGGCGGGCCTGAAGGGGAGGAATGAGCATCGACCCGCTCGTTCCCACCAGGAAGACGAAGAGACACGCGCTCCACGGTCGGGTGGCCGCGAGGGGAAACAGCACCAGAACGGCCGCGATGGCAGCCATGACGCCGTAGATGCTTCCCATGACGGACCGGTCGGCCAATCGACCGCCCAGGATGTTGCCGACCACCATGCCGATTCCGTACAGCGCGACCACGAGGGGCAGCAGAGACGTGCTGAGTCCCGCGACCTCCGTCATGAGCGGCGAAACGTAGGAGTAGACGGCGAAGAACCCGCCGAACCCCACGATGCCGATCAGGAGGGTCATCCAGACCTGCACACGACGCAGGGCATTCAGCTCGCGGCGGATGCTCGCGCCGGCCCGCACCGGTATGTCCGGTACGAAGGCCCTGATCAGGACCAGCGTCGCTGCGCCGATCAGGCCGACGAGAAGGAACATCGAGCGCCAGCCGAACTGTTGCCCGAGCCAGGTGGCGAAGGGGACACCGATCACGTTGGCGATGCTGAGGCCGAGCATCACCATCGAGATGGCCCTGCCGCGCCGCGCGGGATCCGCGAGTGACGCGGCGATGACGGCGGCGACGCCGAAGTAGGCGCCATGCGGAAGACCGGACAGGAACCGGGAGGCGAGCATCCAGCCGAAACCGGACGCGAAGAAGGACGAGAGGTTGGCGAGGGTGATGACCAGCATCAGGGCCAGTGCGACCGCGCGCTGGGGCTTCTTCGCACCGAGGACGGCGAGGACAGGGGCGCCCACGACCACTCCGAGCGCATAGGCGGAGATCACGTGCCCTCCCTGCGCGTAGTCCACGCCGAGATCCGTCCGCATCTCCTCGAGCAGGCCCATGATGGTGAACTCGGTCGTACCGATGGCGAACCCTCCTACGGCGAGTGCGCCGATCGCGAGGACGAGGCGGCGTCCCGAGAGGTGCTGCGCGGGGGTACCCCCAGGGTTCGGGGAAGTACCGGTGGCGGACGGTCCTGTGCTCGACGGGGGAACGGGGGAACTCATCGGGTGTCCTTGCGGCGGGAGGTGAGGGGCAGGCTTGTCGCCGGTCGGCCCTGCGGCAGGGTGGGGTGGGCGGCGACGTGGACGTCGTCGTCGTCCTTCCAGCCTAGGTGATGGGTCAGGCCTTCGCGGATTGTGCAACCACTTGCGGGTGCGAAAGGCCTTTGCAGGCGAATAATCAGCAGTCTTACGATCAGCAGACGAGATTCGGTTGAGCAGCGGCCACTCGTACCTTCTGCTCAGGAGTTCCCTATGTCATCATCTACGCGTTCCACGGCCCGCGGCGCAGGAGTCGTTCCTGCTCTCGTCGACGGGGCCACCTCATGAGGACGTTCGGGGTGGAGGAGGAATTCCTCCTGGTCGATGCGGACACGGGGCAGCCCATGCCGCTCGGGCAGGAGGCCTTCGGTCAGTGTTCCGACGACCGCGTCACGTGCGAGATCAAGCAGGAACAGATAGAGACCGGTACCCGTCCCCACGATGACGTGAACGACCTCGCCATGGACATCGCGCGGTGTCGTGCCCTCGCCGACGAGGCAGCGATACGCGTAGGAGCGAGGGCTGCAGCTCTCTACCTCCCCGCAGCCGGCGAACCCGCTCGCGACGCCCGGCACCAGGTACGAAGTGATGCAGGACAGGTTCGGCCTGACGGCGAGCGAGCAACTGACCTGCGGCTGCCACGTCCATGTATCCGTCGAGGACGACGACGAGGGCGTCGCCGTGCTGGACCGCATCCGTGCTTGGCTGCCCGTCCTGCTGGCGCTCTCGAGCAATTCATCGTTCTGGTACGGCACGGATACCGGGGTACGCGAGCTATCGCTCGCAGGCGTGGAGCCGCTGGCCGATGACCGGCCCCGCCAGGGTGGCCGGCTGGGGCCGGGCGAGCGCCTCCTGAACCAGGGGCTACCCGCGCCAGCGGCTGTAGGCATAGAACGATCGACTATAGGACGAAGAGATGGGATCACGTCATGGGTTGCACACCGCATTCATTTCAATTGCCGCAGAGCGAGCACCTGCGCGAGGACAACAATCTGCCACAGGAGCCGGAGAACGAGAGCGCCGCAGAATTCTCGGAGGAGACCTTCACCTCCACCGAGCTGAACGCCGGTCAGCAGGTACCAGGGTTGAGCCCGCATGGCGAGTACCGGCGGGGCGACAACCCCGAACACCAGACTGCGCCCACGGGTGACAAGCTCGCGTCGCCGGAAGAAAGCTGAACGGCCCACGGGGTCGGATGGTGCCGCGGGGTTCCATCGATAGACTCGGCGGGTGACGCAACCAGCACCCAGCCAGCTCCTCCAGGTCGTCGGAGCGGCTGTTGTCGACTCCCTCGTCGACCCGACCGCACTCCTCGTCGCCCGGCGAACAGGGCCGCCACAGTTTGCCGGGATGTGGGAGTTCCCGGGAGGGAAGGTCGAACCCGGGGAGACCTGCGAGGAGGCGTTGCGGCGCGAACTCGAGGAGGAACTGGGCATCGAGGCCACTCTGGGCGCAGAGATCCCGGGCCCGGATGCGCAGGGGTGGCCCCTGAACGAACGTGCCGCCATGCGCGTGTGGTTCGCCGAGGCGTCGACCGGTCGAGCGGAACCCCTCCAGGATCACGACGAACTGCGGTGGGTGCCGTTGCATCCGGGGCTGGAGCTGGAAGCGCTTCCCTGGATTCCCGCGGACCGGCCGATCCTTGCCGCGCTACGGGACGCCTGCGCGGTGGACGAGAGAGCCTGACCCATCGCCGCTCGGCCTAGAACAATGAGGACTGGACCGGACGGTGCGCCGCAGGACTCCCGCTGAGCGTCGGATCGGGCGCCGCTGCCGGTTCCTTCGCAGGCGACAGGTTGCGGAGGAACCCGGCACCTGCCGTGAGCCCGTGTTTCTTCCGGAAGACCCTGACGCGTCCCGACAGCCACTCCCGGTACTCCTTCGACGCGTAGCTTCCACCTCCGTAGAGCTGCTCGTACTTCGGGACCAGCAGCGGATGATGGGCGGACAGCCACTGCATGAACCACTCGCGCGACCCTGGCCGGAGGTGCAGTGGGCCGGCACTCACGCCTGTCGCCCCTGCCGACGCGAGCTCGCCGAAGAGCCGATCGAGCGATTCGTCGCCGTCGGTGAGCCAGGGCAGGATCGGCATTGCCATGACGCCGCACGGCAGTCCGGCCTCCCGGAGCCGGGAGATCAGTTCGAGCCGCGCTTTGGGTGCGGGCGTGCCGGGCTCGATCGCTTCGGCCAGGACGGGATCCACGAGGGCGAGCGAGATTCCCATGCCGACCGTGACCGACTGCGCAGCGGCCTTCAGGAGGGGGATGTCCCTGGCCAGGAGTGTGCCCTTGGTGAGGATGGAGAAGGGAGTGCCGGAATCCGCAAGTGCCGAGATGATGCCCGGCATCAGCCGGTATCGTCCCTCCGCCCGCTGGTACGGGTCGGTGTTCGTTCCGAGGGCGACATGCTCGCGGTGCCAGGACGGGCGGGACAGTTCCCGCCTCAGTACTTCGCCGGCATTGATCTTCACGACCAGTTGAGCGTCGAAGTCCAGGCCGGTATCGAGATTGAGGTAGCTGTGCGTCTTCCGGGCGAAGCAGTAGACGCATGCGTGTGAGCAGCCGCGGAACGGATTGATGGTCCAGGAGAACGGCATCGACGATGTAGGGGGCACCTTGTTGAGCACTGACTTCGCCGTCACCTCGTGGAAGGTGATCCCGGCGAAGTCCGGTGTTCGCACGGTCCGTACGAGTCCGGCAAGAGGTAGGAGGGCGGGCTCGACCGCCCCGCCGTCGTCCGTGAGCTTCTGGCTTTCCCATCTCATGCTGTCATTAGAACATGTGTACTAATACCCTGTCACGACGCGCCGGCACGAACGCCTAGGCTGGAACCATGATCCTGCTGACCGGTTTCGAACCCTTCGGCGGCGAGGCCACGAACCCGTCCTGGCAGGCTGCGTGGCTCGCAGCCGAGCTGCTGTCCGCGGAGGGGATGCCGGCGGTCGCCGTGGAAGTTCCGTGCGTCTTCGGGAGGAGCGTCGAGGTACTCGCCGAGGCCGTCGAGGACCATCGACCCGAGATCGTGCTGTGCGTCGGGCAGGCGGGTGGGCGCGAGCGCATCTCCATCGAGCGCGTCGCCATCAATGTCGACGACGCCAGGATTCCCGACAATGCCGGCCGGCAGCCCATCGATGAACCAGTGGTCCCCCAGGGCCCGGCCGCCTATTTCTCGACGTTGCCGATCAAGGCGTGCCGCGAGGCGGTGGCACGCCTGGGTGTCCCGGTCGAGGTGTCGCAGACCGCGGGGACCTACGTCTGCAACCACCTCTTCTACGGGTTGATGGACCTTCTCCAGCGCCGTGACGGTGTCCGCGGTGGCTTCGTCCACGTCCCCTTCTCTCCGGACCAGGGAAGTGCCCACGGGCAACCGGGGCTCGCCATCGAGCACATGGCCGCGGCCCTCGTGGCCGTCGCCAGGACGACGGCCGGGACCACCACGGATACGCGCGTCACCGCCGGCGCGGAGCACTGACCCGCGAGGAGCGCCCAGCCCTTCGCGAGGTCCAGGCGGCCTGGGCGGCGTGGATGCTCGCGGCGAGTGGCCGCACCGGCTGCTCGAGGTAAGCGCCGTCGGCGAGCCCCGCGCGCCGCTCGAAGATGTTGCGAGAGGCAGGATCTCCCGTCCGCAGGAGGGAGTAGACCGCGGCCAGCATGTACGCGGGAAGGAAAGGCAGTCCGAGGCACGCGGCGTACTGGCGCGTGTGCCGCGCCTCGTGCTCGAGCAGGCGTGCGAATCCGGCGGGCGCGTCCCGGGGGACAGTACCGCGCATCAGCACCACGCTACCGACGGTGAAGGCCCGGGCCCTGGGCAGGCGACGGCGGTAGCCCTGCGCCAGGATGATGCCGTGCGGGCCCGAGGTCACGCTGCAGCCTGACAGGGTTGCCAGGGCGAGGCCGCACGGTGTCGACAGGTTGATCCAGTTGAGCAGCGGCACGAGCCTTGGACGCATGCCGTCATCGTAGGGCACCTAGCAGAGTCCCACGAGGGGAGGAGGGCTGCGGGAGCATTCCGGTTGCGGTGCCGCCGAGCGGGTCGCCTAGACTTGACCCGCCGGTGCGCCCACGCTGCGACACGGCGTTTTCCTGTCCCCGGCCCGGCCTGCCCGCAGACCGTCCGCCGATCACCGAGAGTGCAAGGTAAGCAATCCCCATGTCCGAATCCCCCCACGCTGGGCCAGGTGGCTCCGACGCCCAGGTCCCCGATCCACTGGACACCGCGTCGGTCACCGCTGCCGTCGACGCAGCGCTCGCCGACATCGCGGCCGCAGCCGACCTCGACGCGCTGAAGGCGGTCAGGATCGCGCACACCGGGGAGAAGTCGCCCCTGAGCCTCGCGAACCGGGGGATCGGCGCCCTCCCGAAGGAGCAGAAGTCGGCGGCGGGCAAGAACATCGGACCGGCGCGTGGCCGGATCAACCAGGCGCTCGCCGCCCGGGCGACCGAACTCGAAGCGGAGCGGGACGCGCGGATCCTCGTCGAGGAGGCGGTCGACGTCACCGCCGCTCCCCGCCGTCGCCGGATCGGTGCCCGCCACCCGCTGTCTACGCTGCAGGAGCGCGTCAGCGACGTCTTCGTGGGCATGGGCTGGGAGATCGCCGAGGGTCCCGAACTCGAGTCGGAGTGGTTCAACTTCGATGCCCTGAACTTCAAGCCCGACCACCCTGCCCGCGAGATGCAGGACACCTTCTTCGTCGAACCTCCCGAGGCCCACCTCGTGCTGCGCACGCACACCTCACCCGTGCAGGTCCGCTCGATGCTCGAGCGCGAACTGCCGATCTACGTGCTGTGCCCGGGCAAGGTGTTCCGGACCGACGAGCTCGACGCGACGCACACCCCGGTGTTCCACCAGTTCGAGGGGCTGGCCATCGACAAGGGCCTCACCATGGCCGATCTGGTCGGCACACTGGAGCACTTCACGCAGCAGCTCTTCGGTGATGAGGCCAAGGTCCGGTTGAGGCCCAACTACTTCCCCTTTACCGAGCCGAGCGCGGAACTCGACATCTGGCACCCGGGCGCCAAGGGTGGGCCTCGGTGGATCGAGTGGGGTGGCTGCGGCATGGTCAATCCCAACGTGCTCCGTGCCACCGGCATCGACCCGGACGTCTATTCCGGTTTCGCCTTCGGGATGGGGATCGAGCGGGCACTCATGTTCCGCAACGAGGTCAGCGACATGCGCGACATGATCGAGGGCGATGTACGTTTCAGCGAACACTTCGGGATGGAGATCTAGTGAGAATCCCACTGTCCTGGCTGCGCGAGTACGCAGCCGTACCCGCGGATGCGACCGCGGAAGACGTGATGGCCGAGCTGGTCAAGGTCGGCCTGGAGGAGGAGGACGTCCACCGTCCCACCGACGAGCTGAAAGGCCCGATCGTCGTCGGGCAGGTCCTCAGCCTCGTCAAGGAGCCGCAGTCCAACGGCAAGACCATCAACTGGTGCCAGGTGCGCGTGGTGCCGGAGGGTGCCGAGCAGACCCTGACCGGCGACGGGATCGATCCGTCGGGTGTGCAGGGCATCGTGTGCGGCGCCCACAACTTCGTCGAGGGCGACAAGGTCGTCGTCACGCTTCCCGGCGCAGTGTTGCCCGGCGACTTCCGGATCAGCCCCCGCAAGACCTACGGCCACGTGTCGGCCGGCATGATCGCGTCGGTGCGTGAACTGGGCATCGGCGACGACCACGACGGCATCCTCGTGCTCTCGACCCTGGGGCTAGATCCGGAGGTCGGCACCGATGCCATGGACCTGCTCGGCCTGTACGACGAGGCCGCGGAGATCAACGTGACCCCTGACCGTGGCTACTGCTTCTCCATCCGCGGAGTGGCGCGGGAGTACGCGCACGCCACGGGAACGGAGTTCACCGATCCCGCCGCCGTCGTCGCCGTGCCGCAGGCGAGAGGTACCGGTTATCCGGTGCGCCTCGAGGACGCCGCGCCGATCTACGGCAGGCCGGGGTGCGACAGGTTCGTTGCCCGGACGGTACACGGTGTCGACCCGTCGCGGCCCACGCCCCCGTGGATGTCGGCGCGCCTCCGGCTCGCAGGCATCCGGTCGATCTCCCTCGTGGTCGACATCTCCAACTACGTGATGCTCGAACTCGGCCAGCCGCTGCACTTCTACGACCTCGACAAGCTCTCGGGTGACATCGTGGTGCGGCGCGCGACGGCCGGGGAGAAGCTGCGCACCCTCGACGACCGGGAACGCGTCCTCGACCCCGAGGACCTGCTCATCACCGATGCCTCCGGCCCGATCGGCATCGCAGGCGTCATGGGTGGCGCCGCCACCGAGGTCTCGGACAGCACGAGCAGTGTCCTCGTCGAGTCCGCCCACTTCGAGGAAGTGGGCATCGGCCGTTCCCGACGCCGCCACCGGCTGCCCTCCGAGGCATCCAAGCGCTTCGAGCGCGGCGTGGACTGGAACGTCGCGGACGTCGCGGCCCAGCGTGCCGTGGAGCTGCTCCTCGAGCTCGCGGGCGGAACGGCCGACGACGCCGTCACCGACGTGGGTCAGGCGCCCGAACCCCGCGTCATCGAGCTCGCCGCCGGTTTCCCCGCACGCCTGATCGGCCGCGAGTTCACCGATGAGCAGATCAGGGGGGCGCTCACCGACCTCGGTGCGACCGTGGACACCGTCGACGGCGGCTACCGCGTCACGGCACCGAGCTGGCGGACCGACCTCGAGACGCGCGAGGACCTGACGGAGGAGATCATCCGCCTCGTCGGGTACGACACCATCCCCTCGACCCTGCCCGTGGCGCCTCCCGGCCGTGGCCTGACGCGTCTCCAGCAGCAGCGCCGACGTCTCCTCAACGCGCTCGCTTCGGCAGGGCTCACGGAGGTGCTGTCCTACCCGTTCGTCAGCGAGAAGGCCAACGGCGTCTTCGGGCAGCCGGAGGAGGGACTTGCGGCTCGCTCGGTGAAGCTGGCGAATCCCCTCAGCGCCGAGCTCGGCCACCTGCGCCGGTCGATCCTGCCGGGCCTCGTCGAGCTCGCCAAGCGCAACCACTCGCGCGGCTTCCGTGACCTGGCGCTGTTCGAGTCCGGCGCGGTGTTCCTGCCGGGCGAATCCCTCGGGACGACGTCGATTCCGCCGCTCGGGATCAAGCCCGACGACGACGTCCTCGATGCTCTGTACGCCGGTATCCCGGATCAGCCGCAGACGATCGCCGCCCTGTTCACGGGTCACGACATGGCTCCCTCGGCCGGCGTCATGCCCCGCGCGTGGGACTGGGCCGATGCCGTCGACGTCGTGCAGTTCATGGCGGAGGTCACGGGCGTCGACGTCGTCGTGCGGCAGGGCAGCCACCAGGCGTTCCACCCGGGCCGCACGGCGCAGTTCTCGCTGCGCAGCGGCGAGGTGCTGGGCTACGCCGGGGAGCTTCACCCGAAGCTGATCGCGGCACAGGACCTTCCCGCCCGGACGGTCGCCCTCGAGATCAACGCGGACCTGCTCTTCGACGCCGCAGCCGACGTGATCGTCGCGCGGCCGCTGTCCACCTATCCGCCGGCAACCCAGGACGTGGCGCTCGTCGTCGAGTCCGGAGTGGTAGCGGGCGACGTCCTCGAGACGCTGCGCGAGGGGGCGGGCGAGCTCCTCGAGGACGTCAGCCTCTTCGACGTGTACACGGGCCATGGCATCGGCGAGGGCCGGAAATCGCTCGCATTCGCGCTCCGGTTCAGGGCACCTGACCGCACGCTCACGGCGGAGGAGGCCAGCGCCGCTCGCGACGCCGCAGTAGCGCTTGCGGCGGAACGGTTCGGCGCCGTCCAGCGCTGACACCGGGAGCCCGCGACGACCGAAGGCCCGTCCACACCGTGCGTGTGGGCGGGCCTTCGACTGTGCGGGGCAGGGGTCAGGGGATGAGCAGCACCTTGCCGGTGGTCCGCCGCGCCTGGAGGTCCTCGTGCGCCCTGGCCGCGTCGGCGAGCGGGTAACGGGCACCGATCCGGACGTCGAGGTGACCGGCGGCGACGGCGCCGAAGAGTTCCTCGGAGCGCCAGCGCCGTTCCTCGGGCGTGAGCAGGTAGTGCGCGAGGGTGGGGCGGGTGACGAAGAGCGAACCGCCGCTGTTGAGCCGCTGCACGTCGAAGGGCGGCACTGCGCCGGAGGCCGCCCCGTAGACCACGAGCGTGCCGCGGATCCGCAGGGATCGCAACGACTCCTCGAACGTCGACCTGCCGACGCCGTCGAACACGACGTCGACCCCTGTGCCGTCCGTCAGGGTCCGCGCCGCTTCGGCGAAGCCGTCGTACCGCAGGACCTCATCGGCGCCAGAACGGCGCGCCAGGTCCTCCTTCTCGGGCGTGGACACCGTGGTGATCACTCGCGCGCCCCTGGACTTGAGCAACTGGATGAGCAGCAGGCCGACGCCGCCGGCTCCCGCGTGGAGCAGCACCGTGTGGTCGGGCTGGACCTGGAAGGTGGAATTGATGAGGTAGTGCGCGGTCATGCCCTGCAGCGGCAGCGCGGCTGCGGTCTCGAGGTCCACACCGGCGGGTACCGGTAGCGCCTTGTCCGCGTCCACGACGGCGAAGTCCGCGTAGGTCGCCCTGCCCTCCGCGAATGCGATGCGGTCGCCGGGCGCAAAACCCGCCGCGCCCTCGCCGATCTCCTCGACCGTCCCGGCTGCCTCCGCCCCCGGCGTGAAGGGGAGCTCCACGGCGTAGGCACCGCTGCGCTGGTAGGTCTCGATGAAGTTCACTCCGGCGGCGGCGACCCGCACCAGGAGCTGGCCCGGCCCGGGCACGGGGCGGTCGACCGTCTGGAGCGTGAGGACGTCCGGGCCGCCGGGTTCGGTGACGACGATGGCAGAGGGCATGGGGCGGGTCCTTTCGGTGGAGTCCCATCATGCTATTCCCGAAGCCGGGCAGGATGCATGCATAGTTATGTGCGACACTGCATACCTTTGCTGTACGCTGGAGCACATGACGTTCTCCGCAGCAGTATCGGGCGCCAGCGGCTACGCCGGGGGCGAGCTCCTGCGCCTCCTGGCCAACCACCCCGACATCGAAGTGGGGGCCATCACGGCCCACAGCAACGCCGGATCGCGCCTCGGCACCCTTCAGCCCCATCTCCATGCATTGGCGGACCGGGTGCTACAGGAGACCACGCCGGAGGTTCTGGCCGGACACGACGTCGTCTTCCTCGCACTCCCGCACGGCGCCAGCGCCGAGGTTGCGGCCCAGCTGTCGCCGGAGACGCTCGTGATCGACGCCGGGGCGGACCATCGCCTCGAGGATCCCGCCGCGTGGGAGAAGTTCTACCAATCGGCGCACGCCGGCACCTGGCCCTACGGCCTCCCGGAACTGCCGGGCCGCCGCGCGGAACTGGTGGGCGCCCGTCGCATCGCGGTGCCGGGCTGTTACCCGACGAGCGTCCTCCTTGCGCTCACGCCCGGCTTCGCCGCGGGGCTCCTCGAGCCCGACGACGTCGTGGTCGTGTCGGCGTCCGGCACCTCCGGCGCCGGCAAGGCCGCGAAGCCCCATCTGATCGGGGCGGAGGTGATGGGAGGCATGAGCCCCTACGGTGTCGGCGGCGGACACCGCCACACGCCGGAGATGGAGCAGGGCCTGAGCCTCGCCGCGGGTGAGCGCGTCTCGCTCTCCTTCACCCCGACGCTCGCGCCCATGGCCCGGGGCATCCTGACGACGGCGACGGCCAGGGTACGCCCCGGGGTCGGCTATGCGCAGTTGCGCGAGGCATGGGAGCTGGCCTACGCGCAGGAACCCTTCGTGAGGATCCTGCCGGAAGGGCAGTGGCCCGCGACGAAGTCCGTCCTTGGCTCCAACTACGCGAGCCTCCAGCTCGCCTTCGACGACCATGCCGGGCGGGTCATCGTCAGCAGCGTCATCGACAACCTCACCAAGGGAACTGCCGGCGGAGCCGTGCAGTCCATGAACATCGCCCTCGGACTCGACGAGACCGCAGGCCTGAGCATCCAGGGGATCGCACCGTGAGCATCACCTATCCGGGCGGGTTCCGGGCCGCCGGCGTTGCCGCCGGCCTCAAGAGCACCGGCAAGCCCGACGTCGCGCTCGTCGTCAATGACGGGCCCCTGCACAACGCCGCCGCCGTCTTCACCTCCAACCGGGTGGCGGCTGCGCCCGTGCTGTGGTCCCGGCAGGTGGTCTCGGACGGGCGCGTCGACGCCGTCGTCCTGAACTCGGGAGGTGCCAACGCGTGCACCGGCCCCGAGGGATTCCAGAACACGCACAGGACGGCCGAGGTCACGGCCGACCTCCTCGGCGTCTCGGCCAGCGACGTCTTCGTGTGTTCGACCGGCCTGATCGGCGAGCAGTTGCCGATGGACAAGTTCCTGGCCGGAGTGACCGACGCTGTCGGGTCGCTCGGCAGGGGAGGGGGACCGACCGCGGCCGAGGCGATCATGACGACGGACACGGTGCCCAAGGAGGCGCGCTACCCGGCGACGGCGGATTCCGCGAGCGAGGGGTACGCGATCGGCGGCATGGCCAAGGGTGCCGGTATGCTCGCACCCGGCCTGGCGACGATGCTCGTGGTCCTGACGACGGACGCGGCACTGGACCCCGCGGCCCTCGACGCCGCGCTGCGGGAAGCGACCCGTGTGAGCTTCGACCGCACCGATGCCGACGGCTGCATGTCCACCAACGACACCGTCGTGCTGCTCGCGTCCGGTGCCGCCGGCATAGCACCCGACCAGGCCCAGTTCACCGCGGCCCTGACCGACGTCTGCCTCGACCTCGCCGCGCAGCTCATCAACGACGCCGAGGGCGCCAGCCACACCATCGCGGTACGGACCGTCAACGCAGCGTCCGAACGCGATGCCGAGACGGTCAGCCGCGCCGTCGCCCGCTCAAACCTGTTCAAGACCGCGATCTTCGGCAACGACCCGAACTGGGGTCGTGTTCTCGCAGCGGTCGGCACGACGGACGCGGCCTTCGAACCGGACCGGCTGAACGTGTCGATGAACGGCGTCCAGATCTGCCGGAACGGCGGCATCGGCGACTCCCGGGACCTCGTCGACCTGACCGGGCGGGACGTCACCGTCGAGATCGACCTCGCGGCCGGAGCCGCGAGCGCGACGATCTGGACCAACGACCTCACGCACGAGTACGTGCATGAGAACTCGGCCTACTCGAGCTGAAGGGGGAGACATGACCGGCATGGGAACCGACACGGACACAGGCCCTTCGGCCTCTACACTCAGGGCGCAGGACAAGGCAGCGACCCTGATGGAGGCGCTGCCGTGGATCCAGCGCTTCGCCGGGACCACGATGGTCATCAAGTACGGCGGCAACGCCATGGTGAACGAGGAGATGCGCCGCGCTTTCGCGGAGGACATCGTCTTCCTCCACCACGTCGGCATCCGTCCCGTCGTCGTGCACGGCGGCGGTCCGCAGATCAACGCGATGCTCGGGAAGCTGGGCATCGAGTCCGAGTTCAAGGGTGGTCTGCGCGTCACCACTCCCGAGGCCATGGACGTCGTCCGCATGGTCCTGACGGGGCAGGTGGGCCGTGAGCTCGTAGGCCTCATCAACTCGCACGGGCCCTACGCCGTCGGCTTGTCGGGGGAGGACGGCGGCCTGCTCCGCGCCGTCCGGACGGGCACCGTCGTCGACGGCGAGCCGGTGGACCTCGGTCTCGTCGGCGAGGTGACCGCGGTCCACCCGGGCGCGATCCTCGACATCCTGCAGGCGGGGCGCATCCCCGTGATCTCGACCGTCGCCCCCGAGTACGACGCCGACGGCGAGGCGACGCAGCAGGTGCTCAACGTGAACGCCGATTCCGCCGCTGCAGCGCTCGCCGCTGCGCTCGGAGCGTCGAAGCTCGTGATCCTCACCGACGTCGAGGGCCTGTACGCCGCGTGGCCGGACCGCTCGTCGCTGATCTCGTCGCTCTCCGTGGCTCAGCTCCGGGAACTCCTGCCGAGCCTCGAATCGGGCATGATCCCCAAGATGAAGGCGTGCCTGCAGGCTGTCGAGGCCGGCGTCGAGCGGGCGCACATCGTGGACGGGCGCCTGGCCCACTCCATGCTGCTGGAGACCTTCACCACCGCGGGCATCGGAACGCAGGTCGTGCCCGACGACGCCGGCGGAACCCGTGCGGTATCGGACCGCGCCACGGCTCCCTCGATAGCAGCGGACGCACACACCACCTTCAGCGCAGGAGCTTCGTCATGAACGGGACCAGCATCGCCACCACGGGCAGGCATGCCGCGGAATCCGGGGTAGCCGCTGCCGGCGCGGTCGACCTCCTCACCGGTGGGGATTCCGGTGCGGCCTGGCTCGCCCGGTACAACGGAGCGCTCATGGGCGTGTTCGGCACGCCGCAGCGCGTGCTCGTGCGAGGCTCCGGCTGCCATGTCTGGGACGCGGACGGTAACCAGTACCTCGATCTCCTCGGCGGGATCGCCGTCAACGCCCTGGGCCACGCGCACCCCTTCGTCACCTCCGTGATCTCCAGCCAGCTCGCCACCCTCGGGCATGTCTCGAACTTCTTCACGAGCCCCACGCAGGTGGCGCTCGCCGAGAAGCTGCTGGCCCTCTCGCAGGCCCCGTCCGGTTCGCGCGTGTTCTTCACGAACTCGGGAACGGAAGCCGTCGAGGCCGCCTTCAAGCTGGCCCGCCGGAACAGCACGCCCGAGCGGCACCGCATCATCGCCCTCGAGGGCGCCTTCCACGGCCGCACCATGGGCGCACTCGCCCTGACGTCGAAGCAGGCATACCGCGAGCCGTTCGAGCCGCTCCCGGGCGGAGTCGAGCACGTGCCGTTCGGCGACATCGACGCGCTCCGGGCAACCCTCGACGGCACAGTGGCCGCGCTCGTCATCGAACCCATCCAGGGTGAGGCGGGAGTCCGCCCGCTCTCCGCCGCGTACCTCCGCGCAGCGCGGGAGCTCACGCGCGAGCACGGCGCGTTGCTCATCCTCGACGAGGTCCAGTCGGGTATCGCCCGGACAGGCCGCTGGTTCGCGCACCAGTGGACGGACGGCGTGGCACCGGACGCCATGACCCTCGCCAAGGGACTCGGCGGCGGGTTCCCGGTCGGCGCGCTCGTCACGTTCGGCGAGGACGTCTCGACCCTGATCTCGGCAGGCCAGCACGGCACCACCTTCGGCGGCAATCCGGTGGCGACGGCCGCGGGACTCGCGACGCTGCACGCCCTGGAGGCGTCCGGCGCCCTGCAGCACGTGTGCGACGTCGGCGCCCACGTCCGTTCGCGCCTCGCCGGGATCGAGGGAGTCACCGCCGTCCGGGGCGAGGGGCTGCTGATCGGGTTCGACCTCGACGGCGATCACGCGCCGGCTGCAGTGCAGGCTGCGCTAGCTGCAGGATTCATCATCAACGCGACCGGTCCGTCGACCATCCGCCTCGCTCCGCCGCTCATCCTCACCATCGAGCAGGCCGAGACGTTCCTCGACGCCCTGCCCGCGATCCTCGCCACCGCCCTGACCACCGCCCGGGAGGCAACAGCATGACGCGCCACTTCCTCGTCGACACCGACCTCACGCCCGCCGAGCAGGCCGAGGTCCTCGACCTCGCCGCCGAACTCAAGGCACGCCCCTACTCCCACGCCCCGTTCGCGGGAGAGGGGGCCGGCCGCAAGACGGTCGCCGTGATCTTCGACAAGACGTCGACCCGCACGCGCGTCTCCTTCGCGGCCGGGATCGCCGACCTCGGGGGAGTTCCACTGATCATCGGCGCAGGGGATTCGCAGCTCGGGCACAAGGAGTCGATCACCGATACGGCGAAGGTCCTCGAGCGGATGGTCGCGACGATCGTCTGGCGCACCTATGCGCAGGCGGGACTCGAGGAGATGGCTGCGGCGTCGAGCGTGCCGGTCATCAACGCCCTCTCCGACGACTACCACCCGTGCCAGCTGCTCGCGGACCTCCTCACCATCCGGGAGCACAAGGGAGCCCTGGCAGGGCTGACGATGACCTATCTCGGGGACAGCGCCAACAACATGGCGAACTCCTACCTCCTGGCCGGCGTGACGGCGGGCATGCATGTGCGCATCGCCGGGCCGGAGGGCTACCTTCCCGACCCGGCCGTCGTCGCCGCCGCCGAGGAGCGGGCTGCCGAGACCGGCGGGTCGGTCCTCGTCACGTCGGACGCCGCTGTCGCCCTTGCCGGTGCCGACGTCGTCGCCACCGACACCTGGGTGTCCATGGGTCAGGAGGACGAGAAGGCGGCACGGCAGGAACTCTTCCGCTCCTACGCCGTCGACGCGGCGGCCATGGCGAAGGCCGCGCCGGACGCCGTCGTGCTGCACTGCCTGCCCGCCTACCGCGGCTACGAGATCTCCGCGGACGTCATCGACGGGCCCCAGTCACTCGTATGGGACGAGGCGGAGAACCGGCTGCATGCGCAGAAGGCGCTCATGACATGGCTCGTCGCCCGGTCGGCCGGCTCGAGCCGGTCGGTGCCGCTCGAGGCGGAGGGACCCTCCGCATGACGGTGCAGCGCGATTCGACGCGGCCCACCACGAAGACGGCCCGTCACGCACGGATCACCGACCTGCTCACGGCGCAGTCCGTGCGTTCCCAGGCGGAGCTCGCGACGCTGCTCGCAGCGGACGGCGTGCAGGTCAACCAGGGGACGTTGTCCCGCGACCTGGTCGAACTCGGCGTGGTGCGTGTCAGGGGTGCGGACGGTGCACTCATCTACGCCGTGCCCGTGGAGGGAGGCGGTCGCCACGTGCAGAGCGGTGTCTCCCAGGAGATCCTCGACGCGCGCCTCGCGAAGCTGTGCAACGAACTGCTGGTGACTGCCGAGTCGTCCGGGAACATCGTCATCCTGCGCACTCCGCCCGGCGCCGCGAACTTCCTCGCCCTGGCCATCGACCATTCCGTGATGCCGTCCATTCTGGGAACCATCGCGGGGGACGATACCGTGATGCTCGTCAGCCGGGACGTCGACGGCGGGGCGGCCGTCGCAGAGCGCTTCCTCGGGCTGGCCCAGGAAGCGCAAGGGGCCGGCGAACCGGCGTGATGCCCGCGCCGCTACGCTGGCACAGAGCGGGCAGCGCTACCGCACGATGAGCCTCACGCGAACGACCACACACAGACCCACCACGACCACATAACCTCACGGGCGACAGCCCGGACCATTGAAGGAGCATATTCCGTGACCGAACGCATCGTCCTCGCCTACTCAGGCGGACTCGACACCTCCGTCGCCATCGGCTGGATCGCCGAAGCCACCGGCGCCGAGGTCATCGCCGTCGCCGTCGACGTCGGACAGGGCGGGGAATCCCTCGAGACCATCCGCCAGCGCGCCCTCGGCTGCGGCGCAGTGGAAGCCTACGTGGCGGACGCCCGCGACGAGTTCGCGACCGAATACTGCATGCCGGCCCTGAAGGCCAACGCGCTGTACATGGACTCCTACCCGCTCGTCTCGGCGCTGTCACGACCCGTGATCGTCAAGCACCTCGTCGCCGCGGCGCGTGAATTCGGCGCCACCACGGTCTCCCACGGCTGCACCGGCAAGGGCAACGACCAGGTGCGGTTCGAGGTCGGCATCCAGACCCTCGGTCCGGACCTGAAGTGCATCGCACCCGTCCGCGACCTCGCCCTCACGCGGGACAAGGCCATCGCCTTCGCCGAGGAGAAGGGCCTGCCGATCGAGACGACCAAGAAGAACCCGTTCTCCATCGACCAGAACGTCTGGGGCCGCGCCGTCGAGACCGGCTTCCTCGAGGACATCTGGAACGCCCCCACCAAGGACGTGTACGACTACACCGCGTCGCCCGAGTTCCCGCCCGCGGCGGACGAGGTGATCATCTCCTTCAAGGAGGGCATCCCCGTCGCCATCGACGGCAACGCCGTGACGCCGCTGCAGGCCATCGAGGAGCTCAACCGACGTGCCGGTGCTCAGGGCATCGGCCGCATCGACATCGTCGAGGACCGTCTGGTCGGCATCAAGAGCCGCGAGATCTACGAGGCACCGGGCGCCATGGCCCTCATCGCCGCCCACCGTGAACTCGAGAACGTCACGATCGAACGCGAGCAGGCCCGTTTCAAGAAGACCGTCGATCAGCGCTGGACCGAGCTGGTGTACGACGGCCAGTGGTTCTCGCCCCTCAAGCGCTCGCTCGACACGTTCGTCGACGACACGCAGAAGTACGTCACGGGCGATATCCGCATGGACCTCCACGGTGGACGTGCGACGGTCACGGGCCGTCGCTCCGACGTGGCGCTGTACGACTTCAACCTCGCGACCTACGACTCCGGCGACACCTTCGACCAGTCGATGGCGCGCGGCTTCATCGAGATCTTCGGCCTGTCCTCCAAGGTGGCGTCGAGCCGGGACCAGCGGGCGGGCGCCTGATGGTTCCAGCGCACGACGGCGTCGCGGACGCCGCAGCCAGGGGCGGAACGAACGAGGGTTCACTGTGGGGCGGCCGGTTCGCCGGCGGCCCCGCCGATGCCCTCGCGGCCCTGAGCAAGTCGACGCACTTCGACTGGCGGTTGGCGACGTACGACATCGAGGGCTCCCGTGCGCACGCCCGGGTGCTGCACCGCGCGAACCTGCTCGACGGCGCCGAGCTGGCGGGGATGCTGGACGCCCTCGATCGCCTCGACGCCGACGTGCGCTCGGGTGCCTATGTCCCGGCGGAGAGCGACGAGGACGTGCACGGTTCGCTCGAGCGCGGCCTGATCGAACGCGCGGGCCCGGCGCTGGGAGGCAAGCTACGTGCCGGCCGCTCACGGAACGACCAGGTGGCGACGCTGGGCCGCATGTACCTGCGGGACCATGCGAGGATCATCGCCCGGGGCGTCCTGGCGACGATCACCGCGCTGGTCGACCAGGCGGAGGCGCACCTCGAGGCGCCCATGCCCGGGCGTACGCACCTGCAGCACGCGCAGCCGGTGCTCCTGAGCCATCACCTGCTCGCCCATGCCTGGGCGCTGCTGCGCGATGTGCAGCGCCTGCAGGACTGGGACCGGCGCGCCGGGATCTCCCCCTACGGGTCCGGTGCCCTCGCCGGATCGTCGCTGGGGCTCGATCCCGAGTCCGTCGCGGCCGACCTCGGATTCTTCTCCGCTACGCACAACTCCATCGACGGGACCGCAGCCCGGGACGTCTACGCGGAGTTCGCCTGGGTCGCGGCGATGATCGGCGTCGACCTCTCCCGGGCCAGCGAGGAGATCATCATCTGGGCCACGAAGGAATTCTCCTTCGTCACGCTCGACGACGCCTTCTCGACCGGATCCTCGATCATGCCGCAGAAGAAGAACCCCGACGTGGCCGAACTCGCGCGTGGCAAGGCCGGGCGGCTGATCGGTGACCTCACGGGTCTGCTGGCGACGCTCAAGGGTCTGCCTCTCGCCTACAACCGTGACCTCCAGGAGGACAAAGAGCCCGTGTTCGACGCCGTCGACACGCTCGAGGTCCTGTTGCCGGCCGTCTCCGGGATGATCGCGACGCTCGTCTTCAACACGGAGCGCATGGCTGCCCTGGCGCCGCAGGGGTTCGCCCTGGCAACGGACATCGCCGAGTGGCTCGTCCGGCAGGGGGTGCCCTTCCGCGAGGCGCACGAACTGTCCGGCGCGGCTGTCCGCGTGGCGGAGCGGCGCGGTGTCGAACTCTGGGACCTGACGGACGAGGAATTCGCGGGGATCTCCGAGCACCTGACGCCCGCCGTGCGCGAGGTGCTCACGGTCGAAGGATCGCTGGCCAGCCGCGATGCCCAGGGCGGTACTGCTCCTGCCGCCGTCCGCCTCCAGCTCGCAGCGCTGAAGACGGAACTCGACGGCGTCGGAGGATACGCTGCAGGCTGATCCCGGCCTGCTCCCGGCCTGATCCTGGCGGGTGCGGCGCGGTTCCTGACGGAAGCGCGCCGCACCGCACCGGTCTGCACCGGCCCGCACCATCCTGCACCTTTTCCATGGATGCCCGGCAGTCCGGCCGACGCTACGCCCGTCGCGAAGCCCCTTGCACGTGCGCGACGGCGGACGCAGGGTGTGAGCATGCAGCCCACCGCCCAGCGTGCCTCCCTCCGGGAGTTCTTCCCCTACCTGAAGGGGCACGTGCGCGTCCTCCTCCTTGTCGCCGTCGTCTCCCTGATCTCGACCGGCCTCTCGATCGCCCAGCCGCTCATGGTTCAGCAACTCGTCAACGCCGTGTCGGCGAGTCGACCGGCCACGGTGTTCATCTGGTTCCTCGTCGCGATCACCCTCGGCGGCGCTGTCTTCGGGGCAGCGCAGTCCTACCTCCTGCAGCGCACGGCCGAGTCCGTGGTGCTGGGCGTGCGCCGGTCACTGGTCCGGCAGTTGCTGGCCCTTCCCGTCCGTGAATTCGACCGCAGGCGCGTGGGGGACCTCATGTCCCGCGTCGGCTCGGACACGACACTCATGCGGAGCGTCATCACCTCGGGCCTCTTCGAGATCGTGTCGTCCATCCTGATGTTCTGTGCCGCCGTCGTCCTCATGGTGCTCATCGACCCGCTGCTGTTCGGCATCACGCTCTCGGCGGTCCTGCTCGGTGCAGGCGGCGTCCTGTTCCTCGGACGCCTCATCCGCACGCGGAGCCGCGACGTCCAGGATGCCGTCGGGTCGATGACCGCCGCCGTCGAGCGCGGGCTCTCCGGCATCCGGACGATCAAGGCGTCGGTCGCGGAGGAGCGCGAGGCAGTGGTGATCGACGGCGAGGCGACGAAGGCGTTCCGCGCCGGTATCGCGATGGCGCGCTTGCAAGCCGCGGTGCAACCCATCATGTCCATTTGCGTCCAGGGTGCCTTCATCGTGGTCCTCGCCGTCGGCGGGATCCGCGTGGCCGGCGGCCAGCTGCAGCTCGGCGACCTGATCGCGTTCATCCTGTACCTGTTCCTCCTCGTGATGCCCATCGGATCGGCCATGAGCGCTTTCGTCCAGATCCAGTCGGGGCTCGCCGCGCTGGACCGCATCCAGGAAATCGCCCGCCTTGACCCCGAGCGGTCCGACGAGACCGGGCTCGTGCCCGCGACACCGAGCACTGCCGCCGCGGGCGCACGGCCCGGAGTCGACGGCTCGCCGGCGGTGCCCGTCGGTGGTGCCATCGAATTCCGTGCTGTCAGCTTCCGATACGCCGCCGGGGACGACGACGGGGCGTCGCCAGCCGGGCCGGCCGGGGACGCCCCGGCCGGTGACGAGTCGCCGGAGAAGGGACAGGTGACCGGCCCGCCGGGCCGCGGCCAGCTCGTGCTCGACGGCGTCACCTTCACCGTTCCCGCCGGTAGCAGGACCGCGCTCGTCGGACCCTCGGGAGCGGGGAAGTCGACGGTTCTTGCCCTCCTCGAGCGGTTCTACGAGCCCACGGACGGCAGCATCACCTTCGGCGGCACCGAGCTGCCGGGTCTCCACCGTTCCTCCCTCCGCTCGCACATCGGGCTGGTCGAGCAGGAGGCGCCGGTGCTCAGCGGAACGCTGGCGGACAACCTGAGACTGGCCGCACCGGCCGCGACCGACGAGCAACTCCGACGCGTCCTCGCCGCCGTCGGGCTCGACGCTCTCGGGGACCGGTCCGATGACGGCCTCGACCTCAATCTGGGGGAGGACGGGATCCGGCTTTCGGGCGGCCAGCGCCAGCGCCTCGCCTGGGCCCGCGTGATCCTCGCCGACCGTCCTGTGCTGCTGATGGACGAGCCGACGTCCGCCGTCGATTCGCGGACGGAGCAGCTGCTGCAGCAGACCCTGGGGGAGGCATCACGGAACCGTACGGTCGTCGTTGTCGCGCACCGCCTCTCCACGGTGGCCGACTTCGACCAGATCGTCGTACTCGACCAGGGGCGGGTTGCTGCCGTGGGCACCCACGAGCAGCTCCTGCAGGACAGCGAGCTGTACCGCGACATGGCCGCGCGTCAACGCCTGGTCGCGCACGCATGACGACCGGAAGAGGTGTTCCGGGGCCCGTCGGGCCGATCAGCCGTCGACAGGTCGCCCGGCCTCGCGATCCAGCAGTCGCTGCTTGACGTGCAGCCCCCAGCGGAAGCCGCCCAGTGTGCCGTCCGTCCTGATGATCCTGTGGCAGGGGACGAAGAGCGCGGCGGCGTTCTTCGCGCACGCTCCGGCCGCTGCCCGAACCGCGCTCGGGCTGCCCGTGCGCTCTGCGTACTGGAGGTAAGTGACGGGTGAGCCCGGCTCGACCGTGCGCAGCACGTCCCACGCATGGGCCCGGAACGGTCCCGAGACCTGCACCACCCGGACGGCATCGATGGCACCGAAGTCGCCGTCGTAGTAGCGGGACACGGCGTCGACGATCGGCTGGACCGACGAGGAGGCGGCGTCGAAGCTTCTTCCCCTGATGGTCGGATGGATCTGTCCGATCAGGTCCGAGGCGAGGTCCGTCCATCCGGACGAGAGAACCGCGCCCTCCGCTTCGATGACGGTGAAGGCGCCGTCGGGCGTGTCCAGCGTGGTCGTGGTGGCGCCGTGCAGGGTAGCGGCGTGGGCAGGAGTGGCGGTCATGGCGATCCGATCGTTCGAATGCGGTGGGAACGGGTGGGTGGTGCGGAGCCGATGCGGAAGAGGAGGAAACCGGTCAGGCGACGACGAGTCTTGGTCGGGACGTCCCATCCCGGGTGCGCTGTGCTGCGGTCCTCCACAGGTGCAGCGTCGCATATGAGCGCCACGGCCTGACGCCGGCCATCGCGTCGTCGAGCGAGGCACGGGAGGAGCGCGGATCGATCGCCGTGATCTCCGGCGTCGGTCGGGTTCCGCCCGGCCGTTCGAGCCGCGCCCACCCACTCCGCACTGCGGCGTCGGACGGAAGGTGGATGTCGGGGTGCCCGAGCACGCGCATGATCACATAGTCGGCGGTCCACGGTCCCACGCCGTCGAGCTGCAGGAGCGCTGCACGCAGGGTCACGGGATCGGATCCGACGCCCACCTCGAGGGCGCCGGACGCGAGCGCCCGTGCTGCCGAGCGCAGGGCCTGGTTGCGTCGGTGCGGGCCCCGCAGGAGCGGTTCCGGTGCTTCAGCGAGATCCTCCGCCGACGGGAACAGCTTCGCCAGC
Organism: Arthrobacter sp. B1805; assembly: GCF_002929745.1. Classification (GTDB taxonomy): domain Bacteria; phylum Actinomycetota; class Actinomycetes; order Actinomycetales; family Micrococcaceae; genus Arthrobacter_D. The sequence goes on from NZ_PJIQ01000009.1 coordinate 138,829, forward strand.
GGCGTACCGGGCAACTCCACGGGGGCGCCTGCCGCCGCAAGCCGGGTGAGTGCTCCGGTCGCCGCAAGGACCGTGACCTGCTGACCGACGATCGCACGGACCAGGGTCTCGTGGGGATCGAGCGAGCCCGGAAGCCGCATGCCGGGCGTGCGCTCCACCAGATCCGCGAAGGAGGGGTTGCGCGACAGGGCCGCATCGATCGCGACGGGGTCGGCGTCGAGGTCGAACAGTCGCCGGATGCGGGTCAGGAGCGCGGGAAGATCCGCCAGACCCGACACCGAGACCGTCACCGGCAGGGCTGCCTGCCCGTTGCCGCGCAGCTCGACGGCGTTCGCCCTGAACCAGGCCGGACCGGACGGCAGCCGGAGCAGTCGTCCGTAGCTCGCGGCTCCGGTGTACTCGACCCCTTCGACGGAACGGGCGGCGAGAAAATCGAAGATCCCGTTGTCGTAGGGCAACCGCACGGGAAGGGACAGTGAGATCCGGACCTGTCCGCCCGTCGTCACGCCGTCGCCGACCGGGTCGTCCGCCCTTCTGCGGCGCTGCTGCCGGGAGGCGTCCCGCAGCTGCCGCGGGGTGAGGTCGAAAACCTGCTGGACGGTGTCGTTGAACTGCCGAACGCTGCCGAATCCCGCGGCGAAGGCGATGTCCGCGAAGCGCAGCGGGGAAGCGGTGAGCAGGGCTCGGGCGGTTTGCGCACGGTGCGCGCGGGCAAGCGCGAGAGCGCCCGCGCCGAGCTCGTCCTTCAGGATGCGGTTCAGGTGCCGGGGCGAGTACCCGAGCCCGGCCGCCAATCCGGACACTCCCGAGCGGTCCACCTCGCCGTCGGCGATGAGGCGCATCGCCCGGGCCGCGGTATCGCTACGGATGTTCCACTCCGGGTCTCCCGGCACGGCCTCCGGCAGGCAGCGTTTGCAGGCGCGGTAGCCGGCCTCGTGCGCCGCGGCCGACGTGCGGAAGAAGGTGACGTTGGTGGGCTTGGGCGTCCGGGCGGGGCAGGAGGGCCGGCAGTAGATCCCCGTGGTCGAGACGGCCGTCACGAACTGCCCGTCGAATCGCACGTCGCGAGCATCGATCGCGCGGTACTGCTGCCAGAAGTCCATGCCGCCATCCTGTCATTGCGCAGGGGTAGGAACTAGCGGGAATCGGACGTGGCTGCGGGAGGGCAGCGGCGGGGTTTTGCTACGGTCGACGGGTGACGGAGCAGAGCGGGACGCCGCAGGACGGTCGGGACAGGCTCGGCGGCAGCGCGCTCGACGTGGCCCCCTGGCTCCTCGGCGCGCATCTGACGCACAGCGACGAGGACGGCGAGGTCACCGTGCGCGTGACTGAGGTGGAGGCGTACCTCGGTCCGGACGACCCGGGTTCCCATGCATTCCGCGGCAGGACCGCGCGGAATGCGTCCATGTTCGGCCCTGCCGGTCACCTCTACGTCTACTTCACCTACGGCATGCACTACTGCGCCAACATCGTCTGCGGCAGGGAGGGCTGGGCGACCGGGCTGCTGCTGCGGGCGGGCGAGATCGTCGAGGGTGCGGACCTCGCGCGGCAGCGCCGCTCGCATCCGGCGTCGGATCTCGACCTCGCCCGTGGTCCGGCCCGCCTCGCTCAGGCACTGGGGCTGGACCGCCGGTTCGACGGGGCCGATGCATTCGCGGATCCCTTCCGGCTCGTCCTCCCGGAGGAACCAGCGACGGCGGTGGAACAAGGTCCACGAGTTGGAGTGAGCGGTGTCGCCGGGACAGCGGACTACCCGTGGCGTTTCTGGCTGCCGGGAGAACCCACCGTTTCCCGGTACCGTCCCGGCAAACAACGCCCAGCCCGTAAGGTTGATTCGTGACGATGAGCGGAGCGGACAGCGCGCAGGACCCAGCAGGACCCTCGGCACTCGCCGCGGAAGCGAAGGAATCCATCGACCGGCTGTGCGCCGTCGTTCCCGATTTCCCGTCGCCCGGGATCATGTTCCGCGACCTCACTCCCGTCTTCGCCGACGGGCTCTCATTCCGCTCCGTGGTCGACGCCCTGGCGGAGCCGTACGCAGGGACCTTCGACGCGGTCGCCGGAGTCGAGGCCCGGGGATTCCTCCTCGCGGCTGCCGTCGCCTACGCGACCGGAACCGGCGTCGTCACGGTGCGCAAGGCCGGCAAGCTGCCGCGCCCCGTGTTCCGCGAGTCGTACGATCTCGAATACGGACAGGCGGCGCTCGAGATCCACCGGTCCGACCTTCCGCCGGGTGCCCGCGTCCTCGTGCTCGACGACGTCCTCGCCACGGGCGGGACGCTAGGGGCGGCGTGCACGCTGCTCGAGAAGGCAGGAGCCGTCGTCGTCGGATGCGGCGTCGTACTCGAACTCGGAGACCTGGGCGGACGCCGCACACTCGCAGGCCGCCCGGTCCGGGCGCTGGAGACCGTGTAGCATCCGTCGCGCTAGAATTGACGGTCTGCCTTTCTGGAAGGAAGTTTCCGATGCATGAGACGTCCCAGGCCAAAGCCGAGCTCGACCACGAGCGCGAGTACGTCGACGGCCTGTACCGCCGGCTCGACGAACTCCGGGCAGAGAAAGCCCAGCAGCTGGCCGACGTCCGGCGCACGCAGGCAGCAGGATCCCACCAGAACCGGTCGGAACGCGACGCCTTCGCCACGATGTACGAGGACCGCCTCGCCCAGCTGAACGCGGTCGACGACAGGCTCGTGTTCGGGCGCCTGGATCTCGACGACGGGGACAAGCGGTACATCGGTCGCATCGGCCTCTCCGACGACGACCTCCGTCAGCTGATGGTCGACTGGCGCGCCCCGGAGGCGGGTACCTTCTACCAGGCCACGGCGTTCGAGCGCATGGGTGTGCGGCGGCGTCGCCACCTCATCCTGTCCCGGCGCGACGTCGTCGCCATCGAGGATGACGTCCTCGACGCGGATCTCCTCGGCGATGATGAGTCCCTGCAGGGGGAGGGCGCGCTGCTGGCGGCGCTCAATTCCCGCCGTACCGGCCAGATGTCCGACATCGTGGGGACCATCCAGGCGGAGCAGGACCGCATCATCCGCGCCCCCCTGCCGGGAGTCACCGTCGTCCAGGGTGGTCCCGGCACGGGCAAGACGGCCGTGGCGTTGCACCGCGCCGCGTATCTCCTCTACACGCACCGCGATCGGCTCAAGTCGGCAGGTGTCCTGCTCGTGGGTCCCACCGACGCCTTCATGAAGTACATCGAGCGCGTCCTGCCGTCCCTCGGCGAGACCGGCGTGGTGATGGCCGGGATCGGAACGCTCATGCCGGGTGTCGCCACCGTGCAGGAGCCGAACGACGAGGTCGCCGCCATCAAGGGCCGGCTCGAGATGGCGCAGGTCATCAGGAACGCCGTCGCCAATCGTGAGCGCGTGCCGGTGGAGAACCAGCGGCTCAACGTCGAGGGCACCATGCTCACGCTCACGCCGAGGCAGGTGAGCCGTGCGCGGGAGCGTGCCCGCGCCACCGGCAAGCCGCACAACGAGGCACGCGTGACGTTCGTGAAGACCCTCCTGCGCGAGCTCACGGAGCAGTTGCTGGACAAGCTCGAGGAGTCGTCGGGCGGGGGGAACAATGCCGACCGCTCCTACCTGGCGGAAGATGTCCGCAGCTCCCGCGATGTCCGGATCGCACTCAACCTCGCCTGGATGCCGCTCACGCCGCAGAAGCTGGTGTCGGAGCTGTTCGCGCGTCCGGAGCTGCTCCGTGCAGCGGCGCCCCAGCTGAACGCTGCCGAACTCGCCGCCCTGGCGCGACCCGTCGGCTCGCCCTGGACCGAAGCCGACGTGCCGTTGCTCGACGAGGCCGCCGAACTCCTCGGTGAGCTCGACGCATCGGCCGGCCGTGACAGCGCAGCGCAGGAGCAGGAGCAGAAGCGCGATCTCGCCAATGCCGAGCGGGCTCTCGAGAACGTCAACGCGTCACTCGAGGACGCCGGAGTCGACGGCGTGCTGACTGCGGAGGACCTCGCGCAGCACAACGCCGTCACCGCGACGCGACTCTCGGCGGCGGAACGGGCTTCGGGCGACCGCACGTGGGCCTACGGCCACATCGTGGTCGACGAGGCGCAGGAGTTGTCGCCGATGCAGTGGCGCCTGCTGATGAGGCGGTGCCCGCTCAAGTCCTTCACCATCGTCGGTGACATCGCGCAGACGAGTTCGGCTGCAGGATCCAGGTCGTGGCAGCAGGCGCTCGAGCCGTTCGTGGGGAACCGGTGGCAGCTCGAGGAGCTGACGGTCAATTACCGCACTCCGTCGCAGATCGCCGAGGCGGCGGTCCGCATGGCCAATGCCGCCGGTTTGGTCGTATCGGCGCCCAAGGCCGTTCGGGAGGGCAGGTTCAGTCCCGTCCTCGATACCGTGCCGGAGCTCATCCCGTCCCTGGTGGACGTCATGCCCGAGGAGCTGTCGGCCATCGACGGCGGGCTGCTCGCCGTCATCGCTCCCGAGAACCAGCTCGACGACGTCCGTGGTGCCCTGACGGCGGGATACGGCGATCGCGTCGGCTCCGGAGCAGGCGGGCCGGGCCAGGACATAGTGGTGATCAGCCCGCGGGAGTCCAAGGGGCTGGAGTTCGACGGCGTCGTCATCCTCGAACCGCAGGAAATGCTGGACTCCGCTACGGCCAGGGTCGGTGATCTGTACGTCGCGATGACCCGCCCTACCCAGCGCCTGCGCATGATCTCGACCGGTCGAATTCCTGCTGGTATCGCCGGCTGATAATTTGGGAGGGTGTCCCAGCAAACAGATACCCCGGTCAGTGGCCTCGAAGGCCAGCACAACGATCCGTCGTTCGGCACCATCTACGACGAGCTGGTGTGGCGCGGCCTGGTGTATGTGTCCACCGACGAGGGCGAGTTGAAGGAACTGCTGGCGGGCCCTCCCATCACTTTCTACTGCGGTTTCGATCCCACGGCTCCCAGTCTCCATCTCGGCAACCTGGTCCAGCTGCTGACGATGCGTCGGCTGCAGCTCGCCGGACACCACCCCCTGGGCCTCGTCGGGGGGTCCACCGGGCTCGTCGGTGATCCGCGCCCGACGGCGGAACGCACCATGAACACGAAGGAGACCGTCGCGGAGTGGGTCGGCTACCTCCAGGGCCAGGTGCAGCGGTTCCTCTCTTTCGAGGGCGGCAACGCGGCCCGCATGGTCAACAACCTCGACTGGACCGGACCGATGAGCGTCATCGACTTCCTGCGTGACGTCGGCAAGTACTTCCGCGTGGGCACGATGATCAAAAAGGAGACGGTCGCCAAGCGCCTGAACTCGGACGAGGGCATCAGCTACACCGAGTTCAGCTACCAGATCCTGCAGGGCATGGACTACCTGCAGCTCTTCCGGGACTACGGCTGTGTGCTGCAGACGGGCGGGTCCGATCAGTGGGGCAACCTCACGAGCGGAACCGAGCTGGTGCGCAAGGTCGAAGGGAAGGGTGTGCATGCCATCGGCACGCCGCTGATCACGAACTCGGACGGCACCAAGTTCGGCAAGAGCGAAGGCAACGCCATCTGGCTGGACTCCGCGATGACGAGCCCCTACGCGATGTTCCAGTTCTGGCTCAACACCTCGGATGCCGACGTGGCCGAGCGGTTGCGCATCTTCACGTTCCGCAGCAGGTCGGAGATCGAGGATTTGGAGCGGGCGACCGCTGAGCGCCCCCACGAGAGGGCGGCCCAGCGAGCCCTCGCCTATGACGTGACGTCGCTCGTCCACGGGGTCGAAGCGACCGAGAAGGTCATCGCTGCCTCTGCTGCACTCTTCGGGAACGGCGAACTCGGCGGACTCGACCTCCCTACCCTGCAGGCGGCGACAGCGGAACTCGAATCCGTGTCCGTCGCCCGGGATGCCCTGGGCATCGTCGACCTCCTCGTCGCATCGGGCCTGTCGGCCAGCAACTCGGCGGCTCGTCGCACGATTGCCGAGGGCGGCGCCTACGTCAACAACACGAAGATCACGGACACCGATCACATCATCGGTGACGACGACTTGCTGCACGGACGCTACCTTCTGGTCCGCCGCGGGAAGCGCAACCTGGCGATGGTCGACGTCGTCGGATGATCCTTGCGATCTGATGCACGCTGTTGCTCGGGCCGGCACGCTCCTCGGGAGGGTGTCGGCCCGTGCTGTTCGCCGGTGGTGGTGGGTGGATTTGTGTTGGAGGTGCGGTGGTCGTATAGTTGTGGAGTTGCCCCGGTGAGGGTGACCAACCCCTTCGAAATCTAGCGGTCAGTCTGTGCGCTCTGAAATGGGCGAGGAATTGACCTCTATTTGTCATGGGATTGCTTTGTCGAATTTGTATTTTGCGGGCACTAAGCCAAAGCAGCGGATTTGACAAGGGAAATCGAAGTGAAATAAGCTGTGAACATAACGACGAGGGAAAACAAGCCGGAGAGGCGCGGAAGCGCCGGGTTTGCAAGTAATCGGACGTTCCTGTTGTTTGAGAACTCAATAGTGTGCCAAGTTTGTTGATACCGATTGTTTTTTGATTGGTTGAATTTGCTGGTT